>NZ_BMKQ01000001.1:0-400473 GCF_014644415.1 Marmoricola endophyticus
GCGCAGGTCGGCGGTCGTCGTGAGCTTGACCCGGGGGCGCCCCTGCGCGGTGCCTGCCGCGCGCTCCGTGCGCTCGATGCGGGCGAGGTCCTTCGCGTCGAGCACGTCGGGGCGGGCGCGGCGCACCGCCCGGCCGAGAGCGCGGGTGCTGCGCTTGCGCGGGCCGAGGCGTCCGGCCACCGCGTCGTCGAGCAGCGTGCGGACCGTGGCCGCCGCGTCGGTGCGGTTGTCACCGATGCCGCCCGAGGAGCCACGCTTGGCCCACCCGACGACGTACGTCGCAGCGGCGCCGTCGACACGACCGTGCTCGTTCGGCACCGTGCCGCGCTCGTCGTCGTACGGCAGCCCCTGGATCGGCCGCCCGCGGTAGCCGATCGAGGTCACCAGCAGCCCGGCGGGGACGCGGGTGCCGTCGCGCAGCACGACCTCCTCGACACGTGCCGCCCCGTCCGGCCCCGCCGACCCGACGGCCTCGGCGACCTCGGCCCCGAAGCGCAGCACGATCCGGCGACCTGGAGCCGGGGCGCCGGACACGTCGACCGTACGACGGGGGACACCCTGCAGCAGTGCGGCGTGGTCTCCGGGCGCCGCGGCGTCGATGGTCGCACCGGCCGCGCCGTCGTGGTCGTCGACGACCAGCTCGACCCCCGCGAGGTGGGAGAGCGCCCGCAGCTCCGGGGCGGTGTACGCCGCGTGCTCCGGCCCGCGCCGGGAGAGCACCACGACCTCGCGCACCGCACTCTCGAGGCGCGCGGCCAGGGCGTGGTCGGCCAGGTCCGTCCCGGCCAGGACCTCCGGGTCGACCGAGAGGATGCGGGCGATGTCGAGGGCGACGTTGCCGGTGCCGACCAGCACCGCACGCTCGCGGTCCAGGCGTACGGCATCGGCAGGGACGTCCGGGTGGCCGTTGTACCACCCGACGAACTCCGGCCCGCTCAGGCTGCCGCCGAGGTCCTCGCCGGGCACCCCGAGCCGACGCCCCTCGGAGGCGCCCGTGGCCACGACCACCGCGTCGACGTGCTCGCCGATCTCGGCGAAGGACACGTCGGTGCCGACCTCGACGCCGAGGAGCATCCGTACCCGGGGATGGGAGTAGAGCCGGGCGAAGGTGTCGCCGATCCGCTTGGTGCCGGGGTGGTCCGGCGCGACGCCGTAGCGCACCAGGCCGCCGGCGACCGGCAGCCGGTCGATCAGCGTGACCCGGGAGGCGGTGTGCAGCAGCAGGTGCTCGGCGGCGTACATCCCCGCCGGTCCGGTCCCGACCACGGCCACGTGCAGCGGAGCGAAGTCGCTGGGCAGCGACCAGTCGAAGCTCGGCCGGCCCCAGTCGCGGAAGGTCGGCCGGTCCGGCCGGAGACCGGAGGCCTCGAGCGGCGTCCCCGCGTAGTGCTCGGCGTTGATCTCGGCGTACGCCAGCTCCGGCCCGCTCAGCGTGTCCGCGGGCACGACCGCGTCGACCGGGCACGCGTCGGCGCAGGCGCCGCAGTCGATGCAGACGCGCGGGTCGACGTACAGCATGGGGGCGGTGTCGTAGTCGCCGTCCTCACCCGGGACCGGGTGGATGCAGTTGACCGGGCACGCCGCGACGCACGAGGCGTCCTTGCAGCAGTTCTGGAGGATGACGAAGGCCACGACGGTGTCTCTCGGTTCTCTCGGGCAGAGGAAAGGCCGGGACCCGGTCGCGGGGTCCCGGCCTCACCGTAGGACTCAGAGCAGGTGTGCTCGACGGTAGATCGCCGCGGCGGGCCTCGTCAGCAGGCCGGCGCTCTCCAGGAACTCCATCAGGCCTCGGCAGCTCGAGCGCATCATCGAGTGGTGGTGCGCGTTGGCCTTGGCCTCGCGCTTGGCCCGGGCGACGTCGAGGCCGGCGACCTCGTACACCTCGTCGGAGACCATGCTGGTCACGATGAAGTACGCCGCCGAGGCGACGGAGATCGCGCTGTAGTGGCGGCGCAGCGCGCCGATGCCCCGCATCCGCTCGATCGTCTCGTCGCGGGCGAACTTCATGTGCCGTGACTCCTCGACCACGTGGATGTTGTTGATGGTGCGCACCATCGGGACGACGCGCTCGTCGCGCATCCAGTCGCGCTGCATGACGTCGAGCACCTCCTCGGCGACGAGGATCGCGGCGTACGCCGCCTCCCCCTGCGCGACGGTCTTGAAGAAGCGGCCGAGCTCCATCGTGAGGCGCTTGGGGAGGTACGCCGGAGCGCCCAGCCGCTCCGACCCGCGAGCGAACATGATCGAGTGCCGGCACTCGTCGGCGATCTCCGTCAGCGCCCACTGGAACTCGGCGGAGGTGCGGTCCATCGCGTAGATGTCGCGCAGCATCATCTGCTGCAGGATCAGCTCGAACCAGATGCCGGTGCTGGCGACGCACGCGGACTCCTGGCGGGTCAGCTCGGTGCGCTGGGCCTCGGTGAGCTCGTCCCAGTAGGCGGTGCCGTACAGCGTCGACCACTCGGGGCTGGTGCCGTGGAAGCTGGTGTCCAGCGGCGCGTCCCAGTCGACCTCGGTCTGGGGGTCGTAGGACAGCTGGCGGCTGGAGTCCAGCAGGCGTTCGGCGACGCTCTTCTCGGCGTCGGTGTCAGCGGCGGTGCTGGCGGAGGCGGTGCGGTCGGCGGTGACAGTCACGGCGATCTCCTCGGGTCTCTCGACGACCACCGAGTACGTGTGACTCGGTGTCTTAGACACGATGTCGCGGACACCCGCTCAGGTCAACGAGGTCCTCGTCACGCCCGATGTCGGCAGCGCGCTCTACAGTGGCTGGCGTCACACTCGCTCTGCGTCATCCGGAGGCCACCCGTGATCGTGCCGTTCAGCGTCAACGACTTCCTGCACCGTGCCCTCGCCGTCTACGGCGAGCGGATCGGGGTGGTCGACGAGCCGGACCAGCCCGCTCCCGGCCTCGGTGACCTGACGTACACCGACGTCGGCCGGCACGCCCGCGCGATGGCCGCCAAGCACGACGCGCTGGGACTGGGTGTCGGCGACCGGGTCGCGTTCGTCTCACACAACTCGGCGCGGCTGCTGACCGCCTTCTTCGGCGTCTGCGGCTACGGGCGGGTGCTGGTGCCGGTCAACTTCCGGCTCTCGGTCGACGAGGTGCGCTACATCGTCGAGCACTCGGGCTCCTCGGTGGTCTACGTCGACCCCGAGCTGAAGGACGCCCTGAGCGACCTGCCGGCGGAGCACGTCTTCGTGCTCGGCGAGGACGACGACCTGTACGACTTCGACGCCGAGCCGAGGGCCTGGGAGCCCGACGAGGAGGCGACCGCGACGATCAACTACACCTCCGGCACGACGGCGCGCCCCAAGGGCGTCCAGATCACCCACCGCAACATCTGGACGAACGCGACCACCTTCGGGCTGCACACCCAGGCGAGCGACCGCGACGTCTACCTCCACACCCTGCCGATGTTCCACGCCAACGGCTGGGGCTGGCCGTTCGTGGCCACCGGCGTCGGCGCCCAGCACATCGTGCTCCGCAAGGTCGACGGCACCGAGATCCTGCGCCGGATCGAGGAGTACGGCGTCACCGTCATGTGCGCCGCTCCGGCCGTGGTCGCCTCCGTTCTCGACGCCGCCCCCGAGTGGCGCGAGAAGCACGGCTCGATCCCCGGCGCCGCCCGGGTGCGGATCATCGTGGCGGGAGCGCCGCCGCCGACCAAGACCGTGGCACGGGTCGAGGAGGAGCTGGGCTGGGAGTTCATCCAGATCTACGGCCTCACCGAGACCTCGCCGCTGCTGACCGTCAACCGCACCCGCGCCGAGTGGGACGACCTCTCGGCCGAGGAGCGCGCCGGCAAGCTCACCCGCGCCGGGCAGCCCGCACTCGGGTGCACCATCTCGATCGGCGAGGAGGGCGAGGTGCTGGCCCGCTCCAACACCTGCCTGACCGGCTACTGGGAGCAGCCCGAGGAGACCGAGGCCTCGCTGCGCGACGGGTGGTTCCACACCGGCGACGGCGGCACCGTGGGCGACGACGGCTACCTCACCATCGCCGACCGCAAGAAGGACGTCATCATCACCGGCGGCGAGAACGTCTCCTCGATCGAGGTCGAGGACGCGATCTTCTCCCACCCGGACGTCGCCGAGGTCGCCGTCATCGGCGTCCCCGACGAGAAGTGGGGCGAGACCATCAAGGCGCTCGTGGTCAAGGCCGAGGGGTCCGACCTGACCGAGCAGGAGCTGATCGACCACGTGAAGTCGAAGGTGGCCCGCTACAAGGCGCCCTCCAGCGTCGAGTTCCGCGACGTCCTCGACCGGACCGCCACCGGCAAGCTGCAGAAGTTCAAGCTGCGCGCGCCGTACTGGGAGGGCCGCGAGCGCCAGGTCAACTAGGTGCCCGAATGGCTCGACGCTGGCGGCGACCACCGGAGGTCGAGCCTGTCGAGACCCGGTCGGGCGAGGGCTGGGTAGGTTGCCGCCCATGGTGGCGCTGCGTGACGTGCTGGAGCGGATGGAGGGCTGGTACCCCGCCCGCTGGGCCGAGGACTGGGACGCCGTCGGGCTGGTCTGCGGCGACCCGGAGGCCGACGTACGACGGGTGCTGCTCGCCGTCGACCCGGTCCTCGCGGTCGCCGACGAGGCGGTGGCGAGCGGCGCCGACCTGGTGATCACCCACCACCCGCTCTTCCTGCGCGGGACGCACTCCGTGGCGGCGACGACGCCGAAGGGGAAGGTCGTGCACCGGCTGCTGACGGCTGGGTGCGGGCTGCTGGCCGCCCACACCAACGCCGACTCCCCGGCCGACGGTGTGTCGGAGTCCCTCGCGCTCGCCCTCGGGCTGACCGGGATCGAGCCGCTGCAGCCGGACGTGACCGACCCCGTGGACAAGGTCGTGGCCTTCGTCCCGGCGACCCACGCGGAAGCCGTCCGGCAGGCGCTGGCCGCGGCGGGAGCGGGACGGATCGGCGACTACGCCGACGCGTCCTGGTCCTCGTCCGGTGAGGGACGGTTCCGGCCGCTGGACGGCGCGTCGCCGGCCGTGGGCGAGGTCGGTCGTGCCGAGGTGGTCGACGAGGTGCGCGTCGAGGTCGTCTGCCCGCCTGCGCTGACCGACGCGGTGGTGCGCGCGATGCGGGAGGCGCACCCGTACGAGGAGCCGGCGTACGACGTCGTCCGGCTGCAGCCCGACGACGAGCCCGACCGCGGGTCGGGCCGGATCGGGACGCTGCCGCAGGCGGAGTCGCTGCGGGCCTTCGCCGAGCGGGTCGACCGGGCACTCCCGACCACCGCGCACGGGGTCCGGGTCGCCGGCGACCCGGACCGGGAGGTACGCCGGGTCGCGCTGTGCGGCGGAGCGGGGGACTTCCTGCTGGACACGGCGCGGGCACGGGGGGCCGACGTCTACCTCACCTCGGACCTGCGCCACCACCCGGCCAGTGAGCACGGCGAGCACGAGGACGCGCCCGCACTCGTCGACGTCGCCCACTGGGCGGCCGAGTGGACCTGGCTGCCGGTGCTCCGCGACAAGCTCGCCGTCGCGCTGGGCGATAGCGTGGCGGTCTCGGTCAGTACGACCCCCAGCGACCCGTGGACCTTCCGGGTCTGAGACCACCAGAGGAGCATCCCCTGAAAGCCGATCCCGCCGCCCAGCTCCGCCTGCTCGACCTGCAGGAGCTCGACACCCGCGCCGACACGCTGAGCCACCGGCTGCGCACCCTGCCCGAGATCGCGGAGCAGGCCGAGGCGGAGGCCGAGTACCGCACGCTGTTCGACGCCCAGCGCGACCTCGCGATCGCCGTGGACGACCTGACTGCGGAGCAGAAGCGCGCCGACCGCGACGTCGAGCAGGTCAAGGCGCGTCGCGAGCGCGATCAGGGTCGGATGGATGCCGGGCAGGTCACCAACCCCAAGGACCTCGAGCGGATGACCGGCGAGCTGGAGTCGCTGCAGCGGCGCATCGCCACCCTCGAGGACGAGGAGCTGGAGGTGATGGAGCGGCTCGAGGAGACGCAGGGCAAGCTCGACGACGTGAGGCGGCACCTGGACGCGGCCAAGGACCGGGCCGGGTCGGCCGCAGCGGCGCGCCAGGAGAAGAGCACCGCGCTCGAGGGCGAGCTGCGCGGGGTGGCCGGCGAGCGGGAGCAGGTGGTGCCCGACGTACCGGCCGACCTGCTCGCGCTGTACGAGAAGCTGCGCGCCTCCAAGGGCGGCACCGGAGCGGCGCTGCTGCGGCGCAAGGAGTGCGGCGGGTGCCGGCTCACGCTCAACCAGGCCGACCTCGCCGCCATCGTCAAGGCACCCGAGGACGACGTCGTCCGCTGCGAGGAGTGCGGCCGGATCCTCGTCCGCACCGCCGAGTCGGGCCTGCCGAGCCCGATCTGATGCCACCCTCTCGTGGCTGGGGGGTCGGCGCCGAGCCGACCAGGCTGGTCCTCGTCCGGCACGGCGTCACCGCGCACACCGCGGACAAGCGGTTCTCCGGAGGGCTGAGCGGCGTGAACCCGGGGTTGACCGACGAGGGGCGGGCGCAGGTGGCCTCGGCGGCGACCCTGCTCGACGGGTCCGTCGACGCCCTCGTCACCTCCCCGGTGCGCCGCACCGTCGAGTCCGCCGCGATCCTCTCCGAGCGGCTGGGCCTGGACGCGGTCGAGGAGCCCGGCCTGGCCGAGACCGACTTCGGCGGCTGGGAGGGGCTGACGTTCGGTGAGGTCCGTGCGGGTCACCCCGAGCAGCTCGACGCCTGGCTGGGGTCGTTGGACGAGCCCGCGGGCGGCACGGGGGAGTCCTTCCGCGTGGTGCAGCACCGCGTGCTCGCGGCACGGGACCGGCTGCTGGCGTCGTACGCCGGGAGGACGGTGGTCGCCGTCTCCCACGTGACCCCCATCAAGATCCTCGTCGCGGACGCGGTGGGCGCGCCGCTGGAGGCGGTCTACCGGATGGAGCTGGCGCCGGCCGCGGTCAGCGAAATCGCCTACTACCCCGAGCCGTCGCTGCGGGCCTTCAACCGGACCTGACCTCAGACTAGTACGGCTGTGCTACTTTGAGGACGTGGTTCGACGCATCAATGGCGACGCCCGGCGTCGTGAGCTCGCCGAGGCGGTGTGGCGGCTCGTACGCCGAGACGGGCTCGCGGCCGCCTCGGTGCGGGCAGTGGCCGCCGAGAGCGGGCTGTCGGCCGGGTCGGTCCGCCACTTCTTCGGCACCCAGAGCGAGCTGATCGCCTTCGCGATGCGCGAGCTGATCGACGCGGTGCGGGTCCGGGTGGCGGAGGCGGCACAGGAGGAGGACCCGGTCCGGCGCTCCACCGCGGTGCTCGTCGAGCTCCTCCCACTGACCGAGGCCAGCCACGCCGAAGCGTCGGCCCACCTGCAGCTCGCCACCCAGTCGCGCTTCGACCCCGCGCTGACCGACCTCGCCGACGAGAGCTTCGCGGGGATCCGGCGAGTGTGCCGCGCGGCGCTGGACTGGCTCGACGAGGCCGGCGAGGTCCGCGACGACGTCGACCTCGACGTCGCCACGACGGCACTGTGCGCCCTGGTCGACGGGCTCGCGTTCGAGCTCGTCCTCGCGCCACGGCTGCTCACCGCCGACCGGGCCCGCGAGGCCCTGCGGGACCACCTCTCGTCGCTGTCCGACCCCACCGTCTCGTCGGAGCAGAGGAGCTCGTCGTGATCGTCGCCATCGCCGCCGCCGAGGTCGCCTTCTGGGTCGTCCTCGGTGCCGGGCTGCTGAGCCGTTACGTCCTGCGTCGCCCCGGCCTCAGCCGCGTGCTGCTGCTGTGCGTGCCTCTGGTCGACGTGCTGCTGCTGGCGTTCGTCGTGATCGACATCGCCGCCGGCGCGCCGCCCTCGCAGGGCCACGCCCTGGCCGCGATCTACCTCGGCGTCACGGTGATGTTCGGGCACTCGATGGTGGCCTGGGCGGACGTGCGCTTCCGGCACCGGTTCGCCGGCGGGCCGGCGCCGGTCAAGCCGGCCAAGGGCTCGCGCGACGCGGTGCGCGCGCTGTGGGTCGAGTGGTTCCGGGTGGTCGGCGCGGTGGCGATCGCCGCCGTGCTGGTGCTCGGCATGATCGCCGTGCGCGGGGTCGGCGTCCCGGACGGTCTCGACGCGGCATCGAAGGACCCGTACTGGGGCTCGCTCACACTGATGGCCGTGGTGACCGCGATCTGGTTCCTGGCCGGGCCGGCGTTCGCCGGCCGTGGCCGGGCCGACGCGCTCACACCTCGGTGACGACCACGTCGAGTCGCGTGCCGGACTTCTCCGGCGCCACCTCGACGCGCCAGCCCAGCCGGGTCAGGTGCTCGGCGAGGGCAGCGGGGGTGCGGGGCGCGGTGCCGTCGACCAGCATCGCGCGCACGATCCTGCCCTTCGTCGCCTTGTTGAAGTGGCTGACCACCGAGCGCTTCCCACCGGCCTCGTGGAGCACCCGCACGGTCGCGGTACGGGGCGCGAGCTCGGGCCCCGGCCGCCAGAACGCCTGGTAGGTCCCCGAGCGCATGTCGACCAGCAGGCCGTCGCCGACCATCCGCTCGACGACCGGGCCGAGGTGGGTACGCCAGTGGCCGGCGACGCTGCCGAGGCCGGGGAGGGTGACGTCGCCGGAGAGGCGGTACGCCGGGATCCGCTCCGCCGGGCGCAGGAGCCCGAAGACCGAGGACGTGACGGCCAGCCACCGGGTCGCACGCCGTCGCGCGGCCTCGTCCAGCGACGCCAGGTCGAGGGCGTCGTACAGGACGCCCGCGTAGACGTGGTCGGCGCGCGCGGTCGGCGCGTCGTACACCTCGGCGTTGCGCTGCACCTCTCCGGCGAGGCCTGCCGACAGCTTGAGCGCGCGCACCGCGTCCTCGGGGTCCGTGCGGCAGACCTCGACCAGGCTGTCGAGCACCTGACGGCGTGGAGCGGACAGGTCGTCGGGCCAGGATGCCGGGTCCAGCCGGGCGCCCCGTCGCGGTGCGTTCTTGCCCTCCGAGGGCGGCAGCAGGATCAGCACGCCGGACAGGTTAGGGCGGGGCGATCAGACGAACCGGAAGCGGGTGCAGTCGGTCGGGAAGTCGAACCAGCACAGTGCTCGTCTCGGTCGGATCACCCGCAGACCGCCGCCGTCACTGCCCGACCAGGATTCCGGCCCGGGCTGGTAGCCCAGGTCGTGGTACTTGGAGAACGCCTCGGCCAGACGTACGCCGAGGCCTGCTGGGTCGGCTCGCGTGCGTCGGCTCCGTCCCTCGACGACGACCGCACGAACACCGCTCTCCAGGTGCAGCGCCACCTCCGGGTTGGCCTCGGCGTTCACGGCGTGGCGTGTGGTCGGCGCTCCGTCGTACCAGAAGGCGCCCTCGAGCCACACGCCCCAGCGCGGGACGACGTGCGGACGACCGTCCGGCCGCACGCTCGCCAGCCAGTAGTGCGTGCTGCTCACCAGCTCTGCCTCGACCTGGTCCCAGGTCAGCAGACCACGAGCTCCGGAGGGGATGCCATACCCGTCCGGCATCGTCGGTCGGTCGGTCGTCGGAAGTGCCATACAGGCACGCTAGGTGCCGGCTCCGACAGTGGTGGAGACCTGGGCGTCCGCGCTCGCGGGTCGTTGCCCGACGCGGGCTAGGTTCGAGGGTATGGAGTTCAGAAACCTCGGCCACACCGGAATGCAGGTCAGCGAGCTGTGCCTCGGCGCGATGATGTTCGGCGCCTGGGGCGAGCCCGACCACGACGAGTCCGTACGCATCATCCACGCCGCGCTCGACGCGGGGATCAACTTCGTCGACACCGCCGACATCTACTCGCGCGGGGAGTCCGAGGAGATCGTCGGCAAGGCGCTGAAGGGCCGGCGCGACGACGTCGTGCTGGCCACCAAGTTCCACGGCCCGATGGACGTGGGCATGGGCGAGCCGGGCGGCGACCCCAACAAGCGCGGCAACTCCCGTCGCTGGGTCGTCCAGGAGGTCGAGAACAGCCTGCGGCGTCTGCAGACCGACTGGATCGACCTGTACCAGGTGCACCGCCCCGACACCGGCACCGACGACGACGAGACCATCGCGGCGCTGACCGACCTGCAGCGGCAGGGCAAGATCCGCGCGTTCGGGTCCTCGACGTTCCCGGCGTACCGGATCGTCGAGGGGCAGTGGATCTCCGAGAAGCGCGGCCTCGGCCGGTTCGTCACCGAGCAGCCGCCGTACTCCCTGCTGACCAGGGGCATCGAGGCCGACGTGCTCCCGGTCGCGGAGAAGTACCACATGGGTGTCCTCCCGTGGAGCCCGCTGGCGGGCGGCTGGCTGACCGGCCGGTTCCGCAAGGGGCAGGACGTCCCGCAGACGCACCGCGCACAGATGATGGGCGGCCGCTTCGACCTCTCCGACCCCGAGAACCAGGCCAAGCTGGACGCCGTCGAGCAGCTCGCGCTGCTGGCCGAGGAGCTGGACATCAGCCTGATCGACCTCGCGCTTGCCTTCGTGCTGCAGCACCCGGCCGTCACCGCACCGATCATCGGGCCGCGCACGATGGACCAGCTCACCTCCCAGCTGGGCGCGGCGGACGTACGCCTCTCGACGCAGACGCTGGACCGGATCGACGAGATCGTCCCGCCGGGACGCAACGTCTCGTCGGGCGACGCCGGCTACGTCCCCGACGCGCTCGCCGACCCGTTCCTGCGACGCCGCCGCACCGCCTGATGCCGGTCCGGGTCCTCCGCGGTGCCGAGGCCGCCGGGCTGGAGGAGTCGATCACCTCGATCCAGGCGGAGCTGGACCTGCATGAAGAGTTCCCCGCCGACGTCGAGGCGGCCGCGCGGGCGGCCGCCGCCGAGCCGCGGCTGCCGACGACCGACCTGACGGACCTCCCGTTCGTCACCATCGACCCGGCGTCCTCGACCGACCTGGACCAGGCGATGCACCTCGTACGCGACGGGTCGGGGTACCTCGTCCACTACGCCATCGCCGACGTCGCCGCCTTCGTCGCGCCGGGCGACCCGGTGGACCTCGAGGCGCACCGCCGCGGGCAGTCGATGTACGGCGCCGACCGGATGGTGCCGCTGCACCCGCCCGTGCTGTCGGCGGGCGCCGCCTCCCTCCTGCCCGACCAGGTCTGCCCGGCGTTCGTGTGGACCATCCGGCTCGACGGCGACGGAGCGCTGGGGGAGGCGTCGGTCGAGCGGGCGCTGGTGCGCTCGCGGGCGAAGCTCGCCTACGACGCCGTGCAGGCCGACGTGTCCGCGGGCCGGGCCGAGCCGATGATGGCGCTGCTCGGCGAGATCGGACGGTTGCGGCTCGAGCAGGAGACCGCCCGCGGCGGGGTCTCGCTGCCGCTTCCCGAGCAGGAGGTCGTGGTCGAGGACGGACGGATGCGCCTGGAGCTGCGCGCGGGGTCCGAGGTCGAGTCCTGGAACGCGCAGATCTCGCTGCTCACGGGCATCGCGGCCGCCCGGATGATGCTCGAGGCGAAGGTCGGCGTCGTACGCACGTTGCCGCCGGCCCCGCCGCAGGCGCTAGAGAAGCTGCGCCGTACGGCACGGGCGCTGGGCGTCGACTGGCCCGCGGACCTGGACTACCCGGCCTTCGTACGCACCCTCGACCCCACCCGCCCGGCCGACGCGGCGATGGCCGTCGCGTGCACGACGCTCTTCCGCGGCGCCGGGTACGCCGCCTTCGACGGCGACCTGCCCGAGGTCACCGAGCACGCGGCGCTGGCCACCCCGTACGCCCATGTCACGGCGCCGCTGCGGCGCCTGGTCGACCGGTACGCCCTGGAGACCTGTGCGGCGCTGTGCGCCGGCACGGCGGTCCCCGACTGGGTACGGACCGCGCTGCCCGCGCTGCCCGAGGAGATGCGCGACTCGGGCCGCAGGGCCGGACAGTACGAGCGGGCCGTCGTCGACCTCGTCGAGGCCACGGTGCTGGCCGACCGCGTCGGCGAGCAGCTCGCCGGCGTGGTGCTCGAGGCGGACGAGGACAGGCCGACCCGCGGCGAGATCCAGCTGGGTGACCCCGCCGTCCAGGCGCGCCTGACGTCCGAGCGACCGCTGCCGGTGGGCGAGCAGGTCCGGGCCACCCTCACGACCGCCGACCCCACCACCCGGAAGGTGGAGCTCACGCTGTGACTGCTCTGACCCCGCGCCGTCTCTTCCGCACCGCCGCCGTCGCCGAGGCGATCACCTGGGCACTGCTGCTCGTCGGCATGGTGGTCAAGTACGCCGGCCCGACCGACGCGCTCGTCCGCGTCTTCGGGATGCTGCACGGCATCGTCTTCGTGGCGTACGTGCTGGTCACCGTCTTCGTCTGGGTGAACCAGCGCTGGCGACCGGCGACCGGCGTGCTGGCGCTGCTGTCGTCGGTCCCGCCGCTGGTGACGATCCTCTTCGACGTCCTCGCCGAGCGTCGGCGGCGGCTCGACGGGGGCTGGCGCCTGCTGCACGAGCAGCCCTCCGGCCCGCTCGAGCACGGACAGGCGCTGCTGCTGCGGCGCCCGCTGGCTGCGGTGGGCGTCCTCGTCGTCGCGGTCGCCGTGCTGACCGCCCTTGCGCTGGTCGTCGGCCCGCCGGGCGCGTCGGCCTGACCACCCGTCGAGGTGCGCCCGCTGCAGGCGTGAGTCGGCAGTACTGCGGGCGCGCGAGGCGCTCGTCGTCCCCGAGACCGCACGCAACCGCAGTGCGACCTGCAGAAGCCGCAACTCGGCCCAGCAGAAGCCGCAACTCGGCCCAGCAGAAGGCGCAGCTCAACGGGCAGGGGGTGCGGACGGGCTGGCCTGTAGGCCGGATCCTGTTCCCGGGGTCGTTGCCTTCCCCGTTCGGCGACCATCCATCTACGACGGCCGTTGCCGGCCGCCTCCTGCAGTCCACCCGTGGATCCTCGAGCGGGCCGCTCGATCCACGCAGGCTGACCGGAGTCAGCCCTTCTTGACCTTGCTCCGGGCGGGGTTTGCCTAGCCACGACGGTCGCCCGCCGCGCTGGTGGTCTCTTGCACCACCGTTTCACCCTTACCGCCGCTCCCCGGAGGTCGCGGCGGCGGTCTGTTCTCTGTGGCACTGTCCCGCGGGTCACCCCGGGTGGGTGTTGCCCACCGCCCTGCCCTGTGGAGTCCGGACCTTCCTCGACACCCGAAGGTGGCGCGGTCGCCCGGCCAGCCCGTCCGCAGCGCTCAGTGTAGAGGTGGAAGACTCGCCTGCATGCCTGATCCACGCGCCGACATCGCCGTCATCGGAGGATCGGGGTTCTACTCCTTCCTCGCCGACCCGACCGACCACCGCGTCGCCACGCCGTACGGCGAGGTGAAGGTCTCGACCGGCGAGGTCGCCGGACGTCGGGTCGCGTTCCTCCCGCGCCACGGCGAGCACCACGAGTTCCCCCCGCACCGGATCAACTACCGCGCGAACCTCTGGGCGCTGCGCACCGTCGGCGTGCGCCAGGTGCTCGGGCCGTGCGCCGTGGGCAGCCTGCAGCCCGCGCTGGGGCCCGGGACGCTGGTGCTGCCCGACCAGCTGGTCGACCGCACGTACCGCCGCGAGCAGACGTACGTCGACTCCGGCGCCTCGCACGTGCCGTACGCCGACCCGTACTGCCCGCGCACCGCCGCCCACGTCCTCGCCACCGAGCCGGACGTCACCGGCGGCGGGGCGATGGTGGTCATCGAGGGGCCGCGCTTCTCCACCCGGGCCGAGTCGCAGTGGTACGCGGCCCAGGGCTGGGCGCTGGTCAACATGACCGGGGTGCCGGAGGCGCCGCTCGCCCGCGAGCTGGGCATGTGCTACTCGGCGCTGGCACTGGTCACCGACCTCGACGCCGGCCTCGAGGAGGGCGAGGGCGTCAACCAGGAGGAGGTGTTCGCGATGTTCGGCGAGAACATCGAGCGCCTCAAGGAGATGCTGGAGCGTGTGATCGGCACCCTGCCCGACCCCGACGGATGCACCTGCTCGACCTGGATGGACGGCATGGACCTGCCCTACGACGTCCCCGGACCGACCGCATGAGGATCCTCGTCACCGGTGCCGCCGGGTTCATCGGCACCGCGATCACCCGGCAGCTGGAGCTGGCCGGCCACGAGTGGGTCGGCCTGGACGCGCTGATCCCCGAGGCACACTCGGCCACGTCCGAGCTGCCCGACGGCGTCGTCGCCGGCGACGTGCGCGAGCCGGGCCCCTGGGAGCACCTGCTCGACGACGTCGACGCGGTGTGCCACCAGGCGGCGATGGTGGGCGCGGGCGTCACGGTCGCCGACCTCCCCTCGTACGCCGGCCACAACGACTGGGGCACCGCGGAGCTGCTCGCCGCGATGAGCCGGCACGGGCGCGACCGGCTGGTGCTCGCCTCGTCGATGGTGGTGTACGGCGAGGGCCGCTACGAGTGCCCCGAGCACGGCGTCCGCCTCACCGGCACCCGCAGCGTCCCCGACCTGGAGGCCGGTCACTTCGACCACTTCTGCGACCTGTGCGGGAGGCCGCTGGCGTGGGCGCTCGTGCCCGAGGACGCCCCGATGGACCCGCGCAGCAGCTACGCCGCGAGCAAGCTGGCGCAGGAGCACTACGCGAAGGCGTGGGTACGCCAGGCGCCGGCGGCCGCGATCGCGATCGCGCTGCGCTACCACAACGTCTACGGCCCGATGATGCCGCGGGACACGCCGTACTCCGGCGTCGCGGCGATCTTCCGGTCCTCGCTCGAGAACGGGGAGGCGCCGAAGGTCTTCGAGGACGGCGGCCAGATGCGGGACTTCGTCCACGTCGACGACGTCGCGCGAGCCAACGTGAAGGCGCTGGAGGCGGTCGCCGGCGCACCGGCCGAGAGCTTCGCGGCGTACAACGTGGCCTCCGGGCAGCCGATCCCGATCATCGAGGTGGCCCGGATCCTCGCCGGCGACGGCCCCGCGCCGGAGGTGACCGGGCAGTTCCGCGCGGGCGACGTACGCCACGTCGTCGCCTCGCCCGAGCGAGCCACCGCCGAGATCGGCTTCACCGCCGAGGTGGCGCCCGCCGAGGGGATCGTGGCGTTCCGCGACGCCCCGCTGCGCGCCAGGGCGGGATAGTCCAGGACGTTCCAGCGGTCCGGAGGCCCGTACGACGACGCTAACGTCAGGGACTACCAGCTCGTGTACAGAAGGTGCTGGACCGCGAGGGCGAAGACCACCTGGCCGCCCAGCGCCCACCGCCCCCACCGGCGGGGGAGCAGGGCGAGCGAGATCGTCAGCCACGGGATGAACGGGATCCAGATCCGCTCGACCTCGGCCTTGCTCATGCCCGAGGCGTCGGCGAGCGCGATCGTCAGCACCGCGGCGCCGACGAGGATCAGCACGGCGCGCTCGGGGGACTCGCGCAGCCGTGCGCGGACCGCCCTCCCCATGCCGCCGAGTCGCGCCGCCCACAGTCCGAGGCCCGCGCCGAGCAGGGGGCCGGCACTGACCAGCAGCGCGCCGAGGTTGCCCCACCACCAGTACGCCATCGGCCGGTCCATCGCGACGCCGTCGTTGTAGCGCTCGACGAGCACCGGGTAGGCGTCCCACCACGCGAACCCCATCGCGGCCAGCACCAGCACCGGCACCAGCGCCGCCACGACAGCCACCGGCAGCGGCCTCCACGACCGGGCGACCAGCAGCACCGCCACCGCCAGCAGACCCAGCAGGAGCAGGCCGTACGACAGCAGCACGCACCAGCCCAGCAGCAGCCCGGCGAGGCCCGCCCAGCCGATCATCGGGCCGGTACGGGCGGATGTCGCGGCGCACGCCAGGGCGGCCAGGCCCCACGCCGCGATCGCGGCGAACAGCGCGTCGGCCGAGACCGCCATGAAGACCGCTGCCGGCGTCAGCACGAGGTACGGCGCGGCGCGGCGGGCGAGTGGCTCCGCACCCAGCCGGCGCAGCGTCACGAGCACGGCGGGCGCGATCGTCGCCGCGGCCAGGGTCACCACCATCGCGGCGGAGTAGTCACCGCCCAGCCCGAGCCGTACCAGCACGACGAAGGTGATCAGCGCCCCGACCGGGTGCCCGGCGATGTGGGTCACCCAGTTGTCCCCGGCGGCGTACGGGATCCGGCGGATGAAGTCGTCGATGGTGCCTGGGAGGTTCGTCACGTCGCGCGCGGTGGGCAGGTACTCGTACGCGTTGCCCAGCACGCGCGTCATCCCCGACGAGCCGTCGACGTACGCCAGCGCGAGCATCCAGGCCAACCCGGCCACGAACGCCGCGAGGAGCAGCCACCGCCACGTGAGCCGCTGCGCCAGCCCGGTGGCGTACCGGACCCCGAGCACCGCGAGCAGCACCGCGGGGATGGTCCCGATGCCGACCTTCGCCTCCCAGTAGCCGTGCGTCGGGGCCGCGCCGTTCTGGTCCACACGGGCGCGGACGTCCCAGCCGAGGAGCGGAGGGACGACGAAGGCCGCGACCACCACGAGCACCGCGACGACCAGACCGGCGGCCGCCGCCACGGGAGGGCGGGAGGACTCCTCGGCCGACGGACGGGCGGGGGAAGTCGTCGCCATGCCATCGAACCTAGGGGGTGGCTCCGAACCACCTCCATGCCGGTCACCACTCGACGCTCCCGCGTGTCCGCGGATGCGGGCGTGCGCCGCGCGAGGACATACGTTGTCCCGGTGACCTCCTGCGACATCGTGCTGCCCTGCCGTGACGAGGCGGCCGCGCTGCCCGCGCTGATTGCGCTCGTGCCGGAGGGGTACGGCGTCGTCGTGGTCGACAACGGCTCCAGCGACGGCACCGCCGAGGTGGCGGCGTCGCTGGGCGCGCGGGTGGTCACCGAGCCGACGCCGGGGTACGGCGCGGCCGTGCACGCCGGCGTCGAGGCGGCCGGGGCCGACCTGGTCGCGGTGCTCGACGGGGACGGCTCCATGGACCCCCGCGAGCTGCCTGCGTTCGTCGCCCTGGTCGAGGCGGGCGAGGCCGACATGGTCTGCGGTCGCCGCCGACCGGTCCGGGCGGGACTGTGGCCCTGGCACGCACGCGCCGGCAACGCCGCGGTGCTGTGGTGGCTGCGGCGTCGTACGGGCCTGTCGCTGCACGACATCGCGCCCGTCCGGGTCTGCCGTCGCGAGCCGCTGCTGGCGCTCGGGGTGGAGGACCGGCGCTTCGGCTACCCCGTGGAGCTGCTGGCCAAGGCCCAGGCGGCCGGGTGGCGGCTGGTCGAGCGCGACATCTCCTACCGGCCGCGGGCCGAGGGCACCAGGTCGAAGGTGTCCGGGTCGGTGCGCGGCACGGTCCGTGCGGCCCGCGACTTCGCGAGGGTGCTGCCCCGATGACGCCGACCCTCCTCGTGCTGGCCAAGGCCCCCGTCGAGGGGCAGGTGAAGACCCGCCTCGGCGCCGACGTCGGGATGCGCGCGTCCGCCGACCTCGCCGCGGCGGCGCTGCTGGACACCCTCGACCTGTGCCGGGAGGCCTATCCCGACGCCGCGGGTGTCGTCGCGATGGCCGGCGACCTCTCCGAGGCCGAGCGCGGCGAGGAGCTGCGGGACGTGCTCACGGCCTGGCGGGTCGAGGAGCAGGTGGGGGCGACCTTCGGCGAGCGCATCGCTCACGCGCACGGCCTGGTCGACGGGCCGGTCCTGCAGATCGGGATGGACACCCCGCACCTGCACCCGACGCTGCTCAGCGAGGCGGGCGACTCCCTGGCCGCCCACGAGGCCGTGCTCGGGCTCGCCGAGGACGGCGGGTGGTGGGTGCTCGGGCTCGCCGATCCGGCCCGCGCCGCACTGATCTCCGAGGTTCCCACCTCGAACGACGACACCGGAGCCCGTACGCTCGAGGCTCTGGCGCGTGAGATCGACGTCGTCACGACATCCACTTCGTACGACGTGGACACCGTGGCCGAGGCCGAGCGCTCGGCGCACGACGCGCCCCAGACCCGGTTCGCCGCCGCGTGGCGCGAGCTCAACGACCCAGCGAGGCACCCATGACCGTGGACGTCCACACCTGCTCACCGGGCCGGCTGTTCGCCGCCGCCCTGCGCGGCGGTGCCGTCGACCTGGTCGAGGGCACCGCCTCGCGACCGCTCGCCGTGCTGCGCTGGAACACCACCGACGCCTCGGACCACGCCGTGATCGCCGCGTGCGAGGGCGCCACGCTCGACGTCGGGTGCGGCCCGGGGCGGATGACCTCCGTGCTGACCGAGTCCGGCTACGTCGCCCTCGGCATCGACGTCGTCCCCGAGGCGGTCCGGCAGACGCGTGAGCGCGGCGGTCAGGCACTGCTCCGCGACATCTTCGACGACATCCCCGGTCAGGGCCGGTGGGACACGATCCTGCTCGCCGACGGCAACATCGGCATCGGCGGTGACCCCGGACGGTTGCTGGGTCGCGTCGAGGAGGTGCTGGCCCCCGGCGGGCGCGTCGTGGTCGACGTCGTCGCCCCGGGCCGGGTCGGCACCGTCCGTACCCACCAGCTCTCCGGCGAGGGCCTGCTCTCCGACCCCTTCCCGTGGGCCATCGTCGGGGCCGACGAGGTCGGTGACCTCGGCGCCTCCGTCGGCCTGACCCTCTCGCGTACCGAGGAGTACGACGGCCGTTGGTTCGCCGTCCTCACCAAGCCGGCCTCCTAGTGCGTCCCCGACCGCCGAGCGAGCGGGACTTCACCTCCTTCCTCCGCAGTCCCGCGGTCGCCTCGCGGGTGGGCCTGGCGCTCGGGATCTGCTTCGGGCTGGCCTTCCTCACCGGCCTCTACAGCCACTGGCAACAGAACCCGGACGCGTGGTTCCCGCCGCCGACGCGACCGGTCTGGGGCTACCGGCTGACCCAGGGGCTGCACGTGGCGAGCGGCACCGCGGCGATCCCGCTGCTGCTGGTGAAGCTGTGGACGGTCTACCCGAAGCTGTTCGCGGCGCTGCCCGACCTCCGCAAGCCGCGGGCGGCTCTGCTCAACGCGCTCGAGCGCGGGTCGATCGCGGTCCTGGTGGCGTCCGGGATCTTCATGCTCGCCACCGGCATCGCGAACTCGGCCCAGTGGTACCCGTGGAGCTTCACCTTCCGCCTCACCCACTACGCCCTGGCCTGGGTGGCGATCGGTGCACTGGTCGTGCACATCATGGTGAAGCTGCCGCTGATCCGCGGCGCACTCGGAGCGGACATCGACTCCACGGAGAACGACCGACCGGGCACCGCGCACCGCGCGAGCGGCATGACACGCCGCGGGCTGGTGGGGACGGCGTACGCCGCCGCGGCCGTCGCCGTGCTCTCCACCGCCGGGGCCACGGTCCCGCTGCTGCGCAAGGTCTCGGTCTTCGGGGTCCGCTCCGGCGACGGGCCGGGGGGCATCCCGATCAACCGGTCGGCGCGGGCGGCGCGGGTGACCGCGCTCGCGACGGCCGGCGACTACACCCTCGTCGTCGCCAACGGCGACCGGGAGGTCGAGGTCGACCTGGACCGGCTCACCTCGATGCGGCGGCACACGTACGACCTCCCGATCGCGTGCGTGGAGGGGTGGAGCGCGCAGGGCACCTGGGCGGGCCCGCGGATCCGCGACCTCATGGCGCTGGTCGACGCCCCCGAGGGTGCCGACGTCGTGGTGCGGTCGCTGCAGCCGAGCGGGCCGTACACCACCACGCTCCTGCCGGGGAACTTCGCCGCGGCCGACAACACGCTCCTGGCCACCCACCTCTCCGGCGAGCGGCTCTCGATCGACCACGGCTTCCCCTGCCGGGTGATCGCGCCGAACCGGCCCGGCGTGCTGCAGACGAAGTGGGTCGCGCGGCTCGAGGTGCGCACGTGAGGGCGCGGGTCGGGATCGGGGCCGTCGGCGTCCTCGTCGGTGCGTACGGCGCCTACCTGCTGCTCGGCCTCGGTTGGGACAACCTGCTGGCCGCGGTCTACTGGCTGGCCGGCGGCGTGATCCTGCACGACTTCGTGCTCAGCGTCGCGCTGCTCGGGGTCGCCCTGCTGGTCGTCGCCGTGGTCCCCGCGCGGGTACGCGGGCCCGTCGTCGCAGGGCTGGTGGTGCTGGGCTCGGTCACGCTGCTGGCCGTACCGGTGCTGGGGAGCTTCGGTGCGAAGGCCGACAACCCGACCCTGCTGGACCGCAACTACTGGCTGGGCTGGGTGGTGCTCGCCCTCCTGGTCGTGCTCGCCACGGCCGTGGGCGTCGTACGACGGCTGCGGACGCCGGCCTCCGGCCCACCGGACCCCGAGGGCACCGAGCGCGAGCCGGAGGCCTGAGCCGCCGAGTCTGCGTGCAGGCTCAGTGCACGCGGGTGATCTCGACGTCGACGAACATCTCCGACGACCCCGAGCCCGAGAAGATCCCGTGCAGCGGGCGTACGTCGTCGTAGTCGCGCCCGGCGGCGACGACGACGTGGTGGTCGTCGATGCCGGTGGCGTTGGTGGGGTCGAAGCCGACCCACTGCCCGTCCCACCACTCGACCCAGGCGTGCGACTCGCCGCGGACCGACTCGCCGACGACGGCCTCGGCGTCGGGGTGGAGGTAGCCGGAGACGTAGCGCGCGGGGATGCCCAGCGACCGCAGCGCCCCGATCACCAGGTGGGCGATGTCCTGGCAGACGCCGGAGCGGCGGGTCCAGGCATCGGCCGCCGAGGTGGCGACATCGGTGGAGCCGGAGACGTACTCGATCTCGTCGTGCACCAGGTCGCACACGGCGCGGGCGACCGCGGACGGCGCCTGGGTGCCGACCAGCTCGCGGCACCGCTGGACCAGGTCGGTCGGCGGCTCGACCCGCGCGGGGACGGTGAGGTACTCGGTGTGCTCGTCGAGCAGGTCCGGGTCGGCCAGGTCGGTCCACGTCAGGGTCGGCCCCGGTGCCGGGGCGCGGTCGGTGTGCACGGTCGCGGTGGCGGTCACGGTCAGCGAGTCGTGCGGGTCGAAGACCTCGAACGCGGTCACGGCCGTGCCCCAGTAGTCGCGGTAGGTGTAGACCCACGGCTTGGGGGAGACCTCGACCCGGTCGTAGCTGACGATCTGCCCGGTCGAGGTCTGCGGCGTCAGCCGTGCCTCGTTGAAGGAGGCGCCGACGCGGGCGTCGTAGGTGTAGCCGGTGGTGTGGACGATGCGCAGCTGCATGTCAGGAGACCTTCCCTCCGGCCCACGCCGTCGCTTCCGCGCCGGCGAAGAACCGCTTGGTGATCGCGTCGGTGGCAAGGGCACAGGTGACCTGGAGCCGCTCCATCTCGCTCGGCAGGTCCTCGACCACGTCCGAGAGCGAGCGGTACTCGAGCTCGTTGCGAGTACGGCCGATCAGCCGCATCGCCTCGTTGCTGATGCCGGCGCGCGAGCCGCCGATCTCGAGGTTGGACAGGCACTGCTCGGCGCGGGCGAGGCTGAACACCACCGAGCGGGGGAACAGCCGGTCCAGGAGCAGGAACTCGGCGGCGCCGCGCTCGGTCTCCAGGCCCTTGTAGGTCCGCAGGAATGCCTCGTACGCCCCGCAGGCCTGCAGGGAGTTGCCCCACGCCGACCCGGAGCCCAGCGACGCCGTGGCGACCAGCCGCGCCGTCATGTCGGCCCTCTCGATCGAGCGACCGAGGACCAGGAACTGCCAGCCCTCGTCGCGCGTCATCGTGGCGTCGGCGATGCCGTAGATCTGGGCCGCGCGGTCCCGCACCCAGGCGAAGGCGCTCGGCGCCCGCATCGAGCGGAACTGCCCCGACGGGATGGCCAGCCAGGTGGTGTTGACCGCCTCCCACATCGAGGTGGAGAGCGTCTCGCGGGCCCGTCGGGCGCTCTCCCGGGCGGCGGCCAGGACGGCCGCGACGGAGGCCGGGCTGGTCCGGTCGTACGCCAGGATGTCCATCATCTGGTGCTCGTCGACCGGACCGTCGGTCTCGACGCCCATGACCGAGAGCAGGTTGGCCACGGTCTCGGTGACGTCGACGGACGGGTCCTCGAGGATCAGCTGGTGCTGGACGTCGAGGATGCGGGCGGTGTCGTCCGCGCGCTCGACGTAGCGGCCGATCCAGAACATCGACTCGGCGATGCGGCTCAGCACGTCGCCTCACCTCCTCGGCTCGCGTCCGCGGCTTGCTGCTGCTGCTGCTCCTGCTGGGCCTCGGCCGGCGCCTCGCCGGTCTCGTCGACCAGCGCGGGACCGGGCTCGGGCGGCGCGGGGGAGACGTGGTCGGCATGTCCCTGGAGCAGGGCCTGCGCCTGCTGCTGGGAGCGCCCCGGCCCGGCGAGCACCCAGGTGTCCTTCGACCCGCCGCCGCGCGAGGAGTTCACGATCAGCTCGCCCTCACCGAGCGCGACGCGGGTCAGACCGCCGGGCAGCACCCAGACGCGGTTGCCGTCGTTGACCGCGAACGGCCGCAGGTCGACGTGCCGTGGTCGCAGCCGGCCGTCGATGTACGTCGGCACCGTCGAGAGCTGGACGACGGGCTGCGCGATCCACGACCGCGGGTCGGCCAGCACCTTGGTGCGCAGCTCGTCCAGCTCGGCCTTCGTCGCGCGGGGACCGATGACGATGCCCTTGCCGCCCGAGCCGTCGACCGGCTTGAGCACGAGCTCGTCGAGGCGGTCCATGACCTCCTCGCGGTGGTCGGCGTCGCCCATCCGCCAGGTGTCGACGTTGCGGATCATCGGTTCCTCGTCGAGGTAGTAGCGCACCAGGTCGGGCATGTAGGTGTAGACGAGCTTGTCGTCGGCGACGCCGTTGCCGACCGCGTTGGCGATCGTGACGTTGCCGGCGCGCGCGGCGTTGATCAGGCCCGAGCAGCCGAGCATCGAGTCGCCGCGGAAGTGCAGCGGGTCGAGGAAGTCGTCGTCGACGCGCCGGTAGATCACGTGCACCGGCTCCAGGCCGTTGGTGGTCCGCATCATCACCCGGCCGCGCTGGCACTCCAGGTCGCGGCCCTCGACGAGCTCGACGCCCATCGTCCGGGCGAGCAGCGCGTGCTCGAAGTACGCGCCGTTGTAGACCCCCGGGGTCAGTACGACGACGTTCGGGTCGGTGACGCCGGCCGGTGCGGCGGCGCGCAGCGCGGTGAGCAGCTTCTGGGGGTAGCCGGCGACGGGACGGATCCGGTGGTCGCCGACCGTCTCGGGGATCGCGGCGGAGATGGCGCGGCGGTTGGTCATGACGTACGAGACGCCGGAGGGCACTCGTACGTTGTCCTCGAGCACCCGGAACTCGCCCTCGTTGTCGCGGATCAGGTCGATACCGCTCACGTGGACGCGCACACCGTTGGCGGGCTCGATGCCGGCCGAGGCGCGGTGGTAGTGCGAGGAGGTGGTGATCACCCGGCGCGGGATGACGCCGTCCTCGAAGACCTTGCCGGCGCCGTAGACGTCGTCGAGGAACTTCTCCAGGACCTGCACCCGCTGCTGGACGCCGGCCTCGACCCGCGCCCAGTGCTCCATCTCGATGACCCGGGGGAGGATGTCGAGCGGGAAGGCCCGCTCCTCGCCGCCGATGTCGAAGGTCACGCCCTGGTCGAGGTAGCTGGTGGCCAGGGAGTCCACACGTGAGCGGATCTCGCCCTGGCCCATCTCGGCGAGCGTCGCCTGCAGGCGGGAGTACGACGAGCGCAGCTCGGTGCCGGCGTACATCTCGTCGAACGCCTCGCCCATGGCGTCGGTGTAGCCCTCGAAAAGCTGATCCATGCTCTCGACCCTAGCGAGAGCGGCCGACCCTGCCGAGGGGGCCCGCGGGCGCGATAGTTTGGCCGGATGAGCGATCAGTACTGGTTCAATCTCAAGACCCACGAGGTCGAGGGGGACGACGGGGCTCGCTCCGCCGACCGGCTGGGGCCCTACGACTCCGCGGAGGAGGCCGCCCGCGCCCTCGACAAGGTCGCCGAGCGCAACGAGGCCTGGGACGACGACCCGAGCTGGAACGACGAGGCCTCGTCGGAGGGCTGATCCCGCGTGGCGCGGCGCCGCCGCCTGCTCCCCGACCTGGACCGTTCGGGCGGTTTCGTCGGGATGGCCGCACTGGCCTGCGTGCTGTTCGTCTACCTCGCCTCGGTGGAGTTCCTGCGGTGGTACGCCGTCCTCGCGCTCGTGGTCGTGTGGCTGGTCCTCCTCGCCGTCGGGGCCCGCTGGTTCACCCCGGCCCCGCGGCGGGTGCTCCTGCTGCCGGTGGCGGGCCTGCTGGTCTGGGCCGGTGTCGTGTGGCTCGCCGCGCGGTAGTTGGTCGAGCCGTGAGGAGCGGCAGCGACGAGCGACGTCGAGACCCGGTGACGTACGCGCCGGCCGTGACCGACGACTACCGCCGGACGTCGAAGTGCTGGGAGTCCTGGGTGCCGTAGGTCCAGGCGAACCCGCTGCGCCTCATGATCGAGACCACGACCGCGCTCTGGCTGCGCCAGGCGATCAGCCCGAAGGAGCGCGCGGGCCACCAGGTGTTCGGCAGCCACCCGTCCTTGACGGTGTGGTACGGGTTCTCGAAGGTGTTGATGTCCACGGCGTAGCCGGTCGAGTGCGGTGAGTTCACGCCGGGGCGGCCGGTGACCCAGCGGCAGTTGAACGCCGAGGTGTTGTCCGACTGCATGGCGAGGTAGTCGTTCGCCCCGTGCGAGGCCTTGGCGTAGCCGAACGTCTCGGACGGGTAGATCCGCCGGATGGGGACCCTTGCGTTGTAGAGGCCGGTGAAGGCGGCGACGTACTGCTTGACGGCCCTCGCGTTGACGACGAGCCGGCCGCGGCGGCGGTAGCCGTCGAAGGCCCAGTAGTTCACGTCGACGGTCCGCAGCCCCGACCGGCCGACGGGGCAGCCGCTGTGCCAGCTGATCCCCGACATCCGTGCCCACTGGGCGCTCGAGATCGCGCCGACGACGGCGCCGACCCCGGCGGTGGTCGCCCGGGGCTGCGCCGCCATCGAGCGGGGCTGGGGCGAGCCGGCCGGGAGGTGGACGACCGTGCCCGGCGGGAGGTTCGTGATCGTCCTCGGCGAGGACACCGAGCCCGTCCAGAAGGCGCCGGCCGGCGTGGTCACGCGGTACGACGCCGTCACCCGCGGGGCGAACGTGAACGACCCGGTGCCCGCGGTGCTCAGCTGGACGGTCGCCGCCGGCGTCCAGGCGCCGTTCCCCAGCCGGCGCTCCACGGTGACCCGGGCCGGGACCGCGACGCCCGCGCCGGCGCCGTCGGCCGTGGTGGAGCTCGCGATGTCCAGGCGCACCGTGCGCTCGTCGACGACCGAGGCCGGTGCGGTGAGCGTCGTGGTGGTGGGAGCGGGCGGCGCAGTGACCGTGCGGGGCGCGCTCGCGTAGGCGACGTCCCCGGCCGCCGCCGGCATCAGGATCGCGCGGTACGTCGTGGACGGCGTCGGCAGGCGCGTCGGGAGGGTCGCCGTCCCGTCCGCGACGGTGGTCAGCGTGCCGACGCGGGTCCACAGCCGGCCACCGCCGCGCTCGAGCTGCACGGTCCTGCCGGGCAGCGGCCGGCCGCCCGCGTCGCGGGCGGTGGCGGTCAGGGTGGTGGGGCGGTCCATCCGTCCTGGTGCGGTGGCCCCGAGTGTGATCGTCGGCCTGGCGGCCGTCGCGGTCGCGGCAGCCGGTGGCGCGGTCGGGGCGGCCAGCGGGGCTGTCGGGACAGTCGGGACGGCCGGGGCCGTCGAGGCGGTCGGGGTCGAGGGGGTCGGCTCGCCTCCGGGCGCCGAGGGTGCCGGCGTACCGACCGGCGAGACCGGCACCGGGCTGTCGTCGGCACTCGCCGGCGCGAGCGGGCCCGTGCCCAGTGCGCCGACGAGGAGCAGGGACAGGACTGGCAGCGCCCGAGCGCGCGTCGACCTCACGGACGAAGCCTAGGAACGACGAGGCTCCGACGGGGTCGTTCGCCGGAATCCGGTCAGAAGGTGTGCTCCGGCCCGGGGAACGAGCCGTCCTTCACCTCGGCGGCGTACGTCCGCGCGGCGTCGAGCAGGATGCCGTGCAGGTCGGCGTACTGCTTGACGAAGCGCGGCAGCCGGCCGGTGCGCAGTCCGAACGCGTCCCCCCAGACCAGCACCTGTCCGTCGCACTGCGCTCCGGCGCCGATGCCGATCGTCGGGATCGAGACCGCCTTCGTCACCTCGGCGGCGACGTCGCCCGGGACCATCTCCATCACGACGGCGAAGGCGCCGGCCTCCTCCATCGCGCGTGCCTCCGCGATCACCTGCTCGCCGGCCTCGCCGCGCCCCTGCACCCGGTAGCCGCCCAGGTTGTGCTCGGACTGCGGGGTGAACCCGATGTGCGCCATGACGGGGACGCCGCCCTCGGTCAGCTTGCGGACCTGCGGGACCATCGCCAGCCCGCCCTCGAGCTTCACCGCGTGCGCCTCGGCCTCCTTGAGGAACCGGGCGGCGGTGTGGAAGGCCTGCTCCGGCGAGGCCTGGTAGGAGCCGAACGGCAGGTCGGCCACCACGAGCGCACGTGACGCGGTGCGCGCCACCGCACGGGCCAGCGGGATCAGCTCGTCGACGGTGACCGGCAGCGAGGTCGCGTTGCCGAAGACGTTGTTCGAGGCGCTGTCGCCGACCAGCAGCACCTCGATCCCGGCCTCGTCGAAGACCTGCGCCGAGTACTGGTCGTACGAGGTCAGCATCGCGAAGCGCTCGCCCCGCTGCTTCATCTCGCGCAGGTGGTGGGTACGGATCCTGCGGACCGGCTTCGGGGCCGACTCGCTGCCGGTGCCGTACGGCGCTGCCTCTTCGCTCGACATGCGAGCACGGTAGCGCCGGTGGTCGCGGTCGGTGCGCGGGTGCGGGGGTCTCGACGTCCTCCCTCGCTGCGCTCGGTTCGGGCTCGACCACCGAGGTGGTCGAGCTTGTCGAGACCCGGGGGACCGCCAGGGGGGCCTGCGCTGGTGGGACCGCGGTGGTGTCGGTGCGCGGGTGCGGGGGTCTCGACGTCCTCCCTCGCTGCGCTCGGTTCGGGCTCGACCACCGAGGTGGTCGAGCAGCGAGCGCCAGCGAGCGCGTCGAGACCTCCGCGGCCTGCGCACCAGCCGTGAGCCTCGGCGCGGCGCGCGTCTGGGAGAATGAAGACGTGGACTTCCGGTCGGCGTACGCCCAGGGCTTCGCGCGCGTGGCGGCGTGCGCGGTGCCGGTCGCGATCGGGGACCCTGCGACGAGTGCCGAGACCGTCCTGGAGCAGGCGCGCGGCTGCCACGACGACGGCGTGGCGGTCGCCGTCTTCCCGGAGATGGGCCTGACCGGCTACGCGATCGACGACCTCGTCATGCAGGACGTGGTGCTCGACGCGACGCTCGCGGCTCTGGGCGGCATCGTCGAGGCGAGCCGGGACCTGCGCCCGGTGCTCGTCGTCGGTGCGCCGCTGCGGCACGGCAGCCGGCTCTACAACTGCGCCGTCGTGATCCACCGGGGGCGCGTGCTCGGCGTGGCGCCCAAGGCGCACCTTCCGACGTACCGCGAGTTCTACGACGCCCGCTGGTACGCCGCCCCCGACGGCACCGAGCCGGACATCGACCTGCTCGGCACCACGGTCCCGTTCGGCACCGACCTGCTGTTCCACGCCACCGACGTCGAAGGGCTGGTGCTGCACGTCGAGGTCTGCGAGGACATGTGGGTGCCGGTGCCGCCGAGCGCGCACGCCGCCCTCGCGGGTGCCACCGTGCTGGCCAACCTCTCCGGCAGCCCGATCACCGTCGCCCGTGCCGAGGACCGCCGGCTGCTGGTGCGCTCGGCAAGCGCGCGCTGCCTGGCGGCGTACGTCTTTGCGGCCGCAGGCCAGGGCGAGTCGACCACCGACCTGGCCTGGGACGGCCAGACGATGGTGTACGAGTGCGGCGACCTGCTGGGCGAGACCGAGCGGTTCCCCGACGGGCCGCGACGCACCGTCGTCGACGTCGACCTGGACCGGCTGCGCCAGGAGCGGTTGCGCCAGGGCACGTTCGAGGACAACCGCCGGGTGGCCGCAGCGCCGCCGGCCCGCCGGGTCGACCTCACCCTCGACCCGCCCGCCGGCGACATCGGGCTGCGGCGCAAGGTCGACCGCTTCCCGTTCGTGCCCGACGACGCCGACCGGCTCGCGCTCGACTGCTACGAGGCGTACAACATCCAGGTCGCCGGACTCGTCCAGCGGCTCACCGCGATCGGCCAGCCGAAGGTCGTCATCGGCGTCTCCGGCGGGCTGGACTCCACCCACGCGCTGATCGTCGCGGCCAAGGCCATGGACCGGCTGGGCCGGCCCCGCTCGGAGATCCTCGCCTACACGATGCCCGGCTTCGCGACCGGCGGGGAGTCCAAGGACCGCGCGACGCGGCTGGCCACCTCGCTGGGCGTGAGCTTCGAGGAGATCGACATCCGGCCCGCGGCCGAGCAGCTGCTGCGCGACCTGGACCACCCGTTCGCCGACGGGGAGCCGACCTACGACGTCACGTTCGAGAACGTCCAGGCGGGGCTGCGCACCGACTACCTGTTCCGGCTCGCGAACCACCGCGGCGGGATCGTGCTCGGCACCGGCGACCTCTCCGAGCTCGCGCTGGGCTGGTGCACGTACGGCGTCGGCGACCAGATGTCGCACTACACGGTGAACTCCGGGGTGCCGAAGACGCTGATCCAGCACCTCATCCGCTGGGCGGTCTCCACCGACCAGTTCGACGCAGCCACCGACGAGGTGCTGCTGGAGATCGTCGGCGCGGAGATCAGCCCCGAGCTGGTGCCCGTGGCCGAGGGGGAGCGGCCGCAGTCCACCGAGGACGCGATCGGCCCGTACGCCCTCGCCGACTTCACGCTCTTCCACGTGCTGCGCCGCGGTGCCCGCCCGAGCCGGATCGCGTTCCTTGCCGAGCACGCCTGGGCCGACGCCGCGCAGGGGGAGTGGCCGCCGGGCTACCCCGAGGGTGAGCGGCCGGCGTACGACCTGGGCACGATCCGGCACTGGCTGGAGTCGTTCTGCCGGCGGTTCTTCGGGTTCAGCCAGTTCAAGCGCTCCGCCATCCCCAACGGGCCGAAGGTCTCCGCGGGCGGCTCGCTGTCCCCGCGCGGCGACTGGCGTGCGCCGAGCGACGGCAACGCCGCAGCGTGGCTGGCCGACCTCGAGAAGGTGCCCGAGCGGTGAGCGGCCCGAGTCCTCGCGTCCTGGTGGTCCAGTTCCAGGACGACGCCCCCGTCGGCTGGCTGGGCGAGTGGCTGGTCGAGGAGGGTGCCGTGCTCGACGTGCGCCACCTCGACCGCGGCGAGACGCCCCCGGCCACGCTGGCCGAGCACGACGCCGTCGTGGTGCTGGGCGGCTTCCCGGCGGCGTACGACGACCACCCTGACGTGCACACCGCGACGGCACTGGTGCGCACGGCCGCCGCGGAGGAGGTGCCGACGCTCGGGATCTGCCTGGGCCACCAGGTCTGCGCCGTGGCGCTCGGCGGCCGCGTCCACCGCAACCCCCTCGGCCGTCAGCTCGGCGTGCTGCCGGTGGGCTGGTCGGACGAGGCGACCGAGGACCCGCTGCTGGGGCCGGTGAGTGCCGCTGCCGGTGTCGTGCACTGGAACGGCGACGTCGTCGAGGCGCTGCCGCCCGGCGCGACGGTGCTGGCGCGCGCCCCGCGCGGGGAGGTGCAGGCCGCACGCCTCGCGCCGACCGTCTGGGGCGTGCAGGCCCACCCCGAGGCGCACGAGGCGATCACCGCGGGCTGGGCCGCCGCCGAGGCCGACCGACCCGGGGCCCAGGAGCGTGCGGCGATGAGCGCCGCGGTCGCCCTGCGGCACGACGAGCTGGCTCGCGACTGGCGGCCGCTGGCCCGGGCGCTGGTCGGGCTCGCGAGCGGCGCCACCGATCTGCCACGCTGACGACGTGGGTGTGGGGGACTTCTCGACCGACTGGTTCTCGCTGACGGGGAAGGTCGCCGTCGTGACCGGCGGCAACGGCGGTCTCGGGCAGGCGTTCAGCGTGGCGCTGGCCGCGGCCGGCGCCGACGTGTGGGTGCCGACCCTCGCCGACGACGGCGGGCGGACCCGGGCGCTGGTGGAGGCGCACGGTCGCCGCTACGACGAGGTGCGCGTCGACCTCACCGCCGCCGGCGCCCCTCGCGAGGTCGTCGAGGGCTGCCTCGCGCAGCTCGGTCGCCTGGACGTGCTGGTGAACTGCGCCGGCCTCAACGTGGTCGCCCCCTGGAGCGACTTCGGGCGGCCCGCCTGGGACGCGATGGTCGCGCTCAACCTCACCGCCGCCTTCGAGCTCGCGCACGAGGCTGCGGTGCCGATGGTCGGCCAGGGGGCCGGCAAGATCGTCAACATCGCCTCGGTGTTCTCGTTCCTCGGTGGGCGGGGGTCGCCGGCGTACGCCGCCACCAAGCACGGTCTGGTCGGCTTCACCAAGGCGTACGCGGACGAGCTGGCCGGCAGCGGCGTCCAGGTCAACGCCCTCGCGCCCGGGTACGTCGCCACCGCGCTGACCGCCGGCACCCGCGCCGACCCCGAGGCCGAGAGCGCCGTGCGCGCGCACGTGCCCGCCGGCCGCTGGGGCGAGCCGGAGGACCTCATGGGCGCGCTGGTGTTCTTGTGCTCGCGCGCCTCCGACTACGTCAACGGGCACGTCCTGACCGTCGACGGCGGCTACCTCGTCCGATGACCGACCAGACCCCAGGAGCACCCGTGAGCGACCTGCTGGACCGCCTCACCGAGATCGTCGGCGCCGCCGCGGTCGACACCGACCCGGCACACCTGCGCGAGATGAGCCAGGACAGGTTCAAGAAGTACCAGTCCGTGCACGGCATCTACGACGGCCCGCAGCCCGCGGCCATCGTGCGCGCCGGCTCCACCGAGCAGGTCTCCGCCGTTCTCGCGCTGGCCGACGAGCGGCGCGTGCCGGTGGTGCCGCGCACGGGCGGCACGGGCACGGAGGGGGGCCTGGAGGTCGTCGTCGAGGGCAGCATCGTGCTCGACGGCTCCGCGATGGACCGGGTGCTCGCGATCGACGCCGTGGACATGCAGGCGACCGTCCAGTGCGGCGTACGCCTCGCGGACCTGGAGGTCGCGCTCAACGCGGAGGGCCTGACCACCGGCCACTCCCCGCAGTCGCAGCCGCTGGCGATGATGGGCGGACTCGTGGCGACCCGGTCGATCGGTCAGCTCTCGACGCTGTACGGCGGCATCGAGGACATGGTCACCGGCCTGGAGGCCGTGCTGCCCGGCGGCGCGGTGGTGCGGGTGCGCGACGTCCCGCGGCGCGCGGCGGGCCCGGACGTCCGGCACGTCGTGATCGGCAACGAGGGCGGGCTGTGCTTCGTCACCGAGGTGACGGTGCAGGTCTACCCGCTGCCCGAGACGCGCCGGTTCCTCGGCTACTTCGTCGACGACCTCGCCGCCGGGGCCGACGTCCTGCGGCAGGTGGTCACGGCGGGCTTCCGGCCCTCGGTGTGCCGGGTGTACGACGCCGGCGACGCCGCCCAGCACTTCGCCGGGTGGCCCGGCTGGAACGACCGCAGCGTGCTCGTCGTCGTCGCCGAGGGGCCGCGGGGGATCGTGGCGGCCACCGCCGCCGAGGTGCAGCGGCTGGCCCTGGAGGCGGGCGCCGAGAGCGTCGACCCCGCGCTGGTCGAGCAGTGGTTCGGCGCGCTGAACTGGGGCCCGGAGAAGATCGAGGCCGAGAAGGAGGCGATGCGCACCCGGGCCCACCTCGGCTACACGACCGAGGTGTCCGTGGCGTGGTCGCGCGTCGCCGAGCTGCACGGGTCCGTGCTGCGCCGGGTGCGTGAGGAGTTCCCGCACGTGGCCGACCTGACGATGCTCGGCGCGCACTCCTCGCACAGCTACCAGACCGGCACGAACCTCTACTTCGTCTACGACTACGACATCAGGTGCGAGCCGCGCGAGGAGATCGTGCAGTACCACCAGCCGCTCAACGCGATCATCGTCGAGGAGGCGCTGCGGGTCGGCGGTTCGATGGTGCACCACCACGGGGTGGGCAAGTACCGCACGCCGTGGGTCGAGGCCGAGCACGGCTCCTCCTGGCGCCTGCTGGCCGGGCTCAAGGAGGTCTTCGACCCCCACGGCGTGATGAACCCCGGCACCGTCTGGCCGCGGTGACCCGGCGCGGCCCGCTGCTGCTCGGGATCGACCTGGGCACGCAGAGCGCGAAGGTCGTCGTCCACGACAGCACCGGCGGCGTCGTCGCGCAGGGACGGCGGGCGCTGCGACCCCTCGCCCGCCCCGTGCCCGGGGTCGCCGAGCACCCCGACGACGACCTGTGGGACGCGACGGCGGCGGCCTGCCGGGAGGCGGTGTCCGGTCTCGGGGACGCGCGCGGCGACATCGCCGCGGTCGGCCTGTGCGGCGTCCGCTTCTGTCGGGCGCTGGTCGGGTCGGACGGCCGGCTGAGCGCCCCGGTGATGAGCTGGATGGACGAGCGCGTCTCGCGGCCGCACGACCCGGTGCGCGAGGCGGCGACGGTCTGCGCGGCGTCGGGCCACCTCACCCGCCGGCTCACCGGCGAGACCCGGGACGCGGCGGGCTCGTGCCGCGGCCAGTGGCCGGTCGACACCGACCGGTGGGACTGGTCGCGCGACGACGAGGTCGTGGCGTCGTACGGCCTGCGCCGCGCGCAGCTGCCCACGCTCGTCGCGCCGGGCGCGGTGCTCGGCACCGTCACCACCGAGGCGGCGGGGGCCACGGGCCTGCCGGCGGGCGTGCCGGTCGTGGCGACCTCGAACGACAAGGCCGTCGAGGCGCTCGGCGCCGGGCTGCGCGAGCCGGAGGACGTCCTGCTCTCGCTGGGCACGTACGTCGCGGCGATGGTCACCGGCGAGCGCGACCGGCCGGAGCTGACCGCGTCCTGGACGAACTTCGGGTCCGAGCCCGGCCGCTACCTCCACGAGAGCCACGGCGTACGGCAGGGGATGGGCACCGTCACGTGGCTGAGCGCCCTCGTCGGGCCCTCGCTCGGCGCCGGAGACGGGTCCTGGGAGGAGCGGCTGGAGGTCGAGGCCGCGCGGGTCCCGCCGGGCGCCGAAGGCCTGCTGACGGTGCCGGACTGGCTCGCGCCGCCCGACGAGCCGCACCGACGGGGAGCGTTCGTCGGCCTCGACGCCCGCCACGGCGCGGGCCACCTGCACCGCTCGCTCCTCGAGGGGCTGGCGATGACGATGGGCGACCACGTCGCGGCCATGGCGCGCGAGCTGGAGCGTCCGCTGCGTCGTGTGCTGCTCACCGGGGGTGGTGCGCGCTCGGCGGTGATGCGGCAGGTGGTCGCCGACGTCACGGGGCTCCCCGTCCACGTCGGTGACGCCACGGACAGCGCCGCCGGCCGGGGTGCGGCCATCTGCGCCGGCGTCGGCACCGGCGTCTTCGCGGGGTTCGCCGAGGCGGTCGCGGCCATGGTGCCGAGAACGGCGCCGACGAGCCCCGACCCGGCGCGGCACGAGACGTACCAGCGGCTCGGCGGCGCCCTGCGCGGGCTGCGCGCGGCGCTGGGTCCGTCGCTGCGCGAGGCGCAGGGCGCGCTGGGCGAGGTCAGGCCCTAGGCTCGCGGCATGGGCAAGCAGGAAGACTTCGTGCTCCGCGCGCTCGAGGAGCGCGACGTCCGGTTCGTACGCCTGTGGTTCACCGACGTGCTGGGCTACCTGAAGTCGGTGGCCGTGGCGCCCCAGGAGCTCGAGGGCGCCTTCAGCGAGGGCATCGGGTTCGACGGCTCGGCGATCGAGGGCCTGGCCCGTGTCACCGAGGCGGACATGCTGCTGCAGCCGGACCCCGCGACGTTCCAGATCCTCCCGTGGCGCGGAGAGTCGCCCGCGACGGCCCGGATGTTCTGCGACATCACGATGCCCGACGGCTCCGCGTCGTACGCCGACCCGCGGTTCGTGCTCAAGCGCACCCTGTCGATGGCGGCGGAGAAGGGGTTCACCTTCTACACCCACCCCGAGATCGAGTTCTACCTCTTCAACGGCAAGCCCGGGCACGGCGAGGAGCCGGTGCCGGTGGACCGCTCGGGCTTCTTCGACCACACCGCGCAGTCGATGGGCTCGGACTTCCGCCGCGAGGCGATCACGATGCTGGAGTCGATGGGCATCTCGGTCGAGTTCAGCCACCACGAGGGCGGCCCGGGGCAGCAGGAGATCGACCTGCGCTACGCCGACGCGCTCTCGACGGCCGACAACATCATGACCTTCCGCACCGTCGTGCGCGAGGTGGCGCTGAGCCAGGACATCTGGGCGACCTTCATGCCCAAGCCGTTCACCACCCACCCCGGCTCGGGGATGCACACGCACGTCTCGCTCTTCGAGGGCGACCGCAACGCGTTCTTCGAGGCCGGCGCGGAGTACCAGCTCTCCAAGACCGCCCGGCACTTCATCGCCGGCATCCTGCGGCACTCGGCCGAGATCAGCGTGGTCACGAACCAGTGGGTCAACTCCTACAAGCGGCTGATCGGCGGCGGCGAGGCGCCGTCGTACGTCTCCTGGGGCCACAACAACCGCAGCGCGATGGTGCGGGTCCCGATGTACAAGCCCAACAAGGGGCAGTCCACGCGCGTCGAGGTGCGCAGCCTGGACGCCGCGGCGAATCCGTACCTCGCGTTCGCGACCATCCTCGGCGCCGGCATGAAGGGCCTGGAGGAGGAGTACGAGCTCCCGCGCGAGACCGAGGACGACGTCTGGTCGCTGACCGAGGCCGAGCGGCGCGCGCTGGGGCTCAAGCAGCTGCCGCTCACGCTGAAGGAGGCGATCGTGGTGGCCGAGGAGTCCGAGCTGCTCGCCGACACCCTCGGCGAGCACGTGTACGACTTCTTCCTGCGCAACAAGCGCGCCGAGTGGGAGGCCTACCGCGGGCAGGTCAGCGCGTACGAGCGCGACCAGATGCTCTCGACGCTGTAGGGCTGCGCATCACCGTCGCTCCGTCTCGCCTAACCTGACCCGATGGCCTCCGACCCTGCACCCTCGCAGGCCCCGAGCGGCACCGGCTCCACCCCGACGTCCGCACAGCTGGTCCGCGCCGGGTTCCTCGACGGAGCCGAGGCGCAGCGGCACGCCGCCGAGCTCGGAGCGGCGGCAGGTCCGCTCGTGCCCCTGCTGGCGCGGACGGCCGACCCCGACCTGGCCCTGGCCGGGCTGTGCGCCCTGGCCGACCGGCTGGAGGAGCGGGAGGCCATGCTCGAGGAGCTCGTGGAGGACGAGGGCACCGCGATGCGCCTGCTGTGCGTGCTCGGCGCCAGCCGCGCGCTCGGCGAGCACCTCGTACGCCACCCCGAGCAGTGGCGCGAGCTCACCGACCCGACGATGGGCTGCACGCGACCGGCCGCCTACGCCGTGCGCGCGAGCCTGCTCCGCGCCGTCGGGGCGGCGCCGACGTACCACTCCCCGGTGGCGACCCTCGAGCCGGCGGAGGCCGCCGACGCGCTGCGCGTGGAGTACCGCCGGCTGCTGCTGCGGATCGCCGCGCGCGACCTCGCCCACGAGGTCGGCGTCGACGACCTCGCCGCCGAGCTGGCCGACCTCGCGGCCGGGACGCTGGAGGCCGGCCTCGCCGTGGCTCGGGCCCAGGTCGGCGACGACTCGCTGTCGACGCGGCTGGCGGTGGTGGCGATGGGCAAGTGCGGCGGGCACGAGCTCAACTACGTCTCGGACGTCGACGTCATCTTCGTCGCCGAGCCGGCCGAAGGCGCCGACGAGCAGCGGTCGCAGCGCGTGGCCACCAAGCTGGCCTCGACGACGATGCAGGTCTGCAGCGACCACACCCGCGAGGGGACGATCTGGCCCGTTGACGCCGCGCTCCGGCCCGAGGGCAAGCAGGGGCCCCTGGTGCGGACCCTGGCCAGCCACGAGGGCTACTACGAGCGCTGGGCCAAGACGTGGGAGTTCCAGGCCCTGCTCAAGGCGCGTCCGGTCGCGGGGGACGCGGAGGTGGGGGAGGCGTACCGCGAGGTCGTGCAGCCGTTCGTCTGGTCGGCCTCGACCCGCGAGGGCTTCGTCGGCGACGTGCAGGCGATGCGGCGCCGTGTCGTCGAGCACATCCCCGCGCACGAGGCCGACCGGCAGATCAAGCTCGGCTCCGGAGGGCTGCGCGACGTCGAGTTCGCCGTGCAGATGCTGCAGCTGGTGCACGGGCGCAGCGACGAGCGGGTGCGTGCGCCCACCACGCTGAGCGCACTGGCCCAGCTGATCCGGTACGGGTACGTCGGCCGCGAGGACGGCGAGTCGCTGCACCGGGCGTACGCCTTCCTGCGCTCCCTCGAGCACCGCATCCAGCTCTTCGACCTGCGGCGCACCCACGTGCTGCCCGAGGACGAGGAGTCGCTGCGCCGCCTCGGCCGCTCGCTCGGCTTCATGAAGCGCCCCGTCGAGGAGCTGGACGCCGAGTGGAAGCGGCAGCGCCGCGAGGTGCGCCGGCTGCACGAGAAGCTCTTCTACCGCCCGCTGCTGGCCGCCGTCGCCAAGGTCCCGGACGGCGACATCATGTCCCCGGAGGCGGCCGTGGAGCGCCTCAAGGCGCTCGGGTACGAGGACCCGCAGGCGGCGCTGCGCCACCTCGAGGCCCTCACCAAGGGGGTCTCGCGGACCGCGTCGATCCAGCGGGCGCTGCTGCCGGTGCTGCTGGGCTGGTTCGCCGACGCGCCCGACCCCGACATGGGTCTGCTCGGCTTCCGGCGGATCTCCGAGGCGCTGGGCAAGACGACGTGGTACCTCGGGATGCTGCGCGACGAGGGCCGTGCCGCCCAGCGGCTGGCGCAGGTGCTGGCCACCTCCCGCTACGCCACCGACCTGCTGCAGCGCGAGCCCGAGGGTGTGCGGATCCTCGGCGGCGACGGTGCGCTGACCCCGCTGACCCGTGAGGCCATCGAGAAGGAGATGGTCGCCGCTGCCGACCGTCGCGAGGACCCCGAGGACGCGATCCGGTCGGTGCGCGCCGTCCGACGCCGGGAGCTGCTGCGCATCTCGGTCGCCGACCTGACCGAGCCGTTCGGGATCGCGGAGGTCGGCTACTCCCTGACCGACGTCACCGACGCGACGCTCGAGGTGGCGCTGCGCGTGGCCATGCGGGCGGTCGCCACGGCGCGCGGCATCGAGGTGCCGACGCGGATGGCCGTGGTCGCGATGGGCAGGTACGGCGGCGGCGAGCTCGGCTACGGCTCCGACGCCGACGTGATCTTCGTGCACGACCCGCTGCCGGACGCCGAGGCCGAGGTGGCGTCGTCGTACGCCAAGGCGGTGGTGGCCGAGCTGCGACGGCTGCTCTCGCTGCCGGCCAGCGACCCCGCGCTCGAGGTCGACGCGGGGTTGCGGCCCGAGGGCAGCGGCGGCCCGATGGTGCGCACGATCGGCTCGTACGCCGCCTACTACGCCAAGTGGTCCCAGGTCTGGGAGGCCCAGGCGCTGCTGCGCGCCGACCCGGTCGTCGGCGACCGGGACCTGTGCGAGCGGTTCCGTCAGCTGATCGACCCGCTGCGCTACCCGGCCGACGGGCTCAGCGAGGACGACGTGGTCGAGATCCGCCGGATCAAGGCGCGCGTCGACGCCGAGCGGCTGCCGCGCGGGGCCGACCCGGCGACCCACTTCAAGCTCGGGCGCGGCGGCATCGCCGACGTGGAGTGGACGGTGCAGCTGCTGCAGATGCGGCACGCGCACGCGGTTCCCGGCCTCCGGACGCCGAAGACGCTGCAGGCGCTGGCCGCCGCGGTGGCGGCGGACCTGCTCTCCGCCGAGGACTCCGAGGTGCTCTCCGCGGCCTGGCTGGCGGCCAGCCGCGCCCGCAACGCGACCGTCCAGGTGCGCGGCCGTCCCTCCGACCAGCTCCCGCACGACCTCCGTGAGCGGGCCGCGGTCGCCCAGGTGCTGCGCTACTCCGCCGGGGAGACCGACGAGATGCTCAACGACTACCAGCGCAGGGCGCGTCAGGCGGCGGCCGTCGTGGACCGGGTGTTCTGGAACTAGGGCGGCCGCAGACCGCCCGGCAGTGGCCGCCCCGCGCGGGCGTACGCTCCGGCGAGTGGGGCAGGGCAACGGGGCGGGCACGGGCGAGCCGACGGACTGGTTCCTGACCCGTGAGGAGCGCGGCAACCCGCGGACGAGCATCGACGCCGCCCACCCGGACGTGGCCTGGTCCGAGGGGAACCTGGTCCGCCCGCTGGTGCACGGCGCGACGTACTTCGCCGAGCTGTACGAACGTCTCGAGGCCACGCGCCCGGGCGACCTGGTGCTGTTCACGGACTGGCAGGGCGACGCCGACGAGCGTCTGACCGGCGAGCCGGGCAGCGAGGTGGCCGAGGTGCTGGCCCGCGCCGACGAGCGCGGCGTCGACGTGCGCGGCCTGGTCTGGCGCTCCCACGTCGAGGCGATCGGGTTCACCGCGGGCAGCAACCGCCGGCTGGGCCGTACCCTGCAGCGTCGCGGCGCCGAGGCGCTGCTGGACATGCGCGTGCGCACCGGCGGCTCCCACCACCAGAAGATGGTCGTGATCCGCTACCGCGACGACCCCGCCCGCGACATCGCGTACGTCGGCGGTATCGACCTGTGCCACTCCCGCCGCGACGACATCGACCACGGCGGCGACCCGCAGGCCCTCGACATGGCGCAGGAGTACGGCGCGACCCCGCCCTGGCACGACATCCAGGCCGCGATCTCTGGGCCCGCGGTGCACGACGTGGAGACGGTGTTCCGGGAGCGCTGGGAGGACCCGACGCCGTTGAGCCGCAACAAGCTGCACGTCGTCGCCGACCGGGTGCGCGGCATGGACCTCACGCCCGACCCGCTGCCCGTCCAGGCGCCGCCCCCGCCGCAGGTCGCGGACTCGGAGGGCGGCACGCACGCGGTGCAGCTGCTGCGGACGTACCCGAACCTGCGGCACGGCCGGGACTTCCCGTTCGCCCGCGGCGGTGAGCGCAGCGTCGCCCGCGGCTACAGCAAGGCGATCTCTCGGGCGCGGCACCTGGTCTACGTCGAGGACCAGTACCTCTGGGGCCACCACGTGGGGAACGTCTTCACCGACGCGCTGCGCGAGCAGCCCGACCTGCACGTGATGGCGGTGATCCCGATGTACCCCGACGTCGAGGGCTACTCGCGCACCGCGCAGGTGCTGGGCCGCTACCGCGCGATCCGCGACATGCTGGCGGTCGCGCCGGACCGGGTCGCCGTCTACGGCATCGAGAACCACGCGGGCACGCCGGTCTACGTCCACGCGAAGACCTGCGTCGTCGACGACCAGTGGGCCACCATCGGGTCCGACAACTTCAACCGCCGGTCGTGGACGCACGACTCCGAGCTATCGGCGGTCGTCGTCGACCGGGACAGGGGGCCCGACGACGGCAACGCCGCCGACCGGAGCACGTACGCGCTGCGGCTGCGTCTCGCGCTGGCCGCGGAGCACCTCGACCGTCCGTTCGACCCCGAGGTGGACGCCACCGACGAGGACTCGCTGCTGTCGGTGATGGCCGACTGCGTCGACCCCGTCGCGATGTACGACACCTTCGCCCGCACGGCGCAGGCGCTGGAGGACTGGCACCGCGGCGGCCGGACCGGGGAGCGTCCGCCGGGTCGGCTGCGCCGGCTGTCGCCCCCGGACCTGGCCTGGCACCGGCGGCTGCTGGCGTGGCCGGCGTACCTCTGGCTGCACGACCCGGACGGGCGACCGGCGCCGCTGCGTCGGTCGGGCGGCTACTGAGCCGAGTCCCTCAGGCGCCGTCCTGCTCCCGGCGGCGCTGCTGCTCTCGGTAGCGGCGACGCTGCTCCTCCGCGCGCTCGCGCACCTGCCGCAGGAAGGCGTCGTCGGCCTCGGGGTCGGCGGCGACCATCCGGCCCGGGCGGTCGTACTCCGGGAACGCCGAGGTCGAGCGCGGCTGGGTGGTCGGTCGGGGCCGGCCGGCGACCAGCCAGGCCACCGAACCGACGAACGGGAAGAACAGCACCAGCAGCAACCAGCCGATCTTCGGCAGGTGCTGGGCGACGGCGTCGGGGGTGCGGATGACGTCGATCAGGCAGTAGATCGCCAGCGCCAGGGAGACGACGCCCAGGAGCGCCTCGAAACGGATCATGGCGGCATCCTCGTCTCGCCTCGCGCTGCTTGTCCCCGGATCGGCTGAGGTCGTCGGCACGGCTGGGCGGGTGTCGACAGCTCGAGATCCGACGTAGCGTCGGGTCCCTACCCCGAGGAGACGCCGTGCAGCCCGACGACATCGCGACCGAGATCGACGCCGCCCGCGACCTGCTCGCCGCGACGGCCGCCGCGCACCTCGGCTACGTGGCTGCGGACGGCACACCGCGGACGGTCCCTGTCGGCTTCTGGTGGACCGGCGAGGAGTTCGTGGTCTCCACCGCACCCGAGGCGCCGAAGGTCGCCGCGCTGCGCGAGCGGCCCGACGTCGCGCTGTCCGTCGAGGCCGGCGACACCCCCGAGAGCGCGCAGGCGCTGTCGGTCCGGGGCCGCGTGGAGATCACGGTCGTCGAGGGGATCGTGCCGGAGTACTTGATGGCCGCGCGCCGGACGATGGGCGAGGAGAGCGCCGCGGACTTCGAGGCCCACGTGCGTACCGTCTTCGACCAGCAGGCCCGGATCGCGATCCGTCCGACCTGGGCGCGGTTCTACGACTACTCCGACCCGGACCGGATGCCGGCGTTCCTGCAGCGGTTGGTCGCCACGAGCGGGTCCTGAGACTCAGCCGGAGGGCGTGAACCAGACCTGGCGGAACTCCTGGGGGTCGAGGTCGAGCAGGTCCTGACGCACCCGGTGGAGCACCCGTGGCGCGTCGTCGGCGGCCCGGACCCGGATCCGCAGCTCGGCGACGCCGTCGTACCGGCGCCGGACGACGACGTCGGCCGCCCTCGTGAGCTCCATCGTGCCGCCGTTGTTGGCGCACCACAGGTCCAGCGCGGTCACGAGGACCCGGCGGACCGGACCGCGTGGACGGGGCTCGAGACGGGCGTCGTACACCTCGTCGGCCCACGGGTCCTGCACGGGAAGGACGCTCACGCAGACGATCCTATGATCGGCGTCGTGACGACGCAGGACTCCCGGACGCTGACCCTCCACCTCGGCCACGAGGAGCTGGTGATCCGGCAGCGCTACGAGACGCTCAGCATCGTCAACGACGTCCTCATCGGGGTGTGGTTCCTGGTGGGCAGCTTCTTGTTCTTCGGGGAGTCCACGACGTACGCCGGCACGTGGCTCTTCGTCGTCGGCAGCATCGAGATGCTGGTCCGCCCGGTGATCCGGCTGGTCCGCCGGGTCCATCTCCAGCGCATCCACCCCGACCTCCCGGGTGTGGGCGACGGCGGCCACGACTTCTAGGGAGGACCGACCGCGGCGGGCACGGTCCCAACCGCAGGTGAACGGGCGGCGACGGCGCCGTCGAGGCATTCGTCCACGGGCCACCCGACACGGCCGCACCTGTCGACGTCTGTTCACGCGGCGTCGGGAACCTCGGTGCCATGCGGATCAGCGTGGTGACCGAGTCCTTCCTGCCGCAGGTGAACGGGGTCTCGAACTCCGTGCGGCACGTCGTCGAGGTGCTCACCAGGGGCGGGCACCAGGTGCAGGTGATCGCTCCCGGACCAGGGCCGCTGGAGCACCACGGGGTGCCGGTGGTGCGGGTGCGCAGCGTGGCCCTGCCGGGCTACACGACCTTTCCGATCGGGCTGCCGGACCGGGCGCTCGAGCGGGAGATGGCGCGGTTCGCCCCCGACGTCGTCCATCTTGCCTCGCCGATCGCGCTGGGCAAGGTCGGGCAGCGCGCGGCACGCCGGCTCGGGGTGCCGCAGGTGGCGGTCTACCAGACCGACGTCGTCGGGTTCTCCAAGCAGTACCCGTTCCACGCCGACGTCCCGCTGTCGCGCTGGATCGGGAAGATCCACCGCCGCGCGCACCGCAACCTGGTGCCGTCGGCTGCGTCCGCCGCCCAGCTCGCGGACCTCGGCGTGAGCGACGTGCACCGCTGGGGGCGGGGCGTCCGACTGGACCTGTTCGACCCCTCGCGTCGTGACGAGGCGCTGCACGCCGAGTGGGCGCCGCACGGCGAGGCGCTGGTCGGGTACGTCGGCCGCCTCGCCCACGAGAAGCAGGTGCACCGCCTCGCCGAGCTCGCCGACGTCCCCGGCAGTCGTCTGGTGGTCGTCGGCGACGGCCCGGCGCGGCCCGAGCTGGAGCGGCTGCTGCCGGGCGCGGTGTTCACCGGGATGCTCGGTGGCACCGACCTCGCCCGTGCCTTCGCCACGCTGGACGTGTTCTGCCACACCGGCGAGGCCGAGACGTTCTGCCAGACCGTCCAGGAGGCGCAGGCCAGCGGTGTCGCGGTGGTCGCGCCCGGCGTCGGCGGCCCTGTCGACCTCGTCGAGCACGGCGTGAGCGGGATGCTGCACGAGCCGACCCGGCCGGCGTCGTTCCGCGCGCACGTCGCTGCGCTGGTCGCGGACCCCGCGTGCCGGCAGCAGATCGCTGCCGCGGGTCGGGCCCGCGTCGCCGGGCGTACCTGGGACGCCGTCGTCGGCGAGCTCGTCGAGCACTACGACGCCGTCGCGCTGCGCCCCGCCGAGCGGGTCGCGTGAGACGGCTGCTCCTCGTCGCGGCTGCTGCGGGCGGCGCTCTCGCCGCGGCTGCTGCGGGCGCGCGCTGGGGCCTCGCCCACCAGGCCGCGGCTGCCCGGGCGGTCATCGGCAAGCCGCTGGGGGAGGAGGCGCTGGCCGCCGACCGGACCTGGCGCAAGAAGCACGGTGACCGGATCGAGCTGCTGCTCCTCGGAGACTCGATCGCGGCGGGCCTGGGGGCCACCAAGCCCAAGCACACGCTCGGCGCTCAGCTGGCCCGCCGGCTCGGGCGGCGTACTGAGCGCGCCGTACGCCTGCACACGGCCGCGGTCGTCGGCTCCGAGAGCTCCGCCCTGCTGGCGCAGCTGGCCGGGCTGCCGGCGTCGTACCGCCCGGACGTGGCGGTGCTCGTCGTCGGAGGCAACGACGTGACGCACCGGGTGCCTGTCGCGGACTCGGTGCGCTACCTCGGTGAGGCGGTCGAGGCGCTGCAGGAGAGCGGCTGCGTGGTCGTCGTCGGCACCTGCCCCGACCTGTCCGCGCTGGCGGCGCTGCCGCAACCGCTGCGCTCCCTGGCCGGTACGTCCTCGCGCCGCCTCGCCACCGCCCAGCAGCGCGAGGCGCTGCGCCTCGGCGCGCGGGCGGTGTCCCTCTCGGACGTGGTCGGTCCGTTCTTCCTCAGCCAGCCCGACTCGATGTTCGCCGTGGACCGCTTCCACCCCTCGTCGGAGGGGTACAAGCGCACCGCGAAGGCGATCCTCCCGAGCGTGCTCGCGGCACTCGGCTACGCCGAGGACGTCCCCTTCGGGCACCACGCCCCGCGGGCCGGCTGACCCGGCTCGTCGCGCGCGAGAGAGCCCGTCAGAGCCGCTCGAGGCAGGTGGCCGACGTCTCGACCCGTGCGCCGGCGACCTCGCCGAGCCAGATGGTGAGGTCGCGGTCCGGCTCGGGCTCCTCGGGGATCCACTCGGCCAGCCAGCCGTCGACGGCGGAGGCGAGTCGCTCTCCCGCGAGGTCGGCCGCGTCGCGGGGGAGCATAGTGACGGTGACCCGTCGGGGGGCCGAGATCTCGGGCAGGACGGTGCCGGAGATGGTCTCGACGTAGACCTGTCCGTACGTCGTCGACGGCAGCAGAGCCAGCAGCGCGCGGATAGCGTCGATCTCGGAGGAGTCCCCGGCGATCAGGACGTGCTCGAGCGGGGCGCGGCGGCGACTCATGCGTACGACTATAGGTAAGCCTTACCTGTATTGCCAGAGGTGTGGCACACAAAGAGGGGGCTGCCCTCGACGGGCCGCCCCCTCTCGCGGTGCGCTCGGTGCCTCAGCCGGCGACGTGCGCCTGCAGCAGCCAACGGTCCTTCGTCACGCCGCGCTCGATCTCGATGGCCACGTCCTGGCTGGACATGTCGATCGTCTCCAGCTCGGCGACGGCGGTGCGGATGGTGACCAGGGCGGCGTCGAGCTGAGCGGTCACGTTCGCGACCGTCTCCTCCCAGCCGGAGAAGCCGTCGGGGAGGCCCGGAAGGGTGTTCTTCTCGGCGACGGTCGCGAGCCGCGAGTCGAGCGGGAGGCCGAGGGCCACGATCCGCTCGGCGGCGGTGTCGGCGAAGTCCTGGGCGTTGGCCACGATCTGGTCGAGCTGGCGGTGCACCTCGTCGAACGCGGTGCCGCGGACGTGCCAGTGGGCCTGCTTGCCCTGGACGACGAGCGCCTCGAGGTCGATGACGACCGGAGCGAGGAACTGGGCGACGCCGGCGGCGGTCTCCGCGGTGGTGGCGAGGTCGGACGGGGTCTTGGTGGTGCTCATGAGCAAACCCTCCTGAGGGTGGTGCGTACTGACGACAGGAAAGACGATGCCTGCTTTTCTGGATCAGTTCAACAAAGCAAAGGCTGCCCTCATGCCCGTACGAGTCCGCACGTGACAGCTCGGTCGGTCACGGCCGCAGTGCCGGGCCGCCACCGGAGGTCGAGGAGTGACCGAGCGCCAGTGAGGGAGCAGTCGTCGAGACCGGCCACGGTGAGGTGGGTGGCAGCGCCGGGCTCGCACTTGCTCGGAGCTGCCCGGGGGTGGTCGGTCAGGGCTGCAGAGCCGGGCCGCCACCGGAGGTCGAGCAGTGACCGAGCGCCAGCGAGGGAGCGGTCGTCGAGACCGGCCACGGCGAGCCGGGTGTCAGCGTCGCCCTCGCACTCGCTCCGACGCCGCCGACGCGGTCGGTGATCACCCCGTCCACGCCGAGGCGTACGGCCCGCGCCTGGAGCAGCGGTGGGTTCACCGTCCAGGTGAGGCAGTGCAGCCCGTGAGCGTGCACGGCGTCGACGTACCGGCGGCTCAACCGGGAGTGGTGCGGGTGCACCCCGTCCGCCCAGGACGCGACGTCCGTCAGCGTGGTGCCGGTCGGTCGCCCGAGGACGCAGACCGTCAGGTCGGCCCGACGCTGCTTCAGCGCACGCATGGCGCCCCAGTCACGGGCCTGGACCATTGCCCCGTACGGCACCTGGGCCGCGAGGTCCTCGACCATCCCGTCGGCTGCCGCGTCCTTGACGTCGATCAGCAGCGGCGCGAGCGCGGCCGCCTCGTCCAGGCTGGGCACGAGCTGACCGAGGCCGGCGTCGAGCGTGCGTACCCGTGCGAAGGTCAGCTCCGAGACGCAGCCGCCGGCGCCGGTGGTGCGCCGCACGCTGGCGTCGTGCATCAGCACCAGCGCGCCGTCGGCGGTGCGGCGTACGTCGACCTCGACCAGGTCCGCTCCGTCGGCGACGGCACGACGTACGGCGGCGAGGGTGTTCTCCGGGGCCACGGCACTCGCTCCGCGGTGGGCCACCTGGATCGCGTCCATGCTCGCAGCGTCCCGGGCGAGGTGAACGTGCCGGCCACGACGACGTGACGCCGCGGTGACGGGCAAAGGACGAGCGTGCGCGCCCGGTCGGCGCCTACGGTCGGTGTCGTGCCCGTCCTGCTGCGCGACTTCACCGAGGCCGACGACCCACGCATCCTCCAGACGGCGGCCGACCCGGGGACCCGGCTGTGGAACCCGTTCAAGCCCGCCGACGACCCGGTCGCCTGGCGGGCCAAGATCGCCGACGGGGTCACGCGCACCTTCGCGATCACCGACGCCTCCGACGTGCTGCTGGGCACGATCGCGCTGTTCGACGTCGACCACGAGCAGGGCACCGTCGAGCTCGGCTACCGCGTCCACCCCGACGCGCGCGGGCGCGGCGTGGGTACGGCCGCCGTGCGCGCCGCCTGCGCCGTCGCCTTCGGCGAGCTCGGTCTGCGCCGCGTGATGCTCTACCACGCCGTCGCCAACCCCGCGTCGTGCCGTGTCGCCGAGCGCGCGGGCTTCGCCCTCGAGGGGACCCTGCGCGAGGGGTACGTCTACGGCGACGGCCGGGCGTACGACGAGCACCTGCACGGCCTGCTGTCCTCCGACCCGCTGAGCTCCCCTTGACGGGGGCCGGATCCTGAGTTCATGGTCTCGCTCCCGACGTTCACCTACCACCCCGACCCGGTCGCCAGTGGCTCGGTCGTACCGTCCGATGCTGCGTGCGAGTCCTGTGAGCGGACGAGGGGGCATCTCTACGTCGGCCCGATCTTCGGCGTCGCCGACATCGAGGAGCTGTGTCCGTGGTGCATCGCCGACGGGAGTGCCGCCGCCCGTCACGACCTCGAGTTCACCGACGACGGCGACGCGGCGCTGCGCGGAGTGCCGGCCGAGGTCAGGGAGGAGATCCTGCACCGCACCCCCGGGGTCTCGACCTGGCAGTCCCCGCGCTGGTTGACGCACTGTGGCGACGCGGCCGTGTACCTGACCATCGCCGGCGCCCGCGAGCTGCGATCGACCCCGGGCGCCGTGGACTCCCTCGTCGCGGCCGGCTGGGACGAGACGGACGTCGACCAGATGCGGGCGGACGGTGACCTCTCGGCCTATCTCTTCCGCTGCCGCCACTGCGGGACGGGGCTGGCGTACGCCGACATGTCCTGAGGCGCGCGTGCGTCACCGATAGATTGGCCCGCCGTGAGTGCCCAAGCCCCCTCGTCCGTGCTGTTGATCCGAGCGACCCGATTCCTGCCCAACCCGGCGACCGCCGCCGACAACGCGTTCCAGTCCGCCGCCCCCGGCGGTGATGACGCTCAGGGAGCGGCCGAGCTGTCCGCGCGGGCCACGATGGAGATGGACGCCGTGGCCGCGGCGCTGCGGGCGGTCGGCGTCCGCGTCCACGTCTTCGACGACGCCGACCACACCCGCCCCGACAGCGTCTTCCCGAACAACTGGATCTCCACCCACGCCGGGGGAGTCGTCGGCATCTTCCCGATGTACGCCTCCAACCGGCGTCACGAGCGGCGCGGCGACGTCCTGGAGATGCTGAAGTCGCACTACCGGGTGCAGACGATCGTCGACTACTCCGGCCTGGAGCCGGACGGGATCTTCCTCGAGGGCACCGGCGCGATGGTGCTCGACAACGAGTCACGGGTGGCGTACGTCGCCCGCAGCCACCGCGCCGACGCCGCCGTCCTCGAGCGGTTCTGCACCGACTTCACCTACGAGCCGATGGTCTTCGACGCCGTCGACGCCGGGGGAGTGCCGATCTACCACACCAACGTGATGGCCTGCGTCGGCACCGAGCTGGCGCTGTTCGCGCTGGACCTGATCCCCGACGTCGTGCGACGTGAGCAGGTGCGCGAGCGCCTCAGCGTCCACGGCCGCGCGGTCGTCGAGCTGACCGAGGAGCAGGTGCGCGAGTTCGCCGGCAACGCGGTGGAGCTCACCGGGCACCACCCCGACGGCCGCCAGCGACGGGTCCTGGCGATGTCCGAGCGCGCCCGTCGCAGCCTGCGGAGCGACCAGGTCGAGGTGATCGAGCGCAGCTGCGAGATCGTCTCCGTCGACATCCCGACGATCGAGCTCGCGGGAGGGTCCGTGCGCTGCATGATCGCCGGCATCCACCTCGACCCCCGGCCCGGTGTCGAGCCCGGCCCGAGCGACGCCGTCCTGGCGATCAACGAGGACAACCCGGTCACCGCCGACGGCCGCAGCGTCAGCTGAGGAGCCCTCGGCTCACTTGGTGTAGGCGACGTAGACGTCGCACGGCGCCTTGCCGACGACGTCCTTGGCGACGCTGCCGAGGACGCGGGTGACGCCCTGGGCGTTGCGGTTGCCGACCACGATGACCTCGGCGGCGTACGCCTGCGCGGCCTCGATCAGCACGTCGGCCGGCTTGCCTTCCTTCGCGTCGGCCTCGATGGTCAGGTCGGGGTGGTCCTTGCCGAGCGTCTCGGCCGCCTCCTTGGCCACCTCGAGCGCCTTCTCCGGCGTCGTCATCCGCCGGTCGGGGACCGAGGGCCCCGTGCGGTTCGTCGACGACGCCGCGCACACCACCACGAGGTCGGTGCCCAGCCCGGCCGCCAGCCTGGCGGCGGTCTTCGCCGCCCGTCCTGCCGTCTCGCTCGTGTCGACCCCGACCACTACCGTCATCGCCATCTCCTCGATCGTCCTGTCGCCGGAGACCCGTCGCGTCCGGTAGCACGAAGGATAGGCACTCGTCGTACGGCAGTTGACCGAACCGGTCGGGTGCGCGCGAGTTCTGCGAGTCCCCGGCGCTGTTCGTCAACGGAAGAACCGAACAATCGCGGCGGTCCTTTCGATTCTGTGTGAGCATCGCGGAATGGAGACGACCTCGATCACTGCGTGGACGTTCATGCAGGAGATCCCGGTCCCTGCCGATGTCGCCGACCTGATGACGCAGGGGGAGACACCGGTGGCGGCATTCAAGACCTTCCGCGACAGCGCCGTCTTCACGACGAAGCGCCTGATTGTGCGAGACGCACAGGGCATCACCGGCAAGAAGGTGGAGATCTACTCGCTGCCGTACAGCCGCATCGACATGTGGTCATCGGAGAACGCCGGGCGGCTGCTCGACGTCAACGCCGAGATCGAGCTGTGGACGAGGGCGGGGCACATCAAGATCAAGGTCGGAAAGGGGACCGACATCCGGCGCCTCGACTCACTGATCGCGTGGGCGGTCCTGCAGTAGCTCGCCAGTCGGCACCGTTCACCCGCGGCAGCTGGGCCGTCGGACGGGTCACGTCGAAGGCGAGGTCGGCGACCCCAGCGTGAACGGCTCCTCGGCCACGACCTTGACGTTCCTGGTCGCCTCGTCCAGGTGACTCCTGTCCGTCTTGCAGAGCGTGCTGGCGCGTCGCTGCGGTGGCGGAGAAATGTTCGGGAGATCGGCGACATCGATCTGACGACGAACGACCCGCCGACACCGGTGGCGTCGGCGGGCCGTCGTACGACTGTGGCGGTGGTTTCGTCGCGCTCCCCTTCGACGCGCGCCTTCGTGCCTCAGGCGCTGCTCAGGGCACCGCCTCGCTGGCGCTCGGTCGCGGCCCAACCACCGACGAGTCAGATGTCGTAGTAGAGCTCGAACTCGTGCGGGTGCGGGCGCAGCTGCACCGGCGCGATCTCGTTGGTTCGCTTGAAGTCGATCCAGGTCTCGATCAGGTCGGGGGTGAACACGTTGCCCTTGGTGAGGAACTCGTGGTCGGCCTCGAGCGAGTCGAGCACGGCGCCGAGCGAGGTCGGCACCTGGTCGATCTCGGCCATCTCGTCCGGCGGCAGCTCGTAGATGTCCTTATCGATCGGGTCGGCCGGCTCGATCTTGTTCTGGATGCCGTCCAGGCCCGCGAGGAGCAGTGCGGAGAACGCGAGGTACGGGTTCGCCGACGGGTCGGGGAACCGGGTCTCGATGCGCTTGGCCTTCGGGTTGGTCCCGGTGATCGGGATGCGGACCGAGGCGGAGCGGTTGCGCGAGGAGTAGACCAGCGAGATCGGCGCCTCGAAGCCGGGCACCAGGCGGTGGTAGGAGTTCACCGTCGGGTTGGTGAAGGCCAGCAGCGAGGGGGCGTGCTTGAGGATGCCGCCGATGTACCAGCGGGCCATGTCGGACAGGCCGCCGTACCCGGTCTCGTCGTAGAACAGGGGCTCGCCCTCGTTCCAGATCGACTGGTGCACGTGCATGCCCGAGCCGTTGTCGCCGAAGATCGGCTTCGGCATGAAGGTGACCGACTTGCCGGCCTGCCAGGCGGTGTTCTTGATGAGGTACTTGAACTTCATCACGTCGTCGGCGGCCTTGAGCAGGGTGTCGAACTTGTAGTTGATCTCCGCCTGCCCGGCGGTGCCGACCTCGTGGTGCGCGCGCTCCACGGTCAGGCCGCACAGCTCGAGGTTCTTGACCATCTCCGCGCGCAGGTCGGAGTAGTGGTCGTACGGCTCGACCGGGAAGTAGCCGCCCTTGAGGCGGGTCTTGTAGCCGAGGTTGTCGTCGCCCTCCTTGCCGGAGTTCCACCAGCCCTCGACCGAGTCGATCTCGTAGAAGCCGGCGTTGACGTCGGTGGAGTAGCGCACCGAGTCGAAGATGTAGAACTCCGCCTCGGGGGCGAAGAACGCGGTGTCGCCGACGCCGGTGCTGGCCAGGTGGGCCAGCGCCTTGCGGGCGATGTTGCGCGGGTCGCGGGAGTACGCCTCACCGGTGATCGGGTCGTGGATGAAGAAGTTGACGTTCAGCGTCTTCGCGGTGCGGAAGGGGTCGACGTACGCGGTCGTCGGGTCCGGGTAGAGCTGCATGTCCGACTCGTTGATGGCCTGGAAGCCGCGGATCGACGACCCGTCGAAGCCGAGGCCGTCGTCGAAGACCGACTGGTCGAAGGAGGACACCGGCACGGTGAAGTGCTGCATCACCCCCGGCAGGTCGCAGAAGCGGACATCGACCATCTCGATGCCCTCGTCCTTGACGTACTTCAGCAGCTCGTCGCTGTTCTGGAACATCCGTCCTCCTTGGCCGCTGCGCGCGACCGACGACTTGTCGTCTTGTGGTGATGGGCACTGCCGGACCGGACCCCTCGATCACGGCACTGTGAACCTAGGAAGGACCGGTTTCCCGACCGTATCTGGTTTGTTTCAGACGTGTTACGTCTGGTGCGGTACGACCGCGGTCAGCGCGCCTCGAGCGCCTTGAGGTCGTACGTCGCCGAGCCCACCGCGAGGTCGTGCAGGCCGCGCCCGTCCGGGCGGAACACCAGCGGCGGGATGACCACGCAGATCAGCAGCTGACGCACGACCGCCGCGATGAGGGGGACGGGGGAGTAGCTCGTGGTCAGCACGCGCAGCCGGGTGGCCAGCTGACCGAACGAGCCGCCGGCGAGAGCCGTACCCACCGACGACTCGAGCCAGAAGATCCCGAGCACCACCCAGGAGTACGTCGACTTCCCGAAGGAGTCCGTCCCGAGGATCAGCAGCGCCACCAGCGAGCAGGCGACCCAGTCGACGAGGATCGCCAGCATCCGGCGCGGCCAGGAGGCCGTGTGCTCGATCGTCTCCACGGGGTCGAACCTATCGGTGGGATGCGCAGGTGCGTGGGTGGTGGGTGGTCTCGACGTCCCTTCGACGCGCGCCCTCGTTCCTCGGTCGCTGCTCAGGACACCGCCTCGCTCGCTGCGCTCGCATCGGGCTCGACCGCCGGTGGTTGAGCCCGAACGAGCGCCAGCGAGGGAGGACGTCGAAACCACGGCGGGTGGCTGGGGCTCAAGCGGCCCTCGCCGTTGCTCTCCCGCTCGCCGAGTCGTCGCACTTGCCAACGGCCTCGCTCCGCTCGGCGGAGCGCAACTGCGGCGACTCGGCTCAGAAATATGGCGGGCCTAGCGGCCCTTCATGTTCTGCCGCATGCCCTTCATGTTCGTCGGCACGGGGCCCTTGGGCAGCGGGACCTTGCTGCCGCTCGCGTCGAGCGCCTTGAGCCGGTTGAGCACGTCGGTCATCTCGGCCGGCTTCTGGGTCTTCTTGAGCTTCGTGACGTGCTTGGTGAGCCGACCGAGAGGCACCTGTCCCTCGCCGTCGCCGACGACCAGCTCGGTGATCGTGGTGTCGCGGGCGACCCGCTCGTGCTTGCGGCGCTCGGCGGTCAGCAGGCCGCGCAGCCGGTTCGGGTTGCCCTCGCCGATCAGCACGATGCCGGGTGGGCCGACGAGGCGGGTGACGACGTCCTGCTGCTTGTTGAACGCGATGCCGGGCTCGGTCTTCCAGCCCCGCTTGAGCATCCCGAGGACGGCCGCGGCGGCGCCGGGCTTGCCCTCGATCTGCGAGATCGCCGAGCGCTGGCCGCGCCGACCGAAGACGATCATCGCGGCCAGCAGACCGACCAGGATCCCGACGATCACCGCGAAGACGATGCTGTCGAGGAAGAACCAGTACAGCGCACCGACGACCACGCCGACCACGACGAAGATCGCCAGCAGCAGCCGCCCGATGTTGGGGTCGGTCTTCTTGGTCAGGTCGTAGGTCTGCTTGATCTGCGCGACGCGCCCCGGCTTGTTCGGGTCCTTGACCAACTTCTGCTTCTTCGTCTTCTCACGTGCCACGGGGTGGAGTATCCCTCAGACGGCCTGCTCGGCCGAAACGGTCTGCTCGCGGGCCTCGATCGCCTGCTTGTACAGCCGCCCCGCGCGGTACGACGAGCGCACCAGCGGCCCGCTCATCACGCCCGCGAACCCGATCTCGTCGGCCTCGTCGCGCAGCTCGACGAACTCCTCGGGCTTGACCCAGCGCTCGACGGGGTGGTGACGCTTGGTCGGACGCAGGTACTGCGTGATGGTGATCAGCTCGCAGCCGGCGCCGTGCAGGTCGCGCAGCGCCTGGCTGATCTCCTCGCGGGTCTCGCCCATGCCGAGGATCAGGTTCGACTTGGTCACCAGCCCGAAGTCGCGGGCCTGGGTGATCACGTCCAGCGAGCGCTCGTACGTGAACGCCGGCCGGATCCGCTTGAAGATCCGCGGCACCGTCTCGACGTTGTGCGCGAGCACCTCGGGCCGCGACTCGAACACCTCGCGCAGCAGGTCCGGCTTGCCGTTGAAGTCGGGGATGAGGTTCTCCACCCCGGTGTCGGGGTTGAGCTCGTGGATCTTGCGCACGGTCTCGGCGTAGAGCCAGGCCCCGCCGTCGGGCAGGTCGTCGCGCGCGACGCCGGTGATCGTGGAGTAGCGCAGCTGCATCTTCTGCACCGACTCCGCCACCCGGCGCGGCTCGTCGCGGTCCAGCGGCGAGGGCTTGCCCGTGTCGATCTGGCAGAAGTCGCAGCGCCGCGTGCACTGCTCGCCGCCGATGAGGAAGGTCGCCTCGCGGTCCTCCCAGCACTCGAAGATGTTGGGGCAGCCCGCCTCCTGGCAGACCGTGTGCAGACCCTCGGACTTCACCAGCGCCTGCAGCTCGTTGTACTGCGGCCCCATCGACGCCTTGGTCTTGATCCAGGCCGGTTTGCGCTCGATCGGCGTCTCGGCGTTGCGCACCTCGAGCCGCAGCATCTTGCGACCCTCGGGGGCGGGGCTGGTGGACGTGTCCGGTGTCGCAGTCACACCGACCAGCGTACGCCGCGGCGGTTGCGCTCGTGGGCCCCGCTCAGCCGGCGGGAGGAGCCTCCAGCGTCAGCGTGACGGTGCTTCCCTGGGCCACCCTCGTGCTGCTCTGGTCCGGCGTCTGCGCAGTGACCACCGCTGTGTCGGTCGCGGTCACCCCGTCGGGGTCCACCGCCACGACGAGGCCCTTGCCCTGTAGCGCTGCGAGGGCGGCGGCGTACGACAGGCCGACGACGTCCGGCACCGGCCCCAACGACACGGTCACGGTGACGGTCGTACCGCGGTTCGCTCGCGCACCGGCCGCGACACTCTGTGTGATGACCTGTCCGATGGTCGTGGGGTCGTAGACGTCGGTGCGCGCCCCGGGGTAACCGGCTGCCTTCAGCTTCTCCAGAGCCTTCTCCGCCTCCAGCGCCGTGACGTCCGGCACCCGAGGCGTCTTCCACACCGGCGGCTTCGGCGTGCCGGGCGCGGGGTTGCCGGGTGTCGGGTGGTTGCCGACGGGCGGCGTGCTGCCCGGCTTGGGCGCGCTCGGACGCTGGGGTGCCTGCGTGACCGCCCCGGTCGTGCTGGTCCTGGCCTTGGACGTGTGTGTGGGCTTGGCGACCGGCAGCCGGTCGGCGTCGTTGGCGCCGGCCCCGGCGTACGACGACCCGGCCGAGCGGAAGTCGAGCAGACCGCTCGACGTCGCGCCGACGGCGTAGGTCGCCGACTGGTCCTTGGCGTAGGCCTGCGCGACGGCCATGACGAGGGCGACGTACGACGCGGAGTTGTTGTACGAGCGCACCGCCGCCTTCGTGCCGGCGTCGGTGGCGAGGTCGTCGCCGTTGCCGCACAGGTAGACCGCCGCGGCGAGGGCCGCGTCGTCGATGTCCTGCGGGTCCCGCTTGCCGTCGCCGTCGCCGTCGACCGCGATGGTCGCCCAGGTGCTGGGCAGGATCTGCATCGGACCGACGGCCCGGTCGTGCGTGCTGTCGCCGTCGAGCTGGCCGGCGTCGGTGTCGGCGACCAGCTTCACGCCCTTGCCGTCCAGGGGCACCCCGACGATGCCCTTGGCGTTGCGTGCGCTGGTGCGGCCGTGGTCGGACTCGACCTGACCGACCGCGGCGAGGAGGGGCCAGGTCAGGTGGCAGCCGGGAGAGGCCGAGGCCATCGAGTCGGCGGCACGCTGGTAGGCGGCCAGTGCGGCCGGGGGGATGTCGGTCAACGACGCGGTCCGCAGTGCCTTGTCGCGCAGCCCCGCGCTGACGGCCTGTCCGCGCGGAGCGGTGCTGGCGGCGCGGTCCGTGCCGACGGTGGCCGGTGCCTGTCGCTCCGAGGTCGCCTGGATGGTTCGCGTGGGGTCGTCCTGGTTGGCGGAGACGACCGCCGTACCCGTCACAGCGAGCGCGACCGAGGCGACGGCGCCGGTGGTGAAGGTACGGACCGTTCGGGGTGACATGAGGCTCCCAGGCGGCTTGCATCGGATGGTGGGACGACCGTCCCCGAGGCGGGGCAGCCGCACCCGATGACGTCCGCTGAAGCGTAGGTCACCGAACGGTCCGTTGGACAGGGATTCCGGCTAAATCGGACCGGTTGTTCGCTCGCTGTTCAGGAGCGGGCACCGAGCACCGGCACCCGCGGTCCGCGGCCGGGCTCGGGACGGGGCTCGTAGTCCGGCGTCGCGTCGTACGACGTCCAGGCCAGCAGCCGCTCCAGGTGACGTCGTACGAGCGGAACGGTCTCGGCCACCGGCACGTCACGACCGAGCTCGGCGCTGAGCGACGTCACGCCCGCGTCGGCGATGCCGCAGGGGACGAACCGGTCGTACCAGCCGAGGTCGACGTCGGCGTTGAGCGCGAAGCCGTGCATGGTCACGCCGCGGCTGACCCGGATCCCGAGCGCGGCAATCTTGCGCTCGGGTCGGCCCTCGCCGGCCCGCAGCCAGACGCCGCTGCGACCCGGGACCCGCGCGGTCGTGACGCCGAGGTCGCGGCACACGCCGATCAGCGCCTCCTCGACCCGTCGGACGTAGTCGACGACCTTGACGTGGTCGGGGAGCCGGACGATCGGGTAGCCGACCAGCTGGCCGGGCCCGTGGAAGGTGATCTTGCCTCCGCGGTCGACGTCGATGACCTCTGCGCCACCGGTGTCGGTGGGCAGCTCGGAGGCGTCGGTGCGCTTGCCGCAGGTGTAGACCGGCGGGTGCTCGACGAGCAGCAGCCGGTCGGGGCCGCCGGAGACGACCTCCTCGTGCTCCTCGCGCTGGCGGTCCCAGGCGGCGCGGTAGTCCAGTATGCCGAGGTCGATCACGTCCACGACAGCGACAGTACGCCTGTGGATAACGCGTTCGGGCCGGCGCGGTGGCGGCACAGTGGACGCCATGAGCGAGACCGGGTGGCGGTGGTGGGGGCTGGTGGCCCTCGGCGGCGTCTCGCTGCTGCTCGGGACGTACCTCGTGCTGGCGGGGCGGACCGACGCCGGAGCGGCCGGCGACTCCCACGGGGCGGCGGTCCGGCCACCCGGCGGGACGGCGCACGACGCGTCGGGTGCGCTGGACGTGCTCCACCGCTGGGACGCCGCGCGCTCCCGCGCGTGGGCGGCCGGTGACGTCGAGGGGCTGCGGGGCCTCTACGTCGACGACGCGCCGGCGGGCGCCCGCGACGTGGCGATGCTCCGGGCCTACCTCGGCCGTGGGCTCGTGGTCCGCGGCCTGCGGATGCAGGTGCTGGACGCACGGGTGCGCCACCTCGACCCGGCTGTCGTACGCCTCCAGGTGACCGAGCGGCTCGCCGGCGGCGTGGCCGACGACGCCGAGCGGTCCCGGGCGCTGCCCAGGGACTCGACCAGCACGCGCCTCGTCGAGCTGCGTCGCGCGGCAGGGCGGTGGCGGGTGGCGGCGGTCAGCCAGGCGTGAGGCGGCTCGGGCCTCCGCTCATCCGGCAGCGAGGGCGGCCGCGACGGTGTCCGTGATGTCCGGGTGGGCGAAGGAGTAGCCGCTGTCCAGCAGTGCCGCGGGGACGGCCCGCACCGAGCCGAGCAGCTCCGGGGCGAGGTCGCCGGCCGCCGGCCGGATCAGGAACGACGGCAGCTTGACCAGCGCCGGCCTGCTGAGCGCCTTGGCCAGCGCCTTCGTGAACTCGTCGTTGGTCGCGGGCTCCGGCAGGGACAGGTTGACCGGACCGGACACCTCGTCGTGCTCCGCGCAGTGGACGACGGCGCCGACCCAGTCCTCGGTCGAGATGGTCGGGAAGTACTGCTCTCCCGAACCCAGCGGGCCGCCCAGCCCGGCCTTGAACAGCGGCACCAGCAGGCTCAGCGGTGCGCTGCGCCGGTCGAGCACGGGGGAGGTGCGCAGGTAGACCACGCGGGCGCCGCTGCGCTCCGCCGGCTCCGCCGCCTCCTGCCAAACGCGGGAGACGTGGGTGAGCAGGTGGTCGCCGGCCGAGTCGGCCGACTCGTCGAGCACCTCGTCGCCGCGGTCGCCGTAGTACGAGATGCCGTTGCCGGCGAGGAACACCGGCCGGTCCTCGACCTCGGCGATCGCGCGGGCCAGCGTGCCGGTCGTCGCGACCCGGCTCTCCTCAAGCTCACGCTTCCACTTCTGCGAGTGGGGGTTGCCGAAGGTCGGCGCACCGGCCAGGTTGACCACGACGTCGGCCGCGGCCACCAGGCCGGCGTCGAGCCCGGCCCGGTCGGCGTACGGGTCCCACTGCTGCTGGTCAGGCCCGGACGGCTCGCCGCGGACCAGGCGCGTGACCGTGTGCTCACGTCGTGCCAGCTCCTCCCGCAGGCGCGTGCCGAGGAAGCCGGAGGAGCCCGCGATGAGGAAGTGCATGTGCCCACAGTCCCACGGGGCAGGACGGTGCACGACCCCGTCAGGGAGGTGCCGGTCCGGGGAATAGGCTCAGGTCTCGTGAGCCACTTCGATGTCGTCGTCCTCGGTGCGGGCCCCGGTGGGTACGTCGCCGCCATCCGCGCCTCGCAGCTCGGCAAGTCCGTTGCCGTGATCGAGAAGAAGTACTGGGGCGGCGTCTGCCTCAACGTCGGCTGCATCCCCTCCAAGGCCCTGCTCCGCAACGCCGAGCTGGCGCACCTGCTCGAGCACGAGAAGGACCTGTTCGGGATCACCGGCGAGGTCTCGATGGAGTACGGCGCCACGCACGCTCGCAGCCGCAAGGTGTCCAAGGGCATCGTCAACGGCGTCCACTACCTGATGAAGAAGAACAAGATCACCGAGATCGACGGGTGGGGGACCTTCAAGGACTCCGCGACGCTCACCGTCGAGCTCAACGACGGTGGCACCGACGAGATCACCTGGGACGACCTGATCATCGCCACCGGCGCGACCACGCGGCTGGTGCCCGGCACCGAGCTGTCGGAGAACGTCGTGACCTACGAGGAGCAGATCCTCGACGAGACGCTGCCCGGCTCGATCGTGATCGCCGGCTCCGGCGCGATCGGCGTGGAGTTCGCCTACGTGATGGCCAACTTCGGGGTGCAGGTGACGATCGTCGAGTTCCTCGACCGCATGGTGCCCACCGAGGACGCCGAGGTCTCCAAGGAGCTGCTCAAGCACTACAAGAGGCTCGGCGTCGACGTCCGGCTGTCCACCAAGGTCGAGAAGATCGAGGACACCGGCTCGAGCGTGAAGGTGACTGTCTCCAAGGACGGGTCCACCGACGTCATCGAGGCCGACAAGGTGCTCCAGGCGATCGGCTTCGCGCCGCGGCTGGACGGCTACGGCCTGGACAAGTCCGGCGTCGAGACCACCGAGCGCGGCGCGATCGCCGTCGACGAGCGCGGCCGTACCAACGTCGAGCACGTGTACGCGATCGGCGACGTCACCGGCAAGCTGATGCTGGCCCACACCGCCGAGGCGATGGGCGTCGTCGCGGCCGAGACGATCGCTGGCGCGGAGACCGTCGAGATCGACTTCGACATGATCCCGCGGGCGACGTACTGCCAGCCGCAGATCGCCTCCTTCGGCTACTCAGAGGAGCAGGCCAAGGAGAAGGGGTACGACGTCAAGACCGCCAAGTTCCCGTTCTCCGCCAACGGCAAGGCGGCCGGGCTGGGGGAGACCGCGGGGTTCGTGAAGATCGTCGCCGACGCGACGTACAACGAGATCCTCGGCGCCGCGCTGATCGGCCCGGACGTCACCGAGCTGCTGCCCGCCCTGACGCTGGCCCAGAAGTGGGACCTCACCGCCGACGAGGTCGCCCGCAACGTCTTCGCCCACCCGACGCTCTCCGAGGCGGTCAAGGAGGCCGTCGAGGGTCTCGCCGGGCACATGATCAATCTCTGAGAGCCGCGCAGAGCGGGTCTCGACGAGCTCGACCACCGGTGGTCGAGCCCGTCGAGACCTCACCACGCAGCGACGTCGGTCCGAGCGACGCGCGCGAGGTGGTGCCTCACCGCGAGCCTGACACGCCGATCGCGCTACCTCAGCGGATCTCGCCCAGCACCTCGGCGGTGTCCTGGCCGAGGGTGGGCGCGGGGCGCCGGATCGCGGCGGGGGTGCCGCTGAACCGGACAGGGATGCCGATCGTCCGGTAGGCCCCCTCGGTGGGGTGCTCGGCGACGTCGAGCAGGCCGCCGTCGCGGACGTACGCCGACTCGGTGGCGTGCTCGAGCTCGAGCACCGGTGCCATCGGGATGCTGTGCTGCTCGCACAGCTGCTCCCACTCCTGCGTGGTGCGCTCGGGGGCGATCGCCTCGATCTGGCGGTACAGCACGCTCATGTCGGCCAGGACCGTCGCCCAGTCGGAGAACCGCGGGTCGTCGTTCAGCTCGCCGTGCCCGGACGCCTCGAAGAAGTCGCGGACGTTGGCCGGGCTGTACGGGAGGATGCACGCCCAGCCGTCCTTCGTCTGCACCGCCGAGTGTCCCTCGCTCAGCGAGCGGTAGAAGCCGGTCGGGCCCTCGGGCGGCTCGAACGTGTGACCGCCGAGGTGCTCGACGAGGTTGAACGCCAGCATCGTGTCGGTCATCGGCACCTCGACGTGCTGGCCCTTCCCGGTGGCGCGCTGGCTGATGACCGCGGCGAGCGTGGAGTAGACGACCGTGAGCGCGCAGACCTTGTCGGCCAGGATCGTCGGGACGTACGCCGCCTTCCCCGTCGAGCGCAGCATCAGGTCGGTGAGGCCGCTGGCGGCCTGGACGATCTCGTCGTACGCCGCGTGGTCGGCCTCGGGGGAGTCGGACCGGAAGCCCTGCGCGGAGGTGTAGACGAGGTGCGGGTACTGCGCGGTGATGGTGTCCGGGTCGAGCCCGAGCCGCTGCAGCGCACCGGGACGCATGTTGGTGACGAGCACGTCGGCGCCGGCCAGCAGCCGGTGCAGGTCGGCCAGTCCGTCCTCGGACTTCAGGTCGAGGACGACGCTGCGCTTGTTGCGGTTGACGTTGAGCCCCAGGGCGCCCATGCCCTCGTGCCGCTTGGGTACGGAGCGCCGAGCGAGGTCGCCGTGCGCGGACTCGACCTTGATCACCTCGGCCCCGAGGTCGCCCATGATCTGGGTGGCGTACGGCCCCATCACGACGGTCGCCAGGTCGATGACCCGGACCCCGTCGAGGGCACCCGGTGCCGGTGTCGTCATCGGTGCTGCTCCTTCGTCTGGACTACGCGTCCAGGCTGCTCTGATCGCCGGCCGGGTGCAAAGCCGCGTGGTGTGACGTCCGCGATGCCCGTCCCGTCCAGGGCAGGGTGATCAGTGCCCAGGCGAGGGCGACGACGGCGACCTCCGCGACGACGTACACGGGCCAGGGCCCGAGGTAGTCCAGCGCCGTGCCGACGGAGGGCTTGCGGTTGAAGTAGCCGTAGTTGGTGCCCAGCACCGCGTTGAGCACCATCACCGCGGCGACCCAGGCCAGCGTGATCACCACCGAGGTCCGGTAGCCGCGCCAGTCCGGGCCGTCCTCGCGGCGCCCGGAGGCGGCGAGCCAGACCGCGGCCCAGACGCTCAGGAAGTGCATCCCCCAGAACATGAAGTACCGCGGGTCGGGGAACAGCTGCTCCAGCGAGGGCGTGAGGATCGCCTGCGGCACCAGGGTCAGCCCCCAGAAGTACAGCAGCGTCGTGGCCCAGCGCCGGCGTGTCCACAGCGCGTAGATCGCCAGCATCCAGGTCAGGTCGCAGACCTGCAGCGGCAGCGAGGTCCCGAGACCGAAGTCGCCGGGCAGCAGCTGCGCCACCTGGAGCGGCACCGTGAAGACCGGGATGACGACGGCGAGCGTGCGTCGTACGACGACCGAGTCGCCCGTACGACGACCGACCAGCACGATCGCGACGCTGACCACCACGCAGAGGGCGATGAGGGACAGGTGCTCGGGACCGAAGGCCTGGAAGCGGGTCACGCGCCCATGGTCCCCGGTCGGTCGACCGAGGACCATGGGTCCGCGTGCTCAGCAGCGGCCTCAGTCGCCCTTGACGTTGACCACCTGGCGCAGCGTGTGCCGGACCTCGACGAGGTCGGCGGCGTCGGCCATCACCTGGTCGATGTCCTTGTACGCCGCCGGGATCTCGTCGACGAAGGCGTCGGTGTCGCGGTACTCGATGCCGGCCATGGCCGCCCGGAGCTGCTCGCGGTCGAACGTCCTGCGGGCCGCCGACCGGGAGTACACCCGCCCCGCGCCGTGCGGCGCCGACTGCAGCGCCAGCGGGTTGGCGCGACCGGACACGACGTAGGACGCCGTCCCCATCGAGCCCGGGATCAGCCCCGGCACGCCCTCGCCGGCGTGGATCGCGCCCTTGCGTGAGACCCACACGTCCTTGGCGAAGTGCCGCTCCTGCTCGGTGTAGTTGTGGTGGCAGTTGATCTCCTCCTGCCGCTCCACCTCGCCGGACAGCCCCAGCCACTCACCGAAGCAGCGCGCCACCCGGTCCATCATCTCCTCGCGGTTGAGCAGGGCGTAGTGCTGCGCCCACCGCATCTGCGCGATGTAGGTCCAGAACTCCTCGGTGTCCTCCACGAGGTACGCCAGGTCCGGGTGCGGCAGCGGGATCCACCACTTCCTGCACAGCTCGCTCGCGACCTTGATGTGGCGCTGCGCGATCTTGTTGCCGACCCCGCGCGAGCCCGAGTGCAGGAACAGCCAGACCCGGTCCCGCTCGTCGGCGGTGATCTCGATGAAGTGGTTCCCGCTGCCGAGGGTGCCCAGCTGCAGCTCCCAGCGGGCGGCGTACGACGCCGGGTCGAAGCCCGCCTGCTCGGCCCGCTCACGGAGGTCGACGAGGCGTGCCTCGGTGTGCTCGCGGGTGACCGACTTGTTGGCGACGCCGGCGCTGAGCGGGATGGACCGCTCGATCTCGCGCCGGACGGTACGCCGGTCCTCCGGCAGGTCCGCGAGGGTCGCCGGCGTACGGACCGCGATCATGCCGCAGCCGATGTCCACCCCGACCGCGGCCGGGATGATCGCACCGAGGGTAGGGATCACCGACCCGACGGTCGCGCCCTTGCCCAGGTGGGCGTCGGGCATCAGCGCCAGGTGCGGGTGGATGAACGGCAGCGACGCCGTGGTGATCGCCTGCTCGCGGGTAGGGGCGTCGAGGATCGACGCCCAGCTGAGCAGGTGCTTCGTGAGGTGCTCCATGGTCCTTCCTGTTCTCCGTCGGTCCGCGTCGGTCGCGGGCCGCGGGGAAGGCTAGGAGGAGGGCGCCGCTCGGTGCACCCGGATTTGCTGGCGTTCGTCACTCGGGTCAGATCGCGGGCGCCCGTCCCGGACCATTGCCTCAGATGTCGGTTCTGTGTCGACGTCTGAGTCGTCGCTCGCTGCGGCACACCTCGCTGCGCTCGGCGTACCTCCGCTCGCTCCTTGGTCAGATGTCGAACTGCGCGCCCTCCAGGCGCTCCTTGACCTCCGAGAGGAACCGCGCGGCGTCGGCGCCGTCGACGATGCGGTGGTCGTAGGTCAGCGCGAGGTAGACCATGTGGCGCACCGCGATCGTCTCGCCGAGGTTCGGGTCGTCGATCACCACCGGACGCTTGACGACCGACCCTGTGCCGAGGATCGCCACCTGCGGCTGGTTGATGATCGGGGTGTCGAAGAGCGCCCCGCGGCTGCCGGTGTTGGTCAGCGTGAACGTGCCACCGGACAGCTCGTCCGGACCGATCTTGTTGGTCCGGGTGCGCTCCGCGACGTCCGCGATCTTGCGCGCCAGGCCCGCGATCGAGAGGTCACCGGCCTCCTTGATCACCGGGACGAGCAGACCCTTCTCGGTGTCGACGGCGATACCGAGGTTCTCGGTGTCGAAGTACGTCACCTCGCCCGCGTCCAGGTCGATCGTGGAGTTGACCGCCGGGTGCTGCTTCAGCGCGTCGATCGCCGCCTTGGCGAAGAACGGCATGAAGGAGAGCTTCACGCCCTCGCGGGCGGCGAAGTCGGCCTTGACCGCGTCGCGCTTGCGGGCGATGGAGGTGACGTCGACCTCCACCACCGTGGTCAGCTGGGCCGAGACCTGGAGCGACTCGACCATGCGGGTGGCGATGGTCTTGCGCAGGCGCGTCATCTTCTCGGTCTTGCCGCGCAGCGGGCTCGGGGTCGACGGCGCCGGTGTCGTCGACGCGGCGGCGGGCTGCTCGGCCGCAGCCGGTGCCTCCGCGGCGGCGTTCTTGCCGCGCTCGGAGGCAGCGGCCAGCACGTCCTGCTTGCGGATGCGGCCGCCGACGCCGGTGCCCTCGACCGCGGCGAGGTCGACGTCGTACTCCGCCGCCATCTTGCGCACCAGCGGCGTGACGTAGCCGGCACCGTCGCGTGGGCTGCCGGCGTCCTCCTGCTTCGGCTCCTTCGTCGGTGCCGGTGCCTCCTCGCGCTCCGGCTCCGGCTGCTTCTGCTCGGCGGCCGGCGCTGCGGGCTCCGGGGCCGGCTCGGGCTCGGGCTCGGGCTCCGGCTCGGGCTCTGGCTCGGGTGCCTTCTCGGGCTCCGGCTCCGGCTCGGACTTCTCGGCGGGAGCAGAGGTCGCCGCGTCACCGCTGCCGATCACGGCCAGCTCGGCGCCGACCTCGACCGTCTCGTCCTCCTCGGCCTTGATCTCCAGCAGCGTGCCGGCGACGGGGGAGGGGATCTCGGTGTCGACCTTGTCGGTGGAGACCTCCAGCAGCGGCTCGTCGACCTCGACGGTGTCACCGACCTGCTTGAGCCAGCGGGTCACGGTGCCCTCGGTGACGGACTCGCCGAGTGCCGGCAGCGTGACCGGGGTGCCCTCGCCACCGCCACCGCCACCGCCACCGCCGCCTGACGACGCGGCCTCGGCGGCCGGCTCCTGCTCGGCGGGCGAGTCGTCCTTCTCGGACTCGGGCGTCTCGTCGCCGGCGGGCAGGTCGCCGGACTCCTCGGCGACCTCCTCCTCCTGCTCGGCCTTCTGCTCCGCCTGCTCATCGTCCTTGGGCTCGGCCTCGGAGTCGTCGGCGGACCCGCCGCCCTCGCCCTCCTCGCCGACGACGCAGAGCTGTGCCCCGACCTCGACCGTGTCGTCCTCCTCGGCGCTGATCTCCAGCAGCGTGCCGGCGACGGGGGAGGGGATCTCGGTGTCGACCTTGTCGGTGGAGACCTCCAGCAGCGGCTCGTCGACCTCGACGGTGTCACCGACCTGCTTGAGCCAGCGGGTGACGGTGCCCTCGGTGACGGACTCGCCGAGGGCGGGGAGGTTCACAGGTGTCGACATGACTGCCTTCCGTGGGGATCAGGAGTGAGCGTGCAGGGGTTTGCCGGCGAGCGCCAGGTGGGCCTCGCCGAGAGCTTCGTTCTGAGTCGGGTGGGCGTGCACCAGCGGGGCGACGTCCTCGGGCCAGGCGTCCCAGCCGGTGATCAGCTGCGCCTCGCCGATCAGCTCGCCGACCCGCGAGCCGACCATGTGGACGCCGAGCACCGGACCGTCGGTGCGCCGCACCAGCTTGACGAAGCCCTGCGTCTTGAGGATCTGGCTCTTGCCGTTGCCGCCGAGGTCGTACGTCAGCGTCTCGACCGCGTCGCCGTGGGCCTCCCGGGCCTGCGCCTCGGTGAGCCCGACCGAGGCCACCTCGGGGTCGGAGTACGTCACCCGCGGGATCAGCGCCTCGTCGAGCGGCGTCGGGTCCAGACCGGCGATGTCCTCGGCGACCAGGACCCCCTGGGCGAAACCGCGGTGGGCCAGCTGCAGGCCGGGCACGATGTCGCCGACGGCGTGGACGCCGTCGAGGTTGGTGCGCCCGCGCTCGTCGGCGAGCACGAAGCCGCGCTCCATCGCGACGCCCTGGTCGTCGTACCCCAGGCCGTCGGTGGCGGGTCCGCGGCCGACCGCGACCAGCAGCAGGTCCGCCTCGAGCACGTCGCCGCCGGCCACGTGGACGCGGACGCCGTCGTCGGTCGTCTCCACCGACTCGAAGGCGGTGCCGGTGCGCAGGGTGATCCCGCGCTTGCGGAACGCACGCTCGAGCGCCTTGGAGCAGGCCTCGTCCTCCGCCGCGACGAGCCGGGGGAGCGCCTCCAGGACGGTCACCTCGGCGCCGAAGGAGCGCCAGACGCTCGCGAACTCGACACCGATGACGCCGCCGCCGAGCACGACCACGGAGCGCGGCACCTCGGTGAGTCGCAGTGCCTCGGTCGAGGAGACGACCCGCCCGTCGAGGTCGAGCCCGGGCAGGGTCTTGGCGTACGAGCCCGAGGCCAGCACCACGTGCGTCGCAGTGTACGTCGTGCCGTCGACCTCCACGGTGCGCGGCGAGGTCAGCCGCCCGGAGCCCGTGATCGTCGTGACGCCGCGGCCCTTGAGCAGCCCCGACAGCCCGGTGTGCAAGCGGTCGACGACCGCGTCCTTGTAGCCGTTGACGCCGTCCATGTCGATGCCGTCGAGCGTGGCGTGGACGCCGAACTGCTCCGACTCTCGGGCTGCGTCGGCCACCTCGGCCGCGTGCAGGAGCGCCTTGGTCGGGATGCAGCCGACGTGCAGGCAGGTGCCACCGACCTTGTCCTTCTCGACCAGGCCGACGCGCATCCCGAGCTGGGCCGCGCGCAGGGCGCAGGCGTACCCGCCCGAGCCGGCACCGAGGACGAGGACGTCGAAGTCCTGCTCGAGCTCCGTGCCGGGTCCTGCCTGGTCAGCCACAGCGCCTCGCGTCCTCCCCGCGTCGGTGCGACGCGTTGTCGCGCCGCCACTCGTTCATCCTTGCACCCCACCCGCCCCTGCGGGCAACCCGGTCCGTCGTACCTCTCGACCCGGTTCGACCCGCGCTGCTGGGAGGCATCGGCCACAATGGGCGCATGGGGTTGATGGACCGGCTGCGACGTCGCGGGGGCTCCGGTGCGGCCGTCTCCGGGGGGACCGCCGTCGACGACGACCACCTGACCCGCTGGTCGGGCGAGCGGCGAGGCGTCGAGGGCTTCGTCGAGCCGCAGACCACCACCTCGCCCGTCACCCTGCTGCTGGTGGCCGTCGACGGTGAGTGGACCCGGCGCCGGGTGCCGTCGGTGCGGTGGGCGCACGACTTCTGCAACCGACTGGGCATCCCGTCGTACGACGCCGCGGTGGTCGGCGTGCCCGACCGGATGCGGGAGTGGAACCGCGCCCAGAGCGCCAAGAAGCGCGGCAACAACTTCTACTGAGGCGTCCCCGCCCTCAGCCCTGCGAGGCGTCGGCGACCTGGGCGACGTACTCGACCACCGTGCGGACGCCGAAGCCGGTCGCGCCGGAGGGCGTGTGCCCCCACGCGGCGCCGGAGTTGTACGCCGGCCCGGCGATGTCGAGGTGAGCCCACTCGCGACCCTTGACGAACTGGGCGAGGAACCCGGCCGCCCAGGAGGAGGCCCCCCAGCGCACCCAGTTGTGCTGCAGCAGGTCCGCGATCGTGGACTCGGTGCGGATCGCGTCGAGCGTCGACTCAGGGATCGGCAGCCTCCAGAACAGCTCGCCCGTCACGGCGGCCGCGCGCTCGATGCCGTTCACCGTGGCGTCCTCGCCGAACAGCCCGGCGATGCGCTCGCCGAGCGCCACGACGCAGGCGCCCGTCAGCGTCGACATCTCGACGATCGCGTCGGGCTCGAGCTCCGCGGCCATCGCGAGCGCGTCGGCCAGCACGAGCCGGCCCTCGGCGTCGGTGTTCTGGACCTCGACGGTCTGCCCGTCGTACATGCTCAGCACGTCACCAGGGCGCATCGCGGACCCCGAGACCATGTTCTCGGCCAGGGGCGCGAACGTCGTCACCGCGACGGGGAGACCCAGCTCGGCGACGGCGTACGTCGCGGCCACGGCGGTCGCGGAGCCCGCCATGTCGGTCTTCATCGTGGTCATCGACGAGCCGGGCTTGATGGTGAGCCCGCCGGAGTCGTACGTGATCCCCTTGCCCACGAGCGCCACGTGCCTGGTCGCGTCCTTGGGGCGGTAGGTCAGGCGCACCAGTCGTGCCGGACGCGCCGACCCGGAGGCGACGCCCAGGATGCCGCCGCAGCCGAGCCTGCGCAGCTCGTCGTCGTCGACCACCTCGACCTCGACGGCACGGCGCGCCTTGGTGCCCTCCGAGCGCAGGTCGGCCATCTGCGTGGCGAGCTCGACCGGTCCGAGGAGGTTGGCCGGGGTGTTGACCCAGCCACGGGCGACGTCGGCGAGGTCCGCCACGACCAGCGCGGTCTCGAAGGCCTGGCGGCAGGCCTGCTGGCGCGCGCAGTCGCTGAGCACCGCGACCTCGGCGAGGCCGTCGTCGGCGGCTGCGCGACGGTGCGACTTGGCGCCCTTGGCCGGCGCCGGGGCGACGCGCTGGACCGCGTACGAGCCCGAGCGCAGGCCGTCGGCCACCGCTCGTACGGACTCGACGTCGTCGGCCGGCAGCGCGACACCGACCGAGGAGGCGTTGCCGAGGTTGCGCACGGCGATCCCGGCGGCCCGACGCAGCGTCTCGCTGGTCGTCGCGCCCGCCTCGCCCAGTCCGACGAGGACCAGCACCGGACTGGCGATCGCGCCGCCGGTCGGGACACGCACCGCCTCCCCGAGCCCTCCGGTCACCTTCATCCGCGCCAGCAGCGCTCCGAACGACCGGCCGAACGCCTTGGCGACCTCCTCCCCGCCGTCGCCGGCCGGGACGGGCTTGCCGTCGGTGGCGTGGACCCCGATCACCACCGCGTCGGCTCGGGTCTTGGCGGGGCTGGCCTTGCGCAGGGTGTACGACGTCACGGCTGCGACTCTAGCCACGGCCGAGGACGGCCCGGCGGTGCCTCGTACGCCGTCGGCAGGCTGCGCTAGTTTGCGCCCCATGGCCTCTCCAGAGTCGACCACGGGGCTCGTGCAGTCCCCGCTCCACGACCGGCACGTCGCGCTCGGCGCGAAGACTGCGGAGTTCGCCGGCTGGGAGATGCCGCTGGAGTACACCGGCGTCATCGCCGAGCACACCGCGGTGCGCGAGGCGGTCGGGGTCTTCGACGTCTCCCACCTGGGCAAGGTCGAGGTCCGCGGCGAGGGCGCGTACGAGCTGGTCAACTCCTGCCTGAGCAACGACCTCGACAAGATCGAGCCCGGTCGCGCGCAGTACACGCTGTGCTGCGAGGAGGACACCGCCGGCATCGTCGACGACCTCATCGTCTACCTCTTCGCCCGCGACCACCTGCTGCTGGTGCCGAACGCGGCCAACACCGCCGAGGTGCAGCGCCGTCTCGAGGCGGTCGCGCCCGACACCGTGACGATCACCGACCAGCACCGCAGCCACGCCGTCCTCGCGGTCCAGGGGCCGCGGTCGGGCGACCTGCTCGAGGCGCTCGGGATGCCGACCGAGGGCCGCTACATGAGCGTCGCCGAGCACACGCTGGAGGACGGGTCGCCGGTCACGGTGTGCCGCAGCGGCTACACCGGGGAGAAGGGGTACGAGCTGATCGCCCCTGCCGCGTCAGCCGGGCTGCTCTGGGACACGCTGATGAGCGCCGGCGCCGACCTCGGCGTGGTGCCCTGCGGTCTCGGCGCCCGCGACACGCTGCGCCTGGAGATGGGCTACCCGCTGCACGGCCAGGACCTGACCCGGCAGACCACGGCCGTGTCCTCGGGCCTGTCCTGGGCCGTGGGGTGGAAGAAGCCCGCCTTCTGGGGTCGCGACGCGCTGCTCGCGGAGAAGGAGACCGGCGCGCGCACCCGGCTGGCAGGACTGCGCGCCAGCGGTCGCGGTGTCCCGAGGCCGCACATGCCGGTCGTCGACGGGGACGTGGTCCTGGGCGAGGTCACCTCGGGGACCTTCTCGCCGACCCTGCGGACCGGTGTCGCGCTCGCGCGGGTCGACGCCGCGGTGGAGGATGGCGCCGAGGTCACCGTCGACGTACGCGGTCGGCCGCTGGCGGTGACGGTGACCAAGCCGCCGTTCGTGGAGACGCACACCGCGTGAGGGGCGCACGGGTGATCCGGCGCACGGACCGACCGACGAGGGGAGCGAGATGAGCGAGAGCAGCACCTGGTGGTGGCGCCTGGAGGGGCCCGACGGGTCCGAGGTCCAGCCCGAGCAGCGGCAGGAGTTCCCGACCCGGTCCGACGCGGAGTCGTACGTCGGGGAGGCGTACGTCGAGCTCGCGGACGCGGGTGTCGCCGCCGTCACCCTCTTCGAGGACGACCGCCTCGTCTACGGCCCGATGTCGCTGTCCGCCGAGGCCTGAGCGCCCGGGGCGCACACGTCTGAGCGTGTCACCCCTGCCCGTCGTTGGCGTCGAGCCAGTGCTCCACCTCGCGGTACGTCGGCGAGGGGCCGGTGCGGATGGAGCGCCCCGGCCCGAGGGGCTCGAGGCGACGGGTGCAGTGCTGCATCCGGACGGTGGCCGAGCCGAGGTCGGGTCCGCACGCCTGGTGGGGTGACAGGCAGCCGGTGCGCACGAGGACGGCGTGGTGCGAGCGGGCCACGAGGGGCCGCAGCGCCTCGAGGTGTCGCGCACCGGCCCCGGCGCACCCGCCGTGGGTGCAGACCAGGACCGCGCACAGCGGGTGGGTGCCGCTGCCGGTCGTGACGGCTCCGTCGCGTGCGGTGTCGCCCCGGGACCCGGTGGGGCGAGGACGTGGTGACGGCGTCTGCACCGCGTCAGCCCTGCCGCGCCTTGAGGCGGGGGTTGCGCTTGTTGATGACGTAGGTGCGGCCACGGCGTCGTACGACCTGAGCGCCGGGCTGGGCCTTCAACGAGCGCAGCGAGTTGCGGACCTTCATGTGGTTCCTCCGTGGTGGTGCTGGGTGGTGTACGGGAGCAGGGCCATCTCGCGGGCTGTCTTCACCGCGCGGGTGAGTGCACGCTGCTGCTGCGGCGTGAGGCCGGTGACCCTGCGCGGGCGGATCCTTCCCCGGTCGGACACGAACCTGCGCAGCAGCGTCACGTCCTTGTAGTCGACCGCGCGGACGTGCGGTGCCAGCAGGGGCTGCCGGCCGGCCGAGCGTCGGCCGGCTCCGGTGCGGGGGAGGGGCTTGCGCGCGCTCACCACAGGTTCTCCGGGTCGACGTACCCGCGCTGCACGGCGCGGACGAGACGTCGTGGCACCTGGTACGTACGGCCGCTCACGGTGACGGGCACCAGGGTGGGGACGCGCGCTCTCCAGGCGGAGCGGCGGTGGCGGGTGTTGCTGCGGGACGTGCGTCGTTTCGGAACGGCCACAGGAGCCTCCTCGTGTCGTCTGTCTTGGGGGGGTGGGGGTCAGGCCACGTCGCGGATCGGACCGAGCCACGGCTCCAGCCCGTCCTCGGCGACGCGCCAGGTGCGAGGCTCCGAGCGGGCCTCGGCCGGGGTGAGGAGCAGTCGCTCCCAGCCGGCGGTCACCGAGGAGGGCATCTCGCCCGGGCCGGTGACGACGATGCGCGAGCACGGCGCCCGGCGGCCCCAGGTGCCTTCGGCGGCGAGGCTGAGGTGCCCGCCGGCGCCGTCCCACACCTGGACGGAGCCGGGCCTCGTGGGCACCCAGAAGCAGCCGCGCGAGCGGTGCGCACCGTCGGCGAGCACGTCCAGCTCGTCCAGGAGCCGGTCTGGGTGGAACGCACGCGGCGTGCTCAGCTCGACCTGCCATACGTGCGCGTGGTCGGCCGAGTCGGGGTGGACGGGGAAGAAGGGCGAGGTGTGCTCTGCGTACCTGCGGTGCTGGTGGCCGGTTCTCGCGACCACGTCGAGGCCGAGGTGCTCGGTCCCCTCGACGAGTGCCGTGTCACGGCGGCCGAGCGCGCGCACCAGGGCGGCGCCGGCCTCGCGGTTCGGAGCCGAGTCGCCGGGACGCGGCGCGGGGTCGGGGTCGGCGAGCACGACCACGTCGGCGCTCTCGACCAGCGAGCACGCCACCTCGCCGATCCCCCGCTCGTCGTCCGGGCCGGTGTGCAGACCCCGGTCCCGCATCGTCGCCGGTCCGACGAGGTCCTCGACGAGGCGGCACCCGTCGAGGACCGCGACCAAGGACAGCAGCCGCAGCCGGCGAGCCAGGCGTGGGTCGGCGGCGAGCGCGTGCGCGAGCTGGTCGGCCGGCGCACCGACCGGGAGCCGGGCGACGATGGTGCGCCAGCGTGACTGCCTCGCGAGGCGGTCGAGGGTGGGCAGGACGTCCTCGCGCAGCGCGCAGCTCACGCACGCGTGCTCGAGCGGGATCTCCTCGCGCTCGATCTCGCCCGTCTGGTCGCTGACCACGCGCGTCAGCACCTGGGTGTCGGGGTCGATGTGGTGGGTGAGGGCCACCGCGTCCGGAGTGTCCCACAGCAGACCCAGGACGGCGGCCGACATCGCGGCGGCGTCGACGCCGGTGACCACGACCAGTGGCGTCCTCATCGCGCGCCGTACCTGCGCTCGAAGGCCTGCACCCGACCTTCGGTGTCGAGCCTGCGTGTGCGACCGGTCCAGAACGGGTGGCTGTCGCTGGACACGTCGACGTCGACCACCGGGTAGCTCTGCCCGTCGACCTCGACCGTGGCGCCGGGGTCGAGGCCCGCCGCCAGGGTAGAGCGGACGAGGAGCACGCGTCCGGTGCTGCGGTCGCGGAACGCCGTCGGCCCGTAGGCCGGGTGGATGCCTTGCTTCACGGAGGGTCCTCACTGTAGGAATGAGAATCAGTCTCATTTAAGATCTCAATCCCGTCAAGCAGAGGAGCTCATCGCATGTCCCGTACGTGTCAGGTCACCGGCGCTCGTCCCGGTCACGGCAACCGCGTCTCGCACTCGCACCGGCGCACCAAGCGCCGTTTCGACGTCAACATCCAGCGCAAGCGCTACTGGGTCCCGAGCCTGCGCCGGCACGTCACGCTGCGCCTCAGCGCTCGTGGCATCAAGGTCGTCGAGGCTCGGGGGATCGACGCCGTCGTCCTCGACCTGCGGCGACGGGGGGTCACACTCTGATGGCGCGGCGAGGCAACGAGCTGCGACCGATCGTGAAGCTGCGCTCCACCTCCGGCACGGGCTACACCTATGTGACCCGCAAGAATCGGCGCACCCACCCGGGCCGTCTCGAGCTGCGCAAGTACGACCCCGTCGTCCGCCGGCACACCACCTTCCGCGAGGAGCGCTGATGGCCAAGCAGAGCAAGGTCGCCGCCGACCGTCGTCGTCGCCGGCTCGTGGTGGCCTACGCCGAGCGTCGCGCCGCACTGAAGGAGCAGGTCAGGACCAGCTCCGCCGGGTCGGCCGAGCAGGCGCGGGCGGTCAGCGCGCTGTCCCGCCTGCCCAGGGACTCCTCACCCGTCCGGCTGCGCAACCGCGACCAAGTCGACGGGCGTCCGCGCGGCTACGTCCGCAAGACCGGTACCTCCCGCATCCGGTTCCGCGCGATGGCTCACCGAGGCGAGCTGCCGGGGATCCGCAAGTCCAGCTGGTAGCGGACCCCGACAGGCGTCGGGAGGTCGGCCTCGTGCGCCGCTGGGTGCTCGTGCCGGGTGGTGGCAGGTCGGGCGGGTGCACCGGCCGACTGTGCAGCCGGCCGGGCGCTTAGTAGCGCTCGGGAAGCGGCTCGCGCCACTTGCGCTGCGGCTTGGGCATCCGCAGCTTGCGGATCTGGATCGCGCGCATGAACGCGTAGAACCGCCAGCCCCGGGGCGAGTGGTCCGTCCCGGCGAAGCGGGCCTTCACCTGCCGACCGAGCTGCCAGTCGAGGGCCACGACGTCCAGGAGCAGCAGGATGATGCTGGCGATCCAGATGTAGCCGCTGGCCGCGACTAGCACGGGGACGGTGCTGGCCTGCAGGACGATGATGACGACCAGCACCGGCAGCAGGAACTCCATGAAGGAGACGCGGGTGTCGACGAAGTCGCGGACGAACCGCTTGACCGGACCCTTGTCGCGCTCCATCAGGTAGCGCTCGTCACCGGTGCGCATCCCCTCGCGCATCTTGGCGTTCTGCTCCGCCCGCTGTGCGCGCTGCGCCCTGGCGGTGGACTTCTTGTCCATCCCGCCCTTCGCGCGTTCCCGGGCGGCCGCCTCCGCCTCGCGACGGGTGGGGGTCGGGCGTCCCTTGCCGTGACCCTCGTCCTCGTGGGTCGCGGGCTGAGGGGCGGTCTCCTTGGTGCGTCCGAACACGGGTGCGGCTCCGGTGATCGTGGTGTGCAGGTCGTCGCGAAGCCTACTCGCCGGGGAACCTTGTACCCGGCGTGCGCGTTCACCTCATAGGTTGGGGGCGAGCACGCACGTGCTCCACGACCGGACGCAACAGACAGGGAGCTCTCGATGGGCTTGTGGCAGCGCTTCAGCATGATCTTCAAGGCCAAGGCGAGCCAGGCGCTCGACCGTGCGGAGGACCCGCGTCAGACACTGGACTACAGCTACGAGCGACAGCTCGAGATGCTCACGAAGGTACGCCGCGGCGTCGCCGACGTCGCCACCAGCCGCAAGCGGCTGGAGATGCAGATCACCCAGCTGACGACCCAGCAGACGAAGCTGACCGACCAGGCGCAGAAGGCGATCGACGTCGGGCGCGAGGACCTCGCTCGGGAGGCGCTGAGCCGGAAGTCGGGCCTGACCGGACAGATCACCGACCTGCAGGCCCAGCACGAGCAGCTCCAGGGCGAGGAGGAGAAGCTCACCCGTGCCTCGCAGCAGCTGCAGGCCAAGGTCGACTCGTTCCGTACCCGCAAGGAGACGATCAAGGCGACGTACTCCGCTGCCGAGGCCCAGACCAAGATCAACGAGGCCTTCTCCGGGATCTCCACCGAGATGGGCGATGTCGGGCAGGCCGTGCAGCGGGCGGAGGACAAGACCGCCGCGATGCAGGCCCGGGCCGGCGCGATCGACGAGCTGCTCGCCTCCGGCGCCCTGGACGAGCCGGGCGCGCTCGGGCGAGGTGACGACATCAGCCGTGAGCTGGAGCAGATGAGCTCGCAGTCCGACGTCGAGTCCGAGCTCGCGGCGCTGAAGTCCAAGAGCCCGACGCAGGGCCAGCTCGGTGCCGGTGCCGGCGAGGACCAGCCGGTGCTGGACGCCGCCGAGCAGACCGACCCGCAGAAGAACACCGAGTAGTCGTCATCACCACGAGAGGCAGGACGCAGACCGCATGAGCAGCAACCGATTCGTCAAGGACACCGGGCTCACCGTCCGGATGACCACGGTGATGTTCCTGCTCGGGTTGCTGTTCGTCGCCTTCTTCGTGGTGCTGATGTTCATCGCGGCGCAGGCGGGGGCCGGCGGGCTGGTCCCGGTCATCGGGATCATCGGGGTCGGCATCGCCTGGTGGCAGTGGTACAACTCCGACAAGATGGCGCTGCGGGCCATGCGGGCCCGCGTCGTCACCGCGGAGCAGGCGCCGGAGCTGCACGGCATGATCGACCGGCTCTGCACGCTCGCGGACATGCCCAAGCCCGTCGTCGCCATCTCGGACACCGATCTGCCCAACGCGTTCGCGACGGGGCGCTCGCCCCAGCGAGCGGCGGTCTGCGTGACCACCGGGATCCTCAACACGCTCACCGCCGAGGAGCTCGAGGGCGTGCTCGCCCACGAGCTCTCGCACGTCGCGCACCGCGACGTGCTGGTGATGACGGTCGCGTCCTCGGCCGGCGTCATCGCCGGCATGATCACGCAGTGGGGCCAGTACGGCCTGTTCTTCGGCGGCGGCGGTCGCCGCGACAACGACGACGACGGTCCGGGTGCGCTGCCGCTGCTCCTGATCGCGCTGGTCGTGAGCGTGGTCGTCTACGCCATCAGCTTCGTGCTGACCCGGATGCTCTCGCGCTACCGCGAGCTGTGCGCCGACCGCAGCGGCGCCCTGCTGACCCAGCAGCCCGGCGCGCTCGCCTCGGCGCTGGTGAAGATCTCCGGGGAGACGAACGCCATACCGAAGAAGGACCTGCGCGAGGCGGCCAAGATGAACGCCTTCTTCATCACCCCCGCGGCTGCCGGGGTGTCCATGCGGACGCTCACCTCGACCCACCCGTCGCTGGAGCAGCGCCTCGAGCAGCTCTCCAAGGTCGCCGCAGAGCTCGGCCGCCCCTTCGACGGCGGTTTCGAGCAGCAGCACTGATGGGGTTCTGGAGCACGATCACCGGTCGCTCCGAGCCGGTACGACCGCAGTTGGACGCCCTCTTCGGCATCCCCGGAGCGGCGATCCAGCTGCAGGTGGCGATGGACATGGCGCCGACCGGCTTCGGCGCTGTCTGCTACCGCAAGGCCGAGGGCGCCGCGTTCCTCGATGCCGAGAAGCGGCTCGTCGAGCTGCTGGACTCCGACGAGGGCCCCGACGTCGACCGCGAGGACGACGGGTTCGGCTTCACCTGGCTGATCGTACGGACCGATCCGCCCGAGCCCGGCAGCCTGGTCACCGACCTGCACGCCGTGAACTCCAGCCTCGAGGCCGAGGGGTTCGCCCGCAGTCTGCTCTGCTCGGTGGTGGCGTTCCGCACCTCCGCCGGCGGCCCGGTCGGCCTGGTCTACCGCTACGCCACCGGCACGTTCTACCCGTTCGTACCGACGGGCTCCCAGCAGCGCGACTCGCTGCTGGAGATGAACGTCCGCTCCACCCTGGCCGGCGAGCTCGCCCTCGAGCCCGACCTCGGCAAGTGGATGCCGATCTGGGGTTGCCCGGTCCTGCGCTGACGCGCGTCACCCACCCGTCGAGTGGTGCCTTCTACAGGCGCGAGTGGTGCGTCGTGCAGGTGGAGGACCTGCACAATGCGCAACTCGGCCCAGCAGAGGGCACCACTCAACGGGCAGGTGCCGCGCTCAGCGGGGCTTGTTCGCCACGACCGTGGTCGAGGACGGGGCGACGGTGTCGGTGCCGGAGTACGCGACCTGCAGCGGCAGCTTCCCGGTGCCGGTCACGAAGACGCGCACCCGGAAGTTGCCGTTGCCCAGGACGACCCGGGCCAGCTCGGTATCGCCCTGGCTGATCGTGACGGTGCCGCTCCGGACCGTGTGCCCGTCGCTGGTGACCGTGCCGCGGACCGTGGTCCGGCCGCGGCGGTTCACCTCCTGCTCGGCGACCTTCGCCGAGACCTCCGAGGGCGTACGCGAGGACGGCACGGAGAAGCCGACCAGCAGCGGGTCGTGGTCGCTGGAGCGGTACGGGTCGGCCGAGTAGAAGTCGGTCGCGTTGTAGTTGTGGCGGCTGTACTCGTAGGCCACCGACTCCACCGAGTTGATGTTCCACACGTGCGCCCCCTGGACGGTGCCGAGCGCGGCGTCGTTGGCCAGGACGTGGTCCAGGGAGCCGACCAGCCCGCCGAAGACGTACGTCGACTCGTCCGGGACGAACCTCTGCCCGACGTCGGTGAACCCGGCCTCGCGCAGCACCTGCAGCGGGTCCTCCTCGGTGTAGGCGTTGAAGTCGCCGGTGAGGAACACCCGCTGGGTGCCGGTGGAGGCCTGCAGCTCCTTCACGAACCCCACCAGGGCCTGCGCCTGGCGCACCCGCGAGGCGTTCGAGGCACCCTGACCGTCACCCTGGTCGGCGTCGTCGCCGGAGCCGGAGCCCTTGGACTTGAAGTGGTTGACGACCGCCAGGAACTGCTGCTCCGACGAGCCCCCTGCCGGTACGAACACCTGTCCCAGCGGCTGCCGGGCGTTGGAGAAGGCGTCCGAGCCGAGCAGGATGTGCGACGCGCCGACCGGCGCGACGGCCGCCTTCTGGTAGATGAACGCCGTCCGGATCACGTCCTGCGAGGCCAGCGGCGGCTGCTGGTCGACCGGCGGCGAGGGCACGAACGCCCAGCGGTCGGAGCCGGCGGCCGCGTTGAGCGCGTCGACCAGCGTCGAGAGCGCGTCGTCGCGCTGCTCCGGTCCGTCGAACTTGGCCGAGTTGCCGATCTCCTCCAGGGAGAGGACGTCGGCGTCGAGGGCGTTGATCGCCGAGACGATCTTGGCCTGCTGCCGGGACAGGTCGGACGCGCCCCAGGCGCCCCGCGGACCGTCCGCGCCGCAGTCGTCGACGGTGACCGGCGTCCCCGTGCGGTCCTTGTAGCTGCTGCAGGAGTGACCGGAGGCGACGTACTTCTCGCCGGTCTCGGTGAAGTAGTTCAGGACGTTGAAGCTGGCGATCTTGAGGTCGCCACCGACAGCCCGCGGTGCGTCGGTGCGGGTGTCGGGGAAGGTCGCGGGCGCGACCTCGGCGTCGTTGGCCGCGGTCAGCTGGGAGGTGGGCTGGAACTTCCAGGTGTCGTTGCGGTAGTCGAGGATCACTGGCTTCGTGAACCGGGCCGGCGCGCCGACGCGGACGTGGCGGTCCTTGGTGATCCACGGCAGGGGGGTGTCCTTGCCGGTGGTGAGGTAGTTCAGCGAGGAGCCGTCGTCCAGCGTCACGGCTCGAGCGGCGTTGTCGGCGACGACCGCCTGCTGCTCGGGGGTGCCGGGCCTGGCGACGTCGGTCGGCTGCCGCAGCGGCGTGCTGCCGGAGGCGAGGTCGATCTCGGCGTAGTTGTTCAGCGTGTAGACGTCGGTGACGGTGAACGCGCCCGGTGCGGTGAGCATGCCCTCGCGGGTCTCACGGCCGGCGTCGGTCGAGGGGTAGGCGCCGGTCACGGGCTCGATCGCAGCCGCGGGGGTGTCCAGCGGCGTGCTGCTCGTGGCGCTGATCTCGGTCAGGCCGTTGAACTCCGAGACCGTGCCGGTCACCTGGACGTGCGCGCCGATCGAGGGGTACGACGACGCGGTCGCCGAGCCGCCCAGGTAGACGAAGACCGCGTCCGAGGCGTCGTGGCTGCTGCCGAGGTCGCCGCCGGTGCCGGGTGTCTGCAGGTAGTAGCCCGCGAAGCCTCCCGTCGGGTACGACGCCGTGACCACGCCCTCGGTGCGCACCGGCCGACCGGCGAACGGGCTGGCGGCACCGGTGCCCTGGATTTGCGCGATCGTCAGGTCGGTCGGGGCGCCGGGCGGGGGAGTGGTGGTGCCGGAGCCGGTGCTCTGCGGATCGGGTGCCGTCGCCGAGAGGTCGGCGCTGTTGTCGTCGGTGTCCGTGCCGGCGGTGTCGCGGGAGACTGCGGCGGTGTTGCCGGCCCCGGTGGCCGGCGCCTTCTCGTAGGTGTTGGAGGCACCGAAGCCGACCAGGTCGATCACGTCGTCGCGCGCGACCGAGCCGGTCGGCAGGTCGGCGATCCTGGACGTGCCGCGCGCCAGCAGCACGGTGCCGGCGGTCGCGCTCATCGCGACGTCGCCGGTCGCGTCCGGCGTGGGCAGCGCGGTGCTGCCGCCGGTGCCCTTCGCGAGCGCGACCAGGTAGTGGCCGTGGGCGGGGACGGACCCGCTGAGCGCCACGAGTCCGCTCGGTGCGCCCGATCCGCCCGAGGAGCGGTACTGCAACGAGGTCCCGTCGACGGTGATCGCGGAGCCCGTCGGGTTGGCCAGCTCGACGAAGTCCTGGGTGTAGGTCGCCCCGGTGTTGCCGCCACCGCCGTACACCTCCGAGATCACCAGGCCGGATGACCCGGCGGCCTCGGCGGGTGAGGCGAGCGCCGCGGCCGGGATCGCGAGACCGAGCGCGAGGAGGGGGAGCAGGACGGGGCGTACCGGGACGCGGGACGTGGGCACAGAAGGTCTCCTCGAGAGCGGGAGCCGGACGGCTCCTCCAGACGAGGACCACCCAACCCCGTGGCACCGACAGTGCGGAAGGGACCCGCGGGTGACGATTCGGTTGCGGTTGGGTGTCGCAGCCTCAGCCGGGCAGCGAGAGCATCCGCTCCAGCGCGACGGTGGCCCACTCGGCGGTGGCGGGGTCGACCTCGATGACGTTCTCGACCCGGCCGGCCGCGAGCGACTCCAGCGAGCGGACGAGGTGGGGCAGGTCGATCCGGTTCATCGTGGAGCAGAAGCAGACGGTCTTGTCGAGGAACATGATCCGCTGCTCGGGGTGGGCGGCGGCGAGGCGGCGTACGAGGTTCAGCTCGGTCCCGATGGCCCAGACGGTGCCGGGCGGTGCGGCCTCGACCTGGCGGATGATGAACTCCGTGGAGCCGACCAGGTCGGCGCGGGTGACCACCTCGTGGCGGCACTCGGGGTGCACGAGGACCTGGACGTAGGGGACCTCGGCACGGATCCGGTCGACGACCTCGCCGGTGAAGCGGCCGTGCACCGAGCAGTGCCCCTGCCACAGCAGCATCCGGGCGTCGCGCACCTGCTCGGGGCGGAGCCCGCCGTCGGGGCGGTGCGGGTTCCAGACAACACAGTCCTCCAGCGACATCCCCAGCTCGAGCACGGCTGTGTTGCGACCGAGGTGCTGGTCGGGGAGGAAGAGCACCTTCGTGTCCGGGCCGTGCTGCGCCAGTGCCCAGTCCAGGGCGGTACGGGCGTTGGACGAGGTGCAGACCGTGCCGCCGTGGCGTCCGCAGAAGGCCTTGATGTCCGCCGAGGAGTTCATGTACGTCACGGGGACGACCCGGTCGGCCACGCCCGCGTCGACCAGTGCGTCCCACGCGTCCTCGACCTGGGCGAGGCGGGCCATGTCGGCCATCGAGCAGCCGGCCGCCAGGTCCGGCAGCACGACCTGCTGGGCCGACGAGGTGAGGATGTCGGCCGACTCGGCCATGAAGTGGACGCCGCAGAAGACGATGAACTCGGCGTCGGGCCGGGCGGCGGCGTCCTTGGCCAGCTTGAAGGAGTCGCCGGTGACGTCGGCGAACTCGATGACCTCGTCGCGCTGGTAGTGGTGCCCGAGGACGAACACCCGGTCGCCCAGGGCCTGCTTCGCCGCGCGGGCCCGCTCGACCAGGGCCGGGTCCGATGCCGGTGGCAGGTCGCCGGGGCAGTCGACGCCGCGCTCGGAGGCGGGGTCCGAGCCGCGACCGAGGGGGAGCAGGGGGAGGTCCACCCGGGACGTGGCAGTCACGGCGCCCAGGATAGGCGGGTCCGAGGGGCGGGCGTGACGCGAGCGGCGTCCCCGTGGGCTCCTACGATCGGGTGGTGACGTCGATCCAGGCCCCGCCGCTGAGCCGGCGTGCCGTCGCCGTCTGGCTGGTGGGCCTGGCGACGTACCTCCTGGCCGTCTTCCACCGCTCGTCCCTCGCGGTCGCCGGGATCGCGGCGGCGCAACGCTTCGACATCAGCGCGGCCCAGCTGGCGACGTTCACGATGCTCCAGCTGCTGGTGTACGCCGGCATGCAGGTGCCCGTGGGTCTCCTCGTCGACCGCTGGGGACCCCGGACGGTGCTGGTCGCCGGTGCCGGGCTGCTGACGGTGGCCCAGGCCGGCTTCGCCCTGGCCGAGTCCTACCCGGCGGCGCTGGCGGCTCGGCTCTTCGTCGGCATGGGCGACGCGATGACCTTCATCTGCGTGCTGCGACTGGTCAACTCGTGGTTCGCACCGCGGCGGGTCCCGATGGTGACGCAGGTGACCGGGATGGTGGGCCAGGCCGGAGCGCTGCTCGCGGCGCTGCCCATGACGTGGGCCCTCGCGCACCTGGGCTGGACGCGGTCGTACCTGCTCACCGCGTCGCTGGGGATCGTGATGGTGCTCGCGCTGCTGCTGGTGGTGCACGACGCGCCCGGCACCCGCAGGCTGCTCGGACCTCGCCAGGACCTCCGCGCCCTCGGCCGCAGCCTGCAGACGTCCTGGCGCCAGCCGGGCACACGGCTCGGGTTCTGGACGCACTTCACGACTCAGTTCAGCGCGACCGTGATGAGCCTGCTCTGGGGATTCCCGTTCCTCACCCAGGGAGAAGGCCTCGGCGACGCGACCGCCGGGTCGCTGCTGACCGTGCTGGTGCTCGCCGGGATGGTCGTCGGCCCGGTCCTCGGCTGGCGGATCACGATGAGCCCGTGGCACCGCTCCACCCTGGTCATCGCCATCATCTGGGCGCTGGCGGCGATGTGGACCGTCGTGCTCGCGTGGCCGGGGCAGGCGCCGCTGTGGCTGCTCGTCCTACTCGTCGTGGTCGTCGGCGTCGGCGGCCCGGCCTCGGTGATCGGCTTCGACCTCGGGCGTACGTCCAACCCACCCGAGCGGCTGGCCAGCGCCACCGGGATCATCAACCAGGGCGGCTTCCTGGCCAGCCTGGTGCTCGTCGTCGTGATCGGGCTGGTCCTCGACTGGCGGACGCCCGGGAGCGAGTCGTCGTACACACCCGAGGCGTTCCGCTGGGCGATGTCGGCGCAGTACGTCCTCTGGGCGCTCGGCCTGCTCCAGGTCTGGCGCTACCGCCGGCGGGCGCGCGCGCAGATCCTCGCCGCCGACCCCGACCTGGTGCGGTTCCGCGCCGGCGAGCCGCTGCACGGCTGACCGCGACGGGCAGCGGAGCACGGCGGGGGGCGCGACAGCCTAGGCTCCTGCGCGTGGAGTGGCTGGTGATCTGGGCACGCGACGTCCTCGTCAACGGGTTCGTGACCTCGGGCCTGGTGCCCAACCGCGCCCGGGTCTGGTTCTACCGGCTCCTCGGGATGCGCCTGGCGCCCGGGGTGGTGATCATGCCGCGCACCTTCATCGGCGGTCGGCGGCTGACCATGGAGCCCGGCAGCGGCATCTACTACGACTGCCACCTCGACACCGCCGCCCCGATCACCCTGGGCCGCAACGTCTGCCTCAGCACCGGCGTCACGCTGGTCACCTCGGGCCACGACATCGGACCCTCGGACTACCGGATGGGTCCCGACCGGCCGGCCCCGATCGTCATCGGCGACGGCTGCTGGCTCGGCATCAACGCGACCGTCCTCGGCGGCGTGACGATCGGCGAGGGCTGCGTGATCGCGGCCGGGGCGATCGTCGCGCGCGACTGCCAGCCCGACGGTCTCTACGCCGGTGCGCCCGTGGCCCGGCGGGTCAAGGACCTCGAGGCCGACCTCCCGCGGCGTCGCGGCGGGAAGCACGGGTCATGGACGCGCGACACCCACCGGTCGTCGCAGGCCTGAGCGGCACGACGCGCTACAGCAGCGACCCGTGGTGGAGGTACGGCGCCGGCGGGCGGAGGCGTCGTACGGCCAGGTAGCCGGACGTCCACGGGTCCAGCCGCGCCGCCAGACCCACGTCCAGCGCCCACTGGTTGGCCGCGGTGACGTGGCGCACCGAGACGGGTGAGTCGACCGGCGCCGAGGCCAGCGCCTCCCACATCAGCCTGGCGGCCGTACGGCGGTCGGTCGCGGCCAGCAGCACCGGTGCCCCGGCCTCGACGTAGCAGTAGCCCGAGCCTGCCGCGCGGTCGCTGACCAGCAGCCGGTGGTGGCCGAGCAGCAGCTCGTGGTCCGGGCCGTGCGCGGCGCCGCGGGTGCGGCGGTCCAGCGAGTCGAGGAGGTCCCGGTCGCCCGGGTCGCCCTCGCGGACGTGCCTGCCGGGCGGGATCGCCGAGCGGTCGACGACCCCGGTCAGCGACACTTGAGGGTGCAGGTCGAAGCCCGAGGCGCGGTAGCGGCGCACCGCACGCGGGTCCGCCGAGGAGGTGAGCAACCCGCGCAGGCAGCCCTTGCCGTAGTCCTGCGCCACCGCGAGCAGCGCCCTGCCGATGCCGAGGCCCTGGTGGTCGCCGCGGACGGCGTACGAGGCCAGGACCCACGTCAGCTCGCGCCGGAAGGAGACCGCGAAGCCGACCGGCTCCCCGTCGACCTCCGCCACCCAGCTGCCGCCGGGGTCGGTCGCGAGCAGGTGCCGCGTGCGGGTCTCCCACCAGGCCGTACGTCCGGTCGAGCGCCCGGTCGGCTCCGGCAGCGCCCGCGGCTGCATCCGCCGGTCGACGGCGAGATAGCTCTCGGAGGACAGCGCGGCGGCGAGCGGCACGTCCTCGGGCGTCATCGGCCGGACGCGCGCCTCAGCCACCGACAGGTCCTCGTACGCCCTGCCGCCGGACGGCCTCGCGCCGGTCGGACCGGATGCTCAGGGCGGTGTGCGCGATCGCGGCGAGGATCCCGAGCGCCAGCAGCAGCCAGAAGACGACGGTCGGCCACTCGTTGCCCTCGACCAGCTCCCAGGTCTCCTTCGCGGCGATCAGCAGACCGCCGAGGCCCACCAGCACCCAGCCGCGCGCCTTGTTCATGAACGAGCTGAACGCCGCGTAGTCCTCGTCGCTGATGTGGGCCAGCATCGCCTCCTCGAACTCCTCGTGGCGCCGGTGCCGCAGCCACCACCACACCGGCGGCAGCAGCAGCCACCAGGAGGACACCTCCCGAGGGGGCGGCACCTCCTGCATCGAGGCGCGGATCCGGTCCGCCTCGAAGTCCTCCTCGCGGAGCTCGAGGCGGGCCTGGAAGAGCGGGCCGGCGACGAGCAGCCAGGCGCCGAGGAAGCCGCACCACAGGATCAGCAGATGCACCTCGGCCACGCTATGGCACGGCTCGACGTGGTGGGCGCCTACGGTGGCGCCCATGCGTGTCGTGGTCGCCCCGGACAAGTTCGCCGGCACGCTCACCGCGGTCGAGGCCGCCGAGGCGGTCCGGACCGGGTGGACGCGCCGCGCGCCGGGCGACGACGTGGTGCTGCGGCCGATGTCCGACGGAGGCCCGGGCTTCGTCGACGTGCTCCACGAGGCGCTCGGCGGCGAGCTGCTCGCCGTCACCGTCACCGGCCCGTACTCCGCGCCCGCGCCGGCGACGCTCCTGCGCGTCGGGGACACGGCGTACGTCGAGTCCGCCCAGGCCGTCGGGCTGCACCTGACCCCGGCCGAGGAGCGCGACCCCGAGCGCGCCACCAGCCGAGGGCTGGGCGAGCTGGTCCGCTCGGCCGTCGAGGCCGGCGCCCGGCGGGTCGTCGTGGGCCTCGGCGGCTCGGCGACCAACGACGGGGGAGCAGGAGCGCTCGCTGCGCTCGGAGCGACCGCGGAAGGCGGTGCGCTCGACGCCGGTCCGGCCGCCCTCCCCGGCATCACGGCGGTCGACCTGTCGCCGGCCCGCGAGCTCCTGCACGACGTCGAGCTGGTCGCGGCCAGCGACGTCGACAACCCGCTGGCCGGTCTGCGCGGAGCCACCCGCACCTTCGGGCCGCAGAAAGGCCTCGCCGACGAGCGGCTGGTGGAGGTCGACTCCTGGCTCGACGACTTCGGCGGGCTCTGCGACCGCTTCGTCGCCACCAGCAAGGGTGCCGGCGCCGCCGGCGGCCTCGGGTTCGCCCTGCTGCTGCTGGGTGCGTCGCGCGAGCCCGGTGTCGCGATGGTCGCCGACGCCGTGGGGCTGCTCGACGCCGTCCGGACCGCTGACCTGGTGATCACCGGCGAGGGTGCCTTCGACTTCTCCTCCCGCTCGGGCAAGGTGCCGTACGGCGTGGCGCAGGTCGCCGCGCAGGCGCTGCGCCCGTGCGTGGCACTCGCCGGCGCGGTGCTGATCGGGGCGCGCGAGATGCGCACCCTGGGTGTGGAGTCGGCGTACTCGCTGGTCGACCTGGTGGGCGAGGATCGCGCCTTCGCCGATCCCGCCGGCGCGCTGGCCGACCTGGCCGAGCGGACCGCGCGCACCTGGTCGCGCTGACTCCGCTGGAATAACCCCCGGTGTGCGACCATTGAGCCCGTCGGGACGATCGTGGTCCCGACGCACAGACCATCCGCACCGAGACCATCCGGGAGCCGTTCATGACCGAGCAGGTCCAGAGCACGGAGACCGTCGGCGAGCACCGCACCGACGGCATCAACCTCACCACGGGCGCCGCCGGGAAGGTGAAGTCCCTGCTGGAGCAGGAGGGTCGCGACGACCTGCAGTTGCGGATCGCGGTGCAGCCGGGCGGCTGCTCGGGTCTGCGTTACCAGCTGTTCTTCGACGAGCGGAACCTCGACGGTGACCAGGTCACCGACTTCGACGGTGTCGCCGTGGTTGTCGACCGGATGAGCGTGCCGTACCTCAACGGCGCCTCCATCGACTTCATGGACACGATCGAGAAGCAGGGGTTCACCATCGACAACCCCAACGCGACCGGGTCCTGCGCCTGCGGCGACTCCTTCCACTGACCCACCCGCGCGAAGGGCCCCGGACCGACCAGGTCCGGGGCCCTTCGGCGTCTCCTCAGAGCCCGAGGCGGGCGGCGACGAGGGCCGCGTCCTCGTCGGCGCGGGGCGGGGCCGCCGGACGCGGTCCGGGGGCGCGCACGCGCAGGTGCCGGTCGCGCGGGTCGGGCAGCCCCATGCGCACGGAGGCCACCCGGCAGTCGCCGCGCATGGTGTGCGTGTCGTCGGCGTCGGCGTACGGGGTGGAGCCGCGAGGAGTCATGCCGTCGACGCTAGGCGTTACCGACAGGTACTCCGAGGGGTCGCGCGCGCGGCGTCGCCGGTAGGGTCGGGCGTCGGTCCCCGCGCCACTGCGGGCCCGCCGTCCCCGAGACCCATGAGGACCCATGTCGCTGCTGATCGCCGGTTCCATCGCCACCGACCACCTGATGACCTTCCAGGGCAAGTTCGCCGACTCGTTGGTCGTCGAGCAGCTGGAGAAGCTGTCGGTGTCGTTCCTCGTCGACGACCTGGAGATCCGCAGGGGCGGCTGCGGTCCGAACATCAGCTTCGCGCTGGCCACCCTGGGGCTCCGACCGGTGCTGGTCGGCGCGGCGGGCGAGGACTTCGCGGACTACCGCGCCTGGCTGGAGCAGCGCGGCGTCGACTGCGACTCGGTACGGATCAGCAGCGACAAGCACACGGCGCGCTTCGTGTGCACCACCGACCAGACGATGGCGCAGTTCGCCTCGTTCTACCCCGGCGCCATGAGCGAGGCCCGCGAGATCGAGCTCGCGCCGATCGTCGAGCGGGTCGGCGACCCCGACTACGTCCTCATCGGCCCCGACGACCCCGACGGGATGCTGCGGCACACCGCCGAGTGCCGTGAGAAGGGCTTCCCCTTCGTCGCCGACCCCGGGCAGCAGCTGGCGTTCGGCGACGGTGAGCTGATCCGCGGCCTCGTCGACGGCGCCGCGATCCTGTTCAGCAACGAGTACGAGTCGCACCTGATCGAGCAGAAGACCGGATGGGGGCCCGAGGAGATCCTCGACCGGGTCGCGGTCCAGGTCGTCACGCTGTCCAAGGACGGCGCCCGCGTCCAGCGCAAGGGCGAGGACCCGATCGAGGTCCCCGCCTGCCTGGTGGAGGCCGCCGAGCCGACCGGTGTCGGCGACGCGTTCCGCGCGGGCTTCCTCGCCGCGCTGGAGTGGGGCGTCGGGCTCGAGCGGGCGGCACAGGTGGGCTCGACGATGGCGTCGTACGTCGTGGAGACGGTCGGCACGCAGGAGTACGCCGTCACCCAGGACGCCTTCCTCGAGCGGTTCACCACGACGTACGGCGACGACGCGGCCCGCGAGATCACGCCGCACCTCCGGGTCGGCTGACCTCAGGCCACGCGTCGGACGACGTAGGACGGGGTGCCGTCCTGCGCGGTGACCGCGCCGACGTACTCGTGGCCGCGCATGCGGCACCACGCGGGTACGTCGGTCGCCGCCGCCACGTCGTCCGCCTCGACGGCGACCGTCCCGCCGGCGGGGACCTCGGCGATCCGCTGTGCCAGCCGGATCACGGGGACGGGGCAGAGCAGGCCGCGGCAGTCGAGCACCAGGTCCACCGGGGTCATCCGATCCCCGCCTGCGCACGCAGTCGCGCGACGACCTCCGGGAGCGCGGTGAGGAACCGCTCGACCTCGGCCTCGGTCGTCGCGCGGGTCAGCGACACCCGCACGTTGCCGTGGGTCAGCGCGCCCATCGCGGCCAGGACGTGGCTGGGCTCGAGCACGCTGGAGGTGCACGCAGACCCGCTGGCCACGGCGAAGCCGAGCCGGTCGAGCTCGGTGACCAGCGACTCCCCGTCGAGGTAGAGGCAGGAGAAGGTCACCAGGTGCGGCAGCCTCTCCTCGGGGTCGCCGACCACGTCGACGTCGGGGATCCGCGCCACGGCGTCCCGGATCCGCGCGACCAGGGCGTGCTGCCGGGTGACGGTCTCCGCGCGCTCGGCGACCACCGCCTGCAGCGCGGCGGCGGCGGCGAGTGCCGCCGGCACGTTCTCGAAGCCGGTCGAGCGCTCCTCGGCCCGGTCGTCGACCGGGTACGGCGCACGCCAGCGGGCGCCCTTGCGCACCAGCAGCACGCCGATGCCGGCCGGCCCGCCCCACTTGTGCGCGGACGCCGCGGCGACCGTCCAGCCCTCCGGCAGCGCGAGCCGCCCCGCCGAGGCACAGGCGTCGAGGAGCAGCGGCACGTCGCCGAGCCGACGGGCCACCTCGGCGACGGGCTGGACGGTGCCGACCTCGTGGTTCGCGCTCTGGAGGGCGACGGCCGCGGTCGGCGGGCCCTGCGTGGCGGCCGCCACGAGCGCGTCGGCGTCGACCCGTCCCGTCCGGTCGACGCCGACCTCGACGACCTCTCCGCCGGCGTCCTCGTGCCAGCGGGCGGTGTTGAGCACGGCGGAGTGCTCGGCGGCACCGACGACGAGCCGGCCGCCGACCCGGGCGCGCCCGCGCAGCAGGCCGAGCAGTCCGAGGTGGACCGCGTGGGTACCGCTGGGGGTGAAGGTCACCTCGTCGGGGCGCACCCCGAGGCACTGCGCGGTGGCGGCCCGCGCGTTGTCGAGGACCAGGCGGGCCTCGCGTCCGGCCCGGTGACCGCGACGAGGGTCGGCGTGCACCGCGTCGGCGGCGGCGTGCAGTGCCTCGCGGGCGGCGGGGTGCAGCGGCTCCGAGGACGCCGCGTCGAGGTACGTCGGCCCCGCCGGGCCGGTGTCGTCCGCCACGGTCGCGAACCTACCCGAGCGCCTACCGGCGGCCGGGTCGCGGAGGGTGCGGATCCACCCCTCGGCGCACCCTCACCTGCCCCGTGGGGTGAGGTGTCGGGGTAGTACGCTCAGCGACGATCGATGAGCACGCGAGGCGACGAGAGAGGTCCCTGTGGGTCTGCCTGAATCCCCCCAGCGCCGTCCGGGACGTACCCGGATGAGGCGCGCTGCCGGCGTGGCGGCGCTGGCCGCCTCGGTCCTCGCGCTCAGCGGGTGCGACGCCGAGGGCAAGGACGAGATCCAGCGCCTGGCGATGCCGGCTCCCCGGGCCGACGAGGTCCAGAACATCTACGACCTGTGGCACTGGTCCTGGCTGGCCGCGATCATCGTCGGTGTCGTGGTGTGGGGCCTGATCGGCTACGCCGTGATCCGCTTCCGCCGCAAGAGCCCCGACGAGGTGCCGGTCCAGACGCGGTACAACCTGCCGATCGAGATCTTCTACACCGTGGCGCCGATCATGATCGTCGTCGTGCTGTTCTTCTTCACCATCAAGGTGCAGGACGAGGTGCTGCCGGCGGACCCGCCCAAGCCCGACCGCACCGTCGAGGTCGTCGGCCAGCAGTGGTCGTGGACCTTCAACTACCTCAAGGACGACGCGACCGGCGGGGAGACCGTCTTCGACTCCGGGACCCCGGCGGACTACCCCACGCTGTGGCTCCCGGTCGACGAGAAGGTCCGGTTCAACCTGTACTCGCCCGACGTCATCCACTCCTTCTGGGTGCCGTCCTTCCTGTTCAAGATGGACGTCGTCCCGGGCCGTGACAACCACTTCGAGCTGACCCCCAACCGGATCGGCACCTACGTCGGCAAGTGCGCCGAGCTGTGCGGCGCCTACCACTCGCGGATGCTGTTCAACGTCAAGGTGGTCTCCGCGGACGACTACGACGCCCACCTCAAGCAGCTCCAGGCGGACGGCAACACCGGCCTGACCCGGGGTACCGAGAAGGTTCGCGCGCAACCCGGGCTCGAGCCCGAGGCAGGAGCAGAGCGATGACCGCGACCGCTGGAGACGGCATTGCCGCCCGTTCCACCGCCGGAGCGCCGAGCCGGGCGATCGGTCAGCAGGTGGTGCGCGTCCTCACCACCACCGACCACAAGCTGATCGGCAAGCTCTACCTCGGCACGTCGTTCGCCTGGTTCATCGTGGGCGGCATCCTGGCTCTGCTGATCCGCTCGGAGCTGGCGTTCCCCGGGACCCAGATCGTCAACGACGAGGTCTACAACCAGCTCTTCACGATGCACGGCACGATCATGCTGCTGCTGTTCGCGACGCCGCTGTTCTTCGGCTTCGCCAACGTGATCATGCCGCTGCAGATCGGCTCGCCCGACGTCGCCTTCCCCCGGCTGAACATGTTCAGCTACTGGCTGTTCCTCTTCGGCGGCCTGATGGTGTTCTCGGGCTTCTTCACCCCGGGCGGCGCCGCCAGCTTCGGGTGGTTCGCCTACACCCCGCTGTCCAACGCCGCGCACTCGCCCGGTATCGGCGGAGACCTGTGGATCATGGGCCTCTACATCGCCGGTCTGGGCACCATCCTCGGTGCGGTCAACTTCGTGACGACGATCATCTGCATGCGTGCGCCCGGCATGACGATGTTCCGGCTGCCGATCTTCTGCTGGAACACGCTGATCACCAGCCTGCTGGTGCTGATCGCCTTCCCGATCTTCGCCGGGGCCCTGCTCTCGCTCGAGGCGGACCGCAAGCTCGGCGCCCACGTCTTCGACCCGGTGCACGGCGGGCCGATCCTGTGGCAGCACCTCTTCTGGTTCTTCGGCCACCCCGAGGTGTACATCATCGCCCTGCCGTTCTTCGGCATCATCACCGAGATCCTCCCGGTGTTCAGCCGCAAGCCCGTCTTCGGGTACGTCGGCCTCGTCGGCGCCACCCTGGCGATCGCGATCCTCGCGGTCGCGGTGTGGGCGCACCACATGTTCGTCACCGGTGCGGTCGACCTGCCGTTCTTCGCCGGCATGACCTTCCTCATCGCGATACCGACGGGCGTGAAGTTCTTCAACTGGATCGGCACGATGTGGGGGGGATCGATATCCATGGACACCCCCATGCTGTGGAGCGTCGGGTTCTTGACCACCTTCCTGTTCGGTGGGCTGACCGGCGTCATCCTGGCGACGCCGCCGCTGGACTTCCACGTCTCGGACTCGTACTTCGTCGTGGCGCACTTCCACTACGTGGTGTTCGGCACGGTCGTCTTCGCGATGTTCGCCGGCTTCTACTTCTGGTGGCCGAAGATGACCGGGAAGATGCTCGACGAGCGGCTCGGGAAGATCCACTTCTGGCTGCTGTTCATCGGCTTCCACACCACGTTCCTCGTCCAGCACTGGCTCGGCGTGCTGGGCATGCCGCGTCGCTACGCCGACTACCTGCCCAGTGACGGCTGGACCGGCCTGAACCAGATCTCCACGGTCGGTGCGTTCTTGCTGGCTTCGTCGACGCTGCCGTTCTTCTGGAACGTCTACAAGACCGCGACGTCCGGGCGGCGGGTCGTCGTCGACGACCCGTGGGGCTGGGGTCGCTCGCTGGAGTGGGCGACGTCCTGCCCGCCCCCGCGGCACAACTTCACCACCATCCCGCGGATCCGCTCGGAGTCGCCGGCCTTCGACCTGCACCACCCGGAGATCGCCGCGCTGGAGTACGACGAGAACCTCGAGATGGCCGACGACTCCGGCTTCCGGGACGCGCCGGCCGACGCCGGCCGCGCGACGGTCCTCGCCGAGCGGATCGAGGAGCAGGCCGAGCAGGAGAAGGAGACCGACCGATGAAGTCCGAGGCGTGGATCTTCGTCATCGCGACCGTCAGCCTGGTGATCATCACGCCGGCCTACTGGTTGCTGGCCCACGACTGGACCGGCACGTCGGCCCTGGTGATGACGACGCTGCTGACGCTGATGGTGAGCGTCTACCTCGGGTTCTCGGCCAGCCGCCTCGACCCCCGACCCGAGGACCGCAAGGACGCCGACATCGCCGACGGTGCCGGCGAGCTCGGCTTCTTCCCGCCGTACAGCTGGTGGCCGCTGTGGTGCGCGCTCACCGCCGCAGTGATCGCGCTGGGTGTCGTCATCGGCTGGTGGCTGGTCGTGATCGGCGCGATCCTCGGGCTCATCGCTGTCAGCGGGCTGATCTACGAGTACTACCGGGGCGTGCACGCGCACTGACGCTCGTCGCGAGACGGCGGTCGACCCGCCCGGGAGGCCCGCGAGAATCCGTCGGCTCGCGGCCGGGTCGAACCGTCTGATCGGTTGATCGGCTTGGTAGGATCACACTGCCCACCGCATCGACACGAGTTCCCGGGAGAAGCGTCCATGCCGTTCCACCACAGGATCCGTCTGCGCCGTGCTGCCCTCGGCACCGCGGCCGCTCTGATGGTCCTTCCCGTCGCCGCCTGTGCCGGCGGCTCCAACGACGAGACGTCCTCGCCGGCCGGGAGCGACGCCTCGCAGGTCGCCAAGACCTCCAAGGCCACGATCTCCGCCAACGTGAGCGACGGCAGCAGCGACGTCGCCGTCGACAAGCTCGTCCAGGTCAGCTCGACCGACGGCACCTTCGCGGACGTGAAGGTCGCGACGCTCAAGGGCGAGCCCGTGGCGGGTGCGCTCAACGCGGACAAGACCCGGTGGACGGCCACGGACCGACTCGACTCGGGTCGCAAGTACCGCATCACCGCGACCGCCGAGGACTCCGACGGCCTGGCCAAGAAGTACACCTCACGCTTCGACGCCGTCTCCCTGGCGAAGTCCGACGAGGTCTACCCCTCGATCACGCCGCTGGACGGCGCGACGATGGGGGTCGGCATGCCGGTCTCCGTGCACTTCGACTACCCCGTGGCCAACAAGAAGCTGTTCGAGCAGCACATGAAGGTCACGAGCTCGGCCGGCCAGAAGGGCTCGTGGAACTGGTTCGACGACCAGAACGTCCACTACCGCCCCGCCGGCTACTGGAAGCCGAACCAGAAGGTGACCGTCGCGGTCGACGTCAACAGCCTGCCCGCCGGCAACGGTCGCTACGGCCAGATGGACCGCACCATCTCCTACGACGTCTCGCGCAACCAGGTGATCAAGGTCAACGCCGCGAGCCACCAGCTGCAGGTCTTCCGTGACGGCAAGGTGATCAAGACGATGCCGATCACGACCGGCAAGGCGGGCTTCACCACCCGGTCCGGCACCAAGGTCATCACCGAGAAGTACCCGACCAAGCGGATGAACTCCGAGACCATCGGGATCAACCCCGACAGCGCCGACGGCTACGACCTCGACGACGTCAAGTGGGCGATGCGGATCACCAACACCGGTGAGTTCCTGCACGCGGCGCCGTGGTCGGTCGGGTCGCAGGGCCAGGCCAACGTCTCGCACGGGTGCACCGGCATGAGCACCGAGAACGCGAAGTGGCTCTACGACCACTCGATCATCGGCGACCCCGTCGAGTACACCGGCACCGATCGCCAGATGACCCTGACCAACGGCTACGGCGACTGGAACGACTCGTGGGCCGAGTGGCAGAAGGGCTCAGCCCTCGCCTGATCCACGGTCCGCGTCGGCGGGTCGACCCTGAGGGGTCGGCCCGCCGATCTGCGTTCCGACCCGGCTCCCGCGCCGGCGCGAGGCGTCGTGGTGGAGCACCGTACGCACCAGCAGACCCGCAGCCAGTGCCCAGAACGCCGACCCGACCCCGAGCACCGTGGTGCCGGACGCAGCGACGACCAGGCAGACGACGGCGGGCAGGCGCACCTCCTCCTCGACGAGCGCCTCGTGCAGCGACGCGGCCAGGGTGCCGAGGAGCGCGAGTCCGGCGGCCGACTGCACGACCCCGTCGGGGGCGGTCGAGACCAGGGCGGTGACGCCCCCGCAGCCGGCCGCGAGGACGACGTACGTCCCCGCTGCGGCGAGCGAGGCGGGCCACCGGCGCGAGCGGTCCGGCCCCGCATCGGGGCCGGCCGTGAGCGCTGCTGTGATGGCGGCGAGGTTGACCGCGTGCCCGCCGAACGGCGCAGCCACGGCACTCGCGACCCCGGTCACGCTCAGTGTCTCGCGCCACGGGACCCGGTAGCCGAGGCTGCGCATCACGGCGACGCCGGGAACGTTCTGCGAGGCCATGGTGACGACGTAGAGGGGGAGCGCGATCCCGAGGACCGCGGACGCCGACCAGGTGGGGAACGTCGGCGCCAAGCGGGGAACGACGCTGCCCAGCCCCGGCAGCCGGTCGGCGGCGAGCACGACGACCAGCAGCGCGACGACGAGCGATGCAGGCACGGCCCAGCGTGGCGCCGGACGGATCAGCACCAGCCACGTGAGCACCACCGGCGCGACCAGCAGGGGAGTGGCGGCGAGGGCCGCGACCGGTTCGAGGCACAACGGCAGCAGGACACCGGCCAGCATGGCCCGGGCCAGGGCGGTCGGGATGGCTGCCACGAGGTCGCCGAGCCGTGGCACGAGCGCGGTCAGCAGGATCATCGCGGCGGCGACGAGGAACGCACCGACGGCAGCGGGCCAACCGCCGGTGACCGCACCACCCGAGGCCAGGAGCGCCGCACCGGGCGTCGACCAGGCGAGCGAGAGCGGCGTGCGGTGACGCAGGGCGAGCCAGACCATTCCGGCCGCCTGCGCGACGCACAGCGCCACCAGGCCGGACGCGGCCTGGGCAGGCGTCGCACCGACGGCCACCAGCCCGGCGAGCACGACGACGAACGAGCTGCTGAAGCCGACCAGCGCGGCGACCACTCCGGCGACGACGGCCTGGGAACGGGGCGGCATTGCTATCCTCCCGATGGTGTTCTACGAACAGAACGTTCTGTAAACAGAACCTAGCCGAGGTGACCATCTGATGACCAGCGGTGCGCCGACCGGCACGCGGATCCGCGCCATCCGGCTCGCACAGGGTCTCTCCCTGTCGGCACTGGCCGCGGCGGCCGGGATCGGCAAGGGCACGCTCTCCGAGCTCGAGTCCGGCCGTCGCAACCCGACCCTGGACACGCTGTACGCGATCGCGGGACCGCTGGGCGTCCCCCTCGCCCACCTCGTGGCGGACGAGGACACCGAGGTGAGCGACGCGGCGCTGACCTCGTGGCGCCTGCACGTCCGCCAGGACGTCGATCGGACGACCGAGGTCTACCTGGTCACGGTGCGTCCCGGCGCTGCTCGGAGCTCACCGGCCCACGCGATCGGTGTCGAGGAGCAGCTGGTCGTCCTCGCGGGCGAGGGCTACCTCGAGACAGCGGGGGAGCGGACCCCGCTGGCTGCCGGGGTCCACCACCGGTGGCCGGCCGACGTGCCGCACGCGTACGTGTGCACGGGCGAGGAGGACCTGGTGGCGGTCGACGTCATCGTGACACCGACGTCCTGAGCGAACCAGAAGGCCCCCACCCCTGACGAGGTGAGGGCCTTCGAGCGGTGGTGCCCGCGTCAGTCGCTCGGCGGAAGCTCCTTGCGCACCGGAGGGTCGACCTCGTGACGCTCAGAGGCGATCCCGGCGAGCTCGGAGTCCGACTCGTGGTCGTGCTCCTCTGCGTGGTGGTGCGCCTCCTCCAGCTCGGCCGCGGTGGGCTTCTGGACGTTCGTGCCGTACCACGCCTGCGAGAGCCGAGCGCGGACCTTCTCGGCGCGCGACCCGGGGGCCTCGACGCCGTTCTCGTCCGTGGAGGACTCGATCTGGAAGATCTGGTCCCGCTCGCGTGCACTGATCGCGTACGCCTCGTCGACCGGGAGCGGCTGGTGACGCTCGCTGTAGCCACCCGATGCGTCCCGCATGATGATGCCGGTCTCGTAGCCGTGCAGCAGCTTCTCGTTGTCCTGACGCTGCAGCGAGATGCACCACCGCTTGGTGATGATGAACGCGATGACCGGGCCTACGAACACCGCCACCCGCAGGAAGTGGGTGATGGCGTTGATGCTCAGACCGAAGGTGATGGCGATGATGTCGTTGCCACCGGCGATCCAGAACAGCCCGTAGAAGGTCATCAGCGCGACCATCACCCCGGTGCGTGTCGGAGCGTCGCGGGGCCGCTGGAGCAGGTGGTGGTCCCGCTTGTCGCCGGTGATCCAGGACTCCACGAACGGCAGCGCCATCAAGATGCCGATGGCGAGGGTCGGGAGCAGGATGATCGGGATGAACACGTTCCACGACAGGGTGACGCCCCAGAAGTGCGACTCCCAGCCGGGCATGATGCGCAGCGCCCCGTCGGGCCAGCCCATGTACCAGTCGGGCTGCGACCCGGCGGTCACCTCGGCCGGGTTGTAGGGACCGTACCGCCAGATCGGGTTGATGGAGAGGAACGCACCCATCAGCGCGGTGACCCCGAAGACGATGAAGAAGAACCCGCCCGCCTTGGCGGCGTACACCGGCAGCATCGGGAAGCCGACGACGTTGTCGTTCGTCCGGCCGGGCCCGGGCCACTGCGTGTGCTTGTGGTAGACGAGCAGCAGCATGTGCGCGGCGATGAGGGCCAGGAGCAGGCCCGGGATCAGCAGCACGTGGATGGTGTAGAGCCTCGGGATGATCGAGTCGCCCGGGAACTCACCGCCGAAGAGGAAGAAGTTGACGTAGGTCCCCACGACCGGGATCGCCGCCACGAAGCCGTTGGCCGCGCGGATGCCGGTGCCGGAGAGCAGGTCGTCGGGCAGCGAGTAGCCCGTGAAGCCCTCGAGCGTCCCGAGGACGAGCAGCAGGACGCCGATGACCCAGTTGAGCTCACGCGGCTTGCGGAACGCGCCCGTGAAGTAGACGCGCATCATGTGCACGAGCATCGCGGCGATGAACAGCATCGCCGCCCAGTGGTGCATCTGACGCATCAGGAGCCCGGCGCGCACGTCGAACGAGATGTGGAGGGAGGAGGCGTACGCCTCGGAGACCTCGATGCCGTTGAGCGGCTCGTAGCTGCCGGAGTAGGTCGTCTCGCCCATGCTGGGCTTGAACCACAGCGTGAGGAACACGCCGGTCAGCAGCAGGACGACGAAGCTCCACAGCGCGATCTCGCCGAGCATGAACGACCAGTGGTCGGGGAACACCTTGCGGATGTTCTTCTTCATCGCACCGGCGAGGCCGAGCCGGGAGTCCGCCCAGTCGGCGACGCCCGCGACCTTGCTCGGCTTCTGCGAGCGCGCGGCCTTGGAGCCGTTGGTGGTGACTGCTTCGCTCATCGGTGATCAGCCTCGTTCCCAGAAGCTCGGGCCCACGGGTTCGGTGTAGTCGGACTGTGCCACCAGGTAGCCGTCGGGGTCGACCATCAGCGGCAGCTGGGGAAGCGCGCGGTTCGCCGGGCCGAAGATCACCTTGCCGTTGTCGGCCAGGTCGAAGGTCGACTGGTGGCAGGGGCACAGCAGGTGGTGGGTCTGCTGCTCCCACAGCGAGATCGGGCAACCCACGTGGGTGCAGATCTTGGAGTACGCCAGGATCCCGTCGATGCCCCAGTCCTCGCGCCCCTTCGAGGGGGTGATGTCGCTGGGCTCCATGCGGACGACGATGGTCGCGGCCTTCGCCTTCTCCTGCTGGAGCTCCACGCCCTCGGGGACCTCGAGCGGCTCCTCGCCACGGGCTTCGGCCTGGGCGGCGGTGAGGTCGTCACCGTCGGAGTCCTTGGGGTTGAACGGTCGGTAGAAGACGTCCGGCTGCGCGTTGACCAGCTGCCCGACCTGGAGGTCCTCAGGCTTGATCGGCGTGCCCGTGACGTCCTGGACGACACGCATCCACTTGCGCCAGACCGTGTGGTAGAGCTTGTCGCCGGGCAGCGGCCCGAGGTCGCGCAGCGCGATGATCGCCGGCACGCCCAGCAGCCCGGTCGAGAGCAGCAGCGTGTTGCGGATCAGCGGACGCCGGCCGATGCCGGACTGCTCGACACCCTCGGTGAGCGAGGCCACGGCCTCCTCGCGGTCCTCGTCGGAGGAGCGCGCCGGGTGGCGCATCTCGACGATCTCCTCGTCGCCCATCAGCTTGCGCGCCCACTGGATCGCGCCGACGCCGATCAGCAGGAGGGCCATGCCCAGGCAGAAGCCCAGCGCGACGTTGGACGCACCGAGGCCGAGCACCATCGTCGGGTCGTCACCGATGGCGAAGACGAAGTAGGAGACGCAGAACAGCACGGTGAAGACCGCCGACAGCAGAAACATGCCCGCGACCTGGCGCTCCGCACGACGCTCGGCCTTCTCGTCGACGTCGGTCGGCCGCAGCTCGTGGGGCGGCAGACCCGGGTCGGCGATCGGCTCCTCGGGCTCGTGCCGGACGACCCCGGAGTCGGGTCGGTTCTCGAGATCGGTCACTGCTGGCCTCCCTTGACGGCCTTCTTGGCACGAGCGGTGTGGGCCGCGATCCAGACGGCGAACCCGACGAGGACGCCGATCCCGACCAGCCAGGCGAACATGCCCTCGGAGACCGGACCCAGCGTGCCCATGGAGAAGCCTCCGTACTTGGGCGCGTCGTCGTTCTGCCGGAGGTAGGAGATGACGTCGCGCTTGTCCGCGGGGGTCAGCACGTCGTTGGAGAACACCGGCATCTGCTGCGGCCCCGTCAGGAGCGCCTCGAAGATGTGCTTGGAGCTGACGTCGGTGAGCTTGGGGGCGTACTTGCCGCCGGGCAGCGCGCCACCGGCGCCGGCGAAGTTGTGGCACGCGGTGCAGTTCGTACGGAAGATCGCGCCACCTCGGGAGACGTCACCCTCGTTGGGGTCGTACTCCTCGGACTCGGGGACGGCGGGGCCGGGGCCGAGCGACTGGACGTAGGCACCCAGCTGCTGGATCTCCTCCTTGGTGTAGGAGACCTTCTTGCGCGGAGCCTGCACCGTCGGACCGGCCAGGGGCATCCGGCCCGTACCGACCTGGAAGTCGACGGCGGCCGCGCCGACGCCGACCAGGGGAGGGCCGTAGTTGTTGCCGCGCTTGGTGGCGATGCCCTCGCCGTTCGCACCGTGGCACGACGAGCAGCCCACGAGGAACAGGGCGCGTCCGGCCGCGACGTCGTCGGCGTCGTTCGCCTTCTTGGTCTCGGCCTGCGCGGGGGAGAACAGCGCGAACAGCCCGCCGGTGAGCATGAGGGCGATGAGCAGGACGGCCGGACCGGCCAGCTTGCGGCGCCGGTGCCGGGAGAGGCCACCGGCCAGCCGCCGGGTGGTCTGCGAGAGGAGTCGCACGATCAGTCCTTCGGTCTCGTTCGGTGGGCTACTTGATGAGGTAGATCGTGGCGAACAGCCCGATCCACACGACGTCGACGAAGTGCCAGTAGTACGACACGACGATCGCGCTCACCGCCTGCTCGTGGGTGAAGCGCTTCGCGAGGAACGTGCGTCCCAGCACGAGCAGGAACGCGATCAGGCCGCCGGTCACGTGGATCCCGTGGAAGCCGGTGGTCAGGTAGAACATCGTGCCGTAGCTCGAGGCCGGGATGGTGATCCCCTCGTGCACGAGCTCGGCGTACTCGAAGGCCTGCCCCGCGACGAAGACGGCGCCCATCACGTAGGTGAGGACGAACCACTCGCGCAGTCCCCACTTGGTGAACTGCAGGAGGGTGCCGGAGCGGCCGGGGCGGCCCTTCTCGGCGGCGAAGACGCCCATCTGACAGGTCACCGAGGACAGCACCAGGATGGTGGTGTTGGTCGCCGCGTAGGGAACGTTGAGGTTCGCCGTGCTCTGCGACCAGAGCTCGGGGCTGACCGCCCGGATCGTGAAGTACGCCGCGAACAGTGCCGCGAAGAACATCAGCTCGCTGGAGAGCCACACGATGGTGCCCACCGAGACCATGTCGGGGCGGCCGTGGTGCCCGTGCAGGCGGGAGGCCGGGATGCTTGCTGTCGCCACGCGAACAGTATGAACCCGACGGCGGCGCTCGGCACGCCGACCCCCCGGCGTCGTCTCGCCCGGCGGCGCGGTCCGCGGTCACAGCCCCCACCGTGCCGCGGCGTGTCGGCGAAGCGCCTGCCCAGGGGTGTGGTCGCGAGCCGTCCCACGAGTCCCGGAACGCCGGAAGAAGGCCCCCAGGGGTGGCCCCGCGGTGCTGCGTAGGATCACGGTTGTGACTTCCGTCAAGCCGCTCCAGGTCCTTGTGTACTCCGACGACGTGCACACGCGCCGTCAGGTGATGCTCGCACTGGGGCGGCGGGTCCACCCGGACCTTCCGGAGCTCGAGTTCGTCGAGGTGGCCACCGAGCCCGTCGTGCTCCAGCAGCTGGACTCCGGCGCGATGGACCTGGTGATCCTCGACGGGGAGGCGGTCCCGGCCGGAGGGCTGGGGATCGCCAAGCAGCTCAAGGAGGAGATCTACCGGTGCCCGCCGGTGATCGTCCTGACCGGCCGCCCGCAGGACGCGTGGCTGGCCACCTGGTCACGGGCGGAGGCGGCCGTGCCGCACCCGCTCGACCCCGTGCAGGTCGCCGAGACCGTGGCCGACGTCCTGCGCGGGGGGACGCCGGCCGCGCTCGCCGCCGATGCCTGAGGCAGGGGCACGCGGTCCGGTCGGCGTGACCCCGGCGGTGGGCTCGTCGTGGCCCGAGGTGCTGACGTCGCTGATCGGCGGTGTCGACCTCACCGGCGGGCAGACGGCGTGGGTGATGTCGGAGATCCTCACGGGCAACGCGACGCCGGCGCAGATCGCGGGCTTCGCCGTCGCGCTGCGTGCGAAGGGGGAGACCGTCGAGGAGGTCGAGGGCCTCGTCTCGGCGATCTACGCGGCGGCCAGGCCGCTCACCGTGCCCGGCCGCGTGCTGGACGTGGTGGGCACCGGTGGTGACCGCTCGTTCTCGGTGAACATCTCGACGATGGCGGCGATCGTCGCCGCCGGTGCCGGCGTGACGGTCGTCAAGCACGGCAACCGCTCGGCCTCGTCGCGCTCGGGGAGTGCCGACGTGCTCGAGGTGCTCGGGGTACGCCTCGACCTCGACCCCGCGGACGTCGGCCGGATCGCCGTGGAGGCCGGGATCACGTTCGCGTTCGCGGCGGCGTTCCATCCTGCGCTCCGCCACGCAGCGGTGCCGCGCAGCGAGCTCGGCGTCGCGACCACGTTCAACCTGCTCGGGCCGTTGACCAACCCTGCGCGGCCGGCCAGCCAGGCGATCGGCTGCGCCGACCCGCTCAAGGCGCCGCTGCTGGCGGGCGTGTTCGCACGTCGCGGCACCGACGCGTGGGTGCTGCGCGGGGACGACGGGCTCGACGAGCTCACCACGACGACCACCAGCCGGATCTGGGAGGTCCGGGACGGCGAGGTGCGCGAGCACGTCGTCGACCCGGCCGCGCTGGGAGTCCCCGTGGCGACCGCCGAGCAGCTCCGCGGGGGGGACGCCGCCCACAACGCCGAGGTGGTCCGGCGGTTGCTCGCCGGTGAGCCGGGGCCGGTCAAGGACGCGGTGGTGCTCAACGCCGGTGCGGCGCTCGCCGTCCACGAGGCCGGCGAGGGGCCGCTCGAGGAGCGGCTGGCCTCCGGCGTGCAGCGGGCGGCCGAGTCGGTGGAGAGCGGTGCGGCGCAGCAGGTGCTGGAACGCTGGGTCGCCGCGTCGCGCGCGGCGTCCTAGCGTGTGTCTCCCCATCCTGGCCGTCCGCAACGCAGCCAGCGTGCGTGATGGGCGGCGGGCAGCAGGCCATGGATCGGGAGACATGGCCGAGGTCCGAGACCTGCCCTCGCTCCGGCTCAGTCGAGGCCGAGCGAGAAGGCCGACTCGAGGTCGTGGCGCGAGAAGGTGCGGTAGGCGATGTGGGTCTCGGTCGAGACGATCCCCGGGACCTTGTTGACCTTGTCGGCCACGACCGACGAGATCTCGTCGTGCTCTCGGACCCGGACCATCGCGATCAGGTCGATCTGACCGGTCACGGAGTAGACCTCGCTGACGCCGGGGACGGCGGCGATGGCCTCGGCGACCTCGGGGATCCGGGCGACGTCGGCGTTGACGAAGACGATGGCGGTGATCACGACGGCGACGCTACTCGGTCGCCGGCCCGCCCGGTCCGGTCGAGCAGTCAGCGCGTCGGCCGCTCCACGACGGGGAGCGAACGGCGCTCGTCGAAGGGGACCAGGTCGCGGCGCGAGGTCTCGACCGCGTCGAACAGGGCGAGCCGGCCGCCCGCACCGCGCACCGGGCAGGACCACTCGCCCTCGACGGCGACCAGGCGGACTCCGGGCTGCTCCAACCACCGCAGGACCTTCTCCGACTCCTCGGCCGTGGCGGCCGGGGTCGGCCCCGGGCCGGGCAGCACGGTCTCGCAGCTGGCTCGCAGGTCGCTCACCCAGTCGCCGGCGTGCGCCTCGCGCGGGATCCGCCCGGCACCGGCGAGTCGCCCGTGGCGAACGACATGGACCGACCAGCGGCCGTCGTCCTCGCGTCGGGCGGCGACGAGCTCCGGGCAGCGGGTGAGCGCGGAGAGCCGCTGGGTGCGCGAGGCGGCTCGTACGAACGCGGCGAGCCGGTCGCGGTGCAGCCGGGCCTCCTCGAAGCGCTGACGCTCGGACAGCGCGGCCATGCGCCGTCCCACGGCTGCGACGACATCGTCCGGGCGGTGCAGCAGCGCGTCGCGCAGGTCGGCCACGAGGAGGGCGTAGTCGGCGACCTCGACCGAGCCGTCGCACGGGGAGAGGCACCGGCCCATCTCGGCCAGTGCGCAGGCGGTCCGGTCGGGGCGCCGGGGCATCCGCCCGCCGCACTGGCGCACGGGGAAGGTCTCGTGGAGCGCCGCCAGGCACGCCTCGGCGGTCCGACGTGAGCGGAACGGGCCGAGGTAGTCGGCGCCCTTGCCCGCGTCGTCGCGCACGGTCCGGACCACGGAGAGCCTCGGCCACACCTCGTCGGTCAGCTTGATCCAGCAGACCTTGTCCGGGCGCCGGCTGCGGCGGTTGTACGGCGGCTCGTGGCTGGCGATCAGCCGGAGCTCGCGGACCTCGGCCTCCAGCGTCGTCGCGCACTCCACCGCGGAGACGCGCGCGGCGATCGCGACCATCTCGCCGATCCGCGAGCGGGTCTCGGAGGCGGTGAAGTAGCTGCGCACCCGGGTGCGCAGGTCGCGGGAGGTGCCGACGTAGAGGACCCGGTCGCGCTCGTCCCGGAAGAGGTAGACGCCCGGAGCGTGGGGCAGCGCCTCGGCGAGGTGGCGCTTGCGGCGCTGGGCGGCCGAGACCTTGGCAGAGAAGGTCTGCAGCTCCTCCAGCGTGTGGACGCCGAGGCCCCCGAGCCGTTCCATCAGCCCGTGGAGGACGTCGACCGTCGCCCGTGCGTCCGAGAGGGCGCGGTGGTTCGGGGTCGTCGTCGACCCGAAGGCACGGGCCAGCGAGCCGAGCTTGCAGTTGGGTGCGTCGTCCCGGGTGATCACCCGTCGGGCGAGCCGGGCGGTGTCGACCACCTCGAACGCCGGCCACGCGCGCTGCTGCTCGGCGGCGAAGTGCTTGAGGAAACCGACGTCGAACGGTGCGTTGTGGGCGACCAGCACGCACCCCTCCGCGAACTCCAGGAAGGCCGGCAGCACCGACTCGATCGACGGGGCCGAGGCCACCATCGAGTCGGTGATGCCGGTGAGCACGGCGATGAAGGCGGGGATGCCCCCGCGCGGGTTGACCAGGGTCTGGAACTCCCCGAGGACCTCCCCGCCCCGCACCTTGACCGCGCCGACCTCGGTGATCATCGAGCCGCCCGCCGCCGAGCCGCCGGTGGTCTCCAGGTCGACCACGCAGAAGGTCAGGTCGCTCAGCGGTCGGCCGATCTGGTCGAGCGTCATCTGGGTCGACTCCCGGGTCGACCTCCGGGTCGACGCGGTGCTCGTCGGGGACGTCGTCGTGCTCATGGCGGCGACGCTAGGCGCGGGGTCCGACAAGTCGGTGGCGGCGAGCCGCGACCCGCACGCCGGGTCCGCGGCTCCTCGGTTTCTGTCGGCGGCGGGTGCCAGCGTCCGGTACGAGCCGGTCGGGCAGGTGATGCCCGGGGCCGGACCGACAGATCACCCGGGCAGGGCCCGGGAGAGGAGTGACGCGATGACTGTGCGGATCGACTGCGACACGTGCCTGGTGCGTGGGCTGTCCTGCCACGACTGCGTGGTGACGGTCCTGCTGGGGCCCACGCCCGGACTCACCATCGACGACGACGAGCGCCAGGCGCTGGACGCGCTGGCCGGCTCAGGACTGGTGCCGCCGCTGCGGATGGTGCATGCCGTCGGAGGCCCCGAGGTGGAGTCCGCCTGAGCCGGTGCGCTGGTGCCGCTGGGACACATGTGGCGGGCTGCCATTCGTGCCCGATTCTGCCGCGTGACGTGTGCGCCAGGTCACCATCCACAGGTCGGCGGGGCCGGTTTGAGCGCGGCGGTCGGCTCCTCTAGTCTCACCGTGGCGTCCGCACCAGCACCTCAGACCGGAGGGGCTCGGGCGTCACGTCGAGTCCTCTGACGAGACCACCCCGAACGGGGTCGGTGCCGCGGAGGAGCCGGGGAACCAAGCACGTGGGGTGAATCCGGTGTGGCACGCGGTCCGAGACCGTGGAAGCACTGGTAGGGCGATCGTGCGTCCGAATCCGTCAGCTCACCTGGTAGGCGTCCACACGACGAAGGGGACCGTCCGCTCGTGATCGACGGCCGCAAGCGCACCTCCATCCGACCTGTCGCGGGTCTCGCCCTCGCCGCCTGTCTCGGCGGCCTCGGGCTCCACCTCGCCGCCCCCGCCTCGGCCGAGCCGAAGCTCGAGGACGTGCAGAAGAAGGTGGACCGGCTCTACCACCAGGCCGAGATCGCCTCCGAGAACTACAACGCGGCGAAGATCCAGCTCACCGACTCCCGCGACCGGCTCACCACGCTCCGCAAGGACCTCGCCAAGCAGCAGCGCGTCGTGGACTCGATGCGCGGCGGCGTCGCCTCGATGATGGTGCAGCAGTACCACGGCCAGGACCTGTCCACCGCCAGCCAGGTGGTCTTCGCCAAGGACCAGCAGCGGTTCGTCGACAACCTCAACGCCGCCTCGTCGTACAGCAGCCAGCAGGCCACCGCGATGAGCGACTACGACGCCGAGCTGGCGTCGCTGGCGCTGCGCAAGAAGGCGGCCGATGAGCAGGTGGCCGCGCTGGACAAGACGGAGGACGTGCTCCGCAAGCAGAAGTCGGTCGTCGACAGCAAGGCCGCCGAGGCCAAGACGCAGCTCGACTCGCTCAAGGCCGCCGAGCGGGCCCGGATGTCGGCCGCGGACAACGGCGCGGCCTTCGACGGCCCGCTGCCCGCCGCCAGCGGTCGGGCCGGTGCAGCCGTCCGGTACGCGCTCGCCCAGGTCGGCGACAGCTACGTCTGGGGCGCATCGGGCCCCAACGCCTTCGACTGCTCCGGCCTGATGATGGCCGCCTGGGGCCAGGCCGGCGTCGGCCTGCCGCACCAGTCCGGGGCCCAGATGGGGTCGGGCACGCCCGTCTCCCGCGACCAGCTCCAGCCCGGCGACCTGGTCTTCTACTACTCCCCGGTCAGCCACGTCGGCATGTACATCGGCAACGGCAAGATCGTGCACGCCGCGAACCCGCGCTCCGGCGTGGAGGTCTCGCCGGTCGACTCGATGCCGTACTCCGGCGCCACCCGCGTGGGCTGACGCTGAACCGACGTCCGCACCCCGTGGCCGGTCGCTCCCCTGAGGGAGCGGCCGGCCGCTCGCGTCCCGGCCGCCCGGTGCCCGGGCGACTGCTCCTCGCGATCTGCGTGCTGCTGTGCCTGGTTCTCGGCGCGTGCGGCGGCACCGAGATCACGCCGCCCCGAGCCGACGGAGACACCGCCACCCGTCAGGACGCAGCGGCCAGCGACCTGCTGGGCCAGCTCGCCGCGGCGGTGCGGCAGGCGGACGTCCCCGCCGCCGAGCGACTGGCGAGCTCCGGGGAACGCGACCGCGCGGCCGCGGTCGTACGCAATGCCGCGGCGCTGGGGCTGACCGACGTCCGGTTCCGCTACGTGTCCCGAACGGGCTCGGGCACGGACGACGGTGCGGGCGCCTCGGCGACCACGCAGTCCCAGGAGGACGACCGCACCTGGGACGCGACGGTAGCGGTCTCCTGGCGGCTGCCTGAGTACGACGACGCGCCGACCACGCTCTCGGCACGGTTCACCTTCGTCGCGCAGGGAGGCGGGGCCCGGCTGGTCGACACCGACGCGCCGGGGGAGCGGGGCGCGCTGTGGCTCAGCGGCCCGGCCGCCGTGGAGCGCACGTCCGACACGCTGGTCCTCGCGGCGGCGGGGTCGGCGGCCGGCACACCGGCCGTGCTGAGCGAGCGTGCCCGCCAGGCGGTCCGCGACGTCCGCAAGGTCCTCCCCGGGTGGAGCGGGCCGCTCGTGGTGGAGGCGCCGGACAGCGAGCAGGAGCTGGAGCGGCTGATCGGTGCACGACCGGGGAGCTACGCGGCGATCGCGGCCGTCACCACCACGGTCGACGGCAGCAAGGAGCCGGGCACACCCGTGCACGTCTACCTCAACCCGACGGTGTTCGGCGGGCTCGGGCCCCGGGGCAGCCAGGTGGTGCTCAGCCACGAGGCCACCCACGTCGCGACGAGGGCGAGCTTCGCCGACCTGCCCACCTGGCTGCTGGAGGGGTTCGCGGACTACGTCGCCCTCGCCCACGCGGACATCCCGTTCACGACGGCCGCCGGTCAGGTGCTGAGCCGGGTGCGCAAGGACGGTCCGCCGACGGCGCTGCCCGACGCCGACGACCTGGCTCCGAGCGCCAGCGGGTTGGGGGCGACGTACGAGGAGGCGTGGACCGCGTGCCGGTTCCTGGCGATGCGCTACGGGGAGCGGACGCTGGTCGACCTGTACGACGCCGTCACCGACGGCACCTCCGTCGCGGCGGCGTTCCGGAGCGTCGTGGGGACGAGCCAGCAGGCGTTCGAGCGGGCGTGGAGCGCCGACCTGGCGGCGCAGGCCGGTGACCGGTGACCGGTAGGGGGTGCCGGGAGTGACCTCGCGACGGTGGGCCGCTGTGGTGGTGCTCCTCGGACTGGTCGGCTTCGCGGTGGTCGCCGTCCTCCGCGTGCCGTGGGACCTGCTGCCCGACACGCGGTCGCTGCCCGCCGTACGCCCCTCGGAGGTCCTCGACCCCACGGTGCTGGCCCGGGCCACGCGCTACTCCGCCACCCAGCGGGGGCTCTCCCTGTCCTCGCTGGGGGTCTCGCTGCTGGTGGCGCTCGTGCTCGGGCTGACCCGCGTGGGCTCGCGCCTGCTCGGCCGTCTGCGGGGCTGGTGGTGGGTGCGCGTGCTGGTCGGGTCGCTGCTCCTGCTGCTCGTCGGCCGGGTGCTGACGCTGCCGTTCGCGCTGGCCAGCCGGCACGAGTCGCTGGAGGCAGGTCTCAGCCGGCAGGGTCTCGGCTCCTGGGTGCAGGACCAGGTCGTGGCGCTGGGGGTCACCACGGTCTACACCGCCGTCGCGGCGATCGTCCTGATCGGCCTCGCGCGCCGGGCTCCGCGCAGCTGGCCGGTCTGGTGTGCGCTGGTCTCCGCCGTCCTGGTGGTGCTCGGCTCGTTCGTCTACCCGGTGGTGGTCGAGCCGCTGAACAACCAGTTCGCGTCGCTCCCGGCGGGTCCACTGCGCGAGGGGGTGCTCCGCCTCGCCGACCGCGAGGGGGTCGAGGTCGACGACGTGCTCGTCGCGGACGCGTCACGTCGTACGACCACGTTGAACGCGTACGTGACCGGCTTCGGCGCCACGCGCCGGGTGGTGCTGTGGGACAACACCGTCCGCGACCTGCCGCGCGACCAGGTGCTGTCGATCGTCGCGCACGAGCTCGGGCACGCGAGGGACGACGACGTGCTGACCGGCACGCTGCTCGGAGCCTTCGGCGCCGTGCTCGGCGTCGGGCTGCTCGGGCTGCTGCTCCAGCCGGGCGAGCGGACCTCCTGGTGGGTGCGCCGGTCGGGCGCCGCGGGCCCGCACGACGTGCGGGTCCTGGCGCTGCTGCTCGCACTGACCTCGGCCGGCGAGCTGCTGGCGACGCCCGTCGAGGACACCGTCTCCCGCGCGCTCGAGGCACGCGCGGACCAGACCGCGCTGCGGGCCACGCGGGACCCGTCCGCCTTCGAGGCCATGCAGCGGCGTCTGGCCGCACAGTCGCTCGGGGACCCGGACCCGCCGCTGGTCTACCGGCTCGTCTTCGGCACCCACCCGACCACCGTGCAGCGGATCGGTGCCGCCCGTGCGTACGCCGAGGGAACGGTCAGGGCCGGTCGATGACCTCGTTGAGCAGCCCCATCCGCATCGCGGTGACCAGGGCCTGGGCGCGGTTGGCGGCGCCGAGCTTCTCGTAGATCTTCGTGATGTGCGACTTGGTGGCCGACTCGCTCATGTAGATCTTGCCGGCGATCTGGCTGACGCCGAGCCCGGCGGCGAGGAGCTCGAGGACCTCGCGCTCGCGCTCCTTCAGCTGCGGGGTCGTGGAGTTCATCTTGCGCATCATGGCCTCGCCCAGCCCGGCGCAGGTGAAGGTGCGCGGCGAGACGGCGGCGTGCCGGGCGGCCGCGACCACCTCGGTGCTGGGGGCGTCCTTCCCGACGAATGCCGAGGCGCCGGCGTCCATCGCCGCGAACAGCTGCTCGTCGCCGGCGTACATCGTCAGCACGACCAGGCCGATGTCGTCGCGCTGCTTGCGCAGGGTGCGGACGATGTCGAGGCCCGTCCCGTCGGGGAGCCGGACGTCGGTGACGACGACGTCGGGCTGAGCGCTGGAGGCGATGGCGAGCGCCTCGCGCACCGTGCCCGCCTCCCCGACCACGGTGAACTGGCCGGGCCCGGCGAACGCCCCGGCCAGACCGCTGCGGATCAGCTCGTGGTCGTCGACGAGGAGGACCGTGGTCATCGTCTGGTGCCTTCCGACTCGGTGAGGGGGTCGCGGTACGACGGCGGCCCAGAGCGCCGGGGTACGCGCCCGGGCATTCTCACACGACTCACGCGGACGGGAGGCGAACGCTCAGCCGCGTGCCGGGACCGCTGTCGCGGGCCCCGACGTCCAGCACGGCGCCCACGCGCTCCGCCCGCTCGCGCATGATCCGCAGGCCCTGGGAGTCCTCGCGCGGCGGCTGCATCCCGGCTCCGTCGTCGACGACCTCGATCTCCACCCGCGGCGGTCGCACGGTGCAGCTGACCCAGAGGTTGCGGCCCTCGGAGTGCTTGCGGGCGTTGTTCATCGCCTCCTGGGCGATCCGCAGCAGCTCGGCCTCCAGCTCGGGCCGCAGCCGGGTGGCGCCCTCGTCGAGGCGTACGTGCACGGTGAGGTCGGACCGCGAGCCGATCTGCCGGGCGTACGCCGAGACGCCCTGCCCGAGCCCCTCGCCGGCCCGCATCTCGTTGCGCAGGTCGTAGACCGAGGCCCGCAGCTCGGCCACCACCCGGGTCACCTCGGTGCGCAGCGCCACCAGCCGGTCGTGCTGGGTCGTGCTGCGGGTCTGGGCGGCGATCGAGTCGATGACGTAGCCCAGCGACGCGATGTCCTGCGCGACACCGTCGTGCACCTCGCGGGCCAGCCGGTTGCGCTCCTCGCTGGTCGCGGTCGCGCGGACGTTGTCGAACAGCAGCGCCGCCTGCAGCTGCAGCGCCCGGTCGCGCACGGAGGCCTGGAGCCGCTCCAGCGCGGAGCTCTCGGCCTCGTGGGTGAGCTGGACGACGAGGACGGCGACGGTGCGCTCCGGTGAGCGCACCGGGATCGCGGTGACGAGGTCGCGGGAGTGCAGCCGCTCGGTGGACCACACCTGCTCGACCAGCTCCTCGACGTCGCCGAACGCCGACGGCGCGCTGAACTCGGAGTAGCGCAGGGGGTAGACCCTGCCCTTGGCGCCGCGCGCGTAGACGACCGCCTGCTGCACGGGCAGCGAGACGTCGGCGTCGGTCATGATCTCCTCGGCGAGGTGGACCGGGTCCAGGCCTCGGCTGAGTCGCGAGCTGAGGGCGTCGAGCTGGCTGATCAGCGAGATCGCGTTGCGGTAGTTCGTCTGGTCGTCCTCGGTACGCCGTCGCACCACGCGGCCGATCGCGATGCCGATCAACCCGACCGGGAGGGCGGCCAGGGCGACTAGGGCGAACGGCATCAGGTTGCGGCCGGCGCTGTCCAGGGTCGTGCTCCCGGAGAAGGTGTCGGTCCGCCACCAGACCAGGGCGATCGTGGCGGCCTCGGCCACCAGGGTGACGGCGGGGACCACCCACGTCGCGCGCATCCCGGCGACGAGGACGGGGACGAGGAGGTACGGCAGCGCCAGCACGCAGTCCGGTGAGGCCAGGACGACGGCGAGGCTCGCCGCCACGCCCTCGACCACGGCGAGCAGGTCCTGACGGATCCGTGTGGTCAGTGAGAGCGTCGACACGACGGCGGCCACGACGAGGATCTCCACCAGCGGACGGACGTCGTCGGAACGGCCCAGGACGACGCTGAGCATCAGGAGCACGGCGAGGACGAGGAAGCGCACGGCCGTGCCGATGCGGGCCCGAACCTCGTTCATGAGGGCTGATGATCGCAGCACCGGTGGCAAAAGGGCTACGCCGACGCGCGAGGGACGGCTGGCACGCGGTGGGATCTGCTCACCGGTCGTACATCCGGGAGACGTCGTCGAGCGTCTCGCGCATCAGGACCGAGCGCCGCAGCTTGAGCGACGGGGTGAGCTGGCCGCCCTCCTCGGTCCACAGGACCGGCAGGACCGCGAACCGACGGACCGCCTCGGCGCGGCTCACCGACCGGTTCGCGTCGTCGACGCCCCGCTGGAGGTCGGCACGGAGGTCGGGGTCGTCGAGCAGGTCCTCGACCCGCTCGCCCGAGCGACCTCTCGACTCGCACCATGCGGCGAGTGCGTCGGGGTCGAGGGTGAGCAGCGCCCCGACGACCGGTCGTCCGTCGCCGACCACAAGGCACTGGTCGACCAGCGGGTGGGAGCGCAGGCGCTCCTCCAGCGCGGTGGGGGAGACGCTCTTGCCGCCGGCGGTGACGATGATCTCCTGCCGGCGACCGGTGACGCGGACGAACCCGTCCTCGTCGATCTCGCCGACCGTCGAGCGCCTCGGCCGTGCTCTCGGGGTCGTCCCAGTAGCCCGCGAACACCTGCGCGCCGCGGAACAGCAGCTCGCCGTCCTCGGAGACCCGGACCGCGGTGCCGGGCAGCGGACGTCCGACGGTCCCGATCCTCGTCGCACCGGGCGTGTTGACGGTCAGCGCGGCGGCGGACTCGGTCAGGCCGTAGCCCTCGAGCAGGTCGATGCCGACCCCTCGGTAGAAGTGCGCCAGCCGCTCGCCGAGCGGGGCGCCGCCGGAAACGGCGTAGCGGCAGGCGCCGCCGAGCCGGTCGCGCACCTGGCGGTAGACCGTGCGGTCGAAGCCGGCGTGACGCACCCGCAGGCGCAGCGGAACCCGACCCGTCGCGCCCACGTCGCTCCCGTCGCCCACAGCGCTGCGCGCCCGCGACCAGGCCATCGCGACCTCGACCGCGCGGGCGAAGCGGCGCCCGTCGCCGTCCGCGGTGGCGTCCTGCGAGGCCTGGTTGAACAGCATCTCGAAGATGCGGGGGACACCCAGCACGAAGGTGGGGGCGAAGGAGCGCAGGTCCTCGTCGAGAGCGGTGATCGAGGAGGTGTGCCCCGTGGCGACCCCCGCGCGTACGCAGGCCAGCTGCAGCACCCGTGGGAACACGTGGGCCAGCGGAAGGACCACGAGGGTCGAGGCGTCGTCGGCGGCGTACAGCGGCTCGAGGGCGTGCGTCGTGGCCTCGACCTCGAAGCGCAGGTTGCCGTGGGTGAGGGTGCAGCCCTTCGGCGCGCCGGTGGTGCCGGAGGTGTAGATCACCGTCGCGGGGTCCTCCGGACCCCGGGAGGTACGACGCGCCTCCAGCTCGTCGTCGGAGACGTCGCCGCCCAGCCGGGCGAGCAGGTCCAGTGCGCCCCCCTCGATCGCCCACACGTGGTGGAGGTCCTCGGCGCGGGCCCGGAAGGTGCCGACGTGGGCGGCGTGCGTCGCGTCCTCGACGACGAGGGCGCGCACACCGGCGTCGGTCAGCACGTGCTCGACCTGCGCCTGTGACGACGTCTCGTAGACCGGCACGCTGACCGCGCCGGCGTACCAGGCCGCGTAGTCGGCGACGACCCACTCCCACCGGGTCCGGGACCAGATCCCGACCCGGTCGCCGACCTCCACCCCGCTGGCGACCAGGCCCTTGGCCACGGCGCGCACCTGCTCGCGCAGCTCGAGCGCCGTCAGGTCGCGCCAGCCGGGCCCGTCCGGCGACGGCGCCGGTCGACGCACCAGCACCAGCTCAGGTGTCTCCCGGACGCGCTGCTCGAGGTCGTCGCTCAGGTTGCCGCTGGCCGGGACGTCGACGTCCGAGGCGGTGGCGTACTCCCGCACGCGAGCTCCCTTCCTCAGTGACGTACGCAGGTCCGCCGCGAGGCTACCGGGCCGGTGCAGCGGGATAGTGTGCGCGCATGGCCGACCAGACCAGCTCCAGCATCGTCGTCGAGGCCTCGCCGACCGAGGTCATGGACGTCATCGCCGACTTCGAGGCGTACCCCGAGTGGGCGGGGATGTCCGCGGTGACGGTCCTCGAGAAGGACGGTCCCCGGGCCGACAAGGTCGCCTTCGAGCTGGACGCCGGGCCGATCAAGGACGCGTACACGCTCGTCTACGACTGGCACGACGACACCTCGGTCTCGTGGACCCTGGTGGAGGGCAAGCTGATCACCGCGCTCGACGGGGAGTACGTCCTCAGCGCGCGGGGCGGCGCCACCGAGGTCACCTACCGGCTCGCCGTGGACATCAGCATCCCGATGATCGGCATGCTGAAGCGGCGCGCGGAGAAGGTCATCATCGACACCGCGCTCAAGGGCCTGAAGAAGCGCGTGGAGTCCCGCTGACGGCCCCGACCGCGGGCCGGGTCGGGCACACCCCCAGGGTCCTCCTGCTGACCGGCAAGGGAGGGGTCGGCAAGACGACGGTCGCGGCCGGGACCGCCGCGCTGGCCGCACGGTCGGGTCGCCGGACCCTGGTGATGTCGACCGACGCGGCACACTCGCTGGCCGACGCGTACGGCCTGAGCGGCGCCGGCTCCGATCCCGTCGAGGTCGAGCCCGGGCTCTGGGTGCAGCAGGTCGACACCCAGCGCGAGCTCGAGCGCTCCTGGTCGGAGGTGTCGGGCTACCTGCGCGCGGTGCTCGACGCGGCCGGGGTCGACCACCTGACCGCCGAGGAGCTCACCGTCGTCCCCGGGCTGGAGGAGGTGCTGGCGCTGCTGGAGCTGCGCGCCCACGTCCGCCAGCAGCACCGGTCGGGCGGCGGGCCGTGGGACGTCGTCGTCGTCGACTGCGCGCCGACCGCGGAGACGCTGCGTCTGCTGGCGCTGCCGGAGGCGCTGCGGTGGTACCTCGACCGGGTGGGCGGTCCCGAGCGTCGGCTGCTCAAGGCGTTGCGCCCCGTCGTCGGGCGGGCCACCGGGCTGCCCGTCCCCGGCGACGAGGTGATCTCGGCGGTCGAGCGGCTCCAGGCCGACCTGCTGGAGGTACGACGGCTCCTCGTCCGGCCGGAGTCGTCGGTACGCCTGGTGCTCACTCCCGAACGGGTCGTCCTGGCCGAGGCCCGGCGGTCGCTGACCACGCTGTCCCTGCTCGGCTACCGGGTCGACGGGGTGGTCGCCAACCGGGTCTTCCCCGCCGGCGCCGGGGCCTGGGCCGACGGGTGGCAGGCGGCACAGGCCGAGGTGCTGGCCGAGGTGCACGACTCGTTCGCCCCGCTGCCGGTGTGGACGTCGTCGTACGCCGCCGCCGAGCCGGTCGGGCCCGACGCCGTGGCGTCCGTGGCGCAGGACGCCTATGCCTCCCGCGGCACGGAGGACCCCTTCGCGGTCCCCGAGGGCCCCGGTCCCGTCCGTGTCCGTCGCCTCGGTGCGACCGGCCCCGGCGAGCGGCGAGGTGCCGAGCTGCGGGTGTCGCTGCCCTTCGTCGCCACCGGCGACGTCGACCTCGCCCGGCACGGGGAGAGCCTCGTCGTGACGGTCGGCGCCTACCGCCGGGTGCTCACCCTGCCGGCGTCGCTCGCCCGGTGGCCGGTGTCGGGTGCCACGGTCGACGACGGCGTGCTGCGGGTACGGTTCCGCGAGGCCGCCGCAGCCGCGGCGGCCGAGGACGACGTACCCGAGCAGGGGGAGGAGCAGCCGTGGTGAACGACGAGCCCGACGAGTCCTCCCGGCACTCCGCCGGCGAGGACGGTGGTCCGGAGGTGGGGTCCGTCGGCGAGGAGGCCGTCAAGCTCCTCGGCGCCCTGTCCCAGTGGGCGCGCGAGCAGTCGCAGGAGCAGGGAAGGGCCGCGCACGCCGTGGCCGACCACGTCGCCGACGCCGCCCGCGACGTCGACGCGCACCTCGCCACCGACTCCGCGGAGTGCCGCTGGTGCCCGGTCTGCCGGGTCGTCCACGCCGTGCGGCAGACCAGCCCGGAGGTCCGCGACCACCTGGTCTCCGCGGCCGGTTCCCTGCTGGAGGCCGCCGCCGGGCTGCTCGCCACGCACGTGCCGCAGGAGGGTCGTACCGGACCGGGACCGCAGGACGGCGTCGAGCACATCGACCTCGGGTCCGGGTCCGAGGAGGACTGGGACGTCGAGGACGACCGGTCGTGAGCCCGGCGGGGACGCCGGGGGACGGCACGGGGGTGCGGGTCGGTGTCGACATCGGCGGCACCAAGATCCTCGCCGGTGTGGTCGGGTCCGAGGGCCGGGTGGTCGACAGCGAGGGTCGTGAGACTCCGCACCGCACCGCGCCGGCCGATGTGGTGGAGGGCCTGATCGCCGACGCGGTCGCGGCGCTCCAGCACCGTCACGCCGTCGAGGCGGTGGGGATCGCGGCCGCCGGCTTCGTCGACGCGGCGGGCAGCCGGGTGATGTTCGCCCCGCACCTGTCCTGGCGCGACGAGCCGCTGCGCGACCGCCTCGGCGCGCGGCTGGGGCTGCCGGTGACGGTCGCCAACGACGCCAACGCGGCGCTGTGGGCCGAGCACGTCCACGGCCGGGCCCGTGGTGCGCGCGACGTCGTGATGGTGACGCTCGGGACCGGGATCGGCGGTGCGCTGATGATCGACGGGCGGTTGCACGTCGGGCGCAACGGGATGGCCGGCGAGTTCGGCCACATCCGGGTGGTCCCGGACGGTCGCCCCTGCGAGTGCGGGCACACCGGGTGCTGGGAGCAGTACTGCTCCGGCAAGGCGCTGGCCCGGTTCGCCGCCGACGCCGGGTCCCCGCTGAGCGGGCCGGCGCTGACGGAGGCGGCCGAGCGTCGCGACCCGGTCGCCCGTGGCGCCTACCTCGAGGTGGGGCGCTGGCTCGGGACGGGCCTGGCCGACCTCGTCGCAGGGTTCGACCCGGAGCTGGTCCTCGTCGGCGGCGGCGTCTCTGCCGCCGGTGAGCTGCTCCTCGAGCCCGCGCGCCGGGCCCTGCACGAGGCACTCGTGGGCAGCGGCCACCGCTCGGAGCCGGAGCTGAGCGTCGCGACGCTCGGGCCGTACGCCGGTCTGGTGGGCGCCGCGGAGCTCACCAGGCTCTGAGGCTCGGTCGCCTCAGACGACCGCGCCGTCGTCCCAGTCGTCGTCGTCGCCACCGCGTCGCATCGTGGCCACCAGGTAGCCGAAGCCGCCGAGGAACCACACCAGCATCAGCAGGCTGGCCCAGGTCGGGACGACCACGTGGAGGACCACGAGGACGAGCAGCAGGACCGGCACGCCGAGGACGCCGACCCAGGCCAGCAGCCGACGGGGCTCGGGCAGCGGGGTGGGAGCCGGCACCGGAGGCTCGAAGCGCTCCTCGCCCAGGTGCCGCGCGACCCACGGGTCCAGCGGGGGCGGGTCGAAGAGCCGTGGGTCGACAGGATGCTCGGTCCGGCGGGGCGGGTCGTCCGCCTCGGCGTCGGTCGCCGGCTCGTCGTTCCCGTGCGGCTGAGCGTCCGGCTCCTCGAGCGAGGCCCGCTCGCCGTAGTTCGCCACGATGGAGCGCCACGCGGCGTCCTCGTCGGCACCGTCCTCTCGTCCGCTCACGCCGACCATCCTGCCCCTCGCCGGGTGAGCCTGTCAGCCGGTGACCCGGCGGACGAAGTCGACGGACTCGGCGAAGACCAGCTCGGCGTCGTTGTCCAGCGTCGCGACGTGGTAGCTGTCCTCGAGGACGTGCTCCTCGACGTCGCGGGAGCTGACCCCGGCCAGGATGTCGCGCGTGGACTGCTCGTCGACGACGTGGTCCTCCCGCGAGCGCCAGACCAGCAGCGGCTGGGTCACCTCGGGCAGGGCGGCCCGGACCTGCCGCCACCCCTGCACCATCGAGTGGAGGGCCTTGAGCGGCACCCGGTCGTACGCACTCTCGGCGACGCCCGGCTTCTTGATGTCACCGCCGAGTCCCGGCATCGAGCCGAGCACCCACTTCAGCAGCGGCACCGCCAGGAGCTGCTTGTTCTGGCTGGAGACCGCGGCGTTGACCACCATCACCCCTGCGACGTCGCGCGGGTGGCGCGCGGCCAGCAGGAGCGAGAGCCCGCCGCCCATCGAGAGCCCGCCGACCACGACCACGTCGGTGCGTGAGCGCAGCTCGTCGTAGGCGCTGTCGAGCGCGGCGTACCACTGGTCGTAGCCGGTCCGGTTCATCTCCTGCCAGGTGGTGCCGTGCCCGGGCAGGAGGGGTACGGAGACGGCGAAGCCCTGCGCGGCGAGGTGGCGGCCCCACGGGTTCATCGACCCGGGGCTGCCGGTGAAGCCGTGGCACAGCAGCACCCCGGTGGTACGGCCCGACGCGTCGGGTCGGCCGGGTGCGGTGAAGGGTTCCGGGTCGTGGAGCGGCATGGCGGTGGGGGTCCTCGTCGACTCGGCGGGACACGGCGTACGAGCCGCGGCGGCAGGGTGTCGCGATGGTGTCACGGCGGTCGCTCCAGCGGCTAGGGTTCGGGTGGTCGTACGGACGAGACGGGGTCGGAGGCATCGTTGTTCTACTGGTTCTTGAAGTGGGTGGCGATCGGTCCGCTGCTCCGTCTGGTGTTCCGCCCCCAGACCGAGGGCATCGAGAACGTCCCCGACGAGGGTCCGGCACTGCTCGTCTGCAACCACCTGTCGTACGCCGACTGGCTCTTCATGCCGTTGACGCTGCCGCGGCGGGTGACCTTCGTGGCGAAGGCGGAGTACTTCACCACGCCGGGTCTCAAGGGGTGGTTCCAGCGCAAGTTCTTCGCCGGCGCCGGGCAGGTGCCGATCGACCGCTCGGGCGCCAGCGCCGCCGAGGGTGCGCTCACGTCGGCGCAGCGCGTGCTCGACAAGGGTGAGCTGTTCGGGATCTTCCCCGAGGGCACGCGCTCCCACGACGGGAAGCTCTACCGCGGGAAGACCGGCGTCGCCCGGCTCGCGCTCCTGACCGGGGTGCCGGTGATCCCGACCGCCGTGGTCGGTACCGACGTGGTCGCCCCGCCGGGCAAGAAGTTCGGCCGCGTGACGCGGCCGGTCGTGCGCTTCGGCCGGCCCCTGGACTTCTCCCGCTACGAGGGCCTGGAGAACGACCGCTACATCCTGCGGTCGGTCACCGACGAGATCATGTACGAGATCATGACCCTCTCCGGCCAGGAGTACGTCGACCTCTACGCGACGCGGGCGAAGGAGCAGGCCAAGGAGCGCGCCAAGGAGGCCAAGGACGACGAGTCCTCGGCCGCGGAGCGGTCGCGCGCGTCGTGACCGGTCCCGCCGGTGCCGCGACCGGCACCGTCCAGGACTCGATGTTCCGGGCGCTCGCCGTCCTGCGGGTGGTGCTGCTGGTCAACGCGCTCGGCCTGGGGTGGTACCGCCGCGCCGGCCTCGACCACCCGGGCGCCGCCCTGGCCTTCTTCGTGGTGCTGGCGGCGTGGACGGTCGTGGCCACCTGGGCGTACGCCGCGCCGCGGCGACGGGGGGCCACGCTGCTGCTGCTCGACCTCGCGGTCGCGCTGCTCGGCATCGGTCTGACCCCGTGGATCAAGGGGCTGGACTTCGGCGCGACGCTCCCGGGGTTCTGGGTGATGGTCGTGGTGCTGGCCTGGGCGGTGCTCTGGGGCTGGCCCGGCGGTCTGGTGGCCGCGGCGGCGATCAGCGTCTCCGACATCGCGGCGCGGGCGAGCATCGACCAGTCCGACTACGGCAACGTCTTCCTGCTGCTCGTCGGCGGCGCTCTGGTCGGCTTCCTGTGCGACCTGCTGGGGCGGGCCACGCGCGAGCGCGACGCCGCCGAGCGCGCCGCCGCGGTCGCCGAGGAGCGGGCTCGGCTGGCCCGGGTCGTGCACGACGGTGTCCTGCAGGTGCTGGCGCTCGTCCAGCGTCGTGGCGCCGAGATCGGTGGCGAGACGGCCGAGCTGGCCCGGCTCGCCGGCGAGCAGGAGGTGGCGCTGCGCGCGCTGGTGCAGCGTCGCGAGCCCGCCCCGGCGTACGACGTCGCGGCCGGCGACGAGGTCGACCTCGCCGAGCTGGTCGGCGCCCTGCAGGCGCGTCCGGCGCCGCGCGTGCAGGTGGCCGTACCGGGTGGCCGGGTCCCGATGACGCGGGAGCGGGCCGAGGAGCTGGTCGCGGTGGCCGGCGCGTGCCTGCACAACGTGGTGGACCACGTGGGGGCCGAGGCGACGGCCTGGGTGCTGCTGGAGGACCTGGAGGACGAGGTGGTGCTGACGGTGCGCGACGACGGGCCCGGGATCGCGGACGGCCGGCTCGACGCGGCGGCCGCCGACGGCCGGCTCGGGGTCTCGGAGTCCATCCGCGGCCGGACCGGCTACCTCGGTGGGACCGCGACGCTGCACAGCTCGCCCGCCGAGGGCACCGAGTGGGAGATCCGGGTCCCACGGGGGGACGCCTCGGCAGCGTGGCTGCTGGGAGGAGGGCGACGATGAGCGACCCGGTGCGGTCCGGGCCCGACGAGGGCACGCTGCGGGTGATGGTCGTCGACGACCACCCGATGTGGCGCGACGCCGTCGTGCGCGACCTCGAGGAGGCGGGGCTGCAGGTCGTGGCGACCGCGGCCACGGGGCAGGAGGTGCTGGCACGCTTCCCCGCCGCGCGTCCGCAGGTGGTCGTGCTGGACCTGCAGATCCCCGAGCCCGACGGCGTGGCCGTGGCCGGAGAGCTGGTCGCGCTCGACCCGACGGTCCGGATCCTGGTGCTGTCCGCCTCGGGGGAGCAGGAGGACGTCCTCGAGGCGGTGAAGGCCGGCGCCACCGGCTACCTCGTGAAGTCCGCCTCCAGCACCGAGCTGGTCGAGGCCGTCCGCCGGGTGGGGCAGGGCGACGCGGTGTTCACGCCCGGGCTGGCCGGTCTGGTGCTGGGGGAGTACCGCCGTCTCGGTGAGGCCGCGCACGCCGGCGGGGCCGTACCCAGCCAGGAGGACGACCGGCCGCAGCTGACCGAGCGGGAGACCGAGGTGCTGCGGATGGTGGCCAAGGGCCTGTCGTACAGGGCCATCGCCGAGCGTCTCTTCCTCTCGCACCGCACCGTGCAGAACCACGTGCAGAACACGCTGCGCAAGCTGCAGATGCACAACCGGGTCGAGCTGGTCCGGTACGCCATCGAGCAGGGGCTCGACGACGAGATCGACCCCTGAGAGGGGTGCCCCGGTCCGCCCGGGGGCCGGGCGGGGGAAGATAGGCTCAGGTCGAGGCGTTGCAGACAGCAGTTCCGGCCCACGCGTGGCCGGTACGGGAGGAGACCCATGGTGCTGTTCCGAGAGGAGCTCGGCCGGGTGCTGCGCGCAGAGCGGGTGGAGCAGGAGATGACCCTGCGCCAGCTGTCCGCGAGGGCGCGGGTCAGCCTCGGCTACATCTCCGAGATCGAGCGCGGCCACAAGGAGGCGTCCTCGGAGCTGCTCGCCTCGCTGTGCAGCGCGCTGGACCTGCCGCTGTCGCGGCTGCTCGGCGAGGTCACCGACTCCGTCGCCGCCCACGAGCGCCGCACGATCCAGGTCTCCGGGCAGGTCGCGACCCTGCCGGCCGTCCCCGCACGGGCCGGCGAGCCGGTCTCCAGCGCCGCCTGAGCCCCGTCGGGCTCAGCGGGTCCCGGCAACCTCCTCGAGCCTCGTCAGCTCCTCGTCGAGCCCGGTCAGCAGCCGCTGCAGGCTCGGCACCGCTCGGCGGCAGCCGGTCAGCCCGAAGTCCATCTCGCCGTCGTCCCCGCCGTAGCTCGCGCACGTGATGTTGAGCGCCATCCCCTGCAGCGGGATGGACAGCGGGTAGAGGCCGACCAGCTCCGCGCCGTTGTGGTACTGCTTCTGCTTCGGGCCGGGCACGTTGCTGATGATGAGGTTGAACGGCGGGCGTACGAGCTCGTGGACCCGCAGCGCCGGGTTGATCACGGCCGGTGCCAGCCCGATCGCACTCATCGCGAGGATCTGCGTGGGCGTCATCGTGCCGAGCGTCTGCTTGCCCTCCTGCATCGACCGGTGGACGGCGTCCAGCCGGTCGGCGGGGTCGGCCAGGTGGGTGCCGAGCTGCACCATCACCGAGCCGACGGAGTTGCCACCGCTGGAGGACGCCTCGTCGCCGCCGGCGTGCAGACTGACCGGCACCATCGAGACCAGCGTGCGGTCCGGGAGCGCGTCGTGGTCGAGCAGGTAGTCGCGCACCGCTCCGCTGCACATCGCGAGCACCACGTCGTTGAGGGTGGTCCGGGTCGCCGTGGCGACACCGCGCAGGCGCTGCATCGACCAGCCCTGCGCCGCGAACCGGCGCGAGCCGGTGATCGAGGTGTTGAACATCGTGCGAGGCGCGTTCAGCGCCACCGCCGAGGTCTCGTTGCGCAGCGAGCCGAGGAGCGTACGGCTCAGGGCGGCCGGCATCCCCACCGCGTCCGCGGTCAGCGACCTCGCGGCGCGCAGCGCCTGGGAGCCGATGCCGGCGCCACCGGACGGCCGCCTCGTCGCAGCCTGCTCGGGGTCCCGCTTGGCCCACAGCACCGGGACGTCGCGCCGGTCCGGGTCGTCGGTGAGCATCGTGCGCAGCAGCCGGACGGCGGCCACGCCGTCGACCAGGCTGTGGTGCATCTTGATGTAGAGCGCCCACTGGTCGTCGGGGAGCCCCTCGATGACGTGGGCCTCCCACAGCGGCCGCTCCCGGCTGAGGCGCTGGCCCTGCAGCCGCGAGCAGAGCTCGAGCAGCTCGCGGATCCGGCCGGGCCGCGGCAGGGCGTTGTGCCGGACGTGGTACTCGATGTCGAACTGGTCGTCCGGCACCCAGGTCCACTGTCCCGCGGTCCGCGGTGAGCGGTGGGGGCGCCGCAGGAACAGCGGCTCGATCTCCTCCACCCCGATCATCTGCTCGTAGACCGAGCGGACGTAGTCCTCGCCGGCCTCCGGCGGCGTGCGGAAGATCTGCAGCGCCGCCACGTGCATCGGCATGGTGCGGTTCTCGGCGACCAGGAAGGCGGTCGAGGTGGGGTCCAGCGGGATCGGCACGGGCGTCCCCTTCGTGGTCGGTGTGACCATCCTCTCAGTGTCGGACCCGGTGCCTAGGGCACGTCTCTCAATTCGTGGCCTGCTGCCCGCCGCCCATCACGCACGCTGGCGGCGTTGCGGAAGCTCGACGGGCCGCCGGCCCGCCTTCGCTCCCGCGCCATGCCACCACCCCACGAGACCGCTCGCTGCGCTCGCGCTCCCGCGGGGACCCCGGAGTTGCCAGCGCACGCGCTGGACGACGTTCAGCGGACGGCCAGAATCGAGAGACGCGCCCTAGGGTGAGGGCCGTGCCGGACCAGCCTGCCCCGCCCTCCGCCCACGCGCCGCTCCCCGTCCTCGACCCCGCCGAGCAGCGCGTGCTGGGCTGCCTGCTCGAGAAGGAGGTGACGGTCCCGGCGTCGTACCCGCTGACGCTCAACGCCGTCCGCTCCGCCTGCAACCAGTCCAGCAGCCGCGAGCCGGTCGTGGACTACGACGAGCCCGAGGTGCACGCGGCGCTGCGGTCGCTGAAGGACGAGGGGCTGGTCGGGGTGACCTGGCAGGACTCCGGGCGACGCACGATGAAGTACGTCCAGCGCGCCGCGGTCGCCTGGTCCCTGACCGACGAGGCGCGTGCGCTGCTGACCGTCCTGCTGCTGCGCGGCGCCCAGCAGCCCGGTGCCCTGCGTACCCGGACCGAGCGGCTGCACACCTTCGAGACCCGCGAGGACGTCACCGCCTGCCTGGAGCGGCTGGCAGCGGCCGAGCCGCCGCTGGTGGCCCGCCTCGAGCGGCTGCCGCGCGAGCAGGACCACCGGTGGGTCCACCTGCTCGGCCCCGTCGAGGAGGCGCAGGCGGAACGGGCGCCCACGGCGTCCGGCGCCGAGGGTGAGTCGGTGCTCGCCCAGGGCGCCGAGGCGCGGGACGAGCGGGTGCGCCGGACGTACGACACCGTGGCGTCCTCGTACGCCGACGCGCTGAGCGAGGAGCTGGCCGGCCTGCCGTTCGAGCGGTGGCTGCTGGACCGCGTGGTCGCCGAGGTCGGGTCGGCGCCGGTCGTCGAGGTGGGGACAGGTCCCGGGCACGTGGCGGCCCACCTGACCGCGGCCGGTGTGACGGCGACGGGGCTCGACCTCTCGCCGGCGATGGTCGAGCAGGCGCGCCTGCGGCACCCTGGGACGACGTACGAGGTCGGCGACCTGCGCCGCCTGATGCGCCCGGCCGCCGCGGACGGCTGGGGGGCCGTGCTGGGGTGGTACTCGCTGATCCACCTCGCGCCCTCCGAGCTGCCCGCGGCGCTGGAGTCCCTGCTCCGGCCGCTGCGCCCCGGTGGCGTGCTGCTCCTGGCGCTGCACGCCGGCGAGGGTCTGCTCACCGGCACCGAGTGGTTCGGGCACGAGGTCGACCAGCGGGTGGTGCTGCACCGGCCCGCCGAGGTCGTCGCTCTCCTCGAGCGGGCCGGGCTGACGGAGGTGGAGTGGTACCTGCGTGGACCGCGCACCTCCCGGGGCGAGACCACGCAGCGGCTCTACGTGCTGGCCCGCTCGGGCGTCCGGCCTGCGTGAGGAAGGGCCGCCGGTGCCCGTAGTCAGGCGTAGTGCGGTGTCCACCGAGCGCGGTGGATCGCTGCGCGCAGCTGGGCCTCCGTGGCGGGGGGCGCCACACCGTCCTCGACCGCGGCCAGGGCGGCGGCCAGGGCAACCCGGCGGGCGGTCGCGGGGAGGTCGCTGACCGGGGGCAGCAGGGGCGCGGGGTCGTCGGTCGCCCTCTCGGCGGCGACGGCGCCGAGCTCGGTCGCGGCCGCGACCAGCATCGAGTCCGTCACCCGGGTGGCGCGGGCGGCGGTGACGGCGAGGCCGATCGCCGGGAAGACGTAGACGTTGTTGCTCTGCGCGACCTCGACCTCGACACCGTCCACCTCGACCGGCGGGTACGGCGAGCCGGTCGCGACCAGCGCGAGGCCGCCGGTCCACGTCATCAGGTCGGCCGGGTCCGCCTCGGAGCTGGACGTCGGGTTGGACAGCGGCAGGATGATCGGTCGGTCGACCAGCCCGGCCATGGTGGACACGACCTCCTCGTCGAAGAGGCCGCCCACGGTGGAGAGCCCGACGAGCGTGGTCGGTGCGACGTTCTCGATGACGTCGATCAGCGACGGCTTGGTGGTCGTCCACTCGTCGAGCTCGTCGGCATCGCGGGCGTACGCCTGCTGCTCGGGGGACAGGCCCCGTCGTGAGGTGGTGAGCAGCCCGTCGACGTCGACGACCCAGATCCGCCCGCGCGCCTCGTCCTCGGACAGGCCGGCGCGCACCATCGCCTCCCGGACCATGTCGAGCACGCCGATCGCCGCCGACCCGGCCCCGACCATCACCACCCGCTGGCCGGTCAGGGCCACCTTGCTCAGCCGGGCGGCGCTCGTCAGCGCTCCGAGCACGACGGCGGCCGTGCCCTGGATGTCGTCGTTGAAGGTGAGCATGGTGTCGCGGTAGCGCTCGAGGATCGGACGTGCCTGTGCGGTCGCGAAGTCCTCCCACTGCAGCAGCACGTCCGGGAGCTCGGCTCGTACGGCGTCGACGAACTCGGTCACGAAGTCGTCGTAGTCGCTCCCGGTCACGCGCTTGTGCCGCCAGCCGAGGTAGCGCGGGTCGTCGCGCACCTCCGTGGTGTCGGTGCCGACGTCGAGCAGCACCGGCAGCGTCCTGGCGGGGTCGATGCCGCCGACCGCGGTGTAGAGCGAGAGCTTCCCGATCGGGATGCCCATGCCGTTCGCCCCGAGGTCGCCCAGACCGAGGATCCGCTGTCCGTCGGTCACCACGATCACGTCGACGTCGCGGTGCGGTCGGTTGGCGAGCAGCTCGCGGATCCGCCCGCGATCGGCGTAGGAGAGGAACAGCCCGCGCGGGCGGCGGTAGATCTCGCTGAACCGTCTGCACCCCTCGCCGACCGTGGGCGTGTAGACCACGGGCAGCATCTCGCTGACGTGGTCGGTGACCAGGCGGTAGAAGAGCACCTCGTTGGTGTCCTGCAGCTGCCGGAGGTAGATCAGCTGGGCGACGGGGTCCGCGCAGGCGAGGAACGCCGCGTGGCACCGGGCCACCTGTTCCTCGAGGGTCTCCACCGCCGGGGGGAGCATGCCCCGCAGCCCGTACGCGTCGCGCTCCTCGTCGGTGAAGGCGGTGCCGCGGTTGGTGAGGGCGTCGTCGAGCACTGCCTGGCCGACGAGGACGGACGACGGGACGGGACGGGACTCCATGCGCCCATCATCGTCCTGCGGCCGCGAGCGCGCCTCAGGCCGGGGAGGTGACGAAGTCGATCAGCTCCTCGACGCGGCCGAGGAAGGCCGGCTCGAGGTCGCCGTAGTCGCGCACGCCGCCGAGGATGTGCTTCCACGCCCGGGCGACGTCGGCCTGGTCGCGGTGCGGCCACCCCCAGGCCTGGCACACGCCCTTCTTCCACTCCAGGTGGCGCGGCACGGTCGGCCAGGCGGTCTTGCCCAGGCGCTGCGGCTTCACGGCCTGCCAGACGTCGACGTACGGGTGCCCGACGACCAGCACGTGCGCGGCGAGCGGGCCGCGCGCGACGGCGTCGGCGATCCGGCTCTCCTTCGACCCCCGCACCAGGTGGTCGACCAGCACGCCCGCCTTGCGGTCGGGTCCGGGACGGAAGTCGCGGAGCTGCTCGGAGAGGTCGTCGATGCCGTCGAGGTACTCCACGACCACGCCCTCGACCCGCAGGTCGTCGCCCCAGACCTTCTCCACCAGCTCGGCGTCGTGCCGTCCCTCGACGAAGATCCGGCTGGCCCGCGCGACCCGGGCCTTGCTGCCGGGCACGGCGAGCGAGCCCGAGGCCGTACGGCCGGGGGCCGCCGGCGCGGTGCGCGTCGTCGGCGCGACCAGCTCGACGGGGACGCCCTCGAGCAGGAACCCCGGCCCGAGGGGGAAGGTGCGCCGGCGCCGCTTGCGGTCCTCCAGGGTCACGGTCCCGAGGTCGCGCTCGACCCGGACGATCTCCCCGCACCAGTCGGTGCCGACCTCCTCCACCACCAGGCCGAGGTCCGCGACGGTCTCCACGGAGCGACCCCGTCGTGGTGCGCGCCAGTCGCTGGAGAGGACGTCGGTGCCGTAGCGATCGCTCACGCAGAGGAACGCTAGACGTCCGTGCCGGCGGTTCCCGGCAGCGAAACACCTCTTGCGTGAAGAACAGTTGCGATATATCGTTAGAGCATCGCGAGGCAACGGAAGCCTCGCTCCACGCTCACGACACAGAAGGAGGTCCCACCATGGGACGCCACCACCACTTCACCCGCGAGCAGGTCGAGGACCTGCGTCGCGGCTTCGACACCGCCGTGCACGACACCCCCGACCTCGCCGGCCCGCGCCGCGGCGACCGCCGCGCCCGCGGTGGCTTCGGCGGACCGCCCTGGGCCGGCTTCGGAGGCCCGGGGGGATTCCCTGGCGGGTTCCCGGGGTTCGGGGGGCGCGGCCCCGGCGGACCCGGGGCCGGACGACGTCGCCGTGGCGACGTCCGCGCCGCGATCCTCGACGTGCTGGCCTCGCAGGACGCGGCGCAGGAGTCGTTGAACGGCTACCAGGTGATCCAGGCGATCGCCGAGCGCACCGACGAGGCCTGGAAGCCGAGCCCGGGCTCGGTCTACCCGACCGTCCAGCAGCTCGAGGACGAGGGTCTGGTCCGTACCGAGGAGAGCGGTGGCCGCAAGGTCCTGCTGCTCACCGACGAGGGCCGCACCTACGTCTCCGAGCACGCCGACGAGCTCGCCGCCGTCTGGGCGCCGTTCGCAGAGGGCGACACCGAGGGCTCCGGCCGCAAGGACCTGAAGAAGGCGGTCGGCGAGACGATGGCCGCCGTCTGGCAGGTCGCGGCCACCGGCAGCCCGGCGCAGGTCGAGCAGGCCGTCGAGATCCTGGCCGACACGCGCAAGCGGATCTACACAATCCTCGCCGAGGGCGACCCGCGCTGACCCCTCACACGAGGGGCAGCCTGCGCCGGGCGCGGGGGAGTGCGTCGTACCCCCGCGCCACGGCGTGCGCCAGCCGCTCGGCCGGGTAGGGCCACGAGGCGGCGCCGAGCGCGTCGTCGAGCGGCACCCCGCGGTCCACGAGGTCGCGGACGGTCTCGGCCACCGTGCCGATGTCGTTGCGCTGCTCCTCGACGAGCTCCCTGCCCACCAGGCGGCCGTGCCCCGGCACCACGACGGTGTCGGGACCGGTCAGGCCGATCACCAGGTCCAGCGCGAGCGGCCAGGACAGCGGGTGGGAGTCGGGGCCGTACGACGGCACGTCGGACTCCTCGACCAGGTCGCCGACCACGAGGACGTCCGCGGTGCCCGCTGGGTCGGTCACCCGCGCCACCAGGTCACCGCCGGTGTGTGCCGGACCGGGGTGCACCAGCTCGACCGCGCGGTCGCCGAGGTCGATCACGTGGACCGACGAGAAGGTCGTGTCCGGCACGGTGACCCTGGACGCGAGCACCTCCTCGCGGCGAGGGGCGTCGAGGGGCAGGCCCGCCGGGTCGCGGTCCCACTCCTCGATCTCGGCGAGCGCCGCCTCGTGGGCGATCACCGGTACGTCCGGGTACGACGACCGCAGCGCCGCGTTGCCGAGGACGTGGTCGTGGTGGGCGTGGGTGTTGACCACTGCCACGACAGGCCCGATGCCCTGCGCGGCCAGGTCGTCGAGCACGGCACGCCCGGCCGCCTCGCTGCCGTGCGTGTCGATCAGCACCGTTCCCCGCTCGCCGCCGACGGCGGTGAGGTTGACGTCGTACCAGCCGCGCCGGCTGACCCACACGCGGTCGGCCACCTCGACGAACCCCACGTCCGGCTCGGGCTGGTGCGGCGCGTGTCTCATCCCGGCGAGCGTAGTCCCGGAGGCGTTCCCGAGTAGGCTTGGCACTCGAGACCAGGGAGTGCCAGACGCAGGGACGCGAAGGAGGACCTCGTGCAGGAGGAACGTCGCCTGGCCGTGCTCCGCGCGATCGTGCAGGACTACGTCGCCACCAAGGAGCCGGTCGGCTCCAAGACGCTGGTCGAGCGACACAGCCTCGGCGTCTCGCCGGCCACCATCCGCAACGACATGGCCGTCCTCGAGGAGGAGGGCCTGATCGCCCAGCCGCACACGTCGGCGGGGCGGGTGCCGACCGACGCCGGCTACCGGGTCTTCGTGGACCGGCTGTCCCAGGTCAAGCCGATGTCCGCGGCCGAGCGCCGGGCGATCGCGGCCTTCCTCGACGGCGCGGTCGACCTCGACGACGTCGTCCAGCGCAGCGTGCGCCTGCTGGCCCAGCTGACCCACCAGGTCGCGATCGTGCAGTACCCCGTCCTCTCCGGGTCGACCGTGCGACACGTCGAGCTGGTCTCGCTCGCGCCGGCGCGGCTGCTGCTGGTGCTGATCCTCAGCACGGGGCGGGTCGAGCAGCGGCTCGTCGACCTCGACCCCGGCGACGCGGTGCCGGACGCCGAGACCGTGTCCGCGGTCCGCGCCGACCTCCAGCGCGCGACGGTCGGAGCCTCCGTGGTCGCCGCCGGGGACGCCTTGGCCGACCTCGCGTCCCGGGTGCCCGGGGAGCGTGCGGCCCTGGTGACCCGGGCGGCGGGGGTGCTGGCCGACGCGATCTCCGACCACCGCTCGGACGAGCGCGTGGTGGTCGGCGGCACGGCCAACCTCACCCGCTTCGGGGACGCGTTCGACACCTCTCTGAAGCCGCTGCTGGAGGCGCTGGAGGAGCACGTGGTGCTGCTCAAGCTGCTCGGCGAGACCGGCTCGAGCGGCGACCTCACCGTCCGCATCGGAGCCGAGGGGCCGCTGCAGGAGCTCTCGTCCACCTCCGTGGTGGCCAGCGGCTACGGCCCGGGCGCGGACGGCAGCGCCGCGCTCGCCGCGCTGGGCATCGTCGGACCCACCCGCATGGACTACCCGGGAACGATGGCGGCGGTCCGCGCTGTTGCGCGCTACGTCTCCGCCATCCTCGACGAGTCCTGAGCGACCTCGCTCCACGCCCACCCACAGACGCCCGCACACGCACCGTCGTACGAACGACCGAAGGAACCGATGGACCCCTACGCCACCCTGGGCGTCGACCGTGAGGCCGACGCCGACACGATCAAGAAGGCCTACCGCCGGCTGGCGCGCCAGTACCACCCCGACGTCAACCCCGACCCGTCGTCGCAGGAGAAGTTCAAGGAGGTCTCCGCGGCGTACGAGGTGCTCTCCGACCCCGACAAGCGGCGCACCTTCGACCTCGGCGGCGACCCCTTCGGCCAGGGCGGCTTCGGTGCCGGGGGAGCGGCCGGGCAGGGCTTCTCCTTCACCGACATCATGGACGCGTTCTTCGGCGGTGCCGCCGGGGGAGCCGGCGGTGGGCGCGGCCCGCGCAGCCGGGTCCGGCGCGGCCAGGACGCGCTGGTCCGTCTCGACGTCAGCCTGGCCGAGGCGGCCTTCGGCACCACCCGCGAGCTGAAGGTCGACACCGCGGTCACCTGCTCGACCTGCGAGGGGTCCGGCGCCGCGCCGGGCAGCACCCCGGTCGTGTGCGAGACGTGCCACGGCCACGGCGAGGTGCAGCAGGTGCAGCGCTCGTTCCTGGGCGAGGTCCGCACGCTGCGGCCGTGCGCGGCCTGCCGCGGGTACGGCGAGCTGATCCCGGACCCCTGCCGCGAGTGCGCCGGCGACGGCCGGGTCCGCTCGCGCCGCGCGCTGACGGTGAAGATCCCGGCCGGCGTCGACACCGGCACCCGGGTCCAGCTCTCCGAGGAGGGCGAGGTCGGACCCGGCGGCGGGCCCGCCGGTGACCTGTACGTCGAGATCGCCGTCCGCTCGCACGACGTGTTCACGCGCCAGGGGGCCGACCTGCTGTGCCACGTCACCGTCCCGATGACCGCGGCGGCGCTGGGCACCACGCTGACCCTGCCGCTGCTCGAGGCCGACCTGGAGTCCTCGGACCCCGAGCTCGAGGTCTCCCACGAGCTCGACGTGCGCGCCGGGACGCAGTCCGGCGCCGAGCACGTCGTCCGCGGGCGTGGCGTGCCGAGCCTGCGCGGCACCGGACGCGGCAACCTCGTCGTGACCGTCGTGGTGGAGACGCCGCAACGGCTCGACGACCAGCAGCGCGACCTGCTGCGGGAGCTGGCCAAGGCCCGCGACGAGGAGTCGCCGGACGGTCGCGTCGAGGCCGCGCACAAGTCGTTCTTCGGCAGGCTGTTCAAGTGAGCCTGCCGACGTTCCTCCACCCGGGCGTCGCCGGCCTCGCGGTCGGCGACGAGGTCACCCTCGACGGCGACGAGGGCCGGCACGCCGTCGTGGTGCGCCGCGTCCGCGAGGGCGAGCGCCTGCAGCTGGTCGACGGCACCGGCGGCACCGCCGAGGTCGCCGTGACCGCGACCGGCAAGAAGGACCTCACGGCGCGGGTCGAGACGGTCGAGCAGCTTCCTGCCGAGGAGCCGCGGGTGACGGTCGTCCAGGCGATCCCCAAGGGTGAGCGGGCCGACCTCGCCGTCGAGGTGCTCACCGAGGTCGGCGCCGACGTGATCGTCCCGTGGGCCGCCGAGCGGTGCGTCGGCGTCTGGCGACCCGAGCGTGCCGAGAGGTCGCTGGCCCGCTGGCGGGCGACGGCGCGCGAGGCGGCCAAGCAGGCGCGCCGCGCGTTCGTCCCCGAGGTCACGGAGCAGGCCGACACGACCCGGGTGGCCGAGCTGCTCGAGCAGGCGTCGGTGCCGGTGGTGCTGCACGAGGCGGCCTCGGGTCCGATCGGCAACCTGCCCATCCCCGGCCGTGGCTCGATCGTGGTCGTGGTCGGTCCCGAGGGCGGCATCTCCGAGGCCGAGCTCGCCGCGTTCGCCGCCGTCGGCGCCGAGCCGGTACGCCTGGGGTCCTCGGTGCTGCGTACGTCCACGGCGGGCGTCGCGGCCGTGGCGGCGCTGCTCGCCCGCACCCGGCGGTGGTCGTGACCCGGCGGGTGCTGGCGTACGCCGGCGGCGGCTGGATGGCCGGCGACCGCGGCTCGGCGCTGGACGCGCACCTGCTCTCGCTGACCGGGCGTGAGCGGCCCAGGATCTGCCTGGTCCCCACGGCGTCCGGCGATGCCGACTCGGTGATCGAGCTGTTCCACGACTCCTTCCCGCCCGAGCGGGCCGAGGCCAGCGTGCTGACGCTGTTCCCGCGGGAGGTCGACGACATCGAGGCGTTCCTCGCGGCCCAGGACGTGGTCTACGTCGGTGGGGGGAGCACCGCCAACCTGCTCGCGGTCTGGCGGCTGCACGGGGTCGACACCGCCCTGCGCTCGGCGTACGACGCGGGCACCGTCCTCGCCGGTGTCAGTGCGGGGATGAACTGCTGGTTCGAGGCGTCGGTCACCGACTCCTTCCTCGTCGACACGAGTCGGCCGCTGCCGGACGGGCTGGGCATCCTGCCCGGCTCCTGCTGCCCGCACTACGACGGCGAGGCGAGCCGGCAGCCGGCGTACACCTCCCTGGTCGCGGGCGGCTTCCCGGCCGGCGTGGCAGGCGACGACGACGTCGCGTTCTCGTTCGAGGACGAGCGGCTGGTCGAGGTGGTGTCCTCGCGACCGGGCGCCCGGGCATTCCGGGTCTCCGCGCACGAGGGTGCGGCGGTCGAGGAGCCGCTCGAGGTGCGGGTCCTCAGCTGACGGTGACCGTGCGCGAGTCGGTCGTCGGGCCGCCGCCCTCGCCACCGCCCGAGGCGTCCCCGTCGCTGACGCTGAGCGTGTAGCGGCCCGGTGGCGCCGTCACCTCGAAGGTGTACGGCGAGAACGTGCAGCACTCCTGCGTCGTCGCGGTGCCCTGCTGGACGACGCTCCCGTCCTGCGACTCCAGCCGCCAGGTCAGTGCGGCCTCGTTGGCCGCCGCCCGGCCCGACACCGTGAACGGCGAGGAGACGGCGTCCGGTCCGGGGGAGTCGACCTGCACCAGGCCGAGGGTGCTCAGCTCGTCGCCTTTCGTCACGGCGGTCGAGGTGTCGGCCCCGAGCACGCTGTCGACGGCGGCGCCGCCGACCGTGAAGGTGACGGGTGTGTCCTCGCCCAGCACGGCGTCGACCGTCCAGACCACCGACTGCAGCGCGAGGGCGCCGGCCTCGGGTGTGCCGCTGTCACCGCTGGCCTCGAGGTCGGTGCCGGTCAGGTCGACGGTGACGTCCCCGTTCTCGCGGGTGACCTTCGCCTGCGTCTCGTCGGGGAACGCCGAGGTGCGTGAGGAGTCGGTCGAGTCGCCGGCGACCGCGCCCGCCACCGCCGCCTGCAACCGTCCTTCCACAGAGGTCGCGGTGTCGGCAGGTGCCTCGTAGCGCTGGGAGGTCCGGAACAGGCGCTGCCCCGCCGCGCTCGCGCCGAGGAAGTACACCGGGACGACCACGTCCGTGGTCTGCGCGCTGCTGGGCGTCGGGGTCGGCGACGTGGAGGGGGTCGTGTCCGCGGCGGGCTCCTCGGAGCCGCTCGTGGCCAGTCGTACGCCCACCACGAGTGCGACGACCAGCACGATCAGGCTGATCACGACCACGGCAGTCCGGTTGTGTCCCACGCGTCTCATGCTTCCACCTGCTCGGCCGGGACGCGGAGCAACGCGCGGACCCGCTCGGCCTCCTCCTCGACCGCTGCGCCGGTCGAGGCTCGTACGCGGGGCTACGGTGAACCGGTGAGCGAGCCACGGAGCGAGTGCCTGTTCTGCCGGATCGTCGCCGGGGAGGTCCCCGCCGAGGTGCTCCGCACGACCGAGTCCACCGTCGCCTTCCGCGACGTGTCGCCACAGGCGCCGACCCACGTGCTGGTGGTGCCGCGCAACCACCACCCCCACGCCGCGGCGCTGGCCCAGGACGAGCCGGAGACCCTCGCCGCGCTGGTACGCACCGCGCACGAGGTCGCCGCGGACGAGGGGCTGGGGGAGGCGTACCGCCTGGTCCTCAACACCGGCGAGGCGGCCGGCCAGAGCGTCTTCCACGTGCACCTGCACCTGCTCGGTGGTCGCGAGCTGGGCTGGCCGCCCGGCTGAGTCGAGACGAAGGCGCGCGCGTCGGCCCGCGGTGAGGCACGATGGGGTCATGACCCATGGTCGCGAGCAGGACCCGGGTGCGGACTGGGAGCGCTACCGCTACGTCGCGGGCGAGTCCGCGCCGGGCGTGTGGTTCGAGGACGGCGACCCGACACCGGCCCGCTGGGGACCGGGGACGCCGTTCGGCACCCCCGAGGCCGCCCGGATCGGGCTGGACCGCAACACCGTCGAGGGGTCGCAGGTGGCCTTCTTCGCGCACCTGCGGGGGGACAAGCGGTCGCACAAGGTCGTCGCCTGGGTCGCGCTGGCCGTGCTCACCCTGCCGCTGCTGCTCACGGGCCTGAGGATCATCACCGAGTTCGGCGGCTTCCTCGTCGCGCTGCCGGGACGCTGATCGGCCCCTCGCCCGGGCGGTGGAATGCGCCGGCGTCTCCCCGTGGTTTCACGGGTGACCACTCCTGGTGGCTCACCTACGATGGGTGCGCCGCGATCCCGCACCGAGAGGGCCCCACCGGGCATCCATGACCCAGCACCACGACCGCACCGACACGCCACGCTCCACCGTCCCCGCACCGGGACACGTGGTCACGGTGCCGAACAGCATCGACATGGTGGCGCTGCTCGGACCGGGCGACGAGCACCTCCGCCTGATCGAGCAGTCCTTCGACCTCGACGTCCACGTCCGCGGCAACCGGATCACGCTGACCGGCGAGCCGCCCGAGGCGGCGCTCGTGGAGCGTCTCCTCGAGGAGCTCGTCACCATCCTGCGCACCGGCCAGGCGGTCACCACCGAGACCGTCGAGCGCGCCATCGGGATGCTGCGCGCCGAGACGACCGAGCGGCCCGCCGACGTCCTCAGCCTCAACATCCTGTCGAACCGGGGCCGGACGATCCGTCCCAAGACGCTGAACCAGAAGCGGTACGTCGACGCGATCGACAAGCACACGGTCGTGTTCGGGATCGGGCCGGCCGGGACGGGCAAGACGTACCTCGCCATGGCCAAGGCGGTCCAGGCGCTGCAGAACAAGCAGGTCAACCGGATCATCCTGACCCGGCCCGCGGTCGAGGCCGGCGAGAGCCTCGGCTACCTGCCCGGGACGCTGTCGGAGAAGATCGACCCGTACCTCCGGCCGCTCTACGACGCGCTGCACGACATGCTCGACCCCGAGACGATCCCGAAGCTGATGGCCGCGGGGACCATCGAGGTCGCACCGCTGGCGTACATGCGCGGTCGCAGCCTCAACGACGCCTTCATCATCCTCGACGAGGCGCAGAACACCTCGCCGGAGCAGATGAAGATGTTCCTGACCCGGCTGGGCTTCGGGTCCAAGATCGTGGTCACCGGCGACGTCACGCAGGTCGACCTCCCCAGCGGCGTGCGGTCGGGCCTGCGGGTGGTCGAGGACATCCTCGACGGGATCAAGGACCTCTCGTTCAACCGGCTGACCGCCAACGACGTCGTACGCCACCGGCTGGTCGCCGAGATCGTGGCGGCCTACGACGCCCACGACGCCGAGCAGCAGGCCCGCCAGCGCCCCGGCCCTGCGGGCCCCCGTGGCTGAGGAGGAGTCCGACGTGAGCATCGAGGTGCTCGACGAGTCCGGTCACGGCGTCGACGTCGGGCGGACCCAGCGGCTCTCACGGTTCGTGATGGACCGGATGCGGGTGCACCCGCAGGCCGAGCTGTGCGTCACCGCCGTCGACGAGGACACCATCGCGGAGCTCAACGCGAAGTGGATGGACAAGGAGGGCCCGACCGACGTGCTGGCCTTCCCGATGGACGAGCTGCGGCCCGGGCAGGTCAACGAGGACCCCGAGGAGGGTGTCCTCGGCGACCTCGTGCTCTGTCCGGTGGTCGCTGCGGCCCAGGCGGAGACCGCCGGGCACGGCGTCGTCGACGAGCTGGACCTGCTGACCGTGCACGGCATCCTCCACCTGCTCGGCTACGACCACGCCGAGCCGGAGGAGCACGCGGAGATGTTCGGTCTGCAGGCCCGCCTGCTGGCCGAGTGGCAGGGGGAGCCCGGGTGAGCCTCGACCTCCTCCTGGTCGTGGTGGCCGCGGCTCTCGTGGTCGTGGCGGGTCTGCTCAGCAGCGCGGAGGCCGCACTCTCGGCGTTCTCCCGCGCACGGGCGGAGGAGCTGGTGGCCGAGCAGCGGCCGGGCGCTCGTGCCCTCCTCGCCGTGACCGAGGACCCCCCTCGTGTGCTGTCGACGACGCTGCTGCTGCGCCTGCTGGCCGAGATCAGCGCCATCGTGCTCGCGACGGTGCTGGTGCTCGACACGCTCGGGGGCTCGGACACCTCGACGGTCCTGACCCGACGCTGGCCCTCGATCCTGGTCGCCATCGCGGTGATGCTGGTGGTCTCCTTCGTCCTGATCGGGGTGGCTCCGCGGACCCTGGGACGCCAGCACGCCGAACGGGTGGCCCTGCTCTCGGCCGGGCCGCTGCGTGTGCTGACGAGGGTGCTCGGTCCCGGGCCGCGCCTGCTGATCCTGGTCGGCAACGCGATCACGCCGGGCCGCGGGTTCAGCGAGGGCCCGTTCGCCTCCGAGGCCGAGCTGCGCGAGCTGGTCGACCTGGCCGAGGCCTCGCAGCTGATCGAGGGCGAGGAGCGGGCGATGATCCACTCCGTCTTCGAGCTCGGCGACACCATCGCCAGGGAGGTGATGGTGCCGCGGACCGACGTCGTCTTCGTGGAGCGGCACAAGACCCTGCGCCAGACGATGTCCCTGCTGCTGCGCAGCGGCTACTCCCGGCTCCCCGTGATCGGGGAGGACCTCGACGAGGTCGTCGGCTTCGCCTACCTCAAGGACATCAGCCAGCGGCTCTTCGACCGCAACGACGCCCGCAAGGATCCCGTCGAGTCGGTGATGCGCCCGGTCCTGCACGTGCCGGACAGCAAGCCGGCCGACGACCTGCTGCGCGAGATGCAGGCCGACCGCAGGCACATCGCTATGGTCGTCGACGAGTACGGCGGCACCGCCGGTCTGGTCACCATCGAGGACATCCTCGAGGAGATCGTCGGCGAGATCGCCGACGAGCACGACGCGGCCGGCCAGGACGTCGAGGAGCTGCCCGAGGGGTTGTTCCGGGTGTCGTCGCGGTTCCCGGTCGACGACCTGGAGGACCTCGTCGGGATCCGCATCGTCGACGACGAGATCGACTCGGTCGGTGGCCTGATGGCCAAGCACCTGGGGAAGGTCCCGCTGCCCGGGTCGCGGGTCGACATCGCCGGTCTGCGCCTCGAGGCCGAGTCCACGTCCGGGCGGCGCAACCGGATCGGCTCGGTCCTCATCAGCCGGGCACCGGCCGTCGTCGAGGTGCCCGAGCCGACCCGGTGAGCGTGCGGCTCCAGCCGCTGGTACGAGCACGGGTCGCCCGGCTCGGAGCACGGGGAGCGGACTGGGCCGAGCGGCTGCCGGGTCGCCTCGAGGACCTGTGCGAGCAGTGGGGGCTCGAGCTGGGTCGTCCGCTGGCGGGCGGGTCGGCGTCGTACGTCGTCGCGGCGCGCACCCGGGACGGCGCCCCCCGTGTGCTCAAGGTGCTGGTGCCCGACCCCGACCTCGCCGACGAGGCGCCGGTGCTCGCCGCCGCCGACGGAACGGGCTACGCACGGCTCTACGAGGTGGAGCCCGACGCGCTGCTGATGGAGGCGCTGGGACAGCCGCTCGAGCGGTCCGGCGCCTCACCGGAGGACGCGTTCGGCGCCCTCGTCACGACCCTGCGTCGGGCCTGGCAGGTGCCCGCCGGCCTGGTGGTCGGCCGTCGGCCCGTCGACAAGGCGGCCCTGCTGGCGGCCGACCTCGAGCGCCATGTCGCGCTGGTGGCACCCGCGGTGGCGGACGAGGTGCGCCGCACCGTCGACGCAGCCGGTGAGGTGGCCCGGGCGCTGTCGGCGGCGTACGACCCGGCGGCCGGTGTCCTCGCCCACGGCGACGCCCACCCCGGCAACCTGCTGCGCCGCCCCGGCGGTGGCTGGGCCTTCGTGGACCCCGACGGTCTGGTCGTCGAGCCGGCGTACGACCTCGGCGTGGTGCTGCGCGACCACAGCCGGCGGCTGCTGGAGCACCCGTCCGCTGCGGATCTGCACCGCGGGTGGGTGGCGCTGGTGGCGGACCAGGCCGGCGCCGATCCGGCTCGGGTCGCGGCGTGGGCGTTCGTGGAGCGTGTCTCGACCGGGCTGTTCGTGTGCGCGCTGGGCTCCCCGGCGGTCGGGCTGCCGTTCCTGAGGAGCGCCGCGCTGCTGGTCCCCTAGGCTGAGCTGCATGGATCTCGAGGACCCCGAGGACCGCAAGCTGGTCACGCTGGCCCGCGCGACGCGCGGCCGTACCCAGGCCGCCGAGGGCGCCGCGGTGCGCGACTCCGACGGGCGGACGTACGCCGCCGCGACCGTCGACCTCCCCTCCCTGCAGGTCAGCGCGGTCGGCGTCGCCGTCGCGATGGCCGTCGCCTCGGGGAGCAAGGGTCTGGAGTCCGTCGTCGTGCTCACCGATGCCGGCGCGGTGGCCGAGTCCGACGTGGCGGCGGTCCGGGACTTCGGCGGCGACGGTGTGCCGGTCCACCGCGGCGACCCCAAGGGCGACGTGCGCGAGACCACCGCGACCTGATGCCGGTCCCACCCGGTGTGGTCCTCATGGGCGACCCGCGCGTCACCTCGCTGGCCGCCGTCGACAACGGCGAGCCGCTGGTCGACGTGCGCGACCTGGGCCTGCACGTGCATCCCGACAAGAGCCAGCGCCACCCGGACTACTTCCTCCTCCGCGCGGGCGTCGCGGAGCGTCTCGGCCAGGCACGCCGGCTCCTGCCCGAGCCGTACGGGCTGCTGATCATCGAGGGCTACCGGCCCTTCGCCGTCCAGGAGGCCGCGTTCGACCGTCACCGGCGCCGTCTGGCCGACGCCGACCCCTCGCTGTCGGACCACGACGTGTTCATGGCCGCCAGCCAGTACGTCTCGCCGCCCGCCGTCGCACCCCACGTCTCGGGCGCGGCCGTCGACCTGACCCTCGTCGACGAGTCCGGGACCCGGCTGGACATGGGCACCGAGGTCGACGCGACGCCCGAGGAGAGCGGCGGCGCCTGCTACTTCGCGGCGACCAGCATCTCCGAGACCGGTCGGCGCCACCGCGAGGTCCTGGCGGCGGCACTGGGCGGAGCCGGCCTGGTCAACTACCCGACCGAGTGGTGGCACTGGTCGTACGGCGACCGCTACTGGGCGCTGGTCACCGGCGCGCCCGAGGCGATCTACGGTCCCGTCGGGTCGTGTGCCTGAGGTGATGCCCTGGGGTCATCTCAGGCGCACGACCCGTGTGGATGCCGTCGGCGGGCAGGTCTACGCTGGCTGGCTGTGGCAGAGGTGGGACGGGAGCGGCACGAGCAGGCCGTCGCAAGGCTCAAGGCGTCGTACGACGCCATCGCTCCGGGCCAGCGGGTACGCCTCGCGAAGCGGACGTCGAACCTCTTCCGGCCCCGCGACGCGGTGCAGACCCCGGGGCTCGACGTCAGCGGCCTGACGGGTGTGATCTCCGTCGACCCGCAGGCTCGCACGGCCGACGTCCAGGGCATGTGCACCTACGAGGACCTCGTCGACGCGACCCTCCAGCACGGGCTGATCCCGCTGGTGGTGCCGCAGCTGCGCACGATCACCCTCGGCGGCGCGGTCACCGGCATGGGGATCGAGTCGACGTCGTTCCGCAACGGGCTGCCGCACGAGTCGGTCCTGGAGATGGACGTCTTCACCGGCGCGGGCGAGGTGGTCACCGCCACGCCCGACAACGAGCACGCGCAGCTGTTCGCGACGTTCCCCAACTCGTACGGCTCGCTCGGCTACGCGACCAGGCTCCGCATCGAGCTCGAGCCGATCGCGCCGCTGGTCGAGCTGCAGCACCTCCGCTTCGACGACATGGGCCTGCTGGCCAAGACGATCGGGGAGATCGTCGACACGAGGGAGTACGACGGCCGGCGCGTCGACGGCCTGGACGGCGTCTTCTTCGAGCCGGGCGAGGCGTACCTCACGCTCGCCCGCTGGCGCGAGGAGCCGGCGCCCGGCGCACAGACCTCGGACTACACCAGGGACCGGATCTTCTACCAGTCGCTGCAGCACCGCGAGACCGACCTGCTGACCGCCTACGACTACCTGTGGCGCTGGGACACCGACTGGTTCTGGTGCTCGGGTGCGTTCGGGCTGAAGAACCCCGTCGTCCGTGCGCTGTGGCCGCGGCGCTGGAAGCGCAGCGACGTCTACCACAAGCTGGTCGGGCTGGACACGAAGTACGGCGTCGCCGACTTCCTCGACCGCCGGGCCGGGCGGCCGAAGCGCGAGAAGGTCATCCAGGACATCGAGGTGCCCGTCGAGCGGCTGCCCGAGTTCCTGGAGTGGTTCGACGACTCCGTGGGCATGCGGCCGGTGTGGCTGTGCCCGCTCCGGCTGCGCGACACGCCGGAGACCCCGGCGCACGCGTGGCCGTCGTACCCGCTCGAGGCGGGGACCACCTACGTCAACGCCGGTTTCTGGGGCACCGTCCACGTCGGTCCCGAGGCGGCGCAGGCGCCGACCAACCGTGCGATCGAGCGCGAGGTGCGCGCTCTCGGCGGCCACAAGTCCCTCTACAGCGAGGCCTTCTACGACCGGAGCGAGTTCGACCGGCTCTACGGCGGGCCCAACCTCGAGGCCGTCAAGGGCGTCTACGACCCCGACGGCCGATTCCCCACCCTCTACGACAAGGCGGTACGACGCGGATGACCGACATGAAGACCCGACCCGGTGAGCCCCGCAGCACCGGCTCCGACCAGCTGTCCATCGGCGCCCTGGTCGACCGGCTGCTCAAGGGCGGCATGCCGCTGCGCTTCACCGCGTACGACGGCTCCTCCGCCGGCCCGGAGGACTCCCCGGTCGGACTGCACCTGGCCAACGAGCGTGGCCTGCGCTACCTGCTGACCGCGCCGGGCGACCTCGGGCTGGCGCGGGCGTACGTCGCCGGCGACCTGCAGATCTCCGGCACCCACCCCGGCAACCCCTACCCGGCGATCTCCGCGCTCAAGGAGCACACCCACTTCGAGATGCCGCCCCCCGCCGAGCTGCTGCGCATGCTGCGCCACGTCGGGCTGTCCAACCTCGTGCCGCCGCCCCCGCCGCCGCAGGAGATGATGCCGCGCTGGCGCCGTCTGATGGAGGGCGTGCGGCACTCCATGACCCGCGACGCCGAGGCGATCCACCACCACTACGACGTCTCCAACCGGTTCTACGAGCTGGTCCTCGGCCCGTCGATGACCTACACCTGCGCCTGCTTCCCGAGCGAGACCGCGACGCTGGAGGAGGCGCAGTTCTTCAAGTACGACCTCGTCGCGCGCAAGCTCGGTCTGCAGGCCGGCCAGCGGCTGCTCGACGTCGGCTGCGGCTGGGGCGGCATGGTCCGCCACGCCGCCAAGGAGTACGGCGTCAAGGCCATCGGCGTCACCCTCTCCGAGCAGCAGGCCGAGTGGGGGCAGGCGAGGATCAGGAGCGAGGGGCTCGAGGACCTCGCCGAGATCCGGTTCATGGACTACCGCGACGTGCCCGAGGGCGAGTTCGACGCGATCTCCTCGATCGGGCTGACCGAGCACATCGGCATCAAGAACTACCCCGCGTACTTCACGGCCCTGCGCGACAAGCTCAAGGACCACGGCCGGCTGCTCAACCACTGCATCACCCGCGCGGACAACCGCTCGGACGGCGGCGCGGGCGCGTTCATCGACCGGTACGTCTTCCCCGACGGGGAGCTCACCGGCTCCGGACGGATCATCTCCACGATGCAGGACCTCGGGCTCGAGGTGCGTCACGAGGAGAACCTCCGCGAGCACTACGCGATGACGCTCGCCGGCTGGTGTCGCAACCTCGAGGACAACTGGGACGAGTGCGTCGCCGAGGTGGGCGAGGGCACGGCGCGGGTGTGGGGCTTGTACATGGCCGGCTCGCAGGTCGGCTTCGAGATCAACGAGATCCAGCTGCACCAGGTGCTCGCGGTGAAGCCGGACGCCTCGGGTCGTGCGGACTTCCCGCTGCGACCCACCTGGCTGTCCTAGTCTCTCCCCACCGTGCTCACACTCCGCTCCCGCCTGCTCGCCGCCCTCGCCACCGTCGTGGCGGGGGCGGCGCTGGTGGTGCTGCCCGGGTCGCAGCCCGCGGTCGGAGCGGGCGGGGTGCCGCAGGTGAGCGGGGCGCGCTACGTCGGCGACTTCCCGGACCCGTCGGTGGTCCGGGCGGGCAACACCTACTACGCGTACGCCACGAACACCTCGAACCTGAACCTGCCGACGGTCAAGTCCACCGACCTGAAGACCTGGGCGGCGGTCGGCGACGCCCTGCCCCGCGCGGTCGGGTGGGCGCGCTCGGTGCGGATCGGCGGGCGGACCGTGTCGCGCACGTGGGCACCGGACGTCGCCTGGGTCCGTGACCACTTCGTCGCGGCGTACGCCGTCCCCGTCTCCGGCGGCTCGAAGCCCAAGCGCTGCCTCACTCTCGCGACCTCCTCCTCGGCCGCGGGCCCCTTCACCGACAGCTCCTCGGGTCCGCTGGTCTGCCCGTCCGACCAGGGTGCGATCGACCCGCAGGTGTACGTCGCCGGGCGCACGCCGTACCTGCTGTGGAAGACCGAGGGCGTCGTCGGCCGCGCACCGACCCGGCTCTGGTCGCGCCGGCTCGACGCCGAGGGCACCGGCTTCGCGGACGGCTCCAGCGCGACCGAGCTGCTGCACACCGAGCTGTCCTGGGAGGGCAACGTCATCGAGAACCCGGCGATGATCCGGGTCAACGGGCTGACGTACCTCTTCTACTCCGCCAACGAGTACCGCGCCGCCGACTACGCCGTCGGGTACGCCGTCTGCCGTGGGCCGTCCGGCCCGTGCGAGCGACCGAGCACCCGCCCGCTCCTGGCCAGCGGAGGCGGCGTCGAGGGCCCCGGAGGCCCGTCGCCGGTGATGGGGCCCGACGGTCGGCTGATGATGGCGTACGCCGCCTGGGACGCCGGTCGGATCGGCTACCCGCGGTACGGCCGGCGGCTGCACACCGCGACGCTGGCGATCGGCGAGGACGGCCGCCTGCGGGTCACCGACCGTGGCTGAGCGCCCGGGCGAGCCGGTCCCGGCGCGGGTCGTCGAGCGGACCGTGCTCAGCGACCACCTGGTGCGGCTCGTCCTCGAGCCGAGGCAGGAGTGGACCTCGACCGGCGTGCTCGACGAGTGGGTCGCGCTGCGGCTGCCCGACCAGTTCCAGACCCGCTACTACACCGTCCGCGCCGCCCGTGGAGGGCGGATCGTGGTGGACGTCGTCGTGCACGCCGAGGGCCTCGTGACGCGGTGGGCCCAGACCGACTGCGTGGGTCAGGACGTCGGCGTCTCGGCGCCGAAGGGCTCGTACGCCGCGCCCGAGGACGCCGGGTGGCTGGTGCTGGTGGGCGACCTGACGGCGCTGCCGGCGATCGCCCGGGTCGTCGAGGAGACCACCGACCTCCCGGGCCGCCCACGGGTCCTCCTCGAGGTGCCGGCCGGGACGCGGCAGTCGTACCCGGACCTGGACGAGGCCCGCGCCGACGTCACCTGGCTGGAGCCTCCGGGCCCGGACGAGTCCGCGCTGGCCGAGGTGGTGGCCGGCATCGACTGGCCCGAGGGGCCGGGCTACTTCTGGATGGCGGGGGAGTCCGCGCAGATGCGCGAGATCCGGCGCCACCTGCGCCGCGACGTCGGGTTCGGCACCGACCGCTTCGACGTGATGGGCTACTGGTCGCAGGGGCGGGCACGGCAGACCCGTCGGGTCGACCCGCGTCCCGCGCACGAGAGGAGTCCCGAGTGACGCCTGAGTTCCGCTCCGGCTTCGCCTGCTTCGTCGGGCGCCCGAACGCCGGCAAGTCGACGCTGACCAACGCGATCGTGGGGCAGAAGGTGGCGATCACGTCGTCGCGGCCGCAGACCACGCGGACGACCGTGCGCGGCATCGTGCACCGCCCGGACGTCCAGCTGATCCTCGTCGACACCCCTGGCCTGCACCGGCCGCGCACCCTGCTCGGCGAGCGGCTCAACGACCTCGTCCGCACCACCTGGGCGGAGGTCGACGTCGTCGCCGTGTGCTTCCCCTGCGACCAGAAGATCGGCCCGGGGGACAGGTACCTCGTCGCCGAGCTGGCCAAGGTGGGCCGTACGACGACGCTCGCCGTGGCCACCAAGACCGACCTCGCCGACCCGCAGCGGGTCGCCGAGCACCTGCTGGACATCGCCGAGCTGGGCCGCGAGACCGGCACCGACTGGGCGGAGATCGTGCCGGTCTCGGCGACCTCCGGCGACCAGGTCGACCTGCTCACCGACCTGCTCGCCCAGCGGATGCCGCCGGGGCCGGCGTTCTACCCCGACGGCGAGCTCACCGACGCGCCCGAGGAGTCGATCGTGGCCGAGCTGGTCCGTGAGGCGGCGCTGGAGGGCGTGCGCGACGAGCTGCCGCACTCGATCGCCGTCGTCGTGGAGGAGATGGGGCTGCGCGAGGACCGGCCCGAGGACAAGCCGCTGCTGGACATCCACGCGATCGTCTACGTCGAGCGCGACTCCCAGAAGGGGATCGTCATCGGCCGCAAGGGCGCCCGTCTCAAGCAGGTCGGTGCGGACGCCCGCCGCCAGATCGAGGCGATGCTGGGCACCCCGGCCTACCTGGAGCTGCGGGTGAAGGTCGCCAAGGACTGGCAGCGCAACCCCAAGCAGCTGCGACGCCTGGGCTTCTGAGCGGAGGTCAGCTCGGCACCCAGCACAGGCCCCAGCGCTGGCCGGACTGCCAGTCCTCCTTGGTGGGCCACTGGAAGGACCAGGTGAAGCTCAACGGGTCGTCGGCCCGGTCGGCCGCCTCGTCCTTGCAGCGGGCGTCGGCGTCCTTGCCCGCCGCCTTGCCGAGGTAGGCGGCGTCCTCGGGCAGGTCCACGCTGGAGATCGCCTCCCAGGTGTGCTTCTGGTCGCAGGTGACGCGCTTGAAGGCCGGCTTGTCCGGCGCCGCCGTGCCGCAGGTGGCCAGCTTGTCGCCACGAGGCGTGCCCAGCGCGTCCTTCATCCGGGTCGGGAGCGACGCCAGGGTGTCCTCGGAGCGTACGGCCACGGCGTCGCAGCGGTACCAGCTCGCGCCGGCGTCCGACTGCTGCAGCGTCGGGCTGAACCAGATCGCGCGGACCCGGCTGAGCCGGCGCTGCTCGGTGTCGCCGCCGACGTACGCGTCCACCTTCGCCGGGCAGGCCTGGGCGATCCGCTGCTGCACCCGGTCGGAGTCGACGGCCAGCAGGTGCCCGTCCTGGTACGGGTCGATGGTGCCGACGTACGCCGTCTGGGTGGTGTGCGGCTGACTGCAGTCGACCGGCTGGTCGTCGGAGACCGCGGCCGTGGCGTCGCCGTAGTCCATCCGGTAGCACTCGCCGACCCGGGGCGTCCGTGGCGGCGTGCTCGAGGACGCGCTCGCGGACGGGGCCGCCGAGGACGCGCTGGTGTCCGCCGAGGACGGGGCTCGGGTGGTCGCGACGTCGGCGTCGGAGGTCGAGCCCGCGCAGGCGGTCGCGCCGAGCAGGGTCGCGGCGGCCAGCACGGTGCCGGCCTTCGTACGGAGGAGGCTCATGGGGGGTCCTCAGGTCGTGGTGCGCGCCCAGCACACTGAGCGCCGGTTGCCGGTCTGCCACTCGGCCTGCCCGAGGACCGTGGTGGCGTAGTCGAAGTCCTCGACCGGGTACTTCAGGTAGGCGCGCACGGAGTCCGAGCAGTACTCACTGCTCCGGACCTGGGCGAGGCGCTCACCGATCCAGCGGTCCCGGGGACCACCGAGCTTGATCGTGGTCACCGCCCGCCAGTCGTGGTCGGTCGAGCAGGGCACCTTGGCGGAGCCCTTGAACGTGGTCCCGCGAGCGCACAGCGTCCACTCCTGGTGCGGCGACGTGGTCGGGTCCCCGGCCAGGTAGCCGCGTGCGGTCGTGGGGAGCGCGGTCAGCTCGGCCTTCGCGCCGGAGTCGGCGCCGGCGGCCACGCCGGGGCCGCCGACGAGGTCGCAGCGGTACCAGCGCTTGCCCGCCTTCCAGTCGCTCGGCGAGGGCCGGAACCAGGCCCAGCCGAACAGCGAGCGCAGCGCGGCCGAGTCGTCGCCACCGAGGAAGCGGAGGTACGCCGTCCCGCAGGTGTCGTACATGTACCTGCCGAGGACCCTCGCGTCGTAGCCCGCGGCGGCGACGGCGTCCGGGAACTCGCCGACCGCGAACGTCTGCGCCGTGTGCACCTCCTCGCACGCGACGACGGGGGTGTCGTCGGAGCTCTGCGCGAGATCCTCCGCCGTGAGGTCGCGGCACTCGCCGGCCTTCGGCGCCGCCGTGCCCGCGCTGCGCTCGCCGATCCGGTCGTCGTCCCCGCCGTCCGCGCAGGCGCCGAGCAGCACCGTGAGCGCGAGTGTGGTCGCGATCAGGCTGGCGGCGCTGGCAGGGGAGGAGGACATGGCGGCGCCAGGCTATCGGCCGACCGGTAGGTCCGGCCGTCAGTCCATCAGCAGCGCCGCGAGCGTGCCGCCGAGCTCGTACGCCGCCTCACGCTCGGCGTCGCCCACGTCACCGAGCACCGAGAGCACCTCCGCGGACTGCTTCCACGCCAGCGCCTGCACGATCGAGGTCACGGAGCGGACGGCACCCTCGGTGTCGTACCTGCCGTGGACCCACAGGGCGTACGGCTTCGGCGCGCCCGCGCCGTCGGCCGCCGAGCCGTCGTCGCTCAGCGCCCCGCCGGCCTCGAGGAAAATCGAGTCGAAGAAGTGCTTGAGCGCGCCGGACATGTAGCCGAAGTTGGCGGTGGTGCCGAGCAGGTAGCCGTCGGCGGCGAGCACGTCGTCCGCGGTGGCCTCCAGCGCCTCCTCGACCACGACCTCGACCCCCTCGATGGCGTCGTCGTTCGCGCCGGCCACCACCGCGTCGGTCAGCGACCGGACGGTCGGGGTGGGGGAGTGGTGGACGATCAGCAGACGAGCCATGAGCCCGAGGCTAGGGCGTCTCCCGCCGGTGCGCGACGGTCACCTCGGGCGGGGTACGCAGGGTCTGCGCGACGACGCAGTACCGCTCCGCCAGCTCGCAGAGCCGCTCGACCGTCTTGTCGTCTGCGTCGGTGTCGACGACGAACGTCATCGTCACGTCGGTCAGCCCGACGGGGATCTCCTTGCTGAGGCCGAGCGTGCCGCGGGCGTCGAAGTGGCCCTCGACCTCGACACGCGCCTCGCGGAGCTCGACGCGCATCGCCGTGGCGACGCTGCGCAGGGTCACGCCCGCGCACCCGGCGATCGCCTCCAGCAGCATGTCGCCGGAGCAGGCGTCGGAGCCGTCGCCGCCGGTCGAGGTGTGCAGGCCGGCGCGCGTCGTACCCGCCCAGGTGTCGACCTGACAGACGATCCCGTCACCCTCGAGCCGGGCGACCGCCTTGAGCGGGACGTTCGCGGCGCCGGGGTCCTCGGCGTACCTGGACTTGAGCGGCTTCTGCATCGCGCGGAGCTGGGTGGCGTCCATGGGCCCATGCTGTCTCAGCGGTGGGTGAGCCACCACTCTCCGGAAAGAGGGCTCACCGGCCCGCGCGAGCCTCGTCGTGCAGCTCGCCTCGCAAGATCGGTCTGCGAGGGAGCGCGCCCACACCGGCTGGACGCCGTCCCCGAGGGCGTGGAGCTCGGCGCACGCCTCCGCCTCCGAGGCGGACAGCCCCTCATCGGTGCGCTGATCGAGCCCGTGCACCTCGCTGACGACATCGAGATCCTCCCGATCACCCCGGACGACCTGGCGGCGCGAGGGTCGCCGGCGTTGGGGAGGTGAAGGTGGTCTCGACGTCCCTTCGACGCGCTCGCTTCGCTCGCTGCTCAGGACAGGCCTCGCTCGCTGCGCTCGCATCGGGCTCGACCGCCTGGTATCTGCGCTCGAGCGGCCCCCAGCGGGCGCGGGCGCCCCGTGCCCGGCGGCTCGACTAGGCTCGGCCGGACCGGCGTACGACGCGGGAACCCGGCGCGAGTCCGGGGCGGTTCCGCCACTGTGAGGGCCAGCACGACCGGCCCGAGCCAGACACCGCGCGTGCGCGTACCTCACTTCGACCAAGGGGGCGCGAACCCCCGGAGGACACCATGCGCATCGCCCTGCTCTCCACCTCCGACACCGACCTGCTCTCGGCGCGCGCTGCGCGCGAGCAGGGCGCCGACTACGTGTGGGCCAACCCGGCACGGCCGGGGCACCAGTCGATGGCCGCCACGATCGAGGGGGCCGACCTCGTCGTCGGGCGGATCCTCGGCTCCCCGCAGGACCTGTGCAGCGGGTTCGCGAGGATCAAGGACACCGGGATGCCGATGGTCGTGCTCGGCGGCGAGCAGCAGCCGGACGCGGCGCTGATGGAGATGTCCAGCGTGCCGACCGGCGTCGCCACCGAGGCGCACCGCTACCTCGCCGAGGGCGGTCCGGCGAACCTCGCCCAGCTGCACGCCTTCCTCTCCGACACGGTGCTGCTGACGGGTGAGGGCTTCGAGCCCCCGGCGCAGGTGCCGGCGTGGGGTGTGGTGGAGCGGCCGGAGGTCTCGACGTCCTCCCTCGCTAACGCTCGGTCGGGCTCGACCACCTACCAGGGCTCGACCACCTACCAGGGCGCGAGCCCCGACAGCGCAGCGAGCGCTGAGTCGGCCTCGACCACTGACGGCGACCTCCCGCGCGTCGGCGTGCTGTTCTACCGCGCCCACCAGATGAGCGGGAACGACCGCTTCGCCCACGACCTGTGCGACGCGATCGACCGCACCGGGCGCGCGGTCGGCGTACCGATCTTCTCCTCGAGCCTGCGCAGCGCCCCCGACGACCTGTACGACGAGCTCGCGCGGCTGGACGCGCTGGTGGTCACCGTCCTCGCCGCCGGGGGTACGACGCCCGCCGGCGCCAGCGCGGGCGGCGACGACGAGGCGTGGGACGTCGAGCGGATGGCGGCCCTCGACATCCCCATCGTGCAGGGCCTGTGCCTCACCAGCAGCCGCGCCGAGTGGGAGGCCTCGGACGACGGGGTGACCCCGATGGACTCGGCCAACCAGATCGCGATCCCGGAGTTCGACGGCCGGATCATCACCGTGCCGTTCAGCTTCAAGGAGATCGACGAGGACGGGCTGCCCCACTACGTCGCCGACGCCGAGCGCTGCGACCGGGTCGCGGGCATCGCGGTCAACCACGCCCGGCTGCGGAGCATCCCCACGAAGGACCGCAAGGTCGCGCTGATGCTGTCGGCGTACCCCACCAAGCACAGCCGGATCGGCAACGCCGTCGGCCTGGACACCCCGGTCTCGACGATCCGGCTGCTGCGCCGGATGCGCGAGGCCGGCTACGACCTCGGCCCGGACGGCGCGATCCCGGGCCTCGACGTCGAGGACGACACCGTGGCCGGCGACACGCTGATCCACGCACTCATCGACGCCGGCGGCCAGGACGAGGAGTGGCTGACCCAGGGCCAGCTCACGGACGCCCACGTGCGCGTCAGCGCCCACGACTACAAGCGCTGGACCGCGGACGTGCCCGTCCCGCTCATGGAGGACGTGGTCGAGGCGTGGGGGCCTGCGCCCGGCAAGCTCTTCGTCAACGACGCCGACGAGATCGTGCTGGCCACCATCACCGCCGGCAACGTGGTGCTGCTGATCCAGCCGCCGCGCGGCTTCGGCGAGAACCCGGTCGCGATCTACCACGACCCGGACATGGCGCCGAGCCACCACTACCTGGCGGCGTACCGCTGGCTGAAGTACGGCTTCGGCGCCGACGCCGTCGTCCACCTCGGCAAGCACGGCTCGATGGAGTGGCTGCCGGGCAAGAACGCCGCGCTGTCCGCCGAGTGCGCCACCGACCAGGCGATCATGGACCTGCCGCTGATCTACCCGTTCCTGGTCAACGACCCCGGTGAGGGTGCGCAGGCCAAGCGCCGTGCGCACGCGACGATCGTGGACCACCTGGTGCCGCCGATGGCCCGCGCGGAGACGTACGGCGACATCGCCAAGCTCGAGCAGCTCCTCGACGAGCACGCCAACATCGCGGCGATGGACCCCGCGAAGCTGCCGGCGATCCGCCAGGAGATCTGGACGCTGATGCACGCCGCGGAGATGCACCGCGACCTCGGCCTGGAGGAGCGCCCCGAGGACGAGGAGTTCGACGACTTCCTGCTGCACGTCGACGGCTGGCTGTGCGAGATCAAGGACGCCCAGATCCGCGACGGCCTGCACGTGCTCGGGCAGGCGCCCGACGGCGAGGCCCGGGTCAACCTCGTGCTCGCGGTGCTCCGTGCGGCCCAGGTGTGGGGCGGGGAGTCCGCCGCGGTGCCGGGACTGCGCACGGCCCTGGGGCTCAAGGAGGGCAGTGAGTCGACAGGTGCCGTCGACGAGATCGAGGAGCAGGCCCGCGGGCTGGTGCAGGCGATGGAGGACGCCGGCTGGGCGCCCGAGACGGCCGCGACGCTGAGCGACGTACCCGAGGTCCAGGCGAGCCTGCGCTTCGCGGCGCAGCACGTCGTACCCCGTCTCGCGCGGACCACCGACGAGCTCGACGCCGTGCTGCACGCCCTCGACGGCGGGTTCATCCCCGCTGGGCCGTCGGGCTCACCGCTGCGCGGCCTGGTCAACGTGCTGCCGACCGGGCGCAACTTCTACACCGTCGACCCGCGCGCCGTGCCGAGCCGGCTGGCGTGGGAGACCGGGCAGGCGATGGCCGACTCGCTGGTCCAGCGCTACCTCGACGACACCGGGGACTACCCGTCGTCCGTGGGCCTGTCGGTGTGGGGCACGAGCGCCATGCGCACCTCCGGCGACGACGTGGCGGAGGTGCTGGCGCTGCTCGGCGTACGCCCCGCCTGGGACATGGCCTCGCGCCGCGTGAACGACCTCGAGGTCGTCCCGCTGGAGGAGCTCGGCCGTCCGCGCATCGACGTGACGGTGCGGATCTCCGGCTTCTTCCGTGACGCGTTCCCCCACGTGCTGGCGATGCTGGACGACGCCGTGCGCATGGTCGCGGCGCTGGAGGAGCCCGAGGACCGGAACTACGTCCGCGCGCACACGCAGCGCGACCTCGCCGAGCACGGCGACGAGCGGCGCTCGACCACGCGGATCTTCGGCTCCAAGCCGGGCTCGTACGGCGCGGGGATCCTGCAGGTGATGGAGTCCGGCGACTGGCGCACCGACGACGACCTCGCGGAGGTCTACACCGCGTGGGGCGGCTTCGCCTACGGACGCGACCTCGACGGGCGCCCGGCCGCGGAGGACATGCAGACCAACTACCGGCGGATCAAGGTCGCGGCGAAGAACATCGACATCGCCGAGTCCGACATCGCCGACTCCGACGACTACTACCAGTACCACGGCGGCATGGTCGCCACCGTGCGTGCGCTGACCGGCGCCGACCCGCAGGCGTACGTCGGCGACTCCCGCTCGCCGGACAACGTGCGCACCCGCACGCTGCAGGAGGAGACCAACCGCGTCTTCCGCGCCCGGGTGGTCAACCCGCGCTGGATCTCCGCCATGCAGAAGCACGGCTACAAGGGCGCCTTCGAGCTCGCGGCGACGGTGGACTACCTGTTCGGCTTCGACGCCACGACGGGCGTGGTGCACGACTGGATGTACGACACCCTCGCCAAGGAGTACGTCCTCGACGAGACCAACCAGGAGTTCATGCGCACCTCGAACCCGTGGGCGCTGCGCGGGATCGTCGAGAAGCTCAACGAGGCCGTCGAGCGCGGCCTGTGGGCCGACCCGGACGCCGAGGTCATGGCGCAGATGCAGGAGGTCTACCTCGACCTCGAGGGCGACCTCGAGGACCGCTCGTGAGCCCTCGCCGCGCCCCGGCTCGGAACGTCGTACGACGTGGTCGCCAGGACGACCAGGTCGTATGACGTCCGAAGGCCCCGGACGCCGGATCCTGCTGATCGGGGTCGGTCCCGGTGATCCCGACCAGGTGACGCTCGAGGCGGTCGCGGCGCTGCGCTCGGTCGACTTCTTCGTCGTGTCGGACAAGTCCCCGCGCGGTGGGATGCCGGACCCGCTGGTCAACGCGCGCGAGCGGCTGCTGGACCGGCACCTGGACCGCGAGCCCGTCGTCGTACGCGTCGAGGACCCCGAGCGCGAGCGCCGGCCGGACCGGACCGCGAGCCCCGAGGCGTACGAGGCCGTCGTCGCCTCCTGGCACGAGGCGCGCGCGGAGGCGTTCGAGGCCGCGCTGCTCGAGCACGACGGCGACGCGGGTTTCCTGGTGTGGGGCGACCCGGCGTTCTACGACTCCACGATCCGGGTGGTGGGCCGCGTGCTCGCGCGCGGCAACGTCGACGCGTCGGTCGCGGTCGTCCCGGGGATCTCCTCGATCCAGCTGCTCGCCGCCCGGCACGGGATCGTGCTGCACGAGGTGGGGCAGGCGCTGCACGTGACGACGGGTCGGCGGCTCCGCGACGCCGTCGAGGCTGGCCAGGAGAACCTCGTCGTGATGCTCAACCGCACCATCGACCTCGCCGGTCTCGAGGACTGGTCGATCTGGTGGGGCGCCAACCTCGGCACGGCAAGCGAGGAGCTGGTGGCCGGTCGGGTGGGCGACGTCCTGGGCGCCGTCGACGCCGCTCGCGAGCGGGCGAAGGAGTCGGCCGGCTGGGTGATGGACGTGTTCTGCCTGCGGCGGACGGGGGAGGCATAGCGATGGCGCGCGACCCGATCGCGGAGGCCCGCCGCCAGTGGGAGGCTCACGGGTGGGGTGCCGCCGCGCCCGGCATGACCGCCGTGACCTCGGTGATGCGTGCCCACCAGCTGATGCTCACCGGCATCGACGCCACGTTGCGGCCGATGGGGCTGACGTTCGCCCGCTTCGAGCTGCTGCGGCTGCTGGCCTTCGCGCACGAGGGCCGGATGGCGATGGGCCGCGCCGGCGACCTGCTCCAGGTCCACCCGACGTCGCTGACGTCGCTGGCCGCCCGCTCGGTGGCCGACGGTCACGTACGCCGCCTCGACAACCCCGACGACGGCCGCTCGGCGCTGCTGGAGATCACGCCCGCCGGTCGCGAGCTGGTCGAGCACGCGACCGTGGCCCTCAACGCCGAGGTGTTCACCGCCATCGGGCTGGAGGAGGGTGACCTGGAGACCTTGGTCGCGGTGCTGGAGCGGTTCCGTACGTCCAAGGGGGACCGTGGCCGCTGAGGCCCACCCCTGGAGATCAGCGGTTCTTGAACTCCGGCTTCCGCTTCTCGACGAACGCCGCCATGCCCTCGGCCCGGTCCTCGAAGGCGAAGCAGGCGTGGAAGGCGCGCCGCTCGAACATCAGACCCTCGCGCAGCGTGGTCTCGAAGGCGCGGTCGACGGACTCCTTGGCGGCGTAGACGACCGGCAGCGACTTGGCGGCGATCTTGGCGGCGACGTCGGCCGCCGCGGTGAGCAGGTCGTCGGTCGGCACCACGCGCGAGACGAGGCCGTACGACGCTGCCTCCTCGGCGGAGAGCATCCGGTCGGTGAGCACGAGGTCCATCGCCACGGCCTTGCCGACCGCGCGGGTCAGACGCTGGGTGCCGCCCAGACCGGGGATGATGCCGAGGTTGGTCTCGGGCTGGCCGAACTTCGCCGACTCGGCGGCGACGACCAGGTCGCACATCATGGCCAGCTCGCAGCCACCGCCGAGGGCGTACCCCGAGACGGCTGCGACCTTGGGTGTACGGACACCGATCAGCCGGTCCCAGTGCGAGATCATGTCCTCGTTGACGACGTCGGCGTGCGACTTGGCCGACATCTCCTTGATGTCGGCGCCGGCGGCGAACGCCTTCGCCGAGCCGGTGAGCACGATCGCGCCGATGCCCGTGTCGGCGTCGAAGGCCTCCATCGCCGCGACGACCTCGCCCATCAGGGTCAGGTTGAGCGCGTTGAGCGCCTCGGGGCGGTTCAGCGTGATGGTGCCGACGCGGCCGTCGGTGCTGACCTTGATGGTGGTGTAGTCGCTCATGTCGACACCCAACCACACGGGTGCGGGCCGGTAGCGTGCCGCTCGTGAGCGGGCTGCTGGTCGCCGGGACGACCTCCGACGCGGGCAAGTCGCTGGTCGTGACGGCGCTGTGCCGGGCGTTCGCCCGCCGCGGGATCGACGTGGCGCCGTACAAGGCGCAGAACATGTCCAACAACTCGATGGTGTGCGTCGGCGCGGACGGTGCGGGCGCCGAGATCGGTCGCGCGCAGTGGGTCCAGGCCCGTGCGGCGCAGGTCGAGCCGGAGCCGACGATGAACCCGGTGCTGCTCAAGCCCGGCGGCGAGTCTCGCAGCCACGTGGTGGTCATGGGCCGGCCGGCCGGCACGATCTCCTCCCGCGACTTCGTGGACGGGCGGGCGCACCTGGCGCGGGCGGCGTACGACGCCTTCGACGACCTGTCCGCCCGGCACGAGCTGGTGGTCGCCGAGGGCGCGGGGAGTCCGGCGGAGATCAACCTGCGCGCGGGGGACTACGTCAACATGGGCCTGGCCCGGCACGCGGACCTGCCGACCGTGGTCGTCGGCGACATCGACCGGGGCGGCGTGTTCGCGGCGTTCCTGGGGACGCTCGCCCTGCTCTCCGTCGAGGACCAGCGGCTGGTGGCGGGCTTCGTCGTCAACAAGTTCCGGGGCGACGTGTCGCTGCTCCGGCCGGGCCTCGACGAGCTCACGGTGCGCACGGGCCGGCCGACGTACGGCGTGCTGCCCTGGCGCCCCGACGTGTGGCTCGACTCCGAGGATGCGCTGGACCTGGCCGGACGCCGGTCCTCCGGCACCCGCCGCAGGGTGGCCGTCGTACGCCTGCCGCGGATCAGCAACTTCACCGACGTCGACGCGCTCGGTCTCGAGCCGGACCTCGACGTCGTGTTCGTCTCGGACCCGCGGGACCTCGGCGACGCGGCGCTGGTGGTGCTGCCGGGTACGCGCGCGACCATCGCGGACCTGGCCTGGCTGCGCGAGCGCGGGCTGGACCGAGCGCTGCTCGACCACGCGGCCGCCGGACGCCCGGTGCTGGGGATCTGCGGTGGCTTCCAGATGCTCGGACGCGTGGTGCGCGACCCGCTCGGCGTGGAGGGGGCGGGCGGGGCGGAGGTCGACGGACTCGGGCTCCTGGACGTGGCCACCGACTTCGCCGAGGAGAAGGTCCTCCGGCTGCCCACCGGCGATGCGCTCGGGGTGCCGGCCTCAGGGTACGAGATCCACCACGGCCGAGTCAGCCGCGGAAGCGGTGAGGAGTTCCTCGGCGGTGCCCGCAGCGGATCGGTCTTGGGCACGATGTGGCACGGCGCGCTCGAGGGCGACGCGCTGCGCGGTGCGTTGCTGGCCGAGCTGCTGCCGGACCGAGCGGCCTCGGGGGTCTCGTTCCCCGCCGCACGGGAGGCACGCCTCGACGCGCTCGGTGACCTCGCCGAGGAGTGCCTCGACCTCGACGCGCTGCTGTCGCTCGTACGGACGGGCGTGTCGTCGCTCCCGGTGCTCGACGGGGTGCTGCGTCGGTGAAGGGCCGGTGACGGGGCCGTGATCCTCGTGCTCGGTGGGACCGGGGAGGCGCGAGCGCTGGCCGCGGCGCTGGTGTCCTCGGGGACGCCCGTGCTGTCGTCCCTCGCCGGCCGGGTCGCTCGGCCCCGGCTGCCCGAGGGGGAGGTGCGCGTCGGAGGGTTCGGTGGCGTCGCGGGCCTGCAGGACTGGCTGCGCGCGCACCGCCCCGAAGCGGTCGTCGACGCGACGCACCCCTTCGCGGCGACGATCAGCGCGCACGCGGCGCTGGCCTGCGCCGCCGAGGGTGTCCCGCTGCTGCGGCTGCAGCGGCCGGGCTGGTCGGGGGAGCCGGGCGCGGACGGGTGGCACTGGGTCGACGACCACTCCGCCGCAGCGGAGACGGCGCTGACGCTGGGCGAGCGACCGTTCCTGACCGTGGGTCGCCAGTCGCTGGTGGACTTCGTCGGCCCGCTGGCCGCGGCCGCGGTGCTCGTACGCGCCGTGGACCCGCCCGAGGTCACCCTGCCGCCGGCGTGGGAGCTGCTGCTCGCGCGCGGCCCGTACACCGTCGACGGTGAGCGGGCGCTGCTCGAGGAGCACCGTGCCGACGTCCTGGTCACCAAGGACTCGGGTGGGGACCTGACTCGCGCGAAGCTGGACGCCGCCGCCGCACTGGACCTCCCGGTCGTCGTCGTACGACGTCCCGAGGCGCCGGCAGGGGTACGGACCGTCAGCGAGGTCGCCGACGTGCTCGACCGGCTGCGAGCGCGCTGAGCACGACCGCACCGAGACCGACGCGGTCGGCGAGGGTGCGTGCACGGACGATGTCTCGCGCCTCCACGGGACGCCCGTCGCCGAGGACGGCGCGGTGCTCGGTCCGGCCGGCGTACACGTTGGTGCCGCCCAGCCGCACCCCGAGCGCGCCGGCGAAGGCCGCCTCGACGGGTCCGGCGTTCGGGCTCGGGTGGGCGCGCGCGTCGCGGTGCCACGCGCGACACGCGCCGGCGTGGTCCGGGCCGAGCAACACGGCCAGGACGGCGCTCAACCGCGAGCCGGGGAGGTTGAGGACGTCGTCGAGCCGCGCGGCGGCCCAGCCGAACCGCTCCAGCCGTGGCGTCCGGTGCCCGACCATGGCGTCGAGGGTGTTCGCGGCGCGGTAGCCGAGGAGGCCGGGTACGCCCCCGATCGCGCCCCAGACCAGCGGGGCGACGACCGCGTCGGAGGTGTTCTCCGCGACCGACTCGACGACGGCACGGGCGATCTCGCCGGGGCCGAGCTCGCTCGGGTCTCGCCCGACGAGGTGGGTGAGCCGCTGCCGTGCACCGTCCAGGTCCTCGTCGCGCAGCAGTGTGTCGACGGCGTCGGCCTCGCGGGAGAGCGTCGTCCCTCCGAGCACGGCCCACGTCGCCGCGGCCGTCAGCGCCGCGTGCACGGTCGGTCGTACCCGCTCGGCGGGCAGCCCGAGCGCGACCGCCGCTCCGACGAGGACGGCGACGTGGGCCGCACCGTGCACGCGGTCGTCGGCGTACGTCCACCGCTCCAGCCGCCCCGCCGCCTGCCCGAACCCGGCGACCGGGTGCCGGCGCCGCGGGTCGCCGAGCGCGCGGTCGGCGGCGTACCCCAGTACGAGACCGACCGCTCGACTGCTGCCGGCTCGACGGCCGGTGCGCGTCACGGCCGCCGCCGGGGGAGGATGGCCGGGTGAAGGTGCTGGTGACCGGGGGCGTGCGCTCGGGCAAGTCCGCGCACGCGGAGGGGCTGCTGGACGGCGAGGAGAACGTCACCTACGTCGCTCCCGGCGACGTCCCCGACCCCGACCACGACCCCGAGTGGGCGGCGCGGGTCGCGGCGCACCAGCTGCGGCGACCGGCGTCGTGGGCGACGCTCGAGACCCGCGACCTCGCCGCGGTGCCGTCGGACGGGCCGCTGCTGCTCGACTCGCTCGGCACCTGGGTCACCGGTGTCGTGGACGAGGCGGGGCTGTGGGACGCTCCGGGCAGCCAGGTGCTCGAGCACGTGATGGCGCTGCTCGACCCCTTCGTCGCAGGCGTACGCGCACGGGCGGGAACGGTGGTGCTGGTGTCCGAGGAGGTCGGGCTCGGCGGCGTGGCCGAGCACCGCTCGGGCCGGCTGTTCGCCGACGTGATCGGGACCGTCAACCAGCGTCTCGCCGAGGTGTGCGACGAGGTGCACCTGGTGGTGGCCGGGCGCGTACTGCGGCTGTGAGCGCACCGCGTCAGCCTGCGAAGTAGACGGTCGTCGGCACGAGACCCAGCAGCAGCACCGCCAGCATCACCTCGATCGCGGCACCGTGCACGTCGCCGGTGGTTCCACCGAAGCGACGTACGCAGCGCGCGAGCAGGGCGCCGACGACGACGAGCGCGACCACGGCGGCAGCGAGACCGTGCACGAACCCGGCGTCCGTCAGCACTGCGCAGGCGCCGGCGAGAAGCACGAGCACGAGCGCGCCGAGCGCCGTCCACGTTCGGGGGACGCAGCCGGCGAACGGGGTGCCGAGACCGTCGCTCCGTGCGGCCGGCGGCCCGGCGACGCAGGTGAGCAGCAGCGACCAGCGTGACAGGCAGACCAGGACGGCAACCGCGATCGGCGCCAGGAGCGGGTCGTTCCCGGGCAGCAGGTCGTTGCCCGCCTCGTCCAGCACAGCGGCGGACCACGTGGGTGTCAGCAGGGCGGCGAGAGCGGCGACCTGCAGGCCCAGCACGACGAGCAGCGCGACCGTGCCGGCCGGCCCGGAGGTGCCCGACTTCATCACCGCCAGCGACCGCTCGGAGTCGTACGACGCGGTCAGGCCGTCGGCGACGTCGGAGAGCCCGTCGAGGTGGAAGGCCCGGGTGCCGAGGGCCAGCGTGGCCACGACCAGCACCGCGACCGCCAGGCTCGGCAGTGCCAGGCCGTCGCCGACGAGCGCGACCAGTCCCGCGGCAACCCCCAAGGGCAGGACGGCGACGGGAGCGAGGACAGCGGCCCAGCGCGCCGTACGCGCGTCGACGACCGCCGGCGGCCGGGTGCGGACGACGCTGAGCGTGCCCACGGCGAGCCGCAGGCCGTCGACGGCACTGCTCATGTCGGCATGATCTCCGAGAGCAGCGCGACGTCGCGCAGCAGGGCGACGGCGCTGCGCACGAGCGGGACGGCCGCGACGGCGCCCGAGCCCTCGCCGAGGCGCAGGTCGAGGTCGAGCAGCGGCTCGAGGCCGAGCTTGTCCAGCGCGAGCGACTGGGCGGGCTCGGTGGAGCGGTGGCCGGCGGCGTACCACGCGGCCGACCCCGGGGCGATCCGCTCGGCGGTGAGCGCACAGGCGACCGAGATCAGGCCGTCGAGGAGGACGGGTACGCCGGCCTCGGCCGCGGCGAGCAGGTAGCCCGTCGTCGCCGCGAGATCGGCGCTGCCCAGCGCCGTGAGGGTGTCCACGGGGTCGGTGGTACGAGCCCCGGCGCGGGCCAGCGCCGTGTCGAGCACCTCGATCTTGCGACGCAGCCCGGCGTCGTCGACACCGGTGCCGCGACCGACCACCTCCGTCGCGGGCAGGCCGAGACCGGCGGCGACGAGGGCGGCCGACGGCGTGGTGTTCCCGATCCCCATGTCACCGGAGATCAGCAGCTGCGCGCCGGCCGCGATCTCCGCGGACGCGGCCTCGGACCCCACGCGCAGCGCCTGCGCGGTCTCCTCGGCGGTGAGGGCGTCCTCGAGGTGGATCGCGCCGGAGCCGCGCCGCACCTTGTGCGCGGTGACCTCCTCGGGGACACCGCCCAGGTCGTCGTCGACGGCGATGTCGAGCACGCGCACGCTCACGCCGTGCGCGCGCGCCAGCGCCGAGACGCCGCCGCGTCCGGTGAGGAAGGTGCGCACCATCGCGGGCGTGATCGCGGCCGGGTACGCCGACACCCCGTGCGCCGCGACACCGTGGTCGCCGGCGAACACCACGAGCCGGACGTCCTCGAGCAGCGGCGGGGGGCACTCGCCGAGGGTGGCCGAGACCCACACGGCCAGCTCACCGAGCCGGCCGAGTGCTCCGGCGGGGGTCGCAAGCGCGGCGAGGCGCTCGCGTGCGGCGGCGGCGACCAGGACGTCGGGTGGGTTCATGGGAGCTCCTCGAGGGCGTGCAGCAGGCGGTCGGTGGTGGTCTCGGGGCGGACGGCGATCCGCACCCACGCGGGCCCGAGCCCGGGGAAGGTGTCGCAGCGGCGCACGGCGATCCCCGCCCTGCGCAGGCGTTCGTGCACGCCGTCGCCGAGCTCGGCGAGGACGTACGGTGCCGTGCTGGGCACGTGCCCGAGCCCGAGGTCGGCCAGGCCGGTCTCCAGGTACGCGCGCCAACGCGCGATCTGCTGGGCGCGGCGGTGTGCCTCGGTCCGCGCCGCCTCGCTGGTGGTCGCGACCAGCGCCGCGCACGCCTGCGCGGAGACCGACCACGGGGTCTGCTCGCGTCGCAGCGCGTCCACCACGGCGGACTGGCCGAGGGCGTACCCGGCACGTACGCCGGGCATGCCCCAGAGCTTGGTGAGGCTGCGGAGCACGACGAGCCCGTCGTACGACGTCGCCGCCAGCGACTCGCGCTCGCCGGGGACGGCGTCGAGGAACGCCTCGTCCACGACGACCAGCCGTCCGGGGCGCAGCAGCGCGGTGATCGCCTCGGCCGGGTGCAGCACGCCGGTCGGGTTGGTCGGGTTGCCGACGACGACGAGGTCGGCGTCCTCGGGGACTGCGTCGTCGTCGAGCACGAAAGGCGCGGACAGGCGTGCCTCGGTGACGGCGTGCCCCGCCTGCTGCAGCGCGGCGTGCGGCTCGGTGAACTGCGGGTGCACGACGACCGGCCGCCGCCACTCGCGCAGCCGCGCGATCAGCCCGAACGCCTCCGCCGCGCCCGCGGTGGCCAGCACCTCGTCGCGCTCCCGCCCGTGGCGCGCGGCGACCGCAGCCTCGGCGGTGCCCGGGTGCGGGTAGGCGCCCACCTCGTCCAGGCTCGTCCGCAGCGCCGCCTCGAGCCACGGCGGTCGGGGGCCGGGGTGCACGTTGACCGCGAGGTCCAGCACCGGGCCGTCCGCCGCACGCACCTCCGCGTCGCCGTGGTGCCGCAGCGGGTCGGCCGGTGGTTCGTCGGTGGTCCGCGAGGCGTCGCCCGCTGCGCGAGGCGTCGCGTGCACGCGACGCCTCGTGGGCTCGGGTGCGGGCCGGTGCGCATGGACGGCGTCGGCGAAGCGCTGGGCCAGCTGCGGGTGCCCGGCCCAGTGCACGTGGAGGTACGACGCGTGCAGCGCGGGTCCGGCGAAGCCGACGTCGGCGCCGTCGATGCGCCACGCCGGACCGAGGTCGCTAGAGGTCCCCGCCACCGGCTCGGTGTGCGTGCGGTGGAACTCGTGGCCGGTGACGGTCTCGCCGCTGCGACCCAGCATCGAGTCGCCGCTCGCCGTCGCCTCGGGGTAGCGCAGCGTCAGCCGTCCGGTCATCGCCGCTTCGGCCCGCAGCGCTCCCACCATCGCCGTGCCGTCGAGGGTGTCGGCGAGGTAGAGCAGACCGGCGCACTCGGCGACGGTGGGGACGCCGGCCGCGACGGCGGCGCGGAGCTCGCCCAGCAGCGCCCGGTTGTCGGCCAGCGCGGACGCGTGCACCTCGGGGAACCCGCCGCCGAGGTAGATCCCGCGCGTGCCCTCCGGCAGAGAACGGTCGGTGGTCGGGTCGAAGGTGACCACACGACACCCGGCAGCCTCGAGCAGCTCCTCGGTCTCGGCGTAGCGGAAGGTGAACGCGCGCCCCCCGGCCACCGCGACCACGGGACGCTCCGTCCCCGTCGGCGCCACCTCGACGGTCGGGTCCCACGGCTGGACGTCGAGGTCCGGGGCCGAGCGTGCCAGGGCGAGCACGGCGTCGAGGTCGACGTGCTCGGCGACCGCTGCGGCGAGGTGGTCGAGGGCGTGCGCGGCCTCCTCGCGCTCGGCGGCCGGGACGAGGCCCAGGTGGCGGCTCGGGGTCGAGAACGCCTCATCACGCGGGAGCACGCCGAGCACGGGGAGCCCGGCCGTCTCGATCGCGGTACGCACCTCCGCCTCCAGCCGGGGCGAGCCGACCTGGTTGAGCACGACGCCGCCGATCCTCGGGGCCCCCGGGTACGACGCCATGCCGTGCGCCACCGCCCCCACCGACCGCGAGGACCGCGACACGTCCACGACCAGCAGCACGGGGCTGGCCGTCAGGTGCGCCACGTGCGCGGTCGAGGAGAAGCCGGCACCGCCGACCCGGCCGTCGTACAGCCCCATCACGCCCTCGACGACCGCGACGTCGGCCGGGGTCGGCGTGTGCGCCCCGTGCAGCAGCAGCGGGGCGATCCGGTCCTCGCCGACGAGGTGCGGGTCGAGGTTGCGGCCGGAGCGTCCGCAGGCCAGCGCGTGGTATCCGGGGTCGATGTAGTCCGGGCCGACCTTGTGCCCGCTCACGACGTGACCGGCGCGGGTCAGCGCGGCCATCAGGCCGGTCGCGACGGTCGTCTTGCCGGACCCGGTGGAGGGCGCGGCCACGACGAGCCGGGGGAGCGTGGTCACGAGAGCGCCACGCCGGTGCTGTCGCACGATGCGCGCCGCCCCGGACCACGGAGGTCGAGCCTGTCGAGACCCGGGGACCGGGCCAGGTCCCTCACCACTCGATGCCCCGCTGGCCCTTCTGGCCGCGGTCCATCTGGTGCTTGACCTTCGTCATCTCGGTGACCAGGTCGGCCGCCTCGACCAGCGCCGGGTGGGCACGGCGGCCGGTGACGACGACGTACTGCCGACCCGGGCGGTCCCGCAGCGTCGAGACCACGTCGTCGACGTCGACCCAGCCCCACTCCATGGGGTAGGTGAACTCGTCGAGCACGTAGAGGTCGTGCCGCTCCTCGGCGATGCGGCGCTTCACCTCCGCCCAGCCCTCGGCGGCCTTGACGGCGTGGTCGGCGTCGGTGCCCTCCTTGCGGCTCCACGACCAGCCCGCGCCCATCTTGTGCCACTCGACGGGACCGCCCTCGCCGGTCTCGTCGTGCAGCTCGCCGAGGCGCTCGAGCACGCTCTGCTCGCCGATCCGCCACTTCGCGGACTTCACGAACTGGAAGACGCCGACGTCCCAGCCCTGGTTCCAGGCCCGCACGGCCAGTCCGAACGCAGCGGTGGACTTCCCCTTGCCGTCACCGGTGTGCACCATCAGCAGCGGCAGGCTGCGCCGCTGCGCGGTCGTCAGCCCGTCGTCGGGGACGACCAGCGGCTTGCCTTTCGGCATCAGGCCACCCTCTCCTGCACGGCATCGGTGAGCGCCGCCGCGCTCACCTCCGCGACGGGGACGTGCTCGCCGCGCAGCGCCGCGCTGAGCGCGTGGGCGAGCCCCATCCGCATCGGACCGGTCTCGCAGTCGATGACCAGCGAGGCGACGTCGTCGCCGGCCAGCAGCTCCGCCGCCCGGCGCGAGCGTGCGACGGCGCCCTTGTCGTTCGTCGCCCGCCCGTCGGTGACGAGCACCAGCAGCGGCCGGCGCCGCGGCTCGCGTACCCGCTCCACGGCCAGCACCCGGCGCGCCTCCAGCAGCCCCTCGTCCAGCGGAGTACGACCCCCGGTGGCCAGGTCGCCCAGGCGCGTCGCCGCGACGTCCACTGAGCGGGTCGGCGGCAGCACCAGCTCGGCCGTGCTCCCGCGGAAGGTGATCAGCCCGACCTTGTCGCGCCGCTGGTACGCGTCGAGCAGCAGGCTGAGGATCGCCGTCTTCACCTGCTCCATCCGCCGCTTGGCGGCCATCGAGCCCGAGGCGTCCACGCAGAACAGCACCAGGTTGGACTCCTGGCCCTCGCGGGTGGCGACCCGCAGGTCGGCGGGCGCGAACCGCAGCGGCCCGGCCCCCGGCCCGGTGCCGCGACCCCGCTCGGCCTGGTGCGGCGCCGCGGCCCGGATGGTCTCGGCCAGGTGGATCGACCCGTGCGCGCCGGGCTCCGCGCCCGTACGACGCCCCGTCTCGGTGACGGCCCGGCTGCGCCGCCCCGCCTCGCCGGCGCCGGTCCCGCGGACCGTGAACAGCCGGGTGCGGTACGCCTGCCCCATGCCCGCCACCGCCTGAGGAGTCGCGTCCTCGGCGTCGTCCCCGGGCGAGGCGTCGCGTCCCTCGGATTGCGGCGGACTCGCCGCGTCGTCCTGCCCAGGACGCGACGACTCACCGGTGTCTCGGGTGCCGCTGTCGTCGGTCCCGCCCGGGTCGCGCGAGGAGTCCGGAGGCTCGGGCGCCGTCTCCGTCGGGTCGTCGCCCTCGTCGGGCGACGCCTCCGTCTCATCCACCGACTCCGGCTCGGGCTCCGGCGGCTCCGGCTCGTCGTCGCCGAGCACCTGGTCGAGCAGGTCCTCGTCCAGCCCGGGCGCGTCGAAGGGGTTGCGCCGACGGCGGTGGGGGAGCGCCAGCAGGGCGGCGGCGCGGACGTCGGCGCGCGTCACCCGGGTGCGTCCGTGCCACGCCGCGTGCGCGATCGCCGCCCGCGCGGTGACGATGTCCGCCCGCATCCCGTCGACCTCGAACGCCGCGCACACGCGCGCGATGTCGCTCAGCGCACGGTCACCCAGCTCGACCGTGCCGACCCGGGCCTGCGCGTCCGCGACCCGCTCGCGCAGCGCCTGCTCGGCGTCGGCGTACGCGGCCGCGAACCCGTCGGGGTCGGCGTCGTACGCCATCCGCCGGCGCACCACGTCGACCCGCACCTCCGGGTCGCGCGGCGCGGCGACCTCGACGGTCAGCCCGAACCGGTCCAGGAGCTGCGGGCGCAGCTCGCCCTCCTCGGGGTTCATCGTGCCGACCAGCACGAAGCGCGCGGCGTGCTCGACGGAGACGCCGTCGCGCTCGACGGTCGAGCGGCCCATCGCGGCCGCGTCGAGCAGCAGGTCGACGAGGTGGTCGTGGAGCAGGTTGACCTCGTCGACGTACAGCAGGCCGCGGTGGGCGCGGGCCAGCAGGCCGGGCTCGTACTCCGCCTTGCCCTGCGACAGCGCACGCTCCAGGTGCAGTGAGCCGAGCACGCGGTCCTCGGTGGCACCGACGGGCAGCTCGACCAGCCGGACCGGCCGGACCGAGGTCGGTGCGTCGACGGCCCAGGTGCCGTCCGGCGACGACTCGCCGGGACGGGAGGAGAACCGGTCGCCGTCGACCACCTCGATCGGCGGCAGCACCGCGGCCAGGGCACGGACGATCGTGGACTTCGCCGTGCCCTTCTCGCCACGCACGAGCACTCCACCCACCTCGGGGGAGATCGTGGTGAGGACCAGCGCGAGCGCCATGTCGCCGAGGCCGTCGGGGTCCGTGGGGTCGGCGCCGACGACGGCGCTGAAGGGGTACTGCGGCATGTGAGGCTCCCGCTCGTTGCCAGGTCAGGGGTCGCGCGCGGGGCCGGTCTTCGGACTTCGTCGTCCCGCGTCCCGTGCCAGGACAAGGGCGACGTCACCGCAGCGGGCCTGTGCCGGAGTCTCACCGGCTTCCCAGATTCTCCCCGACCGGCGGACCGGCGGGGCACCTCGCGCCGGGCACACGCTACTCGCTCCCGGCGGGCGGCACCCGGGTCGCCCGGCACCGGCCTGCCCGGCGATGATGGGGCCGTGGCGAGTCTCGGGCGGAGCAGGAGCGTGACCTCGGGTGCCGGGCTGGCCACGGTGCTGGCGCTCCTGCTCGCGACCGGGTGGGCGGCCAACCACTTCTCGGCGCTCATCCCCGTCTACGGCGTGCGCGAGGACCTGTCGACCGCGCTGCTCGACGGGGCGTTCGGGCTGTACGCCCTCGGTCTGCTGCCCGGTCTCTTCGGCGGCGGCGCGCTCTCCGACCGGTTCGGACGTCCCGCCGTGGTGCTCCCCGGCGCGACGATCGCCGCGCTGGGCACCGTGCTGCTGATGGTCGACCACGTCGAGCTCGGCGTGCTCCTCGGCCGCCTCGTCGTCGGCCAGGGGGCCGGCCTGACCTTCGGCGCCGGCACCGCCTGGGCCGCCGACCTGGGCGCGACCCGCGGGACCGTGCTCGCCGGGGTCTTCCTCACCAGCGGCTTCGGGATCGGTCCGGTCGTCAGCGGGGTGCTCGCCGAGTCGGCACCCGCGCCGCTGACGACGCCGTACGTCCTCTCGCTGGTGGTCTCCCTCGTCGCCGTCGCCGCTGCGGTGCTCGTGGCCGTGCCCGCCACTCCTCGGACCGACCCGTCCACCCGCCCGGCACCGCTGCCGCACCACGACGCGCGCACGGCGCTGGCGTGGTCCGGGCCCGTCGGCATCCTCGTCTTCGCCTCCGCGACCACCACGCTGGTGCCGCTGCCCGCCCGCCTGCCCGAGGAGTACGACGGCCCCGTGCTGGTCGGTGTCGCGGCCGCGCTGACGCTGTTCACCGGCATCGCCGTTCAGGCGCTCGCGCGGCGCGTGGCGGGCGGGGCCCGGACCGGTGTGCTCGGGGCCGGCTGCGCCGCCCTGGGCTGGGTGCTGGCCGCGGCCGGCGGGTCGACGATCGGGCTGCCGCTGTTCGTGGGCTGCTGCCTGCTGCTGGGCTCGGCGTACGGCCTGTGCCTGCGCGAGGGCCTCCTCGACGTCGAGACCCTCGCTCCGCCGGCGAAGCGGGGGACGCTGACAGGGGTCTTCTACGTGCTCACCTACCTCGGCTTCGGGCTGCCGCTGCTGCTCACCGCCGTCCAGCCGACGACCGGTGACGTGGCGCCGTTCGTGGTGCTGGCCGCGATCGCCGCGGCTGTCGCGGTGCTCCGCGTGGGCCAGCTGCGTCGAGGTCACCCGGGACGGCTCGCATGATCCACGTCGTCGGGATCGGCGCGGACGGGTGGACCGTCCTGTCCGAGCGCCTGCGCACCCTGGTCCGCGAGGCCGAGGTGCTCCTCGGCGGGTCGCGGCACCTGTCGCTGGTCCCCGAGGTCCCCGGGCAGGAGCGGACGCCGTGGCCCAGCCCGCTGCGCGACGCGCTCCCCGCGCTCCTGGACTCCTTCGGCAGCCGCCGCGTCGTGGTCCTGGCGTCCGGCGACCCGATGGTCTCCGGGATCGGTACCACCCTGGTGGACTTGCTCGGTGCCGACCAGGTCGTCGTCGAGCCGGCCGTGTCCTCCGTCGCGCTGGCCCGGGCCCGGATGGGCTGGGCGGCGGAGTCCTGTGCGGTCGTCTCCCTCGTCGGTCGCGACGCGTCGGCGCTGCTGCGTGAGCTCGCACCAGGGCGTCGGGTGCTGGTGCTGTGCGCGGACGAGACGACGCCCGCGACAGTGGCCGCGCTGCTCGTCGAGGCGGGTGCGGGCGAGAGCAGGATGACCGTGCTCGGCGACCTCGGTGCCGCGGAGGAGTCGCGGAGCGACGGGCTCGCCGCCACCTGGGGCGGCGACTCCCCGCGGCTCGCGGTGCTGGCGGTCGAGGTCGTACGCCCGACCGGACCGGCGACGTCGTGGGCCCCCGGGCTCCCGGACGACTCGTACGAGCACGACGGGCAGCTGACCAAGCGCGACCTGCGCGCGTCCGCGCTGTCCCGCCTTGCGCCGGCCCCCGGCCAGCTGCTCTGGGACGTCGGTGCCGGTGCCGGCTCGGTCGGGATCGAGTGGATGCGAGCGCACCCGACCTGCCGCGCGGTCGCCGTCGAAGCGGACGCCGAGCGCGCCGCGCGGATCGGCCGCAACGCGGCACGGCTGGGCGTACCCGGGCTGAGCGTCGTGCACGGCGGCGCTCCCGGCGCGCTGGTGGGGCTCGACGCGCCGGACGCCGTCTTCGTGGGCGGGGGAGCGACCCGGCCGGGCGTGCTCGACAGCGTGCTCGGTGCGCTGCGGCCCGGTGGGCGGCTGGTGGTGCACGGGGTGACGGTGGAGACCGAGCGGCTGCTGGCGGAGGCCTACGCGTCGTACGGCGGCGAGCTCACCCGCCTGCACGTCGAGCACGCCGAGCCGATCGGGTCCTTCACCGGCTGGACCCCGGGGCGCGCGGTCACCCAGTGGGCGGTCGTCCGGTGAGCGCCGTCCACTTCGTCGGTGCGGGGCCGGGCGCCGCCGACCTGCTGACGCTGCGGGCCGCGGCGCTGCTGGGCGAGGCCGACGTCGTGCTCTACCCCGGCACGTACCTCGACGCCGACGTGCTCTCGCACTGCCCGCGTGCCCGGCTGGTCGACACCCAGGGTCTCGACCTCGACCAGATCACCGCGGTGGTGGTCGAGGCGCACGGTGACGGGCTCGCCGTCGTACGCCTCACCTCTGGTGACCCGTCCGTCTACTCCGCGCTGCACGAGCAGACCGCCCGGCTCGACGCGGCCGGGGTGCCATGGGACGTGACGCCGGGCGTGGCGTCGTACGCCGCCTCGGCCGCGCTCGTCGGCGCCGAGCTCACCGTCCCCCTGGTGGCGCAGTCGGTCGTGCTGACCCGGGTGCAGGCGCGCTCGACCGCGATGCCCGACACCGAGTCGCTGACCGCCTTCGCGGCCACCCGCGCGACGCTGGCGATCCACCTCGCGATCACCCGTGTGCGCGAGGTGATGGCCGAGCTCGCGCCGGCGTACGGCGAGGACTGCCCGGTCGTCGTCGTCCACCGCGCCTCCCAGCCCGAGGAGCTGGTGCTGCGCGGCACCGTCGCCACGATCGCCGCCGCCGTCGAGGCCGCTGGCCTGCGGCAGGCGGCGGTCATCCTCGTGGGCCGGGCGCTGGCTCCGCGCGACGCCGGCGAGTCCCACCTCTACGACCCCGCCCGCCTGCGTAGTCCCTGACGTTTCGGCGGACAAATCGGGACACGGAACCACCAGAACGTCAGGGACTACCCGCCTCGGGGACGAATCGGGCGGTCCACACGGCGCCGGATGACGTCACGCGCGTGCCGGTCGAGCCGACGATGAGCAGGCACTTCATGTCGATGCTCGTGGGGTCGAGGTCGGCGAGCGTGGTCACGACCAGCGACTCCTCGGCACGGCCCACGTCGCGCCCGACGACGACGACCGTCTCGGGGCCGCGGTGCTCGAGGAGGACCTCACGCATCCGCACCACCTGTTCGCGGCGCGAGCGCGACGCGGGGTTGTAGACCGCGAGCACCAGGTCGACCGCCGCGATGGCACGCAGCCGCTGCTCCACGACCTCCCACGGCTTGAGCCGGTCCGAGAGCGACACGACGGCGAAGTCGGCCCCCACCGGGGCGCCCGCGCGAGCGGCCACGGCCTGTACCGCAGAGACGCCGGGCAGCACCCGTACGGCCACCGCGTCGTACGCCGGATCGCTCGCGGCCGCCTCGTACACCGCCGAGGCCATCCCGAACACGCCCGCGTCGCCGCCGGACACGACCGCGACCCGCTCGCCGCGCAGCGCCAGGTCCAGTGCGAACCGTGCGCGGTCGACCTCGACGGTGTTGCCGCTGGCGTGCCGCTGCAGCCCGGCACGCTGGGGGACGCGGTCGACGTACGGCGCGTAGCCGACCACGTGCTCCACCGACGCCAGTGCCGCCGAGACCTCCGGCGTGAGCCAGTCGTCGGGACCGGGACCGAGCCCGACGACGAGCAGCTCGGCGGGCTCCGGCCTCGACGACCGCTCCTCGCTGCGCTCGCTGCCTGTCCTGAGCTCGGCTGAGCTGGCGAAGCCGTACGTCGAAGGGCTCGACCTCCGTGCGTCGTAGCGAGCTCCGCGGCTGTCGCCGGGCACCACGATCAGGGAGAAGTACGGCACCTCGTCCGGGTCGACCTCGGCCACCGGGCGCCACTGCTCGCCGGGCATCGAGGCGCGCTCGACGTACACCGCGTCCGCGAGCCGGCCCGCCTGCTCCAGGGCCGAGCGGACGGCGGGGAAGGTGCGGCCCAGCTTCATGATGATCGCGCCGTCGGTGTCGGCCAGCCGCCGCGCGAGCTCGGGCTCCGGCAGGGTGCCGGGCAGCACGGTGAGGACGTCGGTCTGGCGTACGAGCGGCGTCGCGGTGAGCGCGGTGGCGGCGACGAACCCGGGCACGCCCGGCACCACCTCGGTCGCGAAGTCGGGGGACAGCCGGTCGTGCATGTACATCGCCGAGCCGTAGAACAGCGGGTCTCCCTCGGCGAGGAGGACGACCGTCCGCCCGGCCGACAGGTGGGAGCGCAACCGCTCGGCCGAGGCCTCGTAGAAGTCCGCCATCGCGCCGGCGTACCCGCCCGGGTGGTCGGCCACGCCCGTCGTCACCGGGTAGCGCAGCTCCTCCTCGAGCGTCCCTCCCGGGATCAGGTCGGCCACGATCCGTCGCGCGTGCGACTCCTTGCGCACGCCGGCGTGGTACGCGACCACGTCGGCCTCGCCGATCAGCCGGGCGGCCTTGCGGGTGACCAGCTCGGGGTCGCCGGGGCCGACGCCGACGGCGAAGAAGCGGCCGGTCACAGCGCGCTCACTCCGCGTCCTGGGCCAGCGCGTTGAGCGCCGAGGAGGTGATCGCCGAGCCGCCGCGGCGCCCACGCACGGTGACGTACGGGACGTCGATGCCGTGGTCCGCCGCCAGCCTGGTCAGCGCGTCCTTGGACTCCGCCGCACCGATGAAGCCCACCGGGCAGCCGATGATCGCCGCCGGTCGCGGGGCGCCCTCGATCAGCATCTCCATCAGGTGGAACAGCGCGGTCGGGGCGTTGCCGATCGCGACCACCGCGCCCTCGAGGTACGGCGCCCACAGCGAGACCGCGGCTGCCGTCCGCGTCGTGCCCCAGGCCCGGGCCAGGTCCGGCACCTCGTCGGCGCCGAGGAAGCAGTGCACCTCGTTCCCGCTCGGCAGGCGACCCGAGGTGACGCCGACGGCGACCATCCGCGCGTCGCACAGGATCGGTGCCCCCGACTCCAGGGCCGCGCGCCCCGCGGGGACCAGCTCCGGGTGGACGACGAGGTCGTCGACGAGATCGGTCTGCCCGGTGCCGTGGATCATCCGTACCGCCAGCCGCTCGGCCGACTCCGGCACCCGGGAGAGGTCGGTCTCGCGCCGGATCGTGGCGAAGGAGTCGACGTAGATCGAGGGGCCGCTGCGGACGTACTCGTAGTGCCGCGCCGGAGGCCGGGGGCCGCTTCCGCCCTCGCGCTGGTCGAGCTTGTCGAGACTCACGGGAGCAGGATGCCGCGCCACGGGGTCACGACGAGCAGCGGGTCGCCGGGCAGGCCGGCCACGAGCCCGTCGACGGCGTCGGGGGTCAGCCGTCCGTCGGGGACCCGCCGGTGCCGCTCGTCGTACGACGGCGGGGCGGGCGCTGCGGGCACCCGCTCGTCCGCGTCGTACGTCGGCATCAGCGCGTCGCGCTGCGCCGACGACAGCTCGACCACGTGCCACGCGGCGCTCGGGCCGTCACCCCGCAGCCGCAGGAACTCGGTCGCCAGGTGCACCAGCAGCCGGGGGCCGTTGGCCAGCGAGACCGACTCGCCCCAGTCGTCACCCACGCGGGTCTGGGCCGAGTGCTCGTCGAGCGGGACCAGGAGCAGGTCGGTGTCCTGGTCGAGCAGGTCGCCGGACCCGTCGTCGACCGCGAGCAGGAACTTCCCGGGCAGGCGCGCCGTCCGAGGGTCGGCGAGCAGCAGCCGCTCGGTCTCCTGGGCGAGTGGCCACGGGTCGACCCGGCCGGAGGCGGTCCCAGGGGAGACCAGGAGGTTGCGGACCTGGTCGTGCGCACGCGAGGGAAGCAGCCCCAGGGCCTCGATGGCCTCGACGACCGCGGGGTCGGTGCCCTCGGGGCCGGCGGGCAGGCCGCGCAGCTGCAGGTTGGCCCGGGAGGTCAGGTGCAGGTCACCGTCGCCGTGCTCGCGCGCCACGGCCGAGAGCCCTGCCAGCTGGCCGGCCGTGATCCGCCCGCCGACCAGCCGGACCCGTACGAGCGCGCCGTCCTCCGCGGGCCACGGCCGCAGGATCCCCGGGCAGGCGTCGCGGCGGTCCCGTGGGTGGGCGGAGGCGGCAGGCACCCCCCGAACGCTACCGACCGGCTGCGCTATCGTGGCAACGTCATGCGACACCTGAGCCTCCTCCTTCGCTGCCGCAGCGAGGCCTAGCCCGCCCGGAAGGGCGCGGAAGCCGGACCTCCTCGCTGCGGAGTTCGTGACGCCTCCGGACACACTCTCGCGAAGGACCCAGTGAGGATCGAGCCATGACCCTGCAGCACGAGCGCCACGTCAACACCCAGCGTCCCGGCGGCATGCCGACGCACCGCTACACGCCGTTCCCGCCGATCGACCTCCCCGACCGAACCTGGCCGTCGGCGACGATCACCCAGGCCCCGCGGTGGCTGTCCACCGACCTGCGCGACGGCAACCAGGCCCTGATCGACCCGATGAGCCCGGCCCGCAAGATGCGGATGTTCGAGCTGCTGGTGCAGATGGGCTACAAGGAGATCGAGGTCGGGTTCCCGTCCGCGTCGGAGACCGACTTCTCGTTCGTACGACAGCTCGTCGAGGGCGACCACGTTCCCGAGGACGTCACGATCTCGGTGCTGACCCAGGCGCGCGAGGACCTGATCGAGCGGACCGTGCAGTCGCTGGTCGGCATCCACCACGCCAACATCCACATGTACAACGCGCTCGCGCCGCTGTTCCGCCGTGTCGTCTTCCACACCGGCAAGGACGAGATCAAGGACATCGCCGTCCGCGGCACCGAGCTGGTGATGAAGCACAGCGAGAACTGGCTGGACAAGACCGTCATCGGCTACGAGTACTCCCCGGAGATCTTCACCTCGACCGAGCTGCCGTACTCCGTCGAGGTCTGCGAGGCCGTCTCCGACGTCTGGCAGCCCGAGGACGGCCGGGAGATCATCCTCAACCTGCCGGCGACGGTCGAGGTCGCGACGCCCAACGTGTACGCCGACCAGATCGAGTGGTTCGGCCGGCAGCTGACCCGGCGCGAGAACACCGTGATCAGCCTGCACCCGCACAACGACCGCGGCACCGGTGTCGCGGCCACCGAGCTGGCGATGATGGCTGGCGCGGACCGGGTCGAGGGCTGCCTCTTCGGCCACGGCGAACGCACCGGCAACGTCGACCTGGTCACCCTCGGGATGAACCTGTTCAGCCAGGGCGTCGAGCCGATGATCGACTTCAGCGACATCGACGAGATCCGGCGGACGGTCGAGTACTGCACGCAGCTGCCCGTCCACCCGCGCCACCCGTATGCGGGCGACCTCGTCTACACCGCGTTCTCCGGCTCGCACCAGGACGCGATCAAGAAGGGGCTGGAGGCCCTCGAGGCGGACGCCGCCGCGGCCGGGCACCCGGTCGAGGAGCACCCGTGGGAGGCTCCGTACCTCCCGATCGACCCGAAGGACGTCGGGCGCAGCTACGAGGCCGTCATCCGGGTGAACAGCCAGTCCGGCAAGGGCGGCGTCGCGTACGTCATCAAGTCCGAGCACAAGCTCGACCTGCCGCGTCGGCTGCAGATCGAGTTCTCCGGTGCGGTGCAGAAGCACACCGACGGCGAGGGCGGCGAGATTTCCTCGGCCGACATCTGGAGCGCGTTCCGGGCCGAGTACCTCGACCGCGAGGCGCCACTGAAGCTCGACGAGGTCCACTCCTCGGGCACTCGCGACGGCCGTGACTACCTCGACGCGACGGTGACCATCGACGGCACCGCACAGCGGATCGAGTCCTCCGGGAACGGCCCGATCAACGCGCTGCTCAACGGTCTGGCGGAGGTGGACGGCTCCCGGTTCGACGTGCGCCTCCTCGACTACGCCGAGCACGCGCTGTCGGCCGGCGGCGACGCGTACGCCGCGGCGTACGTCGAGCTCGTGGTGCCCACCTCGCACGGCACCGAGGACGTCCTGTGGGGCGTCGGCGTCCACGAGAACATCGTCACCGCCTCGCTCCAGGCCGTGATCTCCGCCGTGAACCGCGCCTCCTGACCCGCGAGGCGTCGCTTCCTGCGCGAGGCGTCGCGTGTACGCGACGCCTCGCGCCCCGTCTCCCGCGAGGCGTCCCGTCTACGCGACGCCTCGCGGGAGACGGGGCTGTGGACAACCGCGGAGCGAGCCGTCACCCGCAGCATGCTGTCGGCTGTGGAGAGCCGAGCCGAGTCGTTGCTGACCCTGCGGGCGATGTACGGAACGCAGCCGTTCACCGCGGCCGACGCCGTGCGCCTGGACCTCGGCCCGCAGCAGCTCACGGCACTGTGTCGACAAGCAGAGCTGCGTCGCCTGCTGCGCGGCGTGTACGTGGATAGTCGGGCCGACGACTCTCTCCAGACCCGGCTCGCCGCGCTCAAGCTGGTCATCCCGGCCGGCGTCGTCGTCACCGACCGTACGGCTGCGTGGCTGCACGGTGCCGACATGGCTCTCGAGCCGGGCGCCCACCTGGCCGTGCCGCCCATCTCGGTCTTCCACCGCTCGCGTGGCGGCAGGCTTCGCAACGACGTGACGCGCAGCGGTCAGCGGATGATGCCCGACAGCGACGTCGTCGAGCTGGACGGCCTGCTGGTGACGACGCCGCTGCGTACCGCGCTCGACCTCGGTCGGCTGCTGCCGCGGTCGCAGGCGTTCGCGGGGATGGACCAGATGCTCGGTCTCGGTGTCCCTCACCAGGACCTCGTGGCGGGTGTCGAGCGCTTCCGGACTCGTCGCGGCGTACGACAGCTGCGGACTCTCGCGCCGCTGGCCGACCCGCGAGCGGAGTCGCCCGGCGAGTCCGCGCTCCGGCTGCACTGGCTCGACGCGTGCCCGCCGTTGCCGCGGCCCCAGCTCCAGGTGGTGGTCCCCGGGCCGAACGGCGAGCCGTTCAGGCTCGACCTCGCCGACGAGAGGAGCCGGTTCGCCGCAGAGTACGACGGCGAGGCGTGGCACGGTGCGGATCGGGAGACGTACGACCGCTGGCGCCGGGAGTGGCTGCGACGGATGGGGTGGACGGTGCTCGTGTTCCGACGATCCCAGGTCTTCGGTCAACGTCGAGACGCGGAGCTGATGCTGCGCCGGGCATGGATCGGCCTGAGGGGCGCTGCCTGACGCCGAGGCGTCGCGAACACGCGCCGTCTCGGGACCTGCTCTCCGCGAGGCGTCGCGAACACGGGCCGTCTCGGGGCCTGCTCTCCGTCAGGCGTCGCGAACACGGGACGTCTCGGGGCTCAGCGGGGGACCAGGGGCATCGAGCGCAGCGCGCGCTCCAGGTGCCAGGAGAGGTACGCCGAGACCAGGGTCGCGGCCTCTCGGCGGGTGCGGTCGTCGGCGCCGGCGACGACGTCCCACTCGCCGGCCAGCAGCGCGCCGAGGTGGACGACGGTGTCGTCGGCGGGGGAGGCGGAGCCGGGGATCTTGCAGTCGGCGCAGAGCATCCCGCCGTGGGCGGGGTGGAAGGCCCGGTGCACGCCGACGACACCGCAGCGGGCGCAGGCGGTGAAGGACGGCGCGTAGCCGGCCACCGCGAGGGAGCGCAGGAGGAACGAGTCGCGCACGTCGCCGGACCCGCGCGTGCCGTCGGTCATGGCGCGCAGCGCGCCGACGAGGAGGAGGTACTGCTGCACCGACGGCTCGCGCTCCTCGGCGACCAGCCGCTCGGCGGTCTCGAGCATCACCGAGGCGTTGGTGTAGCAGTCGTAGTCGGCGGTGATCCGAGCACCGTACGGCTCCAGCGTCACCGCCTGCGTGATGGTGTCCAGTCCCTTGCGGCCCTCGGCGAGCTGCAGGTCGACGTGGGTGAACGGCTCGAGGCGCGAGCCGAACTTCGAGGACGTACGACGTACCCCGCGCCCGACCGCACGGACCACACCGTGGCGCCGCGTGAGCAGCGTGATGATCCGGTCGGCCTCGGCGAGCTTGTGCGTGCGCAGCACGATCGCCTCGTCGCGGTAGAGGGGCACGTGACCAGTGTCCCCCAGGGGGTGCAGGCCCGCGCTCAGCCCGCGCTGAGGCGCCGTGCCCCGCTCGCCCCGTTCGTGCTGGTGCGCCACACCTCGGCGCAGAAGTCGGCCGCGACCGCGTTCAGCCGCTCGGGGGAGAAGCGCCACTCGAGGATGCTCCGCGAGGCGACGAAGCGGGAGTCCGGGAGCTCCTCGGCCAGCATGGCGGCGTCGGCGGCGGGGTGGATCGGGTCGTGCGGGTGCCCGACGACCAGGGCGGGCATGTCCAGCGACTCCCGCACGTGTGCGGGCGGCGCGATCCGGCCGAACAGCAGCCCGTGCATCGTGGCCGCCATCGGGCCCGGCTGCTGGCTGAGCGTGTCGAGCACGATGCCGCCCCAGAACGGCACCACCCGGCGCGGGACCAGAGCGATCGCCCGACGGACCAGGTGGACCGAGACGGGGGCGTACCTGGCGGCGAACATCAAGGGGCTGAAGGCGACCAGGCAGGCGTCCAGCGCGTTGTCGAGGACCGGCATCTCGACCAGCAGCGCGCGCACCCGGGAGGGGGCGAGCGCCGCCACCTCGAGCGCGACGTTGGCCCCGAGCGAGGTCCCGCCGACCACGGCCTGCTCGGCGCCGAGCTCGTCGAGGACGTGGACGACCTGCTCGGCGAAGGCGGTCATCGAGTAGAGCAGCGGGTCGTCGGGCCGGTCCGACCGGCCGTGCCCGAGCAGGTCGAGGGTGACCACGTGGTTCCCCGCGGCCGCGAGCGCGCGAGCCAGAGGCTCGTGCATCCGTCGCGGCATCAGCTGACCGTGCAGCAGCACCACCCAGCGGTCGCCGGCGCCGTACTCGGTGAGCTCCAGGCGCCAGCCGTCGACGAAGACCTGACCGACCCGCTCGGAGACCAGGCTCATGGAGCCAGGATATCGACCCGCGAGCGCCTCCAGGAGGCCCGTACGCTCGAACGCATGCTTCGACTCCGTGTCCTCGCACTCCTGGGTCTCGTCGCGGCTGCACTCCTCACGGGCTGCGGCAGCGCGGCCGAGGAATCTGCGCAGCGCGGCAGGAGCAGCGCCGAGTCGGAGGGAAGGCCTGGCGAGAACGGCGATGTGCGCTGGGGTGAGGGCGAGTACGGCGTCGTCCTCGCCCACGGCGCGGCCTTCGACGCCGCGAGCTGGTCCCAGCAGGCCACGCGGATCGCCGATCTCGGGGCGAGCGTGATCGCGGTCCAGGACATCGCTCCCGAGTCGATCGCCGAGGCGGTCTCGACGCTGAAGTCGGAGGGGCACGAGCGGGTGGCACTGGTCGGCGGCAGCGCGGGCTCCGACGCGATCCTGCAGCTCAGCGCCGAGCAGCCGGAGCTGGCGGACCAGCTCGTCCTGCTCTCGCCCAACAGTGCGGTCGACGGTCTGGGCAGGCAGCCCAAGCTCTTCATCGCCAGCGAGGAGGAGCCGGTGGCCGACGTCTCCACCGAGCTGGCGCGGAGCGCTCCGGGCGACGACAACGAGGTGATCCTGCTGCCCGGGTCCGCTCACGCGCAGAACATCTTCGACTCCGCCCAGGGGCCGCGTGCGCAGCGGGCGCTGCTCGACCGCATCGCCGACCGGGTCGGCTGAACCCGGCTCGACCGAGCGGTCGGCTGACCGAGCCGTCGACCCAGGTCACAAGCGCGCGCGCAGCGCCTTGCGGTCCAGCTTGCCGATGCTGGTCAGGGGCACGGCGTCGACGAGGTGCACCTCGCGGGGGTACTTCGCCCGTGACAGGTGCTCGCGCCCGAAGGCGATCAGCTCCTCGGGGGTCACCGTCGCGTCGGGCCGCGGCTGCACGAAGGCGACCACCTCCTCGCCGTGCGCCTCGTCGGGCCGCCCTACGACCGCGGCCACCGCGACGGCGGGGTGCTTCTCGAGGGCTTCCTCGACGTCGCTCGGGTAGACGTTGAAGCCGCTGCGGATGACCACGTCCTTGAGCCGGTCGACGAGGAAGAGGAAGCCGTCGGCGTCGAGGTGGCCGACGTCGCCGGTGCGGAAGAACCCGTCGGTCATCGCGGCGGCGGTCGCCTCCGGGTCCTGCCAGTAGCCGGTCATCAGCCCGGGGTGGCGTACGAGCACCTCACCGTCCTCGTCGGGACCGGCCTCGCCGGACCCGTCCAGCCGCTCGATGCGGATCTCGACCTCGGACGAGGCCTCGCCGACGCTGCCCGGGCGCACCCGTCCGGGGTACGTCGTGGTGGCCATCGCCGCGGTCTCGGACGCGCCGTACCCCTCGACGACCTCGACGTGCGGCACCCGTCGCGCCCACTCCTCGCGCACCTCGGGCGGCAGCGGCGCCGAGCCCGAGCCGAGCCGCCGCAGCGGGGAGAGGTCGTGCTCCTCCAGCGGCTGGGACAGCAGCAGCCTCAGCATCGTGGGGACGACGGCGCCGCTCTGCACCTTCTCGGCCTCGGCCAGCCGCACCCACTCCGCGGCGTCGAACCAGCGCATCAGCACCGTGCGCTGCGGCTGCACGGCGTGCAGGGCGCTCGCCGAGACCATCATCCCGAACACGTGCGCCATCGGCAGGGGGAGCAGCGAGACCGTCAGCCCGGAGGTCAGCCCGGTGTTGACGGTGTTCCACGCCGCCGAGGAGAGCGCGTCGTGGCTGAGCACCACGCCCTTGGACCGCCCCGTGGTGCCACCGGTGTAGAGCAGGGCCGCCATGTCGGCCGCGTCGACGTCGGCGAGCGGGGCCTCCTCGCCCGACGCGAGGTCGGCGTACGACGTCACGCCGGGCCGGTCGACGTCCCCGACGACGACCAGGCGCACGTCCAGCCCGTCGGTCGCGATCGCGACCTTGTCCAGCTGGTCGGGGGTGGTGACGAGCACCTTCGCGCCGGAGTCGGACACGGCGTGGCGGATCTCGTCGGCGCTGAGCAGGAACATCAGCGGCGTCATCACCGCACCGAGCCGCCAGATCGCGCGGTAGGTCTCGAGCACCTCGGGACAGTTGGCCATGCACAGAGCCACCCGGTCGCCGGGACCGACCCCGAGCGAGGCCAGCCCGGCGGCGAAGCGACGCCCCCGCTCGCCGAGCTGGGCGGTCGTCAGCTCCCTGCCCTCGAACAGAAGCGTGGAGTCGGCGCCGAAGCGCTCCTCCGAGACTTCTGCGAGCCGGCCGAGCGAGGATCCCCGAGGTTGTGTGAGCACGAGCACAACGTACGACCGCCCTCCGACGAGGACGGCGGCAGGCTCACGCGGAGCCGTACCTGCGGTCCCGCTCGGCGTACGTCGTGACCGCCCGCCACAGGTCGCGCCGGTCCACGTCGGGCCACAGCACGTCGGTGAAGACCATCTCGGAGTACGCCGCCTGCCAGAGCATGTAGTTGGACAGGCGCTGCTCGCCCGAGGTCCGCCACACCATGTCGGCGTCAGGCAGGTCGGGGACGTAGAGGTACTTGGCGAACGTCCGCTCGTCGACCCGCTTGAGCCGGCCCGCCCGGGCGTCGGCGACCATCCGGTCCGCCGCGTCGGCGAGCTCGGCGCGGCCGCCGTAGTTCACGCACATCGTGAGGGTCAGGACGTCGTTGTCCTTCGTCAGCTCCTCGGCGACCTGCAGCTCCTTGATCACCGAGCGCCACAGCCGGGGCGCGCGGCCCGCCCAGCGCACGCGGACGCCGAGCTCGTGCATCTCGTCGCGGCGGCGCCGGATCACGTCCCGGTTGAAGCCCATCAGGAACTTCACCTCGGCGGGGGAGCGGGCCCAGTTCTCGGTCGAGAACGCGTAGGCCGAGATCGCCTTCACGCCGATCTCGATCGCCCCTTCGACGACGTCGAACAGGCTGCTCTCGCCCTCGGTGTGCCCGGCCGTGCGGGGCAGGCCGCGTTGCTTGGCCCACCGCCCGTTGCCGTCCATGATGATCGCGACGTGCGCGGGCACCAGCTCGCTCGGCAGCTCCGGGGGCCGTTCGCCCGAGGGGTGCGGCGTCGGTGGGCGTGGCGTACGGCGTGGCACCGCGCGAGGTTAGCGCGGCTCTGGCGCCGCAGCGCAGCGTCTCGACGACGGCAGCCAGCGCCGCGCGGGCCTCAGGCGCAGTCGGGGCAGAGCCCGAAGACCTCGACGGTGTGGTCGACGTCGACGAAGCCGGCCTTGGCGGCGGTCTGCTCCGCCCAGCGCTCGACGGCGGAGCCCTCGACCTCCTCGGCGCGCCCGCAGGAGCGGCACACGACGTGGTGGTGGTGCCCGCCCGGTGTGTCGCCGCAGAAGCGGTAGACCGTCTCACCGTCGGGGTTGTGGATCACGTCGACGACGCCGTCGTCGGTGAAGGCCTGCAGGTGGCGGTAGACCGTCGAGAGCCCGATCTTCTGCCCGTCGGCACGAAGGACGGCGTACACCGACTGGGCGCTGCGGAAGCCGTCCTCGGCGCGCAACGCGTCGCGGACGGCGGCGCCCTGCGCGGTGGCGCGGGTACGGGTCTGCTGCGGGCTCACGGAGACGAGGATAGCGGCTCGGGACGAGGAACGGATTTGGGAACCGTTCTCATTAATGGCAGAGTGCAGCCATGCCCACCACGCGCACCCCCGCCCTTGCCGCCCTCGCTCTCCTCGCCGCAGGCGCCCTGACCGCCTGCGGGTCACAGGACAGCGCCGACGACGGGACCGTTCGCCTCGTCGCCAGCACCGACGTGTGGGGGAGCGTGGCCGAGCAGGTCGTCGGCGACGTCGACGGCGTCGAGGTGACCTCGATCATCGACGACCCGTCGAAGGACCCGCACACGTACGAGGCGAGCACGCGCACCCAGCTCGCGCTCTCGCGTGCCGACGTGGTGGTCGAGAACGGCGGCGGCTACGACGACTTCATGGGCTCGATGCTGAAGAACGCCGACTCGAAGGCGACCGTCCTCGACGCGGTCGAGATCTCGGGCAAGAAGGCGCCCTCGGGAGGCGAGCTCAACGAGCACGTCTGGTACGACCTCCCCACCGCCGCAGCGGTGGCCGAGAAGGTCTGCGAGGCGCTGACGGAGGCCGACCCGGACGACGGAGCCGCCTACGACGCGAACACGAAGGCCTTCACCCGCAAGCTCGACGGTCTGGAGCGCGCCGAGGCCGCGATCAAGCAGCAGCACGCTGGCGAGGGCGTGGCGATCACGGAGCCGGTCCCCGGCTACCTCCTCGAGGCCGCGGGGCTGGAGAACGAGACGCCCGCCGAGTTCAGCGAGGCGATCGAGGAGGACACCGACGTCTCGCCGGCCGTGCTCAAGCAGACCCTCGACCTGTTCAGCGACAAGTCGGTCCGCGCGCTGGTCTACAACGAGCAGACCAGCGGCCCGCAGACGCAGGCCGTGCTGAAGGCGGCCAGGGCCGCGGACGTGCCGGTCGTGCCCGTGACCGAGACGCTGCCGGCGGGGAAGGACTACCTGACCTGGATGAAGGCCAACATCGCCGCCGTACAGTCGGCGCTGGGCCGATGAGCGTCGCCATGGCGCGTCCGGTCGCCGATCGCGAGGAGGTGGCCGTGGCCGACCCTGTCCTGGAGCTGCGTGACGCCTCCTTGTCGTACGGCTCCCGCACGCTGTGGAGCGGTCTCGACCTCCAGGTCCGTCCCGGCGAGCTGGTCGCCGTGCTCGGCGGCAACGGCACCGGCAAGACCAGCCTGCTGCGCGCGGTCCTCGGGCTGCAGCAGCTGAGCGCGGGCACGATGCAGGTGGCCGGGCACGCGCCGCGACGCGGTGACGCGAGCATCGGCTACGTCCCCCAGCAGCGCCGGATCGACTCCCACACCCCGCTGCGGGTCCGCGACCTCGTCCGCCAGGGGCTCGACGGTCACCGGTGGGGCATCGGCCGCCCCGGACGGGTGCGCTGGGACCGGGTGGACGCGGCGCTCGCGCAGGTCGGCGCCTCGGCGTACGCCGACATGCCGCTCAGCCTGCTCTCCGGCGGCGAGCAGCAGCGCGCCCGGGTCGCGCAGGCGCTGGTCGGCGACCCGTCGCTGCTGCTGTGCGACGAGCCGCTGCTCTCCCTCGACCAGAGCAGCCAGCGCACGGTGACCGAGCTGGTCGACCGGCGCCGGCGCGAGCACGGCACCGCGGTGCTGTTCGTGACCCACGAGATCAACCCGGTGCTGCCGTACGTCGACCGCGTGCTCTACCTCGCCGGCGGCCGGTTCCGGATCGGCACGGTCGACGAGGTGCTCAACAGCGAGGCGCTGAGCGCGCTGTACGGCACCCGCGTCGAGGTCCTCCGCCACGGCGACCAGGTGCTCGTCGCCGGCGCGCCCCACCACGTCGAGCACCACGCCGCGCCCTGCGTGCACGAGGACGAGGACGTGGCCCGGTGAGCGACGTCTGGGGCCAGCTCTTCGACTTCCGCGACTACGGCGCGCTGCTGCCGCTGGTGGCGAACTCGCTGCTCGCCGGAGCCGTCCTCGGCCTGGTCGGCGGGATGGTCAGCAGCATCGTGATGATGCGCGACCTGCCGTTCGCGGTGCACGGGATCTCCGAGCTGTCCTTCGCCGGCGCGACCGGCGCCCTGCTGATCGGCGCGGGCGTGGTCGCCGGCGCGCTGGCCGGGTCGGTCGTCGCCGCGCTGCTGATCGGCGTGCTCGGGGCGAGCGCGCGCAGCCGCAGCTCGATCGTCGGCGTGCTGATGCCCTTCGGCCTCGGCCTGGGCATCTTGTTCCTCTCGCTGTACGACGGGCGGGCCGCGAACAAGTTCGGTCTCCTCATCGGGCAGATCGTCTCCGTCGACGACCCCCAGCTGACGGCGATGCTGGTCAGCGGGGCCGTGGTCGCGGTCGGGATGCTGGTGCTCTGGCGGCCTCTGGTCTTCGCCAGCACCGATCCCGAGGTGGCCGCGGCCCGCGGCGTGCCCGTCCGTGCGCTGTCGATCGCCTTCATGGTCCTGCTCGGCCTCGCGGTCGCGATCTCGGTGCAGACCATCGGTGCGCTGCTGGTGCTCAGCATCATCTGCACCCCGGCCGCAGCGGCCTTCCGGGTCTCCGCCAACCCCCGGGTCGTCGTGGCGCTCAGCTCGGCCTTCGGGTTCACCGCGATGGTCGGCGGCATCCTGCTGGCGACCGGCAGCCGGCTGCCGATCACGCCGTACGTCACGACGCTGTCGTTCGCGATCTTCGTCGTCTGCGCGGGTGTCGGCGCCTGGCGCCAGCGGCACGGCTGGTCGCGCGCCCGAGCGCTCGCGCCGAGCTCGCGGGTGGCGGAACCCGCTACGACCTGACCCACTCCGGGTCGCCCACGAGCGACCGCAGGTCCTCCAGCGCGCGACCGGCGTGCAGCCCGTCGGTGGCGGCGTGGTGCACCTGCAGCGCCACCGGGAGCAGGGTGCGGCCGTCGCGCTCGACGTACCTGCCGAGGGTGAAGATCGGCAGGAAGTGGTCGCCGACGGCGACCTGCAGGCTGAACGCGGTGAACGAGGTCCACGGCAGGCTCGACACGTCGAACGTGTGGGCCGGCTTCGTGCCCTGCGGGAACATCGTCGTCGCGTGCCGGTGCTCGGCGAGCAGCCCGCTCGCCTGTTCGTGGAACGTCGCGAAGTCCGGGTCGTACGGCGTCCAGACGGCACAGAACGTCTCGCGCTCGGGGTTGAGCACGGTGAACGACGGGTCGACCCTCGGCCACGTCGCCGGGCGGCCGTCGAGGAGGGTCATCCGCAGCTCGCGATGGCGGTCGACCACGCTCGCCAGGGCCCAGACCTGCGCGGCGTAGGCGTTGCGGCCCGAGTCGCGGACCGCGGTCCTCAGCGCCGTCACGTCGACCTCGACGGTGATCGCGAAGGTGCACGGCACCACCTCGCGGTAGTGCCGGAAGTGCTCGGTGCGGGCCCAGGTGCTCTGGTCGATCGGTTCAGGGCGGTCCACGTGCGCAGCCTAGGATCGCGGTCGTGCTGGTCGTGAACCGCTTCCGCGTCGCCGAGGACGACCTCGCCTTCCGCGACGACCTCGAGACCGCACTGGCCACGCTGGCGCAGCGGCCCGGCTTCGAGGACGGCCGGCTGGGGCGCAACGTGGACGACCCCACGCTGTGGACGATGGTCACCCGGTGGGCGGACGTGGGCAGCTACCGCCGCTCGCTGTCGTCGTACGACGTCAAGCTGCACGCCGTGCCGCTGCTCTCCCGGGCGCTCGACGAGCCGTCGGCGTACGAGTCCCTCGACGGCCCCCTCAACACGGCAGGAGCACGCGAGACATGACACCTGAGGCGATCCTCTCCGCTACGACGGCGATGCGCCTGGAGACCGCGGACTGGCTGGACACGCTGAGCGACGACCAGCTCGACCACCCGTCGCTGTGTGCGGGCTGGCGGGTGCGCGAGGTGGCCGGGCACCTCGCCCAGGCCGGGGCGGTGAGCGTGCCGGCGATGTTCGTGCAGGTCGCCCGCAGCGGCTTCAACCCGCACCGCGCCAACACCGCGTTCGCGCGCCGCTTCGGGGCGGACCGGCCGCAGGACCTGATCCGCACGCACGCCGAGAAGAAGCTCGATCTGCCGTTCGTCGGCGTCCACGGCCAGTTCGTCGACCTGCAGGTCCACGGCGCTGACATGCGGGTCCCGCTCGACGCCGCCTGGGTCCCGCCGGTCGGGTACGCCGCCGAGGCCCTGCGGTTCCTCGAGGGTGGCGCGATCGGGTTCGCGCCCAGGAAGCGGGTCGCCGGGCTGCGGGTCGAGGCGACCGACGCCGACGTGGCCTGGGGGAGCGGCGCCGCGCTGCGCGGGACGTCGTACGACCTGGTCCTCGCGCTGTGCGGACGACGTCACGCGCTCTCGGGCCTGGAGGGCCCCGGAACCGATGTGATCGCGGCCGCCCTGGCGCCCTAGGCTGGCGACTTCGTACTCACCCCGCCTCACCCCAGGAGCTCTCCCGCCGTGGCCAAGAAGCCCCCGTCCGCGCTCGACAACGTCGTCAACCTCGCCAAGCGGCGCGGGTTCGTGTTCCCGGCGGGCGAGATCTACGGCGGTACCCGCAGCGCGTGGGACTACGGGCCCCTGGGCGTGGAGCTGAAGGAGAACATCAAGCGCCAGTGGTGGCGCTTCATGGTCACCTCCCGCGAGGACGTCGTCGGTCTGGACTCCAGCGTCATCCTCCCGACCCGGACCTGGGAGGCCTCCGGCCACCTGGAGACGTTCACGGACCCGCTGACCGAGTGCCAGTCCTGCCACAAGCGATTCCGCGCCGACCACATGCAGGAGGACTACGCGACGAAGAAGGGGATCGACGACCCGGACACCGTCGACCTCGACCTGATCGCGTGCCCCAACTGCGGCACCCGCGGGGCGTGGACCGAGCCGCGCAACTTCCAGATGATGCTCAAGACCCACCTCGGCGTGGTCGAGGACGACTCCGGCATCCACTACCTGCGCCCCGAGACCGCTCAGGGGATCTTCCTGGACTTCCAGAACGTCCTCACCAGCACGCGCAAGAAGCCGCCGTTCGGCATCGGCCAGATCGGCAAGAGCTTCCGCAACGAGATCACGCCGGGCAACTTCATCTTCCGCACCCGCGAGTTCGAGCAGATGGAGATGGAGTACTTCTGCAAGCCCGGCGAGGACGAGGAGATCCACCAGTACTGGATCGACGAGCGGACCCGCTGGTACACCGACCTCGGCATCAACCCCGACAACCTGCGTCACTTCGAGCACCCGGCGGAGAAGCTCTCGCACTACTCCAAGCGCACCGTCGACATCGAGTACCGCTTCGGCTTCTCCGGGCGCGACTTCGAGGAGCTCGAGGGGATCGCCAACCGCACGGACTTCGACCTCAAGCAGCACTCGGAGTACTCCGGGCAGGACCTGTCGTACTTCGACCAGGCCTCCGGCGAGCGCTACCTGCCGTACGTCATCGAGCCGGCGGCCGGTCTGACCCGCAGCATGATGGCGTTCCTCATCGACGCATGGACCGAGGACGAGGCGCCCAACACCAAGGGCGGTGTGGACGTACGCACCGTGCTGCGCCTCGACGCGCGCCTCGCGCCGGTCAAGGTCGCGGTGCTCCCGCTGAGCCGCAACGCCGACCTCACGCCGAAGGCCAAGGACCTCGCGCAGCAGCTGCGCGGAGCGTGGAACGTCGAGTTCGACGACTCCGGGGCGATCGGTCGCCGCTACCGCCGTCAGGACGAGATCGGCACCCCGTTCTGCCTCACCGTCGACTTCGACACCCTCGACGACCAGGCGGTCACCGTCCGCGAGCGCGACACGATGAGCCAGGAGCGGGTCGCCCTGGACCAGGTGCAGGGCTGGCTGGCGCAGCGTCTCGTGGGCTGCTGAGCCGCTGCCGCCGGTCTGCTGACCGGCGCGTTCGCGAGTCCTGAGGGGCGGCGAGCGGGCAGGATGCCCGCATGACCCGAGGTGTCGCGGCGGGCGCCGTCCTGCTCCTGCTCCTGACCGGCTGCTCCGCCGAGCGCGAGGGGGCACCCGTACCCCGCCCGAGCAGTGCCGACCCGGTCCCGACGACCACCGTCGCCCCTCCGCCCGGACTCACGCTCACCCCCGCCGGGACGCAGCTCCGGCTCGGCCAGCCGGCGACCGTGGGCTTCACCCAGAACGCCGACCGGCGTACGACGCTGAAGCTGACGGTCACCGCCCTGCGCAAGGGCAAGCCCGCGGACCTGGCGGCGTACGCCCTCGACGACCGCGCCCGCCTGGCCACGCCGTACTACGCCGACGTGACGGTGGCCAACCTCGGCTCGGGCGACGTGGGCCGGGCCGCAGTCCCTCTGGCGGCGCTCGGCTCCGACGGGTCGTCGGTGACGCCCTCGGGCTTCACGACCGCGCCGAAGCAGTGCCGGTCCTCGGGGCCCCCGGCCGCCCTGCCGGTCCCGTTCGCCCAGGGTGCGACGACGGCGACCTGCCTGGTCTACCTGCTCCCGCCGGGGACGACCGCCGTGAGGATCGGCTTCCAGCCGGCCACCGGGGACCCGATCACCTGGCGGGCCGGCGCCGCGTCGCCGAGTGCCTCGGCGTCACCTCGGGTGAGCGTCTCGCCCGTTCGCTGAGGCAGACTGGTCGGGTCCGTACCCGAGTCGTCAGGAGACACGTGTGACCGCGACACTCGCCGCCGCCGGCCTGCGCCTGGGCGCGCTCGAGGTCGAGAGCCCGGTGGTGCTGGCCCCGATGGCCGGGATCACCAACGCGGCGTACCGCCGGCTGTGCCTGGACCAGATGCGCGCCCAGGGTCCGGAGGGACTGTTCGTCTGCGAGATGATCACCAGCCGCGGCCTGGTCGAGGGCGACCCCACGACTCGCGCGATGCTGGCCTTCGACGAGGCCGAGACCACCCGCTCGGTGCAGCTCTACGGCACCGACCCGACGTGCGTCGGTGAGGCGACGCGGATCCTCTGCGAGGAGTACGGCGTCGCCCACGTCGACCTCAACTTCGGCTGCCCGGTGCCCAAGGTGACCCGCAAGGGCGGCGGCGCGGCGCTGCCGTGGAAGCGCGGCCTGCTCGGTCGGATCCTCGACCGGGCGGTCGCCGCCGCCGCGCCGTACGACGTCCCGGTGACGATGAAGACCCGCAAGGGCATCGACGAGGACCACCTGACCCACCTCGACGCGGGACGGATCGCCCAGGAGTCCGGTGTCGCCGCGATCGCGCTGCACGGGCGGACCGCCCTGCAGGGCTACTCGGGCGTGGCGGACTGGGACTCGATTGCCGAGCTCGTCGCGCACGTCGACATCCCGGTCCTGGGCAACGGCGACATCTGGGAGGCCTCCGACGCGCTGGCGATGGTCGAGCGGACGGGCGCGGTGGGCGTCGTGGTCGGGCGCGGGTGCCTGGGACGGCCGTGGCTGTTCCGCGACCTCGCCGCCGCCTTCGCCGGCCAGGAGGTGGCGACGCTGCCGCGGCTCGGCGAGGTCGCGGCGATGCTGCGCCGCCACGCCGAGCTGCTCTGCCGTCACATGGGGGAGGAGCGCGGCTGCAAGGAGATGCGCAAGCACGTCACGTGGTACCTCAAGGGATTCTCTGCCGGTGGTCCGCTGAGGCACGCGCTCGCGCTGACCTCGACGCTGGCCGAGCTCGACGCGCTCCTCGGCGAGCTCGACCCCGAGGAGCCGTTCCCGACGCAGATCCTCGGCGCCCCGCGGGGCCGGCAGGGTGGGCCGCGCAAGGGCGTCGCCCTGCCGGAGGGCTGGCTCGACGAGGCCGACGGCTCGCACCTGGCCGACGGCGCACTGGTCGAGGACGCCGCGGAGACCTCCGGTGGGTGATCTTGCTCACGCTTGCGGCGGACATCGCGGACACCTGTCCCGTTCTCCTTGATTCGGCGGCGCCGACCCGGGAAGGTGTCGTGATGCCCGCCGACGAGGCCCACTCCTCGGCCGTGCGGGCCGCCCCCACCTCGCACCGACAGTCAGGGACGCCCCTCAGCTCATGACCGGACGACACCGCCTCGAACGCCCCGAGAAGCACGACAAGCCACTGGCCGTACGCGCCGCCGTGGTCACCGCTCCCGTCCTGACCGCAGGTGCGGTCGGGGTCGGGGTCCTCAGCTCCGTGGCCGCCGCGCCGAGCGCCAGCAGCAGCGACGGGGTGAACCTCGAGTCCTCCGTCGGCGACGCGGCCCGGCAGGTCGCGGACACCAGCGACCGGGTGCGCAGCGAGCAGATCACCAGGTCGACCGACCGGGTCGCCACGGCCGTGAAGGTCTCCAGCGCCCCGCAGCGCCAGAAGCTGACCCGCTTCACGACCGACTCGCTCGACGTCCGGGTGCGTCCCGCCGCGGGCGCGAAGACGGTGGAGGAGCTCGAGCCGGGCACCAAGGTCACCTACACCGGGGTCGACGAGGGCCAGTTCTCCGAGATCGCCTACAAGGGTGAGCGGCGCTGGGTGACGGGGGAGTACCTCTCGAAGAAGCGCCCGCAGCTCTCGGCCGCCGAGGAAGGGTCCTCCATGGGCGTCAGCGACGGCGCCTGCCCGAGCGGCTCCGACGTGGAGTCGGGGCTGACCGACGCTGCCGTCAAGGTGCACCGCGCCGTCTGCAACAACTTCCCGGAGATCTCGACCTACCTCGGCTACGACGCCCACGGCGAGCACAGCAGCGGGAAGGCGATCGACATCATGCTCAGCGACCAGGCGCTCGGCGACCGGGTGGCGGAGTTCCTCAAGGCGCACGCCGCCGAGCTGGACCTGTACGACGTGATCTACCGCCAGCGCATCTGGACCCCGGTCCGCGCCAGCGAGGGCTGGCGCTCGATGCCGGACCGCGGCTCCGCGACGGCCAACCACTACGACCACGTCCACGTCTCGGTGAACTAGCCCCGACGTCGAGACCCCGTACGCCGGCTCAGAAACCCAGCGACGCCTCGCGCAGCGCGGCGACCCGCGCGTCGGGGCCCTCGAAGGTCAGGCCCCGGTGCTGGTCCCGCCCGAAGAGGAACATCGCGAGCTCGACCGGCTCGCCGCTGACCGTCACCGGCTCGTCGCCGCGACGCAGCGTGCGCACGCGGTCCGACCCCGACCCCTGCCCGGGCCACGAGATCCGCACCGGCACCCCGGCGGGGCGCACGAGACCGACCCCGGCCATGCCGAGCGCCCGCCAGACCTCGCGCTGCTCGTGGGCGGCGAGGGTGCGCGGTTCCCACGACGCCGCGGCACGACGGACGTCCTCGTGGTGCACGACGAGCTCGAGGGTGTTGGCCGTCCGGTCGACGACGGGCAGCCGGAACGGCGACCACAGCGGGGGCACGGACAGCCTCTCCACGAGGTCGGGCAGCGGGTCGCCGGCGTGGCGGCGCATCGCCCTGTCGGTGAGGAACCACAGCGGCCCGATCGCGATGCCCGGCATGGCCAGCAGGTCGCCCTCGCGGACGACGAGGTGCACGAGGAGGTCGTGGACCGTCCAGTCGCCGCACAGCGTGGGTGCGTCCGCACCGGCGTCCAGGGCCGACCGGCCGAGCCGGTGCCGCTCGGCGTCCACGAAGCTGCTCATGCCTGCCGACGCTATCGTCGCCGGGAATAGTCGGCCCGCTCGACTACCTTGGCGCAGTTGTGAGTACGTCGGCGCCGGACACCCCGCAGACCCGGGACGGCTCCGTCGACTCGTTGGCCGCGGCCGGTGCCTCATCGCTGCGTGACGGCCTGCGCGTGCTCGGGGTCGCGATCCGGCGCGAGCCCTGGATCTTCACCCTCTCGACCCTCGGGTCGGTGCTCTTCGGCGCGCTGACCGTCGCCGACGCATGGGTTCTCGGCTGGGCCACCGACCACGCGGTGCTGCCCGCCTTCCGTGACGGCGAGGTGGGCGGCGGGGTCCTCGTGGCGGTCGTCGCGCTGTTCGTCGGGGTCGCGCTGCTGCGTGCGGTCGGCATCGTCGCGCGCCGGCTGGGTGCGGGCATCATGCAGTACCGGATGCAGGCGGCGTACCGCCGCGAGGTCACCCGGCAGTACCTCTCCCTCCCGATGTCGTGGCACCAGCGCCACCCGACCGGGCAGCTGCTCTCCAACGCCAACTCCGACGTCGAGGCGGCCTGGGCGCCGATCGCGCCGCTGCCGATGGCGGTCGGCACGATCGCGATGATGGTGGTCGCGGTGGTGCAGATGCTGCTGGCGGACCGCCCGACGGCCGTGGTCGGACTGGTCGTCTTCCCGCTGGTGATCGTGGCCAACGTCGTCTACCAGCGGTTGTCCTCGCCCCTGATCACTCGCATCCAGTCCACCCGCGCCGACCTCTCCGAGACGGCCCACGAGTCCTTCGACGGAGCGCTCGTGGTCAAGACCCTGGGTCGCGAGGCCGAGGAGACCGAGCGGTTCTGGGCGCAGGCGTCCACCCTGCGCGACCTCGGCGTACGCGCCGGGCGGATCAGGGCGGCCTTCGACCCGGTCCTCGAGGCCCTGCCCAACCTGGCCATCCTCGGCGTGCTCGCCCTCGGCGTCGCCAGGGTGGAGACCGGCGCGGCGCAGGCCGGTGAGATCGTGACCATCGCCTACCTGCTGACCATCGTGGCCTTCCCGGTCCGCTCGATCGGCTGGCTGGTCGGGGAGTTCCCGCGCAGCGTCGTGGGCTACGAGCGCGTCCACCGGGTCCTGGACGAGACGCTGTCGCAGCAGTACGGCGCCACCCGGCCGTCCCAGGAGCCGTACGGCGCCCACCTCGGCGTGAGCGGACTCGGCTACGCCCACGACGGCGGCGAGCCGGTGCTCGGCGGGCTCGACCTGGTCGTCGAGCCGGGTCGTACGCTCGCGGTCGTCGGCGCCACCGCCAGCGGGAAGAGCACGCTCACGACGCTGCTGATGCGGCTGGTCGACCCCGACGAAGGGGTCGTCCGCCTCGACGGGCACGACCTGCGTGACCTCGCCCCCGGGGCCCTGGCCGAGCACGCCGCGCTGGTCCCGCAGAGCGCCTTCCTCTTCGACGACACCGTGCGCGGCAACGTCACCCTTGGCGCGGACGTGCCCGACGCCGCGGTCTGGGAGGCGCTGCGCACCGCCCAGGCGGAGGACTTCGTACGTCGTCTCCCGCAGGCCCTGGACACGCCGCTGGGCGAGCGCGGCACCACGCTCTCCGGCGGTCAGCGGCAGCGGCTCTCGCTGGCTCGGGCCCTCGTGCGCCGCCCTCGCCTGCTCGTGATGGACGACGCGACGTCAGCCGTCGACCCCGAGGTCGAGCAGCGGATCCTCGCGGCCATGCGCGAGAGCCGCGGCGAGGCGCCCGCCACGATGGTGCTGGTCGCGTACCGCAAGGCGACCATCGCGCTCGCCGACGAGGTCGCGTTCCTGGCCGGTGGCCGGATCGTGGACCGGGGCACGCACGAGGAGCTGCTGGTCCGCAATGCCGACTACGCGCGGTTGGTCAACGCCTACGAGGCCGAGGAGGTGGGCGCCCGATGAGCACGACGGCGGTCGACAGCGGCGAGGAGCGCGGCGCGATCGAGACGATCCGCAGCGGGTTCCGGCACTCCCCGGAGCTCGGCGCCGGTCTCAAGATCACGCTGCTCCTCGCCGTCCTCGGCGCACTCGGCCGGGTCGTCGTCCCCATCGCGGTGCAGCAGACGCTGGACCGCGGACTGGGCGGAGGCGACGGCGGTGCCGTCGACGTCGGCTTCGTCGTGCGCATGGGCCTGGTCGCCGCGCTGGCCGTGCTGGTGACGGGCGTGTCGTCGTACTTCATGACGGCGCGGCTGTTCACCGCGGCCGAGCGTGGGCTGGCGACGCTGCGCACCAAGGCGTTCCGGCACGTCCACGACCTGCCCGTGCTGACCCAGAGCACCGAGCGGCGGGGCGCGCTGGTGTCCCGGGTCACCAGCGACGTCGACCAGGTCTCGCAGTTCCTCGTCTTCGGGGGGATCGTCGCGGTCGTCTCGGTGCTGCAGGTGAGTGTCGCGACGGTCGTGATGCTCGCCTACTCGTGGCAGCTGACCCTCGTGGTGTGGCTGTGCTTCGTGCCGCTGTTCCTCTCGCTGCGCCACTTCCAGCGGCGGCTCTCGTCGGCGTACGGCTACGTCCGCCGCCAGGTCGGCGCCATGCTCTCGGCGATCTCCGAGCCGGTCGTCGGCGCGGCGGTGGTGCGTACCCACGCCATCGAGGACCGGACCCAGGAGCGGATCGACACCGCCGTCGACCGCACCCAGCGCGCCTACACCAAGGCGCAGAGCCTCACCGCGGTCACCTTCTCCCTCGGCGGGCTGTCGTCGGGCCTGGCCAACGCGGGCGTGATCGTGGTCGGGGTGCTGCTCGGTCTGGCCGGGGGCCTCTCCTCGGGCGAGGTGCTGGCCTTCGCGTTCCTGGTGACGCTGTTCGTCGGTCCGGTGCAGAACGGCACGCAGGTGCTCACCGACGCCCAGAACGCCATCGCGGGCTGGCGTCGGGTGATCGGCATCCTGGACACACCGGCCGACCTCGAGGACCCGGGAGAGCGGGGCACGGCGCTGTCCGGCGGAGCGCTCGAGATCGTCTTCGACGACGTCGCGTACGCCTACCCCGGCGGCCCGCCGGTGCTGAGCGACGTCGACGAGGCGATCGCGCCGGGCAGCCGTGTGGCGGTCGTCGGCGAGACGGGGTCCGGCAAGACCACCTTCGCCAAGCTGCTCACCCGCCTGATGGACCCGACGTCCGGCGTCGTACGCCTCGGTGGGGTCGACCTGCGCGGGGTGTCCTTCGCGACGCTGCGCCGGCGGGTGGTGATGGTGCCGCAGGAGGGGTTCCTCTTCGACTCGACCCTGCTGGCCAACGTCCGCTACGGACGCGCCGACGCCACCGAGGACGACGTGCGCCAGGCTGCGGCGCACCTCGGGCTCGGCGACTGGCTGGCCGGCCTGCCCGACGGGGTGCACACCCGGGTCGGGCAGCGTGGTGAGTCGCTCAGCGCGGGCGAGCGGCAGCTCGTCGCGCTGGTGCGCGCGCACCTGGCCGATCCCGACCTGCTGGTCCTCGACGAGGCGACCTCGGCGGTGGACCCCGAGCTGGAGACGAGGATCGGGCGTGCGCTCGAGCGCGTGATGCGGGGACGCACCTCGGTGACCATCGCGCACCGGCTCAGCACGGCCGAGCAGGCCGACGAGGTGCTGGTCTTCGACGCCGGCCGCGTCGTGCAGCGCGGGCCGCACGCCGCGCTCGTCGAGCAGGGCGGGGTCTACGGCAGGCTGCACGCCTCCTGGGTCAGCCAGGGACGCGCACCCGTCGCCTGAGGCGGGCGCCGGACCTCAGTGACCGGCGGGCTGGCGGCTCTTCAGCGCGTTCTTCGGGGCTCCGTAGCCGGCCTTGGCGAGCACGATGCCGGCGACGGCGCCGATCGGCAGCAGGGCGACGCCGATCCAGAAGGTGATCCAGCTGTACGCCATCAGCCCGATCCCACCGACCACGAAGCCGAGGGTCGCGATGGTGACCGCGGTCCAGGCGGCGATGGTGTTGCCGTGGTTGTCGGCCATGGTGCTCCTCGGGTGTGGCGGGCTGGGGTCGGGCGCTGCGAAGTCTAGGTCGCGTCGCCGCGCGAGGGTCCGGCGGACCCGGGGTCGGTGGGGTCGGCGCCGGCCTCGATCGCCTTCCACATCGCCAGCGGATCGGCGTCGGGGTCCTCCGGCGACGGGACCCGGGCCGAGGCGGCCGCGGTGGCGGGGGCGTCGTACCGGCGACCCATCTCCGGCCAGCGCGGCATCACGACCACGGAGACCGCGGTGACGGCGGTCGAGAGCACGGAGGTGACGGCGGCGACCCAGTACCACCCGGTCCGTCGCAGGCTCAGGTCGTAGCCCGGGCCGGTCTGGGTCTCCACCGACCCGCGCACGTCGTCCGGGAGGGAGGTCCACCCGGCCACCACGCAGGCGACCAGCCCCAGCGAGACGAGAACGGCGACGACACCGATCCCTCGGCGCACCCGGCCACGGGTCACCAGGAGGACGCCCCAGGCCGCGAGCAGCAGCAGGCCGAGCGCGCCGGCGAGCGGGAGCGTGCCGACGTCGGTGGTCGCGCCGGGGGCGTCCGCGACCGTACGTCCGTCGACGCGCAGGTCGTGGTCCACCCACACCTTCGCCGAGGCCAGCGCGAGCAGGGCGGCCGAGGCGACGCCGGCGACCACGAGCCGGCCGAACGAGCCGGACCGGCGTCGCGCCTCAGCCACCGATGGCTCCGTCGTCGAAGCAGGTACGGGTGCCGGTGTGGCAGGCCGGGCCGGTCTGGTCGACCTTGACCAGGACCGTGTCGCCGTCGCAGTCCAGCCTCACCTCGACCACACGCTGCGTGTGCCCGGAGGTCTCGCCCTTGACCCAGTACTCCCGGCGCGAGCGCGACCAGTACGTCCCGCGCCCGGTGTCCAGGGTGCGGCGCAGCGCCTCGGCGTCCATCCAGGCGAGCATCAGCACCTCGCCGGTGTCGTGCTGCTGCACGATCGCGGGCAGCAGTCCCTGGTCGTTGAGGGTCAGTCGCTCGGCGACGCCCGGGTCGAGGGTGCTCACCCGACCCAGTATCCGCGAGCCGCCGCGGACCGGGCCCGGAGGTGCTGGCCGGGGGCGCCTCGGCAGTGCGTGAGACGCTGGGAGCGTCCCGTCCCTGCGCCTGTGAGGTCTGCCGCCATGTCCGTGCTCGACGACATCGTCGCCGGCGTGCGCGAGGACCTCGCCGTCCGCGAGGCCGAGCTGCCCGAGTCCGCGCTGCGCGAGCGCGCTCTCGCCACGCCCCGACCCCGCGACCCGGTGCCGGCCTTCCGCTCGCCCGAGATGGCGGTGATCGCCGAGGTCAAGCGGCGCTCGCCCAGCAAGGGGCACCTCGCCGAGATCCCCGACCCGTCGGTCCTGGCGTCGTCGTACGCCGCCGGGGGCGCCGCCGCCATCAGCGTGCTGACCGAGCAGCGCCGCTTCGGCGGGTCGCTGGCCGACCTGCGCGCGGTGCGCGCGATGGTCGAGACGCCCCTGCTGCGCAAGGACTTCGTGGTCACCGAGTACCAGCTGCTGGAGGCTCGCGAGGCAGGCGCCGACCTGGCGCTGCTGATCGTCTCCGCCCTCCCCGGGGACGAGCTGGACCGGCTGTACGCCGTGGCGACGGACCTCGGGCTGACGGTGCTGGTGGAGGTCCACGACGAGGCGGAGACCGAGCGCGCGGTCGCGCTCGGTGCCGAGGTGATCGGCGTCAACTCGCGCAACCTCAAGACCCTCGAGGTCCACCCCGAGACCTTCGGGCGGCTCGCCTCGGGCATCCCGCGGGACCGGGTCCGCGTGGCCGAGTCGGGCATCACCGGCGTCGCCGACGTCGAGCGGTACGCCGCCGAGGGCGCCGACGTGTGCCTGGTCGGCGAGGCGCTGGTGATCGGCGGTGAGCCCGAGGCGGCCGTACGCGCGATGCGCGCGGTCCGTACCCGACACGAGGAGGAGGTGAGCCGATGAGCACCGCGCACGAGATCAGGCCGGGCTACGGCCCCGACGAGACCGGCCACTACGGCGACTTCGGCGGCCGGTTCATGCCCGAGGCGCTCGTCGCCGCGCTGGACGAGCTCGACACCGCCTGGCAGAAGGCGGTCCTCGACCCGGTCTTCATCGCCGACTTCGAGCGTCTGCTGCGCGACTACGCCGGCACGCCGAGCATGTTGTACGACGCCGAGCGGCTCTCCGAGCGCGCCGGCGCCCGGATCCTGCTCAAGCGCGAGGACCTCAACCACACGGGCGCCCACAAGATCCGCAACGTCCTCGGCCAGGCGCTGCTGACCAAGCGGATGGGCAAGAAGCGCGTGATCGCCGAGACCGGTGCCGGCCAGCACGGGGTCGCCTCGGCGACCGCGGCGGCGTACCTCGGCCTGGACTGCACCGTCTACATGGGCGAGGTCGACACCGAGCGCCAGGCGCTCAACGTCGCGCGGATGCAGCTGCTCGGCGCCGAGGTCGTGCCGGTGACGAGTGGGTCGCGGACGCTCAAGGACGCCATCAACGAGGCGCTGCGCGACTGGGTCGCCTCGGTCGACCACACGGCTTACCTGTTCGGCACCGCGGCCGGACCGCACCCCTTCCCGAGCCTGGTTCTCTCCTTCGTCCGCGGCATCGGTGACGAGGCGAGGCGCCAGTGCCTGGAGCTGACCGGTGCGCTGCCCGAGGCGGTCGCCGCCTGCGTCGGCGGTGGGTCCAACGCGATCGGGCTGTTCGCCGGCTTCGTCGACGACCCCGACGTGGCGCTCTACGGCTACGAGCCCGGCGGGGACGGCGTCGACACCGACCGGCACGCGGCCACGATCTGGGCCGGTGACGTCGGGGTGCTGCACGGCGCGCGTACCTACGTCCTGCAGGACGAGGACGGCCAGACCCTGGAGTCGCACTCGATCTCGGCGGGGCTGGACTACCCCGGGGTCGGACCTCAGCACGCGCACCTCGCCCGGACCGGCCGCGCGTCGTACGTCCCCGTCACCGACACCGAGGCGATGGAGGCGATGCGGCTGCTGTCGCGGACCGAGGGGATCATCCCCGCGATCGAGTCCGCGCACGCCGTGGCGGGCGCGATGAACCTCGCGAAGGAGCGTCCCGGGCAGACGATCCTGGTCAACCTCTCCGGCCGCGGGGACAAGGACATGGCCACCGCGCTGGAGTGGTTCGGGCTCGGCGACGCCGAGGCCACGGACGAGCCGACGGAGCAGGAGCAGTGATCACCCCGTGAGCGTCTCGGTCGCCTTCGAGAAGGCGCGGGCCGACGATCGTGCCGCCCTGGTCGGGTACCTCCCGGCCGGCTTCCCCGACGCCGAGGGGTCGATCGACGCGTTGCAGGTGATGGTCGAGGCCGGGTGCGACGTGATCGAGGTCGGCCTGCCCTACTCCGACCCGGTGATGGACGGGCCGACCGTGCAGGCGGCGGTGCAGCAGGCGCTGGAGGGCGGTTCGCGCACCACCGACGTGCTGCGGACCGTGGAGGCGGTCGCGGCCACCGGGGCGCCGACCGTGGTGATGACGGCCTGGAACCCCGTGGAGAGGTACGGCGTGGAGCGCTTCGCCGCCGCCCTCGACGACGCCGGCGGGGCCGGACTGATCACGCCTGACATCACGCCCGACGAGGCGGGCCCCTGGCTCGAGGCGGCCGACGCGCGCGACCTGGACAAGATCTTCCTCGTCGCTCCGTCCTCGACGCCCGAGCGGCTGGCGATGACCGTGGCGAGCTGCCGGGGCTTCGTCTACGCCACCGCGGTGATGGGGGTGACCGGTGCCCGCTCGAGTGCCCCGACGCTGGCCGGGCCGCTGGTCGAGCGGACCCGCGCTGCGACCGACCTGCCGATCGGGGTCGGGCTGGGGATCTCGAACGCCGACCAGGCCGCCGAGGTCGCTGCCTACGCCGACGCCGTCATCGTCGGCTCCGCCTTCGTCCGCACGCTGCTCGACGCCGGCACCGACCGCCGCGCGGGCCTGGACGCCCTGCGTGCACTGACCGAGGACCTCGCCCGAGGAGTACGCCGTGCCTGACCTGACGCCGCTGTTCATCCCGAGCCCGAGCGAGGGGGTCTGGCACCTCGGACCGCTGCCGATCCGGGCCTACGCGCTGTGCATCATCGCCGGCGTCGTCGCCGCGATCTGGGTCGGCGAGCGCCGCTTCGTCGCTCGCGGCGGGCGGCCCGGCGAGATGTCGGACGTCGCGATCTGGGCGGTGCCGTTCGGCCTGGTCGGCGGGCGGCTCTACCACGTGATCACCGACCACGACCTGTACTTCGGGACCGGCCGGCACCCCGTCGAGGCGCTCTACATCTGGAACGGCGGTCTCGGCATCTGGGGGGCTATCGCGCTCGGCGCGCTGGGCGCCTGGATCGCCGCCCGCCGTCGCGGGATCCGGCTGGCGGTGCTGGCCGACGCGCTCGCGCCCGGCCTCCTCCTCGCCCAGGCGATCGGCCGGTTCGGCAACTACTTCAACCAGGAGCTGTTCGGCCGGCCGACAACGCTCCCGTGGGGGCTGGAGATCTCGCCGGAGAAGCGGCCCCCGGGCTTCGGCGACTACGCCACCTTCCACCCGACCTTCCTCTACGAGGCGCTGTGGAACGTGGTCGGGATGGTGCTGATCATCTGGCTGGCCCGGCGGTTCCTCCTCGGCCACGGACGGGTCTTCGCGCTGTACGTCATGTGGTACTGCGCCGGGCGGAGCTGGATCGAGATGCTCCGCATCGACACCATCGAGCTCAACGACGTGCTCGGGCTGCGCTGGGGCGTCTGGATGTCGATCCTGCTGTTCCTGCTGGCGCTGGGGTACGTCGTGCGCGCCGGCCGGCACGGACCGCGCGAGGACTCGCCGTACGACCCGGAGCGACGGGAGGCGTGGCTCGAGAAGAACGGGTCCGCCGTCGAGACCGACGAGAAGGCCGACGAGAAGGCCGACGACCGGTCCACCCGCGAAGAGACCCGCTAGTCGATCACGGCCCGCCGCTGCGTGGTCTCGACGTCCTCCCTCGCTGGCGCTCGGTCGGGCTCGACCACCCGGTGGTCCAGCGCGTCGGGGCCCGGTGAGGTGCGTGCCGGTCGGTGGCCACGGGTGGTCGAGCAGCGAGCGCCAGCGAGCGCGTCGAGGCCCGGCGTACGGTCGCGAGATGGATCTGCTGCGCACGCCCGAGGACCGCTTCTCCCGCCTGGCGGACTTCCCGTACGAGCCGCACTACGCGGAGCTGGCCGACGGCGTAAGGATGGCGTGGGTCGAGGCCGGACCTGCGGACGGCCCGGTGGTCCTGCTGCTGCACGGTGAGCCGTCGTGGTCGTACCTCTACCGCTCGATGCTCCCGGTGCTCGCCGAGGCGGGCATGCGTGCCGTGGCGCCGGACCTCGTCGGCTTCGGCCGCTCGGACAAGCCTGCGCGGCGCGAGGACCACTCGTACGCCGCGCACGTCGAGTGGGTACGAGCGCTGGCCTTCGACGTGCTCGACCTGCGTGACGTCACGCTCGTCGGCCAGGACTGGGGCGGGCTGATCGGGCTCCGCCTCGTCGCCGAGCACCCGGACCGCTTCGCCCGCGTCGTCGCCGCCAACACGGGGCTGCCGACCGGCGACCACGACATGCCGGAGGTCTGGCACCGCTTCCGCCGGGCCGTCCAGGGCGCGGCCGACCTCGACGTCGGACGCCTGGTCGCCTCCGGGTGCGCACGAGGTCTGGACCCCGTGGCGCGCGCCGCGTACGACGCACCGTTCCCGGACGAGTCCTTCAAGGCGGGCCCGCGCGCGATGCCCGGCCTGGTGCCGTACGTCCCCGACGACCCGGCCAGCGAGGACAACCGGCGTGCCTGGGCGACGCTGACCGGTAGCGACCTCCCGGTGCTGGTCGCCTTCTCCGACTCCGACCCGATCACCGCGGCGATGGGTCCGGTGCTGCGCCGCGCGCTGCCCGGCGCACACGGGCGCGAGCACCCGACGATCACCGGTGCCGGCCACTTCCTGCAGGAGGACGCGGGGCCGGAGCTCGCCGCCGCAGTGGTGGAGCTCGTCGCGACGGCCTGACCGCGCGTGGTCAGCCGCGGCGCACCCGCGGGCCGAGCTTGATGTAGTCCCGCAGCTGACCCGGCAGGCTGGCGTCGTCCAGGTACCCGCTGAAGGTCTCGGCGTCGACGTCGACGGCGAAGGTGGCCGCCGCGCCACCGACCCGCACCCAGCGGGGGTTGCCCAGGCACGAGCGCGGGATGCTCGCGGTGACGCTGTCTCGGGCGTAGTCGATGTGGGTGCGCAGGCCCTTGCAGCGGACGGGGGAGAACCGGTAGGCGTGGGAGAAGTCGCGCTCGCCCTGCGGCCGGCCGCGGTGGGCGTCCAGGAACAGGTCGTAGTAGCGGTGCCCCGGCGTCTTCAGGCGGAAGGCGTGGAACGCGTCCTGGCTGCCCGAGGGGCGGCTCAGGGCGGCGTACTGCATGACCATCCGCACCCGGTGCGGACCGTGGACGACGCGCAGCGCGGTCACGTCGCCCTCGGCCTGCGCCGGGTCGACGGCGGGCGCCGGGCCGCTCGCGTCGTCGAAGCTCGTCTCGACGTGCTGGACGTCGTGCTGCCGGTCGACCGTGGTGTGGCGGGCGGCGAGCGCGGGCGCGGTGGGTGCGAGCAGGGCGAGGACGCCGGCAGCGGCGAGGGCGAGGGGCGTACGACGGGTGCGCATGAGATCTCCTGGATTCGGGCCCGGACGGTGCGGGCGAGGGAAACGTAGACGATCAGTGGCGAGCGCGTAGACGTTTCGCAGGGAGTCCTCCGGCGCGCGTCGTCCTGCGGGGGGAGTGGCTGTGATCACATGGAGCTCCGACCGCCCAGGGCCCAGGGAGGGACCATGAGCAGCCGTACCGACCAGCGCGACGTCGACGGGGGAGCACCACCCCGGTGGAGACTCCTCGGTCCCGGCCTGGTCGTGGCCGCGACCGGCGTCGGCGCCGCCGACCTGGTCGCCACCCTCGTCGCCGGCAGCAAGTACGGCTACGCGCTGCTCTGGGCCGTCGTGCTCGGCTGCGTGATGAAGATCGTGCTCGTCGAGGGCGCGGGCCGCTACAGCCTGGCGACCGGGCGGACGATCTTCGAGGGCTGGGCCACGCTGGGGCGCTGGACCTCGTGGTACTTCGGGCCGTACATCACGATCTGGGGCATCGTCTACGGCGCCGCAGCGATGGCCGGCACCGGGCTCGCCCTGCACGCGCTGCTGCCGTTCCTCGGCGTCAAGGCGTGGGGCGTCGTCTGCGGGCTCCTCGGCGCAGCCCTGGTGTGGACCGGGCGCTACGGGATCTTCGAGAAGGTGCTCGGTGTCCTCGTCCTCCTGATGTTCGTCACGATGGTCGGCGCTGCCGTGGTGACCCTGCCGAACCTGCCCGACATGGTGGGCGGGCTGGTGCCACGGATCCCCGATGGTGCGCTGGTCAACGTGCTGAGCGTCGCCGGCGGCGTCGGCGGGACCATCACCCTGGCGGCGTACGGCTACTGGCTGCGGGAGAAGGGCTGGAGCACGCCTCGGTTCATGCGGGTGATGCGGATCGACAACACCGTCGCGTACGTCGTGACCGGCATCTTCGTCCTCGCCACCCTGATCGTCGGCGCCGAGCTGCTGTACTCCGCCCGGATCGCGGTCGCGACCGGCGACGAGGGGCTGCTCGACCTGTCGAACGTGCTCGAGGACCGGTACGGCTCCGTCACCGGCACGGTCTTCCTCGTCGGGTTCTTCGCCGCAGCGATGAGCTCGCTGCTCGGCGTGTGGAACGGCGTCAGCCTGATGTTTGCCGACTTCGTCGCCCACGCGCGTCAGGAGGGGCCGCAGGCGGCGGCCGCGGGCGGGCGGTACTACAAGGCGTACATCGTGTGGCTCACCGTGCCGCCGATCATCTTGATCTACCTCGGCAAGCCGGTCGCGCTGATCTTGGCGTACGGCGTCCTCGGGGCCTTCTTCATGCCCTTCCTGGCCGTCACCCTGCTGTGGATCCTCAACACCGACCGGGTGCCGCGCGAGTGGCGCAACAAGCTGCCCTCCAACATCGCGATGGTCCTGTGCGCGGTGGCGTTCGCCGCCCTCGCCGTCAACGAGGTGGCGAAGGCGATCGCCGGGGCCTGAGCGCCCGCCACGGGGCCGTCCGCGCGTCTGCCGACCGCCCGGACGGATGCGGAGGTGCGGTGAGCGCTGGGTTACGCTTCGGTTTCGCATGGGCCAAGGTCGTCCCAGCATGCTCTGACCACGCCGCGACGGGTGACCGATCGCGCTCGACGACGGGAGAGTGCACATGCAGGCATTCCCGCCGCCCCAGGGGCTCTACGACGGTGCGCACGAGCACGACGCCTGTGGCGTCGCCTTCGTGGCCACCCTGACCGGTGAGCCCACCCACGACATCGTGGAGAAGGCACTCACGGCGCTGAAGAACCTCGACCACCGCGGTGCCGCCGGTGCCGAGGCCAACTCCGGCGACGGTGCCGGGCTGCTGATGCAGCTGCCGCACGACTTCTTCGCCGAGGTCGCCGGTGAGTGCGGCTTCGAGCTGCCCGGCCGGCACCGGTACGCCGTCGGCACCGCCTTCATCCCCGGCGACGACGAGCAGGTCGCCAAGACGAAGGCCCGCCTGGAGGAGCTCGCCGGCGAGGAGGGCCTCGCGGTCCTCGGCTGGCGCGAGGTCCCCACGGACCCCTCGACCGTGGGCGCGACCGCGGTCTCGGTGATGCCCACCTTCGTGCAGATGTTCGTGGGCGGCGCCCGCGGCCCCGTGATGGGCATGGGCCTGGAGCGGATGGCGTACTGCCTGCGCAAGCGTGCGGAGAACGAGCTGGAGGTCTACTTCCCCTCGCTGTCCGGGCGCACCATCAACTACAAGGGCATGCTCACCACCAACCAGCTCGACGAGTTCTACCCCGACCTGCACGACGAGCGGTTCCGCACCGCGATCGCGATCGTGCACTCGCGGTTCTCGACCAACACCTTCCCGAGCTGGCCGCTCTCGCACCCGTTCCGGTTCATCGCCCACAACGGCGAGATCAACACCGTCAAGGGCAACCGCAACTGGATGCGTGCCCGCGAGGCGCTGCTGTCCTCGGAGCTCATCGACGGCGACCTCGAGCGGCTCTTCCCGGTCATCACCCAGGGTGCGTCGGACTCGGCGTCCTTCGACGAGGTGCTCGAGCTGCTGCACCTCGGTGGTCGCTCGCTGCCGCACTCGGTGCTGATGATGATCCCGGAGGCCTGGGAGAACAACGAGGACATGGACCCCGCCCAGCGGGCGTTCTACGAGTTCCACGCCTCGCTGATGGAGCCCTGGGACGGCCCGGCGTGCGTGGTGTTCACCGACGGCGACCAGGTCGGCGCGGTCCTGGACCGCAACGGGCTGCGCCCCTCGCGCTACTGGATCACCGACGACGGGCTGGTCGTGCTCGCCTCCGAGGTCGGCGTGCTGGACATCGACCCCGCCACCGTCGTCCGCAAGGGCCGGTTGCAGCCGGGCCGGATGTTCCTCGTCGACACCGAGGAGCACCGCGTCGTCGAGGACGAGGAGCTCAAGGGCTCCCTGGCCGCCGAGCACCCGTACGACGAGTGGCTGCACGCCGGCGTCATCAAGCTCGGTGACATCCCCGAGCGCGAGCACGTCATCCACTCCCACGCGTCGGTCACCCGCCGCCAGCAGGTCTTCGGCTACACCGAGGAGGAGCTGCGCGTCCTGCTCACCCCGATGGCCAACACCGGTGCCGAGCCGATCGGCTCGATGGGCACGGACACCCCCGTCGCGGTGCTCTCCGACCGCCCGCGGATGCTCTTCGACTACTTCGCCCAGCTGTTCGCCCAGGTCACGAACCCCCCGCTGGACGCGATCCGCGAGGAGCTGGTGACCTCGCTGGCCGGCAAGATCGGCCCCGAGGCGAACCTCCTCGACCCGACGCCGGCGTCCTGCCGCCAGATCGTGCTCCCGGTCCCGGTGATCACCAACGACGACCTGGTCAAGATCCGCCACATCAACGCGGAGGGGGACAGCCCCGGCTTCGTCTCCCACGTCTCCCGTGGCCTGTACGAGGTCGCCGGCGGTGGCGACGCGCTGCGCCGCCGCCTCGACGAGATCTGCCAGGAGGTCTCCGAGGCGATCGCCGACGGCGCGCGCACCATCGTGCTCTCGGACCGGCACTCGACCGCCGAGCTGGCGCCGATCCCGTCGCTGCTGCTCACTGCGGCCGTCCACCACCACCTCGTCCGCGAGAAGACCCGCACCCAGGTCGGGCTGCTGGTCGAGGCCGGGGACGTGCGCGAGGTGCACCACGTCGCGCTGCTCATCGGGTACGGCGCCGCCGGTGTCAACCCGTACCTCGCCATGGAGTCGGTCGAGGACCTCGCCCGCGACGCCTACTACGTCACCGCCGAGCCCGAGCAGGCCGTGGCCAACCTGGTCAAGGCGATGAACAAGGGCGTGCTCAAGGTGATGTCGAAGATGGGCGTCTCGACGGTGGCCTCGTACACCGGTGCCCAGATCTTCGAGGCCCTCGGGCTCTCGCAGGAGGTGGTCGACCGCTACTTCACCGGCACCACCTCCAAGCTGGGCGGCATCGACCTGGACGACATCGCCCGGGAGGTCGCGCTGCGGCACCGCCTGGCGTACCCGACCAGCGGCATCGCGCCCAACCACCGCGACCTCGCCGTGGGCGGGGAGTACCAGTGGCGTCGGGAGGGCGAGGAGCACCTGTTCGACCCCGAGACCGTCTTCCGCCTGCAGCACGCCACCCGCGAGGGCAAGTACGACGTCTTCAAGGCCTACACCGGCCGCGTCAACTCCCAGGCCGAGCGGCTGATGACGCTGCGCGGGCTGTTCGCCTTCAAGGACGCCTCGCAGACCGAGCGGCCCTCGATCGACATCGACGAGGTCGAGCCGGTCTCGGAGATCGTGAAGCGGTTCTCGACCGGCGCGATGTCGTACGGCTCGATCTCTCAGGAGGCGCACGAGACCCTCGCCATCGCGATGAACCGGCTGGGCGCGAAGTCCAACACCGGCGAGGGCGGCGAGGACCCCGAGCGGCTGCACGACCCCGAGCGGCGCTCGGCGATCAAGCAGGTCGCGTCCGGACGCTTCGGCGTGACGTCGGAGTACCTCACCAACGCCGACGACATCCAGATCAAGATGGCGCAGGGCGCGAAGCCCGGCGAGGGCGGGCAGCTGCCCGGCCACAAGGTCTACCCGTGGGTGGCCAAGACCCGATTCTCCACGCCTGGCGTCGGCCTGATCTCTCCGCCGCCGCACCACGACATCTACTCGATCGAGGACCTCGCCCAGCTGATCCACGACCTCAAGAACGCCAACCCCTCGGCGCGGGTGCACGTGAAGCTGGTCGCCGAGGTGGGCGTGGGGACGGTCGCCGCGGGGGTCTCGAAGGCGCACGCCGACGTCGTCCTGGTCTCCGGGCACGACGGTGGCACCGGCGCGTCGCCGCTGACCTCGCTCAAGCACGCGGGCGGTCCGTGGGAGCTCGGCCTGGCCGAGACCCAGCAGACGCTGCTGCTCAACGGGCTCCGCGACCGGATCGTCGTGCAGACCGACGGTCAGCTGAAGACCGGTCGGGACGTCGTCGTGGCCGCGCTGCTCGGTGCCGAGGAGTACGGCTTCGCCACCGCGCCGCTCGTGGTGTCGGGCTGCATCCTCATGCGGGTCTGCCACCTCGACACCTGCCCGGTCGGCGTCGCGACCCAGAACCCGGTGCTGCGCGAGCGCTACACCGGCAAGGCCGACTACGTCGTCACGTTCTTCGAGTACATCGCCGAGGAGGTGCGCGAGCTGCTCGCCGAGCTCGGCTTCCGCACGCTGGACGAGGCGATCGGTCACGCCGAGGTGCTCGACAAGACCGCCGCGGTCAACCACTGGAAGGCGCAGGGGCTCGACGTCACGCCGATCTTCCACGTGCCCGAGGTCGGCGAGCAATTCGCCGAGCAGGACCGCTACTGCACGAAGTCGCAGGACCACGGCCTGGACAAGGCGCTGGACAACGAGCTGATCGAGCTCGCGAGGCCGGCGCTGGAGTCCGGTGAGCCGGTCCGCGCCCAGGTCGAGGTGCGCAACGTCAACCGCACGGTCGGCACGATGCTCGGCCACGAGGTCACCAAGCGCTACAAGGGCGAGGGGCTGCCGGCCGGCACGATCGACATCACCCTCACCGGGTCGGCGGGCCAGTCCTTCGGCGCCTTCCTCCCGCGCGGGGTCACCCTGCGGCTGGAGGGCGACGCCAACGACTACGTCGGCAAGGGCCTGTCCGGCGGGCGGGTCGTCGTCCGCCCCGACCGGGCCGCGACCTTCCCGGCCGAGGAGCACATCATCGCCGGCAACACGGTGGCGTACGGCGCGACCGAGGGGCACGCATTCCTGCGCGGCCAGGTCGGCGAGCGGTTCGCCGTGCGCAACTCCGGCGCGTGGCTGGTCACGGAAGGCGTGGGCGACCACGGCTGCGAGTACATGACCGGTGGCCGTGTAGCCGTCCTCGGGCCGACCGGACGCAACTTCGCGGCCGGCATGTCCGGCGGGATCGCCTGGGTCCTCGACCTCGACGACACCCGGGTCAACAAGGAGCTGGTCGAGCTGCGACCGGTGGTCGACGAGGCCGCCGAGGAGCTGCACGACCTGGTCCGCCAGCACCAGGAGGAGACCGGGTCGCCGGTGGCCGAGGCGCTGCTGGCCGACTGGGACACGTCGCTGACCCGCTTCACCGAGGTGATGCCCAGCGACTTCAAGGTGGTCCTCGAGGCGAAGGCGAAGGCCGAGGCCGACGGACTGGACGAGAAGGAAACCGCCAACCGGATGATGGAGGCACTCCATGGCTGACCCCAAGGGCTTCCTCAAGAGCGGGCGCGAGGTCGCGTCACGGCGCCCGGTCGAGGAGCGCGTCAACGACTGGGACGAGGTCTACCCCGGTGGTCCGGGCCGCGCACTCCTGCCGATCATCACCGAGCAGGCCGGGCGCTGCATGGACTGCGGCATCCCGTTCTGCCACCAGGGCTGCCCGCTGGGCAACATCATCCCGGAGTGGAACGACCTGGTCTGGCGCGACGACTGGGACGCCGCGATCGAGCGGCTGCACGCGACCAACAACTTCCCGGAGTTCACCGGTCGGCTCTGCCCGGCCCCGTGCGAGACCGCCTGCGTGCTGGGGATCAACCAGGACCCGGTGACGATCAAGAACGTCGAGGTCTCGATCATCGACCGCGCGTGGGAGTCGCGGGCCGTGCGACCCGAGCCGCCGGAGTGGCTGACCGGTCGTACCGTCGCCGTGATCGGCTCGGGCCCGGCCGGGCTCGCCGTCGCCCAGCAGCTGACCCGGCAGGGGCACACGGTCGCGGTGTACGAGCGCGCCGACAAGATCGGCGGCCTCATGCGCTACGGCATCCCCGAGTTCAAGATGGAGAAGAAGGTCCTCGACCGGCGTCTGGACCAGATGCGTCGCGAGGGCACGGTCTTCCGTACCGGCGTCCAGGTCGGTGACACCCTGACCGGCGACCAGCTGCGCAAGCGGTACGACGCCGTCGTGCTGGCCATCGGCTCCACCGTGGCCCGCGACCTGCCGATCCCCGGGCGCGAGCTCGGCGGGATCCACCAGGCGATGGAGTTCCTCCCGCAGTCGAACCGGTCCGCCCTCGGCCAGGAGGTCGAGGGGCAGATCCGCGCCGACGGCAAGAACGTCGTCATCATCGGCGGCGGCGACACCGGGGCCGACTGCCTGGGCACCTCCACCCGGCACGGGGCCGCCTCGATCACCCAGCTGGAGATCATGGGCCAGCCGGGCGAGGAGCGACCGGCCCACCAGCCGTGGCCGACGTACCCGATGACCTTCCGCGTCTCCTCGGCCCACGAGGAGGCCGGCGACCGGGTGTACGGCGTGTCGACCAAGGAGTTCCTGGCTGACGACGACGGCAACGTGCGGGCGCTGAAGCTGGTCGACGTGACCTTCGAGGACGGGAAGATGACCGAGGTCGAGGGCACCGAGCGGGAGATCCCCGCCGAGCTGGTGCTCTTCGCGATGGGCTTCACCGGACCCGAGACCGATGGCCTGGTCGACCAGCTCGGACCCGAGCTGGACGAGCGCGGCAACATCGCGCGGGACTCGGCGTACATGACCTCCGTCGAGGGCGTCTTCGTCGCCGGGGACGCCGGGCGCGGTCAGTCCCTGATCGTCTGGGCCATCGCCGAGGGCCGCTCGTGCGCCGCCGGCGTCGACGCCTGGCTGACGGGGGCGACCACCCTGCCCGCGCCGATCCAGCCGACCGAGCGCCCGCTCATGGCCTGACCCGGCGCACACCAGCACCTGGGGCTCCTTGACCCGGCGAGAATCAGCACTCCCGGGTCCTCGAGCCGGCCGTGACCAGCAGGGGACTCAGGTGCGGTGCCGGTCGATCGCACGCTCGAGGCCCTGGCGTACGAGATCGACGGCGCGCCGGCCGTCGCCTCGAAGGTCTTCGCGCCGGACGACAACGACGGTCCAACCGATCGACGCCAACCAGGCGCGGCGCGAACGGTCGTGCTCCCGGTCGGCGGAGAGGGTGTGGTGCTGGGAGCCGTCGTACTCGGCGGCCAGCCGGACCTCGGGGAGGGCGAGGTCGAGGCGCACCTCGCGCCCCGCGCCGGAGCGCACGACCCACTGGGGCGTGAGAGCGGGGAGCCCGGCGTCGAGACAGCGCAGACGAAGCACCGACTCCGGTGGCGACTCGGCCCGGGAGTCGGCGAGCGGGACGAGCTCGCGCAGCTGACGTACGCCGCGCATGCCACCGAATCGGCGTAGCTCACCCTCGAGCGTGGCCCGGTCGAACGCCCCCAGCCGGAGCATCGAGTCGAGAGTGGCGATCGCCTGCTCGCGGCGTCGAAGGCGTCCCAGGTCGCAGGCGGTCCGGAGCGCCGTGGTCACCCTCAGGGCCGTAACGATCTCGACGTCTCGTGGGAGAAGCCCGCGCTCACCGCTGTCGACGAGCTCGTTGCGCAGCCGACGACCGGGGGTGCGGCAGAAGACGTGCAGCCTCGGCGTGCGGCCGTCTGCCGAGGGGGCGAGGACCCGGGTCGCGCCGTGCAGCCAGCCGGCCGTCTCGTCGACGACCACCGCGTCGGGCGGGACGACGAGCCGCAGCGCGTCGGCCCGCAGCACGAGGGACTCGGGCTCGGTCGCAGCGACGTACACGCCGGCGAACATGCGACGCAGCGCGCCGCGCTCTGCCAGTCGCTCCACGGTCCACCCGGGCACCCCGGCTGCGGCCGCGTCGGCGACGGTGAAGGGGCGCGCCGCGGGCAACCCGTCCGGCAGGCGGGGGAAGAGGGCGGTCACGACAGGAACGGTGCAGAGCAACCCGCACCACGGGCCCCTTCCGGCCGGGCGGGTGTGGACAGCGCCTTGCGCACCAGCGGTTGTGGATCCGTGAAGGACAGGTCTCGCGGCTCGCGTACGTCCGGGTGCGGGTGTGCGTCGGGTGGGCGGGCAGCAGGTGCTGATCTGCGACGGGTCGCGTTGGATCGTTCCACCCGCGGCCGTAAGGTGAGGTCTCGTGCGGAGAGCGAAGATCGTGTGCACCCTCGGCCCGGCGACCTCCAGTGAGGAGCGGATCCGCGACCTCGTCGCGGCGGGCATGGACGTGGCCCGGATGAACATGAGCCACGGCTCGCGCGAGGAGCACCGCGAGGTGTACGAGCGCGTCCGCGCGGCCTCCGACGCGCACGGCTCGGCGATCGGGATCTTCGCCGACCTGCAGGGGCCGAAGATTCGGCTCGGCGACTTCGCCCGCGGCAGCGAGACGCTGGCCGTCGGCGACGACTTCACCATCACCACCCGGGACGTGCTCGGCGACGGCGACGTCTGCGGCACGACGTACGACGGGCTGCCCGGCGACGTCACCCCGGGGCACGACGTCCTCATCGACGACGGCAAGGTGCGCCTGCGCGTCGAGTCCGTCGACGGCACCGAGGTGCACACCAAGGTGATCGTCGGTGGGCGGGTGTCGAACCACAAGGGGATCAACCTCCCCGGCGTGCCGGTCAGCGTGCCGGCGATGTCGGAGAAGGACGTCGCCGACCTGCGCTGGGCACTGCACCTCGGCGTCGACTTCATCGCGCTGTCGTTCGTCCGCTCGGCCCAGGACGCCGAGGACGTGCGAGCGGTCATGCGCGAGGAGGGCGTGCTGCTCCCGGTGATCGCGAAGATCGAGAAGCCGCAGGCGATCGACAACCTCGACGAGGTGATCAAGGCGTTCGACGGGTTCATGGTCGCGCGCGGCGACCTCGGGGTGGAGTGCCCGCTCGAGGACGTGCCGTTCCTGCAGAAGCGGGTCATCGAGCGCGCCCGACGCAACGCCAAGCCGGTCATCGTGGCCACCCAGATGCTGGAGTCGATGATCGGCAACCCGGCGCCGACCCGGGCCGAGGCCTCCGACGTCGCCAACGCCGTGCTGGACGGTGCCGACGCGGTGATGCTGTCGGGTGAGACCAGCGTGGGGGAGTACCCCATCCGCACCGTCGAGACGATGGCCCGCATCATCGCCTCGACCGAGGACCACGGGCTGGCCCGGATGGCCGCCATCGACTGGCAGCCGCGCACGAAGGGCGGCGTGATCGCCAAGGCGGCCGCCGAGGTCGCCGAGCGGGTCGGCGCGAAGTACCTCGTCGCCTTCACCCAGTCCGGTGACTCCGCGCGCCGGCTCTCGCGCTACCGCAGCCACATCCCCGTGCTGGCCTTCACCCCCGAGGCCGTCGTGCGCAGCCAGCTGTCGATGTCGTGGGGCATCGAGACCTTCCTCACCGGCGCGGTCGAGCACACCGACGAGATGGTTCGCCAGGTCGACGAGCAGCTGCTCGCGATCGGCCGGGTCGAGGAGGGCGACCTGGTGGTCGTCGTCGCCGGCTCGCCGCCCGGGATCCCCGGCTCCACCAACGCGCTGCGGATCCACAAGATCGGCGACGCCATCAACGAGGTGGCTCCCGCGTACCACCGCTGAGCGGCCTCAGCACTGCGGGCCGACCAGCTCGTCGAGACGCGCCACGCCCGCCCGTGTCGACACCGAGATCACCCGCTCCGCGCTCTGACGCCAGGGGAAACCGACCAGGCGGTGTCCTGACCTTGTCGAAGGGTCCAGGGTCTCGCAGGAGAACCGGCGGATGTCGGGCGAGGCGTTGCTGAACTGCCAGCGCGGGTAGTCGTAGCGCTCGGGTACGCAGGTGACGCGTCGTACGTGTGTGCCACGGTACGTGGCTACGGGGCCGTCGCCGAGGTAGTAGCCGAGCAGCGCCGCGTACGGCTCCGAGACTGCCGTCCGTCACCGACACTGGTGCCCCGGGTGGGACTCGAACCCACACTGGACGGTGTTTGAGACCGCTTCCTCTGCCGTTGGGATACCGGGGCGCAGCCGGCCAGACGCTACCGGACGCAGGCCGCCGGTCGCTCGCCGCCGGCGCTAGCCTTCACCCCATGACGATCGCCTCCGCCCGCCGCGTCCTGATCGCCGAGGACGAGGCGCTGATCCGGATGGATCTCGCCGAGATGCTCACCGAGGAGGGGTACGACGTCGTGGCCCAGGTGGGCGACGGCGAGCGTGCCGTCGAGCAGGCCCGCGACCTGCGGCCGGACCTGGTGGTGCTCGACGTGAAGATGCCGAAGCTGGACGGGATCGCCGCTGCCGAGGTGATCGCGGGGGAGCGGATCGCGCCGGTCGTGATCCTCACGGCGTTCAGCCAGCGCGAGCTGGTCGAGCGGGCACGCGACGCAGGCGCGATGGCGTACCTGGTCAAGCCGTTCGACGCCACCGACCTCGTGCCGGCGGTCGAGATGGCGACGAGCCGCTTCGCCGAGCTCGCCCAGCTCGAGCGGGAGGTGAGCGGCCTGCAGGAGCGGCTGGAGACGCGCAAGGTGGTCGACCGCGCCAAGGGGCTGCTGCAGGAGAAGCTCGACCTGACCGAGCCGGACGCGTTCCGCTGGCTGCAGAAGACGGCGATGGACCTGCGCCTGTCCATGCGTCAGGTGGCCGAAGGGGTCGTCACCCACGGCATCGAGGTCACGAATCCCTAACAGTGGCGTGGAGTCGCCACGAACGATGCCGAACGACGGCTACTTTCCGGGGAACTCACACCCATGCGCGCTCCTCCGACCTCGGCAGGACGAGCGCCGTACGCCCTGGAGGACATGCACATGCGCCCCACCCGTACCGTCCAGGCCCTCGCCGGCCTGGCCGTCGCGTCGCTGGCCCTGACCGCCTGCGGCAGTGGCGGCAGCAGCGACAGCGACAGCGACTCGAGCTCGCAGAAGAGCTCCTCGTCGGACGCGGCCGCCTCGGTCAAGAAGGACGGCAAGCTCGTCGTCGGCTCCCTGCTGCCGCAGACCGGTGACCTGGCCTTCCTCGGCCCGCCGGAGTTCGCCGGTGTCCAGACCGCCGTCGACGACATCAACGACGCCGGTGGCGTGCTCGGCAAGCCCGTCACCCAGATCAAGGCCGACTCCGGCGACGGTACGCCCGACATCGCCGGCGCCCAGGTCGACAAGCTGCTCGCGGGCAACGCCGACGTCGTGCTCGGCGCGGCCGCCTCGGGCGTCTCGCTGTCGGTGATCAACAAGATCACCGACGCCGGACGCGTCGAGTTCTCTCCCGCGAACACCTCCCCGGCCTTCGACGACGCCAAGACCGACCCGCACTCGCTGTACTTCCGCACCGCGCCCTCGGACGTGCTGCAGGGCGCCGTGCTGGCCAACACGATCCTCGAGGACGGCAAGCAGAACGTCGCCATCCTGGCCCGTCAGGACTCCTACGGTGAGCTGCTGGCCAAGCAGGTCGAGAAGGGGATCGAGGACGGCGGCGGCACCGTCGCCACGAAGGTGCTCTACTCCGCCGACGCGCAGAACTTCACCGCGGAGGTCAACAAGGTCGCGGCGACCAAGCCGGACGCGATCGCGCTGATCGCCTTCAACGAGACCACCAAGATCATCCCGGCGATGGTCTCCAAGGGCATCGGCCCGGCGGCCCAGCAGATCTACTTCGTCGACGGGAACACCGCGGACTACTCCAAGGACTTCCCCAAGGGCACGCTGAAGGGGGTCAAGGCGACGTACCCCGGTGCGGAGCTCAAGGCGGACTTCAAGGCCCGCCTGCTGAAGACGGACTCCTCGCTCAAGGACTTCACCTACGGCCCCGAGTCGTACGACGCGACGGTGCTCACCGCGCTCGCCGCGGTGGCGGCGAAGTCCGACAGCCCGACCGACTTCAACAAGGAGATCATCAACGTCTCCGAGGGCGGCGAGAAGTGCACGACGTACAAGCAGTGCGCCGACCTGCTCGCCGACGGGACCGACATCGACTACGACGGCGTGTCCGGCCCGGTCGACCTGGGCAAGACCGGTAGCCCGACGAAGGCGACCATCGGCATCTTCCAGTACGGCGCCGACAACAACTACACCAACCTGAAGTACGTCACCGGCGCGATCTGATCGACCCGCGCACGACGAGGGGCCCGGCCGCAGCGCGGCCGGGCCCCTTCGTGCGTCGGTCGGCGGTCGAGCCTGTCCCCCCGTGCACGCAGCAGCGGCCCGGGCCCCCGTCGGGGCCCGGGCCGCTGCGCGTCGTACGGACGCTACTTCTGTGCCAGCGTCCCGAGGTACAGCTCGATCACCTTCGGGTCGTTGGCCAGGTCGCTCCCGCTCGCGGTGTAGGCGTTGCGGCCGTGGTCGAGGACGTAGCCGCGGTCGCAGATCTGCAGGCAGCGGCGGGCGTTCTGCTCGACCATGATCACCGAGACGCCCGCCTTGTTGATCTTGCGGGTCTGCACGAAGACCTCGTCCTGCATGACGGGCGAGAGGCCGGCCGACGGCTCGTCGAGCAGCAGCACGCTCGGCTCCATCATCAGCGCCCGGCCCATCGCGACCATCTGCCGCTCCCCGCCCGAGAGCGAGCCGGCGCGCTGGTCGCGGCGCTCCATCAGCGGGGGGAACAGGTCGCCGACGAAGTCGAACTGCTTGCGGAACGACTTCGGTCGCTGGAAGACCCCCATCTCGAGGTTCTCCTGGATGGTCAGCGACGGGAACACGTTGTTGGTCTGCGGCACGAAGCCGATGCCCTTGGTGACCAGCGCGTCCGCGCGCTTGTTGGTGATGTCCTCACCGTTCAGCGAGACGGCGCCGGTGTGGATCTTGACCAGACCGAACAGCGCCTTGAGCAGCGTCGACTTGCCGGCGCCGTTGGGACCGATGATCCCGACCAGCTCGCCCTCGCGGCAGTAGAGGTCGGCGTTGTTGAGGATGTTGACGCCGGGGAAGTAGCCGGCGACGAGGTCGTCGGCGCGCAGGATGGCGCCCTCGGCCGCAGCCAGGTGCTCGCTGCGGTCGATGCCCTCGGGCTCGGCGGTCGCACCGGCAGGCACCGGGCTCGGGTCGGACGTGGACGCGGCGTGGGTCACGCGCTGACCTCCTTGTGGGTGCCACCGGTCGCGGCGGAGTGCTCGGCATCGATCTCGTCCTCGGCCTCGGCCTCGATCCTCTCGGCCACGGTGTCGTCGGAGAGGTCCTGGTCGTGGTGCGAGCCGAGGTAGGCGTCGATCACCCGGCTGTCGCTCATCACCGACAGCGGCGGCCCCTCGGCGATCACCTGGCCCTGGGCCATCACGATGACCCAGTCGGAGATGTCGCGGACCATGTCCATGTCGTGCTCGACGAACAGCACCGTCCGGCCCTCGTCGCGCAGCGACTTCACGTGGCCGAGCAGCGACTGCTTCAGCGCGGGGTTCACCCCGGCCATCGGCTCGTCGAGCATCACCAGCTCGGGGTCGGCCATCAGCGCACGGGCCATCTCGAGCAGCTTGCGCTGACCACCGGAGAGCTCACCGGCGAAGTCCTCGCGCTTCTTCAGCAGCAGGAAGCGCTCGAGCAGCGCGTCCGCCTTGGTGGTGACGTCGTTCTCCTGGCCGCGCCAGGTCTGCAGCAGGGCGGAGAGGAACCGCTCACCACGCTGGCCCGTCGCGCCCATCCGCATGTTCTCGATGACGGTGAGCTTCGCGAGCACCTTGGTGAGCTGGAAGGTGCGGATCATCCCCATCCGGGCGACCTTGTACGCCGACACCCCGGCCAGCGACCGCCCGTTGAAGCTCCACGACCCCGACTGCGGCTTGTCGAAGCCGGTCAGCAGGTTGAAGAACGTCGTCTTCCCGGCACCGTTCGGCCCGATGAGGGCCGTGATGGCGCCGCGCTGGATCTCCACGTGCTTCACGTCGACCGCGGTCAGGCCGCCGAACCGACGGCGTACGTCGTCGGCGACGACGATCGGGTCCGGCTTGGCCGCCCCGGGCTCGTGAGGTACGTCGGCCAGGCCGGCCGGGCCGCTCAGTGCGTCGCGAGGTGCGGCACTCTGGTTATCGGGCATCGATCGCCAGCTCCTTCCGGTCGCCGAAGATTCCTTGGGGTCGGTAGATCATCAGCAGCATCAGCGCCAGCCCCATGAAGATCAGACGCATCAGGCTGGCCTGCTGGCCGTCCATCAGCCAGGTCGGCATGAACGGGTCGTCGCCGCGGGTGAGCGCGGAGAAGATCAGGTCGAGGAACGTGATGAGGAACCAGAACACGATCGAGCCGACGACCGGCCCCAGGACGCGGGCGGCGCCACCGAGGAGCAGCACGGTGTAGGCGAAGAAGGTCGTGTCGGTCGCGACCCACGACGGGTTCATGTTGCTGTGCTGGAGGGCGATGTAGAAGCCGGCCACGGCGCCGAACAGCCCGCCGATGATCAGCGACTGCAGCTTGTACGCGTAGACGTTCTTGCCCAGGCTGCGCACGGCGTTCTCGTCCTCCCGGATGCCCTTGAGCACCCGACCCCAGGGGGCGCGCATCAGCAGGAAGACGCCCAGGCAGCCCAGCAGCACCAGGACCCAGCCGGAGAACAGCAGCCAGAAGTCGTACCTCGACCAGCTGACGAAGCCCAGGTCGAGACCACCCGGGAACGGGTTGAGGTTGCGGAAGGTCGTCTGGAAGTTGTTCAGCCCGTCCTGGCCGCCGAAGTAGTCCAGCAGCGTCACCGACCCCAGCGTCTGCCGGATGATCTCTGCCGCGGCGATCGTGACGATCGCGAGGTAGTCGGCGCGCAGCCGCAGCGTCGGGATCCCGAGCAGGAACGCGAGCACGACGGTGAAGAACAGGCCGGCCACGATGCCGAGCCAGAACGGCAGCCCCCACGTCGTGACGAAGGAGGCCAGTGCGTAGCCGCCGATCGCCATGAAGCCGGCCTGGCCGAAGTTCAGCAGCCCGGTGTAGCCGAAGGTGACGTTGAGGCCGATGGCGGCCAGCGCGTAGATCACGGCGGTCGGTCCCAGGCCCTGCTGGAGCGAGCCGGCGATGATGTTTCCCCAGTCCATGACTTCTCCTGAGTCTCTCGAACCCGGCCTCAGCCGACCCGCTCGGCGCGTCCGAGCAGTCCTTGCGGTCGCACCAGCAGTACGAGGATGAGCACGACGAGTGCGCCGACGAACTTCAGCTCCGCCGGGATGAACAGGGTCGAGACCTCGATGAAGATGCCGATGATCAGCGAGCCCACGAGCGCTCCCCAGATGTTGCCGAGGCCACCGAGGATGGTCGCGGCGAAGACGAGGAGCAGGATCTTGAACCCGAGCTGGTAGTCGAAGCCCTGGGTCATCCCGAGCAGCACGCCCGACAGGCCGGCGAGCCCGGCCCCGACCGACCAGACCACGGAGATCACCCGGTCGACGTTGATCCCCGAGGACGCCGCGAGCGCCGGGTTGTCGGCGACCGCGCGGGTCGCCTTGCCGATCCGGGTCCGCTGCACGGCGAGCGTGACCGCGACGAGGACGACGACCGCGGTGACGAGCACGCCGAAGTCCTTCGGCGTGATGTCCACCGGGCCGAGGGACCACGGCTTCGGGTTCGTCCACTGGCTGTAGTTGTGGTTGTCGGCGCCGGCGAAGTACTGGAACACGTTGCGCAGGAACACCGAGAACCCGATCGAGACGATCATCGCCGCGATGATCCCGGTCCCGCGGTGGCGCAGCGGGCGCCACAGGCCCTTGTCCTGCAGCCAGCCGAAGGCCACGGAGGCGACGACCGCGACCAGGACCGACACCACCATCGTGACGTTCGTGCCGAAGACCCGGATGTCGCCCGGCAGCCGGTCGACGCCGTACGCCACGATCGCGCCGAACGTGATCAGCTCGCCGTGCGCGAAGTTGGTGAGCCCGGTCGTCCCGAAGATCATCGACAGCCCGAGTGCGGCCATCGCGAGCAGCAGCGAGAAGACCAGCCCGCCCACGGCCAGCTGCAGCGCGCGGGTGCCCAGCGACGTGCCCTGGGGGATGTCGCCGATGGGGAAGGTGACGAAGCGGTCGGAGTCGAGGTTGAGCGTGACCCGCAGCGCCTCCTGCTTCGGGTTGCGGAGCTTCGTGCCCTTGGGCAGGGAGTCGCGGGCGATCTTGACGACGTAGGTCTCCCCGATGTTGTCGGTGGACGTCCCGGGCAGGGCGATGTCGAAGATGCCGGTCTGGTCGGTCGTGTCGGTGCCGACGACGTCGCCGTCCTCGCTCTCGACCGAGATGGACGCGTCCGGGACCGCCTTGGGCGGGGTGGTCCGGGAGTCCGTGAGGCAGCCGAGGATGTGGATCGTGTCGTCGGTACGCGGCTGGGGGCGTACGCAGGTGGGCTCGGCGGCGCCCGCGGAGCCGGCCGTGGCGGTGAGCACACCACCGACGACGAGGACCGCGAGGACGGCCGCGAGCACCAGGGACAGGGAGCGGGGCACGAGGTGGCGCAGTCGGGTCGGCATGCGTCCTTCATTCGTTCGGGCCGGAGCGAGACGGGCTGTGGGCGCCCGGACGACGATGAGCGCCGGGTCGCTGGCGCACGAGCCTAGGGCGGCCGGGCCCGCTCCGAAGGGGAATCAGGTAACAGGACGGACACGGTTCGTTAAGCCTCTGTTTCGTGACTCGGGGCCGAGCGGCGTGCGGTCACGGGGCGGCGGGCGGTGGTCTCGTCGTCCTGCCTCGCTGCGCTCGGTTCGGGCTCGACCACCTCGGGGTGGTCGAGCAGCGAGCGTCAGCGAGCGCGTCGAGACCCGGTGAGGCGGGCGGTGACCGGTCCCACCGAACGTGTCCTAGAGGACGGCTAGGGTCGGATCCGTGCCTGCCGACACCGCTCCTCGCCTGCTCCTGCTCGACGGTCACTCCCTGGCCTACCGCGCGTTCTACGCGCTGCGCGAGGTCGAGATGTCGACCACGACGGGGCAGCCGACCAACGCGGTCTACGGCTTCACCTCGATGCTGATCAACGTGCTGCGCGACGAGGCGCCGACCCACGTCGCGGTGGCCTTCGACAAGTCGCGCCAGACCTTCCGCGCCGAGCAGTACGCCGAGTACAAGGCCGGTCGCGCGGAGACCCCCGAGGACTTCCGCGGCCAGGTCTCGCTGATCAAGGAGGTGCTCGACGCGCTGCGGATCCCGCACCTGGACAAGGACGGCTTCGAGGCCGACGACATCATCGGCACCCTCGCCACGCAGGCGAAGGCGGAGGGCTTCGAGGTGCTCGTCCTCTCGGGGGACCGCGACGCGCTCCAGCTGGTCTCCGACACCACGACGCTGATCTACCCGATGCGCGGTGTGTCGGAGATGAAGCGCTGGACGCCGGCCGCCGTCGAGGAGAAGTACGCCGTCCCGCCCCACCGCTACCCCGAGATCGCCGCGCTCGTGGGGGAGACCTCCGACAACCTGCCCGGCGTGCCCGGGGTCGGTCAGGGCTACGCCGCGAAGTGGATCAACGCCTACGACGGACTCGACAACGTCATCAACCACGCCGACGAGATCACCGGCAAGAAGGGCGAGGCGCTGCGCGAGCACCTCGGCGACGTGATCCGCAACCGCCAGCTCAACGCGCTCGTCACCGACCTGGCGCTGCCGATGGCGCCCGCCGACCTCGCGCGGCAGCCGTGGGACCGCCAGGAGGTGCACACCCTCTTCGACGGCCTGGAGTTCCGGGTCCTGCGCGAGCGGCTCTTCGACTCCCTCGAGTCCGAGGAGGAGGTCGACGAGTCCGGGTTCGAGCTGACCGGGACCCACCTCGAGGCCGGCAGCGTCGGGGCCTGGCTCGGCGAGCACGCCTCCGACGGGAGCCGGGTCGGCGTGCAGGTCGAGGGCAGCTGGGGCTCGGGCACCGGCGAGATCACCGGCCTCGCGCTGGCCACGGGTACGGGTGAGGCGGCCTGGCTCGACCCGGCCGAGGTCGACCCCGACGACGACGCGGCGCTGCTGGCCTGGCTGGCCGACCCGGAGCAGCCGAAGGTGCTGCACGACGCCAAGGGCCCGATGCTCGCCCTCGGGGCGCGTGGCTGGCCGCTGGACGGGCTCGAGCGCGACACGGCGCTCTCGGCGTACCTCGCCCGGCCGGACCAGCGCTCGTACGACCTCGCCGACCTGACGGTGCGCTACCTCAAGCGTGAGCTGCGCACCGGCGCCGCGGTCGACGACGGCGACCAGCTCTCGCTGGAGGGCATCGACGACGACCAGGCGGGGGAGACGGCGATGCTGGCCGCCCGCGCGGTGCTGGACCTCGCCGAGGCTCTCGACGCCGAGCTGGACGAGCGGGGCGGCACCAGCCTGCTCGGCGACGTCGAGCTCCCCCTGGTCCACGTCCTCGCGCAGATGGAGCGCACCGGGATCGCGGTCGACACCGACCAGCTCGAGGGTCTGGAGCAGGAGTTCGCCGGCGGCGTCCGGGCGGCCGCGGAGGACGCGTACGCCGTCATCGGCAAGGAGATCAACCTCGGCTCGCCCAAGCAGCTGCAGACGGTGCTGTTCGACGAGCTCGGGATGCCGAAGACCAAGCGGACGAAGACCGGCTACACCACCGACGCCGACGCGTTGCAGGGCCTGTTCGAGAAGACCGAGCACCCGTTCCTGGCCCACCTCCTGCGCCACCGCGACGTGATCCGGCTGCAGCAGACCGTGCAGGGTCTGCTCAAGACGGTGCAGCCCGACGGCCGCATCCACACGACGTTCAACCAGATGATCGCGGCGACCGGGCGTCTGTCGAGCACCGACCCCAACCTGCAGAACATCCCGATCCGCACCGAGGAGGGCCGCCGGATCCGCGAGGGCTTCGTCGTGGGGAAGGGCTGGTCGACGCTCTTCACCGCCGACTACAGCCAGATCGAGATGCGGATCATGGCGGACCTCTCGGAGGACGAGGCGCTGATCGACGCGTTCCGCTCCGGCCGCGACTTCCACTCGGTCACCGCCTCTCGGGTCTTCCGGGTCGACGCCGCGGAGGTGTCGACCGAGCAGCGGGCCAAGATCAAGGCGATGAACTACGGCCTGGCCTACGGCCTGTCCGCGTACGGGCTGTCGGCGCAGCTGCGGATCTCCACCAGCGAGGCCCGCGAGCTGATGGACGAGTACTTCGAGACCTTCGGTGGGGTGCGCGACTACCTCGCCGGCGTCGTCGAGGAGGCCCGTCGCACCGGCTACACCGAGACCATCATGGGGCGACGCCGCTACCTGCCCGACCTGGGCAGCGACAACCGGCAGCGACGCGACATGGCCGAGCGGATGGCGCTCAACGCTCCGATCCAGGGCTCGGCCGCCGACATCATCAAGGTCGCCATGCTCGGGGTCGACCGGGCGCTGCGCGAGTCCTCGCTGACCTCGCGGATGCTGCTGCAGGTCCACGACGAGCTGGTCTTCGAGATGGCCGCCGGCGAGGAGGAGCAGCTCGAGGCGCTGGTGCGAGAGCAGATGGCCTCGGCCGCCGAGCTGGCCGTGCCGCTGGACGTCTCGGTCGGCACCGGCCACAGCTGGCACGAGGCGGCGCACTAGCAAGCAACGCGCACTCGGTGATCGTCGTCGAGACTCCGCCGATGGTCGGCGGCTAGCGGATCGCCCGGGAGACGGTCGCACGCAGGCTCAGGCCCAGCAGGAGGACCACCAGCACCGCGTCCACGACGCTGACCACGCCGACCAGTCCGACCACCGAGTCGGCCAGCGGGGCGAGTGCGAGCAGCACGACGAGTCCGGCCCACAGCAGCACGACCGTCCAGCGCGACTGGCGCGCCACGACGCCGTACACCAGGAGCTGCAGCGTGGAGGCGAGCGTGCCGAGCAGGGCCCAGCGCCACAGCTCCGGGCCGACGGCGGCGTACGCCGAGCCGCCGACGAAGTCGACCGCGAGCCCCTGCAACAGCCAGGTACCGAGCACCACGAGGGCTCCGACCAGCACGACCGTGCCGGTGCTGAGCAGCAGCGCACGCCGTCGCCGTGGGTCGCTGGCCATCGCGGGGAAGGCCAGGACGACGACGAACTGGGGAAGGAAGAGCACCGCCTTCACCAGGATCAGTCCGGCGGCGTAGAGGCCGGCGTCGCGCGGCTCGAGCACGTTGCGCGCGACGACGATGTCCACGTTGGTGAGCGCGAAGAAGGCGAGCAGCGCGTGCGAGTTGTGCAGGGCCTCGGACAGGGTGCGCCGCAGGCCGTGCCCGGCGGCGTGCGCGAGCGACGCGTCGGCACCTCGGTGGTCGCGCACGTGCCAGGAGCCCACGGCGACGGCAGCGACGAACCCGAGGGTGACCGCGAGCACCGCGACCGTCTCGGTGGGTCGCCAGACCAGCAGCACCACGCCGAGGACGAGCCGGGGCACGCCGCTGGCGAGGTAGACCGCGGCCAGCGCTCGCCAGCGACGCTCGCCCTGGAGGACACCGGCCTGTCCGCCCATCACGGTGATCGGCACGGCGCACACGCCGATCAGCGCCGCGGTGGGCAGACTCCCCAGGCGCAGGGCACGGTCCAGCACCGGGGAGAGCAGCAGCAGCACGCCGCCCAGCACGAGCGCCGACCGGTGGGTGAGCCGCAGGACCGTGGGCGCGACCAGGGCGGCGTCCGCGGGAGCCGCGGAGATCCGTCGGGCCGCGGTCGCCTGGAGGCCGAGCTGTGCGACGCCGACCACCAGCAGCACCCCGAGGACCGCGCTGAACGCGCCGTACGCCTGGGGGCCGAGGAGCCGGGCGGCGACCAGCGTGAACGCGTACGTCGAGATGTTCATGACGCCCATGGCGACGGCGATGGCCGCGCCGCCGGTGCTGCGTGGCGAGCCGACGTGCGTACGGGTCAAGGGCATCGGCTCGAGCCTAGGGGAGGCAAGAAGTCGCATTTGTACGGAAATGCTGAGGCGATAACGAGCAACATCACGACGAGTTACGGACTTTTGCCCACGAGTGTCGCTCGCCACACATAGATTCCTCTCGGGCCTCGCTGGGAGGCCACGTCCCGGGAGCTCTCCCGGACGTCTGCCGTCTCGGGGGAAAGGCGCTCACGCATGCGCACACACATCTTGGCGGGGGTGGTCCTGGCGCTCGCCGCCGGGCTCATCGTCGTCCTCAGCCGGGCTCTGGGGCTCGACCTCGACTCCGTCGCGCTCCTCGGCGGAGCGGTGGGCGCCGTCGTCGCCCTCGTGCCGGACCGGTCGGCCGGCGCTCGGCTGGTCGGCTTCGCCGCCGGCTTCCTCGCCGCCTGGGTCGGCTACATCCTGCGCGCTGCGGTGCTGCCCGACAGCGACGGTGGCCGCAGCGTCGCCGCCATGCTCACGGTGCTGATCTGCGTCGGGGTCGTGGTCCTCACGCGCGACCGTCTTCCGCTGTGGAGCCTCCTGCTCGGTGCCGGCACGTTCGCCGGCGCCTACGAGCTGACCTTCGCCGCGGCGCCGCCCGAGGTCGTCACCACCTCGCTGAGCACGGCCACCACCTTGGTGCTCACCGTCGCCGTCGGCTTCTTCGCCGCCGCCGTCGTCGGCGCGCACGAGGCCGTCGCCACCCCGCACACCCACCGCGCCGGCCACGGGGACGCCCCGGCCGACGAGCCCAGCCGTACCGACCTCATGGGAGCCGAGCAGTGAGTCCCTCCGTCCGCACCAAGCCCCGACTCCTCGTCCGCGGGGGTGCGCTGCTCGGCAGCGCAGTCGTCGTCGCGATGGTCACCGGTCCGACCGCGTACGCCGCCTCCGGCTCCGGCGGCGGCGTCGACGTCGTCAACACCGAGACCGTGCAGGTCTACATGGACGCCGATGCCCACCCGACGAGCAAGCGGGTCTACGAGCAGCTCGGCCTCACCGGCGACGGGAAGGTCGACCTGCGCAACCCGATCGCGACCAGGGGCCTGCGCAACCTCGACGGCTTCAGCAGCGTCGACGTCAAGCGCGGCGACCAGGTGGTCGACACCACGGTCCACGGCGAGAAGAGCTACCGCACCGTCTCCGACTACACCGGCAAGCTGCCGCTGGGCGTCGAGGTGGAGTACACCCTCGACGGCAAGCGGGTCCAGCCCGGCGACGTGGTGGGCAAGTCCGGCGAGCTCACGGTGACCTACACGGTCACCAACCGCACCGCCGAGTCGCAGCAGGTGACCTGGAAGGACGGTGACGGCAACGACCGGACCACCACCGAGGACGTCGTGGTCCCGATGGTCGGGACCCTGACGACCACCGTGCCGAACCGGTTCCGGGACGTCTCCTCGAAGGAGGCGAACATGGCCGGCGACGGCAAGGGCGGTACGACGCTGTCGTACACCATGACGCTGTTCCCGCCGATCGGTGCGCCGAGCGCGACCTTCGGCTACACCGCGAAGATCACCGACGGTGTGATCCCGCCGGCCGAGATCAACGCGCTGCCGGTCGACCCGCTGGAGTCCCCGACCTTCTCCAAGGCAGCCGAGTCCTACCAGGGCGGTGCCGCCTCGGGCCGCGAGCTCACCGAGGGCGCCTCGACGATCGACGCCAACCTGCTCAAGCTGCGCGACGGCGCGAACGAGCTGCTCGGCGGCATCGTGCAGCTGCGTGACGGCTCGACGGAGCTCTCGGACGGCCTGGGCGGCAAGCTGGCTCCGGGTGGGAAGCAGCTCTCCGCCGGTCAGAACGTGCTCACGGCGGGCCTGTTCAAGCTGGTGCGCGGCAACGAGGACCTCAACGACGGCACGGGGCAGGCGTTGGCGGGAGGCAAGAAGCTCTCGGGCGGCCTCCGTCGGATCAGCGGCGGGCTGGACCAGCTGCACAGCCAGCTGACCAGCCCGGAGTCGCGCGGCGGGATGGCACAGATCCGCGAGGGCATCGTCAAGCTGCAGGGAGGCGTCGGCGACCCCGACGCACCGGCCAACGACAAGACCCTGATCGGCGGGCTCAAGCTCCTCACCAGCACCGATCCGCAGAAGCCGGGTCTGCCGGTCGCGAAGGCCGGGGCGACCCAGCTCAAGGGCGGACTCGTCCAGCTCAAGGGCAACGGCGACCCGACCGACACGGTCAACGGCGGCATCTCGGCGATCCAGAAGGGCATCGCCGGAGCGAAGGTGAGCATCGATGACAAGACCGCAGACGGGGCAGCGGCCGACAAGCTCGTCGGGGGGCTGACCGGGGTCAAGAACGGCTACTGCCCGCTGCTTCCGGCTCCGGCCCAGCCCGGGTGCAACGACTCCTTGCAGCAGCTGATCGACGGTGCCAGCCAGTCCAAGGCAGAGCTGAAGGCGCTCTCTGCCGGGCTTGGCTCTGCCAGCACCGGGCTCTCCAGGGCCGTCGCCGGACTTGGGAGCGAGAGTGCTGACGGCACGCTGATCAACGGAGCCGCCAGGCTCGAGGCCGGCGTCGGCTCGGCCAGCGAGGGCGCGAGCAAGCTGCAGGCAGCCGCTTCCACGTTGATCGCGCCGGGGTTGCAGCAGCTGCTCGACGGCTACGACCAGCTCACCGGGAAGCTGGGCGAGGCCACGGCCGGGGTCGGGCTTCTCGACGACGGGGCGTCGACGGCGTCGACGGGCATGACGGCCCTGACCGACGGGATCGGCGACATCGACGCGGGCTCGGGCAAGATCCTCGCCGGCACGCGGAAGGCGTACGGCGGCTCGACCAAGCTCGAGGACGGCGCCGATGCCCTCTCCGCAGGCATCACCGCGGCGGCGGCGGGCTCGGACAAGCTCACGGCCGGTCTGCGCAAGGCAGCAACCTCTGCCCCGCAGCTGCCGGAGGGAGCGCAGAAGCTCTCGACCCAGGGATCGAAGAAGCTGATCGAGGCGGGTCGGGACACGACGAGGACGTACGCGCAGAACGTCGCCGTCATCGCGGCCAGCGCCGAGCGGGCGAACTCCCACTCGATGATCAACGGTGCTCCGGAGGACGCATCGAGCCTGTCGGCGTACAGCTTCAAGCTCGCCGGTGCCGACGGCGAGGGCAGCCGGAACCTGGTGCGCACCCTCGGCGGCGCGGCCGTGCTCGCCGCGAGCGGTGGCGTGCTGCTGCTGCGGCGCCGGTTCCTGGGCTGAGCAGCACGACGACGCAGGGCACCGGCCGTACGCGGTCGGTGCCCTGCGGCGCGTCAGCCCAGGTGCGCCACGTAGATCGCCGTGCCGGGGGTCAGCAGACCCCGCGTGCGCGACCAGCCGCCCCACACCCGGTCGTGGTCCGCGGGCCACTCCGGCTCGGCGATGTCGTCGAGCACGAAGCCGGCGCCGGCGAGCGCGCGCACCCAGTCGCCGATGGTCCGGTGGTGCTCGACGTAGGCGACCTCGCCGGTCTCCTCCGCCACCTCGACGTACGGAGTCCGGTCCCAGTACGACGAGTCGGCCGTCAGGCCGCCCTCCCCGGGGTCGTCGGGGAACATCCACCGCGTCGGGTGGGTGATCGAGAAGACCATCCGCCCGCCGGGCCGCAGCACGCGCGCCGCCTCGGTCACGATCACCCGCTCCTCGGCGACGAACTGCAGTGCGCCGAAGGCCGAGAAGACGACGTCGAACGAGTCGGGCCGGAACGGGAGCCGGGTGCCGGTGGCCAGCACGGAGCGGACGGCACGGCCCGTCTCCTCGTCGATGCGCCGGCTGTGCTGGAGCTGCCGCGCGGACAGGTCCAGTCCCACGGGTCGACCGCCGTGCGCCAGGACCCACCGCGAGCACTGGCCGGCTCCCGACCCGATCTCGAGGACGTCGCGACCGGTCACGTCGCCGAGCAGCCGCAGGTCGTCCTCGCGGGTGCCCTCGGGCCCCCACACGAAGCCGGCGTCGCCGAGGAACTCCCCGTGGGTGGACTGGTACTCGTCGGCGTAGCGGTCCCACTCTCCCCGGTTCGCCCGGTCGGTCTCGGTCTGGTCCACCGGCCGTCGGTCGGGTCGTACGGGGATGCTCACGCCCGTGACCCTAGAACCTGTCGGTGGCGCCGAGCAGACTGACCGCATGGAGCGCACCTACCCCGCCGGGGTCACCTCGTGGATCGACCTGGAGCAGCCCGACGTCGACGCGGCCCAGGGCTTCTACTCCGCCCTGCTCGGGTGGCACTGGGAGGAGCGGATGCCGGAGGGCGCGCCGTACCGCTACGCGATCGCCTCGCTCGACGGCGCCGACGTGGCCGGGCTGGGCGGCCCCGGTGAGGGGGAGACCGGCGGCACCGGTGGCACCGGCTGGCAGACCTACGTCGCCGTCGACGACGCCGAGGCGGTCGCGGCGGCCGTGACCGCGTCGGGCGGACGGGTGCTGCAGCCGCCCACGGCCGCCGGCCCGGCCGGGACGGCCGTCGTCTGCGCCGATCCGGATGGTGTCGTCTTCCGGCTCTGGCAGGCCGGCCGGCGCCTCGGCGCCCAGGTCAGCAACGTGCCGGGGGCATGGAACTTCTCCCACCTGCACACCGACCACCCCGCGGTGGTGAGCGACTTCTACGCCCCGCTGCTCGGCTGGCGCGTCGTCGACCAGGGGTGGTCGACCGTGATCCGGGTCGACGGATACGGCGACCACCTCGCCGCCACCGTCGACCCCGGCATCCGCGAGCGCCAGGCGTCGGCGCCGGAGGGGTTCGCCGACGTGATCGGCGGTGTGCAGCCACTCGCCGAGGGCGAGCAGCCGCACTGGCACGTCGTCGTCACCGTCGAGGACCGCGACGACGCGGCGCAGCGCGCTCGCCAGCTGGGGGCCGAGGTGCTGCGCACGGACGACGAGGAGTGGACGCGCTCCGCGGTGATCCGTGACCCGCAGGGTGCCGTGCTCACGCTCAGCCAGTTCACCCCGCCCGACACGTGGTGAGCGGTGGGCTCGAACCGCTCCCGGGCGGGATGAGCGGGGAGACCTTCCTCTCCGACGCCGGCGGTGAGCCTGTCGTCGTCCGCATCTACGCCGGCCGCTCCGTCGCACGCGGCCGGGACGCTCCACAGGTCGACGCCGCGGTGCTCGGCTGGGTCGCCGGGCTCGTGCCGGTGCCCCGGGTGCTCGAGGTGCGGCCGGGCGACCCCGAGGCGGACGTCCCGGGGCTCCTCGTCACCGAGCTCCTCCCGGGCCGTCTGCTCAGCGACGTGCTGCCCGCCCTCGACGAGGAGAGCCTGGTGCGGGTGGGTCACGCGCTCGGCACGCTGCTCGGTCGCCTCGCGCACGTCGCCCTGCCGCACCCCGGCCTCTTCGTCGGTCGCGAGCTGCGGCTGGATCCGCTGCCCGAGGCCTGGCGCGACCTGCCCGCACTCGTGACGGACGCGTCGCAGCGACTCGCCGCGCACGGCTGGTCCGCAGCCGACCTCGACGGCCTGGACGCGCTGGCCGTCGACGCACAGGCACAGCTGGACACCGTGGGCCGCAGCTGTCTCGTGCACAGCGACCTCAACCCGAAGAACGTCCTCGTCGACCCGGACTCGCTCGAGGTCACCGGACTCCTCGACTGGGAGTTCGCGCACAGCGGGTCGCCGTACTCCGACCTGGGCAACCTGCTGCGCCACGAGCCCTCGGGGCGCGACGCCGCTGGGTCGACTTACCTCGAGGCCGTGCTGGCGGCTCGCGAGGCCTTCGTCCCCGACCCGCGACCGGACGCGCTGGAGCTGGCCCGGTGCGCCGACCTCGTGGGTCTGGTCGACCTGGCCGGCCGCGAGGACCAGGACAACCCGCCTTCGGTGAAGGCCGCGGCGCTCCTCCGCGCGCAGGTGGCGGCCGGGGACGTCGGTGCAGGCAGGTAGGCCCGTTGGACTCCGGCAGGACCCTCGGCCTATCCTCGTAGGGCATCAGAGGTCTGCACGCGTGGCCCCACAGGGCCGACACCGACAGCTCTCGTGCTCGTGCGCCGGACCCCGTCCGGTGGACGCGCCTCCGGGCGCGTGACGACCACGAGGCTCTGACGCGTCACGACCCACGTACGACCCCATCTGTTCCCGACACCGAATCCAGGACCTATCCACTCCATGACGAGCACTCCGACCCTCCAGCCCGAGACCGAGGCACCGCAGGTAGCGGTCAACGACATCGGTTCGCAGGAGGACTTCCTCGCCGCGATCGACGAGACCATCAAGTACTTCAACGACGGCGACATCGTCGCGGGCACGATCGTCAAGGTCGACCGCGACGAGGTGCTGCTGGACATCGGCTACAAGACCGAGGGCGTCATCCCCTCGCGCGAGCTGTCCATCAAGCACGACGTCGACCCCAACGAGGTCGTCGGCGTCGGTGACGCGGTCGAGGCCCTCGTCCTCCAGAAGGAGGACAAGGAGGGCCGGCTGATCCTGTCCAAGAAGCGCGCCCAGTACGAGCGCGCCTGGGGCACGATCGAGCAGGTCAAGGAGGAGGACGGCGTCGTCACCGGCACCGTGATCGAGGTCGTCAAGGGCGGCCTGATCCTCGACATCGGGCTGCGCGGCTTCCTGCCCGCCTCGCTGGTCGAGATGCGCCGGGTGCGCGACCTCCAGCCGTACGTCGGCCGCGAGCTCGAGGCGAAGATCATCGAGCTGGACAAGAACCGCAACAACGTGGTCCTGTCCCGCCGCGCCTGGCTCGAGCAGACGCAGTCCGAGGTCCGCCACGGCTTCCTCACGCAGCTGCAGAAGGGCCAGATCCGCAAGGGCGTCGTCTCCTCGATCGTCAACTTCGGTGCGTTCGTGGACCTCGGCGGCGTGGACGGCCTGGTGCACGTCTCCGAGCTGTCCTGGAAGCACATCGACCACCCCTCCGAGGTCGTCGCCGTGGGCGACGAGGTCACCGTCGAGGTGCTCGACGTCGACATGGAGCGCGAGCGCGTGTCGCTCTCGCTCAAGGCGACGCAGGAGGACCCCTGGCAGCACTTCGCCCGTACCCACCAGATCGGCCAGATCGTGCCCGGCAAGGTCACCAAGCTGGTGCCGTTCGGCTCGTTCGTGCGGGTCGAGGAGGGTATCGAGGGCCTGGTGCACATCTCCGAGCTGGCCGAGCGCCACGTGGAGATCCCCGAGCAGGTCGTCCAGGTCAACGACGACGTGATGGTCAAGATCATCGACATCGACCTCGAGCGTCGCCGGATCTCGCTGTCGCTCAAGCAGGCCAACGAGACGGTCGCGGCCACGGACGTCGACGAGTTCGACCCGACGCTCTACGGCATGACGGCGTCGTACGACGAGCAGGGCAACTACATCTACCCCGAGGGCTTCGACCCGGAGACGGGCGAGTGGCTCGAGGGCTACGACGAGCAGCGCGCGGCCTGGGAGGACCAGTACGCCAAGGCGCACGCCCGCTGGGAGGCCCACGTCAAGCAGCAGGCCGAGGCGGCCAAGGCCGAGGTCGAGGCCGGCGAGGCCACCTCGTACTCCTCGGGTGCCGGCGCCGAGGAGAGCAGCACCGCCGACGGTGGCTCGCTGGCCTCCGACGAGGCGCTGCAGGCGCTGCGCGAGAAGCTCACCGGCGGCGACGAGTAGGTCCCGCCCCCTGGGCCGACACGGGCCCGGACCCCCACGCGGGGGTCCGGGCCCGTTCCGCGTTTTCACAGGCGCCACAAAAGTTTCGTGCCGGTGACCAAACCGCGGCGATCCAGGTGACGAACTCCGGGCATGCTTCGTCAGAGCCGCCGCGGCACGACCGTCCTGTGGGGTGCGCTCGCCGGCTTGCTCGCGGCCGCGGGAGGCGTCGGGGCCTCGATGCTCCTGGCCGCGCTCCTCGGTGGCACGTCCTCGGCGTACGCGCTCGGTGACCGCGTCATCCAGTTCACCCCCGGGTGGCTCAAGGACTTCGCGGTCGAGAAGCTCGGCGAGAAAGACAAGCTCGTGCTCCTGATCTCGGTCTTCGCCGTCGTCGCGATCCTCAGTGCACTGGTAGGCGTCCTCGCGACCAGGCGGCTCGTTCCTGCCCTGGTGATCACCGGTGTCCTCAACCTGGTGGCGCTGGCCTCGGCGATCTTCACCAGTCTCGGCGTCGAGATCACCGTGGCGAGTGTCGTGCCGGGCCTGGTGGCGACCGTCGTCTCGGTGGCTCTGCTGTGGCTCCTCGGCAGGTCCTGGCGCCGTACCGGAGGATCGGGCGCCTCGGCACCTGCCGGGTTCGACCGCCGGGTCTTCCTCGGTGCGGCGCTGGCCAGCGGCGGTGTCGCTGTCGTGGGCGGTGGGGCGTCACAGTTCTTCGGCAAGGCGGGGGAGGCCTCCCGCGCCGACGTCACGCTGCCGGCTGCGACGACCAAGGCCAAGCCGATCCCGCGTGGTACGGCGCTCGACATCAAGGGCATCACGCCGTACATGACGCCGAACTCCACGTTCTACCGTGTCGACACCGCTCTGCAGGTGCCGCAGCTCGACGCCGACACGTGGCGGCTGCGGATCCACGGCATGGTCGACAACGAGCTGCAGCTGTCCTTCCGCGACCTCCTCGACATGGACCTCGTCGAGGACCGGATCACGCTGACCTGCGTGTCGAACCAGGTCGGCGGCCAGTACGCCGGCAACGCCACCTGGCTCGGGGTGCCGATGAAGCAGATCCTCGAGCGGGTGGGCGTCCGGAGCGGTTCCGACGCGATGGTCTCCACCAGCGCGGACGACATGACGATCACGACGCCGGTGAAGGCGCTGACCGACGACCGCAACGCGCTGCTCGCGGTGGGGATGAACGGCCAGCCGCTGCCGCTGGAGCACGGGTTCCCGGTGCGCATGGTCGTCCCCGGCCTGTACGGCTTCGTCTCGGCGACCAAGTGGGTCACCGACATGGAGCTGACGACGTTCTCCGATGCCTCGACGTACTGGACCAAGCGCGGTTGGAAGGACCAGGCGCCGATCAAGACCTTCAGCCGGATCGACACGCCCGCTGCGTTCAGCCAGGTCTCCGGCGAGGTACCGATCGCCGGCGTGGCCTGGGCGCAGGAGCGGGGCATCGAGAAGGTCGAGCTCAAGATCGGGGACGCCGACTGGGTGGAGGCCGACCTGGCCACCGAGGACTCCATCGACAACTGGCGCCAGTGGGTCTACCGCTGGAAGCCCGCTGAGACAGGTCAGAGCGGCAACGTCAGCGTCCAGGTCCGCGCCACGGACAAGACCGGCTACACACAGACTTCCGATCGGGTGCCACCTCGCCCCGACGGGGCCACGGGATGGGACAGCAGAACGCTGGTCGTCTCGTGACCGCCGCGACCATGCGGACGAGAAGAGGGAACGCACGACCCAACGAAGGGATAGCAAGGATGACGATCAAGACCCGCAAGCTGTTCGCCGCCGCCTCCTGCTCTGTCGCGCTCCTGGGTGCCGCTGCCTGCGGTTCCAGCTCCGACGACAGCGGCACCGCGTCGGACTCCTCCAGCAGCGACTCCAGCTCCTCGAGCTCGGACAGCGCGTCGGCCGACCCGGCCGCCAACCTGGTGGGCCCGGGCTGCGCCGACTACGCCAAGCAGGTGCCGAACGGCGCCGGCTCGGTCGACGGCATGGCTCAGGACCCGGTGGCCACCGCCGCGAGCAACAACCCGCTGCTCAAGACCCTGGTGCAGGCCGTGTCCGGCAAGATCAACCCGGACGTCAACCTGGTCAACGACCTCAACAGCGGTCAGCTGACGGTCTTCGCCCCGGTCGACTCGGCCTTCGCCAAGCTGCCCAAGGCCACCGTCGCCGACCTGGCGAAGCCCGCGAACGCCAAGATGCTGACCACGATCCTGACGACCCACGTCGTGCAGGGCCAGCTGGCCCCCTCCGACGTCGACGGCGAGCAGAGCACGCTGGCCGGCAACAAGATCACGGTCAAGGGCTCCGACGACAACATCACCGTCAACGGCGCCAAGGTGATCTGCGGTGGCGTCCAGACCGCCAACGCGACGGTCTACCTGATCGACAGCGTTCTCAACCCCGCCGGCGGCCACTTCTGAGCCGTCTCCGGTACGTCCTCCGGGTGAGGTGGCGGTCCTCCGGACCGGACCACGTGACCTGACGTGTGAGTGGAGGATGACGAGCGCCCCCGGCCGACGGCCGGGGGCGCTTCGTGCCGTTCGGCCGTCCTCGGCGTTCACCAAGAATGACCGTTCGGCCATAGTTCGCACCGTCAAATCGGACAAACTGCTCGGAACGGCCTGACGGACGGGTGAGAAGGTCTCGATCGGGTCAACGCGTGTGCTTTGCTGGCGACCGGCTCGGCAGGTGTGGGGGAGCACTCGCTGGCCCGTTCCACGGCCGGCACGGCGGCGCCCGAGGATTGTCCGTGCGTGAAGTACAGGGGATCCCAGAGACGATGACCACCAGGAAGTGGACAGCCCACCCGCTCGTGGCCGGGTGTCGTGTGCTCGGCGCAGCGCTCGGACTGAGCGTCGTCGCGGCCGTACTCGCGATCGGTACGCCGTCCCGGGCCGCGGCAGCGGAGTCCTGCCCGCGGCCGGACAAGGCGTCGAACGTGATCCAGCTCCGTCCGGGCCAGTCGACGATCACCTTCCCCGGGGCGCGGTCCGCGGACTTCTGCGCCGGGCGGCCGGCGTACGCCAAGACCGAGCTGTGGCCCGGTGCGAAGCCCGTGGCCGACCGGCAGGTCGACGCGCGCGGCGTCGGCACCTGGACCAGGCTGGACGACGGGCGGATCACCTTCACCGTCGACCCGTCGTTCCAGCGGCGTCCGCTCGGTGACGACGGGCCCGGCCGCGACGCGATCCTCAAGTTCGCGATCGTCGACACCGAGGGCAACTACGTCGCCTCGCACGTGCTCGCCTACGTCGTGTACGACGGCGCCAGCGCGTTCCCCGACTCCCTGAAGGCCTGTGCCCGAGGAGGTGTCGTCCGCCCGCTCGCCAACGACGTCGCCGGCTGGCGGGGGACCAACGAGTACGACAAGCGGCACGCGCGCCTGCTCCCCGGCACGCTGCGGCTCGCGGACACGGGCCCGGGTGGTGTCGTCCGCACCGACCAGGGGGCGTGGCACGTGTTGAAGGGCGGCGAGGTGCGCTTCACACCGGCCGAGGGCTGGCACGGGAAGACCCCTCCGCTGAGGTACTCGGTCCGGGACACCTTCGGCAACACCGCGAGCTCGACGGTCACCGCGACCTCGTGCGGGGCGACGTCCGCCTCCGCGTCCGCCTCGGCGTCGCCCACGAGCAGCGACGAGGCGTCATCGGCGAGCACGGCTGACGACGAGCCGGCCTCGAAGGGGATCGGCACCCGTGCCTGGGTGCCGCTCGTCCTCGCGCTGCTCTGCGTGCTCGCTGGCGGACTCGCGCTGAGAAGGCGTCGCTCGTCGGACGGCGGGGGGCAGTGACCCGTCGGGTCGGGCTCACCGGGGGTGTGGCTTCGGGCAAGAGCACGGTGGCCGCACTGCTCGCGGAGCACGGCGCCGTGGTGATCGACGCGGACGTTCTCGCGCGTGAGGTCGTCGCGGCGGGGACGCCCGGCCTGAGCGCGGTCGTCGAGTCGTTCGGACAGGAGGTGCTGGCCGACGACGGTGAGCTCGATCGCCCCGCGATGGGGCGGCTGGTCTTCGCCGACGAGGGTGCGCGCAAGCGCCTCGAGGGCATCGTGCACCCGCTGGTCCACGCGCGGATCGCCGCGCTCGAGCACGAGGCGGGCGACACGCCGATGGTCGTCCACGACATCCCGCTGCTCGCCGAGGGAGGCGCCGAGCGGCGTGCCGACTTCGACGCGGTGCTGGTCGTCGACGTGCCCGAGCAGCTGCAGGTCGACCGGATGGTCCGGGACCGCGGGTGGGAGGAGGGGGATGCGCGCGCACGGATCGCCGCCCAGGCGTCGCGTGAGGAGCGCCTGGCGATCGCCACCCACGTCATCGACAACACCGGGACGCGCGACGACCTCCGCGACCGGGTCGCGGAGGTCGTTGAGGAGCTGCAGCGCAGCGACGGCTGAGTCTCGGCCCGGCGTCGGGCTCAGGCGGCGAGGTCGGGGTCGGCCAGCTTGCGCAGCCGGGCGATCGCCTCGCGCTCGAGCTGGCGTACCCGCTCCGCGGAGATGCCGTGCTTCGCGCCGATGTCGGCGAGCTTGTGCTGTCGACCGTCGCTGAGGCCGTAGCGCGAACGGACGATGTCGGCCGACCGGTCGTCGAGCAGGCCGACCAGTGCGGCCAGCCGGTCACGCGACTCGACGTCGAGCACCGTCAGGTCGGGGCCCGGGCTGCCCTCCTGCGCGATCAGGTCGCCGAGCGAGGTGTCGCCGTCCTCGTCGATCGGGGTGTCGAGCGAGACGTGGTCGCGGCCCCACGACAGCAGGTCGAGCACGCGGTCGATGTCCATGTCGAGCTCGGCGGCGACCTCCTCGGGCTCCGGGTCACGCCCGAGCTGCCGCTCCAGCGTCCGGCGGGCGCCGGAGACCTGGTTGAGCTCCTCGACGACGTGCACGGGAAGACGGACGACCCGTGCCTGCTGGGCGATGCCGCGCGTGATCGCCTGTCGCACCCACCACGTGGCGTACGTGGAGAACTTGTAGCCCTTGGCGTAGTCGAACTTCTCGACCGCCCGGATCAGACCGGTGTTGCCCTCCTGGATCAGGTCCAGCATCGGCATGGCGGAGCGACCGTACTTGCGGGCGATGGAGACCACCAGGCGCAGGTTGGCGTTGATGAACTGCTGGATGGCGCGCTGACCCTCGGCGGCGATCCACACCAGCTCGGCCTGCGAGGCGTTGCCGGGAGCACCGCCCTTGCGGCGGCCGACACGACCCTGCTCGAGCAGCTTCTCCGCGAGCAGACCGGCCTCGATGGTCTTCGACAGCTCGACCTCGGTCGCGGCGTCGAGCAGCGGCGTGCGCGCGATCTCGTCGAGGTACAGCCCGACGCTGTCGCGTCCCTCGATCTCTCGCTCAGTACGAGTCGTGGTCACTGAAGCTCCTTCCTCGTAGGCCGACGGGAACGTCTGCCTGCATCTGTGCCAACGGATCGGCTCCGCCTTGGATTCCCCACCACCGGGTGGTAGCCGCCTCCGCGTCGCTCACCAGTTATGACGTGCGAGCCGGCGTTCTCGATCCCTCAACCCGCCCTTCTCAGAGACTTCTCAGTCGATCCTCGACGAGCGGACGAGGCCCGACCCTCGAGGTGGGCTTCGTCACGAGGATGATGGTCGGATGGGAGTGGACCTGAATGCGGACCTGGGCGAGGGAGTCACCGACGACGAGGGGCTGCTCGCCGTGGTGACCAGCGCCAACGTCGCGTGCGGCTACCACGCGGGGGACGACCGGGTGATGGCGACGGTGTGCCGCGCTGCGGTCTCTCGCGGGGTGGTGCTCGGAGCGCAGGTCTCCTACGCCGACCGCGCCGGGGTCGGGCGGCGCGAGCTCGACGTCGAGCCCGCCCTGCTGCGCGAGCAGGTCGCCGACCAGGTCGCGACGCTGCGGCGGCACGCAGGTGCCGCCGGGGGCGAGGTGGCGTACCTGAAGCCGCACGGAGCGCTCTACCACCGCACGGCGCGCGACGAGCTCCAGGCACGAGCGGTCCTGGAGGGGTCGGGCGACCTGCCGGTCCTCGGGCTGCCCGGCTCGCTGCTGCTCGAGCTGGCGTCCGTGGGAGGGCGGCGGACGATCCTGGAGGGGTTCCCCGACCGCGGCTACACCGACGGCGGGGGTCTCGTGCCGCGCGATCAGCCGGGCGCGCTGGTCGAGGACCCCGATGACATCGCCGCTCACGCGGTCCGGCTGGCCGGCGAGGTCGACTCCGTCTGCGTGCACGGGGACTCGCCGGGTGCCGTCGAGGCGGCGACGCGGGTACGAGCAGCCCTCGAGGCGGCCGGGATCGAGGTCCGGGCGTGGTGAGCACGTGGTGACCGTCCGCAGGGCCGGTCGGGACGCACTGCTCGTCGACTGCGCCGGGCTGGAGGAGGCGACTGCCCTGCACGCCGAGGTACGTCGTCGCGGCCTGGCGGTGCGCGACCTGGTCCCCGCGGCGGCCACCGTCCTCTTGGACGGCCTGGCCGACCCGGCGGGTACCGCCGAGCAGATCGGTGCGTGGAGGCTCGAGGCCGTCGAGACACCCCCCGGTCGGCTGGTCGAGCTGCCGACGACGTACGACGGACCCGACCTGGGTGCCGTGGCCGACCAGTGGGGTCTCACGGAGGAGGACGTGGTCGAGCTGCACCTGGCCACCGAGTTCCGCGTGGCGTTCTGCGGCTTCGCGCCGGGGTTCGCGTACTGCACCGGCCTGCCGGAGGACCGTACGGTCGCGCGCCGGTCCGACCCGCGGGCATCGGTGCCCGCCGGGTCGGTGGGGCTGGCCGGGCCCTGGACCGCCGTGTACCCGACCGCGTCGCCGGGGGGCTGGCAGCTGATCGGGCGCACCGAGGTGCGGTTGTGGGACGCCGGGTCCGAGCAGCCCGCGCTGCTGCCGCCCGGGACTCGCGTGAGGTTCGTCCGTGGGTGACGCGGCGTCCACGGGACGCCCGCCCACGTCGCTCCGGGTGGTCTCGGCCGGGCCGCAGACCACCGTGCAGGACTGCGGGCGCCCGGGGTACGCCCACCTCGGGGTCCCACGCTCCGGGGCCCTGGACGAGCCGGCGCTCCGGCTGGCCAACCGGCTGGTCGGCAACCCCGAGGACGCCGCCGGGCTGGAGTGCCTGCTGGGTGGCGTCGTCCTCGAGGCGGAGGCCTCGACCGGGGTGGCGGTGACCGGGGCGTTCGCCCCGGTCCGGGTCGAGGGGCGCCTGCTGCCGTGGGGCGTCGCGGTCGGCGTCCCGCGGGGCGGTCGCGTCGAGATCGGCGCGCCCACGCAGGGGCTGCGGGTGTACGTCGCGGTCGACGGGGGGATCGACGTGCCGCCGGTCCTGGGGTCGAGGTCGACCGACGTGCTGTCGGGTACCGGCCCGGCTCCGCTGGCCGACGGTGACCGGCTGCCGGTGGGGGCAGGTCGCGGCGCGCCCTCCGACGCGGAGGCCGCACCCGTACCGGTCCGGCGCGAGCTGCGGCTGCGCCTGGGCCCGCGGGACGACTGGTTCACCTCCGCCTCGCTCGCCGGGCTGGAGCAGGCGACGTACACCGTCTCCGGCGACTCCAACCGGGTCGGTCTCCGTCTGGACGGCGCCGGGCTGGAGCGCGCCCGCGACGGTGAGCTGCCCAGCGAGGGCCTCGTGCTGGGCAGCGTGCAGGTCCCGCCGAGCGGTCAGCTGGTGGTGTTTCTGGCCGACCACCCGACGACCGGCGGCTACCCGGTCGTCGGCGTGGTGGAGCCGGAGGACCTGGCCGCGTGCGCGCAGCTGCGCCCCGGTGACGCGGTACGCCTGCGGCTGCTGCGCTGAGGCTCAGCGCCGCGGCCGGTGCAGCGAGCGCAGCTCGGGATCGTCCAGGGGGAAGGACATCACCCGTCCGGGGCCGGTGTCGGCGCTCTCGAACCGCACGGTGACCACGCCCCGACCGGAACCCCAGACCCAGCCTCGTCCGTGCTGGTCGTGCTCGACGTCCACGCCGGGCGAGTACGGCGGCCTGACCTCCGGCAGGTCCGTTGGCACGGGGGAGTCCGGCTCGGCCACGTCGTCGGGTGCGGGCCCCTCCTCGGCGAAGAGGTCCTCCTGCACCCAGTCCGCCAGGCCCGAGACACCCACGCCGAGGAGCCGGACGCCACCGGAGGTGTCGAGGTCGGCGAGCAGCGACCGGGCCGTCGTGCCGATGACGCGGGGCTCGTCGGTCGGGCTGCGCAGCGTGGAGGAGCGGGTCAGGGTGGAGAAGTCGTGCATCCGGACCTTCAGCGTGACCGTACGACCGGAGAGCCGTGCGGCGCGCAGCCGCTCGGTGACCTTGACCGCCTGGCGCTCGATCAGGCCCTCGAGCAGCCGGCGGTCGACGTGGTCGACGTCGTAGGTGTCCTCGATGCTCACCGACTTGGCCTCCCGCTCGGGCTCGACGGCCCGGTCGTCGCGTGCGCGGGCCATCTGGTGCAGCGCGCGGCCGTGGGCCTGCCCGAGCGTGCGGACCAGCTCGTCCTCGGTGACGCCGAGCAGCTCGTCGACGGTGTGGACGCCGATCCGCCGCAGCCGCTCGCTGGTCGCCGGCCCCACCCCGGGAATGACCCCCACGGACATCGGCCGCAGCAGGTCGGTCTCGCTGCCGGGTTCGACCACGACCAGCCCGTCGGGCTTGTCCAGGTCGCTGGCGATCTTGGCCAGCAGCTTGGAGCTGGCGACGCCCACCGACCCGGTCAGTCCTCCCGTCACCTCCGCGACCGCGGCCTTCAGGGCGGCGGCGAACGCGCGCAGCGAGTCCGGGTCGGTCGGGTCGAGCGTCGCGAGCCCGACCGGTCCGGGGTCGGCGGCCTCCAGGTCGACGAAGGCCTCGTCCAGCGACAGCGGCTCGACCAGGGGGGAGATGCTGCGCAGCAGACCCATCACCTGTGCGCTGGTCTCCTGGTACGCCGCGAACCGTGGTGTCAGGAAGGCGGCGTACGGGCACCGCCGCCGCGCCTCGTGGCTCGGCATCGCGGAGTGGACGCCGAAGACGCGCGCCTCGTAGGAGGCGGTGGCGACCACGCCGCGCCCGCCGATCCCGCCGACCACCACCGGCTTGCCGCGCAGGGACGGCTTGTCGCGCTGCTCGACGGCGGCGTAGAAGGCGTCGAGGTCGATGTGCAGGATCGACGCCGCGGACCGCATGGCGCGATCCTCCCACCGTGCACCGACGTCGGTCGGAGCCGTTCCCCGTCCACAGGGGGCGACGTCTGCGACGTGCTCCACAGGACGGACCGCCGGGGGCCGCTCCCGTCCGGGGCCCGCACGAGGCTGCCGCCATGAGCACCCACGTCCCCTCCAGCGGGCCGCCGTCCGACGCCGGTGAGTCGCGCTTCACCGTCCGCAGCACCGACGACGTCATCGCCCTGGTCCCGCTGGTGCTGGGCTTCCACCCCTCCGAGTCGGTGGTGATGCTGACCTTCGGCGCGCCGACCGGCTCGTTCCACGCCCGCGTCGACCTGCCCCGGGCACCCGACGACGTCGAGGAGGTCGCCGGCCTGCTGGCACGTGCGGTCGCGGCCAACGGCGCCACCACGGTGATGCTGGTGGTCTGCAGCGAGGACCACGAGGACGCCGTCCTCGTCGTCGACGCCGTGGGCCCGTCCCTCGGGCGGGCGGGGGCCGACCTGGTCGAGGCGGTGCGGATCGACGGACGTCGCTGGTGGTCCCTGCGCGAGGACCTGCCCGTGCCGCACCCGTACGACGTCTCGACCCACCCGTTCACGGTGCAGCACGTCCTCGCCGGTGAGGTCGTGCGCCCGGACCGGCAGGCGGTCGCGGACTCCTTGGTGCGAACCGACGAGGAGGGGGCACGCCGGCTGTCGTACGCCGTCCAGGAGCTGCGTGCCCAGCACCGCGACCCGCGCCTCGAGGCGGCCTGGTTGCGGGACTGGCTCTGCGACCGCGCGGAGCAGCCTCGAGACACACCCGAGCGGCCCGTGGAGGAGGACGACGTGGCCCGGGTGCTGGCCCTGGTGCAGGCCGACGAGCAGCGTGAGGTCGCGTGCCTCGACCTCACCCGCGAGCGCGCGCGCCCGCTGTGCGCGACGTGGACCGAGATCGTGCGGCGCGCCCCGGACGGGCTCACCGCGGGCCCGTCGGCGGTCCTGGCCCTGACGGCGTGGCTGGCCGGCAACGGGGCCCTGGCGTGGTGCGCCATCGACCGCGTACGCCCCGGGGAGCCGGGGGTGGAGCTGGCACGTGCGGTGGCGAGAGCGCTGCAGCAGGCGGTGCCCCCGTCGTCGTGGGACCCGCCCGACCCGGACCGGTGCAGGGTGCTGCAGGTCGACGATCGGGCGTCATGAGCGGCGACGACCTTGCCCGGAGCCCGGTGCGGCACCGTCCGCTCGGTCTAGGGTCGGTCCATGGGCGAGGAGGTCGAGCACCAGGAGTTCTCCCGTGCGGACCGGACCCAGCACCGCGAGAAGGTGCGTCGCAGTCTCGACGTGCTGGCCCGCATGCTGGCGGAGGCGCGGTTCGACGCCGACGACCCGATGACGGGCCTGGAGATCGAGCTCAACCTGACCGACGCGCGCGGCGAGCCCGTGCTGCGCAACGCCGAGGTGCTGGACTCGATCGCCGACCCGGACTTCCAGACCGAGCTCGGGCTGTTCAACATCGAGATCAACTCGACGCCGCGACGCCTGCGCGAGCGGGGGCTGTCGGTCTTCGAGGAGACCTTGCGTGCCAGCCTCAACCAGGCCGAGGTCAAGGCGTCGGCGTCCGGTGCGCACCAGGTGATGATCGGCATCCTCCCGACCCTCGAGGAGGGGCACATGGTGCCGGCGGCGCTGAGCGCCAACCCGCGCTACCGCCTGCTCTCCGACGCCATCCTCGCCGCGCGGGGGGAGGACCTGCGGATCGACATCGCCGGTGCCGAGCGGCTCCGGACCACCTCGGAGACGATCATGCCGGAGGCGGCGTGCACGAGCACCCAGCTGCACGTCCAGGTCGGGCCGGACCAGTTCCCGGCGTACTGGAACGCCTCCCAGGCGATCGCCGGTGTGCAGCTGGCGCTGGCGGCCAACGCGCCGTACCTCCTGGGCCGCGAGCTGTGGCGCGAGACCCGCATCCCGCTGTTCGAGCAGGCCACCGACACCCGCGGCGAGGAGCTGAAGGCGCAGGGCGTACGCCCGCGGGTGTGGTTCGGCGAGCGGTGGGTGACCTCCATCTTCGACCTGTTCGAGGAGAACGTGCGCTACTTCTCGGCTCTGCTGCCGGTGACCGGCGACGAGGACCCGCTCGCGGTGCTCGAGTCAGGCGGCACTCCCGAGCTGTCCGAGCTGCGCCTGCACAACGGCACGGTCTACCGCTGGAACCGGCCGGTCTACGACGTCGTGGCCGGCGAGCCGCACCTGCGGGTCGAGAACCGGGTCCTCGCGGCCGGACCGACGGTGGCCGACACCATCGCCAACGCGGCCTTCTACTTCGGGCTCGTGCGCGATCTCGCGACCAGTGAGCGGCCGCTGTGGTCGCAGATGTCCTTCAGCGCGGCGGAGGACAACTTCCACGCCGCCGCCCGGGACGGGATCGACGCACAGGTCTACTGGCCCGGTGTCGGCCAGGTGCCCGCCACCGAGCTCGTGCTCCGTCGCCTGCTGCCGCGCGCGGCGGCAGGCCTGCGGGCATGGGGAGCGGGGGAGGACGAGATCGACCGGCTGCTGGGCATCGTCGAGCGTCGGTGCGTCGCGGGCCGCAACGGTGCGTCGTGGTTCGTCGAGCGGGTGGGGGAGCGTGAGCGCGCGGGCGACGAGCGGCACGAGGCGCTGAGGCGGACGCTGCTGGACTACACCGAGCGGATGCACGCCAACGTGCCCGTCCACGAGTGGGACTGAGCCGGACGCGGGGGAGTGCGGCCTACGCCTTGACCGCGAGGACGGGGCAGGAGGCGTCGAGCAGGATCCGCTGCGCGTTGCTGCCCAGCACCAGCTTCCCCACGGGCGTGCGGCGGCGCAGACCGATGACGATCAGCTCGGCGGAGACCTCGTCGGCGATGCTGATCAGGTCCTCGGCCGGCTCGAGCCCCCGGACGAAGTGGCGTACCTCGTGGTCGACTCCGCTGGCGTCGAGCCGGGTGCGCACCTCGTTGAGCGCGTCCTCGATCTCCCGGGTCTGCTCCTCCGGGTGACCGTGCGCGCCACGGTTGGAGTTGACGACGACCAGGTGCGCTCCGCGCAGCTGCGCCTCGGCGACGGCACGGTCCAGTGCGGCGTGCCCCTCGGGCTTGGGCACGTAGCCCACGACGATCGCTCCCATGTGGTGCCCCTTCTCCGGCGTACGACACTGTGACGCCCGCGTGAGCGGTCAGGCTAGCAACGCGGGCGGCCGCAGGCCCTGTGGACGAGTCGAGCGCGTCCGGCGAGAAGGCGGCAGGGTGACCTCGAGCGGGGGCCGAGGAGGTGAGGGGTGGAGCAGGCGGTGTCGGAGCGCGGGTTCGCGGTGGAGGTGCGCCGCTTCGTCACCGAGCACCACCGCCGGCGCCGGATCGCGATCACCGTGCACGTCGGCGTCCCCGGTGGTGCCCGCCGCGACCTGGTCCCCGACCCCGGCTGGGACGCAGGCCTGCGCGCCGACGTGCTCGGTCGGCTGCTGGACTCGTACGCGTCCCACGACGTCTGCAGCCTGTGGCTCTCCCGCGGCGGTGGGGCAGCGGCGACCGACGCCGACCTGGCCTGGTTGCGCGCTGCCCGGGTCGCCGGTCCGGCTCGCGGGCTGCCGGTCGAGTCCTTCGTCGTGGTCACGCGGGCCGGGTGGTGGGACCTGCTGACCGGCCGCTCGCGCACCTGGGCACGCGCGAGGCCGCTGGCGGACCGTGGTGGATGATCGGCTCATGGGCTTCAAGATCACCGGTGATCCGCATGCCGACGCCGTACTGGACGACCCCTTCGCCCTGCTGCTCGGCATGCTGCTGGACCAGCAGTACCCGATGGAGCACGCCTTCCGTGGGCCGGCCAAGCTGCTGGACCGGTTCGGGACGCTGGACCCGCGAGTGATCGCGGACGCCGACCCGGAGGAGTTCGCCGCGGTGGCGGCGACGACGCCGGCGATCCACCGGTTCCCGGGGTCGATGGCGGCCAAGGTGCAGGCGGTCGCCCGCATCGTGGCCGAGGAGTACGACGGCCGAGCCGAGCGGATCTGGACCGGGGCGGCCAGCGGTGCGGACCTGGTCAAGCGGGTGGAGGCGCTCCCGGGGTTCGGCAAGCAGAAGGCGAAGATCTTCACCGCGCTCGTGGCCAAGCAGGCTGAGTGCCGCCCGGAGGGCTGGCAGAAGGCGGTGGGGGACTACGCGCTGGAGGGCTACCGCTCCGTGGCCGACGTGGTCGGGCCCGAGTCGCTGGAGCGGGTGCGGGCCTACAAGAAGGAGCAGAAGGCGGCGACCAGGAACGCCTCACGCGCGACCTGACGCCGTCGTACGTCGCGATGCCGTCCTCGCTCTTGGTTGTTTCTCAGGTCGTGGCAGAATGACGCAGCGGTGTTTGACAGGCGCGGCGCTTGCCGTGCTCTCACACCCGGTCACCCCGTCTGCCCCCGAGAGGTTCTCTGTGTCTCCGAGCCCGACCAAGGCCACTGCGACCAAGACCGCCCCCGCCAAGAAGGCGGCGGCGAAGAAGGCCCCGGCCAAGAAGTCGCCCGCGAAGAAGACAGCGGCCACCAGCGGCGCCGCGACGACGGCGAAGGACGCCGGTGAGGGACTGCCCGCCGGCGCCGAGACCGTCGAGGTCGCGGTCACCGCGGACGGCGACGCCGTCAAGGTCGCGGGAGCGGTCGAGGGTGAGGCGGCCGTCGGACCCGACGGCAAGAAGGTCCTCCCCGACATCCCCGACGCGGAGTTCGAGAAGGACGTCGCCAACGACCCGACTCTCAAGGAGGAGGAGGACGAGTCGAAGGGCTTCGTCGTCGCCGCCTCCGACGAGTCCGACGAGCCGGTCCAGCAGGTGATGGTCGCCGGCGCGACCGCCGACCCCGTCAAGGACTACCTGAAGCAGATCGGCAAGGTCCCGCTGCTCAACGCCGAGATGGAGGTCGAGCTGGCCAAGCGCATCGAGGCCGGCCTGTTCTCGGACGAGAAGCTGGCCAAGAAGGGCAAGGTCACGCCCAAGGCGCTCGAGGAGCTCGAGTGGATCGCCGACGACGGTCGGCGGGCGAAGAACCACCTGCTCGAGGCCAACCTGCGCCTCGTGGTGTCGCTGGCCAAGCGCTACACCGGTCGCGGCATGCTCTTCCTCGACCTGATCCAGGAGGGCAACCTCGGCCTGATCCGCGCGGTCGAGAAGTTCGACTACACCAAGGGCTACAAGTTCTCGACGTACGCCACGTGGTGGATCCGGCAGGCGATCACCCGGGCCATGGCCGATCAGGCCCGCACCATCCGCATCCCGGTGCACATGGTCGAGGTCATCAACAAGCTCGCCCGCGTCCAGCGCCAGATGCTGCAGGACCTCGGCCGCGAGCCCACTCCGGACGAGCTGGCCAAGGAGCTCGACATGACCCCGGAGAAGGTCGTCGAGGTGCAGAAGTACGGCCGCGAGCCGATCTCCCTGCACACGCCCCTGGGCGAGGACGGCGACTCCGAGTTCGGTGACCTCATCGAGGACTCCGAGGCGATCGTGCCGGCCGACGCGGTCTCGTTCACGCTCCTGCAGGAGCAGCTACACGCCGTGCTGGACACCCTGTCCGAGCGCGAGGCCGGCGTGGTGAGCATGCGCTTCGGCCTCACCGACGGCCAGCCCAAGACGCTGGACGAGATCGGCAAGGTCTACGGCGTCACGCGTGAGCGGATCCGCCAGATCGAGTCCAAGACGATGTCCAAGCTGCGGCACCCGAGCCGCTCGCAGGTGCTGCGCGACTACCTGGACTGACTCCGGCAGCACTCCACAGGCACTACGACAGGGCACCCTCCGCACACCGCGGAGGGTGCCCTGTCGTCTCGGCGGGCGTGACGCGGATCAACTCCGCCATGGCGTGCAGCAGCGAGTTGGAACGATAAAATGACGCCATGACGAACTCTCTGGTCCACGATCTCGACGTCCTCCACGCCGGGTACGTCTCGGCGGTCAACAACGCGGTCGCCGACGGTGACCTCGCCCTGGCCGAGGAGCTGGCCGCCGGCTACGAGCACGACGCGATCGAGATGATGGCCGCTCGGGAGGGTCTCGAGCACCTGCTGCCGCTGCGCCGCGTGCCTCCGCGGTCGCGGCTCCGCACGGTCGTCGCCCGGGCGCTCGGCCGCGCCGCCTGAGCTCTCCGTGGGCGGTGGTTGACTGGCGCGGGTGAACGGATCGACGCTCGCTCTCGTCGTCGGGCTCGTGCTCGTCCTGGTCGTGCTGCTCGGTCTGGGCGTCGTCCTGGTCCAGCGGCTGCGCCATCAGGCGACAGCGGCCGGTCGCGCCCTCGCCGACGAGCTCGACGGGCTCACCGTGCTGCGTGGTCCCGCGCCTGCGGAGTACGCCGGCGGCACGGCCGACGTGCTGCGTGAGCGCTCGCGCGGGGTGCTGGTGCTGACGCCGGGTCGGCTGCTGTTCCGTGAGCTCTCCGGCGGGCGCCTCGACGTCGACCTCACTGGAGCGGAACCCCTCGTCGCAGAGACCTACGACGGGATGCGCCGCCCTCCGCGCGGCACGGCACCGGCCCCGCATCTCGTGGTGCGCAGCGAGCGGGCCACCGTCGGGTTCGTCGTCGCGGAGCCGGAGGAGTGGCGGACCGCGATCGACGCGGACCGAGGCGACGACCGCCCGTCGGGGTGAACCCTGGCTGAACACGCCCGCCCGGTGTTGGGTTCTGGGCCGGTATCCGCGATGGTGGAGGGGTACGACGACGAGGACGGTCACGACGACCGCCCCCGCACCGACCCGCGGCCGAGACTCGGCCGGTCCGGACCAGGAGGGGGTACGACGATGACCGCGACCGCAGTTGTCGACCACCAGCATGTGCAGGACGACGTGCCGCTCGACGAGCTGGGCGATCCCGTCGAGGTCGCTCGTGCGCACGTGCTCGACTCGGCGCTGACCGAGAGCGAGGTCGGGCCGGTCGGGCTCGAGCTCGAGCTCCACCTCGTCCCCGCCGACGACCCGTCGCGCCGTCCGACGTGGGCGGAGGTACTCGACCTCGTGGCCGGGCTGCCGGCGATGCCACAGGGCAGCGCGGTGACCCTCGAGCCGGGCGGTCAGATCGAGCTGTCCACCCCGCCGGCCGACGGCGTGGTGGCCGCGGTCGAGGCGCTGCGTGCCGACCGTCAGGTGCTGCGCGACGCACTGTCCGGCGCGGGTTTCGGGGCCGCGCCACTGGGCGCCGACCCGGCCCGGGCGGCGCGACGGATCAACCCGAGCCAGCGCTACGACGCCATGGAGACGCACTTCGACGCACTCGGCTGCGCCGGCGCCGGGCGGGCGATGATGACGGCGACCGCTGCGCTGCAGGTCAACCTCGACGCAGGGCGGCGCGAGCAGTGGGACGAGCGGCTGCACCTGATCCGCAGCCTGGTGCCGGTGCTGCTCGCGGTCTCGAGCACCTCGCCGTACCTCGGTGGGACGAGCGACGGCTGGCACTCGATGCGGCAGGGCACCTGGCAGGGGATCGACCACGGCCGCAGCGATCCCGTCTCGCAGGGCGAGCCGCGGGCGGCATGGGCCTTCTACGCGCTGTCCGCGCCGGTGATGCTGCTGCGCGGTGAGCCCGCCGACGACGGCAGCGTCCACTGCGAGCCGGTGACGACGCGGGTCCCCTTCGCCGCCTGGCTGCGCGGCGAGTCGCCGTTCGACCGCGCGCCCACGCTCGCTGACCTCGACTACCACCTGACCACGCTGTTCCCGCCGGTCCGACCGCGCGGCTGGGTCGAGATCCGCTGCCTGGACGCGATGCCGGACCGCTGGTGGCCGGCGATGGCCGCGATCACGGCGACGTTGGTCGACCACCCCGATGCCGCGGCGCAGGCGCTCGAGCACGTCGAGCCGGTCGCGGAGGAGTGGCAGCGCGCGGCGCGCGACGGGCTTGCGGACCCGGCCGTACGCGCCGCCGCGGTCGGCTGCCTGGAGATCGCTCTCGCCCACGCACCCGACGCGCTGCGCGACGAGGTCGGCGAGCTGGTCGAGCTGCTGGTCTCCGGGCCCGGCCCGGCCGGCCTGCTTCGCCGCCACGCCGACGCCCACGGACCGCTGTCCCTGCTCGAGGAGGAAGCACGTGCCTGAGTCACGCACCACCACCGTCACCGCCGACTCGGTCGCCGCCGGGCTCGAGGACGCCCGCGCGCGTACCCACCGGCTCACCGAGATCGACGAGCCCGAGCTGCTCGCGCAGCACGACCCGCTGATGAGCCCGCTGGTCTGGGACCTGGCGCACATCGGGCAGCAGGAGGACCTGTGGCTGCTGCGCGGGGGCAACGCCGCCTGCCAGGGCCTGCTCTCCGCCAAGGTCGAGCAGCTCTACGACGCCTTCGAGCACCCGCGGGCCGAGCGGGTCACCCTGCCGCTGCTGGGTCCGGCCGAGGCGCGCTCGTACATCGCCGACGTCCGGGGGCGGGTGCTCGACGGTCTGGAGCGGCGCACGGACGAGGACCTGTTCCCCTTCGCCATGGTCGAGCAGCACGAGCAGCAGCACGTGGAGACGATGCTGGCCACCCACCAGCTCCGCTCCGGCGCGCCGCTCCTCGGCAGCGGCGCCTCCCTGCCGAGCGGCCGTCCCGTCCCGCGGGACTCGGTCCTCGTGCCGGCCGGGCCCTTCGAGCTCGGCGTCGACGCCGGCACGGAGCCGGCGAGCCTGGACAACGAGCGCCCCGCGCACACGGTCGAGATGCCCGCGTACCGGATCGGGCGGGTGCCGGTCACGAACGGCGAGTGGGCGGAGTTCGTCGCGGCCGGCGGGTACGACGACCCGCAGTGGTGGTCCGAGCGTGGGTGGGCGCACCGGGTCGAGGCGGGTCTCGAGCGCCCGAAGTTCTGGGCGCCCGACGGCTCGCGCCGACGGTTCGGGCTCGTCGAGGAGGTCCCGGCCGACGAGCCGGTCCAGCACGTGTGCTTCTTCGAGGCCGAGGCGTACGCGGCCTGGGCCGGCGCACGGCTGCCCACCGAGCAGGAGTGGGAGAAGGCGTGCGCCTGGGACCCCGCTCTCGAGCGCCGCCGCCGCTGGCCGTGGGGGGACTCGGAGTGGACCCCGGCGCTGGCCAACCTGGGCGGCGAGGCGCTGCGTCCCGCCCCGGTGGGGGCCTACGCGGCCGGTGCGTCGGCGTACGGCGTCGAGCAGATGATGGGCGACGTCTGGGAGTGGACGTCGTCGGACTTCCACCCGTGGCCGGGGTTCGTGCCGATGCTGTACGCCGACTACTCCGCCCCGTTCTTCGGCGGCGACTACAAGGTGCTGCGTGGCGGTGCCTGGTCGGTGGGCGGCGCCTCGGTGCGCCCCTCGTTCCGCAACTGGGACCACCCCGTCCGTCGGCAGATCTTCTGCGGGCTGCGACTGGCCTGGGACGTCGACGGCGAGCGCGAGACGGCGGTGGCCGCGCGATGAGCGTGAACGACGCCGTGGTGCACCTCGACCCGGCCGACCTCTCCCGCCAGATGGCGGTGGACGTACGCGAGGGACTGACCGCCAGCCCGAAGGTGCTCGCGCCGAAGTACTTCTACGACGCCCGCGGCAGCGAGCTGTTCGACCGGATCACCCGCCTGCCGGAGTACTACCCGACCCGCGCCGAGGCCGCGATCCTCGCCGCGCACGCCGACGACATCGCGGCGGCCACCGGCGCGCGGACGCTGGTGGAGCTGGGCAGCGGCACCTCGGAGAAGACCCACGCCCTGCTCAGCGCCCTCGACGCTGCGGGGACCCTGCGTGGCTTCGTCCCCTTCGACGTCGACCCGGCCGTGCTCAAGGACGCCGCCGCGGCGGTGGCCGCCGACTTCCCGGGTCTGGAGATCAGTCCCGTCGTCGGCGACTTCGACCACCACCTGGGCCTGCTGCCGCGTGGGGAGAAGCGTCTGGTGGTCTTCCTGGGCTCGACGATCGGCAACCTCGACCCCGACCAGCGGCGCCGCTTCCTGACCGACGTCCGCTCGACGATGGGCCCCGGCGACGCGCTGCTGCTCGGCACCGACCTGGTCAAGGACGTCGACCGGCTGGTGGCGGCGTACGACGACGCGGAGGGCGTCACCGCGGACTTCGACCGCAACGTGCTGCGCGTGCTGAACCGCGACCTGGGTGCCGACTTCGACGTCGACGCCTTCACCCACCGCGCGGTCTGGGACGCCGATCACGAGCGGATCGAGATGCGCCTGGAGTCGACGCACGCCCAGACCGTCCGCCTCGACGCGCTCGACCTCGTCGTCGAGTTCGCCGCGGTGGAGCAGATGCGCACCGAGATCTCCTCGAAGTTCCGTCCCGAGGGGGTACGCGGCGAGCTCGCGGCCGCCGGTCTCCGGGTGGAGCAGTGGTGGACCGACCCGGCCGGCGACTTCGGGCTCAGCCTGTCGGTCCCGGTCTGATCCTGGTGTGATGGCCCCCGTGGTGACCCGCGAGGACGTCGAGCTGCAGACGTCGGACGGGACCGTGCTGCGCGGGTTCGTCCTCCGGCCGGAGGACGCCGCGCCGTACCCCGTGGTGGTGATGAGCCACGGCTTCGGCGTGGTGAAGGAGATGGCGCTGCCGGCGTACGCGCAGGTCCTCGCCGAGGCAGGTATCGCGGTCCTCGTCTACGACCACCGCAACCTCGGTGCGAGCGACGGGTGGCCCCGACAGGAGGTCGACCCCTGGGCACAGCTGTCGGACGCGCGCGACGTCCTCACCCACGCGGCCGCGCTCGACGGCGCCGACGCCGACCGGATCGGGATCTGGGGGACCAGCTACTCCGGCGGCCACGTCGTCGTCCTCGCTGCCACCGACCGCCGTGTCCGCGCGGTCGTCTCGCAGGTCCCGACCGTCAGCGGGTCGGTCAACGCCTCCCGCAGAGCACCCGCGGCGACGCTCGACGCCATGCGCGAGCAGTTCGCCGCGGATCGGCTGGCGCGGCTGCGAGGTGGGGCGCCCGCGACGGTGCCCAACGCGCCGGACGTGACCGACGAGGACCTGGCCCACGACGGCGACGACCTGGCCGGATCGGCTCTCGGCAACGACCTCCGGGCCTGGCTGCGGGCGACGCCGCCGGGTGATCTCACGACGCTGCGGAACGAGCTGACGCTGCGCTCGCACGAGCTCTACGCGACCTACGAGCCGGGGCGTTGGGTCGCGCAGGTCTCGCCGACGCCGCTGCTGGTGGTGTGCCTCGACCACGACACGGTCACCCCGACCGACGAGGTGCTGCGGATGTACGCCGAGGCCCGGGAGCCCAAGCGCCTGGTCCTGCTCCCCGGCGGTCACTGCGACGCGTACGGCGTCCAGCAGGCGGCCGCCGCCGAGGCCGCCCGCGCATTCTTCGTCGAGCACCTGGTCGCGACCTGACCGTGCGCGACGCGCCCCAGCGGTGATCCGGCGCTCAGCCGCCTGCGACCAGCACCACGCTGACGACCGCGAGGGCGAGACCGGCGGACTGCCACCGGGTGACCCGCTCGCGGAGCACCAGCAGCGCCAGGACGACCGTCGCGGCGGGGTAGAGCGACGCGAGGACGCCCGCGACCGACAGGTAGCCCTGCTGCGAGGCGAGCAGGAAGGTCAGTGCCGCGCCGCTGGAGAGGATGCCGGGGACCAGCCCGCCGACCAGGACCCGGCGGTCGCGGGGCACCGGGTCGCCCCGCAGGACCAGTGCGAGAGCGACGACGGCGAGGGTCGAGACGGCGAGGTTCACGGCGAGCGGCCACGTGCCGGAGCCGTCCGGCACCTGGCCGAGGCAGGCGAACAGGACGCCGAAGCCGAGGCCGGCCAGCAGTCCGTCGCGTACGCCGTCGCCCAGGCGGCTCTCCGCACCCTCCTCGCGGGGAGCGGCCGAGACCAGCCAGATCGCGGGGAAGGCGGCCACGATGCCGAGCCACACCAGCCAGCCCGGCCGCTCGCCGCCCGCCAAGCCGGCGAGCACCGGTACGACCGCCGCTCCGACGCCGGAGACGGGGGCGATGACGCTCATCTGGCCGCTGGAGAGACCGCGGTACAGGAATCCGGCACCCACGCCGCTGCCGACGCCGCCGAGGGCCGCCCACAGCAGGTCGGCACCCGTCGGGCTGCCGGCGGTGACGAGGGAGGCGAGCGCGAGCAGCACCGTCGCGGAGGCCTGCACGACCACGGTCACGGCCCAGACCGACGTACGCCGGGCCGCGAGGCCGGCCGCGAAGTCCGAGCAGCCGTAGCAGAGGGCGGAGACGAGGGCGAGGAGGACCGTCACGGGCTCACCGTCCCACGCCGGTCAGCACCGCGCCGGCCCAGATCACGGTGGCCAGCAGGGCCGCGGTCAGCTCGATCAGGACCGAGAGCCCGACCGCGCGCAACGCCCCGGTCGTGGCCGGCCACGCCGCGCCGTGGCCCAGGCGGCGCAGCTCGGCGAGGTAGACGCCGACGACGAAGCCCAGGACCAGCCCGACGACGGGGATGACGAAGAAGCCGACCACGCCCAGGACGCCGCCGACGAGCAGGGTCGAGGTCGGGGTCCCGGCATCGCGCAGGCGACGCCCGGGGACGACGTACTTGGTCACGGTGCCGACGCCGAGGAGGAGCACGGCGACCGCCGTCACCGTCCACGCCGCGGGTGAGCCGACGACGGCGGCCCACACCAGGAGCGCGACGGCCACCAGGGCCGAGCCGGGCAGCAGCGGGACGACGATGCCCACCAGGCCCACGGCGAGGACCACGCCCACCAGCACGGTGGTGAGGATCACGGGCTCCTCCTGTCACGAGGACGACGACGGCCCCGGACCGAGCAGGTCCGGGGCCGTCGTGACGGGTGCGGCGGGGTCAGCCCTCGGAGCCGGGCGCGGAGGCCGGGGTCTCGTCGAGCTTGTGGGTCTCGTCGAGCACCTCCGAGGCCACCTCGCGGAGCTTCGGGCCGTGCTCACGAGCGTGGTGCGCGCAGAACAGCAGCTCACCTCCGGAGGGGAGCATCACCCGGAGGTAGGCCTGAGCCCCACACCGGTCGCAGCGGTCGACGGCAGAGAGCGAGCTGGGGGCAGTCGCAGTGGTCATCGGACTTCACTTCCCTTCGGGCCAAGCGGGCGGCCAGGTGTCTGGCCTGTCAGGAGAACGGGTCCTCCTGGGTCGTTGTTCCCGGACCGACGGCGTCGGCGACCCGAGATCATTCATCCAACCACGTGCCGCCGACATCCGAAGGCGAGGCCCACCGAAACGGTGTGCCGCTCCTCACGTCGTCTGCGGCGTCGTGGGTACTGCGGGCGAGTCCCCAGTCTGGCCTTCGACCCCAAACCCGTCGCCGCCCCGGCTGTGGTTCTCGCCTGATCGAGATCATGCGCCCTCCGCGGTGCTCGGCGCCGCACCCCTACCGGCGAGTCCCGCCCCGGTCCGGTCGGTCCGGCTCGGTAGATTCGGGGCTGCCCGGGAGCGAACGGGGAACACCAGGAGCGAGTCATCGACAACACCTACAACGCCCAGCACCTCCTCGTACTCGAGGGGCTCGAGGCCGTCCGCAAGCGCCCGGGCATGTACGTCGGCTCGACCGACTCCCGCGGTCTGACCCACTGCCTGTGGGAGATCATCGACAACGGCGTCGACGAGGCGCTCGGCGGTCACTGCACCCACCTCGAGGTGACGCTGCACCCCGACGGGTCGGCCGAGGTGCACGACGACGGCCGCGGCATCCCCGTCGACAAGGAGCCCAAGACCGGGCTGTCCGGTGTCGAGGTGGTCTTCACCAAGCTGCACGCGGGCGGCAAGTTCGGCGGCGGCTCCTACACCGCCTCGGGCGGGCTGCACGGCGTGGGCGCCTCGGTGGTCAACGCGCTGTCGTCGCGACTCGACGTCGAGATCGACCGGTCGCCCGCGACCCAGTCGATGAGCTTCCGGCGCGGCGTCCCGGGGACGTACGCCGCCGCCGGCCCGGACGCCGAGTTCGCGGCGGGTTCCGGCCTGCACAAGGGCAGCCGGGTCAAGAAGGGCGTGACCGGCACCCGGATCCGGTTCTGGCCGGACCGGCAGATCTTCACCAAGGACGCGACGTTCACCTTCGACGACCTCACCGGGCGCGCCCGGCAGACGTCGTTCATCGTCCCGGGGCTCGAGCTGGTCGTGCGCGACCTGCGCGGCGAGACGCCGGTGGAGGAGAAGTTCCGCCACGACGGCGGCATCGCGGAGTACTGCGACTACCTCGCCAAGGACGAGCCGGTGACCGGCGTGTGGCGCCTGCAGGGCAGTGAGACCTTCACCGAGACCGTGCCGATGCTCGACCAGGCCGGTCACATGACCCCGCAGGACGTCGAGCGCGACCTCGGCGTGGACGTCGCGCTGCGCTGGGGGACCGGGTACGACACCGAGCTGCGCTCGTTCGTCAACGTGATCGCCACCCCCAAGGGAGGCAGCCACGTCAGCGGGTTCGAGGCGGCGCTGACCAAGACCTTCAACGACGCGATGCGCGCGGCCAAGGTGCTCAAGGTCAACGACCCCGACGTCGTCAAGGACGACGTCCTCGAGGGCCTCACCGCGGTGGTCACCGTCCGCCTGGCCGAGCCGCAGTTCGAGGGTCAGACCAAGGAGATCCTGGGCACCCCCGAGGCCCGTGGCGTGGTCCGCAAGGTGGTCGCGGCCCAGCTGAAGGAGCTGCTCGGCTCGACCAAGCGGCTGGAGAAGGCGCAGGCCCGGTCGCTGATGGACAAGGTCGCCGGAGCCGCGAGGACCCGGATCGCGGCCCGCCAGCAGCGCGACACCCAGCGCCGCAAGAACGCCCTCGAGTCCAGCGCGCTGCCGGCCAAGCTCGCCGACTGCCGCTCCAACGACGTCGACCGCTCCGAGCTGTTCATCGTCGAGGGCGACTCCGCGCTCGGCACGGCGAAGCTGGCGCGGAGCTCGGAGTTCCAGGCGCTGCTGCCGATCCGCGGCAAGATCCTCAACGTCCAGAAGGCCGCCATCGCCGACGTGCTGAAGAACGCCGAGTGCTCCTCGATCATCCAGGTCGTCGGGGCCGGGTCCGGGCGCACGTTCGACCTCGACGCCGCGCGCTACGGGAAGATCATCTTCATGGCCGACGCGGACTCCGACGGCGCGCACATCCGCTGCCTGCTGGCGACGCTGTTCTTCCGCTACATGCGCGAGATGGTCGAGGCCGGCCGCGTGTTCACCGCCGTGCCGCCGCTGCACCGCATCGAGCTGTCCAACCCGAAGAAGGGCATGGACAAGTACGTCTACACCTACTCCGACCCGGAGCTGCAGCGGAAGCTGGCCGAGCTGAGCAAGAAGGGCGTGCGCTGGAAGGACCCGATCCAGCGCTACAAGGGCCTGGGCGAGATGGACGCCGACCAGCTGGCCGAGACCACGATGGACCCCCGCCGCCGCACGCTGCGCAAGCTGACGATGGACGACGTCGAGTCGGCCACCGAGGTCTTCGAGATGCTGATGGGCTCCGAGGTCGCGCCGCGCAAGGACTTCATCGTCGCCGGCGGCGGCGGGCTGGCCGTGGAGGACCTGGACTTCTAGAGGTCGGGTCGAGTGCTGGAGCGGTCGCCACGGCGACCGCCCCAGCACTCGACTCGGCCCAGCCGGTCAGGCGCGGCGCTCGAGCTCTCCGGAGTCGACGTCGTAGACGAAGCCGCCGACGTGGACGGACTCCGGGACCAGCGGGTGGTGCAAGATCCGCTGGACGTCGTCGACCAGCGAGCCCTGCTGGTCGGCGACGACGCCGAAGGTCGCCCACGAGGCGTCGTGGCCGCAGGAGGCGGCGACCTTCTCGCGGACCTGGTCCTGCGTCGAGGCCGCCATCGCGCAGCTGGTGTGCGGGACCACGAGGACGCGGTCGACGCCCAGCAGGTTGACGCCCAGCACCACGGCCTCCAGGGCCGCGTCCGTGACCCGGCCGCCGGGGTTGCGTACGACCTTGGCGTCGCCGACCTCGAGCCCGAGGACGCGCAGCGGGTCGATGCGGGCGTCCATGCAGGTCACGATCATGACGCCCTTGGCCGCCCTGCCCTCCAGCCCTCCGTCGAAGGAGGCGGCGAAGTCGCGGTTGGCGGCCAGCAGGTCGTCGAAGGCCTCGTCGGATCCGGTGTCGAGCACGGGGTAGTCGGTCATGGCGCCAAATCTAGGAGACGGCGACAACGCGGTGCGCGCTGGTGCCGACGGCCCGCAGCAGCACCAGCGCGAGCACGGCGGCCACGACGGCGCACCCGGCTGCGCCGAGGAAGATGGTCTCGGTCTGGTTCAGCGCTGCGGCCAGCTCGTCACCAGGTGTCAGGGTGGCGTAGTAGCGGCGCAGACCGACCGCGCTGAGCACCGAGATCCCGACCAGCATGCCGACCATGCGCGCCACCACCGCCAGCGCGCTGACCAGGCCGTGCGCGGACGCCGGGGTCGCGTCGAGCAGTGCGGCGTTCACCGGGGCGAGGGCGAGGCCGAAGCCGAGCCCGGTCAGCAGCAGGGGGAGCGTGACCAGCGGGTTCTCCAAGGTCCGTGCACCCCACTGGGACATCACGACGAAGCCCGCTGCGCTGGCGAGCATGCCCACGGCGGTGACGAGAGCGACGGGGACGCGGCGGGCGGCGTACCCGCCGAGGATCGCGCCGACCGGGATCGCGACAAGGAGTCGTACGAGGACGAGGGCGGCGTCGAGCTGGGAGTCGCGGTACGTCGTCAGCCGCGCGTACACCGGGATGTCGACCAGTGCGGCGATCAGCGCGGCGCCGACGAAGAAGCTGACCAGCAGGCTGCCCCAGGCGGGGCGGCGGGCCATCGCGCCGCGGGGGACGAGGGGGTGGCGCGCCCGGCGCAGGTGGAGCACGAGCACGACGGCCGCCACGGCGGCCGCAGCGAGGAGCCAAGGACCGGCAGGGGAGAAGGTCGAGACCGCCGGATCGGCCGACGCGAAGGTGAGGATCACGCAGGCGAGCACGACGGCCAGCAGCGCGGACCCGAGCGGGTCGGCCTGACGCAGCGACGCCGCCCACCCGCGGAGGTCGAGGAGCGGCCGACGTGCGGTGAGGCTGCGGACGACGAGCAGCACGAGACAGGCGAGCGCGGCGAGAGCCAGCGGCGTCAGCCAGCGGCTCTCGCCCGTCAGGGGGACGAAGGCGAGCCCGAGCTCGACGTCGGTGACCAGTGTCTGCGGCTCTGCGAGGAGCAGCACGGCGCTCGCTGTGCCGACGAGCAGCAGGAGGGCGGAGAGCACGTCGGGGAACGCTCGTCGCGTGGGGGCGGGGGTCTCGACAGGCTCGACCTCCGGTGCAGGGGTCTCGACGCGCTCGCTGGCGCTCGCTGCTTGACCACCGTGCTCGCCGCTGGCGCTCGCTGCTCGACCACCGTGGTCGCTGCTGGCGGTCCCTTCTGAGCCTGTCGAAGAGCCCGCTGCTCGACCACCGTGGTCGCTGCTGGCGGTCCCTTCTGAGCCTGTCGAAGAGCCCGCTGCTCGACCACGGTCCGCGCCGTGGGCGTCGACCGCGCGCGCATCCGTGGGGCGACGGCGCACGGTGCGCAGGGCGGCGGCGAGGACGAGGGCGACGGCCAGGTTGAGCCAGAAGATCGCCTCCCAGTCCGCGACGGCGAGGACGAGGGCGCCGTACAGCGGGCCGAGGACGCTGCCGACCTCCTGCACGGCCGACACGACCCCGAGCGGGACGGCGCGCCGGTGGGGCGGGTAGAGGTCGGCGACCAGGGCGAGCGTCGCGGGGACCAGACCGCCGCCGCCGACACCCTGGAGGAACCGTCCGGTGACGACGCTCGGGAGGTCGAAGGCGAGCGCGGTCACCAGCGACCCGAGGGCGAACACCACCAGCGACCCGACCAGCACCGGCACACGTCCGCGCAGGTCGGCGATCCTGCCGACGAGCGGGAGCACGGCGACGTACCCCAGCAGGAAGCCGGACACGATCGGTGCCGCGCGCTGCAGCTCGTCGACCCCGAGGCCGACGGTCGTCATCATGTCCGGCAGCGCGAGGACGACGACGTAGGTGTCGGCGGCCGCGAAGGCCACCGCCACCGCGGCCAGGGTCAGCAGCGTCCGCGACCCGGCCGCCGGACCGGTCACGGGGCGCTGATCGGGATCGTCTTCCCGTAGTCGCTGAACCGGAGCGTGTACGTCGCGTCGTCGGCGTCGCCGTAGAACGGGCCGGTGACGACGGCCTTCTGCAGGCGGTCGTCGTCGTCGAGGGTGAACGTCGCGCGGAAGCCGGCGCCCTTGTCCGCGCTGGGGATGATCGTGGCGACCGCGGTGCCGGGCACGGTCGCGGTGACCGTGGAGAGCACCTGCTTGCCGTCCCGGGTGTCCTTGCCCGCCTTGACGTCCTCGAGGCCGCGCAGGAGCGTCGAGATGCCGCCGGAGGGCCCGAAGAGCGAGGCAGGGTCGGGCGCGGAGTAGGTCGCCGGGTCGATCGTGCGCCACGTGCCGACGAACTTCACGTAGACCTTGCCGGCGACGGCGATCACCGGCACGTCGACGGACAGCCCGCTCTGCACGACGGTGATCTCACCCTTGAACGCGGGCGCGCTGGTGCCCGTGCCGGATGCCTTCAGCACGCCCTGGACACCCTGCGGCAGCTTCTCGGTGCCCAGCGCGATGGTGAGTCCGTCGGCCTCGCTCAGCGCGGTACGGGCGTTCCCGATCCGGTCCGCGGCCGCCCGCGTGTCGCCGCCACCGCCGTCTCCGCCGCAGCCGGAGACGACCAGCGCGAGGACCGCGGCGACGACCAGGAGCGGGAGACGGCGCAGGGAGACGGGCATCACGGGACCCAGCCTGCCAGGCGCGCTCACGCCTCGCCCCCGGATCCGACCCGTACGGGACCGGCGCACGCCGCGACCGGCTGGGCGAGGGGGACGCCGGAGCCGTCGCGGCGTCCGGTCGGCTCGGGCAGGTCGACCGGGGCACCGCTGGCGGCCGCGGCCCGGGCCGGGCCCGCACCGACCCAGGCGAAGACGAGGGCGTCCTCACCCTTGAGGAACCGGTGGCAGCGGACACCACCGGTGGCGCGGCCCTTGGCGGGGTACTCGGCGAACGGGCTGACCTTGACCGACCCCGCGTCGGTCCCCGGCAGCGCGGAGGACGACCCCGCCGAGGTCACCACGACCGCGTCGGCCGGGTCGAAGGCGGTGAAGGAGACGACGTGCTGCCCGGTGCCGAGCTTGATCCCGGCCATCCCGCCGCCGGCCCGGCCCTGGGGCCGGACCGACGAGGCGTTGAAGTGCAGCAGCCCGGCGTCGCTGGTGACGAAGCACAGCTCCTCCTGGCCCGTGCTCAGCTGCACCGCCCCGACCACCTCGTCGCCGTCGGCCAGGCCCATCACGTCCCACTCCTCGCGGGCCAGCAGCTCGGGCTTCACCCGCTTGACCACACCGGCCCGCGTGCCCAGTGCGAGGCCCGGCGCCGAGTCGTCGTACGCCGTCAGGGAGACCAGCGCCAGCACCCGTTCTCCGTCGGCCAGCGAGAGGAACTCGGTGACCGGGGCCCCGCCCTGCAGGTTGGGGTGGTTGGCGGTGGCCGGCAGCGTCGGCAGGTCCAGGACCTGCAGTCGTACGAGCCGGGCGCGGCTGGTGAGCACGCCGACCTCACCGCGTGCGGTGGCCGACACCGCGGAGACGATCACGTCGTGGCGCGATCGGGCGCCCTCGGTCCCGGGCGGATCGGCGTCCGTGCTGCGCGCCAGCAGCCCGGACGAGGACAGGTAGACCAGGCACGGGTCGTCGGCCACCTCCAGCGGCGCCGCGGTCGCCGTGGTGGTCACGCCGGAGGCGGCGAGCAGCACGGTGCGACGGGGGGTGCCGTACGTCTTCGTGACCTCGGCCAGCTCCTCCGAGACGACGGCGCGCAGCCGCTCGTCGCTGGCCAGGATCTCCTCGAGCTCCTCGATCTCCCGGCGCAGCTCCTCCTGCTCCTTCTCCAGCTCGATCCGGCTGAACCGGGTCAGCCGGCGCAGCTGCAGGTCGAGGATGTACTCCGCCTGCGGCACGGAGAGGTCGAAGACCCCGATCAGGCGCTCCTTGGCGGTGCCGGCGTCGTCGCTGGAGCGGATCACCTGGATCACCTCGTCGATGTCGACGAGGGCGATCAGCAGTCCCTCGACCAGGTGCAGCCGCTCGGCCTTCTTGTCGCGGCGGTACGTCGAGCGCCGTCGTACGACGTCGAAGCGGTGCTCGAGGAACACCTCGAGCAGCTCCTTGAGCCCCAGCGTCCGCGGCTGGCCGTCGACGAGCGCGACGTTGTTGATGCCGAACGACTCCTCCAGCGGCGTCTGGCGGTAGAGCTGCTCGAGCAGCGCGTCGGGGTTGATCCCGTTCTTGACCTCGATCACCAGCCGCAGGCCGTTCTGGCCGTCGGTGAGGTCGACGACGTCGCTGATCCCCTGCAGTTTCTTGGACTGCACGAGGGTCTTGATCCGCTCCACGACCTTCTCGACACCGACCGTGTACGGGAGCTCGGTGACGACGATCCCCTTGCGCCGCGGCGTGACGTTCTCGATCCGGGCGGTCGCGCGCATCTTGAACGAGCCCTTGCCCGAGGCGTACGCGTCGCGCACCCCGTCGAGCCCGACGATCTTGCCGCCGGAGGGCAGGTCCGGACCGGGGACGAAGCGCATCAGCCCGTCCAGGTCGGTCCCCGGGTGCTTGATCAGGTGCCGCAACGCCTGCACGACCTCGACCAGGTTGTGGGGAGCCATGTTCGTGGCCATCCCGACGGCGATGCCGGTGGTGCCGTTGACCAGCAGGTTCGGGAACGCCGCGGGGAGCACGACGGGCTCGGTCTCCCGGCCGTCGTAGTTGGGCTTGAAGTCGACGGTCTCCTCGTCGATGGACGCGGTCATCGCGACGGCCGGCGGACCCATCCGGCACTCGGTGTACCGCATCGCCGCGGGGGAGTCGTCCAGGGACCCGAAGTTGCCGTGGCCGTCGACGAGCGGGAGTCGCATCGACCACGGCTGCGCGAGGCGCACCAGGGCGTCGTAGATCGCGGTGTCGCCGTGCGGGTGCACCCGCCCCATCACCTCGCCGACCACGCGCGAGCTCTTCACGTGGCCGCGGTCGGGGCGCAGGCCCATGTCGTTCATCGTGTAGAGGATCCGGCGCTGCACGGGCTTGAGGCCGTCGCGCGCGTCGGGCAGGGCGCGCGAGTAGATGACCGAGTAGGCGTACTCCAGGAAGCTGCCGCGCATCTCCTCGCCCACGTCGATGTCGACGACGTGCTCCTCGAAGTCAGGCGGGGGCGCAGCAGGTGTACGAGCCATGGCGACATCCTCCCAAGGCTGCGGCGAGGAGGCGGCCCCGGCACGCCGCCGGTAACTTTGGTCCCGTGAGCGAGGAGCAGCCGGATCAGGCCCCGGCCCAGGGGTCTGCGGGCGAGGAGGGGCCGGGGCCTGCGTCCGAGAGCCCCGGCTACCCCGCGCACTGGGAGGCCGACGTGCTGCTGCGCGACGGGCACACCGCCCACCTGCGGCCGGTGCGGCCCGAGGACGCCGAGCTGCTGCGCGAGTTCTACTCCCGGGTCTCCGACGAGTCGAAGTACTACCGCTTCTTCGCGCCCATGCCGACGCTCTCCGCACGCGACGTCACCCGCTTCACCACCGTTGACCACCACGACCGCGTCGCCCTGGTGCTGACGGTGGCCGACCGGATGATCGCGATCGGCAGGTACGACTCGCTCGGGCACGGCCAGGCGGAGGTGGCGTTCCTCGTCGAGGACGCCCACCAGAGGCGTGGCATCGCCCAGCTGCTGCTCGAGCACCTCGCCCAGGCCGGTCGTGAGCGCGGGATCGAGAAGTTCGTCGCCGAGACGCTGCCCGCCAACAAGAAGATGATCCAGGTCTTCGCCGACGCGGGCTACCACGTCTCGCGCGGCTTCGAGGAGGGCGTGGTCCACCTCGAGTTCCCGATCGACCCCACCGACACCGCGATCGGGGTGATGCAGGACCGGGAGCACCGTGCCGAGGCGGCGTCGATCGCCACCTTCTTCAACGCCCGCAGCGTCGCCGTCATCGGTGCCTCGCGCCGGCGCGACACGATCGGGCAGGCGCTGGTGCGTCACCTGGTGCTGGGCGACTACAGCGGGCGGGTCTACGCCGTGAACCCGACCTCGGAGTCGGTGGCCGGCCTGCCCTCGTACGACTCGGTCTCCGACATCCCCGGTGAGGTCGACCTCGCGGTGATCGCCGTGCCGGCCGACGCCGTGCCCGACGTCGTGCTCGACTGCGCGGCCAAGGGGGTCAACGGGCTGGTGGTGATCAGCTCCGGCTTCGCCGAGGCGGGGCCGGACGGCTGGGCGAGGCAGCGGCGGATGCTGGGACTGGCCCGCAGCTACGGCCTGCGGGTGATCGGCCCGAACTGCCTGGGCATCGTCAACACCGACCCCGAGTTCAACCTCAACGCCTCGCTGGCACCGGTGATGCCGCAGCGCGGACGGGTCGGGTTCTTCTCCCAGTCCGGGGCGCTGGGGACGGCGATCCTCGAGACCGCGTCGGCACGCGGGCTGGGCATCTCGACGTTCGTCAGCGCCGGCAACCGCGCGGACGTCTCGGGCAACGACCTGCTGCAGTACTGGGAGGAGGACCCCGCCACCGAGGTGATCCTGCTCTACCTGGAGTCGATCGGTAACCCGCGGAAGTTCTCCCGCATCTCCCGTCGCGTCTCGCGGCACAAGCCGATCGTCGTGGTGCGGTCGGGCCGCTCGACCCAAGGTGTGCCGATGGGTCACGCGGTGCGGGCGATCGGCGCCCCCCAGCCGGCCGTGGACGCGATGTTCAAGCAGGCCGGCGTGATCCTGGTCGACAGCCTGGACGAGATGTTCGACGTCGCGCAGCTGCTGGCCCACCAGCCGCTGCCGCGCGGCAGCCGGGTCGCGCTGGTCGGCAACTCCGACGCGATCGGGCTGCTGGCCGCCGACGCCGCGTCGGCCAACGGGCTGCGGGTCGCGAAGTCGGTGGCCCTGGGCTCCGAGGCCGGTGCCGAGGCGTACGAGGACGCGCTGGACGAGGCGATCGACGACGAGGACGTCGACGCGGTCGTGGCGATCTACATCCCACCCCTCGACGTCTCCTCGGAGGCGGTGGCCAACGTGCTGGCCAGCGTGGGGGAGCAGTCCGACAAGCCGATCGTGTCCACCTTCCTCGGTGCCCGCGGTGTGCCCGAGCTGCTGCGGGTGCCGGACCTGGCGGGGAACGTCGCCGGCCGCGGGTCGGTGCCGTCGTACTCCGCGGTGGAGTCGGCCGTGCGCGCCCTGGCCCGCGTCGTCGAGTACGCCGCCTGGGTCGACAAGCCCGAGGGCGGTGGGACCCAGATCGAGGACATCGACGCCTCGACGGCCAAGCGGATGCTGGGCCGGATCCTCATCGCCAGCCCGGAGGGGCGGGAGCTGGGCCACGAGGAGCTGGCCGCGCTGCTGGCCTGCTACGGCATCGACGTGTGGGACCGGATCCCCGTCGCGACGCTCGACGAGGCCCTGGACGCGGGCGAGCGCCTGGGCTGGAACGTCGTCCTCAAGGGGACGGCGCCGCGGCTGCGCACCCGCCCGGACCAGGCGCACCTGTGGCGCAACATCGACGACGCCGACGAGATGGCCGAGGCCTGGGAGGCCCTGACCGCGATGATCGACGACCCGGGGACGGCCGGGTTCGTCGTGCAGCGGATGGCCGCACCCGGCGTGCCCGTCGACATCGGTGGTGTCGAGGACCCGCTCTTCGGGCCCACCGTGTCCTTCTCGATCGCCGGCGCACTGACCGACCTGGTGGGCGACCGTGCGTACCGGATCCCGCCGATCACCCCGCTCGAGTCGGCCGAGATGGTCCGGGAGATCCGGGCGGCGCCGCTGCTGTTCGGCTTCCGCGGCTCCCCGGAGGTCGACGTCGCCGCGCTGCAGGACCTGCTGCGCCGGTTCGCGGCGCTGAAGAACGACCTCCCTCAGCTCTCGGCGATCGACCTGGGACTGGTGCAGGTCTCCGAGCACGGCGTGTGCGTGCTCAGCGTCAGCGGAGCGGTCGCGCCGGTGCCCGACGTCCGCTCCGACTGGTTCACCCGGCGCCTGAACTCCCACCCCGGCGACACCCTGCCGGGGTGACACACTGACCGGCATGCGCAGCCACACCAGCAGCTCGCGGCCTCGTCACGACGAGCCGAGCGACCGCACCGCGGAGTTGGTCGCCGCCGTCGAGCAGACCGGGTACTACCCGGTCGTCGTGAACGACGGCATCGCCGGTGCCGTCGCCGGGGAGCCGGTGCTGGCCTACCTCGTGCACCACGAGCCGACCATCGACCGCGACGAGGTCCGTCGGCACATCACCGTCGCCGTCATCACCCCGAGCCGGCTGGTGATCGCCCACACCGACGAGAACCCGCCCGACGAGCTGCTGCCCGAGCCGTACACCTCGACCTCGACGGAGGCGATCGGCCTGGGGCGGATCCGCTCGGTCGTCGTCAACCGGATGGTGGCCAACCCGGGCGACCTCGTCCGCGAGGTCCCCCCGGCCGCCGAGGCCGTGCTGACGGTCGGCTGGGGTGGCGTCTCGCGCGTCGACCTCGAGCCGGCCGGGTGTGCCGATCCCGAGTGCGACGCCGACCACGGCTACACCGGCGTGCTGGGCACCGACGACTTCTCGCTGCGCGTCTCCGCCGCCGCCGACGGCCAGGGCGCGGTCGACCTGCTCCTCGCGTTCGCCGAGACGCTGTCCGCCAGTACGCAGCACCGGTGACCTCGTCCGACGCTGCGGGGCTCCTGGTCCCCTCGTACGGCTCGCGCACCCTCGCCGACGTCCTCCCCGCGGTCGGGGCCGCGCTCGGCGTCGACGCCGGCTACCCACCCGTGGAGCTCGCGCTGCCGGACGCCCCGGCGTACGTCGTGCTCCTGGTGGACGGGATGGGTGCGGAGCTGATCCGCAGCCACCGCGACCACGCGCCGTACCTCCACGCGATGCTGACGCGTGCGGGGGACGACGGGCTCGGCACCTGCGGGGTGCCGTCGACCACCGCGACCAGCCTGACCTCGCTCGGCACCGGGCTGCCGCCCGGCGCGCACGGCGTCGTGGGCTTCACCTCCCGGATCCCCGAGGGGCAGGGGCCCAAGCCCGGGACGCTGCTCAACGCGCTGCAGTGGAACCCCGACAAGCTCGAGCCCGAGCGGTGGCAGCCGCACGAGACGGCGTTCGACCGGCTCGGCCGGGCCGGCGTGGTGACCAGCGTGGTCAGCAAGCGGGAGTACGCCGGCTCCGGCCTCACCCGCTCCGCGCAGCGGGGGGCGTCGTACGTCGGCGCGGACCACGTGGGGGAGCGGGTCGCCGCCGCGGTGGCGGGGTCGTCGTACTCGCCGTCGCTGACGTACGTCTACGACAACGAGCTGGACTGGACGGGGCACCGCTTCGGCGTGGACTCCCCGGCCTGGCGCCAGCAGCTGATCTCGATCGACGCCCAGGTCGAGCAGCTGCGGGAGGCGCTGCCGCCGGCGGTACGGCTGCTGGTCACCGCCGACCACGGGATGGTCGACGCGACCGGGCCCGAGGACCGTGTCGACGTCGACGAGGTGGAGGGCCTGCGCGACGGCGTGGCGCTGCTCGGCGGTGAGGCCCGCCTGCGTCACGTGTACGTCGCTCCCGGTGCCGCCGAGGACGTCCGCGAGACCTGGGCGGCGCAGCTCGGGCACCGGGCCACGGTGCTGCTGCGCGAGGACGCCGTGGCACGCGGGTGGTTCGGCGCCGTCGAGGACCGCGTGCTCCCGCGACTCGGCGACGTCGTCGTGGCAGCGACGGGCAGCGTCGGGCTGTTCTCCTCGGTGGACTTCTCCTACGAGACCCGTCTGGTCGGTCTCCACGGGTCGCTGACGCCGACCGAGATGCGGGTGCCGCTCCTGCTCGACTGAGCCAACCCGGCGCAGACCTGCATCTCGGCGATGCCGACACGGCGGCAAGCACCAGGACCGCGGTGGGTACCGCGCCGGGTCGGGGAGGCACAGGTGCGGATCGGCGACGGGTCGTGGCGCTGGCGCTGCAGGTCCGCGCCGGGTCGGCATGATGGACGTCATGCACCCGCTGATCTCGCCCCTCGACCTGCGCTCCCGCCTCGGTGAGGTCACCGTGCTCGACGTCCGCTGGCAGGTCGGTGGCCCTCCGGGGCGTGCGGAGTACGACGCCGGTCACGTGCCCGGTGCCGCCTTCGTCGACCTCGACGAGCAGCTCGCCGGCACCGGCGGTGGGGGCCGGCACCCCCTGCCCTCGCCGGACGACCTGCAGGCGGCGATGCGCAGCGTCGGCGTCCGGGAGAACCGCCCGGTGGTGGTCTACGACGACTGGGGCGGCCGAGCCGCGGCGCGTGCCTGGTGGCTGCTGCGGTGGGCCGGCAAGGACGACGTCCGGGTGCTCGACGGTGGGTGGTCGGCCTGGGACGGACCGGTCGCCACCGGCCAGGAGGTGCCCGAGCACGGTGACCTCGTGGTCAGGCCCGGCGCGATGCCCACGCTCGACGCCGCGGGCGTGGCGTCGTACGACGGCGTGCTGGTCGATGCCCGTGCTCCCGAGCGGTACCGCGGTGAGGTGGAGCCGATCGACCCGGTCGCCGGCCACGTGCCGGGCGCGGTCAACGTCCCCACCGAGACGAACCTCGGTGCGGAAGGACGCTTCCGTCCGGCGGACCAGCTCGCGGCGCTCTACGCCGCGTCCGGTGTGGACGGCACCCGGCCCGTCGCTGCGTACTGCGGGTCGGGCGTCACCGCCTGCCACGACGTCCTGGCCCTCGAGGTCGCCGGCGTGCGGGCCGCGCTGTACGCCGGCTCCTGGAGCGACTGGGTCAGCGACCCGGGCCGACCGGTCGATGCCTGAGGTCGTCTCGATCCACGTCGCGCCCGGGCACCGCTCCGCGATGCAGCCGCGTGCGGCGATCAGCGTCGAGGCCGGTGCCGGGATCGTCGGCGACCGGTACCACGGCAGCCGGCACCGCCACCTCACCGTGCAGGCGCGCGACGAGCTGGACGCGGCCGCGGTCGTGCTCGGGGGACCGGTCGACGACGCCGCCACCCGTCGCAACGTCACCGTGGCGACCGGTCCGCTCCCCAGCGAGCCGGGCGACCGCCTCCGGATCGGTCCGGTCGAGCTCGAGGTGGTCCGCGTCGCCGCGCCCTGCCGAGTCATGGAGGAGACGCTCGGCGTGGGCGGTCGTGCATCCCTGCGCCGCCGTGGCGGGGTGGTGTGCCGGGTACTGACCTCGGGTCGCGTCCGGATCGGCGATGAGTTCCATGTCGTCAGCCGGTCGGAGCAGCCATGACAGCGCAGCTTCTCCGCGTCCAGAACCTCACCGTCTCCAGCGACGGCTACGCGGCAGGCGAGGGGATGACTCTCGAGCGTCCCTTCGGACATGCCGACCCGGCGGCGCTGATGTCGTGGGCCGGCGCCACCGCCAGCTGGCCCCACCGCACGGACGGTGGTGGCAGCCGCGGGCTCGACGACCACTTCACCCGCGACTTCACCCGCAACATCGGTGCCGAGATCATGGGCCGCGGGAAGTTCGGGCCGCAGACCGGGCCCTGGGAGGACCACGAGTGGCTCGGCTGGTGGGGGGACGAGCCGCCCTTCCACACGCCGGTGATCGTGCTGACCCACCACGAGCGACCGTCGTACACGCTCGGTGACACCACGTTCCACTTCCTCGACGCGTCGCCGGCGGACGCTCTGACGCGGGCCCGGCACGAGGCCCACGGAGCCGACGTCCGGTTGGGAGGAGGGGCGACGCTGATCCGGTCCTTCCTCGCGGACGACCTCGTCGACACGATGCACGTGGCGGTGGCCCCGGTCGAGCTCGGCGCGGGATCGCGTCTGTGGGAGTCACCCGACGAGCTGCTCGACCGCTTCCACTGCGATGTCGTGCCGAGCCCGAGCGGCGTCACGCACCACCTGTTCTGGCGGCGCTGACGCCGAGGCGTACCCGCCGCTGACGCCGGACCCCGAGACTCGCCAGCACGAGCACCCCGAGGAGGGCGAGACCGAACGGCCACGACACCGGGCTAGTGCCGTACGCCGCCAGGGTCACGTACGCCACGCTGTTCGGCAGCACGCCGAGCGCGGTGGCGGCGATGAACGGCGCGTAGCGCTGCGAGGTCAGGCCGAGGGCGTAGTTCAGCACGGTGTACGGGATCACCGGGACCAGCCGAGCGACCAGGATCGTCACGAACCCGCCCTGCGCCAGACGCTCGTCGATCGCGCGGACGCGGACCGGCAGCCGGTTCTCGATGAGGTGCCGCGCGTGGTGCCGGCCGAGCCAGCGGGACAGGGCGAAGGTCAGCACCGAGCCCGCGACCGAGCCGAGCAGGACGAGGGGGAGCCCGGCCAGGAGACCGAACGCAGCGCCCCCCGCGAGGGACATCACGCCCTTGGGCAGCGGCAGCAGGCAGACGAGGGCGTACGCCACCACGAACGCCGGTGCCGCCCACGGCCCCAGCCCGTCGGCCAGCGAGCGGACCTCGTCCCTCGAGGGCAGGCCCGGGCCGAGCGAGACCACCACCACGGCGGCGACGAGGACCAGCAGCACCACGGCCCGCAGCGCCGGCTTCGCCCACCGCACGACTGCTCTAGTCCCCGAACGGAAGCGGCTCGGCACTGAGCGAGACGGCGCGAGCGCGTGCGCTCGTCATCGAGCGCCTGTGGTGCTGGCGGCAGAGGACCTCGTACCCGACCTGTCCGGGACGGGACCCGGTCGCGGGCGCGCTGCGGTCGCCCACGTCGCCCACCACCAGGACGTCACCCTCGGTCACCATCTCTCCGTCGAGAGTACGGGCGTTGTGGGTGGCCCGGCGCCCGCACCAGCACAGGGCCTCGACCTGGAGGGTGACCACCCGGTCGGCCATCTCGACGAGCCGGGCGCTGCCGGGGAACAGGCAGGTGCGGAAGTCGGTGAGGATCCCGAAGCAGAAGACGTCGATCCCGAGGTCGTCGACGACGCGCGCGAGCTGGTCGACCTGCGCGGGCGCGTAGAACTGGGCCTCGTCGCAGATCAGGTAGTCGACCTGCGCGCCGCGGGTCAGCTCGTCGACGACGTACTCCCACAGGTCGAGGTCCGGGCCGACCTCCACGGCGTCGGCGGTGAGCCCCAGCCGACTGGAGATCGTCGCCTCGCCGGCGCGGTCGTGGGCGGTGAAGATCCGTCCGACCAGGCCGCGTGCCGCGTGGTTGTGGTTGGTCTGCAGCGCCAGCGTGCTCTTGCCGGAGTCCATCGTCCCGGTGAAGAACGACATCTCGGCCATGGCCGAGGATCCTAGGCGGACGCCCGGCGTGCCCGCCACGGACGCAGGAGCAGACCGAGGAGGAGGCCGGGTACGACGCCCAGCGCCGCGCCCGTGGCGTTGTCCACCATGTCCGTGACGTCGCAGGCACGGTCCAGGCGTGCCAGCGCGAGCTGGGTGACCTCGATGCCCACGGACCCGGCGGCCAGCGCGGCGACGCCGAGCGGGACGAGCAGCGTCGCCGCCCGGGGCCAGCGCAGGCACAGCAGGGTCCAGCACGCGCCGGCGGGGACGAAGAGCGCGGTGTTGAGCGCGCGCTGGGCGCCGGAGAAGATCCAGAATCCGTCCGGCGCCGGGCCGCCGTAGTCGAAGGAGCAGCTCGCGGCGCGGGTCTCGGCGGGCACGATGGTGATCACGCCCGACGGCGGGGTCAGGGTGGCGAGGCCGATGGCCAGGAGCGACCAGCCGAGCGCAGCGGCGGACCAGGCGGTGACGGCGCCGACCCGGGGCGTCGCGAGTACGGCGCCCACGGCGAGCACGACCGCGAGGCCGACGGCGGACAGCACCAGCACTGCTCCCGCTCCCATGCCGGCCACGCTAGGGCACGCTGCTCAACCCGTGGCCTGCTGCGCGCGCACGGGGACGTACCCAGGCCGTAGGTTCGCCGGGTGGACGAGGTGTCGGTGAGGACGCGGCGCGACGGCGATCTCCCTGCCCTGCTCGAGATCATCAGCGCCCAGCAGGCCGAGACCGGCTACCCGCTGCGGTGGCCCTGGCCCGGTGATCTCGCCGACTTCGTGCGCCGCCCGGAGGAGGTCGCCGCGTGGGTGGCCGAGGTGGACGGTGCCGTGGCCGGCCACGTCGCGCTGCACAGGGTCGCCGATGACGAGCTCGGCGCGCTGTGGTCGGCGGCGCACGGTGTGCCGATCGACGAGCTGCGGTGCGTCGGCGTCCTGTTCGCGGACCGTCGGCGCTCCCGCCGCGGCGTCGGGTCGGTCCTGCTCGACCGGGCCACGCGGGCCGGCCTCCGCGACGGCAAGGCACTCGTCCTCGACGTGGTCGCCGGGCACCGCGAGCCCGTCGAGCTCTACCTCCGGCGGGGCTGGGTCGTGGTCGGGCATGCCCGGCCGGACTGGCTGCCCGCGTCCGAGGACCCGGTCCTCGTCATGGTGCTGCCGAGGTCGAGCGAGCACGGTCCGTCGACGACCCGCGGGTGACCACGCGCTGACCCGGTGACGGAGCCCCAGCGGCGCTCTGTCACCAGTGGATGCCCTTGAGCAGCCGTGCGAGGGCCATCTGCTCGCCCTCGGAGCGGCCGGAGTCGCCGCGTGCGGCGGCCGAGTCCGGGAACACCTGGTACGCGAGGTGCAGGACGCGGAACGCGGTCTTCGGCGCCAGCGTGTGCGCGACGGCGCCCAGGTTGCCGAGGTGCGTGTTCACCTCGTGCGGCCGGTCGACGAGTGCGCCGATCACCTTGTCGGCGGCCTGCGCCGGGGTGATCGTGGGGAACCGGTCGTACAGCTTCGTCGGGGCGATCATCGGCGTGCGCACCAGCGGCATGTGGATCGAGGTGAAGGAGATCCCGTCACCGACCAGCTCGGAGGACACCACGTTGCTCCACGAGTCGAGCGCGGACTTCGAGGCGACGTACGCGCTGAAGCGCGGCGGGTTGGTCTGCACGCCGATCGAGGAGATGTTCACGATGTGGCCGTGCCGCTGCTCCCGCATCATCGGCAGCAGCCCGATGATCAGCCGGATCGCGCCGAAGTAGTTCAGCTGCATCGTCCGCTCGAAGTCGTGGAAGCGGTCCTCGGACAGGCGCAGTGAGCGGCGGATCGAGCGCCCGGCGTTGTTGACCACGTAGTCGATGTGCGCGAAGTCCTCCCCGAGCTGCTTGGTCAGGGCATCGATGGCATCCATGTCGGAGAGGTCGCAGGCGTACGCGTACGCCTCGCCGCCCTGCAGCTCGAGCTGGTCGCGCAGCGCCTCGAGGTTGGGCAGCCCGCGGGCGACGAGGATCGGGATGCCACCGGCCTTCGCGACCTTCACCGCGGTCGCCTGGCCGATGCCGGACGAGGCGCCGGTGATCACGACGTGTCGACCGGCGAGGGCCCGGACGGCGTCCTTGTCCTGCCGGATGGACTCGTCGAGGAACTCCTCCCAGTAGCCCCAGAGCTTGTCGGCGTACCCCTCGAGCGTCGGGACGGCGAGTCCGGAGCCGGCCAGCGCCTGCTCCGTGCGGCGCGAGGCGAAGACCGGGACGAACGACACGTGGCCGAGCACCTCGGGGGGCACGCCGAGCCGGCCGATCGTCTGGTCCAGCACCAGTCGTCCGACCCCGTTGTCGGCGATCGCCCGCAGCAGCGAGGAGGGCCGCAGTGCCGAGGGCAGGACGGCGGACGCCACGCCGGTCAGGCTGCGGTCCAGCGGTACGACGAAGCGCGGGGCCCGCGCCGCGGCCGCGATCGTGTTGATCAGACCGATCGCCGGCTGCGGGTCGGGGTTGACCAGGTGGAAGGCCTCGCCGTCGCGACCCTCGAGGTGCGCCAGGTGGTCGATGGCCTTCGCGACGTAGTCGACGGGGACGACGTTGGTGTCGCCGAGGTCGACCCCGACCAGGGGGACCCACCCCGGGACGAGGTCGCGGATCCGCTGGAGGAGGCCGAAGAAGTAGTACGGGCCGTCGACCTTGTCCATCTCGCCGGTCTCGGAGTGACCGACGACGATCGCGGGCCGGTAGACCCGCCAGGGGACGGCGCTCTGCTCACGGACCACGCGCTCGGACTCGTACTTCGTGCGGTGGTAGGCCGAGGGCAGCGACTGCCCCTCGTCGAACATCGTCTCGTCGAACAGGCCCTCGTAGTCACCGGCCGCGGCGACCGAGGAGACCTGGTGGAAGCAGCCGACCTCGAGCGCCTCCGCGAGGGCGAGCGCCTCCTGGGTGCCGCCGACGTTGAGCTGCTCGTTCTGCTCCTCGGTGGCGGTCATGTCGTAGATCGCTGCGAGGTGGAGGAAGTGGTCGACGGAGCCGGCGTGCTCGGCGATCCACTCGGGGTCGACCGCGAGCCGCTCGCCGGTGAGATCGCCGGTCACCACGGCCAGCCGGTCGATGTCGGCGTCCGGCGCGGCGGCCTGCCAGCGCCGCTTGAGCACCTCGACCTTCGCGGCGGACCCCTCGCGGACGAGCAGGTGGATCTCACCCTCCCGGTTGGCCAGGAGCTCGGGCACCAGGTGCCGTCCGATGAACCCGGTCGCGCCGGTCACGAAGATCGCCATGCCCGGAGCCTAGGCCTCGAGTGACGTGTCGCACAGGCGCACGAGGGACGTCGGCGCCAGGGAATCAGTGCGTCCCTAGTCCCGTCCGCCGAACATGATCTCGTCCCAGCTCGGCACCGAGGCGCGGCCGCGCTGCTTGCGCGGGTGGCGGCGGGCCAGACCGGTCGTGTCCTCGCGGTCCTCAGGCTCGGGAGCGTCCTCGGGGACGTCAGGGGCGTCGTCCGCAGCCGACGCGTCCGGGAGCGGGTGGTCGAAGAGCATGTCGAGCATGCCCTCCTCGACCGGCGTCTCGTCGACGTCCGCGGTCGGCTCCCCGGGCGAGGACAGGACCGCACCGGTGTCGGGCAGGTCGGGCGGCGGAGCCAGGCGCAGGCGCCGGGGGGCACCGAGCGCAGGGTCGACCTCGACGGGCGCGGCAGAGGCTCCGGGGACCGGAAGGGGGTCGGGCTCGGCGGGAGGCGTCAGGGGGGCCTCGCCCACCAGCCAGCGTCCGGCGTCGTCGAGGGGCGTGACGAAGCGGCCGCGGTGGTCGAAGCTGAACGTGGCCTCGCGGGCGTCGCCGTCGACGGAGTACGACGCCGTGAGCGTCCAGCGGCCGTCCTCGCGGCGCCAGGCGTCCCACTCCACGGAGCCGTACTCGATGCCGGCCTCCACGGCGCGTGCGGTGCAGGCGTCACCGAGCGTGCGCGCCGGACCGACCTGACCGTCGGTCGCCTCGGGGGAGCGGCGGACCGACGCGGACAGCGCGGTGTCGGCCACGTGGGCGCGCTCGGCGAGCACGGGCCCGGCGTACGCGAGCACCTTGGCGACGGGGTTGCCGGTCGTCTCGGCGATCGTCTCGGCGGACTCGCCCGCGCGCACCCGGTCCTGGATCTCCCGCGGACGCAGGGGCACGGGCGTGGTTGGCTCGGTCGACTTCGACACGGTGGGCTCCCTCTGCTGAGGACCAGCACCGGGGGTGCCGGCGGCTGACCCACTCGAGGCCGAGCAGGCCACGGGGTCGAGGAGGTCGTGCAGGCGAGCATCGACGGGAACGGCGTACTCCACCCCGGCGGCGTCGACCAGCAGCAGCATCGCGCCACCCCCGGTCAGCCGCACCGGTTCGAGTGCTCGTGGGTCCCTCATCGCCTCGTCCGCCTCCTCCTGTGCCCCGTGACGACCAACCTAGGACCCGGCAAGGGTGGGCGTGGGGAGCCGGGCCGCGACGCGCCCGGAGAGTCACGCATCGGTCACGGGTCCTGTGACTGACGAGACGGATGAGACCTCAAGTGACGGGAGTGAACTCGTCGGGTGACGATCGAGGTCCGCCGTCACGGGCGGCGGCGGCAGCGACCACGGCCAGCACCGCGGACGCGACGCCGACCCCGTAGGCGGCGGAGCCTCCGGCGCGGTCGACGACGAGGCCGGCGAGCGCCGCACCCGGGGCGATCCCCGCCCCCAGGCCCGCCTGCATCAGCCCCATGCCCTCGGTCAGGCGGGTCGGCGGGACCGTCTCCTCCACCCGGGTGATCGCCGCGACCAGCGTCGGGGAGATCGCCACCCCGGCGACCAGCAGCACCACGCCCATCGGCACCAGGCCCGGGAGGAACGGGGTCGGCGCCATGGCCAGGGCCAGGAAGGTAGCGCCGGCCCGCAGCCGTACGACGCTCGAGGCCCGCCAGGTGACCGCGCCGACCACGACCCCGGAGACCAGGCTGCCCAGCGCCCACGCGGCCAGCAGGACTCCCGACGCTGCCGGCGCACCGGCCTCGCGTGCGAACGCCACCGTCGCGACCTCGACCGAGCCGAACATCGAGCCGGCCGCGACCCCGGACGCGGTCAGCACGAGCAGTGCTCCCCAGGGCATCGGGCCGGACCTGGTCCGAGGCGTGTCGGGCACGCGGCGTCGAGGCGGTGGCGCCGTGCGGTCCTGCAGCGCGAGCGCGACCGTCCCGGAGGTGCCGAGGACGACCGCGGCCACCAGCCCGGCGACCGGGGCGACCAGTGTGGCCAGGAAGGTCGCCACGGTCGGGCCGACCATGAACACCACCTCGTCGAGCACCGCCTCGAGCGCGAACGCCGTCTGCTTGGCCGGGACGTCGGCGGCGAGGACGTGCGCCCAGCGGGCGCGGACGCTGCCGCCGACCTGCGGCTGGGTCGCGCCGGCGAGGGCCGCCGCCGCATGGGGCCAGGGCGCCGACCAGTCGTCCAGGACGGCTCCGACGACCAGCCCGGTCCCGAGGGCGAAGAGCACGCCGGCGACCAGGAGCACCGGCCGCTGGCCGAAGCGGTCCAGCAGCCGGCCCTGCGGCACGGCGAGCGCCGCGTTGGCGACGACGAAGGCGGCGGAGACCTGCCCGGCGAGGGTGTACGACCCGTCGCGCGAGGTGATCAGCAGCACGATCGCCAGCGTCATCATCGACAGCGGCATCCTGCCGATCACGCCCGAGCCGGAGAAGGCGAGGGCGCCGGGCCGGGAGAGCACCCGGCGGTACGCACCGAGCCCCGCGCGTGCGGCGGTGAGTGGCCGGCTGCGCACGGTCGGTCCCGTCCCGGGGGAGGGAGGATTCGCCACGTCGGCGATCCTAGGATCGAGGGGTGCCACTCAGCGACGCAACCACCGTGCCCGACACCAGCCCGTACGACGCACTCCTGCTGGTCTCCTTCGGCGGGCCGGAGAAGCCGGCGGACGTCGTGCCGTTCCTCCGCAACGTGACCGCCGGCCGGGACATCCCGGACTCGCGCCTGGAGGAGGTCGGCGAGCACTACTACCAGTTCGGTGGCCGCAGCCCGATCAACGGCCAGAACCGCGCCCTCCTCGCCGCGATCCGCGAGGACCTCGCCGCCGCCGGCATCGACCTGCCCGTCTACTGGGGCAACCGCAACTGGGCGCCGTACCTCGTCGACGAGGTCGCGCGGATGCGCGGGGACGGCGTCCGCCGAGCCCTGTGCTTCGTGACCTCGGCGTACTCGTCGTACTCCGGGTGCCGGCAGTACCGCGAGGACCTCACCGCGGCGCTGGCCGAGCTCGGTGACGCGGGGGGTGTCGACCTCGTCCTGGACCGGACGCGGGTGTACTTCAACCACCCGGCCTACGTCGACACGATGGTCGACGCCGTCGTCGCCGCGCTGGCCGAGCTGCCGGACGAGGTGCGCACGGACGCCGAGATCGCCTTCGTCACGCACTCGGTGCCGGACTCGATGAACGCCTCGAGCGGGCCGACGGGGGAGGCGTACGTCGCTCAGCACCGCAGCGTTGCGAGCCGAGTCGCCGCGGGGGTCGCCGAGGCGACCGGGACGGCGCACGACCAGAGCCTGGTCTTCTGCTCCCGCTCGGGGCCGCCGACGGTGCCGTGGCTCGAGCCCGACGTCAACGACCACCTCCGGGCGCGCGCGGACGCCGGCGCGCGGGCGGTGGTGCTGGCGCCGATCGGGTTCGTCTCCGACCACATGGAGGTCATCTACGACCTCGACACCGAGGCGATGGCCACGGCGAGGGAGCTGGGGCTGCCGTGCACCCGCGCCGCGACGGCGGGGGTGGAACCCCGCTTCGTCGCCATGGTCCGCGAGCTGCTGCTCGAGCGCGCCGCGGCCGAGCGTGGCGAGGATCCGTCGCGCCCCGCCGTCGGCGACCTCCCACCGGCCTGGGACCGGTGCGCACCCGACTGCTGCGCGAACGCGCGCTCGCAGCGCGAGGCGCTCGTCGGCGCCGCGTCGAGCATCGAGGACATCGGGGCGCCACTGCCGTGACGGCGTACGACGACCTGCGCGACCTGGCGCGCGACGTGGCCCTGACGGCCGGCGCGCTCGTGCGGCAGATGCGGGCGGACGGGATGGACGTCGCCGCGACGAAGTCCTCGCCCACCGACGTCGTCACCGCCGCCGACCAGGCCTCCGAGCGGCTGCTGCGCGAGCGGCTGCTCGACGCCCGCCCCCAGGACGGGTTCCTCGGCGAGGAGGGCGACGCCGTCGAGGGCAGCTCCGGCGTCACCTGGGTGGTGGACCCGATCGACGGCACGGTCAACTACCTCTACGGCGACCCCCAGTACGCCGTCAGCGTGGCCGCCCGGGTCGACGGGCGCTCGGTCGCGGGTGCCGTCTTCCAGCCGCCCACCGGGGCGCTGTTCACCGCCACACTCGGCGGCGGGGCGTGGCTGGGGGAGCGGCGGCTCGCCGTGCGACCTGTCGTGCCGGCCGCGCAGGCGCTCGTGCACACCGGGTTCGGGTACGAGGCCCACGTGCGCGCCCGCCAGGCCGCGGCCGTGGCGGAGCTGCTGCCGAGGGTGCGCGACATCCGTCGCCCCGGGTCGTGCGCGCTGGACCTGTGCGCCCTCGCCGCCGGGTGGTGCGACGCGTACGTCGAGGAGGGTCCCCACCTGTGGGACCACGCCGCGGCAGGACTCGTCGCGACCGAGGCGGGAGCGCGGGTCGAGGTGCTCGACCCCGGCACCGGTCTGGACCTCGTGATGGCCACCCCTGAGGGTTCTTTCTCGGCATTTCGCGACCTCTGTGAGGCCTGCGGTTTCGTGGGCGACGGGGCCGGGAACACTTCGGGCTGACCGTGCGTTCGTCAGGTCCGGTGCCCCAGTGACGGAGCCGACGTACGACGCACACAGCAACGTCGTGCAATCGGGACCCCGATGCTGCACAATCCGGCACCGACGAGGACCACACGCCGCCCACCCGTCACGAGCGGGCTGCGGCAGAAAGAGGGAGGACACCATGGCCACCGACTACGACGCACCGCGCAAGACCGACGAGGAGCAGGGCGAGGAGAGCATCGAGGAGCTCAAGGCCCGCCGCCACGACAAGAACTCCGGCAAGGTCGACGAGGACGAGACCGAGGCTGCCGAGTCCTTCGAGCTGCCCGGCGCCGACCTGTCCCACGAGGAGCTCGCGGTGGAGGTCAAGCCGCGGCAGGACGACGAGTTCACCTGCATGAGCTGCTTCCTGGTGCACCACCGCAGCCAGCTCGCCGACGAGAAGAAGCTGATCTGCAAGGACTGCATCTGACGCCTTCCGCCTCGACGTCACCCGTCGTGGTCGGTCCTCGTCGCGTCGTTGACGCCGCTCGGCCCCGCACCGCACCAGGTGCGGGGCCGAGCGCGCTCCAGCCCTACTTCTTGCTCTTCTTGCGCTTCTTCTTGTCGTCGCCGTCGTCGATGCCGGCCTCCGCAGCGGCGTAGCGCGCGGCTCGTACGTCGTCGGCCTCCAGCTCGGGCGGCAGGTGCCCGGTCGACTTGACGTAGTAGCCCGCCGCCCGGCGCGTCGCCAGCATCCGGATCACCGCCACGGCCGTGCCGGACACGGTCGCCCACACCACGGCCTCGCGCAGCGCGACGTCGGGGTCGGCGGGGTTGGCCGGCGGCTCCTTGCCGGTCGCGGCCTTCCAGCCGCCGTTGAGGGCCTTGCGGGTCACGCTCGCCGCGCCGACACCCACCACCAGGGACATCAGCGACCAGACCTTCGAGGAGTCCTTCGGCAGGTCCTTGGACTTCTTGCCCTTCTTCGCCATGGCACCACCCTAGGGCGCCTCGGCGCCGACGTCGTCAGGACCGCGTACGGGCGGACTCCACGGCGCGTGCCAGCCGCTCGGGCCGGCGGGTCGAGAGCAGCCAGTACGGCGTCGGGTCGTCCGGGTCGGTCAGCGTCACCCGTACCGAGCGCTTGAGGTACGGGCGGGTGAGCAGGAACGCACGCACGTCGGCGTCCACGCCGAGCACGCGTCGCGTGCCCTCGGCGTCCAGCGCCTCGGCGCCGCCCAGCAGCGACACGGGGATCCTGGCCCTGCCGGCCAGCAGCTCGCCGCCGGTGACGGCGATGCGCGCCGATCCCAGCCGGAACAGCATCGCGTAGCCGAGGGCGGCCAGCGCGGCGGTGACCGCCCACGCGACCACGGAGGGGATCGCCACGATCATCGCGAGCCAGAGCGTGGCCAGCAGCATGGTGCCCTGGACGTACCACCGCAGCGGTGCCGTCAGCCGCTCGGAGTACGACCCACGCGAAGCCACCTGCGCCCCGCCCGCCGTCGTCGCATCCTCGTCCACGGCGGTCAAGCCTCCCACCCCGCCTGATCAGCGCGTGCCCCGGTAGGCCCTCCGGTACGCGCTCGGCGACGTCCCCGTGTCCTCCTGCAGCCTCGCGCGGAGGTTCGCCGCGCTGCCCAGCCCGCTGCGCGCGGCGACCTGCTCGACACCCAGGTCGGTCGTCTCCAGCAGGTGCCGCGCGAAGGCGACCCGCCGCCGGCCGAGCCACCGGCCCGGGGTCGTCCCGGTCTCGGCGACGAAGCGGCGGGCGAAGGTGCGCGGCGCCCAGCCCGCGTGGGCCGCGAGGTCCGTGACGCTCAGCGGCTCGGCGAGGTGCTCCTCGGCCCACCGGTACGTCGGCCCCAGCCCGTCGCCGCCGGCGGGGACCGGTCGGTGGAGGTACTGCGCCTGGGTCTCGGTGCGGTGCGGCGCCACCACCATCCGCCGGGCGACCTCGGTGGCGACCCGCTCGCCGAGGTCGTGGCGGACCAGGTGCAGGCACAGGTCGATGCCGGCGGCCACCCCCGCGCTGGTCAGCACCCGCCCGTCCTCGACCCAGAGCACGTCGGGGTCCACCTCGGCCCCCGGACACCTCCGGGCCAGCTCGGGGGCGTCGCGCCAGTGCGTGGTCGCGCGGCGGCCGTCGAGGATGCCGGCCGCCGCGAGCGCGAACGCGCCCGTGCACACCGACACCGTCCGGGCGCCCGACCGGTGCGCTCGACGCAGCGCCTCGAGAACCACCGGGGGCGGCTCGTCGAGCGGGGCGTACCCGGGCACGACGACGGTGTCGGCGTCCGCCACCGCGTCCACCCCGCGGTCGAGCAGGACCGAGAAGCCGGTCGTCGTACGCACCTCGCCGGCCTCCGTCCCGCACACGGACAGGCGGTAGTCGCCGGCCTGGTCGGGGTGGCCGAAGACCTGGGCCGGAACGGCGAGGTCGAAGGCGACGACGCCCGGCAGCGCGAGGACGACGACGTGGTGCACCGGCCCAGTGTGGCAGGAAAGTTGCGCTACAGGTCTTTCCTGCCCCTGGCTGGAGACGCCCCGAGACCCGAGGGTGGGCGCATGGACGAGGGCGACGGCGCGCGTGGGGGTCGGACCATCGGGATCGTGCTCTTCGAGGGGGTGGAGGAGCTGGACGCCGTCGGCCCCTGGGAGGTGCTGGCGTACTGGTGCCGGGAGTTCCCCGGCGACGGGTGGGACGTGATCTGCCTGAGCCCCGACGGCGAGGCGGTCACGGCGGCCAAGGGGCTCGTGCTCACCCCGCACCGCGGGTTCGGCGACGCCCCGCCGCTCGAGGTGCTGGTCCACCCCGGCGGTCGGGGGACCCGTGCCCTGGTGGACGACGAGAGCCACCTGGCCTGGGTACGTCGCCAGCGCGGCGCCGCCTCCCTCCTCACGAGCGTGTGCACGGGCTCGCTCGTACTGGCCGCCGCGGGCCTGCTCGCGGGGCGCCCCGCCACCTCGTACCACGACAGCCTCGACGAGCTCGCGGCGCTCGACCCGAGCGTCGAGGTCCGCGACGACGCTCGCTTCGTCGACGACGGTGACGTCATCACGTCGGCGGGTGTCTCCGCCGGTATCGACATGGCGCTGCACCTGGTCGTACGGCTCGCGGGGGCGGACCGGGCGCGACAGGTGCGCCGCGGCATCGAGTACGACCCCGAGCCCCCGGTCTGAGGAGGAGAGCGATGAGGATCATCGACGCCGCGAAGGTCACCGGCGCGGCCGCATGGGACGCCCTGGACCTGGTCGGGCCCGGTGTGCTCGACCCGGCGACCGTGCGGCTGCACTGGACGGACCGGCCGTACGTCTGGCACGTGAACGACGGGGTCGAGGTGTTCGTCGTGCTCGACGGCGCGGTGGACATGCACCACCGCGTCGCGGGCCGCGAGGAGGTGGTCCGGCTCGTGGCCGGACGGGTGTGCGTGGTCGAGCCGGGCGACGAGCACGTCGCGCACCCCGCGCCCGAGGCACGCGTCCTCGTCGTCGAGCGCGCCGGGAGCGTCTGAGACATGCCCGAGGCCATGACTCTCCATTCGTGGCCTAGCCTGCCGCCCGTGGTCCAGATCCTGCTCAAGCGGCTCGACGACGGCGTTCCGGTGCCGTCGTACGCCCGACCCGGCGACGCGGGCGCCGACCTCTGCACGAGCGTCGACGTGCGCCTGGGACCGGGGGAGCGTGCCCTGGTGCCCACCGGCGTCGCCATCGCGCTGCCCGAGGGGTACGTCGCCCTGGTGCACCCGCGGTCCGGGCTCGCCCTGCGCCACGGGCTGTCGATCGTGAACGCCCCCGGCACCGTCGACGCCGGCTACCGCGGCGAGGTCAAGGTGCTCCTGGTGAACACCGACCCCAGGACTCCGGTCGAGCTCTCCCGCGGGGACCGCGTCGCCCAGCTGGTCGTGCAGCGTGTCGAGCGGGCCGAGTTCGAGGTGGTCGACGACCTTCCTGCCTCCGAGCGCGGCGTCGGCGGCTACGGTTCGACGGGTGGGTTCGGGCCGTCGGGGTCCGGACCGGACCAGACCACGTCGACCTAGCAGGAGGACCGCCGCGTGAGGTTCCGCAGGAAGCCCACCGACCAGCCCGAGGGGACTGGGGCCGAGACGGGCACGGACGAGCCGACCGCCGACCCGGTCGAGGACGTCGTACCCGCGGGGCCGTGGGACGACGCGGAGGTCGACCTGCGCGACGACCCGGCGTTCGCCGACCACGTCGACCTCGGTGGGCTCCTGGTCGCCCCGCCGTTCGACGGCGCGGACCTGCGTCTGCAGATCGACGAGCAGAGCGGTGCCGTGCTCGCGGTCCTCGTGGCAGGGGAGGACGGCGCGCTCGAGCTGCGGGCCTTCTCGGCGTCGCGCAGCGACTCGCTGTGGCCCGAGGTGCGCGAGGCGATGCAGGAGGAGGCGCTGGCCCACGAGGGACAGGTCTCCGAGCGGACGGGGGCGTGGGGGACCGAGCTGCTGTGCCAGATGCCCGTCGAGCTGCCTGACGGGCAGAGCGGCATCCAGCCCTCGCGCGTCATCGGGGTCGAGAAGGGGCGCTGGCTGCTGCGGGCGACGCTCCTGGGCCGCCCCGCGCTGGAGCCGGAGGACGCCGCGCAGTGGGAGGACGCGATCCGCAGCACCGTCGTCCGCCGGGGGACCCAGGCCATGCCTCCCGGCGAGCCGATCCCGCTGGCGCTGCCCGCGGACCTCGAGGAGCAGCTGCGGCAGCAGGCCGAGGAAGCCGGCGATGGGTGAGCGGTCCCGGCTGCGGACCAGCCTCAGCAGGCTGGCCAGCCACGACCGGGAGGAGGCGCGCGAGCTGCGCAAGGAGTCGCGCGACTCCGGCGTGGTCTCGATCGCCGACGCCGTCGAGCGTGAGCGGGTCACCCTGCAGGGCAAGATCTCGACGGTGACCCTCCGCCCCCGTGGCGGGGTGCCCGCGCTGGAGGCGGAGCTGTACGACGGCTCGGACTCGCTCACGCTGGTCTTCCTCGGGCGTCGCCGGATCGCGGGCGTCGCGCCGGGTGTCGCGATGCGGGTCCAGGGTCGCTTCGGCACCGACAAGGTGATGTTCAACCCGCGCTACGAGCTGCGCCCATGACCGACGACGCACCCGGTGACCGGCCGGCGACGGATGCCGCCGGCGGCCCGGCGGCCCTCGCCGAGACGACCGTCGAGGCGGCGCTGCGCTCCCAGCTCTCCGAGGCGCTGGGCGGCGTGCGCGGGATGCTCGAGGCCGCGGTCCCGACGGCGCTGTTCACGCTCGTCTTCCTGGTCGGCAAGGACCTGCGCATCGCGCTGGCGGTGAGCGTGGTGGCGGCGGCGGTGCTGCTCGTCGTACGCCTCGTGCAGCACTCGGCGGTCCAGTTCGTCCTCAACGCGTTCGTGGGGATCGCGATCGGCGCCTTCTTCGCGTGGCGCTCGGCGCGCGGTGGGGGCGACGCCAACGACCAGGCCCTGGCGTACTTCCTCCCCGGTGTGCTCTACAACCTCGGCTACGCCGTCGTCATGGTGCTCAGCATCGCGCTGCGCTATCCGGTCGTCGGGTTCATCGTCGGCAGCGTCACCGCCTCGCGCGGCGAGGGCGACCCGATGGCCTGGCGGGGGGACCCGCAGGTGGTGCGGCTGTGCGGTCGGCTCACCTGGCTGCTGGCCGCTCCTTGCGTCGTCCGCGTGGTCGTCCAGGGTCCGCTCTACCTCGCCGGCCGCAGCGGGGCGCTCGATGCGGATGCGGCGATCGCGGCGCTCGGCGCGGCGAAGCTCGTGATGGGCTGGCCGCTCCAGGTCGCGGCCCTCGCCCTCATGGTGTGGCTGCTCTCGCGCAACGCGACCCCGGTCTCGGGAGAAACCTGAGGGTCTCGTTCGTTGGGCCCATGACAGCGCCCACCGCGCGAGCCCCCGACCCGACCACTGATCGAGGACCCACACCCGATGGACGTGCCCAGCTGGATCTGGACCCTGACCGCCGTAGGCATCGTCGGTCTGCTGCTCTTCGACTTCTTCTTCCACGTCCGCAAGGCGCACGTGCCGACGCTGCGCGAGGCGGCGGTGTGGTCGGCGCTGTACGTCGGCGTCGCTGTGCTGTTCGGCCTGGGCGTCCTCGTCTTCGGCGGAGGCACGGCGGGAGGGGAGTACTTCGCGGGCTACCTGACCGAGAAGGCGCTCAGCGTCGACAACCTGTTCGTCTTCCTCATCATCATGGGCTCGTTCCGGGTGCCGCGCGAGGACCAGCAGAAGGTGCTGCTCTTCGGCATCGTGTTCGCACTGGTCGCCCGGACCGCCTTCATCTTCGTCGGCGCCGGGCTGATCAACTCCTTCGCCTGGGTGTTCTACCTCTTCGGGCTGGTGCTGATCCTGACCGCCGGCAACATGCTGAAGTCGGAGTCCAGCGGCGAGGGCCACCAGGGCGAGAACATCATGGTCAGGCTGGCCCGCAAGGTCGTGCACACCTCCGAGGAGTACGACGGCGACAAGCTCTTCACGACCGTCGACGGCAAGCGGGTGCTGACCCCCATGCTGCTGGTGATGGTGGCGATCGGCGGCACCGACATCCTCTTCGCGCTGGACTCGATCCCGGCGATCTTCGGGCTGACGCAGAACACCTTCATCGTGTTCACGGCGACGGCGTTCTCGCTGCTGGGCCTGCGCCAGCTGTTCTTCCTCATCGAGGGTCTGCTCGACCGGCTGATCTACCTGTCGTACGGGCTGGCCGCGATCCTCGCCTTCATCGGCGTGAAGCTGGTCCTGCACGCCCTGCACGAGAACAACCTGCCCTTCGTCAACGGCGGCGAGCACGTCGACGTCGTCGAGATCAGCACCGGGCTGTCCCTGAGCGTCATCCTCGGCGTCCTCGTCGTCACCGTCGTCGCCTCGCTGGTCAGCAAGAAGGGCCGCGCGCAGACCGCGATCGGCAACGCGCGCCGCCACGCCACGGAGTACCTCGACCTGGGCTACACCGCCGACCTGGCCGAGCGGGAGCGGATCTACGCGAAGCTGGTCCAGGAGCGCGAGCAGATCGCGGCGCTGGAGGAGAAGTACCGGCCGCTGCTGCGCGACGAGCCCGAGCTCACCGCCATGATCGAGCGCTGCGAGGCCCAGCACGCCGAGCTCAGCACCCGCTGACCCGCGACGCGTCGCGTAGACGCGACGTCTCGCGGGGGTGTGCGGTGAGGCGTCGCGTACACGCGACGTCTCGCGGTCAGCGGTCCTTGTGCTCCTCGGGCGCGAGCAGCTCCTCGAGCTCGTCCTCGAGGTCGGTCGCGACGACCAGCAGCAGCTCGTCGCCGGCCTCGACCGGCTGCTCGGCGTCGGGGACGTAGACCTGTCCGTCGCGCAGGATCGTGACGAGCGAGCAGTTCTCGGGGAACGGGATCAGCCCGGCCGGCTTGCCGACGTACGGCGAGTCGGCCGGCAGCGTCATCTCGACGAGGTTCGCGTTGCCCTGGCGGAACGTGAACAGCCGCACCAGGTCGCCCACGCTCACCGCCTCCTCGACGAGGGCGGACATGATCCGCGGGGTGGAGACGTTGACGTCGACGCCCCAGGCCTCGGTGAACAGCCACTCGTTGTCCGGGTGGTTGACCCGGCCGACGGTCCGGGGGACCGCGAACTCGGTCTTGGCCAGGAGCGAGGTCACCAGGTTGGCCTTGTCGTCGCCTGTCGCGGCGATCACGACGTCGCAGCGGTCCAGGCTCGCCTCCTCGAGCGAGGACAGCTCGCACGAGTCCGCGAGCAGCCACTCGGCGTCGGGGACGCGCTCGGGCTTGATCGAGGCGGGGTTCTTGTCGATGAGCAGGACCTGGTGACCGTTGTCGATCAGCTCTCGCGCGATGGAGCGGCCGACGGCCCCGGCCCCGGCGATGGCGACCCTCATCGTCTTCCTCCGGTGGTCATTCCTTGTCCGGTCCCTTCTCCATCTCGGCGTACACCGCGGCCGCCGTCTCCTCGCGCATCACCAGGTGCAGCCGGTCGCCCTCCTGGATGACCATCTCGCGGGTGGAGAGGATGCCTTCCCCGAGCCTGTCGATCCAGGCGATCCGGGAGCCGGTCTGGGCCTGGAACAGCACGGTGCGCACGCCGACCCAGGCATCCGGCGCCGGGACCTGGTCGACGCGGATGGTGCCGGTCGGGTCGCGGAAGTCGGGCTCGGCGTCGACCGGCAGCAGCCGGCGCAGCACCTGGTCCGCGGTCCACTTGACCGTGGCCACCGTGGTGATCCCGAGCCGTTGGTAGACCTCCGCGCGGCCGGGGTCGTAGATCCGGGCGACGACGGAGGTCAGTCCGAACGTCTCCCGGGCGACCCGTGCGGCGATGATGTTCGAGTTGTCACCCGAGCTCACGGCGGCGAACGCGTCGGCGCGCTTGATGCCCGCCTCGGTGAGGACGTCCTGGTCGAACCCCATGCCCGTCACCTTGGTGCCGTTGAACAGCGGGCCGAGGCGGCGGAAGGCGTCCGGGTCGGAGTCGATGACGCTGACGGTGTGGTTGCGGTCCTCGAGACTGCGGGCCAACGTGGAGCCGACGCGGCCGCAACCCATGATGACGACGTGCACGCGCGGAACGTTACCGCCGTACCGGTGCCGGCGTCCGGTGCACTCTCGGGGCGGATGTGATCTAACGTTGCCGCCCGTGGGTGTCGGCGACGTCTCGAAGAGGATCCTGCTCGGGCGCAAGCTCCGCAGCTCCCAGCTCGGGGAGACCCTGCTGTCGAAGCGGATCGCCCTGCCGGTCTTCGCCAGCGACGCCCTGTCCTCGGTCGCCTACGCGCCCGACGAGGTCTTCATCATGCTCTCGATCGCGGGGGTCTCGGCCTACGCGTTCTCGTGGAAGATCGGGATCGCCGTCGCCGTCGTCATGCTGACGGTGGTGGCGTCGTACCGCCAGAACGTGCACGCCTACCCCTCGGGCGGTGGCGACTACGAGGTCGCCACGGTCAACCTCGGGCGCAAGGCGGGGCTGACGGTCGGGAGCGCCCTTCTGGTCGACTACGTCCTCACCGTGGCGGTGTCGGTCTCCTCCGGGGTGCAGAACATCTCCTCGGCACTGTCGTTCATGCAGGGCCACGAGACCGAGTACGCCGTCGGGCTCGTCGTCGTGCTCGCCGCGATGAACCTGCGGGGGGTGCGCGAGTCGGGGGCCTTCTTCGCCGTGCCGACGTACGGCTTCATGCTCGGCGTCCTCGGCATGGCGGCGTACGGCGCGATCCGCGCGTTCACCGGCGACCTCCCGCAGGCGGAGAGCGCGGACCTTCGGCTGGCGCCGGACCCGTCGTACGCCGGCAACCTCAGCCAGATCGCGCTGATCGTGCTCCTCGCCCGGGCGTTCTCCTCCGGCTGTGCGGCGCTGACCGGCGTCGAGGCGATCTCCAACGGCGTGCCCGCGTTCCGCAAGCCGAAGTCGAAGAACGCCGCGTCGACGCTGCTGCTGCTCGGCGCCATCGCGATCACGATGCTGCTGAGCATGATCATCCTGGCCCGCGAGATGGGCCTGAAGTACGTCGACCCCGCCGACATCGAGCGGCTCACCCGGGCCGACGGCTCGGCGCTGCCGGCCGGCTACGACCAGCCGACGGTGATCGCCCAGGTCTCGAAGGCGATCTTCGACGGCTTCCCTCCGGGCTTCTACTTCCTCGTGGCGATGACCGGGATCATCCTGATCCTGGCGGCGAACACCGCGTTCAACGGCTTCCCGGTGCTGGGCTCGATCCTCGCCCGCGACGGCTTCATGCCGCGCGCGCTGGCCTCCCGCGGCGACCGGCTCGCGTACAGCAACGGCATCTTGATCCTCGCCGGGTTCGCCGTGGTGCTGATCGTCGCCTTCCAGGCCGAGCCGACGCGTCTGATCCAGCTCTACATCGTCGGCGTCTTCGTCTCCTTCAACCTCTCCCAGCTCGGGATGATCCGGCACTGGACCCGCCACCTGAAGACCGAGAAGGACGCGAGCGAGCGGCGCCGGATGGTGCGCTCGCGGGTGATCAACACCTTCGGGCTGGCGATGACGTCGGTGGTGTTCGTGATCATCCTGGTCACGAAGTTCCTCGCCGGGGCCTGGATCGCGATCCTGGCGATGGTCGCCTTCTTCATCCTCATGACCCGCATCCGCGGTCACTACGACAAGGTCTCCGAGGAGCTCGTCGCCGGGGACGAGGACCAGCTGCTGCCCACCCGGGTGCACGCGCTCGTGCTGGTCTCCAAGCTGCACAAGCCGACGATGCGGGCGCTGGCCTTCGCCAAGGCGACCCGGCCGAACGTGCTCGAGGGGATCTTCGTCGACACCGATCCCGAGACCACCGACGCCCTGCTCAAGGAGTGGGACAAGCGCAACCTCGACGTGCCGCTGAAGGTCCTCTACTCGCCGTACCGCGAGATCATCCGGCCGATCGTCATGTACGCGACCAGCATCCGCGAGTCCAACCCGCGCGGCGTCGTCGCGGTCTACATCCCCGAGTACGTCGTCGGGCACTGGTGGGAGCAGCTGCTGCACAACCAGACCGCCCTGCGCCTCAAGGGCCGGCTGCTGTTCTCGCCGGGCGTCATGGTGATCTCGGTGCCGTACCAGCTGCGCTCCTCCGAGGCCGCCCTCGAGCGTCGCGTCGACGAGCTGGAGCGGGTGCGCGCGGGCGACGTGCGCCGTGGGCGCACGAGGCGTCGATGAGTCGAGGTCCCCGTCGCAACCGGCCGCGCTCGCGGCCGGCATCGTCTCGTCCCAGCCGTGCGGGGGAGCGCCACGAGGTGGTCTGCGGCCCGGTCGCCCACGGCGGGCACGTGGTGGCCCGCGCCGAGGACGGCGTGGTGCTGTTCGTGCGGCACGCCCTGCCCGACGAACGGGTCGTCGCGCTGGTGACCGAGGGTAGCGAGGGCGACCGCTTCCTGCGCGCCGACGCCGTGCAGGTCCTCGACGGCTCGGTCCACCGGGTGCCGCCGCCCTGCCCGTACGCCGGGCCCGACGCCTGCGGGGGGTGCGACTTCCAGCACGCGGACCCGGCGTACCAGCGCGAGCTGAAGACGACCGTCGTGCGCGAGCAGCTGCAGCGGCTCGCCGGCCTGGAGTCCGAGGTGGTCGTCGAGGAGGTCGACCCGCTGCTCGGCTGGCGCACGCGGATGCAGTACGTCGACGTGCCCGGCGGCGGGCAGGGGCTGCACAAGCACCGCTCCCACGACGTCGTCGAGGTCGAGACCTGCCTGATCGACGCGGGTCTGCCGGCCAGCGGCCACGAGCAGGTCGGCCCGCACGTGTTCGCCGTCGAGCCGGACGGCTTCTGGCAGCCGCACGTCGCCGCGCCGCAGGTGCTGGTCGACACGGTGCGCGAGATGGCGCGACCGCAGCCGGGGGAGAGTGCGCTCGACCTGTACGCAGGCGTCGGCCTGTTCGGCGCCTTCCTCGCCGACGACGTCGGCCCGGCCGGGTGGGTCACGGGTGTGGAGGGTGACGCGGCGGCGTCGGCCCACGCGGCGGAGAACACCCGCGCCGAGGCGGTCCACGCCGACGTGCAGCGCTGGCTGGAGGGACCCGACTCGCCCCGTCACGTCGACCTCGTCGTCCTGGACCCGCCGCGGACCGGCGCCAAGCAGCGCGTCGTCGAGGGCATCGTGGGGCGTACCCCTCGGGCGGTGGTGTACGTCGCCTGCGACCCCGCCGCCCTCGCCCGGGACGTCGCGCTGTTCGCCGAGCGTGGCTACGGGCTGGTCGCGCTGCGCGCGTTCGACCTGTTCCCGATGACGCACCACGTCGAGTGCGTCGCGCTGCTGGAGCACGTGACCGACCAGTAGCCGGCCGTGGTCGTCGTACGACGCGCTGTCCCGTAGCGTAGGAAAGGCTCACCTACCCTCGGAGGCGAACGTGTCGGCACCGGCCAGCCCGGCCCAGGCGACTGACCCGACCGACCCCGGTCAGGTTCCGGCGCTGCGCCGTGCCCCGCTGTCACGCAAGCTGCTGATGGCGCTGGTGCTGCTCGCGCTCCTGGTGCTCGCCTGCGCGGCCAGCCTGGCGATCGGCGTGCGCGAGGTGTCGCTGCCGACGGTGTGGGACGCCTTGTGGCACCCGGTGGCGGGCAACAACGACATCAGCGTGGTGCGCGAGCAGCGGGTGCCGCGGACCCTGGTCGGCGCCCTCGCCGGGGCAGCGCTCGCGGTCTCGGGCGCCCTGCTGCAGGGGCTGACCCGCAACCCGATCGCGGATCCCGGCCTGCTCGGCGTCAACGCGGGGTCCTCGCTCGCGGTGATCGTGGCGATCACCGTCTTCGGGCTGGGTGACCTCGACGCCTTCGTGTGGTTCGCGTACGCCGGGGCCGCGATCGCGGCCGCCCTGGTCTACGGCGTGGCGTCCACGGGCTGGGAGGGTGCGACCCCGGTACGTCTGGCGCTCGTCGGCGCCGCGGCGACGGCCATGATGACCTCGCTGATCACGCTGGTGCTGCTGACCAGCCGCGAGGCGCTGGAGCAGTACCGCTTCTGGTCCGTCGGGTCGCTCAACGCCCGCGGTGTCGGCACGGTGCTGCTCGTGCTCGCCCCGCTCGTCGTCGGCATGGTGGCGGCCCTCAGCGCGACCCGCTTCCTCAACGCCACCGCCCTCGGGGACGACCTGGCCCGCGGGCTGGGGCAGAACATCGCTGTCGGCCGCACGCTCGTGATCGTCGGGGCGGTGCTCCTGGCCGGCTCCGCCACGGCGCTGGCCGGGCCGGTGGCGTTCGTCGGGCTGATGGTCCCGCACGCGGTGCGAGCCCTGATCGGCCCGGACTACCGCTGGGTCGTGCCGCTCTCGGCGCTCGGTGGCCCGGTGCTGCTGCTGCTCGCCGACGTCGTCGGCCGGGTGCTCGTACGACCCAGCGAACTCGAGGCGGGCATCGTCGTCGCGGTCCTCGGCGCGCCTGCGCTCATCGCGCTCGTCCGCCGCTCGAAGGCGGTGTCGATGTGACGACGACCGACGAGCGCGCGGTGCGCGCCGAGCACGACCGCGAGGCGGCCCTCGCGACCCTGGCCGTCGTACGACGCAAGCGCCTCTCGCGCCGCCTGGTCGTGACGATCGGGCTCGTGGTGGTCGCGGTCGCCGCCTGCCTGGCCGCACTGTCGGTCGGTGACCTGACGGTCAGCCCGCTGCAGGTGCTGCTCACCCTGACCGGTGGCGGTGACGACGTGAGCCGGCTGGTGCTCCTGGAGTTCCGGCTGCCGCGGTTGGCGGTGGACCTCTCGGTCGGTGTCGCCTTCGGCCTCGCCGGGGCGATGTTCCAGAGCGTGCTGCGCAACCCGCTGGCCAGTCCGGACATCATCGGGGTCTCGCAGGGGGCGAGCGTCGGCGCGGTGGCGGTGCTGCTGGTGGCGGGCGTCTCCGGGCCGCTCGTGCCCGTGGGTGCGCTGGTCGGAGCGGCGGCGGTCGCCGGGCTCAACCTGGCGCTCGCGTGGCGCGGCGGCGTCTCCGGCTACCGCTTCGTCCTGTGCGGGATCGCCCTCGCCTTCGTGGCGAGCAGCATCCTCAACTACTTCCTCACGCGTACCGACTCCCGCGCCGCCCAGGGCGCACTGACCTGGATCGCCGGGTCCACGATCTCGGCGACGTACGCCGACTTCTGGCCGGTGCTGGTCGTGGTCGTCGTCCTGCTGCCGGCCGTGCTCTGGCTGGACCGTCGCCTCGGCCTGCTGGAGATGGGCGACCAGACGGCGGAGGCGCTGGGGGTGTCCGCGCTGCGCACCCGGCTGGTCGCCGTGCTCTGCGGCGTCGTGCTCGCCGCCGTGGCGACCGCGGCCGCCGGGCCGGTCGCCTTCGTCGCGCTGATCTCGGGCCCGGTCGCCCGCCGCCTGGCCGGCGACGGGCACCCGGCCCTGCCGCAGGCGGCGCTGGTCGGGATGAGCCTGATGGCGCTGGCCGACCTGGCCGCGCAGTACGTCCTGCCCGACGCCCAGGTGCCGGTGGGCATCGTCACCGGGATCATCGGAGGTCCCTACCTGGTCTGGCTGCTGGCCACCGGGTCGCGAAGGAGGAGTGCCTGATGAGTGCGACCGACACCGTCGCCGCGCGCGACGGGGCCGAGGTCCCGTCCTTGGTCGCCCACGGGGTGAGCCTGGCGTACGACAAGCAGCGCATCGTCCACGAGCTCGACCTCGACATCGAGCCGGGGCAGGTCACCGTCATCGTCGGCGGCAACGGCTGCGGCAAGTCGACGCTCCTCAAGGGCCTCGGCCGGCTGCTGCGGCCCGACGGCGGCCGGGTCGAGCTGGGGGAGCAGGACATCACGACGATGTCGTCGCGTGCGGTCGCGGTGCTGCTCGGGCTGCTCCCGCAGTCCCCGATCGCCCCCGAGGGGATCACCGTCGGCGACCTCGTGGCGCGCGGGCGCTACCCGCACCAGGGGATGTTCACCCGCCACAGCAGCACCGACGACCAGATCGTCGCCCAGGCGCTCGCGGACACCGGGACCGCCGACCTCGCGGATCGTCGTGTCGAGGAGCTCTCGGGCGGTCAGCGGCAGCGCGTCTGGATCGCGATGGCACTGGCCCAGCAGCCCAAGGTGCTGCTGCTCGACGAGCCGACGACGTACCTCGACGTGTGCCACCAGGTCGAGCTCCTCGACCTGCTCGCCGACCTGAACCAGCGCACCGGGACGACGGTCGTGATGGTCCTGCACGACCTCAACCTCGCCGCGAGGTACGCCGACCGTCTCGTCGTCATGCGCCAGGGGCGGCTCCTGTGCCAGGGCACGCCGCGCGACGTGCTCACGCCCGCGACGTTGCAGGAGGCGTTCGGGCTGGAGGCGCTCGTCGTCGACGACCCCGTCACGGGGGACCCGATGATGGTGCCGGTCTCGTCCCGGCGCCGCCCCCGGTCCTGAGCGCCGCGAGTTGGGTTAGGCTTGCCTTAGTCATGGCCGACCGGCCGCCCCGACCGACCAGGAGAGACCCGGTGTCCCTCAGCTCCTCCCCCCGCCGTGGCCCCGTGCGCGGCCTCCTCGCACTGCTGGCAGCCGTCGCCATGCTCGCCCTGGTCGCCTGCGGCTCCGGCGGGTCCGACTCCGACGCCGCCGGCTCCGGCAGCAGCGACGGCGTGACGATCAAGCACGCCTTCGGGACCACGACCGTGAAGAAGACCGACCGCATCGTCACCTGGGGCTGGGGCTCGGACGACGCGACGCTCGCCCTGGGGGAGACGCCGGTGGCGATCCCCAAGCAGGAGTACGGCGCGAACGCCGAGGGCCTGATGCCGTGGACGGCCGAGAAGCTGAAGGCCGAGGGCGCCTCGACCCCGGCGCTGCTCACCAACGGTGACGAGCCGCCGTACGACCAGATCATCAAGGCCAAGCCCGACGTCATCCTCGCCACCTACTCCGGCATCACCAAGGACCAGTACGACAAGCTGTCCGCGATCGCGCCGACCGTGGCGTACCCGGGCAAGCCGTGGTCGACGCCGTGGCGCGAGGTCATCGAGACCACGGGCAAGGTGCTGGGCAAGGAGAAGCAGGCCGACGAGGTCATCGCCGGGATCCAGAAGACCGTGCAGCAGGCCGCCGACGCGCACCCCGAGTTCCAGGGCAGGTCCATCGCCGCCGTGGCGACCGACCCGAACGGCACGAACTACGTCTACACGCCCGACGACCCGCGCGTGGAGTTCCTCGAGGACCTCGGCTTCACCTCCGCCCCGGCGGTGAAGAGCCTCTACAACGGCGACATCAGCTTCTACTACACGCTCAGCTCGGAGAAGCTGGACGCGTTGAAGTCCGACGTGCTCCTGGAGTACCTCGAGGACGCCAAGACCGAGCAGACGTTCAACGCCTCGCCCGGCGTGAGGACGATGCAGCAGGTCAAGGACGGAGCCGTCGCCAAGGTGGTCGGGCCCAGCGTGATCTCGTCGGTCTCCCCGCCGACCGCGCTGTCGCTGGACTACAGCCTCGACACCTACGTCGACGCGCTGGCCAAGGCGGTCAAGCAGTAGTCTCGCGATCGCGTTGATCGACGCCGCCCGTCCAGCCGGACGGGCGGCGTCGCCGCGTCCGGACGGTCAGCGCCCCTGGCGGACGGACTCCTCGAGCAGGCCGGCGAGGCCGGCGCGGTCGTTGACCCGCGGGCGGGAGAAGTCGCCGTCGACCGTGTACGCAGCGGCGTACGCCGGCCGGTCGCGCTCGAAGCGCCAGCTGTCGGCCAGCGCGCCGGTGTCGAAGGTGTCGTAGCCCAGCGCGTCGATCACGCCCGCCGCCTCCGTCTTGGCCTGCTCGTCGTCGCCCGCGATGAGCAGCGTGTTGCGGTCATCCGCGCCGCTCGGGCGGGCCATCGACGCGAGGTGCTCGAAGTAGATGTTGTTGAACGCCTTCACCACACGAGCCCTCGGCAGGTGCGCGGCGACCAGCTCGCTGGTCGTGGTGGCGTTCTCGTCGAGCGCAGGGACGGCGCCGTCGCGGTCGGGGTAGTAGTTGATGGTGTCCAGGACCAGCTTGCCGGCCAGCGGCTCGACCGGGACGTCCTCGAGCGCCTTGAGCGGCACCGTCGTGACGACCAGGTCACCGGCCGCGGCGGCCTCCTCGCGCGTCGCGGCCCGAGCGCGCGGGCCGAGGGACTCCACGAGGTCGGCGAGCGTGTCGGGCCCGCGCGAGTTGCTCATCACCACGTCGTAGCCGGCGTCGACCGCCAGCCTCGCGAGGGTGCTTCCGATGTTCCCGCTGCCGATGAAACCGATGGTCGTCATGGTGGTCCCAGCCGCCCGAGCCTCGCGGGCATTCCCGAGCTCGACGGTCGGCTCGGCGGCGCGCGGCCGGCACCCGGCGGACGACGTGGCTCAGCGGTGACGCACCTCCAGCACCGCCGAGTCCACTCGCGGCATCGGCCTGAACGCGCGCCTCGGCACGGGCAGACCGACGGCTGCGTCGTACCTCCTCGTGCCTCTGCCCGGCGGGAGCCGCGTCGCCAGCCGCCGGGCTGCGCCGTGTTCGAGGACCAGGTCCGCCGAGAGCAGGCGGTCGGTGCCGAGCAGGCGCCGCACCAGCGCGCTCGTCAGCAAGTACGGCGGTGCGGCGACGACGCGGAACGGGCGTCGCGGCAGCCGCAGGTCTCGGAGGTCCGTCTCCAGCACGGTGAGGTCCGCACCGAACCGGCGGCGCAGCCGGTCGGCCCGACCTGGGTGCCTCTCCACCGCGAGCACGCGCGCGCCGGAGTCCAGCAGCGGTCGGGTCAGCGCGCCGGTGCCGGCGCCGACGTCGAGGACGAGGTCACCGGGACCGACGGGGGAGGCGGCCACCACGCGGGCGGCCCACTCGCCGCTCAGCGCGTGCCACCCCCACTCCCGCCGCGAGCCGGGCACGACGGACCATCACGGTGACTGTGTGCATGGGGAGGACCGTGCCAGCCGGTCACCCTCCGCGCACCCGAGTTTCTCGTCGGGTCGGGCCCGGTGCCGCTGCGAGTCGCCAGCTCCGCCCGGTGACGGGCGAGTCGACCGGCAGAAGGCACCACTCGAGCCGGTACTACGCACCACTCGCCCCGCAGGGGGCACGGCTCGGTGGGGGTGCGTGCTACCGTTATCTTGATATCAAGATAAACGCGAAGGTTAGGTCTGCCTTTCTTACGGTCGGCGGTGCGCCGCGGGCAGGATGGGGAACCGGACCGGATCGCACCACACGCTGCACCACAGGAACGAGGAGACGCAGATGGCGAGCAAGGACAGCTTCGGAGCCAAGAGCACCCTGGAGGTGGACGGCAAGGGGTACGAGATGTTCCGCCTCGACGCCGTCGCGGGCGACGGGCTGGACGTCGCGTCGCTGCCGTACTCGCTGAAGGTGCTGCTGGAGAACCTCCTGCGCACCGAGGACGGCGAGAACATCACCGCCGACGACATCAAGGCGCTGGCCGGCTGGGACGCCGACGCGGACCCCGACAAGGAGATCCAGTTCACCCCGGCGCGCGTGATCATGCAGGACTTCACCGGCGTGCCGTGCATCGTCGACCTCGCGACCATGCGCGAGGCGATGAGCGACCTCGGTGGCGACCCGGAGAAGATCAACCCGCTCGCCCCGGCCGAGATGGTCATCGACCACTCCGTCATCGCCGACGTCTTCGGCACCCCGGAGGCCTTCGAGCGCAACGTCGAGATCGAGTACGAGCGCAACAAGGAGCGCTACCAGTTCCTGCGCTGGGGCCAGGGTGCCTTCTCCGACTTCAAGGTCGTCCCGCCCGGCACCGGCATCGTGCACCAGGTCAACATCGAGCACCTCGCCCGCGTCGCATTCACCAGGGAGGTCGACGGCGAGACGCAGGTCTACCCCGACACCCTCGTCGGCACCGACTCCCACACCACGATGGTCAACGGCATCGGGGTGCTCGGCTGGGGCGTCGGCGGCATCGAGGCGGAGGCCGCGATGCTCGGTCAGCCGGTGTCGATGCTCATCCCGCGCGTGGTCGGCTTCAAGCTCTCCGGCGCGCTCCCCGAGGGCTCGACCGCCACCGACCTGGTGCTGACCATCACCGAGATGCTCCGCGAGCACGGCGTCGTCGGCAAGTTCGTCGAGTTCCACGGCGAGGGCGTCTCCGCGCTGCCGCTGGCCAACCGCGCCACGATCGGCAACATGAGCCCGGAGTTCGGCTCGACGGCGGCGATCTTCCCGGTCGACGAGGAGACCATCAAGTACCTCGCCCTGACCGGACGCGACGAGGAGCAGCTGCACCTCGTGGAGGCGTACGCCAAGGAGCAGGGCCTCTGGCACGACACCACCGTCGAGGGGTACGTCGAGCCGCGGTTCTCCGAGTCGCTCGAGCTCGACCTCGCCGACGTCGTCCCGTCGCTGGCCGGCCCGAAGCGCCCGCAGGACCGCATCTCCCTGTCCGACGCGGCGCAGACGTTCGACACGGCCGTGCAGGACTACGCCGAGGACGCCTCGGCCACCACCGACGTCACGCTGTCGGACGGGACGTCGTTCACGCTCGAGAACGGCGCGGTCACCATCGCCGCCATCACCTCGTGCACCAACACGTCCAACCCGTCGGTGATGATCGGCGCGGCGCTGCTGGCGAAGAACGCCGTCGAGAAGGGGCTCACGCGCAAGCCGTGGGTCAAGACGTCGCTGGCCCCCGGCTCGAAGGTGGTCTCCGACTACTACGAGCGGGCGGGGCTCACCCCGTACCTCGACAAGCTCGGGTTCAACCTCGTCGGCTACGGCTGCACCACCTGCATCGGCAACTCCGGCCCGCTCATCCCCGAGGTCAGCCAGGCCGTCCAGGAGTCCGACCTCGCCGTCGTCTCGGTGCTCTCGGGCAACCGGAACTTCGAGGGTCGGATCAACCCCGACGTGAAGATGAACTACCTCGCCTCGCCGCCGCTGGTGGTCGCGTACGCGCTGGCCGGGTCGATGAAGGTCGACCTGCTCAACGACCCGCTGGGGCAGGACGAGGACGGCAACGACGTCTTCATGCGTGACATCTGGCCGTCGGCCTCGGACATCGAGGAGGTCGTGGCCTCGGCCATCGACACCGAGATGTTCACCGACGAGTACGCCTCGGTCTTCGCCGGCGACGAGCGCTGGAAGTCCCTCGACACCCCGGAGGGCAAGACGTTCGCGTGGGACGAGGACTCGACGTACGTCCGCAAGCCGACGTACTTCGACGGGATGCCGGCCGAGCCGGAGCCCGTCACCGACGTCGAGGGCGCGCGGATCCTGCTCAAGCTGGGCGACTCGGTCACCACGGACCACATCAGCCCGGCCGGTGCGATCAAGAAGGACGCGCCCGCCGGCCGGTACCTCGCCGAGCAGGGTGTCGAGCAGCGCGACTTCAACTCGTACGGCTCGCGCCGCGGCAACCACGAGGTGATGATCCGCGGGACCTTCGCCAACATCCGGCTGCGCAACCAGATCGCCCCGGGCACCGAGGGCGGGTTCACCCGCGACTTCACCGACGGTGGTGAGGTGACCTCGGTCTTCGAGGCCTCCGAGCACTACATCGAGCAGGGCATCCCGCTCGTCGTGCTGGCCGGCAAGGAGTACGGCTCCGGGTCCTCGCGCGACTGGGCCGCCAAGGGCACCGCGCTGCTCGGGGTCAAGGTCGTCATCGCCGAGTCGTACGAGCGCATCCACCGCTCGAACCTGATCGGCATGGGCGTCCTGCCCCTGCAGTTCCCCGCCGGGAAGACCGCCGAGGACCTCGGGCTCAAGGGCGAGGAGGTGCTCAGCGTCAGTGGCATCACCGCGCTCAACGACGGCGCGATCCCCTCGACGGTGACCGTGAAGGTCGAGCCGGCGCCGGGCAGCGACGAGTCCCACGGCGAGACCAGCGAGTTCGAGGCCACGGTGCGCATCGACACGCCGGGTGAGGCGTCGTACTACCGCAACGGCGGGATCCTGCAGTTCGTGCTGCGGAATCTGCTCGCGCAGTCGGCCTGAGCGAAGCGAAGGACGACGTCGTGCGAACAGATCGAGCCGGAGCACGTCGGGCACGCGTCAGCGGGCCCGACGTGAGCCGTGTCGAGATCTAGCCGTCTGACGCGCGTTGTCGGTGGCCGGGGTCGACCTCGTGGTCGACCCCGGCCTCTTCGCGTTCCTGTGCGCCGTCGTCCTGCTCGGCGCCCTGCTCCAGGGCGTCGTGGGGCTGGGGATCGGCCTGCTCGGCTCGCCGGTGCTGACCCTGGTGCGACCGGACCTGATGCCCGGCTCGATGCTGGTCCTGGCCCTGCTGCTGCCCTTCCTCACGCTGGTCCGTGAGCACGACGGGGTCGACTGGCGCGGTCTCGGCTGGGCGCTGCCGCCGCGCGTGGTCGGCACCGCCGCGGGCGTGGCCGTCGTGAGCGCGCTCGACGACCGGTTGATCGGGCTGGTGGTGGGCGCGTTCGTCCTCGGCGCGGTGCTGGTGACCTGGCGCGCCGTCCACATACCGATCACCCGGGGCGCCCTCGTCTCGGCCGGTCTGGTCTCGGGCCTCACCGGGACGACGTCCTCCATCGGCGGCCCGCCGCTGGCGCTGCTCTACCAGCGTCGCCCGCCCGAGGAGTCGCGCCCGACGATCGCGATCTACTTCGTCGTCGGCTCGGCGCTGAGCATCGCCGGGCTGCTGCTCGCCGGCGAGATGACGTGGGAGGAGGTGCGCCTCTCGCTCTCGCTGCTGCCCGCCATGGCCGTCGGCGTCGTCCTCGCCGTGCTCCTGCGCGGCCGCGTCCCCCAGGCCCGCGTGCGCGGCGTGATGCTCGTCGTCTGCGCCGCCTCGGCGCTGGTGCTGATCCTGCGGTCGCTGCTGGGCTGAGGGCGCGGGGGGTCTCGACGTCCTCGTTCGCTGCGCTCACGTCGGGCTCGACCACCCGCAGCGCTTCGGGTGGTCGAGCAGCGAGCGCCAGCGAGCGCGTCGAGACCCGGTGACGGGGACGCCGGTCATCGACTATGTCGAGACCCGACGAGCCGTTGACGGCTCGTCGCAGCAGGTCAGCGGGGCGGCACCATCGAGAAGAGCCGGTCGAGGATCTCGGGGCCACTGGTGCGCAGCCCGTCGTGCTCGTGGTCGGGGGTCACCCAGGCCTCGACCCCCGGCACCTCGGCGAGGGTGCGCTCGGACAGCCCGCGGTCGACGTACGCGTCGTGGGCGTAGACCGCAGCGGCCCCCGGCACGTCATTGCTCCCCAGCACGCCCTCGTCGTACAGCCGGGGCCAGTGCCGCTGCGCGAGCAGCTCCGCCGTCTCGGCGTACAGCGCGAGCGACGCGTCGTCGGCGTACGTCGCCGGGAACAGGTGCTCGCCGAAGAACAGCGTCGGGTCCTCCATCTCGCCGGGCAGGGTGCGCCGGGCCGCCCAGTCGGTGACCGTGCCGTCGGCGTAGCAGGCCTCCTGCAGCAGCGCGTACAGCGGGCTGCTGCCGCTGAACGACATCGCGTCGCGCAGCCCGAGCCGGAAGCCGGGGGAGCGCGGGTCGCGCTCGAGCAGCGCGTGCAGGTCCCAGGTGCCGTAGCTCATCCCGAGCGGGTGCCCGACCTGGCGCAGGCGCAGCGGCGTGACCGGCTCGCCGTCGGGCAGCAGCAGTGACCCCTCGGCCGCGAGGTCGAGCAGGTGCCGGAAGCGGGGCAGGTCCTCGGGGTAGCGCTCCCAGTGCGCCCGGCTGCGGGCCGCCATCGTGGCGTACGTCCGCGGGTAGACCGCGTCGGGCCCGGCACCGACCGGCGGCACGCCGCCGGTGAGGTACGCCGCAGCCAGTGCGCCCGGCGCCCGGGACAGGTAGGTCATCGTGCAGAACCCGCCGAACGACTGTCCCAGCAGGCTCCAGCGCTCGATCCCGAGAGCCTCGCGCAGCAGCTCGGCGTCGGCCACGATCGAGTCGGCGCGGAACAGCGCCAGGTGGTCGGCCTGCTGCTGCGGCGCCATCGTCTCGAGGTCGACCAGGGGAGCCGAGCGCCCGGTGCCCCGCTGGTCGAGCAGGAGGACGCGGAAGTCCTGCAGCGCGCGGCCCAGCCAGCTCGGCGAGAGCGGGCTCAGGTGGGGCCGAGGCGGCTCGCCGCCGGGACCGCCCTGCAGGAAGACGAGGGAGGGACGCCGCTCGCCACCCGGAGCGACCAGCTCCCGGGCGAACAGCGGCACCGTCGGCCCGTCCGGTCGTCCGTGGTCCAGCGGGACCTCGATCTCGTGCTCGATGACCTGGGGTACGTCCTCACTCACCGGGTCACCCTCCCACCACCGCGGCAGCGCGCCCTCAGGGGCACCGCGCGGACCGCGCGCACGGGCGTGGGCACGGTGGCTAGCGTCGTTCCATGAGCACCGTCTCCCGCGACCGCACCGCGGACACTCCTCCCCGCACCGGCGCCGTGCAGTCCGACATCGGGCTGCTGCTCCTGCGGCTCGTCCTCGCGACCTCGTTCGTCGGCCACGGCGCGCAGAAGGTGTTCGGTGCGTTCGACGGCAGCGGTATCCACGGCTTCGCCCAGGGCACGCTCGCCGGCTACGGCTTTCGCTTCCCCGAGGTGCTCGCGTGGATCACGGGCCTGACCGAGCTGCTCGGCGGCCTCGCGGTCGCCGTCGGCGTTTTCACGCCGCTGGCGGCGACAGGGCTGATGGCGGTCATGATCAACACGGTGCTGCTGAAGTTCCACAACGGCTTCTTCTTCCAGCTGCCCGGCGGCTTCGAGGTGGACTTCCTGCTCGCCGGTCTGGCCGCGGGTCTGGTGCTCGCCGGCCCCGGGCGGCTGGCCCTGGACTCGGTCGGCGTGCTGCACCGCGTGCTGGCCCGGCGCTGGGCGTTCCTCGTGCTCGGCGTCGTCGCCGGACTGGCGTTCTACTTCCTGCTGCGCACCTGAGCCGGACCAGCCTGGCAGGCTGGCCCCATGATCGTGGCGTTCAGCATCAGTCCCTCCGGCGGCGACGAGACCGGCGGGGTGAGCGAGGCGGTGGCGGCCGCCGTACGCGTGGTCCGCGCCAGCGGCCTGCCCACCGAGACCAACGCGATGTTCACCAACATCGAGGGGGAGTGGGACGAGGTGATGGCGGTCGTCAAGCAGGCGGTGGACGCCGTGGCCGCGGTCTCACCGCGGGTGTCGCTGGTGCTCAAGGCCGACATCCGTCCCGGCTACGACGGCCAGCTCACCGCGAAGGTGGCACGCATCGAGGAGCACCTGCGCGGGTCGTGAGCCCCACGGGGGGCCATGACCTCACCTCAGGCGCACGACCTCAGGCCGGGAGTGCGCCCAGGTGCGCGAGCGCCTCGCGCAGCAGCGACCCTCGACCGCCCTCGAGCTCGTCGAGGACGCCCGGGTCGGCGGCCTCCTCGGGTGTCATCCAGGTCAGCTCGAGCGCGTCCTGGCGCGGCTCGCACTCGCCGGTGACGGGGACGACGTACGCCAGGGCGACGGCGTGCTGCCGCGTGTCGTGCAGCGGGGTCAGACCCGGCAGCGGGAAGAACTCCGCCACCGTGAACGGCACCGTGCTCAGCGGCAGCCGTGGGAACGCCGCAGGCCCCAGGTCCTTCTCGAGGTTGCGCATGAGAGCGTCGCGCAGCGACTCGCCGTGCATGACGCGGCCGGAGACGAAGCAGCGCGTCATCTGCCCCGTCGAGGAGCCGCGGAGCAGGATGCCGATGTGCTCCACCCGGCCGCTCGCGTCGACGCGCACCGGGATCGCCTCGACGTAGAGGATCGGCACCCGCGACCGCGTCTCGTCCAGCGCCAGCTCGGAGAGCCAGCCGGGGTTCGGGTCGGGCGTGCGCACGGACGACATGACCCCATCCTCGCGGACCGCTGTCGACCGCGGGTGACAGGGTGAGCACATGAGGTCCGAGACCGTCCGCGTGTCCACCGGCGGCGACGAGGTGGTCCACGACCTCACGCGGACGTGTGCGGAGTTCGTGGACGGCGCCGGCGACGGCCTGCTCCACGTCTTCGTCCCGCACGCCACCGCCGGGATCGCGATCATCGAGACGGGCGCGGGCTCGGACGAGGACCTGCTGGCGGCGCTGGCGGAGCTGCTGCCCGCCGACGACCGCTGGCGGCACCGCCACGGTTCGCCCGGTCACGGCCGGTCGCACGTGATGCCTGCGCTCGTGCCGCCGTACGCCACCGTCCCGGTCCTCGCAGGGCGCCTCGCCCTGGGGACCTGGCAGAGCATCTGCCTGGTCGATCTCAACGTCGACAACCCCGACCGGCAGGTCCGGCTGAGCCTTCTCGAGGGGTAGCACACACGTTCGAACCGGCGTAGGATGCCGGCCGTGCCGTCGTACGTCGCGCCCGCCGGGTGGCCCGGCCCGGTCCGTCCCCCGGGTGCGCCCGAGTGGGAGCGGACGGCGCAGGCCTGGCTGCTCGACCAGTGCCCGCCGGAGTACCGCACGCACACCGTCCTGCGCCGTCACCTGGTGCTGCTCGCGCGCCTGGCCGTGCTCCACGTCGAGGCGTCCCAGGCGGCGCTTGCTCGCGGTCTCGGGGAGATCCGGCCGAGCCTGCGTGAGCAGGTGGCGCCGCACACGGTGGAGGAGGCGGTGGTCCTGCTCGAGAGGGAGACGGCGCGGCTCGTGGGCCTGCGCCGCGCGGTTGGGCTGGTGGAGGAGGCCGTGCGCGGCCGCCGGTTCGTGGCCCGCCTGTGAGGCGAAACCCCGCGTCCGCGGGCGGGAGGTTCTAGCCTCGGTGCCATGCAGGTACTGCTGGCGTCCGTGCTGCTTGTCGACCCACGTGGCTGGGTGCTGCTCCAGGAGCGCGACGAGCACGCGCCGCGTGGCGCGAACCAGTGGGGCATGCCCGGAGGGCACGTCGAGGAGGGCGAGAGCTTCGAGGAGGCGGCCTACCGCGAGCTCGAGGAGGAGACCGGCCTGCGTCTCCTGCCGGGCCACCTCTACCTCTGGCGCGAGGAGATCATGACCGTCCAGGGGTCCGACGAGGTCCAGTGGCTGCACGTCTACGTCGCCCGGGTCGACGACGTCACCGACGCCGACGTCGTCTGCGGCGAGGGGCGGCGGATCGTGTTCGTCGACCCCGCCACCGTGTCCGGGCTGAGCCTGTACGACACCGCCGAGCTGCTCCTCCCGCAGTTCCTGGCCTCCGAGGACTACGCGCGGCTGGCCGGCTTCGAGTCCGGCGGTGGGCACGAGGACGAGCGCATCCCCGCCGGCTGACGGTGTCGTCCTGCCACCCGGGCTAGTCTGGTCCGTCGTGCCCCGATCGACGAGCCACGGGAGGCGGAGGATGGGTCACCTGGAGCGGCTGACCGGACCGGCGGACCTGCGCGAGCTCGAGGCGCGCGAGCTCGACGAGCTCGCCACCGAGATCCGTGACTTCCTGGTCGCCAAGGTCTCGCGCACCGGCGGTCACCTCGGTCCCAACCTCGGGGTGGTCGAGCTGAGCATCGCCCTGCACCGGGTCTTCGACTCCCCGCGCGACCGGGTGGTCTTCGACACCGGGCACCAGGCGTACGTCCACAAGATCCTCACCGGGCGCGCCGACGGGTTCGACAAGCTCCGCCAGCACGGCGGGCTCTCGGGCTACCCGAGCCAGGCGGAGTCCCCGCACGACATCGTCGAGAACTCGCACGCCTCGACCTCGCTGTCGTACGCCGACGGGCTCGCCAAGGCCTACGCCATCCGCGGGGAGGACCGCCACGTCGTCGCCGTGATCGGTGACGGCGCGCTGACCGGGGGGATGGCCTGGGAGGCGCTCAACAACATCGCCGACACGGTCCAGGGCGGCGACGAGCGTCGCCTGGTGATCGTCGTCAACGACAACGGCCGCTCCTACACCCCGACCATCGGCGGACTGGCCAACGCCCTCACCGCGCTGCGCACCAACCCCCGCTACGAGCCACTCCTCGACGTGGTGAAGCGCCGTCTCAACGGTGTCCCCGGCGTCGGGCCGGCGGTGTACGACGCGCTGCACGCCATGAAGAAGGGCATGAAGGACGCGCTCGCCCCGCAAGGGCTCTTCGAGGACCTCGGCCTGAAGTACGTCGGACCCGTCGACGGCCACGACCGGGCGGCGATGGAGCAGGCGTTGACCCAGGCGAAGCGGTTCGGCGGGCCGGTCATCGTGCACGCGATGACCCGCAAGGGGTTCGGCTACGACCCGGCCGAGCAGCACGAGGCCGATCAGTTCCACGGTCCCGGCCCGTTCGACGCGCTCACCGGCGTCGAGACCCCGAAGGGACGGATCTGGACCGACGTCTTCAACGACGAGATGGTCGCCATCGGCCGCGAGCGGCGCGACGTCGTCGCGATCACCGCCGCGATGATGCACCCGGTCGGTCTCGACGGCTTCGCCGCGCACTACCCCGACCGGACCTTCGACGTCGGCATCGCCGAGCAGCACGCCGCCACCTCGGCGGCGGGGCTCGCGATGGGTGGTCTGCACCCGGTGGTCGCGCTCTACGCGACGTTCCTCAACCGGGCCTTCGACCAGGTGCTGATGGACGTCGCGCTGCACCGGTGCGGCGTCACGTTCGTCCTCGACCGCTCGGGTGTCACCGGCGACGACGGTGCCAGCCACAACGGCATGTGGGACATGTCGGTCCTGCAGGTCGTGCCGGGGCTGCGGCTCGCCGCGCCGCGCGACCCCGCCCGGCTGCGCGAGCTGCTGCGCGAGGCGATCGCGGTCGACGACGCCCCGACCGTGGTGCGGTTCCCCAAGGGGGCACCGCCGGCGGACATCGAGGCGGTCGGCACCGTCGGCGCGATGGACGTCCTCGCCCGGCGCGGTGACCGCGACGTGCTCCTGGTCGGCGTCGGGTCGATGGCGAGCACGGCCGTCGAGGTGGCGGAGCGGCTGACCGCGCAGGGGATCGGCGTCACCGTGGTCGACCCTCGCTGGGTCAAGCCGTACGACGACGCGATCGTCGCTCTCGCCGGCGAGCACCGGATGGTCGTCGTGGTGGAGGACAACGGGGTGAGCGGCGGGTGCGGCGCGAGCCTGCTCCAGCTGCTCAACGAGCGGCGGGTGTCGACGCCGGTCCGGCTGCACGGCATCCCGCAGGAGTTCCTCGACCACGCCAAGCGGAACGCGATCCTCGAGCGGGTCGGCCTGACTCCGCAGGCGATCGCGCTGAGCGTGACCGAGGAGTTCGCCGCCGGTCTGGGGGACGGCGACGCGGAGCGCGCGCCCGCCCCCCACCACCCGGCGGACCGCGCCTGAGCGGAGGCGCTCAGGCAGTCCACCTCGTGCTGTACGCGTGCGCGGCGCCGTGCGCCGGGACGAGGAACGTCACCAGGGCACGGTGGGCGCCGTCGCAGGCCGGGTAGCGCCACACCACTGCGCCCGCGCCGCCGCTCGTGGTGGCGACGTGGCGCGCGCCGAGCGTGCGGTCGACCGTCGCGGTGGTCATGCCGCGATGGACGTGGCTCAGCTCCACGGCGGAGGCACACCCGCGGGCACCGGAGGCGGCGGCCTCGGCCGGGGCGGCCAGCGCGGCCAGTGCGAGCACCGAGGCCAGCGAGCCCAGCAGGGCGGCGGACAGGGTCAGCATTCGGCGAACCATGTCTCCCGACGCTACGAGCCACCGCCGACACCTGTCGACCCAGGGAACACGGCGTCCTGCCCGGGGGTTGCCGAGCGAGGGCACGCCCTAGGCTGGGGCGGGTGAGCGAGAGGGGACCGATGTCGCAGCGGATCGTGCACATCGTGGACGACGTGCCGGAGCTCGCCGGTGAGCACTCGAGGCCGGTGCTGCTCGTCGCGCTGGAGGGCTTCCTCGACGCGGGCAACGCGTCGGCGCTCGCGGTGCAGCACCTGGTCGGCGACGAGTCGCGGGTGGTGGCCAGCTTCGCGGTCGACGAGCTGCTCGACTACCGGGCGCGGCGGCCGCCCATGACGTTCTCGCGCTACCACTACACCGACTACGAGGCGCCGCGCCTGGTCGTACGCCTGCTGCACGACGGCGACGGGACCCCGTACCTCCTGCTGTCCGGCCCCGAGCCCGACGTCCGGTGGGAGGCCTTCTGCGCAGGCGTGCGCGAGGTGGTCGACCACTTCGACGTGCCGATGGTCGGCTTCCTCGCGGCCATCCCGATGGCCGTCCCGCACACGCGTCCCGTGCAGCTGACCAACCACGCCACCGACGAGCGGCTGGTCACCCAGGACAACATGTGGCAGGCCGAGATCCGGGTGCCCTCCAGCGCCCAGTCGCTCCTCGAGCTGCGGCTGGGGGAGTGGGGGCACGACGCGGTCGGCTACGTCGCCCACATCCCGCACTACGTCGCGCAGCTCGGCTACCCGCTCGCGTCCGCCGCGCTCCTGGACTCGCTGGGTCCGGCCGTCGGCCTGACCTGGGACTCTGCGCCGCTGCGCGAGGCCGCGGCGCGCCAAGCCGGTGAGATCGAGAGCCAGATCGAGGACTCCGAGGAGGTGCGCGACGTGGTGCACGGACTGGAGCAGCAGTACGACGCGTACCAGCGCTCGCAGGAGTCCGGCTCCAACCTGCTGGCCGACGACGAGCCGCTCCCGTCCGGCGACGAGATCGGCGAGCAGTTCGAGCAGTTCCTGGCCGGGTTGGACCGACCCGACGAGGAGAAGTAGATGCCCGAGTCCGTGGACGACCTGCTCGCCATCCTCGACCTGGAACGCATCGAGGACACGCTCTACCGCGGTGACTCCCCGCAGACCGAGCGGCAGCGCACCTTCGGCGGGCAGGTGGCGGCCCAGGCCCTGGCCGCCTCCGACCACACCGTCGACGACGACTTCGCCGTCCACTCGCTGCACTCCTACTTCCTGCGCCCGGGCGACCCGACGGTGCCGATCGTGTACGACGTCGACGACCTGCGCGACGGCCGGTCCTTCGTGACCCGCCGCGTAGCGGCACGGCAGCACGGCAAGGAGATCTACTTCTCCACGCTGAACTACCAGCGGGAGCAGGACGGCTGGTCGCACCAGGACGCGATGCCGCAGGTCCCGGGTCCCGAGGAGTGCCCCTCGCTCGCGGACCTGATGGGCGCCCGCAGCCCGGAGGCCGCCGAGGCGTGGGCCAAGGAGTGGTCCGCCCTCGACATGCGGCTGGCGGGGTCCTCGGTCTCCATCCCGGGCGTGCCCGACCTGCAGGACGACGAGCATCCCGGGCGGCAGCGGATGTGGATCCGCGTCGCCGGTGACCTGCCCGACGAGCCGAAGCTGCACCGGGCTGCCTTCACCTTCGCCAGCGACCTCAGCCTGCTCTCGGTCACGCTGCTGCCGCACGGGGTGTCCATCGGGTCGCGACGGGTGAAGCCGGCATCGCTGGACCACAGCATCTGGTTCCACCGCCCGATGCGCGCCGACCGGTGGTGGCTCTACGACCAGGTCAGTCCCTCCGCCCAGGGCGGTCGCGGGCTGGCGATCGGTCGGGTGTTCGCGGAGGACGGCACGCTTCTCGCCTCGGTGGCCCAGGAAGGCATGATCCGCCGGGTCGACCCGGCGGGGTGACGGTGTCGCGCCGGCGGCGACCTCACGGGGTCGCGGGCTAGGGCGTGTCTCTCAATTCTGGCCGTGGCGAGCGTCGTCCAGCGCGTGCGCTGACAAGGCGCCGGAACGCACGCATACCGGGCGTCTGTGCAGTGACGGCAACGCCGCCGGCGCGCGTGATGGGCGGCGCGCAGCAGGCCACTGAATTGAGACATGCCCTAGGGTGCGGGTCTCGCCCCACCCCTGGGGCGGACGGGCCACGGCAGGTCTCGACCCTGTGTGGCGACCGTGATCCGTGAACAGTGGTTCGACCACGTCGGCAGGGGTTGACGACGGCCACGCCGGACGGCGTGGCCGTCCACCCGGCGTGGCGCCACAGAAACTCGAAAAGCATCATGTAATGGACATATGGCACATACGGTTGTGCCGTCAGCGTCCTTCTGTGACTGGTGGTGCTTCTCGTGGTGACCAAGAAGATGCTCGCGGCCGGCCTCGCCGCCCTCGGGGCAGCGCTGCTGGTGGCGGGTCCGGCTGCAGCGGCCGCGCCCACTCCGGGCACGGGCCCGGACTACGAGCTGCCGTTCGCGTGCGGTGAGACGTGGACCGGGTCCTCGCGGGCGAACCACTCGCCGAGCTCGCGGGCGATCGACTTCAACCGGACGAACGACCTCAACATGCCGGTGCTGGCGTCCGCGCCCGGCACGGTCACCAAGGTCGCCGATCTCGGCAAGAAGAGCTACGGGCGCTACGTCGTCCTCGACCACGGCAACGGCACCAGCACCGTGTACGCCCACCTCAACGCGTACGTCGTCACGCTGGGCCAGCGGGTCGACCAGGGCCAGATGATCGGGCTGCTCGGCTCGACCGGTGGCTCCACCGGTCCGCACCTGCACTTCGAGGAGCGCTACTCGGGGTCGGTGCTGACCTCGTACTTCCACCGGGCCACGTACGCGATGGGGCGCGCCATCACCTCGGCCAGCTGCAACGACACCCCGGTCATCGGCGACTGGAACGGCGACGGCAAGGACGACGTCGGCGTCTACCGCGACGGCGCGCGGGGCGGCACGTTCTTCGAGAACGGCGCACGAAGCATCGCGTTCGGGACCGGTCGCGACAACGTGTTCGCCGGGGACTGGGACGGCAACGGGGTGACCGACGTCGGCGTCCGCCCGGCCAGCGGCACCACCACCGTCATGCGTGCGGCCAGCGGCGCCCTCAGCCGTGCCACCCTCGGCGACCTCTACAGCCTGCCCGTCGTCGGCGACTGGAACGGGGACCGCAAGGACGATGTCGGCACCTTCCGCCCCGACACGGCGACGTGGACGCTGCGGGCGGCCAACGGCGCGCTGACCCGGATCCAGTACGGCCAGCGCGGTGACCTCCCGCTCCCCGGCGACTGGAACGGCGACGGCAAGGACGACCTCGGGGTCTACCGGCCCGCCACCCGCACCTTCTACATGCGCGTCGTCGCCGGTGGGAAGCAGCAGCCCAGCCGGACCGCCGTGTTCGGCACCACCACCCAGCTCCCGATCGCGGGGGACTGGAACGGCGACCGCTACGACGACGTCGGTGCCTGGTCCCCGGCGACCTCCACCTTCACCCTCCGCACCGCGCAACCCAGCGGAGCGTCGCCGGCGTACCGCACCCTGCGGTACGGCTCCGGCCGCGGCTGATCCCGCCCGTCACCGGCGGGGATCGGGGCAATGCGGGCACGTGGCCTAGCCCATCGGCGCCCGTGTTCGGCGTTCGACGGTGTGGACGAGGCGTCGCTGCGTACGTTCGCGGCGCACGTACCCCCTCACCGCCTCGCAGGAGCACCTCATGAACCGCACCTTCCACCGCGGCCTGGCCGCGCTCGGCGCTGCCGGCATCGCCGCCACGGTCCTCGGCACGACCGGCACGGCGCAGGCCGACACCACCTTCACCAACCCGGCCAACGGCCACACCTCGACGTACGCCGCGGTCGGCGGGTACGTCACCTGGGCGGATGCCCGGGACGTGGCGGCCGCCACGCCTGCGTCGGCGGGCTGCACCAACCACCTCGCGGTGCTCACCTCGGAGGCCGAGAAGAGCTTCGTCGACGACACGCTCGGGCTGCAGGGCGGCTACTGGCTCGGCGGCGTGCGCGATCGCAGTGCCGAGGGGGCTCCGTTCACCTGGGTCACCGGTGAGGCCTTCGACTACACCAACTGGGACGCCGGCGAGCCGAACGACTACCTGGGCAGCGAGGACTACGTCCAGCTCGCCGCCGGGAACCGCTGGAACGACATCTACGACAGCTACCAGCCGGGCTACGTCCTCGAGACCGAGTGCGTGCCGCTGCAGCGCGCCGTCGTCACCGGGGTCACCCCGGCGTCGGGGTCCCGCTCGGGAGGTACCTCGGTCACGATCACCGGCGAGCACTTCACCGGAGCCAAGCAGGTGACGTTCGGGGGCGTCGCCGCGACGTCGTACGCCGTCGTCTCCGACACCGAGATCACGGCCACCACCCCGGCGTACTCGGGCGCGGTCTCGAAGAAGGGCAGGACCGTGCAGCTGCGGGTCCAGACCAAGGGCTCGAACGTGAAGTCCAAGGCGGCCCGCTTCACCTACATCGCCGACGCCGCCGCCCGGCGCTGAGCCGCCGACGCCCGGGTCGTCTCGCCGCGAGACGACCCGGGCGTCCGGTGCTCAGGCCGGTGTCGCGCGCCCGACGAGGTGCGGCGCGCCGTCCTTGGGGCGGGTGAGGGAGAAGTCCACCCGGTCCTCTGCGACGAGGGAGCCGAAGGCGACCTTGCCGGGCAGCAGGATCGGCTTCTTGAACTCCACGTGCACGGTCACCGCGTCGGGCAGCCGGTTGTCGAGGAACGCGACGCAGCGAGCCTTGGACCACATGCCGTGCGCGATCTGCCGCGGGAACCCGAAGGCCTTCGCCGTCAGCGGGTAGAGGTGGATCGGGTTGGAGTCGCCGGACACGGCGGCGTACTGCCGGCCGAGGTCCGCGGGCAGCTTCCAGGTGGCCGGGCCCGCGGGGACGACGTCGATCCGCTCGCCGCCGGTCGTCGCCTCGGTGTCACCCCGTCCGGGGCGGAGGTACTCGGAGGTCGACTCCCAGAGTGTCTCCCCGCCGGAGGTGACCGTGCTGAGCAGGTCGAAGACCGTGCCCTTGGGGTGGGCGCGCTTGTTCGCTGCGCGGACGGTCACGTCGAGCCGCTCGTCGAAGCCGATCGGGCGGTGCGAGGTGATCGTGTTGGCCAGGTGCACCGTGCCTATCGCGGGGTAGGGGAACGACGAGTCCGTCATGATCCCCATCTGCAGCCCGAACGCGAGCATGTGCGGGTACGTCAGCGGCAGGTGCTGCCGGGGCTCGAAGCCGCAGACGGACGCGTACGCCGCCACCCGCGCGCGGTCGATCCCCACGTCGTGACGGGTCAGCGTCAGGTCCGGCAGCTCTCCACCGGACTTGCCGACGCCCGGGAGCAGGTTGACCCCGGGGAGGACCGGCAGCGCGGCCTTGGCGATGAAGCCGAGCCCGGTGCCGGTGCCCGCGTCGACCTCCCGCGTGAGTGCCCCGGACTTCTGGGAGGCCACCTCAGGCGCCCAGCATCATCTGGCCGCACACCCGCACGACGTTGCCGTTGACCGCGGTGGAACCGGGGGAGGCGTACCACGCGACAGCCTCGGCGACGTCCACCGGCTGACCGGCCTGGCTCATCGCGTTCATCCGCTGACCGACCTCGCGGCTGGCGAACGGCATCGCGTCGGTCATCTTGGTGGCGATGAAGCCGGGGGCGACGGCGTTGATCGTGATGCCCTTCTTGAGGCTCTTGGCCAGCGAGTCGATCAGGCCGATGACGCCGGCCTTGGACGCGGCGTAGTTGGTCTGACCGAGGTTGCCGGCGATCCCGGCCATGGAGGACACGCCGATCACGCGGCCGTTGTCCTTGATCAGTCCCTGGTCGAGCAGCTCGCGGGTGATCTTGTCGGGCGCCTCGAGGTTGACCGCGATCACCGACTCCCAGCGGTCCTCACCCATGTTGGCGAGCTTCTTGTCACGGGTGATCCCGGCGTTGTGGACGATGACGTCGATGCCGCCGAAGGTGTCCTTGACGTGCTGCGCGATCCGCTTCGGCGCGTCGTCGTTGGTGATGTCCAGCGTCAGGCTCTCGCCGCCGATCGAGCTGGTCACCTCGAGCAGCTCACTGGCCGCCTGGGGTACGTCGATGCCCAGCACCGTCGCGCCGTCACGGTGCAGCACGCGGGCGATCTGCTCACCGATGCCTCGCGAGGCACCCGTCACGACGGCGACCTTGCCGTCGAGCGGCTTGTCCTGGTCGGCGACCGGCTTGGCCTTGGTGGTCCCGGTCGCACCGATCCGGACGACCTGCCCCGAGACGTACGCCGACTTCGGGGAGAGGTAGAACGCCAGAGTCGAGTCCAGCGCCTGCTCGGCGCCGTCGGCGACGTAGACCAGCTGGACCGTGGCACCCTTGCCGATCTCCTTGCCGAGCGAGCGGGTGAACCCCTCGAGCGCTCGCTGCGCGATCCGCTCGTCGCCCTCGAGCAGCTCGGGCACGCCGCCGAGCACCACGACGCGCGCACACGGCTCGAGGCTGCGCAGCTTCGGGGTGAAGAACTGCTGCAGGGCGACCAGGTCGGCCGGGGTCCGGCACCCGGTGGCGTCGAAGACCAGCCCCTTGTACTTCTGACCCTCCACCGTCTCGGCGACGTTGGGGATCTCCAGCGAGTCGAGGGCGGTACGGACCGGATCCACCAGGCGTCCGGTGCCGCCGAGGACGACCGTTCCGTCGACGAGGGGTGCACCCTCGGTCCAGCGGTCCAGCTTGACGGGGGCCGGGAGACCGAGGTTCTTGACCAGCAGCTTGCCGATCGGGGTGGCGGTGAAGGCCTGGTAAGCGTCGCTCATGCTCGTCAACGTAACGAGTGGTGTAACTCAGTGTCCACATTTCGTGACCTGCCGCTCACCGTGTTGTCGTGGCCCGGTCGCGCCGGGAGGATGGGCCGTGACTTACCTGCCGGTAACCTCACCGTGCAGAAGGCATCGACCGACGAGGAGCAACAGCCATGGAGTCCAGCACGCGGAAGGTCGGTGTCCTCGGCGGCAACCGGATCCCCTTCGCCCGCTCCAACACCGTCTACGCGACGGCCAGCAACCAGGAGATGTTCACCGCGGCCCTCGACGGGCTCGTCGCGCGCTTCGGTCTCGAGGATGAGCGCCTCGGCGAGGTCGCGGCCGGTGCGGTCCTCAAGCACAGCCGCGACTTCAACCTGACCCGCGAGTCCGTCCTCGGCTCCCGCCTGGCTCCGACCACGCCCGCGGTCGACCTGCAGCAGGCCTGCGGCACCGGGCTGCAGGCGGCGATCTACATCGCCAACAAGATTGCTCTGGGCCAGATCGACTCCGGTGTTGCCGGCGGGATGGACACCACCTCCGACGCCCCCATCGCCGTCGGCGAGGGTCTGCGGAAGAAGCTGCTGGCCGCCAACCGCGCCAAGACGACGCAGGGCAAGCTCGCCGCACTCGCGAAGATCCGCCCCGCCGACCTCGCGCCGTCGATCCCCCAGAACGGCGAGCCGCGCACCGGGCTGTCGATGGGTGAGCACCAGGCGCTGACCGCGCTGGAGTGGCAGATCACCCGCGAGGCCCAGGACGAGCTGGCCGTCGCCTCGCACCACCACCTCGCCGCGTCGTACGACGCCGGGTTCCAGGACGACCTGATCACGCCGTTCAACGGCCTCGAGCGGGACCAGAACCTGCGCGCCGACTCCTCGGTGGAGAAGCTGGCGAAGCTGAAGCCGGTCTTCGGCAAGGGTGCCGCGGCGACGATGACCGCGGCGAACTCCACCCCGCTGACCGACGGCGCCTCCGCGGTCCTGCTCGGGACGCAGGAGTGGGCCGAGGCGCACGGGCTGGAGGTCAAGGCGTGGTTCGTCGACGCCGAGACCGCGGCGGTGGACTACGTGCACGGAGGCGAGGGTCTGCTGATGGCGCCGGCGTACGCCGTCCCGCGGCTGCTGGCCCGCAACGGCCTGACGCTGCAGGACTTCGACTTCTACGAGATCCACGAGGCGTTCGCCTCGCAGGTGCTCTCCACGCTCAAGGCGTGGGAGGACCCGGTGTTCTGCACCGAGCGCGCCGGCCTGGACGGGCCGCTCGGCTCGATCGACCGCAGCAAGCTCAACGTCAACGGCTCGTCGCTGGCGGCCGGGCACCCGTTCGCCGCGACCGGCGGGCGGATCATCGCCAACCTGGCGAAGCTGCTGGAGCAGAAGGGCTCGGGCCGCGGCCTGATCTCGGTCTGCGCGGCCGGCGGCCAGGGCGTGACCGCCATCCTCGAGCGCTGACTCGGCGCTCGTCGTGGGTCGACGGTCGCTGACCCGGCGCGTGCGGGCTCTCACACGCGCCGGGTCGGCGTGCGGTCGGTCACGCTGGTGCAACAAGCAGTTACATCGGGCGTTACAGTTCGTCGCATGGCCTCCAGCACGTCCGACACGCGGCGGACGGCGGCGCTGGCCCGCCGCCGCGCCAGGGAGCGCGAGATCCTCGACGCCACCCGTGCGCTGTTCGACGAGCGCGGGGTCCGTGACGCCCAGATCGAGGACATCGCACGGGCTGTGGGCGTCAACCGGGCGATCATCTACCGGCACTTCTCCGGCAAGGAGGAGCTCTTCGCACTCACCCTCGTCGGCTACCTCGACGACCTCGCCGCCCGCCTCCGCGCCGTCTCGGTCGACATGTCGCCGGAGGCTCGCGTCGCGGAGATCACCGGCGCCTTCGTCGACTTCGGGCTGGAGCACCCGGCCTTCGTCGACTGCGCGCAGACGCTGATGCGCCGGCCCGGGCCGGAGCTGCTCGACGAGATCTCCGAGAGCGCGCTGTTCCGGCTCGGTCGCGGCATCGCCGGCTGCCTCGCCGTCCTGACCGAGGCGCTGAGGGCGGGCAACGAGGCGGAGGACTTCGCGGTCGAGGACGTCGACCTCCTGGCCAACACGTTGTACGCCTCCGGCCTCGGTGCCCTCCAGCTCGCCAGGGTGGGCATGAAGGTGAAGGAGGCCGCGCCGGGGATCCCGGCCGTCGAGCCGCTGAGCCCCGAGCAGATCAAGCAGCACCTCGTCTCCAGCGCCCTCACCTTCGCGCGGGGGCGCTGAGCGTCACCGGATCTGTTCGCGGATCCGCAGGCCCGTCGACTTCACGCAGGCACAGACCGCGAAGGTGGCGCTGCCCACGAGCGCGAACCCGGCGATGGTCAGCTCCAGCACGGGCGAGGACGCGGTGCCGTCGACGAGCAGTCCCCAGAGTGCCGCGAGCACGGCGACACTGCCCAGCAGCCATGCGAAGCCGATGAGGGACAGCACCTCTCGGTGATCGGGGTCGAGCGTGCCGGGGCGGATGTCGTCGCGGCGTCCGGTGTCGGTCATGAGAGAACCGTAGGCCGCCGGCAGCCGTCGGGACCGGCAATCGCGCCAGCCGATCACGCGAGAGCGCGCACCATCGCGATGGTGTCGGCCTGCTCGGCGGTCTTGTCCTCGCGGTAGCCCAGCACCCGGGCGAAGCGCAGCGCGAGGCCGCCGGGGTAGCGGGTCGAGCGCTGCAGCCCGTCGAAGGCGATCTCGACGACCTGCTCGGGGCGCACGTGCACGACGTGGCTCTCGCGGTGCGTCTCGAGACCGAGGAACCGCTCCGTCTGCCAGGCGAGGGTCTCGTCGGTCATCCCCTTGAAGGTCTTGCCGAGCATCACGAAGCCCGTCGGGGAGGAGTCGTCGCGCGCGCCGAGGTGGATGTTGGACAGCAGTCCCCGGCGCCGGCCGCTGCCCCACTCGACCGCGAGCACGACCAGGTCGAGGGTGTGACGGGGCTTGACCTTGACCCAGCCCGACCCACGCCGACCGGCCTCCCACCTCGAGTCCAGCGACTTGACGACGACGCCCTCCTGGCCGGCCGAGAGTGTCCGCGACCAGAACTCGGTCACCTCCTCGAGGGTCTCCACCTGGCGTCGCTCCACCCGGTCCTCGGCCGGGACGAGCCGGTGCAGCGCCTCGGTGCGTACGGTCACCGGCTCGTCGAGCAGGTCCTGACCGTCGAGGTGCAGCAGGTCGAAGAAGTACGGAGACAGCGCCAGGTCGCTCGCGCTCCTGGTGCCGGCGCGCGACGCCGTGTCCTGGAACGCCCGCGGCCGGCCGTCCTCTCCGACCAGCAGCGCCTCACCGTCGAGCACGAAGGCCGACGCGGGGTACGACCGGACCCGGTCGACCAGCTCGGGGAACCGCCCGGTGAGGTCGTCCAGGCTGCGTGACCACACGCCGACCCGGTCGCCGTCGCGGTGCACCTGGATCCGGATGCCGTCGAGCTTGGCGTCGACCACCGCCGGCAGCCCGGTCTGCTCCAGCGCCCTGGCCAGGTCGGGGGCGCTGGCGGCGAGCATGGGCTGCGCCGGGCGCATCAGTCGCAGCCGGACCTCCGACAAGCCGGGCTCCCCGGAGCGGGCGGCGACGGCGGCGGCGACGGGGGCGGAGCCGGCGAGCATGACGGCCCGGCGCACGGTGGCCCTGGGGACGTCGTAGGCCGTCGCGATCGCCTCCACGAGCACTCCCTCGAGCGCTCCGGTGCGGACCTCGCCGGTGACCAGCCCCCGCAGCAGCGACTGCTCGTCGTCGGTGGCTCGGGCGAAGAGGTGGGCGAGCCCGTCGCGCCTTCCCGACTGCGAGCCGGGGCCGGCGAGCGAGGACAGCTCCTCGAAGGCGTCGTCGACGTCGCGCACCGTCAGGCTCGGATCGGCGGCGGGGCCGGGCAGGTCGTTCAGTGAGCGCCAGCCGATCCCGGTACGCCGCTGCCGCAGCGCGCCCATGAGGTACGACGCGACCAGCTCAACCTCGTCCGGCTCCGCGGCCCGCAGCGCGGTCGCGACCGCCTCGGTCTTCGCCGTGCGCGAGCGGGTGCGGCGTACGTCGTCGAGCGTGGCGACCAGGTGGGCGAAGCGCATGGACCCATCCAAGCGGTCGCCACCGACGCCCCGCCGCACCCGGAGAGGCTCAGGCGACGTCGACGTGCACGTGGTCGCGGTGCTCGAGGATCGCCGCGGTGGCCGCGTCCCGGCCCGAGGTGTCGACCTCGTAGTCGCGCCAGCCCTGGGAGGAGCGGCCCGAGGACCAGATCCGGTCGTCGAAGATCACGGTGCGCACCGAGAGCCGCTCGGCGTGGGCGACCAGCCACTGGGCCGTGGCCCACCCGCGGGTACGGCTGGCGGCGGAGACCGGACGGTAGAAGACGTCGACGGCGCGCCCCTCGTAGTGCGCCGACCCCGCCGAGTGACCGGTGGACACGCCGCCGGGGGCGAACCCGCCGACCCGCTGCCGTCCGAAGGCGGCGTCCAGCTCGCGTCGTACGGCGGCGGCACGCGCGGTCAGCCCCTGCGGGCCGAGCGACTGGTCGTCGGCGTCGTCGAGGTAGCCGGGTCCGTGCTCGCAGGTGAGCGCAGCCGGAGCGCGGCCGGACAGCGCGGCGGTGACCGCACTCGCCTCGGCGGGAGTGAGGGCGCCCGGCACCTGCCCGTCGGCGACCCTGCTCGCAGCATCCTCGGCCTCTTCGGTCGTCAGCTCGACGTCGGCGCCGTCGACGCTCACCCGGCACTCGTCGGCGCCCGGCAGCGCGGAGCGCACCCCACCGGGGAGCACGCCCGCGAGCGCGACGGCGGCGCCGCCGAGCACGAGCGCGAGGACCAGCAGGCCGGCGACGACGCGCCCGAGCACCGGTTGCCTGTCCACCACCCCAGTCTCTCGAGGCGCTCCAACCCTCGACTCGTGTGCTGCAGCGGTCGCCAGGGCGACCACCGGAGCACACGACTCGTCGGTGCCGGCTCCTAGGCTGGCTCACGTGCAGGAACGGGTCTGGCGGGTGGAGCGGCCGGTGCCGGTCGCGCAGATCCTCGGCATCCTGCGGCGCGGGCGCGGCGACCCGACGTACAAGACCACGCCGGACGGCGCGGTGTGGCGCGGCATCGGCGCCCCGACCGGCCCGGCGACGCTGCGGGTGAGTGCCACACCGGCACACGGAGAGGTCCACGGGCGGGCCTGGGGGCCGGGCGCCGAGTGGGTGCTGGACCGGCTGCCCACCATGCTAGGAGACACCGACGACGTCAGCGGGTTCGAGCCACGGCACGCCGTCCTCGTCGATGCGCACCGCCGGCACCCGCACTGGCGGCTCACCCGCACCGAGCGCGTGATGGAGGCGCTGACCCCGGCGATCATCGAGCAGAAGGTGACCGGCCAGGAGGCGTTCGCAGGGTTCCGCCGGCTGTGCTTCCGGTTCGGGGAGCGCGCACCGGGCGAGGGTGCGGACGTCGGTCTGTGGGTCCAGCCGGGGGCGACCACGATCCGCGGCATCGCGTCGTGGGAGTGGCTGCGCATGCACGTCGACCCGGCACGGTCTCGAGCACTCGTCAACGCCGCGAGGTACGCCGCCAACCTCGAGCGGACCCTCGAGCTCGGTGTCGAGGAGGCCGACCGCCGGCTGCGCGCGCTGCCGGGGATCGGCGTGTGGACCTCGGCGGAGGTGCGGTTCCGCGCCCACGGGGACGCCGACGCCGTGAGCTTCGGCGACTACCACGTCGGGAAGAACATCATCTGGGCGCTGACCGGCGAGCACGTCGACGTCGAGGACGGGCTGGCCGAGCTGCTCGAGCCCTGGGCCGGGCACCGTCACCGGGTGCAGCGGCTGGTCGAGTTCGCCCGCCTGGGCCGACCGCGGCACGGACCGAGGATGGCGCCGCGCACGCACCTGCCGGTGCGCTGAGCTGCGGACGGCGGCCGCGCGGATCAGGCGATGGTCGCGGCCAGCTCGGTCATGATCTGGTCCATCGCGCCGACGCCGACCGAGAGGTGGCCCTCGTCCTGCAGCAGGTGCGGAGTCGCGCCGGCGACGTGGGCGGCCAGCCACTCACCGTGGGCGAACGGGACCATGAGGTCGGCCGAGCCCTGCCAGACGAAGACGGGCACGCTCATCGCCGCCGGGTCGAAGCCCCAGTCCCGGGTGAAGGCCAGGTCGTCGTCGAGCCAGCCGTCCACCCCCGGCCGCAGCCCCTCGGCGAACGCCGCGAGCATGTCGACGGCGTACTCGCCGGTGAGGAGGGCGCGGTCGACGTCGGGGAGCAGCGAGTCCAGCGAGCTGACCAGGTCGTCGGGGTCGACGTCGCTGAGCCCGCTCCGCTGACCTTCCAGCCACGGGCGCAGCGTCGTCTCGCCGGCGAGCGCCGCACCGAACTCCTCGACGTTGTCCTCGCCCATGCCGGCGAGGAAGTCCAGGTCGTCGGCGGTGTACGCCCCCACGCCGGCGATCGTCGTCACCCCGGCCACGCGGTCCGGCAGCAGGGCGCCGACGGCGAGGGCGTGCGGTCCGCCGCCGGACCAGCCGGCGACCACGCACCGGTCCACGCCGAGGTGGTCGAGCACCGCGGCGGCGTCGTCGGCGACCGAGGCGACGGTGCGTCCGGCCTGCCGCGAGGACGAGCCGTACCCGGGACGCGACCAGCCCACCGCCCGCAGCCCGTGCCGCGCGGCTCCGCCCGCGATCCTCCCGAGCCCCCGCACCGACCCCGGGGTGCCGTGCTGGAAGAGCAGGACCGGGCCGTCACCTCCGCGGTCGTCGATGTCGAGCGCGCGTCCGTCGGGCAGGTCGATGAGGGTCACGTGCACCAGTCTGTCCCATGCGTCTGGCGGGTCGACTCTCGTCCTCGGGGAGCAGCGGTTACCGTGACGTTGTGTCACATGTCACTGACGGCGCCGCGCTGAGCTCCCTGCTCGCCGGGCGGACGGCCGACGAGCTCGACGACTTCTTCGTGCGTACGACCGCCGTCGAGGTCACCGACCTGATCCGGGCCACGACCGACGCCGAGCTCCGGCCGCTGATGGCCGACGAGCTCGTACGCACGGCCGCGGTGCACGGCATCCTGAACCGGCTCGAGGAGTTCGCCGACCCGGAGCGGCTCGCTGCGCTGTGCGGCGTCGCCTGCTTCGACCTCGACGTCGACGGACGCGCTCGCGAGACGCACGTGCTGCAGTTCTCGCCCACGGGCGTCGCCCCGCTCGATGACGGCGGTCGCTGCCAGGTCACGATCCGCGCCGCCGTCCTCGACTTCGTCCGGATGGTCACGGGGCAGACCAACGCGGCGCTGCTCTACCTCTCCGGGCGGCTCCGGGTCGAGGGGGACGAGATGCTGGCCCTGGGCGTGGGCACGGTCTTCCGGCTGCCGGGCAGCGGTGCGGTCGCCGTCGACCCGACCGCCCTGGACCCCGGCGACGTCGCCACCGCCGTCGCCGCCAGCACCAAGGACCACATGCGCGAGGTGATGGCCGGCGGCTTCCGCGAGATCGTGCTCGGGGAGGTGTTCCGCCGGTTCCCCGAGTTCCTGCGGCCCGACAAAGCCGCCCGGATCCGTACCTCGGTCGGCTTCAGCATCGGCGGTCGTGCCGACGGGGGCACCGACCGGTTCCTCGTCCGCGTCGACCGCGGTGCGTGCGACGTCGAGCGGGACCCCGGCCCCGAGGCGGAGCGCGACGCGACGCTCGTGCTCGACGGGGTGGACTTCCTCCGCCTGATCACCGGCCAGCTCAACCCCGTCACCGGTGTGCTCAAGGGGACCCTCAAGGTGCGTGGCGACAAGGCCAAGGCGCTGGCCCTCAACGCGGTCATGGAGCGACCGCGTCCGACGCCCGGCTGACCTGCGCGCACCAGAGCGAACCGGTGGACGCCGCCGTACCCCGTCCGGGAGGATCGTGACGCCCGCCACACGACCAGAGGAGTCCGGATGCGCAGCACCATGCAGGACGAGCAGCTCACCATCGGCGCCGTGCGCCGCCACGTGGTCGCCGTCCATCCCGACAGCGAGGTCGTCACGGCGACCGCCGACGGCACGCGACGGCGGTCGTACGCCGAGCTCGGCCGGCGCGTCGGGCAGCTGGCCAACGGGCTGCGCTCCCTCGGCATCACCGGCGACCAGCGTGTCGCGACGTTCCAGTGGAACAACGCCGAGCACCTCGAGGCGTACCTCGCCGTGCCGTCCATGGGTGCCGTCCTGCACACGCTGAACATCCGGCTCTTCCCCGAGCAGCTGGTCTACATCGCCAACCACGCCGAGGACCAGGTGGTCATCGTCGACGACTCGCTGGTCAAGCTGCTCGCCCCGCACCTGGCGCAGATGGAGACCGTGCGGCACGTCCTCGTCGCCGGTCCCGACGCCGCCGACGTCGACCTGGACTCGCTGCGCGTCGGGTCCGCGGAAGTCGGCCTGTACGACGACCTCCTCGCAGGCCAGCCCGAGGAGTTCGACTGGCCCGAGCTGGACGAGCGCGACGCCGCGGCCATGTGCTACACGTCCGGCACCACCGGCAACCCCAAGGGCGTGGTCTACAGCCACCGCTCGGCCTGGCTCCACTCCCAGGCGGTGAACACCGGCTCGGCGGCCGCGCTGTCCTTCGAGGACCGGGTGCTGCCGATCGTGCCGATGTTCCACGCCAACTCGTGGGGCCTGGCCTACTCCGCGCTGATGAGCGGCGCCTCGCTGTGCATGCCCGACCGCTGGCTGCAGGCCGAGCCGCTGGTGCGGTTCATCCGCGACTCGCTCCCGACCGTCTCCGGCGCGGTGCCGACGGTGTGGAACGACGTGCTCGGCTACCTCGACCAGCACGACGACATTAGCCTGGACAGCCTGCGGCTGATCCTGTGCGGCGGCTCGGCCGTGCCCGTCTCGCTGCAGAGGGCGCTGCAGGAGCGGCACGGGCTGCTGATCCGGCAGGCCTGGGGGATGACCGAGACCTCCCCGGTCGCCTCGACGGGGATCCCGCCGGTCGGCGTCTCCGAGGAGGAGGTGTGGCACTACCGCGGCACCCAGGGCCGGCTGTTCTGCGGCGTCGAGGGGCGCATCGTCGGTGACGACGGGTCGGTCCTGCCCAGCGACGGGGCGTCGGTCGGCGAGCTGGAGGTCCGCGGTCCGTGGGTGACCGGCGGGTACTACCGCTCCGACGACCCGGAGTCGGCGGAGAAGTTCCACGACGGCTGGCTGCGTACCGGGGACGTCGGCATGATCGACGAGCGCGGCTACATCACCCTCACCGACCGCTCGAAGGACGTCATCAAGTCCGGTGGGGAGTGGATCTCCTCCGTCGACCTCGAGAACGCGCTCATGGGGCACGAGGCGGTCCTCGAGGCCGCGGTGGTCGGCATCCCCGACGAGAAGTGGGACGAGCGGCCGCTCGCCTCGGTCGTCGTACGCGACGGGCAGTCGGTGACCGCCGAGGAGCTGCGGGAGTTCCTCGCCAAGGACTTCGCCAAGTGGCAGCTGCCCGACGCCTGGGCGTTCATCGACGAGGTCCCGCGCACCTCGGTGGGCAAGTTCGACAAGAAGGTCATCCGGCGGTGGTACGCCGACGGGGAGATCGACGTCGCCCAGCCCTGAGAGGCGCCTCCGGAGTGGTCTCGTCGTCCTCCCCTTCGACAGGCTCAGGACACCGCCTCGCTGGCGCTCGGTCGGGCTCGACCACCGAGCCGGGCATCGGTGGTCGAGCAGCGACGAGCGCCAGCGAGGAGCGCGTCGAGACCTGGTGACGCAGGCGCCCGCGGTGAGCGCAGGACCGCCTACGGGAAGCGGGCGAACCAGCGCAGGGACAGCCCAGCGGCGACCATGGCCAGCAGCAGCCCCGCGGCGACGAACCACGGCGTGACGTCGCGCTCGGCGGTGCGGTAGCCGATCGAGTCGCCGATGTCGTCGTAGACCTGGTCCAGCCGCGAGGCGGTGTCGGCGGTGTACGCCGTGCCGTCCGTGGCCTGCGCGAGCTGGGCCAGCGACGGTGGGTCGACCGGGACCGGGACCTGCTGGCCCTCGACGTCGACGACGCCGTTCTGGGTGCCGTACGCGATGGTCGACACGGGGACGTCGTCCTCGGCCGCCTGCTGCGCGGCGCCGGCGTTCGCGCGGCCCATGGTGGTGGTGCCGTCGCTGAGCAGCACGATCCGCCCGGGCACCTTGGCCCCCTCACGCCGCTGGAGGGCGGTGATCTGGTCCAGCGAGCTGTAGACGCCCTCGCCGATCGCGGTGCCCTCCTGCAGCTGCAGCGCGCCGACGGCGTCCAGGGCGGCGTCCTTGTCCGGGCGGGGCGGGGCCAGGACGGTCGCCGTGCCGGCGAACTCGACCACGCCCACGTTGAAGGTGTCGGGGAGCTGGTCGATGAACCGCTTGGCGGCGTCGCGTGCGGCGCTCAGGCGGCTCGGGGAGACGTCGGTGGCCTTCATCGACAGCGAGACGTCGATGGCGACCATCACCGTGGCGCGCTCCCGCGGCACGCGTACGTCGGCCTGCGGTCGCGCGGCCGCCACGGACAGTGCGGCGAAGGCGACCAGCAGCAGCGCGGCCGGGAGGTGGCGTCGCCAGGCGGCGCGCCTGGGGACGAGCCGCTCCAGCATCGGGAGGGTCGCGAAGCGCACGGCGTACGCGCTGCGTCGCTTCAGTGACAGCAGGTAGAGCGCCGCCAGGACCGCCACGGGCACCAGCAGCCACAGCCACACGGGGCTGGCCAGGCTCATGCGGTGACCCCCTGCGGTCGTGGCGCACCGTACGACGACGCGTGCCGGTCGGTGCGCCGTCCGAGCACGTGCCGGGCGAGGTCGCGCACCCAGTCCCGGTCGGTGCGCAGGACGACGTGTCCGGCCCGCGCCCAGCGGACCGCCTCGGCGACGGCGGCGCGGTGCGCTGCCGCGGTCTCGGCGTACGACGTCCGCAGCCGGTGGTCCGAGGTCGAGACCTCGCGGCGTCGCCCGGTCTCGGGGTCCTCGAAGGTGACGACGCCGATGTCGGGCAGCGCGAGCTCACGCGGGTCGACCACCTCGACGACGATGGTCTCGTGGGCGACCGCGAGCCGGCGCAGCGGCCGCTCCCAGGAGAAGGGCCGCTCGGTCCGGCCGTCGGGCTCCACGGCGTCGGTGACCACGACGCGCAGCCCGGGCCGTCGGTAGCGCGCGCCGAGCGCGGTGAGCGCGCCGGCGAGGTCGGTCGGTCCGGAGGCGGCTCCGCCGACCGGGCGGTCGCGCAGGGCGCGCTGGGCGGCCGCGCGCGAGGGGAGCGGAGCGGACCAGCGCAGCCCGTCCCCGGTCAGCGTCCCGACCCCGACCCGGTTGCCGGGCCCCTGGGTGATCAGCCCGACCGCGGCGGCGGCGCCGGCGGCCAGGTCGCGCTTCTCGAGGTCCACCGTCCCGAACGCCATCGACGCCGAGTCGTCGAGCAGCACCCACGACTCCAGCTCGTGCTCGGCCAGCGGGCGCCAGACGTGGGGTTCGCCGGCGCGGGCGGTGACGTTCCAGTCGATCCTGCGGACGTCGTCCTCGCCAGGCCGGTAGCGGACGACCTCCTCCGGCTCGGTGCCCGGACCGAGGCGCAGCCCACGCCGGTCGCCCTGCAGGCGACCGGGCAGACGTCGTCGTACCGCCAGGTCGAGACCTTCGAACACCTGGTGCGGGGTCGTGCGCCGCGAGGCGGCGTCGAGCGAGGGGAGCGCGGGACCCGTCATGCCGTACGCGCCGCGTCGGGGTCCTCGCGCGTGGCGACGCTGGGGCGTGGGATCTGCTCGATCACCTGGCGGACGACGTCGCGCGGGTCGGTGCCGTCGGCGACCGCGTCGAACGACAGCAGCAGCCGGTGGCTCATCACGTCCGAGGCGACGTCGGCGACGTCCCCGGCCAGCACGTACGACCGTCCGCGCAGCAGGGCCAGCGCGCGGGCGGCCGCCAGCATCCCGAGCGAGGCACGGGGGCTCACCCCGAGCTCGACGACGTCGCCGAGGTGGGAGAGCCCGAAGAAGGACGGGTCGCGGGTCGCGACGGTGAGGCTGACGAGGTAGGACATCACCGAGTGGTGGACGAAGATCCCGTCCGCGACGCGCTGCAGGCGTACGACGTCGGCCGGCGTCAGGACCTGCTCCGCCCGGGGCGGGTCGACCGACATCCGGTGCAGGATCTCGAACTCCTCCTGGCCGGTCGGGTAGGGCACGTCGACCTTCATCAGGAAGCGGTCGCGCTGCGCCTCAGGGAGTCGGTAGACGCCCTCGGACTCGACTGGGTTCTGGGTCGCGAGCACGAGGAACGGCTCGGGCAGCCGGTGGCTGCGGCCCGCGATCGAGACCTGGTGCTCGGCCATCGCCTCCAGGAGCGCGGACTGCACCTTCGCCGGGGCACGGTTGATCTCGTCGGCCAGGACGAGGTTGGCGAAGACGGGGCCGAGCTCGACGTCGAACGTCTCCTGCGCGGCGCGCCAGACGCGCGTGCCCGTGATGTCGCTGGGCATCAGGTCGGGGGTGAACTGCAGGCGGGCGAAGCTGCCCCCGGCGACGTCGGCGAGGGTGCGTACGGCCAGCGTCTTGGCCACGCCGGGGACGCCCTCGAGCAGCAGGTGCCCGCGGGCGAGCAGGCCGAGGAGCATCCGCTCGACGAGCCGGTCCTGGCCGACGACGACCTTCTTGACCTCGATCAGGGCCCGCTCGAGGGTCGCCGACGCGTCGGCGACCGCTGCTTCGTCCTCGGCGCTCATGCTGCCCATCTCACCAGACGCGGGGTAGGGACCCACGCCGGTCGCGCCGCTGCGGCGCACTCCTCAGCAAAGAATCAGCGCGCGGGCACGTCGCTCACAGGTTGCCGCGTCGGCCGGCGGCGTTCAGAGGAACGGGCGCAGCGGGGTGAGCGCCAGCTCCGTGGCGCGCGACTGCCACCGCCGTCGCTGCCAGGTCTCCAGGGTCAGCTCCTCCGAGTTGGTCACGTCGGTGCGGAAGATCTCCTCCATCGTGGCGGCCTGGTCGCGGTCGATGAACTCGAGGTTGATCTCGTAGTTCCCCGTCATCGAGAGGCGGTCGATGTTGGCGGTGCCGACCGTCGCCCAGGCGCCGTCGATGGTCGCCGTCTTGGCGTGCACCATCGCGCCGGTGAACCGCCAGATCCGCACCCCGGCACCGAGCAGCTGGTTGAAGTAGCCGCGGCCGATCCAGTCGGCGACGACGTGGTTGGAGACCTTCGGCAGCAGCACCTGCACGTCGACGCCGCGGTGGGCCGCGGAGACCAGCGCCTCGACGAAGTTCTCGTCGGGGATGAAGTACGCGTGGGTCATCCAGACGTTGGTCCGTGCGCGGTCGATGGCGTCGAGGTACATCGACCGGATCGGGAACGTCCACTGCCGGGGCAGGTTCCGCTGCACGCGGATCCGCGACTCCCAGTCGTCGCTGTCGTGGTCCAGCGGTCGCGGGGTCGTCTCGACGCGGTCGCCGCTGCCTCGGGTCTCCCCGGGGCCGCGGTCGTGCCAGCGCAGGCGGCCCGAGCGGTGCACGTGACGCTGGGTGTTCCAGAAGTCGGCGAAGGCGCGCTTGAGGTCGCGCACCCCCGGCCCGGTGATGCGTACGTGGGTGTCGCGCCACTGGGTCGCGTACGCCGAGCCGATGTTGTAGCCGCCGACGAAGCCGGTGTCGTCGTCGACCACCAGGAGCTTGCGGTGGTCGCGCCCGTAGCGGCGGATGTCGAAGAAGCGCCAGCCGGCGTTGTAGACCGGGTACGCGAGCACGCGCACCGGCAGCGGGAACCGCTGGAAGCGCGGCGAGACGACGAGGTTCGCGAACGCGTCCCAGATCGCGTACACCTCGACGCCCCGGTCGGCGGCGCGGACCAGCGCCTCCTTGAACTCCTCGCCGACCTGGTCGCCCTTCCAGATGTAGGTCTCCAGCAGCACCTGGTGCTGCGCACCGTCGATGGCGGCGAGCATGGCGTCGTACAGGTCGCGGCCGTAGGTGTACGTCGTCACCGTGCCCTCGCCGATCGTCACCTGCTGGGGCGGGGTGCGGGGGAACGGCTGCGGCTTCTTCCCACGGCGCCGGTAGGAGTCGACGGCGGTGAGGACGAGGGCCAGGGCCGTCGGCACGCCGAACAGCACGGCCAGCACCCGGCGCACCACGCGGACGACCGGGTGCGCGAGGTTGATCAGGGGAGCCTGTCGAGCCACGACGCCATCCAACCACCGCTGACAGGGCCTTGGTGCGGTGCTGTCGTGCGACGGCGTCGGGCCTCGGGGTGGGGGAGTTGTCGGAGCCGAGCCGTAGCCTCGTCCCATGAGGCCAGTGACCGATCTCGAGCGCCGTGTCGCGCCCTTCGACGTGCAGTCCGAGTTCCAGCCCTCCGGCGACCAGCCGACCGCAATCGCCGACATCGCCGAGCGGATCGGGGCCGGGGAGAAGGACGTCGTCCTGCTCGGTGCGACCGGCACCGGCAAGACCGCGACGGTCGCGTGGGTGGCGGAGAAGCTGCAGCGCCCGATCCTGGTCATGCAGCCCAACAAGACGCTGGCCGCGCAGTTCGCCAACGAGCTGCGCCAGCTCTTCCCCGACAACGCGGTGGAGTACTTCGTCAGCTACTACGACTACTACCAGCCCGAGGCGTACGTCCCGCAGACCGACACCTACATCGAGAAGGACTCCTCGATCAACGAGGAGGTCGAGCGGCTGCGGCACTCGGCGACGAACTCGCTGCTCACCCGGCGCGACGTGATCGTGGTCTCGACGGTGTCGTGCATCTACGGCCTGGGCACCCCGCAGGAGTACGTCGACCGGATGCTGCGGCTCAAGGTCGGCGACGAGCTCGACCGCGACCAGATCCTGCGACGCCTCGTCGAGATCCAGTACACCCGCAACGACATGTCGTTCACCCGCGGCACCTTCCGGGTGCGGGGCGACACCCTGGAGATCTTCCCGGTCTACGAGGAGCACGCCGTGCGCGTGGAGTTCTTCGGCGACGAGGTCGAGCGGCTGATGGCCCTGCACCCGGTCACCGGCGAGGTGCTCAGCGACGACCAGGAGCTCTACGTCTTCCCCGCGACGCACTACGTCGCCGGCCCCGAGCGCATGGAGCGCGCGATCAAGGGCATCGAGGAGGAGCTCGCCGAGCAGACGGCCTACTTCCAGAAGAACGGCCAGCTGCTGGAGGCGCAGCGCCTGCAGATGCGCACGTCATACGACATCGAGATGATGCGGCAGGTCGGCTCCTGCTCGGGCATCGAGAACTACTCGATGCACATGGACGGCCGGACCCGGGGCTCGGCGCCCAACACCCTGCTCGACTACTTCCCCGAGGACTTCGTGCTCGTCGTCGACGAGTCGCACGTCGCGGTCCCGCAGATCGGTGGGATGTACGAGGGCGACATGTCGCGCAAGCGCAACCTGGTCGACCACGGCTTCCGGCTGCCCAGCGCGATGGACAACCGGCCGCTGCGGTGGGAGGAGTTCGTCGACCGGATCGGCCAGACCATCTACCTCTCCGCGACCCCCGGCAACTACGAGCTGTCCCGGGTCCCGACCGACGAGCACGGGGAGCCGGACGTCGTCGAGCAGATCATCCGCCCGACCGGCCTGGTCGACCCCCAGGTGGTGGTGCGTCCCACCAAGGGCCAGATCGACGACCTGATCGGCGAGATCCGTGCCCGTACGGACAAGAACGAGCGCGTCCTGGTCACCACGCTCACCAAGAAGATGTCAGAGGACCTCACCGACTACCTCCTCGAGGCCGGCGTCCGGACCCGCTACCTGCACTCCGAGGTCGACACCCTCAAGCGGATCGAGCTGCTGCGCGACCTGCGCCTGGGCGAGTACGACGTCCTCGTCGGGATCAACCTGCTCCGTGAGGGCCTCGACCTGCCCGAGGTGTCCCTGGTGGCGATCCTCGACGCCGACAAGGAGGGGTTCCTGCGCTCCGACAAGTCGCTGATCCAGACCATCGGGCGCGCGGCGCGCAACGTGTCCGGCGAGGTCCACATGTACGCCGACAAGATCACGCCGTCGATGGAGGCGGCGATCGACGAGACCAACCGGCGCCGCGAGAAGCAGATCGCCTACAACAAGGCGCACGGCGTCGACCCGCAGCCGTTGCGCAAGAAGATCGCGGACATCACCGAGATGCTGGCCCGCGAGGACGAGACCACCCAGGAGCTCCTCGCGACCTGGGACGGCACCGGTGCCCGCGGCAACAAGCAGAAGAAGGCGCCGACCCCGGGGCTGCGGACGCTGGACAAGACCCAGGAGCAGAAGGACCGGGAGGCGATGCCGGATCTCGCCGGCCTGCCCTCCTCGGACCTCGCCGAGCTGGTCCAGCAGCTCACCGAGCAGATGCACACGGCGGCCGCCGAGCTCCAGTTCGAGGTCGCCGCCCGGCTGCGCGACGAGGTGTCGGACCTGAAGAAGGAGCTGCGCCAGATGCTGGAGGCCACCAAGTGAGCGTCGACGTGCGGCTCGCGGTGGGTGAGGTCCGGCGATGACCTCGGGCGAGGAGCTGGCGCAGCGGGTCCGTGCCGCGGTCTTCCCGCAGGTGCGGTGGCGCGAGGGGTACCGGATGAGCGAGGTCGACGACTTCCTCGCCGAGCTCGTGGCCGCGCTCGACGGCGGTCGCCCGGTCGCCGCGATGGCCGAGGCGGTGCGGTTCACCCCGGTGCGGCTGAGCCCCGGCTACGACATGGGCGCCGTCGACACGCTGCTCGAGGAGGTCGCCGCCGGCGAGACCGCCGAGATCGCCGGGGCGAGAGCCCGGTCGACCGACGACGCCGCCGGCGCGACGCACGCGGGCGAGCGGCTGGCGGCGTACGTCGGCACAGCGCAGTTCACGCCCATGCGCCGCGGCCGCCGCTACTCGATGCGCACCGTCGACGACCTGCTGGACGCCGTGCGCGAGGCGGCCCTGGCCGACCGGCCGACGTCGGGCGTCACGACGTCCGGGGTCACGACGGTCCGCCTGGGCGAGGGGTACGACGCGGACGAGGTCGACCGGTTCCTGGCCGGGCTCGGCGTGGTCGTACCACGCGCCTGAGCCCGGCCGGCTCGGGTCAGCTCGGGGAGAGGTCGACCTTGCACGCCGACTTCGCGTGCTTCTCGATGTTGTCGCTCGCCGTCTGCAGCTTGGTGCTGTCCACGCTCTGCAGCTCGGAGGTGACCTTCTGCAGCTTCGCGGGGTCGACGCCGTCGGGGAGGTTCTTGCCCCCGGAGCTGCGCACCTTGTCGAACTGCTCGACGGTGATCCCCGCCGACTTCAGGCTGCTCTCGAGCTTCACGAACGCACCGTCGAGGACCTTCCAGTCTGCGTTGACCTCGTCGGGTGCCTCGTCGGCGAGCTTGTGGAAGCTGTCGATGACGGACTGGATGTCGTTGTCGCCGCCCAGGTCGGAGAAGGTCGAGGCGTCCTTCTTGAGATCGGCGCAGTAGGAGTCCTTGTCGCCACCGGAGGCCTCGGAGCCCCCGTCGGACCCGCACGCGCTGAGCGCGGAGGTCGCCACGATGGCGAGGGCGGCGAGGGTCAGTGGTGCACGCATGGGTTCTCCTGGGTCCGGGACTTCTCAATCGGTCCCCACGGACGATACAAGCGACGGCCGGGGAGTCCTACCAGCCTGCGCCCGCGTGCGTCGGCGGGAGCAGCCGCGCAGGTGTGACAGGATCCGGGTCGTAGGAGGGGAGTATTCCTTCGCGGCGATCTCGTCATCACGGTCCGGCGATCCGGGCCCGGGGCCGTCGACCCGGCGCCTCGCTCGGGTGGAAGAGACCTCCGGAGCAGCGTCACGCCGTCCGGAGGTCAGCACATGGACATCGCCCCCTGGGTCTGGTGGGTCACGATCGGGGTCACCGTCGCGATCCTCCTCTTCGACATCCTCGTCATCGCCCGGCGACCCCACGAGCCGTCGATGCGGGAGTGCGCGGTCGCGCTGGCGGTGTACGTCGGTCTGGCCGTCGTCTTCGGCGTCGGCGTCGCCGCGCTCGCTGGGGGCGGGTACGGCACGGAGTTCTTCGCGGGCTGGCTCACCGAGTACTCCCTCTCGGTGGACAACCTGTTCGTGTTCATCATCATCCTGGCGAACTTCAAGGTCCCGAAGGAGTACCAGCAGACCGCGCTGATGGTCGGCATCGTGCTCGCGCTGCTGATGCGGGCGATCTTCATCTTCGTCGGGGCCGCCGCGATCAACGAGTTCAGCTGGGTCTTCTACATCTTCGGCGTGTTCTTGCTGTTCACGGCGCTGAAGCTGGCCAAGGACGCGGGTGACGACGAGGAGGACGACTTCGAGGAGAACCGCCTGGTGCGCTTCGCCTCGAAGCACCTCCCGGTCACCGAGGAGTGGAACAGCAACAAGATCCTCAGCCGGGAGAACGGCAAGCGGGTGGTGACCCCGATGTTCCTGGTGATCCTCACGCTCGGCACGACCGACCTGCTGTTCGCGCTGGACTCCATCCCGGCGATCTACGGCCTCACCCAGGAGCCGTACCTCGTCCTCACCGCGAACATCTTCGCGCTGATGGGGCTGCGCCAGCTCTACTTCCTCATCGGAGGGCTGCTCGAGCGGCTGATCTACCTCTCGTACGGGCTCGCCGTCCTGCTCGCCTTCATCGGCGTGAAGCTGGTGCTGCACGCGATGCACGAGAACGAGCTGCCCTTCCTCAACGGTGGCGAGCACATCGAGTGGGCGCCGGACATCCCCACCTGGCTCTCGCTGGTGGTCATCATCGGCACGCTGGCGGTCACCACCGTGCTGAGCCTGGCGGTGAGCCGGCACCGTGACCGCGCCGAGCAGGAGGCCTCCACCGAGGCCTGAGCAGGGAGTCCGCTGTGGACCGGGGCGGGTGCGCACCGCAACCGGACGGCGGGAGGTAGGTTCGGGCCACCGTCCACCGTGACCAGGAGCACACCCTGCGATGACGACCCACGCACCCCCGCTGGCGATGCCGGAGTCCACGGCCCGGGAGGTCGAGGTTGACGTGCTGATCGTCGGCGCCGGACCGTCGGGGCTGTACGGCGCCTACTACGCCGGGTTCCGCGGCTGGTCGGTCGCCGTGGTCGACTCGCTGCCCGAGCTCGGCGGCCAGGTCTCCGCGCTCTACCCGGAGAAGGCCATCCTCGACGTCGCCGGGTTCCCGACGGTCAAGGGCCGCGAGCTGGTCGAGCAGCTGGTCCGGCAGGCGGCGCCCGCGAGACCGACGTACCTCCTGGACCGGACGGCGACCGGTCTGGAGATCGACGACGGCGACGACGGCGGCCTGGTCATGACCATGGACGACGGCTCGGTCGTGCGCGCGAAGGCGATGGTGATCACCGCGGGCATCGGCAAGTTCACCGCCCGCCCGCTGCCCTCGGGGGACGGCTGGGAGGGGCGAGGGCTGGTGTTCTTCGTCCCGTCGTTCACCGAGTACGCCGACCGCGACGTGGTGATCGTCGGTGGCGGTGACTCGGCCTTCGACTGGGCGGCCGGGCTGGACGGGATCGCGCGCACGATCACAGTGGTGCACCGTCGCGACCGGTTCCGCGCGCACCAGGCGACGGTCGACGCAGTACTCGCCTCGGACACCGAGGTCGTCACCAACGCCGAGGTCACCGCGCTGCGAGGCGACGCGGTCGTCGAGGAGGTCGAGATCACGACGAAGGCGGGAGACGTGCTGACCCGGCCCGCACAGGCCGTCGTCGCTGCCCTGGGCTTCGTCGCGGACCTCGGTCCCATGGAGGCGTGGGGGCTGGACCTGGACCACCGCCACATCCGGGTCGACTCCTCGATGCGCACCAACCTGCCGCGGGTCTTCGCCGCCGGCGACATCACGGAGTACGACGGCAAGGTGCGGCTGATCGCGGTCGGCTTCGGCGAGGTCGCCACGGCGGTCAACAACGCCGCGACGCTGATCGACCCCGCGGCGCACGTGTTCCCCGGTCACTCGAGCGACGGGTCCTGACGTGGCCGGCGCGCGCGACCGGGTCGCGATGACGCAGGCGGAGGTGGCGGGCTTCCTCGCCGACCACCTGAAGGTGCAGGTGGCCACCGTCGGCGGGGACGGCGCCCCGCACCTGAGCACGCTGTTCTACGTGGCGGACGACGGGGTGGTCAGCTTCTGGACGTACGGCCGCTCGCAGAAGGTGGTCAACCTGCGCCGCGACCCGCGGGTCTCCGCGCTGGTGGAGGACGGCACCGCGTACGACGAGCTCCGCGGCGTGAGCATCAGCGGCCACGTCGAGCTGGTCGAGGAGTACGACGCGGTCCGCCGTGTCGGCCTGCTGGTCGCCGAGGCGATGCACGGTGCGCCGTTGGACGGTGAGGAGCGGGAGCTGGCGCAGGCCGTGGTCGACCAGCAGGCGCGCAAGCGCGTCGTCGTCCGCGTGATCGCCGAGCACGTCGCCTCCTGGGACCACACCAAGCTCGGTTGAGCGGTCGCGGCCCGGCTCAGGCGACGACTCCGAGGGGCGTCGTCGAGGCGTCGGGGAGCAGCGTCGAGCGGGCTCCGCTGAGAGCGGGGAACCGCCGGGACACGACCTCCCACAGCACGCTCTGGAAGTTCGTCTGGACGGTGACGTCACCGTCGGTGAGCTGGTCCAGGCCCTTCCAGCCGCCGTAGACCTGACCACCCTTGACGCCCGCGCCGAGCAGCAGCATCGCGTTTCCCCAGCCGTGGTCGACGCCGCCGGAGCCGTTCTGGGCCACGCGACGTCCGAACTCGCTGAGCGTGACGAGGGTGACCCGGGACGCGGCCGGGCCGAGATCGTCGAAGAACGCCTTGAGCGACGCGGCCAGGTGGGTCACCTGGTCGAACATCCAGCCCGAGCCGGTTCGACCGAGGTTCTGGTGCATGTCCCAGTTGCCGTAGTCGACGGTGACGAACTTCGCGCCCACGTCCGCGCGGATCAGCGCCGAGGTGTTGGCCAGCACCGACTGCAGCGGTCCGGCCGGGTACGCCGGCTTGTGCACCGGGTTCGCGGAGTCGCTGGCCGACGCCGCGGTGGCCAGCGGGTCCAGCACCTGCGTGGTGGCCACCGCCGAGCGAACAGCAGCACCACCGGGCCCCGTGTCGGTCTCCCACATGCGGGAGACCGCGCTGCGACGCGTGGGGGAGGTGTTCGGGTCGAAGGGCAGGATGCGTACGTCCGAGACCTGGGTGGCGCCGAGCGCCGGTGCCGCGCCGACCAGCGACTCGGGCAGCAGGACGGACCCCATCTGCACGGCCTGCTCGGGGTAGGACGTGCCCAGTCCGACGGTGCGGTTGATCCACCCCGACCGTGCGGATCCCCCGACTCCGGCGTCCTCGATGACGTTCATGGCCTCGAAGTGGCTGCGGTTGGGGGCCGGCAGGCCGACGGCGTGGACCGCCGCGAAGTTCTTCGACACGTTCCACATGTCCTGCAGCGGCGCGAAGGCCGGGTGCAGGCCGAAGCGCGCGTCGCCGGCGATCAGGCTGGAGGCGGGGAGGTAGATGTCCGGGCGCGCCTTGGCGAGGACGGCCTGGTCGGCCGCGGTGCTCGGCACCACCATGGACAGGCCGTCGGCGCCACCGCGCATGCTGAGCACGACGACCACGTTGCCGCCGGCCGGGGCACCGTACGCCACCTGGCGGAAGGCGTCGCCGAACATCTGGCCGGCAGCGAGGAGACCGGTGGTCGCCGCGGCGGCGCCGAGCAGCCGGCGGCGGCTGAGGCCGTAGTCGGGGCACCCGCACGGGTCGGCGGTGGTGGTGGCGTCCATGGTGTGGTCCTCGAGGGGGTGGAGGTGCGGGGTGACGGATCAGCGGTAGAGGTGCAGCGGGGAGTCGAGCAACGTGCAGGCGATCGCGATGATCGGCCAGTAGTAGTTGAGCTCCCTGGCCGTGACCCGCTTGCTCAGTGGCCAGCCGAGCAGCGCGGCGACGCTGGCGCTGACGACGGAGCCGGGCGTCTCGCCGAGGAGCCTGGTGCCGACCGTGTCCAGCACCTGCTGCAGCGTCGCCGGCAAGGCGGGCAGGTAGGTGTGCAGATCGGGGAGCGTCGCGTCGTCCTTGGGCCAGTAGTGGGCCGCCATCGTGCGGTGGAGGTTGAAGCTGTTCAGCATCCGCCCGGCGCTGGCCCAGGCGGCACCCTCGTTCGGGTAGCCGTTCGGCGCGGACCAGGCGTACGGCGCGGCGCCGAGGCCGACGTACTGCCAGTGCATGGCGTTGACGAACGAGCTGGACGTGGTCGGCCGCTCGACCACGATCCCGAGCGCTCGCACGGTGGCGATCCAGTCCTCCATCGGGTTGCGCAGCTTCGCGCGGACCGAGGAGGAGAACTCGGGGTGGTCGATCATCGCGAGCAGCGTGGCCGGGATCGAGGTGCCGCTGCTCGTGTACGCGTTCGCGACCGCGGTGACCAGCGAGTCCGAGGGGGCGTCGTTGACGAACTTCACGCACAGCTTGCGGGCGATGTGCCGCGCGGTCTTGGGGTGCTTGGCCAGGTAGGAGAGGTAGCTCAGGGTCACGGCCCGGCCGTCGGCGGAGGTGTTCGGGCTGCTGAAGCCCATCACCGAGACCGTGCCGGTGGCGTGCCGGCTGGTGTCGTACCACGCCTTGTACGCCGGCCACAGGTCCACCCGGTAGCCGGTCAGGATGCGTGCGGAGGCCTTGACGTCGGCCTCGGTGTAGCCGCCGTCGACGCCGACGGTGTGCAGCTCGAGGAGCTCTCGCCCGAGGTTCTCGTTGGGCGCCTTCTTGGTCGAGACGTTGTTGTTGAGGTTGATGCCCATCGCGGGGTGGACGACGGCCGCCTGCAGGAGGTGCTCGAAGGTGCCGAGGGCATTGGCCCGGATCACCTTGTCGTAGTCGACGCGCGCGTAGGCCGCGTCGTCGTTGCCGACCGGGACGTTGAGGTGGTTGGACCAGAAGTCCACCATCATCTCCTGCAGCTGCCGAGCGCTCGACAGGCGTCGGCACACCGTCCAGCGGGCGAGGTCCCACATCACGGCCCAGACGCCCTCGGTGTCGTTCCGGCTGCGGGTGTAGAGCTCCTCGGGCGTCCGCTGCAGGAACGCGAACCAGCCGTCGATCTCGTCGCCGACCGGGTCGGGGACCGTCGACGGTGCGAGCTGAGCGGTGAACCAGCTTCGGGCTCCGCCCGCCGCCGTGGCGTGGGCGAGCAGGTCCGGTGTGATGCCGTGGGTGAACCTGCGGAGCAGGTGCAGCGAGGACTCCCTGGTCGCCGCGGGGGGCGGTGTCGGCGAAGGCGCAGGGGAGGTGGGGGTCGGGCTCGCGCTCGCCGGGGTCTTCCTGAGGATCACGCGGGGGCGGCGGAGGGGGCGAGGGTGCCGCCAGTCGTGGGGGGCGAGGTCGAGGGCGTCCATGGCGTTCTTCCTGAGACCGGGATCGGGCAAACAGAACTTTAGGTACAAATCAGAAGAGACGCGTGGGTTTTGGTCCGCTCGGCGAGAGCCCCTCCCGGTCTCGTTCGCACTTGTCGTCCGTGCCCGGCATGATCGGCGAGATGGGTGTGAGAACTCGCTGGCGACGACGCGCTCTCGAGGCCAGGGCGGGCTACCGCGAGCTCCGCGCGGTGGTGGAGCAGAAGGTGGCACCGGTCGAGCCCGAGCTCGGTCTGGTCAGCCGGCTCGCGGACGGTCGTGGCGCGTTCCTCGACGTCGGCGCGAACCGCGGCTACTACGCGCTCACGGCGGTGCCGCACTTCCCCCGGGTCGTCGCGGTGGAGGCCAACCCGGACCTCGCGGCCGGACTGCGTGAGACCTTCGGGCGGGCGGTCGACGTGCGCGAGTGCGCACTGTCGGACTCGGCGGGGGAGACGACGATGTGGATCCCGACCAGCAACGGTCGCGACCTGGACTTCCGCGGGTCGCTGCAGGAGTCGGCGAACCCCGGCTTCGACCAGCGCCGGATCACCGTGCGGACGACGCGCGTCGACGACCTCGGGATCACGAGGCTCGCCGCCATGAAGATCGACGTCGAGGGGCACGAGCTCACGGTGCTGCACGGTGCCGAGCAGACGCTGCGCGCGACGCGACCGTCGGTGATCCTGGAGAGCGAGGAGCGGCACAACGCAGGCGGAGTCGATGCCGTGCTCGCTCTCCTCGCCGGCCACGGCTACGACGGGTGGTTCTGGCACCGAGGCCGGCTGCGGCCGGTCGCCGACTTCAGCCTCGCCGAGCACCAGGACGCGGGCGCGGCGAAGCCCGTCGGTGCGCCGAAGAGCGAGGACTACGTCAACAACTTCCTGTTCGTGCCGTCCGAGCGAGGCCTTCCCCAGGGGCTGGCGGCAGCGCGGGGCTGAGATACCCGCACCCTCGCGGCACGTGCCGGCCCGCCGCCGTACACTCATGTACGGAAGTCGGGTGCGTGCCCGTCCAGCGAATCGAGAGGGGCGAGCATGCGGGTGGCGCTGCTGTCCTACCGCAGCAAGCCGCACTGCGGCGGCCAGGGCGTGTACGTCCGCCACCTCAGCCGCGAGCTGGTCGCGCTCGGCCACACCGTCGAGGTGTTCTCCGGCCAGCCCTACCCCGAGCTCGACGAGGGTGTGCGGCTGACCCCGGTCCCGAGCCTGGACCTCTACCGCGAGCCGGACCCGTTCCGGATCCCGCGGCTCGGCGAGTTCCGCGACCTGATCGACGTGCAGGAGTTCCTCACGATGTGCACCGCCGGCTTCCCGGAGCCGCGGACCTTCGGGCGGCGGGTCGCCCGGCTGCTGCGTGAGCGGGCCGACGACTTCGACGTCGTGCACGACAACCAGGTGCTCGCGCACGGCGTGCTGGACCTCGAGCGGCGCGGCCTCCCGCTGGTGGCCACGATCCACCACCCGATCACCTTCGACCGGCGCATCGACCTCGCCCAGGCGCCCCTGCGCCGGAAGCCGGCGCTGCTGCGGTGGTACGGCTTCCTCCGCATGCAGGGGCACGTCGCCCGCCGGCTGCGGCACGTGCTCACCGTCTCGGAGTCCTCCCGGCGCGACATCGTCGCCGACTTCGGGGTCGACCCGGAGCGGATCGAGGTGGTACCGCTCGGTGCCGACGACACGTTCGTACCGCCGAGCACCGCGCGCGTCCCGGGACGGATCCTGGCGATGGCGAGCGCGGACGCTCCGATGAAGGGCATCAGCACGCTGCTGGAGGCCGTGGCCAAGCTGCGCACCGAGCGGGAGGTCGAGCTGGTGCTGGTCTCCCGACCGACGCCCGGAGGGCCCACCGAGCAGCAGATCGAGCGGCTCGGGCTGGAGTCCGTGGTGCGCTTCGTCCACGGGGTCAGCGACGCCGAGCTGGTCGAGCTGATGGGCTCGGCGGAGGTCGCCTGCGTGCCGTCGCTGTACGAGGGCTTCTCACTCCCCACGGCCGAGCTGATGGCCTGCGCGACACCGCTGGTGGTCAGCCGGGCCGGCGCGATCCCCGAGGTGGTCGGCGAGGACGGCGTGTGCGCCGACCTGGTCACTCCCGGGGACGTGGGCGAGCTGGTGACGGCGCTGGGCGCCCTGCTCGACGACCCCGACCGCAGGTCGGCGATGGGGGCTGCTGGACGCGCACGGGTGCTCGAGCGCTTCAGCTGGCGTGCGGTGGCACTGGCCACCGAGGCGACGTACCGACGAGCGATCGAGGAGAAGGAGCGCGCACGTGCTGACCGTTGACTTCGACCGGCTGGGCCTGACCGCCGGCGACCGGGTGCTGGACATGGGGTGCGGCGCCGGACGCCACGCCTTCGAGATGTACCGCCGCGGCGCCGACGTCGTCGCGTTCGACCAGGACGCCGACGAGCTGGCCAACGTCCTCGAGGTGTTCGGCGCGATGAAGGAGCAGGGCGAGGTCCCCGCCGGCGCCGCCGCCGACATCAAGGAGGGCGACGCGCTCTCGCTGCCTTTCGCCGACGGCGAGTTCGACCGGGTGGTGGCCGCCGAGATCCTCGAGCACGTCCCCGCCGACATCGCGGCGATCCGCGAGCTGGTCCGGGTGCTGCGGCCCGGCGGCACGATCGCGGTCACCGTGCCGCGGTGGTTCCCCGAGGTGATCTGCTGGAAGCTCTCGCGGGAGTACCACGACACGCCCGGCGGGCACATCCGGATCTACACCGACGCCGAGCTGGCCGACAAGCTCACCAAGGCGGGGCTCGAGCTGGACGGCAAGGACTACGCGCACGGGCTGCACGCGCCGTACTGGTGGCTCAAGTGCGCCGTCGGCGTCGAGAACGACACGCACCCGCTCGTGAAGGCGTACCACCAGGTGCTGGTCTGGGACATCATGCGCACGAAGGGGCTCTCGCGGCTGACTCGCGGCGCCGAGCAGGTGCTGGACCCGCTGGTCGGCAAGAGCATGGTGCTCTACCTCCACAAGCCCGCGTGAGCGTGCCCGCTCTTCCGGGAGTGCTCTCGGCCGACGAGGTCGAGGCCACGGGGCGATCGATCGCCGCCATGCAGGAGCCCGACGGGGCGATCCCGTGGACGACCGGGGAGCACGTCGACGTCTGGAACCACGTCGAGGCCGCGATGGCCCTCCTCGTCGCCGGCCAGGTGGCCGCGGCGGAGGCGGCGTACGACTGGTGCCTCGAGCTGCAGCGCGCCGACGGCTCGTGGCCGATGAAGATCGTCCGCGGTGAGGTCGAGGACGACAGCGGCGAGACCAACATGAGCGCCTACCTCGCGGTCGGTGTCTGGCACCACTGGCTGGTGCGTCGCGACCGCTCGTTCGTGGAGCGGTGCTGGCCGGCGGTGCGTGCGGGGCTGGACTACGTCTGCTCGATGCAGCTGCCCTGGGGTGGCATCGCCTGGAGCAGGGAGTGGACCGACGGTGCGCCGGGGGAGGCGAGCGACGAGGCGATGCTGGCCGGGTCGTCCTCGATCCACCACTCGCTGCGCGCCGGGCTGGCGCTGGCTGCCCTGCTCGACGCGCCGGCGCCGCGGTGGGAGGAGGCCGCCGGCCGTCTGGGCCACGCGGTGCGAGAGCACCCCGACGCGTTCGCCGACAAGTCGACGTACTCGATGGACTGGTACTACCCGGTGCTCGCCGGGGTGGTCCGCGGTGCCGAGGGCGCAGCACTGCTGGCGACGCGCTGGGACGACTTCGTGGTGCCGGGGCTCGGGGTGCGGTGCGTGGACACCAACCCGTGGGTGACCGGCGCCGAGACCGCCGAGCTGGTGATGGCGCTGGACGCGCTGGGGGAGCGGGACCGGGCGTGCCGGGTGCTCGGCGACTCCCAGCACCTCCGGCTCGAGGACGGCCGCTACTGGACGGGGTTCGTCTTCCCCGACGAGGGCAACTGGCCGCCGGAGCAGACGACGTACACCGCTGCCGCGCAGGTCCTCGCGGTCGACGCGCTCTCGCGCAGCACTCCCGGTGCGGGCATCATGCGTGGCGACTCGCTGCCCGCTGTGCGCGAGCTCGAGGGTGACTGCCGCTGCCGGCTGAGCGCCTGAGCTAGGGTCGCCCGCGTGTCGCACCCCCAGCAGCAGGCCGTCTACCCCGACGCTCCCCGGCCGGAGTTCGCGCCGCTGATCCCGACCGACGCACGCTCGGCGCTCGACGTCGGGTGCTCGCGAGGAGGGTTCGGCTTCTCGCTGCGCGACGCGCTGGGTCCCGACGCACGCCTGGTGGGCATCGAGCCGGTGGCGAGCCAGGCCGAGGTGGCGCGGGTCGGGCACGAGTTCGACGAGGTGCACACGGGCTACTTCCCCGACGTGCTCGCGGACTCCGAGGAGAAGTTCGACCTGATCTGCTTCAACGACGTGCTCGAGCACATCGTCGACCCGTGGGAGACCCTGCGCGCGGCCCGCAAGCACCTGAACCCGGGCGGTCGGATCTTCGCCGGCATCCCCAACGTGCAGTGGCTGCCCAACGTGCTCCGGCTGGCGCGCGGCCACTGGACGTACACCGAGATGGGGATCCTGGACCGCACCCACGTGCGCTTCTTCACCAAGTCCTCGATGGAGGACATGTTCCGCCAGAGCGGCTACCGCGTGATCAGCACGACCGGCGTGAACAGCCTCGCCGACACCGGCTACGGCATCGGCACGGAGAAGTGGAAGACCTGGGCGCGCACGCACCTCGCCCGCTTCGCGGGCAACAGCCAGTACCTCCACTTCGTGGTCATCGCAACGCCGCGCAAGCGCCGCCCGAAGAAGAAGCGGTAGTCCCTAGACGCGCTCCAGCACCCGCATCGACCCGACGGTCGTCGCCGGCACGAAGTCGCCGGAGTCCACCGCCCGCTGCCAGACGTGGTACGGCGCCTGCCCGCCGTCGGCGGGGTCCTCGAACACGTCGTGGATCACCATCGCACCGCCGGGGCCGACCCAGGGAGCGAAACCCGCGTAGTCGGCCTGCGCGTGCTCCTCGGCGTGCCCGCCGTCGATGAACAGCAGCGCCAGCGGCGTCCGCCAGTGCGCCGACACGGTGCGCGAGCGGCCGACGACGGCGACGACGCGGTCCTCGACCCCGGCCCGCTGGAGGGTGCGGCGAAAGACCGGCATGGTGTCCATCAGGCCCGTCTCCGGGTCGACCAGCCCGGCGTCGTGGTGCTCCCAGCCGGCCTGGTTCTCCTCCGACCCGCGGTGGTGGTCGACGGTGAACACCACTGCGTCCGGGCCGGTGTCGAGCGCCGCGGCGGCCAAGATCAGCGCCGACTTCCCGCAGTACGTGCCCACCTCGAGCGCGGGCCCGTGCGGCAGGTGGGCCAGCGCGGTGCGGTGCAGCAGCGCGCCCTCGTCGTCCGGCATGAAGCCCTTGGCGGCACGCGCGTGCGCGAGGACCTGGTCCGAGGTGGTCACGTGCGGCCCGCCCGGTGCCACTCCAGCCAGCGCTGCACGGCCTTGATCGTGTGCTGGGAACGGATCGAGGCGAAGGTCTCGAAGGCGTGCTGGGCGCCGGGCAGCTCGGCGTACGTCACGCTCGCCCGCGAGCGCTCCCGCATCGCGGTGACGAAGCCGTGTGCCTGCCCGACGGGGACGACGGTGTCCGCGCTCCCGTGCAGGCAGAAGAAGTCCGGCGCGTCCTCGCGGACCCGGGTCAGCGGTGAGGCCCGCCGGAACGTCTCGACGTGCTGCTCGTCGGGTCGCTCGTGGATCACCCGCCGGCCGAAGAAGTTGCGGATCCGCTTGGACTCACGCGTCCCGTCGAGGCCGGCGACGTCGTAGACGCCGTAGAACGGGACCGCCGCCGCCACACTGGTGTCGGCGTCCTCGAAACCCGGCTGGAACTCGGCGTCGCCCGGCGTCAGCGCCGCCAGCGCCGTGAGGTGGCCGCCGGCCGACCCGCCGGTGAGGACGACGTACGTCGGGTCCCCGCCGTAGGAGCCGATGTGCTGCTTCACCCACGCCAGCGCGCGCTTCACGTCGACGATCTGGGCGGGCCACGGGTGCTTGTCGGAGAGCCGGTAGTTGACCGCGACGCAGACCCAGCCGCGTGCGGCCATCCGGTTCATCAGCAGCTGGCCCTGGGCGTTCTTCGAGCCGTAGACCCAGGCGCCGCCGTGCACCTGGACGAGCACCGGCGCGTCGCGCAGCGGAGGGTCGCCCGGGACCGGCTTGGGGCGGTAGACGTCGAGCCGGTGGCGTACGCCGCCCGGTGCGTAGGCGATGTCCCGGATCCGCTCCACCTCGCGCAGCCGCATCCGGAACGGGTGGGTGAGCGGGCGCCACTGCGTGCGCAGCTCGGCAGGGGTGGGGGCGTGGTCGAGGCGGGTGGCGTAGTCGGCGCCGATGCCCGCCTCCAGGGCCTCCTCGACGGCTCGCCCGGCACCCCACGCGGGGCGTACCAGCGAGGCCAGCACGCCGACGGCGGCCCCGGCCGCGACGAGGTCGCGGGTGCGGGCGCGGCCGCGGAGCAGCGAGTACGCCGTGTCCGCGGCGGTCGCCGCCAGCAGCTGGGGCGCCAGCTCGCCGGCCAGCAGGCCGACGCCGAAGAGGCCGATGGAGGTGCGCTGGCCGCGCAGCGGGCGGAGGGCGTTCGCCGCGAGCCCGGTGGTGATCAGGGACCGGGTCATCAGGCTCACGGGCCTGACGCTACCCGCGGGCAGCGGGCCGTGATCGAGCACCGCCATCGTCGGCTGCCTGGCTCGGTGGTCGAGCAGGGAGGCGATGACCTGAGCTCGTCGAAGGGAGCGTCAGCGACGACGGTGCTGGGGAGGTGGTCGAGCAGGGAGGAGCGCCAGCGACGACCGCGTCGAGACCTCCGGGACGGGCTTTGGCGGACGGGCTGGTCTGGCGGGTGCTGCGGGTGCGGGTGGTTTCGACGTCCTGCCTCGCTGGCGCTCGGTTCGGGCTCAACCACCCGCGGCGGCGCTCGGTTCGGGCTCGACCACCCGCGGCGGCGCTCGGGTCGGGTTCACTGGCTCGTGGGCTCGTGGGCTCGTGGGCTCGTGGGCTCGTGGGCCCGTGGTGGTCGGGGCTTCGGTGGGGAGGTGGTCGAGCAGGGAGGAGCGCCAGCGACGACCGCGTCGAGACCTCCCGGACGGGCTTTGGCGGACGGGCTGGTCTGGCGGGTGCTGCGGGTGCGGGTGGTTTCGACGTCCTGCCTCGCTGGCGCTCGGTTCGGGCTCAACCACCCGCGGCGGCGCTCGGTTCGGGCTCAACCACCCGCGGCGGCGCTCGGGTCGGGTTCACCGGCTCGTGGGCCCGTGGTGGTCGGGGCTTCGGTGGGGAGGCGGTCGAGCAGGGAGGCGGTGTCCTGAGCCGGACCGCGTCGAGACCTCCGTCACCGCAGGGAGCAGCGGGGGAACAACCGGCGTACCCGTCGCGGTTGGCCCACCCGTGCGCAAGGTTCCCTTCTGGCTCCAGGTCCTGCTCGGTCTCGTCCTCGGCGTGGTGCTCGGCCTCGTTGCCCGGACGGGCGACCTCGGCTGGCTCTCCACGACCCTCGACACCGTCGGGTCGACGTTCGTCACGCTGCTCACGGCCGCGGTCGCGCCGCTGATCTTCTCGGCGATCGTCGTCAGCGTCGCCCGGCTGCGCGAGGTCGCCGACGCGACCCGGCTGGCGCTGCGCACGCTCGCCTGGTTCGCGATCACCTCGCTGATCGCGGTCTCCATCGGCATCGGGCTGGGGCTGCTCACCAACCCGGGCCGGTCGACGACGCTGACCGCCGGCGACGCGTCGTACGACGGCTCGCGCGGCTCGTGGACGGACTTCCTCGCCGGGATCATCCCCGGGAACCCGCTCGGCCTGGAGGTCGACACCACCGACGACGGAGGGACACTCAGCTCGGTGGTCGGCTTCAACGTGCTGCAGATCGTCGTGATCGCACTGGTCGTGGGCGTGGCGATCCTGAAGACCGGGGAGAAGGCCGACCCCTTCCTGCACTTCACCGAGTCGCTGCTGGCGATCATGCAGACGATCCTGTGGTGGATCATCCGGCTGGCGCCGCTCGGGACGCTGGGGCTGATCGGGCGCGCCGTGTCGCAGTACGGCTGGGACCTGCTCGCGCCACTGGCCACCTTCACCGTCGACGTGTACGTCGGCTGCCTGCTGGTGCTGCTCGTCGTCTACCCCGTGCTGGTCAGAGCGCACGGGCTGAGCCCGGTCAAGTTCTTCACCGGCGCGTGGCCCGCCATCTGGCTGGCCTTCGTCTCGCGGTCCTCGGTCGGCACGATGCCGGTCACCCAGCGGGTGACGGTGCGCAACCTCGGTGTGCCGCAGGAGTACGCCTCCTTCGCCGTGCCGCTGGGCAGCACGACCAAGATGGACGGCTGCGCGGCGATCTACCCGGCACTGGCGGCGATCTTCGTGGCCCAGGTCTTCGGCGTGGACCTGTCGCTCGCCGACTACCTGCTGATCGTGTTCGTGTCGGTGGTCGGCTCGGCCGCGACGGCCGGGCTGACCGGTGCGGTCGTGATGCTCACGCTCACCCTGTCGACCCTCGGGCTGCCGCTGGCGGGTGTCGGGCTGCTGCTGGCCATCGACCCGATCCTGGACATGATGCGGACGGCGACCAACGTGGCCGGTCAGGCGCTCGTCCCCGTGATCGTGGCGAAGCGGTCCGGGATCCTCGACCACGCGGTGTACGACGCGCCACGCACTGCGGACGTGCTCGGGCCGGAGGCGGAGACCCGGGAGCCCGTCGCGGTCTGAGCGACGAGCGGTCCGCAGGTCACCGAGGAGGCCGCGCCCTGCGTCGTACGACGCCCACGAGAGCGACCGCGGAGGCGGCGCCGGCGGCGAACACAGCGGCCGGGGAGAGTCGCTGCGGCTCCGTCGGGGCGACGAATCGGGTGCGCTCGGCCTCCTCGTCGGCGAGCCGCTGCGCCTCCGCCGCCTCGCGGTCCGCGGTGGCGTCGGCGTCGGTGTGCGCCCAGGCGGCGGCGTAGAGCACGACCCGGGAGAAGTAGTTGAACCAGACCACCAGGATCAGTGCGATCCCGAACGCCTGGAACGCCGGCTGGTTCTTCGTCGAGGCGAGCAGCAGCGAGGAGAGCTGCTTGAGGATCTCGAAGCCGATCGCGCCGAGCGCGGCGCCGGACCACAGGGCCCGGTTCGACAGCGGCGGGGCGGCGAGCAGCCGGAAGAGGCTGTAGAACAGCAGCGCGTTGGCGGCGAGCCCGAGCAGCACCGACACCAGCGTCACCAGCCAGGCGAACGTCGTCTCCAGGCCGACCAGGTCCAGCAGCGCCCCGGAAAACGCACCGACCACCCCGGAGATCGCCACCGAGCCGATCAGGACGACGCCGAGGAGCACCAGGCTGATCAGGTCGCGGAGCTTGCCCACGACGAAGTTCGGCGTCTCCCCGGGCGGCAGGTCGAAGACCACGACGAGTGCCTCGCGCAGGCTGGAGAGCCAGCCGAGGCCGGCGTACAGCACACCGAGGACGCCGATGACCGCGGCGAACCCGGCGAACGTCTGGACGTCGTCGAGGGAGAGCTCGCCCGACCCGTTGCCGATGAGGCCCGGGAGCACCTGGTCGATGCCGTCGAGCAGGTTCTGGCGCACGCCCGGGTAGACCCGCGCCACGATCCCGACGACGAAGAATCCCAGCGCGAGCAGCGGGAAGAAGGAGAGGAACGCGAAGTACGTCACCGCGCCGGCCTGCTGCGAGGCGTTGGCGGCGCCGTAGCGCTGCTGCATGCGGATCACGTGGTCCAGGACGGGCCAGCGCTCGCGGGCGCGGGCCAGCCGGCTCTTGGCGTCGTCGGCGGCCTCGGTGACTCGAGACATCGAAGGTGTGCTCCGCAGGTCGGCTCGGGGGTGGGGTGTGCGGACGATCCTAAGCAGCGGCCGTCGTCAGACGCGGGCCACGGGCTCGTAGGCTCGAGCCCGACATGGTGATCGTGGTGATCGTGGTCCTGGTGGCGGCCGCGCTGGTGGCGGGGGCGAGCCGCCTGAGGATGGTGCCCGCGGGCCACGTGGGCGTGGTGACGCAGCAGGGGACGTACGTCCGCATGGTCACCGCCGGTCTGCTCTGGCTCCCGCCGCGCGAGCAGGTGAGCGTCGTGTCCTCCACCGACCGGCAGGTCTCCGCCACGGCATCGGTGTCGAGCAGTGACGCGGCCTCCGTCGCGGCCGAGCTGCGGGTCGTGTACCGGGTCGACGACCCGGTCCGCTACCTGACCGCGGTCGACGACGCGTCGTACGCCGTCGAGCGTGAGGCCGTCGCCGCGCTGCGCGAGCTCGCGAGCCGCACCACCGTCGCCGAGCTGGCGGCGAGCAACGTCCGGGCCGCCGAGACCGTGCGTGCGGCGCTCGAGACGCGGGTGCACCGGTGGGGCGTGGCCGTCCGCCGGGTCGACGTCGTCGTACGGACCGATGGCTGAGCCGCTGCTCGACCTGCTGGCACGGGTGCCCACGGGGTGGAGCGCTGTCCGCTTCGCCGGGGCGCGCTGGGGTCTGCGTCGTACCGAGGCGGCGGGCGGACGCTCGGTCGCGGTGTACGCCGAGGAGCTCGGCGGCAGCGGCGTGGTCAGCGCGAATGTCTACCTCACCGACGCCGGCGCGGTCCTGCGCCCGTGCGAGATGCCGGCCGAGCGGGTGCTGTCGTTCCTGCGCGGCTGGGTGCCGCTGGAGGGTCCCGAGTCCCGCATAGGGTGAGCGCCGTGATCGAGGTCTACACCGACGGTGCGTGCAAGGGGAACCCCGGTCCGGGGGGCTGGGCCTGGGCCGTCCGGGACGGCCCCCAGGGCTCCGGCGGCGACCCGCACACCACGAACCAGCGGATGGAGATCCGGGCGGCGTACGAGGCCGTGCAGACGCTCGAGGGTCCGCTGCGGGTGGTCTCCGACTCGACGTACGTCGTCAACTGCTTCCGACAGGGCTGGTGGAAGGGGTGGCACAAGCGCGGCTGGCGCAACGCCGCCAAGCAGCCGGTCGCGAACCGCGACCTCTGGGAGCCGTTCGTCGACCTGGTCAACGAGCGCGGCGACGTCGAGTTCGCCTGGGTCAAGGGGCACTCCGGGCACCCGATGAACGACCTCGTCGACAGGCTGGCCGTGGCCGCCAGCCACGAGCAGCCGAAGGACGCCCCACGTCCCGCTCCGGTCTCCGTGCAGGAGGAGGAGCCCGGGCTCTGGTGACGGCCGGCTCCTCAGCCGGCCCGGAGCAGTCCGATCGCTCCGCGTCCCCCGAGCCTGCTGAGGGTGGCGGCGTCGACCCAGCGAGGCTCGCCCTCCTGGGCGAGCAGGTCGCGCAGGAAGGCGTCGTACGAGCCGCCGGCCGCGTCGACGACCAGCGCGACGCCACCGAGGTCGTGCACCCGCGCGGCGAGCAGCCGTACGTCCGCCTCGACGTGCGTGTCCACCTGCACGCTCGCCGCCCAGACCCGTCGCTCGCGCACCAGCCTGGCGGTCTCCTGCGCCGCGGCGGTGTCGGGGTCGGCGGCCAGGACGCCAGCGCCCGCCCGGCCGAGGCGTACGGCGACCTCCCGGCCCAGCGTCGTACCCGCGCCGGTCACCAGCGCGAGTCGGTAGCGCAGCTCCACATCGGCCAACGTAGGGCGTCGCAACCCCGCCCGCGCCGACCCGTTGCCTCACGCGCGACTCATCTGCCGAGACGGATTCGGTGTTACCAAGATATTTCCTAGGTAGTGCGATAGGACTCTCCCGTGACCCTCACACACCGCTCACGCACCCTCGCGTGCGCCATCGGCCTGCTGGCCTCGGTGGCCGTCTCCCTCGGTGTCGCTCCCGCCCACGCGGACGACTCCGTCATCAAGGTCGTCGGCACCACCGACGTCTCCGACTCCGGTCTGGTCCAGAACGTCATCGAGCCCGACTTCGAGAAGGCCACCGGTATCGATCTGCAGTACACCCCGCAGGGGACCGGTGCCGCGATCGCCTCGGCCAAGACCGGGTCCTTCAGTGCGCTGCTGGTGCACGCCGCATCGCTGGAGAACCAGTTCGTCGCCGACGGCTACTCCGCCGAGCCGTACGGCCGCTCGCTGTTCTGGGGTGACTACGTGCTGCTCGGCCCCAAGGGCGACCCGGCCGGCGTGACCAGCGGCGGACAGCCGTCCTCCGATGCAGCCGCAGCCTTCGCGAAGATCGCGGCTGCCGGTGCGTCAGGGAAGGCGAAGTTCGTCTCCCGCGGGAGTACGCCGGGCACCACTGTCCAGGAGCACGCGATCTGGGCGCTGACCAGCGGCGTCTCCACCTGCACCGTGTCCGCTGCACAGGGCGGTGGGAAGGCGCCGGTGACCTCTGACGCCGCCGGGAGCGACTGCTCCACCACCGAGACTTCCCGGCCCTACCCGTCCTGGTACAAGGTGACCGGGTTCGGCCAGGCCGCCAACGTGACGGCCGGCGACCAGTGCGGCGACAACGTCGGCGGCAACGGCTCGAACTGCTACGTGTTCACCGACCGTGGCACGTATGCGTACCTGCAGAGCCAGGGCCAGGCCAAGAACCTGCAGATCGTGGCGCGCGACAACGCGGCCTCCGCGCCCGGTGGGGCCGACCTGCTGGTCAACTCCTTCCACGGCTACGCGATCAACCCGGCCAAGTTCGACGGGGGCGGCCAGGTGAGTGCTGCGAACGCGAAGAAGTTCCTCGACTTCCTCACCTCGCCCGAGGAGCAGAAGAAGATCGGCGCCTACCTCGGCACGGGGCGCTCCGCCGGGTTCATCCCCTCCGCGGCTCCGCTGAACACCTCCGACGCGCTGCCGACCAAGGTCACGGCGGGGTCCACCGTCACCATCCGCGGCGGCATCGCGAACGCGACGCCGGGGACGCCCACGCTGAGCGGCGTCCCGGTCGACCTGTACGCCGCCACCTCGGGCGGTCAGCCGACCAAGGTCGACAGCTTCACCTCCAACAGCGTCGGTCGCTACATCTTCTCCGTGAAGCCGACCCAGGGCACGACGTACAGCGTCCGGACGCCGCAGATCACCAAGATCGAGAACGCCGCGCTGAACCCGCAGTTCGGCGACATCCTGCAGCCGATGGAGGCCACCATCGGCACCGTCGGTGTCGGCGGTGCGGTCACGATCACGTCAGGGGCGCCCGGCACCGGCGCGAACCGACACATCGTGACGATCAAGGGGACCGTCGCACCCGCGGCCGGCACGGGCGCGAAGATCACCGTGTTCCGCGTGCCGGGCAAGGGCGCCACCTCCGCCCAGCAGGGTGCGGCCGTCGTGCTCGCCCAGGGGGCGACCTCCTGGACGGTGGCGCAGAGCTTCCCGACGGGGGCGTGGCGCTACTACGTGCGCTACACCAGCCCCGGTGTCTCCGCGTCGTACAGCGCCGTGAAGTCGTTCCAGAGTCCGAAGTAGGGCAGTACCCATCGGCGGCGCACCACGGCGGCTGCGGTCGGGACCCCTGGTCCTGGCCGCGGCCGCCGGCATGCTCGTCGCCGCACCTGCTCCCCTGGCTGTCGGCGCCGATGTCTGTGACCAGGGCTGCCTGACGCTCGACGTGCAGGAGGACGGGTCCGCCGTGCCAGATCATCGGACCTTCTCCGTCGACGCGGTCAAGGGCGCCAGTGATCGTGGGTACACGGATTACGGCGACTACAGCACGACTCAGGAGACGACGTCGGTGCACGCGATCCTCGTGGACCTGCTCCACATCCGTCCGCAGCAGGTCGAGAGTGTCGTGATCATGAACGGCTCGCAGCCGCTGACCCTGTCCGGAGAGGACCTGGGCACCTCCGAGGAGCGGCCGCCGGCCTTCTACCAAGCCAGCACGGCAAGCGCGCAGATCACTTTCATCCGGTCCAAGCAGGGCGGGGGAGTCGACCAATTCGCCGCTCACGAGATCACCGGCAGCGTCCAGGCCTCGGGCACGCTGTTGGACGTGGACGTGAAGGGTCCGACGAGCAGCCTCGAGGACGAGCCGGTCACCTTCACGGCGACCGTCGCCGGCGAGCCACCGCCGGCGGACGCCACCGTGACGTGGGACTTCGGGGACGGCTCTCCTCCGGGCAAGGGCCAAAGCGTGACCCACCAGTGGGAGGGCGACGGCAGGTATCCCGTGCACGCCGACGTCCAGACGCCCGACGGTGGCGGGATCGCGGGCCTCAGGGTCAAGGTCGGTGACCCACCGACCGACCCCGGGACGCCCGGTGTCGGTGGTGACACCGAGAACGGGCCCACCACCGGCGGATCGGGGCAGGGCAAGCAGGCCGGCGGGGTGCGCGGGAAGGGGGGCGCGGGCCAGGGTGGCCAGGGTGCTCGCGGGAGCAACGACAGTGGAACCACCGGCAGCCCCGGCACGTCGGCGACGACGAACGGCCCGGCCACCGCCTCGACCGACGGCGGCACGACGCGACGGCGCGGCAAGCAGAAGCAGCAACCCGTCGCCGACGGCGAGCGCGTGAACGGCATCCTGATCGACGCGGCCCTGGCTCGGGCGGTGCCGCAGCCGACGGGGTCCTCACCGAAGGTCGCGTCCGCCACCACGCGCCGGGCGACCGATCTGCCCACCGACTGGCGGTGGCTGCTGGCCTGCGTACCCGTCGTGCTACTCGGCCTCGGCAGCGCCACCCGGTCCCGCTGGCTGACCCGCCGGCTCCCCGAACCCCCATGGAGGTCCTCGTGAGCGACGATTTCTACCAGGTCGTCTTCAAGGTCGCGGCCGCCCTCGAGCTGCCGGTCGTCATCCTCACCGTGCTCAGCCTGGTCGTCGTGGTGGTCGAGATCGGTGCCTTCGCGCTCGAGCTCGCCCAAGTCGTACGACGTCGGTTCCCGGCGCTGGCGCGCGCGGCCCGCGCGGGGCGTACCGCCGTCGACGCCGGCGACCGCGACCAGGCGGCGACCACGCTGGCCGGCGCCGCCTGGACACCGTCGATGCGCCGCGTGCTGGACCGGTGGGCGCACCTGGCCGGCACGCCCGGGGCCGAGCCGCTGATGGCCAAGCAGCTCGCCGACTACGACTTCGACTGCACACGCCGGCTCGGGCGCACCCGGCTGCTGGTCCGCACCGGCCCGGCGCTCGGCCTGATGGGCACGCTGATCCCGCTCTCGCCGGCGCTCGAGGGGCTGGCCCGCGGCAACGTCACCTCGCTGACCGACAACCTGCAGCTGGCCTTCAGCGTCACCGTGCTGGGCCTGCTGGTCGGGCTGGCCGGGTTCGCGCTGTCGCTGTACCGCGACCGGATCTACTCCCAGAGCCTCTCCGACCTCGAGTACGTCGCCTCCGTCCTCACCGCCGAGCCCGGCGACCTGCCGGAGCTGCGCGAGGAGAGGCCTGGGACCGCGACGGCGGCCGACGTACCGGTCGGGAGCGCGCCGTGATCCCCGTCCGTCGCCGCGCCACCAGCCATGAGGACCGCGCCGGCGACCCGCTGGACGGGCTGGTCAACATGTTCGACATCGGCATCGTGCTCTCCCTCGGCTTCCTGCTCGCCGCGCTGTCGTCGCTGCAGCTGTCCAAGCAGTTCACCGAGCAGTCCGTGCAGCGGCCGAAGGACCAGATCACCGTGCCCAAGGACGCCCAGGTCAAGCAGGTGCCGAGCAGCGATCGCAAGGTGGTCGGGCAGGGGACGCAGGTCGGGCAGGTGTACCGGTTGAAGGACGGTCGCCTGGTGTACGTCGTACCCAAGAAGGGCGGAGCCGCGGCCTCGCCGAGTGCTCCGGCGACACCGTGAGCTTCTTCCTCGAGGGACTGCGGCAGGCCTGGCAGGAGATCACCACCCCCGGCTCCGGGATCTGGCAGGTCGTCCGCGTGACCCTGCAGGTGGCCGGCGTCTCGACCCTGGCCGGACTGGTCATCGGGCTGCCGATCGGGGTCGCGCTCGGCATCGGACGGTTCCGCGGCCGCGGCGCCCTGCTCGTCCTCGCCAACGCCGGCCTCGGCCTGCCGCCGGTGCTGGTCGGGGTGGTGCTCACGCTGCTGTTCTTCCCCGAGGCGCCGTTGGGCTTCCTGAGGCTCGGCTTCTCGCTCAAGGGTGTGTACGTCGCCCAGACCGTCCTCGCCGTGCCCGTCGTCGTCGCGCTGACCGCGTCCGCGATCCGGGACCTGCCCGTCGGGCTGCTCGACCAGGGACGGGCATTCGGCGCCTCGCGCCTGGCCCTCGGCGTGCTCGCGGTCCGTGAGGCCCGCATCGGCATCCTCGCCGCGACCATCGCCGCGATCGGCGGCGGGCTGTCCGAGGTCGGCGCGGTCGTGCTCGTCGGCGGCAACGTCGTCGGCTACGACCAGACGCTGGCAAGCGCCGCGCTGCAACGCGTCGGGGCCGGTGACTACGCCGGCGCGATGGCGGTCGGCATCCTGCTGCTGGCGCTGATCCTGCTGGTCGTGGCGGCGCTGACCTGGCTGCAGTACGCCGGCCGCCGCGGTCCGCGCGCCACGGTGCGTGCCTCGTGAGCGCCCTCCTCGACGTCTCGGGGCTGTCGGTCGCCCGCGGCGGCGCACGGGTGGTGCACGACGTCGACCTGTCGGTCGCGCCCGGAGAGGTCGTCGCCCTGCTCGGCCCCAACGGTGCGGGGAAGAGCACGCTGCTGGAGTGCCTCGGAGGCGTGGCGCCGGCCGCCGCGGGAAGCGTGAGCCGCCACGGGCGTGTGGCGACGGTGCTGCAGGCACCCGGGCTCGCCCGTCGCACCGTCCGCGCCAACGTCGAGCTCGCGCTCGCGTGGTGGGGCGTGCCCCGCCCCGGGCGGCGCACCCGGGCCATGGAGGCGCTCGAGCAGATGAGCGCGGCGCACCTGGCCGCGCGACCCTCGGCAGCGCTGTCGGGAGGCGAGCGCCGGCGCGTGCACGTGGCTCGCGGCGTGGCCTGCCGGCCGGACGTACTCCTCCTCGACGAGCCGTTCGCCGGCCTCGACGGCGAGACCCACCAGTCGCTGGTCGAGGACACCTCCTCGGCGCTGCGAGACGCGTCCGGTGCCGTGGTCGTCGTCGTCCACGACCGTGCGGACGCGTGGGCACTCGCCGATCGGGTCGTCGTCCTCACCGAGGGACGGGTGGTCGCCGACGGTCCGCCGCGCGACCTGCTGGCCGCGCCGCCGACCGCACAGGTCGCACGCTTCCTCGGGTACGACGGCCACCTCGCGGAGTCAGGCGGCTCCCTGCTGACCCGTCCCGCCCACGTGCGCGTCTCGGCCGACGGCGCGCTGGCCGGCCGGGTCGTCCGCGTCGTCGGCACCGAGGACGGTGTCCTGCTCGACGTCGAGGTCGCGGACGGGCGGCTGCGCTGCCGGGACGCGGGGGAGTGGCGCGTGGGCGACGGCGTGCGGCTCGACGTCGCCGGCGGTGTGTCGTACGACGTCGAGGGGCGGCGACGCACCGGCCGGCACTAGGGCGCGTTGCTAAACCCATGGCCTGCTCCGCGCCGCCCATCACGCACGCTGGCTGCGTTGCGCTCGCTTGACGGGCCACCGGCCCGCCTGCGCTCCCGCGCCTTGCCATCGCACGCGCTGGACGACGCTCGCGACGGCCAGCGGTTTAGCAACACACCCTAGTGCCCTGCGCACGAGATCATCAGACGGTTGGCGCCGCCATGGCACGCACCTCGCTGCGTTGGCCTCGCTGGGAAAGACGCCCGGTATGCCTGCGCGACGCCGCCTTGCGATGCACGCACCCTGGCGACGCGAACGTCCAAGCATCTCGCACGCAGGCCACTAGAGTCGCCCCATGGCGGAGTACCTGCGCATCGGCGAGGTGGCTACCGCGCTCGGCGTCTCCGTCGACACGCTGCGCCGCTGGGAGAGCCAGGGCCGGGTCGCCTTCGAGCGGCACAACAACCAGCGGGTGCTGCGTGCGGAGGACCTTCAGCCTCTGATGGCCGGACTCACTCGCGCGTCGGCGACCTCGTCCGCGCGCAACCGGATGCCGGGCGTCGTGACGTCGGTGGAGCGCGACGGCGTGATGGCGAAGGTCGAGATGGCCTGCGGCGACTACCGGATCGTGTCCCTGATGAGCCGCGAGGCCGCCGACGACCTCGGCCTCGAGCCGGGCTCGCCCGCCACCGCGGTGGTCAAGGCCACCACCGTGATCGTCGAGCAGTAGCCGAGACGCCGCACCCGGCGGGTGGCGACGCCCCGGACGCGCCGCCTCGCGGGTCAGTCCTGGAGGGCGCCGATCGCGTCGGCGACGGCGAGGGTGCGCTGCGCGGACTCGACGTGCAGGTTCTCCACCATCTTGCCGTTGTACGTCACCACGCCGGACCCCTTGCCGTCCTCCCAGGCCGCGATCAGCCCGCGGGCGTCCTCGACGGCCGCCTCGGACGGGGCGAACTCGGTGTTGGCGCCCTCGACCTGCCCGGGGTGGATCAGCGTCTTGCCGTCGAAGCCCATCTCGCGGCCCTGGCGGCACTCGGCGAGGAAGCCGTCGGTGTCCTTCACGTCGTTGTAGACCCCGTCGAGGATCGCGATCCCCGCGGCCCGGGCGGCGAGCAGTGCCTGGTGCAGCGACGGCAGGATCGGCGCCCGCCCGGGGACGTGCTCGGCGTACAGCTCCTTGACCAGGTCGTTGGTGCCCATCACGAAACAGGCCAGGCGGTCCGAGGCCCGCGCGATGGACAGCACGTCGAGGATCGCCACCGGCGTCTCGATCATCGCCCAGAGCCTGGTGTGCTCGGGCGCGCCGGCCTCCTCCATTGCCGCGACGAGCGCGACCACCTCGTCGGCACTGTTCACCTTGGGTACGACGATCGCGTCCGGGCCGGCGGCGCTCGCGGCGGCGAGGTCGTCGTCGTGCCACTCGGTCCCGATCCCGTTGACCCGGATGGTCAGCTCGCGGCGCCCGTACTCGCCGGACGCGGCCGCCGTGCAGGCCGCCTCCCGAGCGGCCGGCTTGGCGTCGGGGGCGACGGCGTCCTCGAGGTCGAGGATCAGCCCGTCGCAGGCGATCGACTTCGCCTTCTCCAGCGCCCGCTCGTTGGAGGAGGGCATGTAGAGCACGGAGCGGCGCGGCCGCAGGACGTCGGCGCTCATGCGTCCACCTCGATCGCGTCGTACTGCTTCTTCAGCTCCGGGTCGACGGCCGCCAGCTGCTCGGCGAGCTGCACCATCACCAGGCACTGCTTGCAGGAGGCGTCGTCCTCCATCTTCCCGTCGAGCATCACGGCGCCGGTGCCGTCGCCCATCGCGGCGACGACTCGACGCGCGTGGGTCACGTCCTCCACGGACGGGCTGAAGACGCTGTTGGCGATGGCGATCTGCTTGGGGTGCAGGCTCCAGGTGCCCACGCAGCCGAGCAGGTAGGCGTTGCGGAACTGGTCCTCGCACGCGACGACGTCCGCGATGTCGCCGAACGGCCCGTAGAACGGGTAGATCCCGTTGCTCACGCACGCGTCGACCATCCGCGAGATCGTGTAGTGCCACAGGTCCTGCTGGTACGTCGTCCGCTGGGCGTTGATGGACTCCTCGCTGCCGTCCGCGGGGTCCTGGCGCACCAGGTAGCCCGGGTGGCCGCCGCCGACGCGGGTGGTCTTCATCCGCCGGTCGGCGGCCATGTCGGCCGGGCCGAGCGAGATGCCCTGCATCCGCGGCGACGCCGCGCAGATCTCCTCGACGTTGACCATCCCGCGGGCGGTCTCGAGGATCGCGTGCACCATCAGCGGCTGGTCGAGCCCGGCCTTGGCCTCGAGCTGGGCCAGCAGCCGGTCGACGTAGTGGATGTCCTCGGCGCCCTCGACCTTCGGCACCATGATCACGTCGAGCACGTCGCCGATCTCGGTGACCAGCGTCGTCAGGTCGTCCAGGCCCCACGGCGAGTCGAGGGCGTTGACCCGGGTCCACAGCTGGGTGGGCCCGCGCCGTGCGCCGAGCGTCTCGGTCTCCTTGGCGATGCGTACGAGTCCGTCGCGGGCCGCGTCCTTGTTCTCGGCCTTGACCGCGTCCTCCAGGTTCCCGAGGAGCACGTCGACCGTCCCGACCATGTCCGGCACCTTGGCCGCCATCTTCGGGTTGGACGGGTCGAAGAAGTGGATCGCCCGTGAAGGTCGAGCCGGGATCTCGCGGAGCGGGTCGGGGGCACCGACCGCCAACGGGCGGAAGAAGTCCTTGGCTGAGCGCATGGATCGGAACCTAGCAGCGGTCATCGGCGTCGTGACCCGGTGCGGGCTGTGGGGGATCCCTCACGCCGATGACGCGACCTAGGCTGGGTGCGTGAGCACTCCCGTCCCGACCGAGCGGCGTCCGTCGCCGACGCCCCCGGCCTCCCCGGACCCGACCGGCGCGCTCTTCGGGTCCTCCTCGGTCGCGGTCCACCTGGTCCGCGGCGTGGTCGGGCTGGTCCTCCTCGTCGGTGCGCTCGTGCTGGCCGGGGACCACCCGTGGGCCCTGCTCGGGCTGGTCGGCACGGTCGTGGCCTGGCGCGGCTGCCCGACCTGCTGGGCGATGGGCCTGGTCGCCACCCGCGAGCGGTGCGCCGAGGGACGGTGCGGTCGGCGGTAGCCCACCGGCGTTCGGTACGTTCACCTCGGACGACCAAGCGCGGAGAGGTGTGAGGGTGAGACTGCGGGCGGGTGTGCTGGGCGCGACGACGCTCGTCCTGGTGACCGCGGCGTGCGGCGGAGGACGGCCCAGCGGCGACGAGATCTCGGACACGCTCCAGAAGGGCGTCTCGACCTCCGGCGGCTCCGACGTGAAGCTGACCGAGCAGCAGGCCGACTGCGCGGCGAAGGTGTTCCTCGCCTCCGACCTCTCCGACGAGGCGCTGCGCGCGGTCGCCGACGGCGAGCGGGGCTACAAGCTGAGCACGACCGACGAGGACGCGGAGGCCAAGATCCAGCCCCAGCTCGCCGACTGCGTGACCGGCTGAGCGGACTCAGGCGGCCGCGCGGTCCCCGCGGTCGGTCAGCACGATGGCCTCGTCCATCGTGATGGCGACGGTGTGCTCCATGTGGGCGCCGCGCGACCCGTCCTGGGCGCGGATCGTCCAGCCGTCGGGGTCCGTGAAGATCTCGTCGGTGGTGTGCAGGAACCACGGCTCGATCGCGATCACCAGCCCCGGCCGCAGCCGCAGACCACGGCCGGCCCTGCCGTCGTTGGGCACGTGCGGGTCGCCGTGCATGGTGCGGCCCACGCCGTGCCCGCCGAACTGGGTGTTGACCCCCAGCCCGGCACCGCGGGCCACCTCACCGATCGCCGCCGAGATGTCGCCGAGGCGGTTGCCGGCCCGAGCCTGCGCGATGCCGGCGTCGAGCGCGCGCGAGGTCGTCTCGATGAGGTCGAGGTCCTCCTGGCGGGCCGTGCCCACCACCATGCTGTAGGCCGAGTCCGAGACCCAGCCGTCGACCGCGCACGCGAAGTCAACGCTGAGCAGGTCGCCGTCGGCCAGCACGTAGTCGTGCGGGAGCCCGTGCAGGACGGCGTCGTTCACCGACGTGCACAGGACCTTGCCGAAGGGCATCGCGCCGAACGACGGGTGGTAGTCGATGTAGCAGGACTCCGCGCCGCGGTCGCGGATCATCGCGTGGGCGAGCTCGTCGAGCTCGAGGAGGTTGACGCCGACGTCGGCCTTGGCCTTCAGCGCCGTGACGACCTCGGCGACGAAGCGGCCGGCGGGACGCATCTGCTCGATCTCGGCGGGGGAGCGCAGTTCGATCACGGGCCCGAGCGTACGGCGCCCGACCGAGTGGTGCCGGGGGCGGGCCCGGCCGTCGGCAGATCGTCTGCGCGCGGATCAGCGCACAGCAGATCCGCGCTGGGCAGAAGCCGTCGTGGTGGGCGGGCGCGGCAGCCCACGCTGGCCGCGTACCGCCCACGACGAAGGAGACGACATGACACAAGCACCCACCACCCCCGTGGGGTCGCTGGACGACCAGCTGACCGCACGGCTGCTGCACCAGCGCATCATCGTTCTCGGCCAGGAGGTCGAGGACGGCATCGCCAACCGGCTGTGCGCCGAGCTGCTGCTGCTCTCGGCGGAGGACCCGAACGCCGACATCAGCCTCTACATCAACTCTCCCGGCGGCTCGGTCTCGGCGGGCCTGGCCATCTACGACACGATGCGGCTGATCCCGAACGACGTCAGCACGCTGGCGATGGGGCTGGCCGCGAGCATGGGGCAGTTCCTGCTCTCGGCCGGTACGCCGGGCAAGCGTTACGCACTGCCGCACGCACGGGTGCTGATGCACCAGGGCTCGGCCGGGATCGGCGGCACGGCGGTCGACATCGAGATCCAGGCGGAGAACCTCGAGCACACCAAGCGTGTGGTGCTCGGGCTGATCGCCGAGCACACGGGGCAGCCCCGGGAGACCGTCGAGCGCGACTCCGACCGCGATCGCTGGTTCAGTGCCGAGCAGGCGCTCGACTACGGCTTCGTCGACCAGGTGCTCAGCGACGTGGCCGCCGTGACGCCGGCCCGCGGCCACCGCGGCATGGGGATGGGGGCGAGCGCCCGATGACCTCCTACACCATCCCGAGCGTCGTGGAGAAGACGCTCCACGGTGAGCGGGCGGTCGACATCTACAGCAGGCTGCTCTCAGACCGGATCGTCTACATCGGCACCGAGGTCGACGACGGCGTCGCCAACGTCGTCATCGCTCAGCTCCTGCACCTGGAGTCGGAGAGCCCGACGGCGCCGATCGACCTCTACCTCAACTCCCCGGGCGGATCGGTGACAGCGATGTTCGCGATCTACGACGCGATGCAGTACGTCGCCGCACCCGTGGCCACCATCTGCGTCGGGCAGGCGGCCTCGTCGGCGGCGATCCTGCTCGCCGGCGGCGAGCGGGGGCGGCGGATGGTGCTGCCGCGCTCGCGGGTCGTGCTGCACCAGCCCTCCGGCGGCGGGCAGGGCACGCTGCCCGACCTCGCGCTGCAGGCGGCGGAGATCGTCCGCCTGCGCAGCGAGATGGAGGACGTGCTCGCCGCGCACACCGGGCAGAGCGTGGACAAGCTGCGCGCGGACACCGCGCGCGACCTCGTGCTCACCGCGCAGGGCGCGGTCGACTACGGGCTGGCGGACACCGTGCTGGCCAGCCGCAAGCGGGTCGCCGCCTGACGAGGGCCGACTCAGACGGCGAGGGCGACCGGACCGGTCGGGCGGCCGGGTCCGGTCGTCCGGCTGGTCAGGTCGCGCGCACCGGCCAGCTGCCGGGTGACGCGGTAGGTGAGGTCGACCAGCCGGAGCTCCAGCGCTCCCGCGATCGCGTCGAGGACCTCCGAGCTCGGCTCCTTGCGGCCGCGCTCGACCTCCGAGAGGTACGCCGTCGAGATGCCGGCCCGCTCGGCCACGTCACCGAGGGTGCGCTCGGCGTCGTGCCGGGCCCGACGGATCTCCGCACCGACCGCCTCGCGCCACAGCGGCGGCAGCGGCTCAGGCTCGCGAACAGGCTCGGGACGCTGCGTGGACCGGAGGCGGACGACGTCACCCATGCCGCGACCCTAGACCGGCCCGCCGACAGGCGGCCGGAGGTTCGCCGAGGGCAGAAAACCCTAGGGTGAGGCGACCACCACGACGAGGAGGACCGCATGAAGCTGGGACTGCAGCTGGGTTACTGGGGAGCACAGCCCCCGACGGGGACGGCCGAGCTGGTCGCGGCCGCGGAGGAGTCCGGCTTCGACGCGCTGTTCACGGCCGAGGCGTGGGGCTCGGACGCCTTCACCCCGCTGGCCTGGTGGGGCCGTGAGACCGAGCGGCTGCGCCTGGGCACCTCGATCGTGCAGATGTCGGGTCGTACCCCGACCTCGATCGCCATGCACGCGCTCACCCTCGACCACCTCTCGGGCGGGCGGTTCGTGCTCGGCATGGGCGTCTCGGGCCCGCAGGTCGTCGAGGGCTGGTACGGCGCCCCCTTCGCCAAGCCCCTGGCGCGCACGCGTGAGGTGGTCGACGTCGTGCGCCAGGTGCTGGCCCGCGAGGCGCCGGTGACCAACGACGGGCCGCACTACCCGCTGCCGTACACCGGCGAGGGCTCGGTCGGGCTGGGCAAGCCGCTGAAGCCGATCGTCCACCCGCTGCGTTCCGACGTCCCCATCTGGCTCGGCGCGGAGGGCCCGAAGAACGTCGCGCAGACCGCGGAGATCGCCGACGGCTGGATCCCGCTGTTCTACTCGCCCTCCGTGGCGCCGATGTACGCCGAGTGGCTCGACGAGGGCTTCGCCCGCGACGGGGCGCGGCGCACCCGTGAGGACTTCGAGATCGCCGCCACCGTGCACCTGGAGATCACCGACGAGCCGCAGCGGGTCATGGCCGGCCTCAAGCCGTCCATCGCCCTCTACATGGGTGGCATGGGCGCCAAGGGGCAGAACTTCCACAAGGACGTCTTCACCCGGATGGGGTACGCCGAGCTCGCCGACCGGGTGCAGGACCTCTACCTGGCCGGACGCAAGGAGGAGGCGGTCGCCGCGATCCCCGACGAGCTGATCGACGCGCTGCACATCGTCGGCGACGAGGCGAAGGTGCGCGACAAGGTCGCCGAGTGGGAGGACGCCGGCGTCACCACCGTGCTGCTCAGCCTCACCGAGGCGGACCAGGTGCGCCGGATCGCCGACCTCCTGGCCTGAGGAGGGCGTGGTGTCCCGCCTCGACCTGCTGACCCGCACCTGGTGGCGCGGCGTCGGGCGCGAGGTCGCGCTCGACGGTGCGCACACGTGGCTCGCCGGGCCGACCAGCAGCGAGGGCGAGAGGGTCGGCGAGGGGTGGCTCGAGGAGTACGCCGCCCGCTGGTCCGGCGAGGCGGTCGAGTCCCCGGACGGCGGACTCCTCGCCGACATGTCCGTCCTGGACGGCCCCGGCTTCCGCGCGGGCGAGCTGGACCCGCGCGTCCGGGACTTCTACGAGCACACCGCCCGCTGGCGGATGGAGGTCTGGGTGGGGTGGTCGGCCTGGGCGTGGCCGGGCGGCGAGCTGATCTCGAGGCTGTTCGGCACCCGGGTCGGCCAGCTCGCGCTCCCCACCCGTTCGCTCGACGTCGCCCACGGCATGGACAGCCGGGTGGTCGTGATCCGCGGTGCCGACGGCCGGCAGCGCGCCGCAGGCTGGCTGCGCTCGCTGCGGGAGACGGGCACGGTCGTCTACTCGGGCTGCTACTCGACCCGCACGCTGCCCGGAGCCGACCGGCCGAGCGTGCACGTCGCGTTCCCGCTCGAGCGAGGCAACGTGCAGGTGTTCCTGCGCCCGGAGAACGGCCCGGACGGGTCCCTCCTGCTGCGTTCCCCGGCAGGGGCCTTCGGCGCCGACGGGGCGTACGTCGTCGTCGAGCACGGCCGAGGGACGTTCGCCTCCCGGGCGCCGGTCCACGAGACGTTCCGCGTGCACGTCGACGGCGAGGGCGTCGTGCGTACGGACCACGACCTGCGGCTGGGCCGCGCGAGCGCGGTACGCCTGCACTACCGGCTCGAGCCGCGCACCTGACGGGTGGGACGCCGCGCCGCCGTGGCCCGCTCAGGCGGAGGCGAGGCTCTTCAGCAGGGAGACCGTCTTGGCGGTCGTGAGGCCGCGGGCGTCGACGTCGTAGGTGTCGCCGTCGGCGCCGAGCTGGCAGTGGACGCGGGAGAGCTGCGCTGCGCCGCCGCTCTGCCCCGGCACCGAGGCCTGCTGCTGGGTGTAGTACTCCGCGCACACCGCTCCGGAGACCTTGCGCAGCTGGTAGCTGGCCTGCTGCTGCGGCGCGGCGGCGACCGGCGGGCCGTCCGGGCTGAACAGGCCGGGGTCGCCGGGGACGACCGTCACCGCGGCGAGGGCCTGCCGGTCCGGCGAGACGTAGTAGCGGTACGCGACGGCGGTCCCGTTCACCTTCTCCAGGCCGGTACGGGCCTCCTTCTGCGCCTTGCGGACCACCGGCACGCTGCCGATCTGCTGCTGGAGCGCCGCGGGCAGCTGGCCCGAGTCGAGGGCGACGAAGCCGCCCGCCTTGGCGGGCAGGTCCGGTGCCGACCCGGACTCGTCGCCGTGCGCCTTCGGCAGCACGATGCCGAACACCGCGACGAGGGCCAGGACGACGACGCCGAGCGCCGCGCCGACGACGGCGTTGGACCGGAGCTTCATGGGTGTAGACCTTTCGGTGGTCGTGGACTGGCCGCCGACCATCGTGCCTGTCCGGCCAAGCCACCGCGCGGGCAGGGGGCGGGGACTACCAGCCCCGCTCGCGCCACGCGGCCACGTGCGGACGCTGCTCGCCGAGGGTCGAGTCCTCGCCGTGCCCGGGGTAGAACCAGGTCTCGTCGGGGAGCCGGTCGAAGACCTTGGCCTCGACGTCGTCGACCAGCCGGGAGAACGCCTCGCCGTCGCCGAAGGTGTTGCCGACACCGCCGGGGAACAGGCTGTCGCCCGTCCACAGGTGGTGGGAGTACGACGCCTCGCCGTCCGGGTCGGCCCAGACCAGCGCGATCGAGCCCGGCGTGTGACCGACCAGATGGATCACGTCCAGGGTGACGTCCCCGACGCTCACGGTGTCGCCGTCGCCGACCCGCCGGTCGACCGCGACGCCGGTCTGCTCGGTGATGGCGTCGGCGTCGGGCTCGCCCGCCACGGTCGTCGCGCCGGTGGCGGCGACGACGTCGGACAGGGCGCGGTGGTGGTCCCAGTGCTGGTGGGTGGTGACCACGGTGGCGAGCCCGTCCTCGCCGAGCAGCGGGAGCAGCGTGCTGGACTCCGCGGCGGCGTCGATCAGCAGCTGCTCACCGGTGGCGGCGCAGCGGAGCAGGTAGCAGTTGTTGGACATCTCCGGGTCGACCGCGACCTTCGTGATGTGCAGGGCCCCGAGCTCGCGGACATCCGCGTCGCCGCCGGGTGAGACCGATCCGGAGTAGCTCATGTCGGCCGATCGTAGGTCAGTCCCCGGACGGTGCCTCCGACAGCGCCGCGACCGTCGCAGCGAGATCGGCGACGACCGCCGTGCGGCGCTCGCGGTGCCCGGCGTCGCGCTCGCCGAGCGGCAGGTCGAGCAGCAGACCGAGGACGCACGCGTCGACGAGACCCGTGGCGCGGTCGGCGAGGTGGTCGGGCACGCCGCTCTCGCGCAGGTGCGCGGCGAGGGCGGCGTACCAGCTGCGGTTGGACTCCGCGACCACGCCGGCGTACGGCTCCTCGCCGAGCAGCCCGAGCGCGCTGGCCTCCACGTAGACCCTGACGTAGCCGAGCAGGGGGCTGCTGCTCAGCGCGGCCCACAGGTCGTGGACGGCGGCGGACGGACCGGAGGACCGGGGGAGTGCGGCCAGTCCGTCGACCGAGCGGTCGTTGGCGAGGCGCAGCACGGTCGCGACGAGGTCGCCCTTGTCGGCGAAGTGGTAGAGCAGCATCCGGTCGCTGGTGCCGATCGCCCTCGCGAGCGGGCGCAGGCTGAGGCCGATCAGCCCGTGGGCCAGGACGTGGTCGGTGGCCTGCTCGGCGAGCTCCTGCCGGCGGTCGCTCGGCGGCGGTGACGCGGGTCTCGACACGGAGGGTCTCCGTCGGGTTGCTGGGTGTTGTAGCGGTTGCTACATTCGAGCGTAGCAGTCGCTACACGCACGGAGGTCGTCATGTGGTTCGTGGTTCCGGTGCTCGCGCTGGCGATCGCCGCCGAGGTCGGGGCGACTGCCGTGCTGCCGCGTACCGACGGCTTCACCGTGCCCGGGTGGACGCTCGTGGTCGTGCTCGGGTACGCCGTGTCGGCCTGGCTGCTCGCCGTCCTCGTCCGGCACCTCGATGTGGCGATCGTCTACGCGACCTGGTCGGGCGCGGGCACCGCGGCGATCGCGCTGGTCGGCGTGACCCTCCTCGGGCAGAAGCTCGACGCGGTGTCGGTGCTGGCCGTGCTGCTGATCGTCGCCGGCGTCGTCGTGCTGAACCTGCGCGGAGCGCACTGAGCGGGGCGAGACCTGCCGTGCCCGGGCGCACGGCCGACGTCACCCGGACAGGCGGTGGAGACCGGCGGCCTGCGTGAGAGATTGGATCGGTGCCGCGGCGCGACTTGCGGGACGCCCGATCTTCGCGAACACTTGTTCGATCACCCGCCGAGACCCGAAGGACACCCGTGGCCGACCAGCTCGTCATCCGAGGCGCGCGCGAGCACAACCTCAAGGACGTCTCCCTCGACCTGCCGCGGGACTCGCTGATCGTCTTCACGGGCCTCTCGGGGTCGGGCAAGTCCTCGCTGGCCTTCGACACGATCTTCGCCGAGGGGCAGCGCCGCTACGTCGAGTCGCTCTCGGCGTACGCCCGTCAGTTCCTCGGGCAGATGGACAAGCCCGACGTCGACTTCATCGAGGGACTCTCGCCCGCGGTCTCCATCGACCAGAAGTCCACGTCGAAGAACCCGCGGTCCACGGTCGGGACGATCACCGAGGTGTACGACTACCTCCGGTTGCTGTTCGCGCGCGCCGGACGACCGCACTGCCCGGTCTGCGGCGCGCCGATCGAGCGGCAGACGCCGCAGCAGATCGTCGACCGCGTGATGGCCTCCGACGAAGGCACCCGGTTCCAGGTCCTCGCCCCGGTGATCCGTGGCCGCAAGGGCGAGTACGTCGACCTCTTCACGCAGCTGCAGACCCAGGGCTACAGCCGGGTCCGCGTGGACGGGGACACCCGCCAGCTGGCCGACCTGACCGACGGGCCCGTCCTGGCCAAGCAGAAGAAGCACACCATCGAGGTCGTCGTGGACCGGCTGGCGGTCAAGCCCACCGCCAAGCAGCGGCTGACCGACTCGGTCGAGACGGCGCTCGGCCTCGCCGGCGGGCTGGTCGTCTTCGACTACGTCGACCTCGCCGCGGACGACCCGGACCGCGAGCAGAAGTTCTCCGAGAAGATGTCGTGCCCCAACGACCACGCCATCGACACCGACGACCTCGAGCCGCGCTCGTTCTCGTTCAACTCGCCCTTCGGTGCCTGCCCCGAGTGCACCGGGATCGGCACCAAGATGGAGGTCGACCCCGAGCTCGTGGTGACCGATCCGGGCGGCACGCTGGCCGACGGGATCATCCAGCCGTGGAGCGGCGCCCACGTCGCCGACTACTTCGGTCGGCTGCTCGAGGCGCTCGGCCAGGAGCTCGGGTTCACCACGGACGACCCCTGGCAGGACATCCCTCGCGAGGCACGTGACGCGATCCTCCTGGGCCACCCGACGAAGGTCCACGTGCGGCACCGCAACCGCTACGGGCGGGAGCGCTCGTACTACACCTCCTTCGAGGGCGTGATCCCGTACGTCGAGCGTCGGCACCGCGAGGCGGAGTCCGACACCAGCCGCGAGCGGTTCGAGGGCTTCATGCGGGAGGTGCCCTGCCCGGTGTGCAAGGGCTCGCGGCTCAAGCCGGTGTCCATGGCGGTCACGGTGGGGGAGAAGTCGATCGCGGAGGTCTGCGCGATGTCGATCGACGAGACCTCGCACTTCCTCGGCACGGTGGAGCTCAGCGCCCGGGAGAAGCAGATCGCCGAGCGGGTGCTCAAGGAGATCCAGGAGCGGCTGCGGTTCCTGCTCGACGTCGGGCTGGACTACCTCTCGCTGGACCGGCCCTCGGGCTCGCTGTCCGGTGGCGAGGCGCAACGGATCAGGCTGGCCACGCAGATCGGTGCCGGGCTGGTCGGGGTGCTCTACGTCCTCGACGAGCCCAGCATCGGCCTGCACCAGCGCGACAACCAGCGCCTGATCGAGACGCTGGTGCGGCTCAAGGACCTCGGCAACACCCTCATCGTCGTCGAGCACGACGAGGACACCATCCGCGCCGCGGACTGGGTCGTGGACGTCGGCCCCGGTGCGGGTGAGCACGGTGGCCAGGTGGTGCACTCCGGCACCGTCGGCGAACTCCTCGAGCACCCCGACAGCCCGACCGGCCGCTACCTCTCGGGCCGGGAGGAGATCCCGGTCCCCGAGGTGCGCCGTCCTCGGACGAAGGGGCGCGAGCTCACCGTCCACGGCGCCCGGGAGAACAACCTCAGGGACATCGACGTCTCGTTCCCGCTCGGGGTCTTCACCGCCGTCACCGGCGTGTCCGGCTCGGGGAAGTCCACGCTGGTCAACGACATCCTCTACACCTCGCTGGCCAAGCAGATCTACAACGCCCGCACGGTCCCCGGGCGGCACACGAAGATCACGGGGGTCGAGCACGTCGACAAGGTGATCCACGTCGACCAGTCGCCGATCGGACGTACTCCGAGGTCGAACCCGGCGACGTACACCGGCGTCTTCGACCACGTGCGCAAGCTCTTCGCCTCGACGCCCGAGGCCAAGGTTCGCGGCTACCAGCAGGGCCGGTTCTCGTTCAACGTCAAGGGCGGTCGCTGCGAGGCGTGCGCGGGCGACGGCACGATCAAGATCGAGATGAACTTCCTGCCCGACGTCTACGTCCCCTGCGAGGTCTGCCTGGGCGCGCGCTACAACCGCGAGACGCTCGAGGTGCACTACAAGGGCAGGACCATCGCCGAGGTCCTCGACATGCCGATCGAGGAGGCGGTCGACTTCTTCGCCGCGATCCCGGCCATCGCGCGACACCTGAAGACGCTGGTCGAGGTAGGACTCGGGTACGTCCGCCTCGGGCAGCCGGCCACGACGCTCTCCGGTGGTGAGGCCCAGCGGGTCAAGCTCTCCTCCGAGCTGCAGAAGCGCTCGACCGGTCGCACGGTCTACGTCCTCGACGAGCCCACGACCGGACTGCACTTCGAGGACATCCGCAAGCTGCTGCTCGTGCTCGGCCGGCTGGTCGACGCGGGCAACACGGTGCTGGTGATCGAGCACAACCTCGACGTCATCAAGACCGCCGACTGGCTGGTCGACATGGGGCCCGAGGGCGGTCGTGGCGGAGGCACGCTGCTCGCCGAGGGCACGCCCGAGCAGGTCGCCGACACCCCGGAGAGCTATACCGGCCAGTTCCTGCTCCCGCTGCTCGAGGGCGGCCGCGCGTCGACGCCGGCGCCGACCACGGCGGCACGGAAGAAGTCCGCCGGGACGAAGGCGAAGAAGGCCACCGCGAAGCGCGCCGCGAAGAAGAAGGCCGCCGCGCGGTAGGAGGTTCGCGGCTGCGGAGGTCTCGACGCGCTCGCTGGCGCTCGCTGCTCGACCATCTACCGAGACGGCGCTGCTCGGGTCTCGACGCGCTCGCTGGCGCTCGCTGCTCGACCACGTACCGAGAGGGCGCCCCGCCCGCGGAGGTGGTCGAGCCCGACCGAGCTCCGGCGAGGGAGGACGTCGAGACCCAGCGAGGCGCGCGTCGAGGGCGACTACAGGCCACCCGGTCCTAGGCTGACGAACATGCCTCGGACCACACCCCCGTTCCACGCCGACCACGTCGGCAGCCTGCTCCGGCCACCGGAGCTGCTCCGCGCCCGCGCCGAGCACGCGGAGGGTCGCCTCGACGACGCCGGCCTGCGGGCGGCCGAGGACCAGGCGGTGTGTGAGGTCGTACGCCTGCAGGAGGAGGTCGGGCTGCAGACCCGCACCGACGGCGAGTTCCGTCGTACGTCCTGGCACATGGACTTCATCTACGCCCTCCACGGCGTCACGCGGACCGAGGACCGGCTCGAGGTGCGGATGCGCAACGCGGCCGAGGACCGCTCGTTCAGCTCCGCCGCCCTCGTGATCGACGGGAAGGTCGGGCTGGGGGAGACGATCTTCGGCGACGACTTCGCCTTCCTCCGCGACACGGTCCACGAGGCGGGCTCGGGCACGGCGAAGCTGACCATCCCCTCGCCGAGCATGGTCCACTACCGCGGCGGCGCCGCCGCGCTGGACCGCGAGGTCTACCCCGACGAGGACGAGTTCTGGGCCGACCTGTCGTCGGCGTACGCCGAGCAGGTACGACGCGTCGCCGAGCTCGGCTGCACGTACCTCCAGCTCGACGACACCAGCCTGGCCTACCTGAACGACCCGGCCCAGCGCGCCGAGCTGGACGCCCAGGGCCGCGACGCCGAGCACCAGCACGAGCGCTACATCCGGCAGATCAACGCCGCCCTCGCCGACCGTCCCGACGGGCTGACGGTGACCACCCACATGTGTCGTGGGAACTACCGCTCGGCGTGGGCGGCCGAGGGCGGCTACGACTTCGTCGCCGAGGCGCTGTTCGGGCAGCTCGACGTCGACGGCTTCTTCCTCGAGTACGACGACGAGCGCTCCGGTGGCTTCGAGCCGCTGCGCTACGTCCCCGACGACAAGCTCGTCGTCCTGGGGCTGGTGACGTCCAAGCGACCGGAGCTCGAGGAGAAGGACGACCTCAAGCGGCGGATCGAGGAGGCGAGCCGGTACGTCGACCTCGAGCGGCTGTGCCTCTCGCCCCAGTGCGGGTTCTCCTCCACCGTCGAGGGCAACGACCTCAGCATCGAGGAGGAGCGGGCCAAGCTGCGTCTCGTGGTGGAGACCGCGGACGAGGTCTGGGGCTGACACGATCCGGATCGATCAGGTGACACCGGGCATCCGGCGGGAGACACTTCCCTGCCGTCACCGCTCGTCCCACCGGAGGATCCCGTGTCCACTCGTCGCCCGTTCACCCTCGTTGCGCTGGGCGCGGTCCTGCTCGCCGGTGGGCTCGCCACCGTGCCGTCGGCGAGCGCAGACACCGCCGGACCACGCCTGACGATCTCGGGAACCCTGGTCCGGATCGCCCCGGACCAGGCCCGCGGGACCGCGGCGGTGAGGCCGACCTGGGCCGTCCAGCTGGCGGGGGGCGACCTGGTCCCGGTCGCCACGAGCTTCGCTCGGCCGCCCGCTCCGCACAGCCGGTTCCGCGGGACGGTGGCGGTGCCGGCCCCGGTGCGCCGGGTGCTGGTCTCGCGCGGCCAGGCGCCGCGCTCGACGACGTACGCCGCCACGGGCACGACCGGCCGTCGCGTCCTCGCCCTCGCGGGCAGCCGCGCCCTGGCGCTGCCGGTCGTGACGTCGACGGTGTCCGCTCCTGCGGCGCAGGCCGCTCCCGCCGTCACCGCCCATAAGGTCTACATCGCCAAGCCGACCAACCTCGGCTCCGGGACCGCGACCGACGCCGACCTGCTCGACACGGCGTCCGCGGTCGCGGACTACTGGCGCGCCCAGTCCGAGGGCACGGCGGTGCAGACGGTGCCGACCACGGTGAAGAGCTACGCGACCAGCGCCGCCGGCGCCCAGACCGCGTGCGGCCTCGACGGCGGCGCCGCCTTCACCAACCTGGTCAACGAGGCCCGCCGGCAGATCACCGCCTACCGCCCGAACACCTCCGACCAGCTGGTGATCGAGGTCCCGACGCGCTGCTCCGACGCCGGCGCGCTCGGCCTCGGCACGGTGGGCTCCACCTTCGCCAGCGGCGGCTACCTGGTCGCGACCTCGGACCCGACGCTGCGCGAGGGGACGCTGGCGCACGAGATGGGACACAACTACGGCTTCGCCCACGCCAACGTGGACTGCACCAGCGACGGCTGCGACGGCAACTACGCCGGCATCTACGACGTGATGGGCGCCGGGCTGTCGGACGTCAACCAGCTCACCGCGCTGGGGACGCCGTACCGCGTCGCCAACGCGATCACCCGGACCGGCGAGATCGCCACCGGGACGACGGCCACGCTGGCACCGCGGTCGGACACCACGGGCGTCCGCAGCCTGCGGCTCGAGGACCCGACCGACGGGTCCACCTACTACGTGGACTACCGCTCGGGCACCGGGACCGACGCGGGAGCGGCGTACACCGAGAACCTGAGGCTCCAGGGGCTGCCGTACCTCTACCGGACCGGCGTGGTCGTCCAGCGCCCGTACGACGACGGCGGGGCCACCGGTACGGAGTACCGCTCGAACGGCAGCACCCTCGCGTTCCGTGCCGGCCAGTTCTGGACGAGCCCGTCGGGCGGGCTCGCGGTCCACGTCGACAGCATCTCGGCGACGGCCGCCCAGGTCTCGGCCGTGGGGCCGGTGACCGTCACGCCGACCGTGCGGACCGGGCAGCCCACGCGGCTCACGACCGGGACCTGGCCCACGGGCACGACCTTCGCCTACCGGTGGACGCTCGACGGAACGACCGTGTCCACGGCCTCGAGCTGGACGCCGCCGCGCAGCGCGCAGGGCCACCGGCTGCAGGTCGCGGTGACCGGCCGGTCCGGCTCGACGAGCGCGACGGTGACGTCGACGGCGGTCGAGGTCAGCCCGCCGCTGGTCCGGCTGCCGCGGCTCTGACCCGGCTCAGCCCTCCGGGCGTGCGTACGACGGCCAGCGCGGGCTGAGCGCGTCGCCGGACGAGCGGCCGGTGAGACGCCGGTGCACCCAGGGCACGGCGTCGCGACGTAGCCAGGCCGCGGCGTCGGCGCGTCGCCGGGCGCCACTGGCCGCGACCGGGTCCTCCAGCGGCAGGGGACGCAGGTCGTGCGCCACCCCCAGCGCGTCGAGGAAGGCGGTGGCCATCTGCTGGTGCCCGGCCGAGGACATGTGCATCCGGTCCTCGGCCCACATCCGCTGGTCGCGGTAGGCCCGCATCCGCCAGAAGTCGACCAGCGTCGCCCCCCGCGCCTCCGCGACCTCCCGCACCAGCTCGTTGTACGTGGCGAACCTGCCGCGCAGCGCGCCGAAGACCGGCGCACCACCCGGGTCGTACGCGGTGAAGACCACCAGCTGCGCGCCGGAGGAGCCCAGGCGCCCGAGCGCGGCGTCGTACGCGCCGACGATCGCGTCCAGGTCGACCCGCGGCCGCAGCACGTCGTTGGCGCCGGCGTACACGCTGACCAGGTCCGGCTCCAGCGCCAGCGCGGGCTCGACCTGCTCGGTCAGGATCGGGCCGAGCTTGCGGCCCCGGATGGCGAGGTTGGCGTAGCCGAAGTCCGGGTCGGCCGCGGCCAGCACGGCCGCCGCCCGGTCGGCCCAGCCGCGGACACCGTTGGGCCGGCCGGGATCCGGGTCTCCGACCCCCTCGGTGAAGGAGTCGCCGATCGCGACCCAGCGACGGAACCGAACGGTGGAGGGGACAGACACAGCAGGCGAGGGTAGTCGTCTCAGGGGAGTCACAGACCGGCGACCTACGCTGGCCGCCCAGCGACCAAGGAGACCGCCCGTGAGCGACGCCCCCCAGCCGGCCCGGATCGTCGGCACCGACCGCCGCACCCTCGTCCGCCACGCCGCCGTCCTCGGCGTCGGCGGCGTCTCGCTGCCGCTGCTCGCGGCCTGTGGACCGCTCGGAGGGGACGAGACCGAGGCCGAGAAGCCGTCCTCCGGGCAGAAGATCGCGGCGACCTCCGACGTACCCGTCGGCGGTGGCGTGATCCTCGACGACCCGGGCATCGTGCTCACCCAGCCGACGGAGGGCACGTTCAAGGCCTTCTCCCCGATCTGCCCGCACCAGGGCTGCAGCGTCACCAAGGTCACCGACGGCGAGATCGACTGCCCGTGCCACGGCAGCCGCTTCTCGATCGAGGACGGCTCGGTCAAGCAGGGCCCGGCCCAGAAGGGCCTCGAGAAAGTCGCGGTCACCGTGTCGGGGAACGAGATCGTCGGCGCCTGACCTGCTCGTCGAGTGGTCGGTCCTGCTGGTCCGAGTGGTGCCTTCTCCCGGTCGATGCACCTGAGGAAGGCACCACTCGGCCCGGTAGGAGGCACCACTCGACCCGGCAGGTGACCGGCGCGAGGTGCCACGGCGTTGTGTCCGAGGGGCTCCGTAGGGTGGAGGGGTGACCGACCCGAGGAGCTACCGCCCGGCGCAGGGGTCGATCCCGACCCAACCGGGAGTCTACCGCTTCCGGGACCCGAGCGGCGTCGTGGTCTACGTCGGCAAGGCGATCAACCTGCGCTCGCGGGTCTCGTCGTACTTCCAGGACATCGCGCACCTGCACCCGCGCACGGCGACCATGGTCACCACCGCCGCGAGCGTGGAGTGGACGGTGGTCAACACCGAGGTCGAGGCGCTCCAGCTGGAGTACTCCTGGATCAAGGAGTACGACCCCCGCTTCAACGTGAAGTACCGCGACGACAAGTCGTACCCGTGGCTCGCGGTCACGTACGGCGACGACTTCCCGCGCGTGATGGTCGGCCGCGGCAAGAAGCGCCGGGGGACCCGCTACTACGGCCCGTACTCCCACGCGTGGGCGATCCGCGAGACGGTCGACCTGCTGCTGCGTGTCTTTCCGATGCGCTCGTGCAGCAACGGGGTCTTCAAGCGCTCCGCCCAGATCGGTCGCCCCTGCCTGCTCGGCTACATCGACAAGTGCGCGGCGCCGTGCGTCGGACGCGTGAGCGAGGACGAGCACCGGGCGATCGTCGACGACTTCTGCGACTTCATGGCCGGCAACACCAATGCCTTCGTACGCCGCATCGAGAAGGACATGTACGCCGCCTCCGAGGCCCAGGACTACGAGAAGGCGGCGAGGCTGCGCGACGACCTCGGCGCGCTCAACCGTGCCCTGGAGAAGCAGCAGGTGGTGCTCGGTGACGGCACCGACGCCGACGTGCTCGCGCTGTGCGAGGACCCGCTCGAGGTCGCCGTCCAGGTGTTCTACGTGCGCAGCGGGCGGATCAAGGGTCAGCGCGGCTGGGTCGCCGACCGGGTGGAGGAGGGCGACACCGGCGACCTGGTCGGTGACTTCCTGCTCCAGCTGTACGCCGGTGAGACGGGATCCGCGATCCCGCGGGAGATCCTGGTCCCGGCGCTGCCGGAGGACGCCGCGACCTGGGAGGAGCTGCTCACCGAGAGTCGCGGGTCCCGGGTGACGCTGCGCGTCCCGCAGCGCGGCGACAAGAAGGCGCTGCAGGAGACGGTCGCCGCCAACGCGAAGCAGTCGCTCGCGCTGCACAAGACGAAGCGGGCCAGCGACCTCACCACCCGCAACCGGGCGCTGGAGGAGATCCGCGAGGCGCTGGACCTGGAGACGGCCCCGCTCAGGGTCGAGTGCTACGACATCTCCAACCTCCAGGGCACGGAGGTCGTGGCGTCGATGGTGGTTTTCGAGGACGGGCTGGCCCGCAAGAGCGAGTACCGCCGCTTCGTCATCCGCGGCGTCGACGGCCAGAACGACGTCGCCTCGATGCACGAGGTGATCACCCGGCGGTTCCGACGCCTGCTCGACGAGCGGGCCGACGCACCCGAGGTCCACGACGCCGACGAGGACGGGTCGCAGGGTCCGATGCTGGTCGACCCCGACACCGGGCGGCCGCGCAAGTTCGCGTACGCCCCCGGCCTGGTCGTCGTCGACGGCGGGCCTCCGCAGGTCGCGGCCGCCCAGCGGGCGCTGGACGAGCTGGGCATCGACGACGTTCCCGTCTGCGGGCTGGCGAAGCGGCTGGAGGAGGTGTGGGTGCCCTCCCAGGAGGATCCGGTGATCATGCCGCGCACCTCCGAGGGCCTCTACCTCCTGCAGCGGATCCGCGACGAGGCGCACCGGTTCGCGATCACGCACCACCGCGGGCGCCGGTCCAAGACGATGGTCGAGAGCCTGCTCGACGACGTGCCGGGCCTCGGCGAGGTTCGCCGCAAGACGCTCATCCGGCACTTCGGGTCGCTGAAGAAGCTGCGCTCGGCCACGGTGGACGAGATCGCCGAGGTCCCCGGCATCGGCGCCCGCACCGCCACCCTGATCGCCGACGCGGTCGAGCAGCGCGGGAGCGGCCCGGTCTCGGTCAACACCGCCACCGGCGAGATCCAGGAGGACTGATGGACCGGACGCCGCCCCCCGACCCGGCCGGTGAGCAGCCGACCCCGCCCGAGGAGCCGCTGGGCGAGCTGGTGGTGCTGACCGGCATGACCGGCGCCGGACGCAGCACGGCGGCCAAGGAGCTGGAGGACCTCGGCTGGTTCGTGGTCGACAACCTTCCGCCCGAGCTCGTCGACGACGTCGTCGCCCTCGTGGACCACAGCCGCGGCCGGGAGCAGCCCGTCGCGGTCGTGGTCGACACCCGGGCCGGCGCCTTCTTCGAGACCCTCCAGGAGCACCTGGCTCTCGGGATCCCGTCGCGGCGCACGACGCTGGTCTACCTCGAGGCCAGTGACGACCTGCTCGTCAGGCGCCAGGAGGCGGCGCGCCGCCCGCACCCGTTGCAGGGCAGCGGCCGCCTGCTCGACGGGATCCGCCGCGAGCGGGCCGTGATGGCCTCCCTGCGCGGTGACGCGGACCTGGTCGTCGACACGACGAGCCTCAACGTGCACCAGCTGAAGAACCGGGTCTCGCGGGCCCTTGGGGCGCCCGAGCGGCTGCGGCTGCAGGTGACGGTGGTGAGCTTCGGGTTCAAGTACGGCATCCCCGTCGACTCCGACCTCGTCGCCGACATGAGGTTCCTGCCCAACCCGTACTGGGTGCCCGAGCTGCGCGCGCTGACCGGGCGCGACACGGAGGTCGCCGACTACGTCACCGACCGCGCCGAGGCCCAGCGGTTCCTGGAGCGGTACGTGCCGGTCGTCGAGGTGCTCAGCGAGGGCTACCTGCGCGAGGGGAAGCGTTTCATGACCGTCGCCATCGGGTGCACCGGGGGCAAGCACCGCAGTGTGGCGATGACCGAGGAGATCACGGCGCGTCTGCGATCACTCGGCCTCGACGCACGGGCGACGCACCGGGACCTGGGTCGAGAGTGAGTGGCTACGGCGGCTCGCGGGACGTTGCGGCACGGGTCCTCGCCGGGCCGAAGGTGGCCGCGCTCGGCGGCGGTCACGGGCTGGCCGCCTCACTCAGCGCGCTGCGTCAGGTCGCCGGGTCGTTGTCGGCGATCGTCACCGTGGCCGACAACGGCGGTTCGTCCGGCCGGCTGCGCGACGAGTTCGGCTCGCTGCCGCCCGGGGACCTCCGCATGGCCCTGGCCGCGCTGTGCGGCGACGACGACTGGGGTCAGACCTGGGCCCGCCTGCTGCAGCACCGCTTCGACTCCGAGGGCGAGATGCACGGCCACGCGGTCGGCAACCTGCTGATCGTCGCGCTCTGGGAGCTGCTGGGCGACCAGGTCTCGGGTCTGGACTGGGTGGGACGTCTGCTCGGCGCGCAAGGCCGCGTGCTGCCGATGTCGCTGACGCCGCTCGACATCACGGCCGAGGTGTCGGACGGAGCGGGACTGGTCCGGGTCCGTGGCCAGGTCCAGGTCGCGACGGCGCCCGGCACGGTCCGGTCGGTCGCGCTCGAGCCGTCCGACCCCCAGGCGTGCCCCGAGGCGCTCGCGGTCGTGGACGACGCCGACTGGGTCGTCCTCGGTCCCGGCTCGTGGTACTCCAGCGTCATCCCGCACCTCCTGGTGCCCGCGCTGCGGGACGCCGTGGTGACCACCAGCGCTCGGCGACTGGTGAACCTCAACCTCGTCGCGCAGCCGGGGGAGACCGACGGCCTGGACCCGGTCGGCCACCTCGACGCGCTCGTCCGGCACGCTCCCGACCTGCGCATCGACGTGGTGGTGGCCGACCGCGGGTCGGTCGCCGATCCCGGTCGGCTCGAGGCCCGTGCCCACGACCTCGGTGCGGCCCTCGTCCTCGCCGACGTCGCACGGCGAGGCGTACCCGGTCAGCACGATCCGGACAAGCTGGCCCGCGCCTATGCGGAAGTTCTGAGGCCGTCATAAGGTGTGTCGATGTGCTCCTGCGGGCCGTACGGACCCGGGCACGTCGACGGCAGTGGAGGCGAACGGCAACGTGGCGATGACCGCACAGGTGAAGGCGGAGCTGGCAAGCACACCGGTCACCAAGACCTGTTGCCGCAAGGCCGAGGTCTCCGCGATGCTCCGGTTCGCCGGCGGTCTGCACATCGCGAACGGCCGCATCGTGGTCGAGGCCGAGCTGGACACCGGAGCGGCGGCCCGTCGGCTGCGGCGTGACATCGCCGACGTCTTCGGCCACCAGTCGGACGTCGTCCTCGTCCAGGGCAGCGGGATCCGCAAGGGCAGTCGGTACGTCGTCCGGGTCACCCGCGAGGGCGAGTCCCTCGCGCGCCAGACCGGTCTGATCGACCAGCGCGGGCGGCCCGTCCGGGGACTGCCGCCGCAGGTCGTCTCCGGCTCGGGTTGCGACGCCGTCGCCGCCTGGCGAGGCGCCTTCCTCGCCCACGGCTCGCTGACCGAACCCGGGCGCTCGTCCTCCCTGGAGGTCACCTGCCCGGGCCCTGAGGCCGCACTCGCACTGGTCGGCTCGGCCCGGAGACTGAGCATCTCCGCCAAGGCGCGCGACGTCCGCGGCGTCGACCGGGTCGTGATCCGGGACGGCGACGCGATCGGCGAGCTGCTGACCCGGCTGGGTGCCCACGAGACGCTGATGGCCTGGGAGGAGCGTCGGATGCGCCGCGAGGTCAAGGCCTCGGCGCACCGACTGGCGAACTTCGACGACGCCAACCTGCGCCGCTCGGCGCGCGCGGCGGTCGCGGCCGGGGCCCGTGTCGAGCGCGCGCTGGAGATCCTCGGCGACGAGATCCCCGACCACCTGCACCAGGCGGGTCGACTGCGCCTGGACCACAAGCAGGCCTCCCTCGAGGAGCTCGGTCAGCTGCACGAGCCCGCACTCACCAAGGACGCCATCGCCGGGCGCATCCGCCGCCTGCTCGCCATGGCCGACAAGCGGGCCGAGGAGCTCGGCGTCCCGGACACCGAGGCCTCGCTGACGGCGGAGATGCTCGCCGAGGACTGAGCTCCTGCGTCAGCCGCCACAGCTGATCGACGGCTCGCGGTCGACGAGCCAGCTCGTCAGCGCCTGCGTGCCGCACCGGTCCGACCCGAGCACCACGTGCTCCGGTCCGGCTCGGTCCACCAGGACAGCGCGTGCACCCAGCGCCCTCACGAGCCGGCGTACGCCCGCAGCCGGGGACCGGTAGTCCGAGCGGTGGTGCAGCACCAGCACGTTGGGTCGCCCGCTCCACCCGCGGTCGGTCAGCGTCGGCCGGGAGCCGCTCGGCGCGATCGAGGGCCAGAACGCACAGGGCGAGGGCGCAGCGAATGCGCCCCTGGTCAGCGGGGCGGCTGCGGCGTCGTCGGTGAGCCACCGGGCATACGTGGCGACGTCGCGCGGCCAGCGGTCGTCGGCGCACCGGACGGCCAGCCCGGCGTCCACCGCCTGCTCGGTGTCCTGGCCGTTGACCGGACCGCCGTCGTCGCCGTCGACCTTGCCGAGGCGGCGCAGGAGCTCCGCGGACGACGGTGCCCCCGGAGCTCCGGCGAGGAGCTGCAGCGTCGCCGCGAGCGCCGGCACCGCGGCGTCGTCGCCCAGCGCGGGCAGGACGCGGGCCTGCTCGAGCGCCGCACGGTCGACGCGCTCACCGGCGATCCGGCGCGGTCGGCGCGCCAGGTCGTTCGCCACCCGGTCGTACGTCGCGCGCACCTCTACGGCGGTCGACCCGAGGTGCCACCGGCCGTTCTGGGCGGCGAGGCGCGTCGTGATCTGGCGAAACCGTGCCTCCGCCGCCGGGCCCTGCTCCCGGCGCACCTCGTACCACGGACGCGTGGGGTCCGACGGGCTGTCGAGGACCACGCGGCCGGTGTGGTCGGGGTAGGCCGTCGCGTAGCCGACCGCGAGGTCGGCGCCGTACGACGTGCCGACGATCGACAGCCGCTCTCGCCCCAGTGCCCGACGGATCATCTCCAGGTCGCGGATCACGTCCGCCGTGCCGACGTGGGCCAACCGCTGGCCCGCGCCGCGCTCGCACCGGGCGGCGACCGTTCGCGCTGCTGCGAGGTCCTCCGCGAACGACCTCGGGAGCACTGCGCCGGTCTGCGAGCGGGTCAAGTCGGGCGTGAGGTCGCAGCGCACCGGGGCGGAGCGGTTGACGCCGCGCGGGTCGAACCCGACGAGGTCGTAGTGCCGGCGCAGCCGGCCGCCCGTGGCACCGTCGACGCCGAGAGAGTTGAACAGGCCGGTGGCGCCCGGGCCGCCGGGGTTCGAGACCAGGATCGGCCGGTCCGTACCGGAGGACAGCCGCGACACGACGACGCCGATCGTCGGTCCGTCCGGGTCGCGGTAGTCGAGAGGGAGCTGCAGTCGCGCACACCGCAGACCGTGCCGGCCCGGATCGACTCCACCTCTCAGCTGGGGACAGCGTGTCCATCGAGCGCGCGGGGCCGGCAGCGTGTCGGTCAGTCGACCGGAGACCGGTCCGTCCATGCCGTCGAACCCGCCCGTGGGCACGTCGTCCTGGCCGCTTCGCAGGAGCACGACGACCGTGGTGACGACCAGGGCGAGCACGAGGAGCGCGGCCAGGACACCGACCCGGGCTGCGCCGGGCCGGGCGAGGGTCGCTGGCCGTCCCCGGTCCATCGGGCCATGGTGACAGTGACGGTCGTCTCACATCTTGGAACGATCCAACCGGATGTGGTCGCTACTCGCCCGTACGTTCCGGCCGCCGACCCGGTGACGCTAGGGTCGTCGTACCGAGTCCACTAGCCAGGAGAGATCCCCTGTGACTGTTCGCGTAGGCATCAACGGCTTCGGCCGCATCGGCCGCAACTTTTTCCGCGCCGTGCGTGCATCCGGCCTCGACATCGAGATCGTCGCCGTCAACGACCTGACCGACAACAAGGCGCTGGCGCCGCTGCTGAAGTTCGACTCGATCCTCGGCCGCCTCGACGCCGACGTGACGGCCAGCGACGACGAGATCCGCGTCGGTGACCAGGTCGTGAAGACCTTCGCCGAGCGCGACCCGGCCAACCTCGCCTGGGGCGACCTCGGCGTCGACGTGGTGGTCGAGTCCACCGGCTTCTTCACCGACGCGACCAAGGCCCGCGCGCACGTCGACTCGGGCGGTGCGAAGAAGGTCATCATCTCGGCCCCGGCGACCAACGACGACGTGACGATCGTGATGGGCGTCAACCACGAGTCGTACGACCCCGCTGCCCACACCGTCATCTCCAACGCCTCGTGCACCACCAACTGCCTGGCCCCGATGGCCAAGGCGCTCAACGACGAGTTCGGCATCGTCAAGGGCCTGATGACCACGGTGCACGCCTACACCGCGGACCAGAACCTCCAGGACAACATCCACAAGGACCTGCGCCGCGCCCGCGCCGCCGCGCTCAATGTCGTTCCCACCTCGACCGGCGCCGCCAAGGCGATCGGCCTGGTGCTGCCGGAGCTCAAGGGCAAGCTCGACGGCTACGCCCTGCGCGTGCCGGTCCCGACCGGATCGGCCACGGACCTCACCTTCGAGGCGGGCCGCGAGACCACCGTCGAGGAGGTCAACGCCGCGGTCGAGAAGGCGGCGGACGGCAAGTTCCTGCGCTACTCCACCGACCCGCTGGTCTCCACCGACATCGTCACCGACCCGGCGTCGTGCATCTTCGACGCGCCGCTGACCAAGGTGATCGGCAACCAGGTCAAGGTCGTCGGCTGGTACGACAACGAGTGGGGCTACTCCAACCGCCTCGCCGACCTGATCAGCTACATCGGCGCGGACCTCTGAGCGACGTGGCGCAGGAGACGGCGCCTCAGGGCAACGGGATCGAGTCGCTCGGCGACCTCACTGGACGGCGGGTGCTGGTCCGCTCGGACCTGAACGTCCCGCTCGACGGGTCGCGGATCACCGATGACGGGCGCGTGCGTGCGAGTGTGCCCACGATCCAGGGACTGCGCGACGCGGGGGCTCGGGTCGTCGTCCTGGCCCACCTGGGCCGCCCGAAGGGCGAGCCGGACCCCGCGTACACCCTGGCCCCGGTGGCCGAGCGGCTCGGCGAGCTGCTCGGCACCGAGGTCGCCTTCGCGACCGACACGGTGGGGGAGAGCGCCCGCGCGGTCGTCGCCGGGCTCGGCGACGGCGACGTGGCCGTGCTGGAGAACGTCCGCTTCAACGCCGGCGAGACCAGCAAGGACGACGCCGAGCGAGGCGCGTTCGCCGACGAGCTGGCCTCCCTGGTCGGTGACGACGGCGCGTTCGTCAGCGACGGGTTCGGGGTGGTGCACCGCAAGCAGGCCTCGGTGTACGACGTCGCCCAGCGCCTGCCGCACGCGATGGGCGGCCTGGTGGCGGCCGAGGTCGAGGTGCTCCGCCGCCTGACCGAGGACCCGGACCGGCCGTACGTCGTCGTCCTCGGCGGTTCGAAGGTCTCCGACAAGCTGGCGGTGATCGACAACCTGCTCGGCAAGGCCGACAAGCTGCTGATCGGCGGCGGCATGCTGTTCACCTTCCTGGTCGCCCAGGGCCACTCGGTCGGCCAGAGCCTGCTCGAGGAGGACCAGGTGGAGACCTGCCGCGACTACCTGCGGCGGGCCGAGGAGACCGGGGTCGAGATCGTGCTGCCCAGCGACGTCGTCGTCGCCTCGTCCTTCCCGTCCGGTGGCGCAGCCGTCGAGGCGAGCGTCGTACCCGCCGACGCGATCCCGGACGACAAGCTCGGCCTGGACATCGGCCCCGACGCGGGCCGCGCCTTCGCCGCGGCGCTGAAGGGTGCGCGCACCGTGTTCTGGAACGGCCCGATGGGCGTCTTCGAGGTGCCCGAGTTCGCCGAGGGCACCCGCGCGGTGGCCCAGGCCCTGACCGAGTGCGAGGGCCTGTCCGTCGTCGGCGGGGGGGACTCCGCCGCGGCCGTGCGCCAGCTCGGCTTCGAGGAGTCGGCCTTCGGCCACATCTCGACCGGCGGTGGCGCAAGCCTGGAGTACCTCGAGGGCAAGGCCCTCCCCGGCATCGACGTCCTGGAGGACTGAGCACATGGCAGCACGTACCACCGCCGGCCGGGTCCCGCTGATGGCGGGCAACTGGAAGATGAACCTCAACCACCAGGAGGCCGTGGTCCTGGTGCAGAAGCTCGCCTGGACGCTGAGCGACAAGAAGCACGACTACGGGCAGGTCGAGGTGGTCGTCGCGCCGCCGTACGTCGACCTGCGCAGCGTGCAGACGCTCATCGACGGCGACCGGCTGCGGATCGGCTACAGCGCGCAGGACGTCTCGGCGCACGAGTCCGGTGCGTACACCGGTGAGGTGTCCGCGGCGATGCTGGCCAAGCTCGGGTGCGACTACGTGATCGTCGGGCACTCCGAGCGCCGCGAGCTGCACGGCGAGGACGACGGGCTGGTCAACACCAAGGCGCTGCGCACGCTGGCCGCCGGGATGACGCCGATCGTCTGCGTGGGCGAGGGCCTCGAGGTCCGCAAGGAGGGCCGCCAGGTCGAGCACACCCTCGACCAGGTCGACGGGTCGCTCGCGGGGCTCGACCCGGCACAGGTCGCGTCGCTGGTGATCGCGTACGAGCCCGTCTGGGCGATCGGGACCGGCGAGGTCGCCACGCCCGACGACGCGCAGGAGGTCTGCGCGGCCATCCGCGGTCGGATCCGGGAGACGGTGGGGGTCGAGGCGGCCGAGTCGATCCGGCTCCTGTACGGCGGGTCGGTGAAGTCCGGCAACGTCGTCGGCATCATGGACGAGCCCGACGTCGACGGTGCTCTGGTCGGCGGCGCCTCCCTGGACCCGGCGGAGTTCGCGGCGATCTGCCGGTACTACGCACTCCCCGCGGTGTCGTGAGGACGGCGCTCACCGGTGACGTAGGGTTGACGCCGTGGTGATCGTCTTCGAGGTCCTGCTTGTGCTGACCAGCCTGCTGCTGATCCTCCTGGTGCTGCTGCACAAGGGGCGTGGCGGTGGCCTGTCCGACATGTTCGGCGGCGGCATGTCCAGCGGCCTCGGCGGCTCCTCAGTGGCCGAGCGCAACCTCGACCGGATCACCATCGGCGCGGGCGTGCTGTGGTTCGTCTGCGTCGTGGGCCTCGGGCTGCTCCTCCGGGCCGGCAGCTAGCCGACTCGGTACTCACGGACAGGACACGAACGACGTGGTTGCAGGGGTGGGGGGCGGCAACGCCATCAGGGGAAGCCGGGTCGGAGCCGGTCCGATGGGCGAGGCCGAGCGCGGCCAGACGGCCCCGCGGCAGGACGTGACGTACTACTGCTCCAACGAGCACCGCACGCTGATCGCGTTCTCTGTCGAGGCGCAGGCGCCGGACGCGTGGGACTGCCCACGGTGCGGTCTGCCCGCCAGCCTCGACAGCGAGAACCCTCCGCCGGCGCCGAGGATCGAGCCGTACAAGACCCACCTCGCGTACGTGAAGGAGCGCCGCTCCGACGCCGAGGCCGAGTCGATCCTCGACGAGGCGGTCAAGCTCCTCCGGGCGCGACGCAAGTCCGGCGACATCATCTTCTAGCCGACGAGACCCGTCGCCGACACCGCCGGTGGTCGCCGGACCAGCTCCCGGCACGGTGAGGCAACGTGCCTCGGCTGCCCGGTCAGCCCTGTGGAACGTGCCTCAGGTGCCCGGTCGGCGCTGTAGAGCGTGCGTGAACTGCCCGGTCAGGTGTCCAGAGCGGACGCCGCGGCGTCGTCGAGGAACCAGACGGTCTCCTCACGTCCGGCCGCGCCACGCGCGGGGATGTCGAGCACGGGGCCCTCGTCGAGTGCCTGCGCCACGGCGTCGGCCTTGCCCTCGCCGCTGACCAGGAACCAGGTCGCGCGGGTGTGGTTGAGCGCGTCGAGGGTGAGGCTGATCCGCTCGGGCGGCGGCTTGGGGGAGTCGGTGACCCCTACGGCGACGTGGTCGTGGTCCTCGACCTGCGCGAAGCCGGGGAACAGCGACGCCACGTGCCCGTCCGGGCCGAGGCCGAGCATCACGACGTCGAACTCGTGAGCGTCGCTGCCCCGCACCTCGTCGCCGTACGCCGCAGCGGCCTCGTCGACGCTGGCTGCGCTCTCGGTCGACGGGGCCTCGTGGACCCGAGCGGGGTCGACGTCGACGTGGTCGAGGAACGCCCGCCGGGCCTGCACGGCGTTCCGGTCCTCGGAGCCGCGGGCGACGAAGCGCTCGTCGCCCCACCAGAAGTCCACGGACCGCCAGTCGACCTGCGAGCTCGGGGCGAGGCGCGCGAGCGTCGCGTGGATCGTGTCGGCGATGGTGCCCCCGGTGAGGACGACCTGGGGGACACGACCGTCGGCCTGGACCTCACGGATCACCACGAGCAGCCGCTCGGCAACGTCCTCGGCGAGCGCCTCGGGCCCGGCGTGACGTCGGATCTCCGCCTCGGCGCTCACGAGCGGTGCTCCCGGTACCAGCCGATCAACGCCCGCGAGGACGCGTCCTGGTCGGCCAGCGCCTCGGCGTCCCCCTCGATCGCGGGGCCGACCTCGAGGGCGAGCTTCTTGCCCAGCTCGACCCCCCACTGGTCGAAGGAGTCGATGCCCCACACCGCTCCCTGCACGAAGGTGATGTGCTCGTACAACGCCACGAGCTGGCCGAGTACCGACGGCGTCAGTGCCGGAGCCATGATCGAGGCGGTGGGTCGGTTGCCCGTGAAGACCCGGGCCGGGACGACCGCCTCGTCAGTCCCCTCCGCACGCACCTCGTCGGCGGTCTTGCCGAACGCCAGCGCACGGGTCTGCGCGAAGAAGTTCGCCAGGAAGAGCTCGTGCACGTCCTGGTCGCCGTCGGACAACGGGTACGCCGGCTCCGCGAAGGCCACGAAGTCGGCCGGGATCAGCCGCGTCCCCTGGTGGATCAGCTGGTAGAACGCGTGCTGCCCGTTGGTCCCCGGCTCGCCCCAGAACACCTCGCCGGTGTCGGTCGTGGCCGGGCTGCCGTCCCAGCGCACGCCCTTGCCGTTCGACTCCATGGTCAGCTGCTGGAGGTACGCCGGGAACCGGTGCAGCAGCTGCGAGTACGGCAGGACAGCGTGCGACTGGGCACCGAGGAGCGTGGAGTACCAGACGTCGAGCAGCCCCATCAGCACCGGCACGTTCTGCTCCGGCGGGGCGGTGCGGAAGTGCTCGTCCATCGCGTGGAACCCGGCCAGCATCTCCGCGAACCGGCCGGGCCCGATCGCGATGACCAGCGAGGTGCCGATCGCGGAGTCCACGGAGTAGCGGCCACCGACCCAGTCCCAGAAGCCGAACGCGTTGTCGGGGTCGATCCCGAAGTCGGCGACCTTGTCCAGCGCCGTGGAGACCGCGACGAAGTGCCGGCGTACGGACTCGTCCGGGTCGGAGTCGGGCAGCGCGTCGAGCAGCCACGCCTTGCACAACCGAGCGTTGGTCAGCGTCTCGAGGGTCCCGAAGGTCTTCGAGGAGACGATGAACAGCGTGGTCTCCGGGTCGAGGCCCTCGAGCGTCTGCGCGGCGTCGGTCGGGTCGATGTTGGACAGGAAGCGGCACTCGAGCCCCTCCTGGCGGTACGGCGCGAGCGCCTCGTACGCCATCACCGGGCCGAGGTCGGACCCACCGATGCCGATGTTGACGACCGACTCGATCCGCCTGCCGGTGACCCCGGTCCACTCACCCGAGCGGACCTGGTCGGCGAAGGCGTAGACCCGGTCCAGCACCTCGTGCACGTCGTGGACGACGTCTTGCCCGTCGACCTGCAGCGACGCGTCGCGGGGGAGCCGCAGCGCGGTGTGCAGCACCGCGCGGTCCTCGGTGACGTTGATGTGCTCGCCGGCGAGCATCGCGTCGCGCCGCTGCGCCACGCCGGTCTGCTCGAAGAGCTCGAGCAGACCGGAGGTGACGTCCTCGTCCAGGAACGACTTCGACAGGTCGACGTGCAGGTCGGCCGCGTCGAACGTCAGCCGCTCGACCCGGTCGGGCTGGTCGGCGAACCAGGCCCGCAGGTCGGGGGAGAAGTCGGCGGCCAGGTCGGCCAGCCGGTCCCAGGCGGGAGTCGTGGTCGGGTCGACGGGGCCGTCGGTCACTCGCCCGCCGCCTCCATCTGGCCCTTCACGGTGTCCAGCAGCTCCGACCAGGACTTCTCGAACTTCTCCACGCCCTCGCGCTCGAGCACCGCGATGACGTCGTCGTAGTCGACGCCCGCGTCCTTCAGCGCGGCCATCACGCCGTCGGCGTCGTCGTAGTGGTTCGTCACCTGGTCGCCCTGGACGTCGGAGTGGTCGCGCACCGCGTCGAGGGTCTTCTCCGGCATCGTGTTGACGGTGTTCGGCGCGACGAGGTCGTCGACGTACATCGTGTCGCGGTAGTCGGGGTTCTTGACCCCGGTCGAGGCCCAGAGCGGCCGCTGCTTGTTGGCCCCGGCGGCGGCCAGCGCCTCCCAGCGCTCACCGCTGAAGAACGTCTCGTAGTCGCGGTACGCGAGCCGGGCGTTGGCGACCCCGGCCTTCCCCGCGAGGTCGGATCCCTCGCCGAGGCGAGCGTCGATCTCGGTGTCGACACGGGAGACGAAGAAGGACGCGACCGAGTGGATCGTCGACAGGTCGTGGCCGTTGGCCTTCGCCTGCTCGAGGCCGGCGACGTACGCCTCCATCACCTTCGCGTAGCGACCCAGGCCGAAGATCAGGGTCACGTTGACGCTGATCCCCTCGGCGAGGGCCGCCGTGATCGCGGGCGTGCTCTCGTCGGTCGCCGGGATCTTGATGAACAGGTTCTCCCGGTCCACCTCGGCCCACAGGGCCTTGGCGGACTCGATCGTCTCGGCCTCCTTGTGCGCGAGGTACGGGTCCACCTCGATCGAGACCCGCCCGTCCACGCCGCCGGTGGCGTCGAAGACCGGCTTCATCACGTCGCAGGCGTTGCGCACGTCGGTGGTCGTCAGGCCGAACACGACCCCGTCCACGTCCTTGCCCGCGCCGACGAGCTCGGCGACCTGCGCGTCGTACCGCTCGCCCTCGGACAGTGCCGCGGCGAAGATCGACGGGTTGGTGGTCACGCCCTGGACGTGGGAGTCCTTGGCGAGCCCGGCGAGGTTGCCGGACTCGATGCGCTCGCGGGAGAGGTCGTCGAGCCAGACGGCCACGCCTGCATCGGTCAGCTGCTGAAGATTGTCTGCCATAGCTCCTCCTGGAATGTGGGTGCGCGTCTCAGGCCGAGACGCGGATGCTGTCGACGGCCGCGTCGGCGACGGCCTGCGCGGTGACGCCGAACTCGGTGTAGATGCGCTCGTAGTCGGCGGACGCGCCGTAGTGCTCGATCGACACGATGCGGCCGTGGTCGCCGACCACCTCGCGCCAGCCCTGCGCGATGCCGGCCTCGACGCTGACGCGCGCTGTCACCGTGGGCGGGACGACCGTCTCGCGGTACGCCGCGTCCTGCGCGTCGAACCACTCGCGGCACGGCATCGAGACCACGCGAGCGGCGATGCCCTGCTCGGCGAGGATCGCTCGCGCCTCCACGGCCAGCTGCACCTCGGAGCCGGTCCCGATCAGCACGACGTCCGGCTGGCCCTCGGTGTCGAGCAAGGTGTAGCCACCCCGCCGCACGTTCGTGGTGTCGGCGTAGCCGTCGCTACCCCGCGGGAAGACCGGCAGGTTCTGCCGGCTCAGCACCAGGCCGGCCGGGCGGTCGGTGTGCTCAAGAACTGCCTGCCAGCAGGCGACGGTCTCGTTGGCATCCGCCGGGCGGACCACGTCCAGGCCCGGGATCGCCCGCAGCGCGGCGAGGTGCTCGATCGGCTGGTGGGTGGGCCCGTCCTCGCCGAGACCGATCGAGTCGTGGGTCCACACGTACGTGACCGGGAGCCCCATGAGCGCCGCGAGGCGGACCGAGGGACGCATGTAGTCGGAGAAGGTGAGGAACGTCGCGCCGAACACGCGGGTCCCGCCGTGCACAGCGATGCCGTTGAGGATCGAACCCATCCCGTGCTCGCGAATGCCGAAGTGGAGCACGCGCCCGGCGTACGGGTCGCCCTTCCACATCCCGGTGGAGCGCCCCTTGGGGATGAAGGACGGTGCGCCCTCGATGGTCGTGTTGTTCGACCCGGCCAGGTCGGCCGATCCGCCCCACAGCTCCGGGACCGTCGCCGCGATCGCGTTGATCGCGGCTCCGGAGGCCTTGCGGGTCGCGACGCCCTTGGGGTCGGCGGGGTACGACGGCAGCTCGGCGTCCCAGCCATCGGGGAGCGTGCGGGTCTGCATGCGCTCGAACAGTGCGACGTCCGCCGACGGCTTCGTGGTCCAGTGCCGATAGGCCGCGTCCCACTCCTGGTGCGCCTGCTGACCGCGCTCCAGAGCCTTGCGGGTGTGCTCGAGGACACCTGGGGGCACCTCGAAGGTCTGCTCGGGGTCGAAGCCGAGAACCCGCTTGGTGGCGGCGACCTCCTCCGCTCCCAGTGCAGAGCCGTGGGCGGCTCCGGTGTTCTGCGCCTCGGGCGCGGGCCAGGCGATGATGGTGCGCAGCACGATCAGGCTGGGCTGGTCGGTGACGCCCTCGGCACGCTTGATCGCGTCATAGAGCCCGTCGACGTCCTCGGTGTACTGCCCGCCGCCGTTGGTCCAGTCGACGACCTGCACGTGCCAGCCGTACGCCTCGTAGCGCGCGGCGACGTCCTCGCTCAGCGCGACATCGGTGTCGTCCTCGATCGAGATCTGGTTCTCGTCGTAGATCAGAGTCAGGTTGCCCAGCTGCTGGGTGCCCGCCAGCGAGGAGGCCTCCGAGCTCACGCCCTCCTCGATGTCACCGTCGCTGGCGATCGCGTAGACGTGGTGGTCGAAGGGGGACTCGCCCTCGGCGGCGTTCGGGTCGAGCATCCCGCGCTCGCGGCGTGCGGCCATGGCCATGCCGACGGCGTTGCCGATGCCCTGACCGAGCGGCCCGGTGGTCGTCTCCACGCCAGCGGTGTGGCCGTACTCCGGGTGGCCGGGGGTCTTGCTGCCCCACGTGCGCAGCGTCTTGAGGTCCTCCATCTCCAGGCCCCAGCCACCGAGGTAGAGCTGGATGTAGAGGGTGAGGCTCGAGTGACCGCAGGAGAGCACGAACCTGTCGCGGCCGGGCCAGTACGGGTCGGCGGGGTCGTGACGCATCACCTTCTGGAACAGCAGGTACGCCGCGGGTGCCAGGCTCATCGCGGTGCCGGGGTGGCCGTTGCCGACCTTCTGCACCGCGTCCATCGCCAGCACGCGGATCGTGTCCACGGCCTTGTCGTCCTGATCGTTCCAATCCAAGCCGGCACTCACGTCTGTGCTTCCCTCCGGGTCGTCTTCTCGTGGTCTTCGCGTCGGGGTCGAGCCTACTCAGCACGGTGCCGCACCTGCGAGCCCCCGACCGCTCGGTGAACTCCTCGGGGATACGCTGGGCGCGGCCCAGGACCCGACGTCTCCGTCCACCGGCACCGGCACGGTGCCCAGGAGCGTCCAAGGCATGCGGCCCAGGGGCCGCAGGGTCGGCCCAGGAGACGTCAGCGACCGAGAAGGCGAGGGGTGCGTGACCGCGCTCAGCAGCTCGTCCCCCAGGGCGACGAACCGCGCCGCCCGCGAGGCACGGGGCGAGATCAGCCCGACGCGGTGGTCGAAGGCCCGTGACGTCGTCGCGGCGTACGTCGGCCTGACCAAGCCGCGCGTGATCGAGCTGCTCCTGCTGACCACGGTGCCGGTGATGTTCTTCGCCCAGCGGGGGGTGCCGCCGCTGGGCCTGGTGGTCGCCACGGTAGTCGGCGGGACGCTCTCCGCCGGCAGCGCCAACGCGCTGAACTGCGTGTACGACCGCGACATCGACGAGCAGATGCGACGGACCCGGCGCCGGGCACTGCCCCGTCACGTGGTGAGCCCGCTCGCCGCACTCGTCTTCGGCGTGACGCTCATGGTGCTCTCCACGCTGGCGCTCGGGGTGTGGGTCAACTGGCTCTCGGCATGGCTCTCCGTGGCGGCGAACGCGTTCTACCTCTTCGGCTACACGATGGTCCTCAAGCGGCGGACCACCCAGAACATCGTCTGGGGCGGAGTGGCCGGCTGCTTCCCGGCGCTGATCGGCTGGACGGCCGTGACCGGTTCGCTCTCGTGGGCGCCCGTCGTGCTGTTCGGGGTGGTCTTCCTCTGGACCCCGCCGCACACCTGGGCACTGGCGATGCGCTACCGCGAGGACTACGCGCGCGTCGACGTCCCGATGCTCCCGGTGGTGCGCCCCGCGCGCGTCGTGGCCCGCCAGATCGTCCTCTACTCCTACGCGATGGTCCTGGTCTCGCTCCTGCTGTGGCCGGTGGCGGGCACCGGACTGCTCTACCCCGTGGCCGCGGTCGTCCTGGGAGCGGCGTTCCTCGTCGAGGCGCACCTGATGCTCGCGCGGTCGCGGCACAGCGACGAGCTGACGGTCGTACGCCCGATGCGGCTGTTCCACTGGTCGAACATGTATCTCTCCCTGCTGTTCGTCGCGGTCGCGCTCGACCCCCTGACCCGTCCGTTGGTCTAGAGGTCCGACCGGCCTGGTTCCGTCATTTCGGACATTTGCGCGGTAATTATTTTCCGTGCGAATTGGACATATGGCGTGAATGTTGTGAGGCGCAGCCCACATTCTCGATTTGCGGGGTGTGCAAGCGTTCCCACTGCGGTAGAAAAGTTTCCGTCGGATGCGTCGCACACGGGGAGTGACGCGAGGGGGATCCGGCCATCGAGGGCCAGCCGATCCGTGAACGGACGGCCGCCATCAGCCCTCGGCCGTCAACTCACAGGGGGAACGCACCACATGACCAGCACCCAGCAGCCGCGCCTGACATCGCTCGACGGCGGAGCCGATCACGTCTCGCGCAGCCGGGTCGAGGACCTCGACAGGATCCTCGCCGGCAGTCTGTCGGTCGGGGAGCAGCAGGCAGCTGTGCTCCCGGTGAGCATCGTCATCCCGACCTGGAACGAGGCCGAGAACATCGGCCACGTGCTGCGAGCGATGCCGGCCGTGGAGCAGCTGGTGATCGTCGACGCCGACTCGGACGACGGCACCGCCGACGTCGTGCGCGAGACGCACCCGGAAGCGACCATCCTGCTCCAGAAGCCGAGTGGCAAGGGCAACGCGACGCGTGCCGGCCTGGAGGTGGCGAGCGCCGAGTTCGTGATCTGCATGGACGCCGACGGAAGCATGGACCCCGGCGAGATCCCCGCGTTCGTCGCGCTGCTGCAGCAGGGCTTCGACATGGTCAAGGGGTCCAGGGGCGCGGTGGGCGGTGGCTCGACCGACTTCACTCCGCTGCGTCGCGCGGGCAACCGCAGCCTGGTGATGGCGTACAACGCGTTGTTCGGCACTCGCCTGACCGACATCACGTTCGGCTACATCGGGTTCCGCCGCGACATCCTGCCCCAGCTCGGTCTGTACGCCACCGGCTTCGAGATCGAGGTGCAGATGGTCGCGCACAGCGCGCTCGCCGGGCTGCGCTTCGCGGAGCTCCCGAGCACCGAGGCCGACCGGATCTCCGGCGAGAGCCACCTGAGCACCTGGGGCGACGGCAAGCGGGTGCTCGCCACCATCGTGAAGTCCCGCTTCCAGCCGGGTCGGGAGTGGTGGCGGCACCGCGGCGCCGTGCGCCCGGTGTACGACGTGCTCCCCACGCAGGTCGAGGCCCTGGAGGCTGCACTGGCACTGGCTGCGACGCCGGAGGCGGGTGCGGTCGAGCGTCGCGGTGCCGCGGTCCGCCTGCCTCGGCAGCGCGTGGCCCCCACCGACGCGCGTCTGTGAGGGCCGGGGCCGACACCCGAGCCCACGACGACCCGCCCGGAAGCGCGACCCCCGGCGCCGAGAAGGTCCAGAATGTCCCCGTGACCGGGGCGACGCCCAGTGGATCCGTACTGATCTGCTGCTACACACTCCACCGATGGGACGACGTCCTGGCGGCGGTGGAGTCTGCGCTCGAGCAGCACCCGGCGCCGCTCGAGGTGATCGTCGTGGTCGATCACAACGACGAGCTGCTGAGCCGGTTGGAGACGGTGCGGACCTCGTCGTGGGCACGGCAACCGGTGCGAGTGGTGCCCAGCTCCCACCGGCAGGGACTCTCCGGTGCCCGCAACACCGGGCTGGCGCTGGCCAAGGGGGAGGTCCTGGTCTTCCTCGACGACGACGCCCGTGCCCAGCCGGGCTGGCTGGCGACCCATCTCGCGGCGTACGCCGAGCCTCGCGTCCTCGGCGTGGGCGGCCGGCTGGACCCGCGGTGGGACACCGCGCGACCCGCCTGGTTCCCGCACGACTTCGACTGGGTGATCGGGTGCACGCACTCGGGCGTACCCGTCGGCGCCGCACCCGTCCGCAACGCGATCGGCGCCAACATGTCCTTCCGCACCGGCCTGCTGCGCGAGGCGGGTGGGTTCAGCGAGGAGCTGGGGCGGATCGGGACCGTGCCGCTGGGATGTGAGGAGACCGAGGCGAGCATCCGTGTGGGCCGACTCCGACCTGACGGGGACGTCTGGTACCTCCCCGACGCCGTCGTCCAGCACCGGGTGACCGCGGCCCGCGCCACGTGGGACTACTTCAGCCGGCGGTGCGTCGCGGAGGGGCGTTCCAAGGCGACCGTACGCGCGCTCTCGGCCGAGCCGCTCGCCACCGAGCGCGACTACGCGACCAGGGTGCTGCCGCGCTCGGCCGCGCGAGCCGTCTGGTCCGGACTCCGCGGGGACCCGGCCGGCCTGCGACGCGCGGGCGCCATCGGCGCCGGCCTGGGGCTGACGGCGTACGGCTTCCTCACCGGCCTCGTGCGCGACGGCGCCTCGCGCAGACGACTGGCCGACCTCGCCGGGCAGGGCTCGCGATGAGCGCGAGCCAGGGTCAGGCGGCCCGCGTGACGGGAGCGGACGTGGCCGGCACCCTGTCGTTCCGCGCGCTCGGCCAGGGGTCGGGCGCGGCGCGCCGGTGGCTGGGTGCGCACCGGGGCGCGGTGACCGCGATCGCCCTCTCCGTGGTCTCGCTCGTCGCCTGGTTCTCCGCCTGCACCCAGATGAGCGTCTCGGAGTACACCGACCTCGGGCTCTACAGCGCGACGACGCTCCGCTTCTGGCTCGCCCTCGTCGGCGGCGTGGTCGCCCTGGTGATCGCGATCCGTGCCTCCCGGTTCAGCCACCTGGCGGCACTGTGCGCGGTCTCCGTCCTGGTGGCGGTCCTGTACTCCACGCCCTCCGTGGTCGAGGGGACCCCGCGGGTGGAGGCGGTCTACCGGCACCTGGGACTCATCCAGCACTTCGCCACGACCGGCCAGCTGGAGCGCTATCTCGACGCCTACTCGAACTGGCCCGGGTTCTTCGGCATCCTCGGCATCGTCCAGGGGGCCACCGGTGTCCAGAACCTCCTCGTGCTCGCGGTGTGGGCGCCGACGATCGCGGCGCTGTCGTACATCGCGCCGGTGCTGCTCATCGCCCGCTCGCTCAACCCGTCGCCCCGGGTGGCCTGGCTCGCGGTGAGCATCTTCCTGGCCGCCAACTGGAGCGGCCAGGACTACCTCGCACCGCAGACGTTCGCGCTGTGGGCCCTGCTGAGCATCGCCGGCATCGTGATGACGGTCCTGCGCCGCAAGGACGACGCGTCGGCGGAGGGCCCGGCGGGTCCGCTGATCGACCGGTTGCCACGCGTCCTGGGGCGCACCTTCGGGCGTTCCGCCAACCGCTCGTGGGTCGCGGCGGAGGGCACCCGTGTGCGGCTCACGTCCGCCGAGTGGGTGGGCGTCCACGTCCTCCTGTGCGTCGCGATCATCGCCATCAGTGCGGCTCACCAGCTGACCCCCTTCATGCTCGCGATGACGCTGCTGCTGCTGTGGGCCATCGGCCGCTCGCCCCACTGGTGGCTGTGGGGGCTGAGCATCCTCGTCATCGTGTTCTGGTTGGCGGTCCCGGCACTTCCCTTCATCCGAGGAAACCTGCCCAGCATGATCTCGGGGGTCGTCGACGTCTTCACCGGCAGCGGTACGGATGACGGCCCGACCCTGGGCAGCCGCACGGCGAGCGGCAGCGTGCTGCACCAGCTGGTGGTCGAGGTCCGGATCAGGGAGACACTGGCGGTCTGGATCCTGGCCGGACTCGGGGCCCTGGTGATGATGGCGTCGCGTCGTCGTGCGCGAGAGGCGATCCTCCTTGCCGGCTCCCCGCTCCTCCTCATCCCGGTCTCCGCGTACGGCGGGGAGATCCTGATCCGCGCCTTCCTGTTCGGGCTGCCCCTCATGGCTTTCCTCGCGGCGGTGTTCCTGCTGTGGACGTGCGCCGCGGGCGGGTGGCGCAACGGCGTCCTCGCCGTCGTGCTGGTGGCGCTCGTCGGGACGACCGTGCTGACCCGCTACGGCAACGAGCGCGGGGAGTCGTTCCGCCCGTCGGAGATCGGCGCCCTCGACTGGCTGTACGCGCACACCGCCCCGGACGCGACGGTCGTCCAGTTCACCCAGAACACCCCGCGTCCGATCGAGCGGTACGCCGACAACACCTGGGTCTTCCTGAACAACGGCTCACCGGGCCCTCGGTGGCCGCAGCAGGTCACGCCGAGCCGCCTGGTCGCGTACGGCCTCGCGACGCGCGAGCTCGGCAAGGCGAGCCGGCGCGACCAGCCGATCTACTTCATCTACAACCGCGCGCAGACCGAGCTCGCGGAGCTCTCGGGCAACACGTCCGCCGCGGCGATGCAGCGCTCGGTGCGAGAGATGGATGCCGACCCACGGGTACGGACGATCTACCGCAACGCCGACGCGCAGATCTGGCGGCTGCGGCCAGGGGTCAGGCCGGTGACGGGCCTCGACCAGGCCGAGCTGGCCGGCCGGGTGGGTGAGACAGCCTCCGCAGGCTGACCTGCGACGGCACGTCGGGCAGTGCCATGGCCCGCCGGGTGGAACCCCCGATCCACCCGGCGAGCCGGTCTGGTGCTCAGCGCTCGAGCGCGCCGATGTCGAGGCCGCTGCGCCGGTCGCCGTTGCCGTCGCGGCACGTGCGGCTGGAGGCGCCGAGGGACGGGGAGGGCACCTGGTCGATCAGGACGGGGCGACAGACGCCGGCGGTGTCCACTGCGCTGCTGGCGGCGACGAGCCTGAGGTCCCGACGCCGGTCGACGAAGAGGCGCCGTGCGGTGCTCGGGTCCGAGTCGTTGACGAGGATGTTGTTCCTGCCACCCATCCCGCTGCCGTCGGTCCACGTCGGGCTCCGCCGCGCGACGATGATGTTGTCGCTGGCGCTCATGATCGCCGGCGAGCACCCCGCGTAGCAGACCAGACCGCCATCGCCGTCACCGTTCATCGCCACGGAGTTGTGGTTGACCACGGTTCCGCGCACGGGCCCGAAGGAGTCCGCAGCGCCGCGCGTCACGACGAAGTAGCCGTTCGGCACGACCGACGTCACGGTGTTGCGGATGATCCGGGTGGCGTTGGTCGACGCGTCCCCGAGCTCGACGAAGGTGGAGTTGTCGATCGAGCTGTTGCCCGAGATCGTGGTGTCGCGTGCCCCGTACACCTCGACGGCCGAGCCTTCGATGCCGTAGTCGGGTGACGGCGCGTGGTGCCCGCTGATCCGGTTACCCGTGATCACGGTCCGGGTGCCCTGCACGGCGACACCGTTGACCCCGGAGTCGTCGTTGGGGCCGTCCTTGCCCGGGGACAGACGTCGGTTGTCGTAGATGTCGTTGCCGACGATCCGGGCGTCGGTCGCCGAGGGCATGACGTGCACGCCGGCGACGTTTCCGGTGACCCGCATCCCGTGGACCGTCTGGTGGGCGCCCTGCACGCTGACTCCCGCCCAGGCGCAGTTGCGGACGAGCAGGCCGGAGACGTCGACGTACGAGCCGTGCAGCTGGAGGCACTCCCCGTTCTCGATCACCGGAGCGGCGCCGGACCCGATCGGGGCGATGCGGATCGGGCGTGCGGCGGTGCCGGACCCGGAGACCGAGAGGGTGCCCTGATAGGCCGCCCCACGGTCGAGGACCAGGAGGGCACCCGCGGGCAACGGGTCACGCGAGGCGCGGGCGAGGGTCCGCCACGGCGCCAGCACCGAGCCGCTCGCGGCGTCGTTGCCGGTCGGGGAGACCCTGCGCACGACGGTGGCGGGCGACTCGGCGCTCGCGGTCGAGCTGCGCAGGCTGGTGGCCGACCGGGTGATGGTGAGGGCGGGTCCCGGTGGCGTGGGACCGGCGGAGGCGGTGGTCGCGCCGGCACTCGGAACGGCGGATGCCGGTCCGACGAGGGTCAGGGCGGCTCCCGCGAGCACGACCACACCGGCAGCGAGGGTCGCGGAGCGACGGGGAGGAAGGAGTCGGGACATGGGGGGTCACCTTCTGTGCGCGCCACCTCGGGGTGGTGACGACACGGCAGACCGTAATGTCCGAATAGTGAACTAATGCACGTTGAGTCGCGTCTGTCCCATATCGCGAGACGCTGGGTGGTCAGCGGCGCGCGGGGCGTTGACCTAGGCTGGTGGCGCCGTGGGGTGCCGGGCCTCGCGCGTCGAGGGCCGGGGGACGGATGCGCTACCTGACGCTGTTCGTGGCGCTGGCCCTGTGCGCCGCCGCGTCGACCGTGCTGGCGGTGGATGCGCCGGCCGCGGTCTCCCTGCTGAGCGTCGGGGCCTTCATGATCTTCACGCCCGGCCTGCTCCTGACCCACGCGCTGGCGCTGCCCGATCGGCTCCTGGCGCTCGTCGTCGGCCTCCTGACAGGACCGACGCTGTGGGTCCTCGTCGCGACCTTCCAGCTCTTCGCCGGGCTGTGGGCCCCGCGGACGACGGTCCTGTGGGCGGCAGGTGGGTTGGGTCTCGTCACGCTGGTCCTGGCGGCCAGAGGCCTGCGGCGCGAGGTCGAGTCCGACGACGAGGCCCCGGTGCGCGCCCCCCGCGTGGAGCAGTACGCCGTCGACGACGGCGAGTAGGCAGCCTCGCTCAGCCCGCGGTGAGACTCACCCCGGCACGCTCGCGGGCGGCGAGGTCGTCGTACGGCGCGGGCGAGCGGTCTCGAGCAGCATCCAGGTCAGTGCCGCCGAGGTGAGCGCGGCGCCGAGCAGGTGCAGGCCGACCAGCAGGACCGGGAGCCCGGTGGCGTACTGGGTGACCCCGACGACGCCCTGGGCGAGCTCGACCGCCAGGAGGACGCGGGCGGCGCGGTAGGCGCCGTACGAGCCGGTGACGCGCAGGGCCACGACGAGGCCGACCGTCAGACCGACGAGCAGGAAGACGGCGTCGGCGTGCAGCTGGGAGAGCCGCTCGGGGTCCAACCCGTTGCGCGGGGAGTCCACGTCGCCGGCGTGCGGCCCCGAGCCGGTGACCACGGTGCCCAGGTAGAGCACCACCCAGCCGGCGGCGAAGGTGCCGACGGCCAGCCCGCGCAGCGTGCCGCGCGGCCGTGTCGCCGCCTGCCCGGCCGACCACGATGCGCGCCACAGGAAGAGCACGCAGACACCGATGATCGCCATCGAGAGCAGCAGGTGCAACGACACGATCCACGGGTTCAGATCGGTGAGGACGGTGATCCCGCCGAGGACGGCCTGCGCGGGGATGGCCAGCGCCATCAGCACCGAGAGACCACGCAGGTCGCGGCGCGCGGAGCGGAACACGGCGACGATCGTGAGGATCGCGACGGTCACCAGCACCCCGTTGAGGGTGCGGTTGCCGAACTCGATCAGCGAGTGGATGTCGTACGCGCCGTGCGGCGTGAACGAGGAGCCGTTGCACCGGGGCCAGGTGTCGCAGCCCAGGCCGGACCCGGTGAGGCGTACGGCGCCCCCGGTGCAGACGATGACGACGTTGGCCACCAGGCTGAGCCAGCCCGCCCGGACGACCCACCTCTGCGCCGAGCGGTCGGCCGTGTCGGTGTGCACGGGTGGAGCCTCGAGGTTCACTCCCATCGGAACGTCCTCCCGGTCAGGGCACCGCCGACGACGGCCCATACGGCCAGCGTCAGCAAGGAGCGCAGGTCGAGCACGCCCGAGAGCGCGGCGTCGCGCATGCCGTCTCCCAGAGCGCCCGAGGGCAGCCAGCGGGCGACCTCACCGAAGTCGCCGTACGACGACGAGGGGAGCACGACCGCGCCCGCGGCCAGCAGCAGCAGGTAGACGAGGTTCGCGGCGGCCAGGGTGGCCTCCGCCCGCAGGGTGCCGGCCAGGAGCAGCCCGAGCCCGGCGAAGGCCGCCGTGCCGACCAGCAGGAAGAGCACGGCCGAGCCCACCGCCGCGGGGGAGTACGAGGGCCGCCAGCCGAGTGCGAGCGCCACGGCGCCGATGACGACGACCTGCAGCACCTCGACGAGCAGCAGCGCCCCGACCTTGCCGGCCAGCAGCCCGGTGCGGGGCAGCGGGGAGGTGCCGAGCCGCTTGAGCACGCCGTAGCGCCGCTCGAAGCCGGTGGCGATCGCCAGCGAGGCGAACGCCGTCGACATGACCGCGAGGGCGAGCACGCCCGGGGCGAGGACGTCGACCGGACGGTGGCCGCCGAGACCGAGGTCGACGTGTTTCGCGCCCTCCACGCCACCGACCAGCACGATCACCGGGATCACGACCGCCAGCAGGAGCTGCTCGCCGTTGCGGAGGATGAGCCGCGACTCCATCCGCGCCTGGGCGAGCACCATCTGCGCCATCGGCGCCGAGCCCGGACGCGGGACGAAGCTGCCGGTCCGGGCGCTCATCCGACCACCGACGCGGACGGTCTCGCGGTGACCGACGGGGCCTCGTCGGCCCCGGCGGCGAGGGGACGCCCGGTCAGCTCGAGGAAGACGTCCTCCAGGGTGCGCTGACCGAGGTTGAGCGACTCCGGGAGCACGCCCTGTGCCTCGCACCAGCGCGAGACCGTGCCCAGGGTGGTGGAGTCCGCCGGGCCGGAGATGACCAGGCTGCGCTCGTCGATCGCGGTGACGTCCGTGCCGGGACCCAGCGAGGCGCGCAGCGACTCGGGGGCGCCGGGGGGAAAGGGCTCCGTGACCACCAGGCGGATCGTGGCGTGGGTGCCGCCCCGGGTGAGCTCCAGCGGCGAGCCCGTGGCGATCCGACGGCCGTGGTCGATGATGTGCACCCGGTCGGCCAGCCGCTCGGCCTCGTCGAGGTAGTGCGTCGTCAGCACCACCGTGACGCCGTCGGACCGCAGCTCCTCGAGGAGCGCCCACGTGGTGCGCCGCGCCGCCGGGTCCAGCCCGGCGGTCGGCTCGTCGACGAAGACCAGCTCGGGGCGGCCGACCACGGCCATCGCGAGGCCGAGGCGCTGCTGCTGCCCGCCGGAGAGACGGCGGTACGGCGTGCGCCCGCACTCGTCGAGGCCGAGCCGCTCGACGAGGTCCTCGACGGGAAGCGGGTGCGCGTGGAGGGCGGCGACGTGGCGCAGCATCTCGACGGCCCGCACCCCCGACCAGGCACCGCCGGCCTGCAGCATCACACCGATCCGTGGCAGCAGCTCCCGCTGCTGGTGCACGGGGTCCAGACCGAGCACCCGCACGCGACCGGCCTGGGGCCGCCGGTAGCCCTCGCAGGTCTCCAGCGTCGTCGTCTTGCCCGCGCCGTTGGGCCCCAGGACCGCGGCGATCTCGCCCCGCTCCACGACCAGGTCCATGCCGGCGACGGCGACGGTGTCGCCGTACCGCATCTGCAGCCCCTCGACGAGGACGGCGGGATCGGCGGGCACCCGGTCAGTGTAGGAGCGACCGCCGGTGCGGCGAACCCGCCCGTGGGTGACCTTCGTGACGGGTCCTCAGACCTCGACGCCGCCGTCGACGTCGCCGTGCTGGGGGACGAGGGAGTCGAAGTACGCGGGCGGCTCGCGCCACGGATCGGGACGCCGGCCGTCGCCGGCGTCCCGGGCCGCCTGCCAGACCCGCTGCGGGGTGCACGGGATGTCGACGTGGCGAACGCCGAGGTGGCTCAGGGCGTCGACGACCGCGCTCTGGACGGCGGGCGTGGAGCCGAGGGTGCCCGACTCGCCGATCCCCTTGGCCCCGAGCTCGTTGAGCGGGGTGGGCGTCTCGATCGTGCGCGCCTCGTAGCTCAGCGTGTCCGCCGCCGTGGGCATGGCGTAGTCGGCCAGCGTCGAGGTGACCGGCTGCCCGTCGACGTCCCACTGCATGTGCTCCCACAGCGCCTGGGAGATGCCCTGGGCGATCCCGCCGTGCTGCTGGCCGGCCACGATCGTCGGGTTGAGGACACGGCCGCAGTCGTCGACGGCCACGTGGCGCAGTGCTCGCACGAGCCCCGTCTCGACGTCGACCTCGACCACGCTGACGTGCGCGCCGTTGGGGAAGGTGGCGCCGTCCTGCGGCACGTCCATGTCGGCCCGCAGCGAGACCCCGCGCCGCTCGGCCTCGCCGGCGAGCTCGGTCCACGACCGGCGCCTGTCGGGGACCCCGCGCACGCCGACGCCGTCCGGCGCGGTCTCGACGTCCTCCGGCGCCGCCTCCAGGACCTCGGCGGCCAGCTCGAGGACCCGGTCGCGCACCTCGCGGGCCGCGGCCGAGACCGCGCTGCCGCCCAGCTGCAGCGACCGCGAGCCTCCGGTGCCGCCGCCGGAGCGCACGACGGCGGTGTCGGACTGGACGTAGCGGACGGCGTCCACGCCCACACCGAGCCGGTCCGCGACGATCATCGCGAAGGACGTGGCGTGACCCTGGCCGTGCGCCGACGTGCCCGACATGACGACCACGGACCCGTCGGGCTCGATGCGCACGCTGCCGAGCTCGCTGCCGCCGAAGCCGGTCACCTCGACGTAGGTCGACACGCCGATCCCCAGCTGCCGTGCCTCGCCGGCCGTACGACGGCGGGCCTGCTCGGCTCGCAGCGTCTCGACGTCGGCGACCCGCAGTGCCTCGTCCAGCGCACGTACGTAGTCCCCGACGTCGTACGTCGCACCGGTGAGCGTGGCGTACGGGAACGCCTCGGGCGGGAGCAGGTTGCGTCGTCGGATCTCCTCCGGGGCGAGCCCGAGCTCGGCGGCCCCCAGGTCCATCATCCGCTCGAGCAGCGCCGCCGCCTCGGGACGCCCGGCTCCGCGGAAGGCGCCGTTGGGTGCGGTGTTGGTCATCACGGCGACGGCCGAGTAGTCGATGGCCGGGATCGCGTACGGGCCCTGGGCCATCAGGTGCCCCGGCCCGACGGCGAGCGAGCCGCCGAACCCGGCGTACGCGCCGCAGTCGCCGATGTTGCGGCACCGCAGCCCGACCGCACGTCCGTCACGGGTGAAGCCCATCTCGGCGAACTGCACGTGGCCGCGCCCGGTCATCGAGAGCATCGCCTCGCTCCGGGTCTCGGTCCACGCGACCGGTCGGCCGAGCAGCCGCGCGGCGGCCACCACGGCGCCGTGGGTGTACGAGATGCCGGCCTTGCCGCCGAATGCCCCACCGACGTGCGGCGCGACGACGCGCACCTGCGGCGGCTCCAGCCCGGTGTAGCGGGCGATCAGGTCGCGGGCGGTGTGCGGCTGCTGGGTCGCGACGTAGGCCGTCAGCGCGATGTCGGTGCCGTCGTGGCTGCTCGGACGCGGGTCGACGAGGATGGCGTTGGGCTCGATCGGGGCGGTGGCGAGGCGCTGGTTCTCGATCCGGGCGCGGACCACGACGTCGGCGTCGGCGAGGACGTCGTTCGACCCCGTCGGCAGGCCGTGCACCGCCCGGACCGACTGGGCGACGTTGGTCCCCAGGGCGGGGAACTGCAGCGGGGCGTCCGCGGCGAGCGCGGACTCGGGGTCGACCACCACGGGCAGGTCCTCGTAGTCCACGTCGACCAGCTCGGCGGCGTCGCGGGCGAGGGCGACGGTCTCGGCGACGACGAGCGCCACCGCGTCGCCGACGTAGCGCACCACCCCGTCCGCCAGCGGGCCGTGCCCGACCTCCTTGTTGATCTGGGCGAAGCCGGGCACCCAGTCGGAGCCGAGGGAGTCGCTGGTGTGCACCGCGAGGACGCCCGGCGCGGACTCGGCCTCGGTCGTGTCGATGCCGACGATCCGCGCGTGGGCGACCGGACTGGTCACGAACACAGCGTGGGCCACGGCCGCGCCGGGGTCGTCGGGCCGCAGCTCGTCGAGGCGGAGGTCGTCGACGTACCTGCTCTGGCCGGTCAGGAGGTCGGGGTCCTCGACGCGGGGGACCGCGTTGCCGAGCAGTGAGCCGGGGGGCCAGGACGCGCCGGGGGCCGCGGCGAGGCTGGTCGTCGGGGCAGGCGTCATGCTCATGACGCTACTCGCGCCACGGCCCCGGAGCGCTCGCGGTGATCGCGATGGTCTCGACAGCCACCTTGGGGCCACCGTGCAGGTAAGGATGACCTTGCTTGAAACCGCTCGGCCAATATCGCCACACTGTCGTTGTGGAATTCGAGGCGAGCGGGACCGCGGGAGGCGTACTTCCCGACGGCTCCACGCGCCAGCGCGTGGCTGCCTCGATCCTGCAGGCCGGTGCACGCACCGCCGCCGACCTCGCCACCGAGCTGGGGCTGACGCCGGCCGCCGTCCGACGCCACCTCGACCAGCTCCTCGACGACGGGCTGGTCGTCTCGCGACCGGTCCGCAGCCGCGGGGAGCGCCGGCGCGGGCGCCCCGCGCGCGAGTTCGTCCTCACCGACGCGGGTCGCGACACCTTCGACCAGCAGTACGACGACCTCGCCGCCGCCGCGCTCCGCTTCCTGTCCGAGACCGCGGGCGAGGACGCCGTCCGGGAGTTCGCCCGTCGCCGGATGTCCTTCGTCGAGCGCCGGTACGCCGAGCTCGTGGGCCGTCACCCCGACGCCGACCCCGCCGAGCTGCTCGCCGAGGTCTTCAGCGCCGAGGGCTACGCCGCGTCCACCCGGACCGGACCGGTCGGCGAGCAGCTGTGCCAGCAGCACTGCCCGGTCGCCCACGTGGCCGCCGAGTTCCCGCAGCTGTGCGAGGCCGAGACCGAGGCCATCGGCCGCGTCCTCGGCAGCCACGTCCAGCGGCTGGCCACCATCGCCCACGGCGACGGCGTGTGCACGACCTGCATCCCTTCGGCGACCGGCGCGCCGAGCGGGAACACCCAGACCACTCCTCGCGCTGCGCCTGCGGCGCGCTGAGCGACGCAGCACCTCCGACCAGCAACCCGACAGACCCCGACGAAAGGTCGCACCAGATGACGACGATCGAGGAGCTCAACCCCGAGCTCAAGGGCATCGGCCGCTACGAGTACGGCTGGGCCGACTCCGACTCCGCGGGCGCCTCCGCGCAGCGCGGCCTCTCCGACGCCGTGGTGCGCGACATCTCCGGCAAGAAGAGCGAGCCGGACTGGATGCTCGACCTGCGGCTCAAGGGCCTGAAGCTGTTCGGCCGCAAGCCGATGCCGACGTGGGGCTCGGACCTCTCCGACATCGACTTCGACAACATCAAGTACTTCGTCCGCTCCACCGAGCAGCAGGCCGCCTCCTGGGAGGACCTGCCCGAGGACATCAAGAACACCTACGACAAGCTCGGGATCCCGGAGGCGGAGAAGCAGCGCCTGGTCGCCGGTGTCGCCGCGCAGTACGAGTCCGAGGTCGTCTACCACCAGATCCGCGAGGACCTGGAGGAGCAAGGCGTCATCTTCGTCGACACCGACACCGCGCTGAAGGAGCACGAGGAGCTCTTCAAGGAGTACTTCGGCACCGTCATCCCGGTCGGTGACAACAAGTTCGCCGCGCTGAACACCTCGGTGTGGTCCGGCGGGTCCTTCATCTACGTGCCGAAGGGCGTGCACGTGGACATCCCGCTGCAGGCGTACTTCCGGATCAACACCGAGAACATGGGCCAGTTCGAGCGGACGCTGATCATCGTCGACGAGGACGCCTACGTGCACTACGTCGAGGGCTGCACCGCGCCGATCTACAAGTCGGACTCGCTGCACTCGGCCGTCGTCGAGATCGTGGTGAAGAAGGGCGGCCGCTGCCGCTACACGACCATCCAGAACTGGTCGAACAACGTCTACAACCTCGTCACCAAGCGCGCGACCTGCGAGGCCGGAGCGACGATGGAGTGGGTCGACGGCAACATCGGCTCCAAGGTGACCATGAAGTACCCGGCCGTCTACCTGATGGGCGAGCACGCCAAGGGCGAGACGCTGTCCATCGCGTTCGCCGGCGAGGGCCAGCACCAGGACGCCGGCTCCAAGATGGTGCACGCCGCGCCGCACACCTCGTCGTCGATCCTGTCGAAGTCGGTCGCACGCGGCGGTGGGCGTACGTCGTACCGCGGTCTGGTGCAGGTCAACGAGGGCGCGCACCACTCCAAGTCGAACGTGCTGTGCGACGCGCTGCTGGTCGACCAGATCAGCCGCTCGGACACCTACCCGTACGTCGACATCCGCGAGGACGACGTCTCCATGGGCCACGAGGCGACCGTCTCCAAGGTCTCCGAGGACCAGCTCTTCTACCTCATGTCGCGCGGCATGGAGGAGGACGAGGCCATGGCGATGATCGTGCGCGGCTTCGTCGAGCCGATCGCCAAGGAGCTCCCGATGGAGTACGCCCTCGAGCTCAACCGGCTGATCGAGCTGCAGATGGAGGGCGCTGTCGGCTGACGACGAGCGCTTCGCGCTGCCGCCAGCCGACAGGCCCAGCTCGCCCTCGCCTGGCGGCTCGGGCTCGGTCCGGTTCCTGCGGGTGCCGGACTCACCGCCCTGGACTCATGCTCCTAGAGAAGGATTTCCGTTGACTGTGACCGATACCCCCGTGGGGGACGCCGTGGAGACGGTGGAGAGCGGGACGATCCGCTCGCACCTGAACCCGCCGCCGTCGTACGACCTCGCCGACCACCCGGTGCCCGTGGGCACCGAGGAGGTCTGGCGGTTCACCCCGCTCAAGCGGCTGCGCGGGCTGCTGGACGGGGAGCCGTCCGAGGCGAGGCTGACCCAGGAGAACTCTGTGCCCGCGGGCATCGAGGTCTCGCACATCACCGCCGAGCAGGCGCGCGAGATCGGTGAGGTGCCGCCCAGCGAGCGGCCTGCCGCCCTCGCGGTGAGCCTGGCCGGCGGGGCGACGCTGGTCGACGTGCCGGCCGAGGCCGAGATCGACGAGCCGATGGTCGTCGACCTGTCGGGCGACTCGGTCGACACCCGGGTCTGGGGCCACACCGTCTACCGGATCGGCAACCACGCGAAGGTCACCGTCGTCGTGCGCCACACCGGCTCGGCGACGTACTGCTCGACGACGTCGTTCCTCGTCGGCGACGGCGCGGACGTGACGATCCTCAGCCTGCAGGACTGGGCCGACGACGCCGTCCACCTGGGCCGCGACGCGATCCGGGTCGGGCGCGACGCCAAGGTCAAGCACACCTCGATCTCCTTCGGCGGCGACCTGGTCCGGATGCACGCCAACGTCGAGTACGACGGTCCCGGCGGCGAGGCCGAGCTCCTCGGGCTGTACTTCGCCGACGCGGGTCAGCACCTCGAGCACCGGCTGTTCGCCGACCACACGGCGCCTCGTACCAAGTCCCGGGTGACCTACAAGGGCGCCCTGCAGGGGCAGGGCGCGCACACCGTGTGGATCGGCAACGTGCTGATCCGCAAGGTCGCCGAGGGCATCGACACCTACGAGGAGAACCGCAACCTGGTCCTCACCGAGGGCTGCCAGGCCGACTCCGTGCCCAACCTCGAGATCGAGACCGGTGACATCGAGGGGGCCGGGCACGCCTCGGCCACGGCTCGGTTCGACGACGAGCAGCTGTTCTACCTGCGCTCGCGCGGGGTCTCGGAGAAGGAGGCGCAGCGCCTGGTGGTGCACGGCTTCTTCAACGACCTGATCCGTCGCGTCGGCATCCCCTCGATCGAGGACCGGCTGCTCGAGACGGTCGAGGCCGAGCTCGCGCGCAACGTCCTCAAGGAGTCCTGACCCGGATGGCCTTCCAGCGCGCCTGCGCCGTCGCGGACCTCCGCGACGGCGAGGCCCTGCCACTCGACGTCGGCGGCGTCGAGGTGGCGCTCGTGCGCACCGACGAGGGCGTCTTCGCCGTCGAGGACGAGTGCTCGCACGCCAAGGTCGCCCTCTCCGAGGGCGACGTCGAGAACTGCACGATCGAGTGCTGGATGCACGGCTCGGCCTTCGACCTGCGCACCGGCGAACCGACCGGCCCACCTGCCACCGAACCGGTCGCGGTCTACCCCGTACGGGTCGACGGCGACGACGTACTGATCGACCTACAGCCCACAGGAGAGAGCTGACATGGCAACCCTGGACATCAAGGACCTCCACGTCACCGTGGACACCGAGGACGGCACCAAGGAGATCCTCAAGGGGGTCGACCTCACCATCAAGGACGGCGAGACCCACGCCATCATGGGGCCCAACGGCTCCGGCAAGTCGACGCTGGCGTACTCCATCGCCGGCCACCCGAAGTACACCGTGACCGGCGGCTCGGTGACCCTCGACGGCGCCGACGTGCTCGAGATGAGCGTGGACGAGCGTGCGCGGGCCGGCCTCTTCCTCGCGATGCAGTACCCCGTCGAGGTGCCCGGCGTCTCCGTCGCGAACTTCCTGCGGACGGCCAAGACCGCGATCGACGGCGAGGCCCCGAAGCTGCGCACCTGGGTCAAGGACGTCAACGGCGCGATGGAGAAGCTCTCCATGGACCCGTCGTTCTCGCAGCGCTCGGTCAACGAGGGCTTCTCCGGCGGTGAGAAGAAGCGTCACGAGATCATGCAGCTCGAGCTGCTCGACCCGAAGGTCGCGATCCTCGACGAGACCGACTCCGGGCTGGACATCGACGCGCTGAAGATCGTCAGCGAGGGCGTCAACCGCTTCAAGCAGAACAGCGACAAGGGCGTCCTGCTGATCACGCACTACACCCGGATCCTGCGCTACATCACCCCCGACTTCGTCCACGTCTTCGTCGACGGCCGGATGGCCGAGCAGGGCGGCCCCGAGCTCGCCGAGGAGCTCGAGTCCACCGGCTACGACAAGTACGTCAGCGCCGCCCGCGCCTGAGGGCAGGGTGGTTTCGACGCGCTCGCTGGCGCTCGCTGCTCAACCACCCCAGGCGGTCGGGCCTGAGGCGAGCGCAGCGAACGGGACCCGAGGGTGGTCGAGCCTGAGGCGAGCGCAGCGAGCGAGGACGTCGAGACCCCCGCACCCGAACGCCGACCGCAACCACACCGCCGCACGAGAGGAGAGACCAGATGAGTGACATCCCCGGCCTGCTGCCTGGGCTCGAGGTGGTCCGCCAGGACTTCCCGATCCTGGAGCGCCGCTTGGCCGGCGACGTACCGCTGGTCTACCTCGACTCGGCGAACACCTCCCAGAAGCCGCAGGTGGTGATCGACGCGATGGTCGACCACCTCGAGCGTCATAACGCCAACGTCGCGCGGGCGATGCACCAGCTCGGCGCGGAGTCCTCGGAGGCGTTCGAGGCGGCGCGGGACACGGTCGCGGCGTTCCTGAACGCACCCTCGCGCGACGAGGTGATCTTCACGCGCAACGCCTCCGAGGCGCTCAACCTGGTCGCCAACACGATCGCCTGGGCGCCGACCGGCGACGGCGAGCTCGGCATCGGGCCCGCCGACAACGTCGTGATCACCGAGATGGAGCACCACTCCAACATCGTGCCGTGGCAGCTCGCGACCGAGCGCAAGGGCGCCGACCTGCGCTGGTTCGGGCTGACCGACGACGGCCACCTCGACCTCAGCCGCGTCGACGACCTGATCGACGAGCACACCAAGGTCGTCTCGCTGACCTGGGTCTCGAACATGCTCGGCACCGTCAACCCGGTCGCCGAGATCGCCCGCAAGGCGCACGCCGTCGGGGCGGTCGTCGTCGTGGACGCCTCCCAGGCGGCGCCGCAGATGCCGGTCGACGTGCAGGCCGTCGACGCGGACTTCGTGGCGTTCACCGGCCACAAGACCGTCGGCCCCACCGGCATCGGCGTGCTGTGGGGGCGTGCCGAGCTGCTGGACCGGCTCCCGGTCTTCCTCGGCGGCGGAGAGATGATCGAGACCGTCACGATGGAGCGCTCGACGTACGCCAAGGCACCGCACAAGTTCGAGGCGGGGACCCCGCCGATCGTCGAGGCCGTCGGCCTCGGGGCGGCGCTGCGCTACCTCGGCGACCTCGGCATGGAGGCGGTGCACACGCACGAGAAGGCGGTGACCGGCTACCTCCTCGACGGCCTCGCCTCGGTCGGCGGGGTGCGGGTGCTCGGGCCCACCGACCCCGCTGAGCGCGGGGGAGCGGTCTCGTTCGAGCTGGAGGGCGTCCACCCCCACGACGTCGCGCAGCTGCTCGACAGCCGGGGCGTGGCCGTCCGGGCGGGGCACCACTGCGCCAAGCCGGCACACAAGAGGTACGGCGTGCAGTCCTCGACGCGCGCCTCCTCGTACCTGTACACGAGCCCTGAGGAAATCGACGCGCTGGTCGATGCGTTGGGCTACACCAAGAGCTACTTCAAGGTGTGATCGCAGTGAGCCAGCAGCAAGCGGACCTGGACGCGATGTACCAGGAGATCATCCTCGACCACTACAAGAACCCCCAGAACGAGGGCCTGCGCGACCCGTTCGAGGCCGAGGTCCACCACGTCAACCCGACGTGCGGCGACGAGGTGACGTTGCGCGTCCACGTGAGCGGTGCCGGCGACGACGCGGTCGTCGCGGACGTCTCGTACGACGCCGAGGGGTGCTCGATCAGCCAGGCCGCCACGTCGGTGATGACCGAGCTGCTGATCGGGCGTCGCGTCAGCGAGGCGATGGGCGTGCACGAGCAGTTCCTCGAGCTGATGCAGGGGCGCGGCCAGGTCGAGCCGGACGAGGACGTCCTCGAGGACGGCGTCGCGTTCGCCGGCGTCGCGAAGTTCCCCGCACGCGTGAAGTGCGCACTGCTGAGCTGGATGGCCTGGAAGGACGCGACCGCGCAGGCCCTGGACCGTGCAGACAACCCGACGGAGGAGAACCGATGAGCGAGCCGATCACCGACCGACCCACTGCCGAGGGCATGGGCGCAGCCGCGACGGACCTCCCGGACGTCACGGCCGGGCAGTCCGGGACCAGCCGCGACGACGTCGTCGAGGCGATGAAGGACGTCGTCGACCCCGAGCTGGGGATCAACGTCGTCGACCTCGGACTGGTGTACGACGTCCACCTCGACGAGGGCACCCGCTGCTTGCTCGACATGACGCTGACCTCGGCGGCCTGCCCGCTGACCGACGTCATCGAGGACCAGACCCACACCGCGCTCGACGGCATCGTCAACGACGTCGCCATCAACTGGGTCTGGATGCCGCCGTGGGGCCCGGACAAGATCACCGACGACGGCCGCGAGCAGCTCCGCGCCCTCGGGTTCAATGTCTGAGCTCACGCTGCGAGCGGAGCGAGCAGCGTGAAGGCGAAGAGGTCGAGCAAGCCCCGCGGCTGAGCCCTTCGACGTTCGGCTTCGCCAGCTCAGCCGAGCTCAGGAACCACCTGCGAAGCCGCGACGGGCGGGTCGAGACCTAGCCACACGGTGCCATGGCGGCCCGTGCGTATGTCATCGGGTCTCGACGCGCTCGCTGGCGCTCGCTGCTCGACCACCCGGGTACGAGGTGGTCGAGCCCGACCGAGCGCCAGCGAGGGAGGACGTCGAGACCTCCGTCAGGCGGCCCGTGCGCACGTCACCGGGTCTCGACGCGCTCGCTGGCGCTCGCTGCTCGACCACCCGGGTACGAGGTGGTCGAGCCCGACCGAGCGCC
>NZ_BMKQ01000001.1:400568-858762 GCF_014644415.1 Marmoricola endophyticus
AGCGCCAGCGAGGGAGGACGTCGAGACCTCCGTCAGGCGGCCCGTGCGCACGTCGCCGGGTCTCGACGCGCTCGCTGACGCTCGCTGCTCGACCAGCCGGGTACGAGGTGGTCGAGCCCGACCGAGCGCCAGCGAGGGAGGACGTCGAGACCTCCGCAGGCGAGCGCCGTACGGTGCCGTGGTGACCGACCCTGCGGACCCCGACGCCGTCGAGGCGTTCTGGCGGCGCGCCCGGGCGGCCTGCGGCCTCGCCACGACCAGTGCGCCCGAGGCCTGGGCGTTCGGATCCGGTGCGGCACAGGCCGACGCACTGCTGGCCCTCGTGCTGAACGGGACCAAGACGGCGACGGCCGGAGCGCTGTGGGACTACGAGGCCGAGGGTGAGGCGGTCCCACGCCCGGGCGACCTCTCGATCGCGCTCGACGGAGCCGGCCGCCCGCGGGCGCTGCTCAGGGTGACCGCCGTCGAGGTGCTGCCCTTCGACGAGGTCGACGAGGAGCACGCCCGTCTCGAGGGGGAGGGGGACCGCTCGCTCGCGTACTGGCGCGAGGTCCACCAGCGCTTCTTCACCGACGTCGCGTGCCACGACCGGGGCTTCTCGCGGCAGATGCCCGTGGTCGTCGAGCGCTTCGAGGTGCTGCACACCGAGCCGTGATGCGCTCCGCGCGGAGCCTCGGACACTAGGGTCGCCCCATGAGCGACCAGTCGCACCCGGGTGAGCGGACGACGTACCTCCTCGTCGACGGGGAGAACATCGACGCGACGCTGGGGACCACGATCCTCCGTCGCCGGCCGCAGCCCGAGGACCGTCCGCGCTGGGAGCGCCCGATCGCACACCTGAAGGAGCGCTGGGGCCAGGACGTCGTCGGGCTGTTCTTCCTGGCGGTCAACGGCGAGATGCCGATGTCCTTCGTGCAGGCGCTGATGGCCACCGGCTACCGCCCGGTGCCGCTGAGCGGTCCGCCGGACGTGAAGATCGTCGACGTCGCGATCCAGCAGACGCTGGAGGCCCTGCTGGACAGGGACGCCGACGTGGTGCTGGCCAGCCACGACGGCGACTTCGCCCCGCAGATGGACGCTCTCGCCGAGGACGACGCCGGCCGACGGCTCGGGCTGCTCGCGTTCCCGGAGCTGGTCAGCGGCGCGCTGCGCAGGGTCCCCGACCTGGAGATCATCGACCTCGAGCACGAGGTCGGCGCCTTCAACCAGCCGTTGCCGCGGCTGCGGGTGGTGCCGATCGAGGAGTTCGACCCGCTGGTCTACCTCTAGCCCGTGGCCGACCTCCTCGTGCCACCGGTGCGCCTGCCGCGCTGGGCGGAGAACTTCGAGTCCCGCCACGGTCCGACCTCGCTGAGGGTCGCGGACGGCGCGCTGCAGGGGACGGCCGAGGACGGGGCGTCGTACGCCTGGCGGCTGCCGTTCGGCCGGGGCTACGACGGTCCGCCCGACCGCGACGGCTTCCTCTCCGGCGTGCTCCCGCCCGACCACTGGGGCGTCCTGCTGGTTCGACGTGGTGGCTTCGCGGTCGCCCGGCTGCGCGGTGCGGAGGTCACCGACTCGAAGGTGGGCCGGCGCCACGTGCAGGGGCGGACGAAGGCCGGTGGCCAGAGCCAGCAGCGGTTCGCGCGTCGGCGGGCCAACCAGGCGCGCGAGGCCTTCGAGGCGGCCGCGGGGCACGCGGCACGCGTGCTGGGGGACCGGCCGCTCACCGCGCTGGTGACCGGAGGGGACCGGGAGGCGGTCGACGCCGTGCTGGTGTCGCTGCCCGCCCACGTCGTCGTACCCCCGTGGCTGGCGGTGCCCGACCCGCGTCGCGACGTGCTGGAGCGGTCGGTACGTGACGCGTGTGCCGTCCGGGTCGTCGTCGACAACGCCGAGGTGGCGTCGTGAGCTGGGACGCCGACGCGGGGTGGGAGCGGCTCGCCGGCGGACGGAGCGGGTCGGAGGTGTTCGCCGACGGCACCGACGCCGTCGTGAAGCGTCTGGTCGCCCCGGTGTCCGGCGACCCGGCCGAGCGGTCCCGACCGGCGCACGTGGCGTGGTGGCGGCGCGAGGCGGACGTACTCCTCGACGGCGAGTTCGCCGACACCCCCGGCGTGCGCTCGGCACGGCTGCTCGACGCCTCCGAGGATGACCGGGGCGTCGTGCTGCGGACCGAGGCGGTGCCGGCCGTCCCGGGCACCGGCCCGTCGCTGGCGAGGGCCCTCGGCCGGCTCGCGGCCGCACCGGTACGCCCCCGACCGTGGTGGGCACGGACGGTGCTGGCCGACCGGCTGGACGCGGTAGCCGAGCGCGACGGCTGGCCGACCCTGGCGCGGACCCCGCTGGCCGACGTGGCCGACCGGCTGTGGGCGCGACGTCGCCACCACCTCGACCTGCTCTCCGGGCTTCCGCAGGTGCCCGGGCACGGCGACCCCACGCCGGCGAACCTGCGCGGACGCTCCGGCGACGACGTCATCGCCGTGGACTGGGCCTGTGCGGGGTCGGCCGCCGTCGGCGCCGACCTCGGGTACCTCGCTCTGTCCTGCCGGGAGGACCTGGACACGCTGCTGCAGGCGTACGTCGCCCCCGCCGGCCTGGACGCAGCCCAGGCGCGCACCGGTGCCGTGGTGACCGCCTGCTACACCGCGATCACCCGGACCGAGCAGGTGCTCGCCTCCGCCGCCCGCGGGCCCGGCGCCCTGGCCGGCAAGTTCCGGCACCCGTCCGTCGCCCCGTCGATCCGCGGCCTGCAGCGGCTGTACCCGTACCTCGAGACCCTCCTCTGACCCGGCGCGTGCGGGCGCGCTGAGGGCGCTGACGCCCCGACGAGTCAGTCGTCGACACCACGGGCGGCAAGTGCGTCACCGAGGCGGTCGGCGTGGCGCAGCGTGCGTACGAGGAGCGGCACGGCGAAGGCGCGCGGCGAGCTGCCCAGCCCCCGCGCGAGCTGGGCCTCCCGGACCTCGCCGGCCAGTCCCACGACCACCGGGACGGAGCGGATGCCCAGGCCGAGCAGCAGGCCCACCCGCTCGGGGTCGACGCCGATGCGTCGCAGCGGCCGGGCGACGCGGACGACGACGTCGACGAGCTCGGTGGTCCGCGTCGTGAGCGTGACGAGGGCAGCCAGCAGCACGAGGACGAGGATCACGCCGACGACCACGACGGCCCGCTGCCACCCGGAGACCAGGAGGTGGAAGGCCGCGAGCACGACCAGCAGCCACAGCAGCGGACGTACCTGTCGCCAGAGCACGAGCGGTCCGAGACCGGCGGCGGCGTAGAGGGCGAGCGTGACGACGAGTGCCCCTCCCACCGACCACGGCGTGCGCAGGAAGATCGAGACGACGCCGGCGACGACCAGGGTCGCGAGCTTCGCGCCGGCCGGCAGCCGGTGGAGCACCGACGTGCCAGGACGGTAGAGCCCGAGAGTGGTCCTCACCGGCCCTCCATCAGCTGTCGGTACGTCGACACGGCCTCCGCGGGTGCCGCGTCGGCGACGACGTGCCCGCGGTCGACGACGAGCACCCGGTCGAAGGGTGCGAGCAGGTCCAGCTGGTGGGTCACGAGGACCACCTGCTGCGGGAGCCCGGCGACCCGCTCGGCGACCCGACGCGCGTTGGCCAGGTCGAGGAGAGTGGTCGGCTCGTCCATCACGACGATCTCGGGTCGGGTGATCAGCACGGCGGCGAGCGCGAGCAGCTGCTTCTGCCCTCCGGAGAGCAGGTGCGCCGGGTGGTCGCGGTGCGCGGCGAGGCCGGCGAACCCGAGCCACTCCTCGACGCGCTCGGCGGTCTCCTCGCGGGAGAGCCGGTGACGGCGCAGACCGAAGGCGAGGTCCTCGGCGACGGTCGGCATCACGATCTGCGCGTCGGGGTCCGTGAAGCAGAACCCGACCAGTCGGCGGACCTCCCGCCCCTGCGTCACGGGATCGAGCCCGTCGACGCGGACCGACCCCGAGGACGGGTGCACGAGACCGTTGAGCAGCCTGGCCAGCGTCGACTTGCCGGAACCGTTGGCGCCGACGACGCCGATGCGGTGCTCGGTCAGCGTCACGCTGACGTCGTCGAGCACGCGACGGTTGTCGTAGGCGTGGGAGACCCCGTCCAGCTCGATCGTCGGCACCGACCGAGCGTAGTCAGCGCCGCGTGCGGTCGTACGCCGCCCACCTGCAGGGCCGAGTGGCGCGCTCTACAGGATCGAGTGGTGCCTCACGCGGGCGTTCTGCCTGCAGAAGGCACCACTCGTACCTGTGCGAGGCACCACTCAACGGGAAGGTGCCGCCCGCCAGCAGGTCACGGGAGCGCCTCGACCACCATGGCGACGCCCTGGCCGCCGCCGACGGCGATGCCGGCGAGCCCGTAGCGACCGGGGCCTCGCAGCAGCTGGTGCCAGAGTCGTACGACGAGGACCGCACCGCTGGCCCCCCACGGGTGGCCCAGCGCCAGCGCTCCGCCTTCCGGGCACACGCGGACGGGGTCCAGCCCGAGGACCGAGCAGCAGGCGAGCACCTGCCCGGCGAAGGCCTCGTTGAGCTCGACCACGTCGATGTCGTCGAGGGTCAGGCCGGCGAGGGAGAGGGCCTCCTGCACCGCAGGCACCAGGCCGATCCCGGGGCGGGCGGGGTCGACCCCGGAGGTCGCGGTGGCCAGGACGCGGAGCCCGGGACCAGCACCGGCGTCGGGGACCAGGGCGACCGCGGCGGCGCCGTCGTTGATCCCGCAGGAGCTGCCTGCCGTGACGGTGCCGCCCGTGCGGAAGGCCGGGCGCAGGCGAGCGAGCCGGTCTGCGGTCATCCCGCCCCGGGGTCGCTCGTCACGCACGAGCCCGCCGATGGGTACGACCTCGTCGTCGAAGGCCCCGTTCGCCCAGGCCTCGACGGCGCGGGCGTGCGAGCGGGCGGCGTACTCGTCCTGCGCCTGCCTGTCGATCCGCTGCTCCTCGGCGAGCAGATCCGCGGCGAGGCCCATGTCGGGGTCGTCGTACGGCGCCGGCGCGAACGGCGCGCGGTCGTACGCCCTCCCGTCCGCGCCGGTCCTCGTCGGTGCGGTCGACGCCGACTCGACCCCTCCCGCGAGCACCGGGCGACCGGACCGGGCGACCAGGGCGCAGCCGACGTCGATCGCCGCGAGGCCGCTGCCGCACTGGCGGTCGACGGTGAGCGCAGGGGTGCCGACGCCGAGACCGGCCGCCAGCGACGCCACCCGCGCGACGTCGCCGCCCGGACCGGTGCAGTTGCCGAGCACCACCTCGCCCGGGGGGCCGGTGACGTCCGCGAGTCGCGCGAGGACCGGGGCGGCGAGCGCGGCGGCGTCCACGTCCGCGAGCCCGTGGCCCGCGGTCCCGATCGGGGTACGCAGCGCGGCGACGATGCGGACCCCGGTCATGGGCGGAGCCAACTACACCCGCCCCGTCGCACCGTGCCCGGGGTGCGCTGCCTGCCAGCGCCTGGTGAGCGCCGCGCGGTCGATCTTGCCGGCCACGGTCAGCGGCGGCTCGTCGACGCACAGCCACAGCCGCGGTCGCCAGGCCGGCGGGAGGGCGCCGGCCGACGCGCGGACCGCTGCGTCGTCCTCGGGTGGCACCGCGGCGCCGAGGATCGCGCCCAGTCCGTCCCAGGGCACGGCGAAGCAGGTCGCACGGCCGGCCAGCGCCGCCTCGACCTCGGAGAGCACGACGGTCGCGCCCGCAGTGGTGATCGCCTCGGGGCGACCGGTCACCGACAGCGTCGTGCCGTCGTACGTTCCGAGGTCGCCGACGCTCGCCCAGTCGTCGCGTCGTCGCAGGGCCGGCCCGGAGCGGGCGACGTACGCCGACCGCACCCACACCACCCCGTCCACCACCGCGACCTCGGCCCCGGGGAACGCCCGCAGGGAGGCGGCGTCGCGCCCGCAGGCGACGAAGGACAGCTCGGCGGCACCGTAGTAGTGCGCGGTCTCGACACCGACCGCCGCCGCGCGGGCCGACAGCGCGGGGGAGAGCGCGTCACCGGCGACGACGACGCGGGTGCCGGGCCGCAGCTCGTCGAGGTGCCGCTCGAGCAGCGCGGGCGTGAGCACCGCACGGGAGGCCGGAGCGTCGCAGAGACGAGCTCCGGTCGCCCGGGCGTGCACCGCCGCGAAGAGGTTCATCGTCGAGGCGAGCGGGCCAGGCACCCAGACCCGGTCGCCGGGGCGGACGCCGCTGAGGTCGGCGTACGCCGCGAACGAGGACCACCACGACGCCGTCGTACGGACGACCTCGCCGGCCGCCCCGGTCGTGCCGGAGGTCGGCAGCGCCACGTCCTGACCGTCCTGGTGGGCCGCGAGCACGGCGGCGACGGGGTCCGGCGCCTCCAGCGGGCGGACCGGCTCAGGCGCGGACAGGGGTCTCGTCCGGTACGGTGCGCCGCCGCAGGAGCCCGGGGTAGGCCTGGTGGACGCCGCGCGCGACCACGGCGGCGATGACCACCTTCACGACGTCACCGAGCAGGAACAGCGCCGACCCGACAGCAGCCGCGGTGAGCGAGAGGTCGGCGCGCCACGCGGTGCCGAGGATCCCGAGCGCGTAGAGCACCACGATGCCGCCCACGACGTTGGCACCGAGTCCCCAGGCCAGCCGGTACGGCGCTCCGCCCCGCTCGGTGAGCCAGCCGATGACGTACGCCGCCACGGGCCAACCGACCAGGTAGCCGACGCTCGGCCCGGCGAAGACGCCGAGACCACCTCGACCACCGGCCAGCAGCGGCAGCCCCAGCGCGACGAGCGCGAGCATCAGCAGCACCGCACCCGCGCCGCGGCGGGCGCCGAGGATCGAGCCGCACAGCATGATCCCCAGCGACTGGGCCGTGATCGGTACGGCGCCGCCGAACGGGTAGACCGCGGGGATCACCCCGAGCGCGGCCACGACGGCGGCGAAGGTGGCGATCAGCGCCAGGTCACGGGAGGTCGAGCGTTGCACGGCGCCTCAGGCTTCGGGGTAGTTGCGGTTGCCGGCACGGAAGAAGTTGCAGGCCTCGATGGTGCCGCGGTTCAGGCCGACGTCGAAGGCGGCGATCCGCTGCCGCGACGAGCCGTGGGTCCAGCCCTCGGGGTTGATCCGTCCCTGGGTGCGCTCCTGGATGGAGTCGTCGCCGACGACCTTGGCCGCGTCGATGCCCTCGTCGATGTCGTCGCGGGTCAGGTCGGAGATGAAGGTGTTGCCGTCGGCGTCCTTCACGGTGGCAGCGCTCCGCGTCCAGACGCCGGCCAGGCAGTCGGCCATCGTCTCCAGCTTCACCGAGTCGGAGTTCGGGCCGCTGCGGCTGCGCACCCGGCCGAGGACGCCCATCAGGTTCTCGATGTGGTGGCCGTACTCGTGCGCGACGACGTACGCCTCGGTGAAGGCGGTGTCGTTGCCGCCGAGCTGGCGCAGCACCGTGTCGAAGAACGTGAGGTCGAGGTAGACCCGCTGGTCGCGCGGGCAGTAGAAGGGGCCGGTGTCGGACGTCGCCTGCCCGCAGCCGCCCGTGGTGACCGCCTGGGAGAACGGCACCGTGCGGATCTCCTGGTAGCGGTTGCCGGTCTGCTGGGGGTACGCGTCGGCCCAGTACGCCTGGACCGCGTTGGTGATCGCGACCAGCCGGCACTCGCGGGTGGAGTTCGCGAGGTCGGCGTCGCGCTCGCAGGCGGCGAAGTCGCCGCTGCCCTGCGTCTGGCTCTGACCCTGCGAGGAGTCGGAGCTGGTCGTACCGGAGCCGTCGAGCAGGTCGGGGGCGAAGATCGCGAGGGCGATCACCAGGACCAGCCCGCCTATGCCTCCGCCGGCCTTGATCGGGAGCGACGTGCCCCCGCGCGAGCCGCCGCCACCGCCGGTGCGGTCCTCGATCTGCGAGGAGTCGAGGCGGGCCTTCGGGTTGAAGCGCACGGTGTCTCCTCGCCGGCGGGCAGCAGGTCAGTGATCCACCGGTACAGTAGTGGAGTCGTCGCGCGCAGGTGCCTGCGACGCCTGTCACGGTCAGCCCTCGAGGCTGACCGTTCGTGCGTCCGGGTCGGACCCTGTGCGCCACGTCTCACCATCGCCAGGAGGCCCGCTCGTGATCACCGTCCAGCAGCTCGAGGTGCGCGCCGGCGCGCGTCTGCTGATGGAGGACGTCAGCTTCAAGGTCGGTGCCGGTGACCGGGTCGGCCTGGTCGGGCGGAACGGCGCCGGCAAGACGACGCTGACCAAGATCCTCGCCGGTGACGGCCAGCCCGCGTCCGGTCGGGTGAGCAACGGCGGGACCATCGGCTACCTGCCGCAGGACCCCCGCACCGGCGACCTCGAGGTCCTGGCGCGCGACCGGATCCTCGCGGCCCGCGGCCTGGACGCCGTCGTTCGCCGACTGCGCGACGCCGAGGAGAAGATGGCCAGCGAGGACCCGGCCGTCGCCGAGAAGGCGATGCGCCGGTGGAGCAGCGCCGACGCCGAGCTGCACGCGAACGGCGGGTACGCCGCGGAGTCCGAGGCCGCTCGGATCGCCGCGTCCCTGGGCATCGAGGAGAGGCTGCTCGGCCAGCCGCTGCGGACGCTGTCGGGTGGCCAGAGGCGCCGGGTCGAGCTGGCTCGGATCCTGTTCTCCGACGCCGAGGTGCTGCTGCTCGACGAGCCGACCAACCACCTCGACGCCGACTCGATCGTCTGGCTGCGCGAGTGGCTGCGGGCGTTCTCCGGCGGGCTGGTGGTGATCAGCCACGATGTCGGGCTGCTCGACGCCGTCGTGAACAAGGTGCTGCACCTGGACGCGAACCGCGCGACGATCGACCTCTACAACATGGGCTGGTCGCGCTACCTCACCCAGCGCGAGACCGACGAGAAGCGGCGACGACGCGAGCGGATGAACGCCGAGAACAAGGCGAAGACGCTCACCGACCAGGCCAACAAGATGCGCGCGAAGGCGACCAAGGCCCAGGCCGCGCAGTCGATGCTCAAGCGGGCCGAGAAGCTGATGGCCGGCGTCGAGGGGGAGCGGGCGGCCGACCGGGTCGCGAAGATCGCCTTCCCGGCACCCGCCCCGTGCGGCAAGACGCCGCTGGCCGCCTCGGACCTGTCGAAGGCGTACGGCTCGCTGGAGATCTTCACCGGTGTCGACCTCGCGGTCGACAAGGGCAGCAGGGTGGTCATCCTCGGCCTGAACGGCGCCGGGAAGACGACGCTGCTGCGGATCCTCGCCGGCGTCGACCGCCCGGACACCGGCCAGGTCGACCCCGGCCACGGCCTCAAGATCGGTTACTACGCCCAGGAGCACGAGACGCTCGACGTCGGGCGCACGGTGCTGGAGAACATGCAGTCCGCGGCTCCGCAGCTCACCGACACCGAGGCCCGCAGCGTGCTCGGCTCGTTCCTGTTCTCCGGCGACGACGCCCACAAGCCCGCCGGGGTCCTCTCCGGCGGCGAGAAGACCCGCCTCGCGCTGGCGATCCTCGTCGTCTCGGCCGCCAACGTGCTGCTCCTCGACGAGCCGACCAACAACCTCGACCCCGCGTCGCGCGAGGAGGTGCTCGCCGCGATCCGCTCGTACGCCGGCGCGATCGTCCTCGTCACCCACGACGAGGGAGCCGTCCACGCCCTCGAGCCGGACCGGGTGCTGATCCTCCCCGACGGCACCGAGGACCTGTGGACCGCCGACTACGCGGACCTGGTGTCGCTGGCCTGAGGCTGGGCTGTCGGTGGCGCGGAGACGAGCACCGCGCCGTCGCCGGTCGTCACCTCGCTGAACCCGGAACGAGCCGCCGCCCCGCCGGGAAGTGCCTCGCGGCTCCACGGCTCGAGGATGGCGGCGCAGCCCTGGGCATGAACGAAGCGGACGGACTCGCGCAACAGGAACCGCGCGATGTTGCCGGCGGCCGCGCCCGGTCGGACGAACAGACGACCGACCACGAGACAGCGGTCCTCTCCCGTTCGAGAAGGTACGACGCCGCTCGCCGCCTCGAGGCGGTCGGCGCGACACACCTGGACGTGCCCGATGACGTTGCGGGTCGGTGCGACGGTCACCGGTGCCTGGTCGAAGACCCACGAGCGCTCCGCCGGGCCGACCAGCCAGTCCACGGTCCGGGTCTCGTCGATCGCCTCGAGCACCTGGACCAGGAGCGGGACGTCCCGCTCGAGCCGCTCGCGAATCACCGGCCCACCCTCACTGGCCGTAGTGGTAACGACAAGCGGCTATGCGTACGGCGTCGTCGGTGAGCTTGTGGACCAGCCGGTGCTCGTCCGTGATCCGTCGCGACCAGTAGCCGGCGACGTCGTGCTCGGGCGGTTCGGGTTTGCCGATGCCGCCGTTCCCGTGGCGAACGACGTCCTGCACCAAGAGGTTGATGCGCTTGAGCACCTTGCGGTCCTGGGTCTGCCACCAGACCTAGTCCTCCCACGCGTGCGGGTCCCAGACCAGCAGCACGGCCCTACTCGCCGTCGCCGCGTTGCAGACGCTCCATCGCATCGAGAAGGCGGCGGGCGTTGGCGGGGTAGCGCATCAGGTAGGCCGTCTCACGCAGCGACTCGACGTCGTCGAGCGTGACGATGACGACCGGGTCGTGGCCGGCGCGGGTGATGACGACCTCCTCGCGGTCGTCGAGATCCGGGCTTCCGGACGGGGTTCAGTCGCCAGCCCGCCACGATCGCGCCGCATCGGCCATGCGTCGCCGCGCCGCGCGAAGCCGGGTCCTCGACTCCTTGACCTTGCCGAGGTTGAGCGGAGGGCGCAGTCGGCCGAGCACCTGGGTCTCGATGTGGTCCAGAACGACCCCCTCGGGCTTGGTCCAGGTCGAGAGTGAGAGCCGCTGATCCATCCACGCGCTCAAGCGCTCGTCGCTGCCCTTGTCCAAGGCGAAGTTGGCGCTCCTGTCCGGGCTGGACAGGTTTCGAGGCACAGCAGCCAGCTGAAGAGGAGTTTCGAGCAGAGCAGCGAGGCTGCGTCGCAGAGTTGATGAGCCGGTGCGGCCAGTGCCGAAGTGAGTCATCACGTCGCGGCTCTGCAGGCTCCGCTCGGCCTTGCCGACGTACAGAGGCTGTCCGTCGAACACAGGACGAAGATCGAGGATCGACCACGCCTCCTCGTCACCGTGGAACGCGTAGAGGCCAGGAGCTCGCGGCACCAGCTCGACTGCGGACTCCCTCGAGCGCCGGACGCCGGCCAGGGAGGCGAGTGCATCGGCGACGACGTCATCGACCATGGTTGTGATCGTCTCATTGGGTCTCGACAAGCTCGACCACCGTGGTGGCGGGATGGCGGCAGGCTCACCGGGTCTCGACGGGCACTCCCTCGCTGGCGCTCGGTCGTTGCTCGACCACCGTGGTGACGGTCGCCGCTGACCTCTGCGGGTCTCGACGAGCTCGACCATTGTGGTGGCGGGATGGCGGCAGGCTCACCGGGTCTCGACGGGCACTCCCTCGCTGGCGCTCGGTCGTTGCTCGACCACCGTGGTGCTGACCAGCGGTCGTCTCACCGGGTCTCGACGCGCTCGCTGCTCGGCCTCCCCAGCTAGTCGCGGGCGCGGGTCCAGCCGTCGCCGACGAGCCGGCCGGGGGAGTGCTCGCCGTCGAGCACCAGTCGCCGCCCCGAGCGGACCTGCACGCGGTCGACGTACACCCCTCGGCCGTGCTGCAGCGTGTCGGTCGTCGAGACCCAGCGCAGCCGTACCGGGCCGGACAGTGAGGACAGGTCGGCGCTGGCGCGCAGCCACTGACGGCCTTCGTACCCGGACACCGTGCCCTTCGTGTCGACGTGCACACCGCGCCCGTCGAGACGGAACGGGACCGGCGTCCAGGTCGCGCCGCCGTCGGTGGAGGCCTGCAGCGAGAACGTGTCGGCGTCCGGCTCGGTGTCGTACCAGCTCGCCCAGGTGAGCGACGCCGGCCGACCGGCCGGCAGGTCGACGGTGGTCGACAGCGTCGCGGTGGTGGCGTCGGCGAAGCCGGCGAACCACGCGTCCTTGCCCGCCACGGGGCGTACGGCGACGGCTCGCGCCATGTCGCCGGTGACGGCCCGGCGGGCGGGGTTGGTCGAGGCGCCGTCGCGGTTCGGGTGCACGCGGTTGGTCAGCAGGATCGCGAAGCTGTCGGTCGTCGGGTCGACGACGAACGAGGTGCCGGTGTAGCCGGTGTGCCCTGCCGTGAACGGCGTGGCCATCGCGCCCATGTAGAAGTACTGGTGGAGCTCGAAGCCGAGCCCGTGGCTGTCGCCGGGGAACTCCGAGTTCTCGTTCGTCATCAGCGCCTCGACCCACCGCTGCTGCAGGATCCGGGTACGGCCGTACTGCCCGCCGTTGAGCATCGTCTGCGCCAGGATCGCGAGGTCGTGCGCGGTGGAGAACACCCCGGCGTGGCCGGAGACGCCGCCGAGCGCCCACGCGTTCTCGTCGTGCACCTGCCCCCACACCAGCCCGCGGTCCGGGCCGGGGGTCTCGCCGCTGTCGTACGACCCGTCCTCGAACTCCGTCGCCGCGATCCGGCGCTTCTCGCTCGCGGGCGGGTTGTAGCCGGTGTCGCGCATCCCGAGCGGTCCGGTGATCCCGTCGTGGACCAGCGTCTCCAGCGGAGTGCCGGTCACCTTCTCGAGCAGCAGCTGCAGGCTCATCATGTTGAGGTCGGAGTAGGTGTAGGTCGACCCCGGCGCCGCGGCAGGCGTCTCGGTGAGGATCGCCGCGCGACGCTGCGCCATCGTGTCGTACGTCCACAGCCCGGGCTCCGGGTCCGGCCGCAGGCCGGAGGTGTGCGTGAGCAGCTGGCGGACGGTGATCGTGTCCTTGCCGTGGTTGCCGAACGCCGGGAGGTACGACGCGACGGTGCGGTCCAGCTGGAGACGCCCGGCCTGCAGCTGCTGGACGGCGACCACCGAGGTGAACAGCTTCGAGAGCGACGCGAGGTCGTAGATCGTGCTCTCGGTGGCGGGGATCTGCTGGTCCTGCGGCAGCTCCGTGCCGTCGCGGTCGGCGTACTCCAGCGCCATGCCGGCCGCGCCCTGCTCGGCCACGACGCCGTGCCGCCCGGTGATCACGGACTCGCTGGGGTAGAGCCCCTGGTCCACGCCGGCCGCGGCGTCGGTGACGACGCGGTCGGCGTACGACGCCAGCAGCCCGGCCTGGTGCGGGGTGCCCTCGCGCAGCGTCCGCCCGGGGTGGGCGCCGAGCATCTGGTGCAGGCTGCGCCCGCCGGCGTCGGTGGTGGTGACGGACGGGGGAGCCGTGGCCGCGTCGGCGGTGGGGACGGCGACGAGCGCGGACGCGGCGACGGCCAGGGCGAGCGGTGCGGCGAGACGGGGCACGGAGGTCCTTCCCGAGCAGGAATGGTCAGTCTGTCTTACCTCTTGACGGTCGTCCTCGGCAAGGGCAGCACCCGACCCGCCCGACCCGGGCAGGCACGCCCCGCGTCGGCGTGCTCGAGCAACGTCAGCCGCGGCGGCTCGTGGGCCACCACGGTGCCGACGTCGTCCGGGGCGGCGGGATGGACCGGAGAGCGACTGCTCATTGACCGATTGTTTCGCCAATGCGAAACTATCTGTCGTGTCCGCGGACTTCTGCACCACCGACGAGGCGGCCCGCCGGCTCGGCATGACCCGGCGCCGGGTCCAGCAGCTGCTCGACACCGGCGACCTCACCCGGGTCGCGCGCGGTCTCGTGGACGCCACATCACTCGACCGCCACCTCGCCGCGCACCCCACCGGTCGCACCCGCGCGTGGGCCGAGAGCACGGCGTGGGCCGCGGTCGCGCTGCTCTCCGGCGCGCGCGTCGACTGGCTCGGCGCCAGCCAGACGTCACGGCTGCGGGCGGCGCTGCGCGACACCGCCGACCCGGCCGAGCTGGTGGCCCGCACCCGCGGCCGTGCCGTCGTACGCACGTTCACGGGGCACTCCTCGGCCGTACGACGCCTCGCCGACCGTCTCGTCGTGGCCGACCGGGCGACGCTGGGCCTGACGGCAGGCGACGTCGACTGGGTCGACGGCTACCTCGACGCCGCGGCGCTCGACGCCACGGCCGCCTCCTTCGGGCTGCGCGAGGACCCCGTCGGAGCGATCACGCTGCGCGCGACCGCCTTCGACCTCGACGCGGTGGCGCGGCTGGCCGACGGGCCGGTGCTCGCCGCGCTCGACGCCGCGACCTCGCTGGACCCGCGCGAGCGCGGGGTGGGGGAGCGGGTCTTGACCGGTGTGCTCGAGGGCGCACGGTGAGCTCGCGACCGACGATCGACGTCGCGCCGGCGGCGGGCGGCTGGCCGGCGCCGTGGCCCGGGGTCGCGGAGATCGCCTCGGTGCTGCCGTCGGACCGGTGGACCCTCGTCGGTGGGCTGATGACCCAGCTGCACTCGATCCACCGTGGGCTCGGCGTCGTACGCGCCACCAACGACGTCGACATCGTGCTGCACATCGAGACCAGCCGCGGCGTCCCGGCGCAGACGGCAGCAGCGCTGGAAGGCATCGGCTACCGGCTGCTGGACTCGTTCGACCCGCGGGACAGCACCGCCCACCGGTTCGTCCGCGGGGACAGCGCGGTCGACCTGGTCGCCGGCGCGACCGAGCCCGAGGTGGTCGACGTGCTCGTCGCCGAGCACGCCCCACCGAGGGTGGTGGAGACGCTCCGCGGGCGCGTCATGGTGCGCGTGGAGGGCGGCACCCAGGCCCTGCGACGCACGTGCAACGCCCGGCTCGAGATCGTGCCCGGTGCGGTCACGACGGTCTCGGTGCCGCAGCCCCTCGGCGCCCTGATCCTGAAGTCCGCGGCGTTCACCACCGACTCCCGAGACCGGGACCGGCACCTGTACGACGCCGTGGCGCTGCTCGCCTGCGTCGAGGACCCGTTCGCCGAGCGGGACGCCTTCGCCGGGTCCGACCGTCGGCGCCTGGCGTCGCTGGTCGAGGCGCTGCCCCCGCAGCACCCGGCCTGGCGGGCCCTGCCCGGTCCCGCGCGGTCCGACGCCGAGGCCGCGCTCCGGGTCCTCACGGCACCGGTCGGCTGACCCGCCGACCTGCTCCGCTCAGTGCGGGCTCTCGACCGCCGTGACCGTCCAGCCGCGCGCGGCATCGTCGTCGAGGCGCAGCGTGAAGACGAACGGCACGTCGCGGTCCTTGCGGGGGTCGCCGACGAGCACCTCCTCGGTCCTGCGGTCGACCTCGTAGTAGATGCCGTGCGCGGCGACGGCCACGCGGAACGTGATCGGGTCGCGGGAGACCAGCTCGCGCACCTCGACGGCGCTGACCGTGGCGGTGCGCATGACGGTGCGGTTCGGCGTGCGGACGGCGGTGAAGTCGAGGCTGCCGTCGTTCATCGCCCACTCCTCGAGGAAGGCGGTGACCGCCACCTCGAGCACGGACTTGTCGAAGCGGGCGTCGACCAGGCTCAGGTCGCCGGCGGCCTGGTCGGCGGCGTCGGCCCAGGAGACGTTGGTCAGCGACAGCACGTCGGTCCCGGCCGGGACGACGGAGGTGCGCTCGGCGACGTCGAGCGTTGCGTCGCGGGCGACGGCCTTCTGGTTCCACGCGTCGGTCTCGACCGCATCGGTGAGGTGGTGGTGCCCGTCCTCGGCCTGCTCGATCCCCGCCACGGTCCAGCCGCGCGGCCCGCCCTTGCGGAGCGTCCAGTACTCGACGGGACGCGTCGAACGGTCCTTGCGCGTCATCACCTGGCCGGTGCGCCGGCTGGTCACGTAGTCGTGGAGCGTCGCGGTGATGCGGAAGGTGACGGTGTCGTTCTCCTCGCCGGCGCGGTTGGCCACGTTGACCAGGCGCAGGTGGGGCCCGTCGACGATCTCGACGACGTTGGTCTCGCCGCGGCCGACGTAGTAGGCCAGCTGCTCGGTCCACTTGCGGTAGACCACGGGGGACAGGATCGTGTCGAGCGTCGCCTGGTCGCCTGCCGTCCACGCGCGCTGCGCGGTGACGTACAGGTCGGTGGCGCGCAGCTTGAGCGCCTCGAGGTCGAACGTGCCGTCCGTGTCGGCGAGCGCGGCGACCTGAGCCTCGACGGAGCGCGCACGGTCCTCGGCCTGCCGGTCGGCGCGGTGCGCCTTGCGATCACTCGTGGTGTTCATCGTCGTCCTCGCCTGGCGGTTGGACGCCCAGGCGCGCAGCAGCAGGAAGGCCACGACCAGCACGATGATGATGATGAGACCGACGCCGCCACCGCCTCCTCCACCGCTGCCGAAGAAGACGAAGCCCCCGCCTCCGCGACCGAACCCGCCTCCGCCACCCCGGAAGCCGCCGCCACCACCGAAGCCGCCACCACCGCCACCACCACGGGCCGATGCCGCCGTCGCCGAGAACAGCACGGTCACGGCACTCAGCGCCAGCGCGAGTACGGCGGGCACGACCAGCCGGTTGCGGGGCTTGCGGGGTGTGCTCATGGGCGGGACCTTCCGAGCGTCGGTGGCGCCTCAGGAGCCGAGGCGCTCTCGCACCTGGTGTCCAGGTCCGAGCACCATCATGGCGCGATCGACCAACCAAGCGCACCCTCGTGGAGGGTGTCGCGCGAGCACCACCTCCGGAGGTCGAGCCCGACGCGAGCGCAGCCAGCGAAGACATCGAGACCCCCGCGGCCGAGCGGCCACCGCGGCCGGCGTCGCTGTACGACGCATGTCACCGGGTCTCGACGCGCTCGCTGGCGCTCGCTGCTCGACCACCGCCGAACGCTCAGACGTCGAGCCTCCTGACCGTCCGGGTGATGGTGTCGCCGTCGCGGGCGAGGAAGACGATGTGGCCGTACTCCAGCTCAGTCCAGTCCTCGCACTCCTCGGTGAGCGGCTCGGAGGCGAAGACGACGGAGGTCGCCTCCTCGACGGGTGTGACGTCCACGTCGTACGACGACTCGTAGTCCTCGAAGTTGCGGCCCGACAGCATGTACATCGGCTCCAGCAGCATCGACAGCGAGAAGTCGTCGGTGCCGGGGCCGGACTTCCGCAGCTGCTGCCAGTCGCCCTCGGGCCACGTCTCGCCGTGGTGGCCGGCCCCGACGTTGACGCCGACGATCCGGCCCGGCGCGACCAGCGCCATCTTGAGCTTGACCAGCGCGACGAGGTCGAGCTTCTCCATCGCCTCGACGACGAGCGCGAGCATCCGCTCGAAGGCGCGCTGCACGTCCTCGTCGCCGTCACCCTCCAGCAGCGAGAGGAGCAGGACGTAGAGGAGCTCGGTGTCGGTGTTGCCGCGCATCTGGGAGAGGTACTCGTCCGTGCAGTGCGCCAGCAGCTCGCGCTGCAACAGCTTCCAGCTCGGCAGGTCGCCGTTCTGGGCGACGATCCACGGGGTGCCCCGGTAGGAGAACGGGTGGCAGTTCTCGTCCACCAGCACCGTGCTCGCGTCGTACGCCGCCGCCCGGACGTGGGCGAGCAGCGTGCTGGCCTGCAGGCTCGGGATCAGGCTGTCGGCGTTGTCGTCGTAGAACGCCGCCATCGGCCGGCGGTAGATCAGCGGCTCGTCGGGCTTGAGCAGGTGCTCGCCCCACGCGCCGAACCCCCAGCCGGCCAGCTGGAGCAGCGGGTGCCGCTCGGGGTCGAGGGTCTGGTTGACCAGGCTGTTGTCCGGCTTCAGCAGCAGGCTCTCCAGCGGGATCTCGGGCCCGATGTAGGCAAGGACGCGGCACATGCGGTTCCCCTCACTGACGGACCCACGGTCCGCAGGGTGGTAGTGGTGGCACAGGGGCTCGTGTGGTCCTGCGCGGAGCCTGGGCCGGCAGCGGCGGCGCCGGCCGTCGTCACCCTAGGGCCTGGCGGGCGTCGCCAGCACCACGCCGACGTGCGGCGGCAGGTCGACCGAGCCGGTGAGCGTCGTACCGCTCAGCGCGTCGCCGGCGTACGTCGCCACCAGCACCTCACCGTGCGCGGCGACGCTCGCGGGGGCGTCGCTCAGGTTGACCACCAGCTCGACGTCACGGCGCCTCATCCGGAACAGCCGCGCGGTCTCGTCGACCTCGCAGGAGACCGAGGTGAAGGCCGGGTCGGTCAGGGCGGGCAGGCGGCGCCGCAGCGCGGCGAGCTCGCGGTAGAGCGCCAGCAGCCGCGCGTGCCGACCCGACGCACACTCGTCCCAGTCCAGCCGGGAGCACTCGTACGTCGCCGGGTCCTGCGGGTCGAGCACCTCGGCGGGGTCCCAGCCCATCCGGGCGAACTCGCGGACCCTGCCCTCCGCGGTGGCCTTGGCGAGCTCGGGCTCGGGGTGGCTGGAGAAGAACGCGAACGGCGTCGACGCGCCCCACTCCTCGCCCTGGAAGAGCATCGGCGTGAACGGTCCGCACAGGGTCAGCATCGCGGCGACGCCCTGCTGGTCCTCGTCGAGCGCCGGGCGGTCACCGCGGGCGCGGTTGCCGACCTGGTCGTGGTTCTGGCTGCACACCACGAGCCGCCACGTCGGCATCGCCGCGGTGTCCACCGGACGCCCGTGCCGTCGCCCGCGGAAGGACGACCACGTGCCGTCGTGGAAGAACCCCCGCTCGCAGACCTTCGCCAGGGCGGTGAGCGGTGCGAAGTCGGCGTAGTAGCCGCTGATCTCGCCGGTCAGCGCCACGTGGACGGCGTGGTGGAAGTCGTCGCTCCACTGCGCGTCGACGCCCTGGCCACCGGCCTCCCGAGGGGTCACCAGACGGGTGTCGTTCATGTCCGACTCCGCGATCAGCGTGAGCGGGCGCCCCAGGTGCGCCGAGCGGGCGGCGGTCTCGACCGCCATCTCCTCGAGGAGGTGCACCGGGGAGGTGTCCTCGAGCGCGTGCACGGCGTCGAGCCGGAGCGCGTCGACGTGCATGTCCTCGAACCACGTCGCGAGGTTGTCCAGCACGTAGCGCCGCACCTCCGGCGACCCCTCGCCGTCGAGGTTGACCGACGAGCCCCACGGGTTGGAGCCCTCGGCCTTGAGGTACGGTCCGAAGACCGGCAGGTAGTTCCCCGAGGGACCCAGGTGGTTGTAGACCACGTCCTGCACGACGCCGATCCCGGCCGCGTGCGCGGCGTCGACGAAGCGCTGGTACGCCGCGGGTCCGCCGTACGCCTCGTGCACGGCGAACCACGCGACGCCGTCGTACCCCCAGCCCCAGGTGCCGTTGAACGCGTTCACCGGCATCACCTCGACCAGGTCCACACCGATCGAGCGCAGGTGCGGCAGCCGCTCGATCGCCGCGTCGAGCGTGCCCTCCGGCGTGAAGGTGCCGACGTGCATCTCGTAGACCACCGAGCCGGCGAGCTGACGCCCGGTCCAGGTGCCGTCGGTCCAGGAGAACGCGCCGGGGTCCCAGGTGCGGGAGAGGCCGTGCACGCCGTCGGGCTGCCGCCGCGAGCGCGGGTCCGGCTTGGGCGTCGGGTCGTCGTCGACGAGGTAGCCGTACGACACCTCGCCCTCGGGCAGCGGCCCGTCCGGCACCCACCAGCCGTCGTCCGTCCGCGTCATGTCGAGAACGGCGTCGTCGAGCTGCAGCCGCACCCGCGACGGCGTCGGTGCCCACACCGCGAACCTGTGTCCTGAGCCTGTCGAAGGGGGAGCCATCACGACTCCCGCACCAGCAGGGCGACGGGCGAGTCGCCGAGCACGTCCGTGACGCGGGCCGAGCCGGAGACGACAGCCCCGCCGAGCGCGTCGCGCCAGGTCCCGTCCGGCAGGTCGACCGCCGTGTCACCCCAGCCGCCCACCGCGGCCAGCCCGAGTGGCAGCCGGGTCACCAGAGTGATCAGCCCGCCGCGGTCGAAGCCGACGAGGTGGTCAGCGGCCGCACCGGTGGCGGCGACGGGGGAGTAGCCGCTGAGCAGGTCCGGTCGGTCGCGCCGCAGGCGGAGCGCGGCTGCCGCGACCCGCTGCTTGGTGTTCTCGCCGGCCGCGAGGGCGGTGGCCGCCGCGGCGAAGTCGACCGGGCGCCGGTTGTCCGGGTCGACCAGCGAGAGGTCGCCGAGCTCGGAGCCCTGGTAGACGTCCGGCACGCCGGGCAGGGTCAGGCACAGCAGCTTGGCGGCCAGCGCGTTGCTCTCACCGGCAGGGCCGAGGCGCCTCAGGAGGTCGTCGAGCACCGCAGTGACCTCGGGGACGTCGTACGCCGCGTCGACCGCGGCGTGGACGGTGTCCTCGTACTCCTCGTCGACGTCGGTCCAGGTCGTCACCTCGGCGGCCTCGCGCATCGCCTTCTCCGCGTAGGCGTGCAGGCGCTCGCGCGACAGCGGCCACGCGCCGTACGCCGCCTGCCAGAGCAGGTTGCCGAATCCCGGGCCCGGCAGGGGTGCGAGCTCCAGCAACCGGGTCAGCGCAGACTCCCAGGTCTCGGGTGTCTCGGCGAGCACCGCGATCCGGGCGCGGACGTCCTCGCTGCGCTTGGTGTCGTGGGTGGACAGCGCCGTCATCGCGTCCGGCCACTCGGCCTGACGCCGGGCCATCTGCGCGTGGAGGCCCGCGGGCGTCAGCGAGAGCTGCGAGGGGTCACCGCCCACCTCGGTCAGCGAGGTGAGCGCGGACCAGCGGTAGAACGCGCTGTCCTCGACGCCCTTCGCCATCACCATCCCGCTGGTCTGCTGGAACCGCAGCGCGGCGGGCTGCGCCGGGTCGGCGAGCACCGCAGCGAGAGCGGCGAGGGTCTCGGCGAGCTCGGGACGAGCCTGCTCTGCCAGCGCGAGTGCGGTGTCGAGGTGCGCGCGGCCGGCGGGGAGGTACGAGCGGTACACCGGGAAGCTGGTCAGCACCTCGGCGACGGCGTCGGTGAGGACGTCGTGGTCCGCGAGCCCGTCCGGCAGCTCCCGCACGATCCTCCGGGTCTCGGCCAGGAGCGCGGTGTCGGCGACGTGCCGCTTGCGGGCGTGGACCAGGTCGCTCCAGCGAGCGGTCGCGCCGAGGCGGTCACGGTCGGCGGTCGGCTCACCGGGTCTCGACGTCCTCCCTCGCCGGGGCTCGGTCGGGCTCGACCGCCCGCTGGTCACCGCACTCGACCTCGCACGCAGCGAGGCGTCGAGACGCTCGAGCGCGGGGACACCGGCCGGGTCGGTCAGGACGCGGTCGATCAGGCCGAGGACGTCGTACCCGGTGGTGCCGTCGGTCGCCCAGCCGCGCTCGAGCTCCTCACCGGGCTCGAGGATCTTCTCCACGAGCGTGTACGAGGACCCCGTGAGTTCGGCGAGCCGGTCCAGGTATCCCGCGGGGTCGCGCAGGCCGTCGGGGTGGTCGATCCGCAGCCCGTCGACGAGACCCTCGTCGAACCAGCGACGCACCTCGGCGTGCGTGGCGTCGAAGACCACCGGGTCCTCGACCCGCAGTCCCGCCAGCGTCGTGACGGTGAAGAAGCGCCGGTAGTTCAGCTCGGCGTCGCCGCGGCGCCAGTCCACCAGCGCGTAGTGCTGCGCGGCGAGCGTCGACGTCCCGGGGGCCAGCGGGAACCGGTGCTCGTGGTAGGTCACCCCGGTCGGCCCGACCTCGATCGAGCCCTCGTCGCCCTCGCCGACGACCGGCACGAGGACCTTGCCCCCGCCGGCCCCCCAGTCCACGTCGAACCAGTCGGCGTACGCCGAGGCCGGCCCGTGCTCGAGCAGGTCCCACCACGCCGCGTTCACGTCCGGCGAGGCGACGCCCATGTGGTTCGGGACGAGGTCGACCAGCACCCCCATGCCGAGCCGGTGCGCCTCGGCAGAGAGTCGTTCGAGTCCATCCGCACCGCCGCGCGACGGGTCCACGAGAGCGTGGTCGACGACGTCGTACCCGTGGTCGCTTCCCGGCTCGGCGCGCAGCAGGGGGGAGAGGTAGACCCACCCGACGCCGAGGTCGTGCAGGTAGGGCAGGACGTCGGTCGCGGCGTCGAGGTCGAACGACGCCGTGATCTGCAGCCGGTAGGTGCTGGTCGGGGCTCGGCCGGGCGACGTCACGCGTCAGCCCTCCCCGCGGCGCTCGGCGGCCTCCGCCAACGAGGCCTCGACCGAGTGGTCGGCGACCACGACAGGTCCGGAGTGCTCGCGCAGGACCAGCATGGAGAACGCCGCGATCGTGGCGGCGGTCCCGGCCTGCAGCGGCTCCGTGCCCGGCGACCCGCCGGTGTGCAGGACGACGTCCCACGCGGCGGCGTACTCCTCCGGCGGCAGCGTGAGCGTCGCGTCCTCCGCCGCGGCGTTGAAGTACAGCAGGAAGTGGTCGTCGACCACCGGCTGACCGCGCTCGTCGGGACCGACGATGCCCTGGCCGTTGAGCCACATCCCGATCGCCTTCTCCTCCGGGTCGTCCCAGTCCTCGTCGGCCATCCGGGTGCCGTCCAGGTGCAGCCAGACGATGTCGTCGAGGCGCTCGCCGTCCTCGGTCAGGGCGGTGGTGCCGGTGAAGAAGCGCCGTCGCCGGAAGGTCGGGTGCTCGTGCCGGAGCGCGGCCACCGCGCGCGTGAACTCGATCAGCGGCTTGTCCGCCTCGTCCCAGTGCACCCAGGTCAGCTCGCTGTCCTGTGCGTAGCCGTTGTTGTTGCCCAGCTGGGTCCGCCCCAGTTCGTCACCGTGCGCGAGCATCGGCACGCCCTGGCTCAGCAGCAGCGTCGCCAGCACGTTGCGCTGCGCCCGGGCCCGGGCCTCGAGCACGCCCGCGTCGTCGGTCGGCCCCTCGACGCCCCGGTTCCAGGAGCGGTTGTGCGACTCGCCGTCGTTGTTGTCCTCGCCGTTGGCCTCGTTGTGCTTGTCGTTGTACGAGACCAGGTCGCGCAGGGTGAAGCCGTCGTGCGCGGTGACGAAGTTGATGCTGGCCACCGGCCGCCGCCCGGAGCGCTCGTACAGGTCCGAGGAGCCGGCCAGCCGGCTGGCGAAGTCGCCGAGGCTGGGCTCGCCGCGCCAGAAGTCGCGGACGGTGTCGCGGTACTTGCCGTTCCACTCGGTCCACTGCGGCGGGAAGTTGCCGACCTGGTAGCCGCCCGGCCCGACGTCCCACGGCTCGGCGATCAGCTTCACCTGGCTGACGACCGGGTCCTGCTGGACGAGGTCGAAGAAGGTGGCCAGCCGGTCGACGTCGTAGAACTCGCGCGCCAGCGTCGAGGCGAGGTCGAAGCGGAACCCGTCGACGTGCATCTCGGTGACCCAGTAGCGCAGCGAGTCCATGATCAGCTGCAGCGAGTGCGGGTGCCGCACGTTGAGGGAGTTCCCGGTGCCGGTGTAGTCGGTGTAGTAGCGCCGGTCGTCCTCCTCCAGCCGGTAGTACGCCGGGTTGTCGATGCCCTTGAAGCTCAGCGTCGGGCCGAGGTGGTTGCCCTCGGCAGTGTGGTTGTAGACCACGTCGAGGATCACCTCGATCCCCGCCTGGTGCAGGGTCTTCACCATCGACTTGAACTCCTGGACCTGCTGCCCGGTCTCGCCGGTGGCGGCGTAGTCGGCGTGCGGGGCCAGGAAGGCCAGCGAGTTGTAGCCCCAGTAGTTCCGCAGCCCCTTCTGCAGCAGCGTGTCGTCCTGCACGAACTGGTGGACCGGCATCAGCTCGATCGCGGTCACGCCGAGCGAGGTGAGGTGCTCGGTGACGGCGGGGTGCGCGAGTCCGGCGTACGTCCCGCGCAGCTCCTCGGGCACGTCGGGGTGCAGCATCGTCAGGCCCTTGACGTGCGCCTCGTAGATCACCGACTCGTTGAAGGGGACGGCGAGGCGTCGGTCGCCCTCCCAGTCGAAGTACGGGTTGGTGACGACGCCACGCACCATGTGCGGCCCCGAGTCGTCGTCGTTGGGCTGCTCGGGGTCGTCGAAGTCGTAGCCGAACAGCGACGGGTCCCAGGTGATCTGACCGCTGGTCGCCTTGGCGTACGGGTCGAGCAGCAGCTTGGCGGGGTTGCAGCGCAGCCCGCTGGCGGGGTCGTCGGGCCCGTGCACGCGGAAGCCGTAGCGCTGTCCCGGCTGCACCTGCGGCAGGTAGCAGTGCCAGACGAAGGCGTCGATCTCCTGGACCTCGACCCGGGTCTCGGTGCCGTCCTGGTCGAGCAGGCACAGCTCCACCCGCTCGGCGACCTCGCTGAACAGCGCGAAGTTCGTCCCTCCGCCGTCGTACGTCGCCCCCAGCGGGTACGCGGATCCCGGCCACACCTCGATCTCAGACATTGGAAGGATCCAAGCACACGGGTGCGCCCAGGCCGGCCACCCGCAACGACGGGCGCTCCGACAGGGCGAGGTCTCGACGCGCTCGCTGACGCTCGCTGCTCGACGACCCAGGGGATGCCAGCCCACCGCGGCCCCGACCACGTGTGCGGAGCCAGGCGCGGGTGGTCGAGCCCGAACCGAGCGCAGCGAGGGAGGACGTCGAGACCACCTGCACCCGTCCGGCAGCCGCCACCGACGACCTGGCGGGCCCCGGTGGCACAGTTTGCCCCATGGCGCAGACCCTGCACGAGCTGATGTCCGACACCGAGAAGCTGGCCGCCGCGGGGCTGCGTCTCGACCTCGCGGGGCCCGTGCTCACGGTCACGCTCGACCGGCCCGAGCGGCGCAACGCGATGACGCCCGCGATGTGGTTCGCCCTCGCCGACGTCGGGGCGTCGCTCCCCGAGGACGTCCGCGTCGTGATCCTCCGGGGGGAGGGAGCCGGATTCTCGGCGGGGCTGGACCGCGCCATGCTCACGCCGGAGGGCCCGGCCGGCGAGGAGGGCTTCGGTGCGCTGCTGGCGCGCGACGACCAAGGCGTCGCCGACGAGGTCGCGCGCTACCAGGAGGGGTTCGTCTGGCTGGCCGATCCCGGCATCATCTCGATCGCCCAGATCCACGGCCACGCGATCGGAGGCGGCTTCCAGCTCGCGCTCGCCTGCGACGTGCGGGTGGCCTCGACCGACGCGCTGTTCTGCATGAAGGAGCCCGCGCTCGGCCTGGTGCCGGACCTCGCGGGAACAAGACCGCTGGTCACGGCGGTTGGGCTGGCACGAGCCCTGGAGATCTGTGCGACGGCACGAAGCGTCGGCGCGGCAGAGGCCGAGCGGCTGGGCCTGGTCCAGCAGGTGGTCGAACCCGACGACCTGGGCCGGGCGGTCGCCGCGCTGGCGGCGGCGCTCAGTGCGCACCCGGCGGACGCCGTACGCCGCACGAAGTCGCTGCTCCAAGGAGCCGCAGGACGAACGCTCGACGAGCAACGGCTCGCCGAGCGCGAGGCGCAGGTGCCGCTGCTGCGGGCGCTGGCCGGAGGCACGACCTAGACGACACGCGAGGAGGTGGTCCGAGATGAGCGGGACCAGACCGGCCGGCATGGGCGGCCCGATGGGCCGCGGCTACCGCATCGACCGCTCGGCGGTCGACGCGAAGGTCAGCCGGAAGACCCTTCGTCGCGTCGCCGGCATCGCCGTACCGCACCGCGGGCTGATCGGCGTCTTCTTGTTCTTCACCGTCCTGGACGCGGCGATCACCGTGGTCAACCCGCTGCTCGTCGTCCACATCATCAACGACGGCATCCGGGAGCGGGACGGCTCGACGATCGCGTGGCTGGCGGGCGCCATGGTCCTCACCGCGCTGGTCGACGCCTCGTTCACGGTCATCAACGGCTGGCTCTCCTCACGGATCGGGGAGGGGCTGATCTACGACCTCCGTACCCAGGTCTTCGCCCACGTCCAGCGGATGTCGCTCGCCTTCTTCACCCGCACCCAGACCGGTGCGCTGGTCTCCCGCCTCAACAACGACGTGATGGGCGCGCAACGCGCCTTCACCTCGGTGCTCTCCAGCGTGGTGTCCAACTCGATCAGCGTGGTCGTCGTCGGCATCGCCATGCTGGCGCTGAGCTGGCAGGTCACGCTGGTGTGCCTGGCCACCTTCCCGCTGCTGTTCCTCGCCTCCCGCTGGGTGGGCAACCGGCTCGCGGGCCTGACCCGTGAGCAGATGGACGGCAATGCCGCCCTCGGCAACGTGATGACCGAGCGGTTCAACGTCGGTGGCGCCCTGCTGCTGACGCTGTTCGGCCGGCACGCCGACGAGGACCGCACGTACGCCGAGCGGGCCGACCGGGTGCGCGACCTCGGGGTGCGCATCACGCTCGTCGGGCGGGTCTTCACCGCCGCCCTGCTCCTCGTGCCGGCGCTGGCCACGGCGCTGGTCTACGGCATCGGGGGAGGCCTGGTCGTCTCCGGCGCCCTCTCGCTGGGCGCGCTGGTCGGCCTCGCCACGCTCCTGCTGCGCCTGCTCGGCCCGCTGCAGGGCCTGTCCAACGTGCGCGTCGACGTGATGACCGCGCTGGTCTCCTTCGACCGGGTCTTCGAGGTGACCGACCTGCCGTCGATGGTCCAGGACCGGCCCGGTGCCACCGACCTGCCCGCCGGTGCAGCGGCTGTCGAGTTCGACGACGTGTGGTTCCGCTACCCCCTCGCCGAGGAGGTCTCGCTCGCCAGCCTGGAGACCCTCGCCCGTCCCGAGGGATCAGCGAACCCGGACGTCCTCCGCGGCCTGTCCTTCCGCGCCGAGCCCGGCCAGATGGTGGCGCTGGTCGGCCCGTCCGGCGCCGGCAAGACGACGCTCACCCACCTCGTCGCGCGTCTCTACGACGTCACCGGCGGAGCGGTGCGTATCGGGACCGGTGGCGAGGACATGTCCGACGTACGCGACGTCACGCTCGACTCGCTGCACCGGACCGTCGGCTACGTCACCCAGGACGCGCACATGTTCCACGACACGATCGCGGCCAACCTGCGCTACGCGCGACCCGACGCGACCGACGACGACCTGTGGAGCGCCCTGGAGGCCGCCCAGATCGCACCGATGGTCGCAGGGCTCAGCGACGGCCTCGACACCGTCGTGGGCGACCGCGGGTACCGCCTCTCCGGGGGCGAGCGCCAACGGCTGGCCATCGCCCGCCTGCTGCTCAAGGCGCCGCCGGTCGTCGTGCTCGACGAGGCCACGGCGCACCTGGACTCCGAGTCCGAGCACGCCGTCCAGGAAGCGCTCTCCCGTGCCCTGGAGGGCCGGACCTCCCTGGTGATCGCGCACCGGCTCTCCACGATCCGCGACGCCGACCAGATCCTCGTCGTCGACGGCGGCAGGGTCGCCCAGTCCGGCACCCACGAGGAGCTGCTGGCCGCCGGCGGGCTGTACGCCGACCTCTACCGCACGCAGTTCCTCGACGACGTCAGCCCCGGGGTCAGCCCCTAGCGCTGCGGCTCCGGGTCGAGCAGCTCGTCGTCCTCGTCGCGGGCGCCGGCCTCGCGCTCGTCGCGGCGCCGGCGCACCTCGTCGACGACGAGGTAGCCGAACCCGGCGATGGCCAGCGCCCCGAAGAACCACCACTGGATGCCGTAGAAGAAGTGCGGGCCGTCGTCGAGCTCGGGGAGCTCGGGTCCGCCGAGCGCCTTGTCCGGGCGCGGGACCTGGCTGTCGGCGAGGACGAAACCGCCGTACGCGGGGTAGGGGAGGCGCTTGCCGATGACCGTGCTGGAGATGGCCCGGGTGGAGTCGTCCTCGACCGCGGTCGACCCGCCGGTGGCGTCGACCCTGACGTAGCCGGTCACCGTGACCAGACCCTTCTCGGCCGGGGGGAGTTCGGTGGGACGGGCGCCGGAGTTCTCGGTCGCCAGCCATCCACGGTCCACGACCACCGCGGCCCCGCCCTGGGTGCGCAGCGGGGTGACGACCTCGACGCCGGGCTGGCTGTCCCGCGTGCGGTAGCGGACCACGAGCGTGCGGGCGTCGTCGTACTCGCCGGTGACCGTGACGCGGCGCCACTCCCGGGAGGAGGGGAGCGGCTGCCCGACACGCATCACCTGGTCGACCGGGCTGGGCAGCTCGGCCACGTTGCGCTCGGTGACCGCGTTGTCGGCGCGACGCTCGTCGAGCCGGTGGAACTGCCAGTCGCCCAGACGGACGGCGAGGTAGGCCAGCGCGACCACGACCACGAAGAAGCCGATCCACTTGCGCGACAGCAGGAACCCCACGCCGCTCACGCTAGCCCGCCGCGCCCCGCCGCCCGTACGCCGCGGGCGCCCAACCGCGACCTAGACTTGTGAGCATGGGCACAGAGCTTCTCGACTCCCACGGCCGGGTCGCCCGTGACCTGAGGGTCTCATTGACCGACCGGTGCAACCTGCGGTGCAGCTACTGCATGCCCGCCGAGGGGCTCGACTGGTTGCCGACCGACGACGTCCTCACCGACGAGGAGGTCGTCCGCCTGGTCCGCATCGGCGTCGAGCGGCTCGGTGTGCGCGAGGTGCGGTTCACCGGCGGCGAGCCGCTGCTGCGCCGGTCGCTGCCCGAGATCGTCGCCGCCTGTGCGGCCCTGCAGCCCCGGCCCGAGCTGTCGATCACGACCAACGCGCTCGGCCTCAAGCGCAACGCGCAGACCCTCGCCGACGCCGGCCTCGACCGGGTCAACGTCAGCCTCGACACCGTGCGCGCCGACACCTTCGCCACCATCACGCGCCGCGAGCGCCTCCACGACGTGATCGACGGGCTGGCCGCCGCGAAGGCCGCGGGGCTCACCCCGGTGAAGGTCAACGCGGTCCTGCTGCGCGGGATCAACGACGACCAGGCGCCGGAGCTGCTCCGGTGGTGCCTGGACCAGGGCTACGAGCTGCGGATCATCGAGCAGATGCCGCTCGACGCCCAGCACGACTGGAGCCGTGCGCAGATGGTGACCGCGGAGGAGATCCTGGCGTCGCTGCAGTCGGCGTTCGTCCTCGAGCCCGCGGTCGAGCCGCGCGGCAGCGCCCCGGCCGAGCTGTGGACCGTCGACGGCGGCCCAGGGACCGTCGGGGTCATCGCCTCGGTGTCCCGCCCGTTCTGCGGCGACTGCGACCGGGTGCGGCTGACCGCCGACGGCCAGGTCCGCAACTGCCTCTTCGCGCGCGAGGAGTCCGACCTGCGCGCCGCGATGCGCTCGGGCGTCTCCGACGACGACCTCGTGGAGCGCTGGCAGCGCGCCATGTGGACCAAGCGGCCCGGTCACGGCATCGACGACCTGACCTTCCTGCAGCCCAGCCGGCCGATGTCCGCGATCGGCGGCTGACCCGCCGACCGCGTCCTCAGGACCCGACGGGCACGACGTCGCGCAGGAAACCCCGCGCGCCGAGGAAGTCGCTCAGGCTCTCCCGGTGCTCCGCGCACGCCAGCCACACCTTGCGCCGCTCCGGCGTGTGCAGCCGCGGGTTGTTCCAGCGGAGCTCGAAGGCCGCGTCGGCGCGACAGCCCTTCGCCGAGCAGGTCAACGCCTCCCTCTGGTCACCCATGGCGGCATTCTCGCGTGCCCGGCCGGGGACGCAGTCACCAGGGCCGACGGAAGCCAGTGAGTGCCGGGCGGCTACGGGGGGAGCCACCCGGCACTCGTCGTGCCCGGACGGGGGAGACCGGACACTCACTCACGATCATGTCATGTGTGACGTTGCGCGGCACGTCTTCGACCGCACGAGGAGCCGACTTCGTCCCTAGAGGTGAGTCACGAGCCGCCGGTGAGGTGACGGCGCTCGACACCCGGAGACTCCACCGCACCGGCCGGCGCGGGAGCGGTGACCGCGTTGGCCGCCACCACGGCGATGTACGGGAGCACCAGTGCGGCGCCGATGAGGACGTACAGCAGCCAGCCGTGGCCCACGAGGATGGCGCCGAGGAAGCAGACCACACGCAGCGACATCGACAAGAGGTACTTGCGCTGGCGACCGGCCAGCTCCTCGGCACGGCTCTGGGGCGCCGAGGTGACGTTGACGACCTCGTCGGTGCGCGCGCGTGCCATGGTCTCGAGCGTACGTCGGCCGCAGCTCCCCGCCACCACCCGGGACGGTAGGTCCACCGGGAGGCACCGACAGGTGGCATCCTGCGGAGTCCGCCGTACCCCTCAGCACAGGAGACCCGCATGTCCGACCGCACCTACCGCCTCTCCGAGATCGTCGGAACCTCCCAGGAGGGCATCGACGAGGCGATCCGCAACGGCATCTCCCGGGCGTCGAAGACCCTGCGCCACCTCGACTGGTTCGAGGTCGAGGGCGTCCGCGGCCAGGTCAAGGACGGCGAGGTCGAGCACTTCCAGGTGACCATGAAGATCGGGTTCCGCCTCGAGGACGAGTGAGCCCTTTTCGCCTACCGGCGGGTAGTCACTAGCGTCGCCCGGGTGACTGAACCACGCTCCGTGCTCGTGACCGGCGGCAACCGCGGCATCGGCCGGGCGATCGCCGAGGCGTTCCTCGCCCAGGGCGACAAGGTGGCGGTGACCATGCGCTCCGGCGACGCTCCCGACGGCGCGTTCGGCGTGGCCTGCGAGCTGACCGACCCCGCGTCGGTGGACGCCGCGTTCGCCGCGGTCGAGGAGCACCAGGGCCCGGTCGAGGTGCTGGTGGCCAACGCCGGCATCACCCGGGACACCCTGCTGCTGCGGATGAGCGAGGAGGACTGGTCCGAGGTCGTCGAGACCAACCTCACCGGCTCGTACCGCCTGGTGAAGCGGGCCGCCAAGGGCATGCTGCGGCTGCGCCGCGGACGGATCGTGCTCGTCTCCTCCGTCGTGGGGCTGCTCGGGTCGCCCGGCCAGGTCAACTACGCCGCCAGCAAGGCGGGCCTGGTGGGGATGGCGCGCTCGGTGGCCCGCGAGCTCGGGAGCCGGTCGATCACCGCGAACGTCGTGGCCCCGGGCTACGTCGAGACCGACATGACCGCCGCGCTCCCCGAGGAGCAGAAGTCGGCGTACCAGGCACAGATCCCGCTGCAGCGGTTCGCGGCCGCCGACGAGGTCGCCGCCGCGGTGACCTGGCTGGCCTCCGACGGGGCGGGGTACGTCACCGGGGCGGTCATCCCGGTCGACGGCGGCTTGGGCATGGGCCACTGAGGAAGAGGAGTACGACATGGGCATTCTCGACGGCAAGCGGATCCTGGTCGCGGGGGTCACGATGGACTCCTCCATCGGCTTCGCGACGGCCAAGGTCGCCCAGGAGCAGGGGGCCCAGGTCGTGGTCTCCAACTTCGGCCGCGCACTCGGCATCACCCGGCGCATCGTCAACCGGCTCCCGGAGCCCGTGCCCGTGGTCGAGCTCGACGTGACCGACGAGGACCACCTCGCCCGGCTCCCCGAGGCCCTCGGCGAGCACCTGGACGGGCTGGACGGCGTGGTGCACTCGATCGCGTACGGCAACCCGGAGACCCTGCTGGGCGGCAAGTTCGTCGGCGGACCGTGGCCCGACGTGGCGCAGGCGGTGCAGGTCTCGGCGTACTCCCTGATGTCGCTGACGCAGGCCTGCGCCCCGCTGATGAGCCAGGGCGGCTCGGTCGTCGGCCTGACCTTCGACGCGACCGTGGCCTGGCCGGCGTACGACTGGATGGGCGTGGCCAAGGCCGGGCTGGAGTCCTGCTCGCGCTACCTGGCGCGCGACTACGGGCCCCAGGGGATCCGGGTCAACCTGGTGTCCGCCGGTCCGCTGAAGACCCTCGCCGCGAAGGCGATCCCGGGCTTCGAGGACCTCGAGACGATGTGGGACGGGCGCTCGCCCCTCGGCTGGGACAACACGGACCAGACCCCGACGGCCAAGGCGGTCGTCGCGCTGCTCTCGGACTTCTTCCACGCGACGACCGGCGAGATCGTGCACGTCGACGGCGGCTACCACGCCATGGGGGCGTGAGCCTCGTCTCGACCGGCTCGTTCCGCACGCGGAGCGGTCGTCGGCCTGGGAGGCTCCTCGCATGACCGCCCGCACGCTCCTGCTGATGCGGCACGCCCGGGCCGAGGGCTTCGCCGACGACGACCACTCCCGCCGGCTGACCGAGAGCGGCGCCCGTGACGCGGTTGCGACGGGCCGGTGGCTGGCTGCCCACGCGCCGGCGGTCGACCTGGCCCTGGTCTCCTCCGCGGTGCGCGCCCGGGAGACGTTCGCCGGCGTGGGCGACGGAGCGTCCCTGGACCTCGAGCCCCACGTCGAGGACGCGATGTACGCCGCAGCCGAGGACTCGGCCCTCGAGGTGCTGCGCGCCGTTCCGGACGCGACCGGCACCGTGCTCTGGGTCGGCCACAACCCGACCGTCGCGATGCTCGCGCAGGCGCTCTCCGACGAGGACTCCGACCCCGACGCGCTGGTGTCGCTCACCCGGGGCTACCCGACCGCCGCGGTCGCCGTGCTCTCGCTCAGCGGGCCGTGGTCGAGCCTCGCGGCGGGGACGGCGCGACTGACGGCACTCCACGCACCGGACTGAGCGGTCCCGCTCAGACCGGTGGCGCCGGCGTCGTGATCCCTGCCTGTGCGTCGGCCCACTCGACCTCTTCGCGACTGATCCCGAGGAGGTAGACGATCGTGTCGAGGTACGGCACGTTGATCGCCGTCCGTGCCGCCTCGCGCACCCGGGGCTTGGCGTTGAACGCGATGCCGAGCCCGGCCGCCGCGAGCATGTCGAGGTCGTTCGCCCCGTCGCCGACGGCGACGGTGGCCTGCTCGGAGATGCCGGCCGCGCGCGCGAAGCGTCGCAGCGCGTCCGCCTTGCCGGCCCGGTCGACGACCTGACCCACGACGCGTCCGGTCAGCCTCCCGTCGACGACCTCGAGCTCGTTGGCCGCGGAGAAGTCGATGCCCAGGTCGACCGCGATCCGGTCGGTGATCTGGGTGAACCCGCCGGAGACCATCGCGAAGCGGTACCCCAGGCGCTTGAGGGTGCGCACCATCGTCCGGGCGCCCGGCGTGAGCACGAGGTCGAGGTACACCTGCTCCAGGACGGCCTCGTCGACCCCGGCCAGGAGGGAGACCCGCCGGCGCAGGCTCTCCTCGAAGTCCAGCTCGCCGCGCATCGCCTGCTCGGTGACCTCGGCGACCTCCGCCTCGCACCCCGCGTGGGCCGCGATCATCTCGATCACCTCGCCCTGGACCAGGGTCGAGTCGACGTCCATCACGACCAGCCGCGCACCTCGGGTGACCAGGCTCGCGGGCTGCACGGCCACGTCGACGTGCTGGGCGGCGGCCTCGGCCGCCAGCGCCACGCGCAGGTCGTCGGGGTCGGCCCCCGAGACGTGCAGCTCGATCGCCGTGACCGGGTAGCGCGCCATCCGCTCGATCCGGTCGATGTTCGCGCCGAGGGAGGCGACCCGCCCCGCCATCGCCGCGACCGCCTGGGAGGCGAGGGGGCTGCCGAGCACCGTGACCCGGGAGCGACCCTGCGGGCGGCGCGGGTTGTCCCCGGCGCCCTTCTCGACCTCGACCTGCATGTCGAGCTCGGCGGCGGCACGGCGTACGCGGTCCTCGAGGGCGCGCCACTCCCCGGGCGCGGCGACCAGCACGCCGAGCACCAGTCGACCGCGCAGCACGATCTGCTCGATGTCGAGGACGTCCACACCGTCGGTCGCGAGGCTGGCGAACAGCGAGGACGTGACACCAGGACGGTCCTTGCCGGTCAGCGTGATCAGCAGGGTGCGCGGGTCGCCACCGCTCGAGGCCGCAGGAGTCGTCGTCATCGCGGAGTCACGGTAGGGCATGACGGCGGCCGTACGAGAGACTCCGCCGGGCCGAGACCTGGCAGCGTCGCGTCACCGGCCGGCCCGGACTGTTATCTTCCGCACGTCTGTTTGCCCCTCCACCACCCCAGGGAGGTCGCCGTGCGGCGACTGCTCAGCTCCGGACTCGCAGCCGGTCTCATCCTCGCGTTCGCTCCTCTCGCGCAGGCGTCCTCGGCCCCTCACGTCACCACCGCCGCGAAGGCACCGTCGGCCGGCACCGCGGAGGGCAGCTACGCGGCTGTGGCTCCCGCGCGTCTCTACGACAGCCGTACCGCGATCGGTCGCCCGCTGCGCTCCGGTGAGGTCGTGACCGTGCCGGTCGCCGGCCGCTCGGGCGTCCCCTCGGCGAGCAACGTCGAGGCGGTCGTGGTCAACCTGACCGTCACCGGTCCGACGAAGCGCGGCGACCTCGCCGCCTTCCCGTCGAGCTCGACCGGAGCCGGCGTGTCCAGCCTCAACTTCGCCGCCGGAGACACCCGCGCCGCGCTCGCCACCGTGCCGGTCGGGGCGGACGGCGCGATCAAGGTGCGCCCGACGCTCCTCACCGGGGGCACCACCAGCGTGGTCGTCGACGTCCAGGGCTACTACGCCTCGGCCTCGGCGACGCCCGCGACGTCCACCGACGACTACTTCGGCATCCCGCCGACCCGTGTCGTCGACACCCGCGAGCCCGACTCGAACGGCGAGGTCTTCGGCCCGCTGCAGCCCTACGACGTCGTGGTGGTCGACATCGGCCTCGCCGAGGACGACACCACCGACCCCGACGACGTCGACGCGCTCGCCGTCAACCTGACCGCCGTCGGCCCGACCGCACCCGGCTACCTCGTCGCCTACGACGGGGCCGCCGACACCCCGCCCGACACCTCGAACGTCAACTTCAAGCGGGGCGAGACAACGCCGAACAACGTCGTCGTCCCCGTCCAGAACCTCCAGGACGACCAGGGCAAGTTCGTCCGCTTCGGCGTCGGCAACGGCAGCCAGGGCACGGTGAACGTCGTCGCCGACGTCGTCGGCGTCTACGCTCACGACTCCACCGGCGGGCTGCGCTTCGAGCCCCTGGACGCACCCGTCCGCATCACCGACAGCCGGATCAAGCAGGGTCTGGCGGCGCCGCTCGGTCCGCGCCAGACCGGCACCGTCACGGCGCCGAGCACCGTGGCCACCCCCGGTGGCGACGACACCGTCGGTGCGACGCGGTCACTCGTGGGGACGGTCACCGCGGTGAAGGCCACCGCCGCCACGTTCCTCACCGCGTGGGCGGCCGACGAGACCCAGCCCGAGGTCAGCAACCTCAACCCGGCCGCGGGCCAGACGGTCGCCAACCACGCCGTGATCGGGCTCTCCGACACCGGCGCCTTCAACCTCTACAACCAGAACGGACGTACGGACGTGCTCGTCGACGTCACCGGTCGTTTCACCGTGCCGACGGCGGACGCCAGCCGGAGCGACGGGGTGGCGGCACAGAGGCGCAGCGTCCATCGTGACGACTTCCGTCCCGGCGCCTCGACGCTGAGCCAGGGCAAGGGCACCTGGCGTCCCTGAGTCCGCCCGTCTCGCCGGCCGGCCCTGTCGCGCGACCGACAGCGGCCGGCCGGGTCGAGGCTCAACCGGAGCAGGCGGCCACCAGCGCGTGACGTGCTGAGCGCTCGAGCGGGTCGAGCGCCGATCGGCGGCGCTCGATCTCGGCCGCGCTGACCGCGGCGGACTCCGACTCACGAGCCAGGTCGACGATCGCCAGGCAGGTCACCGCGCGCTCCACGGCCGCGCGTCGGCGGGCGTCGTACGAGGGCGGGAGCGGCAGCGCGGTGCCGTCGCGCAGCGCCATCAGCGCATCGGCCACCTCGGGGCTCCAGCGGGCGACGTCGAGATCGACCAGCTGCGCGGTCGTGCGGTGCAGGTCCAGGCGGAGGGCCTGGCCCGCCTCGCCCGGGTCGAGCGGCCGCGGCGTCGCTGCCGGGCGGGCCAGCCACGTGACCGCCTCCTCGGCCTCCTCCGGTACGAGCGCGACGGCAACGTCCCCGGTGCGGACCAGCACGGCCTGACCGGCGTCGAGGGCGGCCGCGTTGACGTCCGCCGGGCCGGCGAGGCCCACCGGGTCCCCCGGGACCGGCAGGGCCAGACCGACCCAGCGGGCACCGCGGGCCCGGAGCTCGGCCACCGTCATGACCAGGGTGAGCGGGTCCGGGGCCAGGCCGGTCACCCGGTGGAGGACCTCGTCGGTGCCCAGGGCGTCGAGCATCTCCTCGGGGTGCGCCCCGCCGGACAGGCACGCGCCGAGCCAGCCGGCGAGCAGCGCGGAGACGGGCAGAGCGTGGTCGCGCGGCGTGCTCACGCCGGGAAGGCTATCCGGGGGCAGAACGGGACCAGCCGGGCGATAGGTTGGCGCCATGGACGTCGTCGACCTGCGCGCGGTCAGCATCCGCCGTGGCGAGACGACGCTGCTCGACCGGGTCAGCTGGACCGTGGCCGAGGACGAGCGCTGGGTCGTCCTCGGGCCGAACGGCGCCGGCAAGACCACGCTCATGCAGCTGTGCGCCGCACAGCTGCACCCGTCGGAGGGCGTTGCCGCGGTCCTCGGGGAGACGCTGGGCTCGGTCGACGTCTTCGAGCTGCGCCCCAGGATCGGGCTGACCAGCGCCGCGGTCGCCGACCGGGTGCCGCGCGGCGAGGAGGTGCGCGACGTCGTCGTCTCCGCGGGCTACGCGGTGATCGGCCGGTGGCGCGAGGAGTACGACTCCCTCGACCACGACCGCGCGGCGGAGCTGCTGGCCCAGGTGGGTGCCGAGAGCCTGGCCAGACGGACCTTCGGCACGCTCAGCGAGGGCGAGCGCAAGCGGGTGCTCATCGCGCGCGCACTGATGACCGACCCCGAGCTGCTGATCCTCGACGAGCCCGCGGCCGGGCTGGACCTCGGCGGACGCGAGCGACTGGTGACCACGCTCGGCGACCTGGCCGCGGACCCGGCGTCGCCGGCGACCGTGCTGGTCTCGCACCACGTGGAGGAGATCCCGCCCGGGTTCACCCACGGCCTGCTGCTGCGCGACGGCGCCGTGGTGGCCCAGGGGCCGCTCGACGAGGTGCTCACCGAGGAGCTGCTCTCGACGACGTACGAGATGTCGCTGCGGCTCGAGCGACACCTCGACGGACGCTGGGCGGCCCGGCGGCGTCCGACGTACTCGCCCGGACGACACGCGGCCGGTCGGTAGAGTCTGTCCATGGACTGGTTCCGCGACCACGTGTGGGAGACCTGGCTGATCGCCGGTGCGGCCCTCGCGGTCGTCGAGATGCTGACGCTGGACCTCATCTTCGGGATGCTCGCGGTCGGTGCGGGCGTCGGCCTGGTCGCCGCGGTGCTCGGAGCACCGGTCGTGCTGCAGTTCGTCCTGGCCCTGGCCTCCGCGGTCGGCCTGCTCGCCTTCATGCGACCCAGCCTGCTGCGGCGGCTGCACGGCGGACCCGACCTGATCACCGGACCCGCCAAGCTGATCGGCGCCCCGGTGCACGTCCTGACCGCCATGGGGCCGGGCCGGACGGGACGGGTCAAGCTCGACGGCGAGGAGTGGACGGCCGCGCCGTACGACGAGCTCGACGAGCTCGACGCCGGCGAGCGTGCCGAGGTGGTCGAGATCCGCGGCGCCACCGCGTACATCAGACGCGCCTGACCTCGCTGCGCGCGTCGGCACCGGGAACTGGTCGGCGCGACGTCGTAGGCTCACCGCACGCCGCCGGGTTTGGCACCATCCATCCCGTCACGTACCTGGGTCGTCGCCCGACGACACCACCCCGAGCCGAGGAGCCCTGCCATGGCAGCACTCATCGTCATCCTCGTCCTGCTGGTCCTCGTGGCCTTCGTCCTGGGACAGACGATCAAGATCATCCCGCAGGCCAGGGCGGGGATCGTGGAGCGCTTCGGCAAGTACCGCACCACCCTGAACCCCGGGCTGAACCTCGTCACCCCGTTCGTGGACCGGGTGCGCTACAAGATCGACCTGCGCGAGCAGGTCGTCTCCTTCCCGCCGCAGCCGGTGATCACCGAGGACAACCTGGTCGTCTCGATCGACACGGTCATCTACTTCCAGGTCACCGACCCGGTCGCGGCGACCTACGAGATCGCCAACTACATCTCCGCGGTGGAGCAGCTCACGATGACCACGCTGCGCAACATCGTCGGCGGGATGGACCTGGAGAGCACGCTGACCTCGCGCGAGGAGATCAACGGCGGGCTGTCGGGCGTGCTCGACGAGGCCACCGGCCGGTGGGGCATCCGGGTCGGCCGGGTCGAGATCAAGGGGATCGACCCGCCCCCCTCGATCAAGGACTCGATGGAGAAGCAGATGCGCGCCGACCGCGACAAGCGGGCCGCGATCCTCACCGCCGAGGGCCAGCGGCAGTCCGCGATCCTCACCGCGGAGGGCAACAAGCAGTCCGCGATCCTCAACGCCGAGGGTGACCGGGAGTCGACCATCCTGCGTGCGCAGGCGGAGCGGGAGTCCGCGATCCTCAAGGCCCAGGGTGAGGGGCAGGCGATCACCACGGTGTTCCAGGCGATCCACGACGGCCAGCCGGACCAGTCGCTGCTGGCCTACCAGTACCTCCAGATGATGCCCAAGATCGCCGAGGGCGACGCCAACAAGCTGTGGGTCGTGCCCTCCGAGATCACCAAGGCCCTCGAGGGCCTCGGGTCCGCCGTGCACCAGGTGGCCGGGATCCCGCAGAGCACCGGTGGGGTCAAGCACCGCATCGACATGGGGGCCGAGGAGCCGGAGACGCCCGACACCGACGCCGCGCGAGCGCAGGCCAACGAGGCCGTCCGCGAGGCGATTGCCGCGGCCGAGCAGTCCGAGCAGGGCGCCGGCGGACGCAGGAGCGCCCCGTCGACACCGGCACCGACCGACGTACCGGCGACGCCCTCACCCGAGGAGCCGGACGCCACGTGAGTGAGCCCCGCCGGGGCGGAGGCGCATGATCTCCTCCGCCCTGGAGGCGGTGGCCGTCCTGCTCGCCGGTGTGGCAGCCGGCACGATCAACGCGGTGGTCGGCTCGGGCACGCTGGTCACGTTCCCGGTGCTGCTCGCGGCCGGCCTTCCACCGGTCACGGCGAACGTCTCCAACAACCTCGGGCTCGTGCCCGGCAGCCTCTCCGCGGTCCTCGGGCACCGCCGTGAGCTCGTCGGTCAGGGACGGCGCGTCCTGCGCTACGGCATCGCCTCGCTGCTGGGGAGCGTGCTCGGTGCGCTCCTGCTGCTGCGCCTGCCCGCGGGTGCGTTCGACGCGGTCGTCCCGGTGCTCGTGGGCGTCGGTGTGCTGCTGGTGATCCTCGGACCACCGCTCCAGCGACGGGTCGCCCGTCGCAAGGCCGAGCGCGGCGGCACGGGTCACGAGAACCCGTGGTGGCTGTGGCCCGCCGTCCTCGGGACCGGCGTGTACGGCGGCTACTTCGGCGCTGCGCAGGGCGTCATCCTGCTCGCCATGCTCGGCATCGGGATCGCCGACACCGTGCAGCGGCTCAACGGCGTCAAGAACGCCCTCGCCCTGGTCGCGAACGCGGTCGCTGCGGTCGTCTTCCTCGTCGTCGCCGAGGAGATCGACTGGTGGGCAGTCCTGGTGATCGCCGTCGGCTCGGCGATCGGCGCCCAGCTGGGCTCCGTCGTGGCCCGACGGCTGCCGCCCGTCGTCTTCAGGGCGGTCATCGTCGCCGTGGGCGTGGTGGCGATCGTCGTCCTGCTGGTGACGTGAGCTCAGTCGCCGACCGGCACCCGCGCGCCGCGGCGGAACGTCCCCGCCAGGGCGAGAGCACCGGTCACGGCCGCTGCGCCCGCGACTCCCGCGGCGAGTGCGCTGGTCGAGCGGGGGAGGGAGCCGTCGTTGCCGCCGGCGACCCCCGCCGCCACGTCGGCGCCGTCGACGGCGACTCCGACCGCCAGGAGGGCCCGACGCGCGGTGCCCCGCGAGGCCAGGGTGAGGACGCCGAGTGCGACCTCGCGAGAGCCGAACATGCGCGTCATGTACCCGAGCTGCGGGTTGCTCGCAGCGTCGAGCCCGAAGGCCTTCGCTGCCAGGTCGGGTCGGGCGAGGGAGACGGCGCCCAGGCCGACACGGCCCAGGCTGAGGACGACCACGGGATTCATGGCGCAGAACCTAGCCTGGGCCCGGCCGTGGACCGCGGCACGGGCGGTCAGCGGTCGACGTACGCCCCGACCCACCGGTCCAGCTCGGCGTAGACGTGGTCGCGTCCCGGGGCGCGGGAGAGATAGACGTCGTGCATCGCCCCCGGCACCTGCGCCAGGGTCACGTGGCGCCCCAGGGCAGGCGTCCACCGCCGGATCTGCTCGACGTCGAGCACGACGTCGGTCTCGAACACCTCGGGGCCCATCACCACGTCTGAGCCCGTACGGTCCGAGCCGAGCACCAGCACCGGCGCCGCGAGGTCCAGCCCACGGTGCAGCTCGGCGTGGGCGCGCCGGATCGCGCGCAGCCAGCCGAAGCGGGTCGGGAAGCTGTCCAGCGGCTTCCAGGTCAGGTCGAAGTCCCACTCCCCGTCGTGGTCGCGGTGCAGGCTGCGGGCGTAGTTGCCCGACACCTCGCGCTCGAGCACCCGCCTCGGGTCGACCCGTCCGACGACGTCGATCAGACGGGTGCCGACCGTGCGCTGCCACGACGGACCACGCAGCTCCAGCCACGGCGAGTTCAGTACGCAGCCGATGACGGGCAGCGCCGGTCGGCGCCGCCACCACAGCGGGACGACCAGCCCGCCGGTCGAGTGGCCGCTGAGCACGAGTGGGCGGTCGTCGCCGATCACCGCCACTGCGGCGTCGAGGTCCTCGTCGTACGTCCGCAGGTCTGCGACGTACGTCGGCGTCTGGTGCGGCAGCCAGGACCGCCCGTACGCGCGCAGGTCGACCGCGTAGAAGTCCCAGCCCCGGTCGACCCACCACTGCGCCAGTCCGGTCTGGAAGAAGTAGTCCGCGAAGCCGTGCACGTGCAGCACGGCCCCGCGCGCCTCACCGCCCGGGACCAGCCGGCGGACGAGGGTCGCCACGGCCGGACCCTCGCTGTCGGGGGTGAGCGGCAGGGTGCGCGACTCGTACGGCGCCCCCAGGACGTCGGGCCGCCAGTCCTCGCTCACGCCGGCGATCCTGACACGCGCGAGGGGCGCCCCGACCGGCCGGTCGGGGCGCCCCTCGTCGAGACGAGCGCGCTCAGATGACGCCCTCGGGCTCGGTGGGGTGCGGAGCCGGCGGGTCCGCCTTGCCCGCGGTGACCGTCTCCTCGATCTTCTTGCCGGTCTCCGGGTCGACGTTCTTCCAGTACTCGAACACCAGCGGCAGGAGCCGGTCGCTCACACCGCCGAGGATGTGACCGGAGACGTTCTGCACGAACCGCTCGCGCTGCTCGTCGTTCCACACCTCGCGGACGAGCGCGCCGGGCTGGCTGAAGTCGTCGTCCTCGGGGCGCAGGGAGTACGCCTCGCGCACCATCTCGCCGTCCGCCTCCCAGCCGTCCTCGACGCCGCCGGTGAGGTCGGAGTAGCCCCGGCCGTAGGTGTTCGGCGCGTAGACGGGCTGGTCGCCGGAGTGGTCGTAGGCCATCGGGCCGTCGAAGGTGTACGTGTTCTGACCCTCGGTGTGCTTGGCCCGGTTGACCGGCAGCTGGTGGTAGTTCGGCCCGATCCGGTAGCGGTGCGTGTCGGCGTACGCGAACACGCGGCCCAGCAGCATCTTGTCGGGGGAGAACCCGATCCCCGGGACGACGGCGCTCGGCTCGAAGGCCGCCTGCTCGATCTCGGCGAAGTAGTTCTCCGGGTTGCGGTCCAGGGTCATCGTGCCGACCTTGATCAGCGGGTAGTCCTTGTGCGACCAGGTCTTGGTGAGGTCGAACGGGTTGACCCGGTAGGTCTTCGCGTCCTCGTACGGCATCACCTGCACGTGCAGCTGCCAGGTGGGGAAGTCGCCACGGTCGATGGCGTCGGAGAGGTCGCGGCGGTGGAAGTCGGAGTCCTCGCCGGCGATCTGGTCCGCCGAGGCCTGGGTGAGACCCTTGACGCCCTGGTCGGAGATGAAGTGGTACTTGATCCAGGACTTCTCACCGGCCTCGTTGACCCACATGAAGGTGTGGCTGCCGTAGCCGTTCATGTGCCGCCAGGAGCGCGGGACACCACGGTCACCCATCAGGTACGTCACCTGGTGCGCCGACTCGGGGGTCTGTGTCCAGAAGTCCCACTGCATGTCGTTGTCGCGCAGCCCGGTGCCGCCACGGCGCTTCTGCGAGCGGATGAAGTGGGGGAACTTCATCGTGTCGCGCACGAAGAAGACCGGGGTGTTGTTGCCGACCAGGTCGTAGTTGCCCTCGGTCGTGTAGAACTTCAGCGAGAAGCCACGCGGGTCGCGCCACGTGTCGGGCGAGCCCTGCTCGCCGGCGACGGTGGAGAACCGCGCCAGCATCTCGGTCTTCACACCGGGCTGGAACAGCGCCGCCTTGGTGTACGCCGAGACGTCCTCGGTGGTCTCGAACGTGCCGAAGGCACCCCCGCCCTTGGCGTGCACGTTGCGCTCCGGCACGCGCTCGCGGTTGAAGTGCGCCATCTGGTCGAGGAAGTGGTGGTCGTGGAGCAGGATCGGCCCGGTGTCACCGAGCGTCAGGGAGTTGCGGTCGCTCGGCGCCGGGGCGCCGGTGACGGTGGTCGAGCCCTGCAGGTTCGCCGTCTCGGTCATGGGCGTGCTCCTTCTTCGGTGGGGTCGGTCGAACTCGTGCCGGCGGTACCGGCGGTCTGGTGGGAATGCTCGCGCTGGCAGTCGGGGCACAGGCCCCAGTAGATGACCTCGGCCTCGTCGATCACGAAGCCCTCGAAGCCGCTCGTGTGGGGTGCGGGATCGGCGTCGAGGCACGGGGCCGAGCCGGTCGCGCACTCGACGTCGTGCATCGCCCCGCAGGAGCGGCACACGGCGTGGTGGTGGTTGTCGCCGGTGGCGAGCTCGTAGCGCGCCACGGCACCGGCCGGCTGGATCCGTCGTACGACGCCGCGGGCGGTGAGGGTGTTCAGCACGTCGTACACGGCCTGGACGGAGACGGCGCGACCACCGGTCGCCACGTCTGCGCGGTCACGGACCAGGTCGATGACCGCTTCGGCCCGCGAGTGGGGCTCCGAGCGCAGGACCTCGATCACCGCGGAGCGCTGTCGCGTGACGCGCAGCCCGTGCTCACGCAGCAGGTCGGACGGATCGAGGTGGCTCACACCCACGACACAAGCACGCGATCTGGAACGGGTCAAGAAAACCCGCCCGCGCCGTCGCCCCACCCCACGATTTCCTCCCGAGGGGTGGGCCGACGGCCGACCTCAGTGCTGGTACGTACCGGCGACGATCGCGCGTCCGGCGGTCTTGAACGCCAGGTTGAACGACACGACGGCCGGCGAGGTGTCGGCGTCGACACCCAGGCTCTCCTCCGTCACCGCGTGGACCACGAAGTAGTAGCGGTGCACCTGGTCGCCGGGCGGGGGAGCCGCGCCGGCGAAGGCGTGCGCGCCGGTGTCGGCACGGCACATGAAGGCGTTGCCCGGCAGGTCGGCGCCCTCGGCCCCGGCGCCGGCCTCGAGCGAGGTGGTGTCGGCGGGCAGGTCGACCAGCACCCAGTGCCAGAAGCCCGACGGGGTGGGCGCGTCGGGGTCGAAGCAGGTGACGGTGAACGACTTGGTGCCCTCCGGCACGTTGCTCCAGGTCAGCTGCGGCGAGGAGTTGCCGCCGTCCGCCACCTGGTCGTCCTTGAGCGGCTGCCCCGAGGTGACGTCGTCGCTGCTGACGTCGAACGACGGCACGGCTGGGAGCAGCTCGTACGGGTCGGGGGTGACGGGACGGTCGAGACTCATCGTCGTACTCCTTCGGTGGACGGACAGGGGCCTGGCTCCAACGTAGGGGACGTGACAATGGGGGAGTGAGTGCTCCCGCTGACCATGACTTCGTCACCTACCCCGCCGGGCTCCGGCTGGCCGGCCGGCGGGTCGTCGTCGTCGGCGGCGGGCACGTGGCGGCACGCCGCGTCCCGGCGCTGCTGGCCACCGGCGCGCTGGTCAGCGTGGTCTCCCCGGTGGTCACCCCGGCGATCGAGGGGCTCGGCGACGAGATCGACCTCGCGCTGAGGGAGTACGTCGACGGCGACCTCGCCGGCGCCTGGTACGCGATCGCCGCCACCGACGACCCCGAGGTCAACGCCCGCGTCTGCGCCGAGGCCGAGGCGGCCCGGATCTTCTGCGTGCGCGCGGACGACGCCGCCGGCGGCAGCGCCTTCACACCCGCGGTCGGCAGGCACGAGGAGGTGACCGTCGCCGTGCTCGGCAGCCACCTCGACGAGCGCGACCCGCGCCGCAGCGCCGCGGTGCGCGACGAGCTGCTCACCGCCCTGCGCGACGGCGTGGTCGCCTCGCCGCAGTCCCACGGCGTGCCGGGGGTGACCCTCATCGGCGGCGGCCCCGGCGACCCGGACCTGATCACCGTGGCCGGCCGCAAGGCGCTGATGCAGGCCGACGTCGTGGTCGCCGACCGGCTGGCGCCGCGCGAGCTGCTCGGCGAGCTCGCACCCGACGTCGAGCTGATCGACGTCACCAAGCTCCCGCGCGGCCGCTCGGCGAGCCAGGAGGAGATCAACCGGGTCATCGTCGAGCACGCGCTGGCCGGGCGCCGCGTCGCCCGGTTCAAGGGCGGCGACAACTTCGTGTACGGCCGCGGCTTCGAGGAGCTGCTCGCCTGCCGGGAGGCGGGCATCCCCGTGACCGTCGTCCCCGGGCTGACCAGCTCGGTCGCGGTGCCGGGGGTCGCCGGCGTCCCGGTCACCCACCGCGGCGTCACCCACGAGTTCACCGTTGTCTCGGGGCACCTGCCGCCGGGGCACCCGGACTCGCTGGTCAACTGGCCGGCGCTGGGGTCGATGCACGGCACGGTCGTGCTGATGATGGCGGTGCAGAACGCGCCCGCGATCGCCGAGGCACTGGTGTCCGGCGGTCGTCGGGCCCAGACCCCGGTCGCGGTCGTCTGCGACGGCACGATGGCCGGCGAGCGGACCGTGTTCAGCACCCTCGAGAAGCTCGGGCGCGACCTCGAGGTGCACGACGTGCGCCCGCCGGCGATCATCGTGATCGGCGAGGTCGTGGCGCTGGCGCGTGACGTCGACCGAGACACCCGCGAGGGTGCCGTCACCTGAGGTGGCACCCTCGGTGGCATGCGTACCGCAGTCATCGGCACCGGGATCATGGGCGCGGGCATGGCCCGCTCGCTGGCGAGGGAGGGCCACGACGTCGTCGTCTGGAACCGCACCGCCGAGAAGGCTGAGGCGCTCGTCGGTGACGGCATCTCGGCGGCAGCCTCGGTCGCCGAGGCGGTCAGCGGCGTCGACGTGGTCCTCACCATGCTCTTCGACACCGACGCCGTGCTGGCCGTGACCGAGGACGTCGCCCGCGCGTCGGGCGACGCGGTCTGGGTGCAGACCGCCACCGTCGGTCCGGACGGCGCGCGGCGGATCGCCGAGGCGGCCGGTGACGCCGCCGACCGGATGCTCGACGCTCCGGTGCTCGGCACGCGGAAGCCGGCCGAGGACGGCGCCCTGGTCGTGCTGGCGTCCGGACCGGCGGCACTGGTCGAGCGGGCGCAGCCGGTGCTCGACGCGATCGGCTCCCGCACGGTCCGCGCCGGGGAGCGCCTGGGCGACGCCAGCGCCCTCAAGCTGGCCTGCAACTCGTGGGTCGGGCTGATCACCGCGGGCACCGCGCAGGCGCTGGCTTTGGCCCAGGCCCAGGGCGTCGACCCGCAGCTGTTCCTCGACGCCATCGACGGTGGCGCGGTCGACACCCCGTACGCCCACGTCAAGGGTGCGCCGATGATCAGCGGCGACTACTCGGCGGTCTCCTTCGCCCTGGACGGCGTGCGCAAGGACCTCGGGCTGATGGTCTCCGCGGCGGAGGCCGGCGGCATGTCCGCCGACCTGCTGCGTACCGTCCTCGGGCTCTACGACCGTGCGTCGGAGTCCGGGCACGGTGACGAGGACATGGCCGCCGTGCGTACCGCCTTCGACGGCTGAGCCGAGGCTCCGTGGCCGAGCTGATCGAGATCGACGGCCCGTCCGCGGCCGACGACCCGCGGCTGGCCGACTACCGCGACCTGCGCGACGTCACGCTGCGCCGGAGCCTGGAGAGCGAGCAGGGCCTGTTCCTCGCCGAGGGTGAGAAGGTCGTACGACGTGCCGTCGAGGCCGGCTACCGTCCCCGCTCGTTCTTGATGGCTCCGCGCTGGCTCGACGGGCTCGCGGACGTCCTCGACGCCTGCGAGGCGCCCTGCTACGTCGTGGACGAGGCGGTGGCCGAGCAGGTCACCGGCTTCCACGTGCACCGGGGCGCGCTCGCCTCGCTGCACCGGCGAGCCCTGCCGCCGCTCGAGGAGGTGCTCGACGGGGCGCGGACCGTGGTCGTGCTCGAGGACCTCGTCGACCACACGAACGTCGGCGCTGCCATCCGCAACGCCGCCGCGCTCGGCGCCGACGCCGTACTGCTCTCCCCGCGGTGCGCCGACCCGCTGTACCGCCGGGCGGTGAAGGTGGCGATGGGCACGGTGTTCTCGCTGCCCTGGACGCGCCTCACCGACTGGGCGGACGCGCTGCTCGACCTGGACCGGCGGGGCTTCCGCACGGTCGCGCTCACCCTGGCCGACGACACGGTGCCGCTCGAGGACGCGGTGGCCGGAGCCGACCGGCTGGCGCTCGTCCTCGGCGCGGAGGGGCACGGGCTCTCCCCGCGCTGGACGGCGACAGCGACGGTCCGTGCCGGGATCCCCATGGACCGAGGCGTCGACTCCCTCAACGTCGCCGCGACCGCCGCCATCGCCTGCCACGTCGCCCGCTCTCGCCGCGCGTGACCTGCTTCGTCGAGTGGTGCCCTCTGCTGGCTTCAGTGGTGCCCGCCACCGGGTCGAGTGGTGTGTGGCGCTGGGTCGAGTGGCCGGTTCTCCCGGCCGTCGGGCGGGGCGACGGCAGAGCGCACCACTCGAACCGGTACCGAGCACCACTCGGACCGGTAGGGGGCACCACTCAACTCGTGGTGGGCCAGCCCTCGGGGTAGTCCTCGGCCGCCGACTCCATCTGCTTGCGCAGCTTCTTTCGGTTGCGGGCGCTGACCCGGTCGCCGAAGACCGTGCCCGCGGTGTGGTCGGTCTCGTGCTGGAGGCACCGCGCCAGCAGACCGGTGCCGGTGTACTCGACGTCGGCGCCGCCGGCGTCCTGGCCGCGCACGGTCGCGGTGTCCGGGCGGGCGCACTCGACGAAGGCGCCCGGGTACGACAGGCAGCCCTCGTCGCCGTCGTCCAGGCGACGGTCCTTGCCCTCAGGCAGCTCCAGCACGGGGTTGCAGACCACGCCCCGCGTCACGACGCCGTCCTCGTCGGGGCAGTCGAAGACGAACACCGCCAGGTCCACTCCGACCTGGCAGGCCGCCAGGCCCACCCCGTCGGCGGCGTACATGGTCGCGACCATGTCGGCGACCAGCGACGCCAGCTCGTCGTCGTACGAGGTGACCGGCGCCTGCGCCTCGTGCATCACGGGCGTGCCCCATCGCGTCATCGGGCGTACGACGCCGCCGGTCGGCAGGTCGACGGAGGCGGGGGAGACGGGCAGGACGGCGCGGGAACCCTCGGCGGGACGTTCACTCTCGGACACCGGCCGAGTGTCCCAGAACGCGTCGACCCCGCCCTGCGGCCCCCGTGACGAGGGTTACCCGCACTCGGTAGCGCCGAACTGTGGCGCAGTGTGTAACTCCGAGTTACATTACCAGCATGTCCCTCCTCGACACCGCCAGGAACGCCCTCAACGCGGGCGGCAGGAACGGCCTCGCGTCCACCGAGCGCCGCGACCCGATCGGCCTCGCCGTCGCCGGGCTGAACCGGCTCGCCGGCACCGACCTGCTGGACCGCTTCGGCATCCGCAAGCAGACCGAGGAGACCGTCTACCGGGTCACCAGCGCCGGGTTCAAGACCCTCGGGGCGACCAGCCGAGTGTTCGCCCGGGCGGGCAAGGCGACGAAGGGCGCCCGCCCGGCGACCGCCGCGACGTCCACCGGCGTGTTCGACCTGACGCCGAGCGAGGACGACCAGATGCTCGTCGACGTCGTGACCGAGCTGGCCGACGAGGTCGTACGCCCCGCCGCTGCCGACGCCGACACTGCCTGCGAGGCGCAGGCAGAGGTGCTCGAGGCCACCGTCGAGCTCGGTCTGCCGATCCTCGGCCTGCCCGAGAAGGTCGGCGGCATCTCCGAGGAGCGCACCGCGATGGCGGGCACGCTGGTCCACGAGGCGCTCGCCAAGGGCGACATGGGGCTGGCCGTCGCCGCCCTCGCGCCGGGCGCCGTCGCGACCGCGATCGGGCTCTTCGGCACCGACGAGCAGCAGCAGACGTACCTCCCCGCCTTCACCGAGCCCGCCGGAGACACCGGGGTCCCGGCCGCGGCCCTGGCGCTGACTGAGCCACGGGTGCTCTTCGACCCGCGCACGCCGCAGACGACGGCGAGGCGGGAGGGCGACGGCTTCGTGCTCGACGGCGTGAAGTCGATGGTGCCGCGCGGCGCCGACGCCGAGCTGTTCGTCGTGGGAGCGATGCTGGACGGCACGCCCGCGCTGTTCCTCGTCGAGTCCGGGACCGAGGGCATCACCATCGAGTCCGAGCCCTCCATGGGCGTCCGTGCCGCGTCGCTCTCCCGGCTGCACCTCGACGGGGTCCGGGTGGGTGCGATCGCGCTGCTCGGCGACCCGGACGGTACGTCGTACGCCGAGACCCTCCGGCTCTCCCGGCTGGCCTGGTGCGCGCTGAGCGTCGGCACGGCGCAGGCGGTGCTCGACTACGTGACGCCGTACGTCAAGGAGCGCGAGGCCTTCGGCGAGCCGATCGCCCACCGGCAGTCGGTCGCGTTCATGGTGGCGAACATCGCGATCGAGCTCCAGGCGATGCGCCTGGTCACCTACAAGGCCGCGGGACGCGTGGCGGCGGGCAAGGACGCGACCCGTGAGATCGGCCTCGCCCACCGGATCTGCACCGAGAAGGGCATGCAGATCGGCCTGGACGGCGTGCAGCTGCTCGGCGGGCACGGGTTCGTCAAGGAGCACCCCGTCGAGCGGTGGTACCGCGACCTGCGCGCCATCGGCGTCATGGAGGGAGGGGTCCTGGTCTAGGGCCGGTACGCACCCGCGAGTCCACCCCACGAACCAGGAGACAGTCATGATCAACCTCGAAGCCCCGAAGAAGTTCCAGCCGCTGGTCGGCCAGGCCCACCAGGTCGCGATGAACATGCTGCGACCGATCTCACGCCGCTACGACGAGGGCGAGCACGAGTACCCCAAGGAGCTCGACATGCTCGCCGCCATGATTGATGGCCTGTCGGACTCCGGTCAGGCGCAGGGCGCCGGCGCCTCCGGCGTCGGCGAGAAGACCGAGGCGGAGAAGCGCAAGGACGCCGAAGCTGAGAAGTCAGGCAAGGGCGGCACCCGCAACGGCTCCAACCTCGCCTCCGTGCTCTCGATCATGGAGATGTGCTGGGGCGACGTCGGGCTCCTGCTCTCCATGCCGCGCCAGGGCCTGGGCAACTCCGCCATCTCCTCGGTCGCGAACGCCGAGCAGCTCGAGCGGTTCGACGGCGTGTGGGCCGGGATGGCGATCACCGAGCCCGAGGTCGGCTCGGACTCCGCCCGGATCCGTACGACGGCCACCAAGGACGGCGACGAGTACGTCATCAACGGCGAGAAGATCTACGTCACCTCCGGAGACCGCGCCGACCACATCGTGGTCTGGGCGACCCTGGACAAGGAGCAGGGCCGCGCGGCCATCAAGTCCTTCGTGGTGCCCAAGGGCACGCCTGGCATGGAGGTCGAGCGGCTCGAGCACAAGCTGGGCATCCGCGCCTCCGACACGGCGGCGATCCGCTTCACCGACTGCCGGGTGCCTGCCGAGAACCTCCTGGGCTCGCCCGACATCGACACCAAGCAGGGCTTCGCGGGCGCCATGGCGACCTTCGACAACACCCGGCCGCTGGTGGCGTCGATGGCCGTCGGCTGCGCCCGGGCCGCGCTGGACCTGACCCGCGAGCTGCTGACCGACGCCGGCGTCGACATCGACTACGACGCCCCGACGTACTCGCTCTCGGCGGCGGCCGCCCGCTTCATCGCGATGGAGGCCGACTGGGAGGGCGCGTACCTGCTCACCCTGCAGTCGGCGTGGATGGCCGACAACAAGCAGCCGAACTCGATGCAGGCGTCCATGGCCAAGGCCAAGGCCGGCCGGGTCGGCTCCGACATCACGCTGGGCTGTGTGGAGCTGTGCGGCTCGGTCGGCTACTCCGAGCACGACCTGCTGGAGAAGTGGGCACGCGACTCCAAGATCCTCGACATCTTCGAAGGCACCCAGCAGATCCAGCAGCTGATCGTCGCCCGCCGGGTGCTGGGCCTGACCAGCGCCGAGCTGAAGTAGGCGGCCCGGGTCAGCGGATCAGGTGCAGCGCGGGCAGTACGCGGGCCGGCGCCGAGGCGGGCGCAGGCAGGAAGCCGGGTGCGTCGTAGCCCTGCGCGGCGAAGGCCTCGGTGATCGCTCGCGCCGTGTCGGGCACGTCGTCCTGGCGTACGAGCGCGATGGCCGACCCGCCGAACCCGCCGCCGGTCATCCGGGCGCCGAGCGCGCCCCGCGCGGTCGCGGTGTCCACGACGAGGTCCAGCTCGGGGCACGAGATCTCGAAGTCGTCGCGCATCGAGACGTGCGAGGCCGACATCAGCTCACCGACCCGGTCCCAGGACCCGCTCCGCAGGACGTCCGCACACTCCGCGACCCGGGCGATCTCGGTGACGACGTGCCGCGCACGGGAGCGCAGCTCAGCGTCCTCGAGGGCGTCGACCTGCGCCGGCGTCGCGTTGCGAAGCGAGTCCACGCCGATCGCCGCGGCGGCGCGCTCGCACGCCCGCCGGCGGCTCTCGTACGCGCCGTCGTTGAGCTGGTGGTGGGCTCGGGTGTCCACCACCAGCAGCTCCAGCCCCGCCGCTGCCGGGTCGAACGGGATCAGCTCGGTCTCCCACGACCGGCAGTCCAGGAGCAGCGCGTGCGCCGGGCTGCCGAGCACGGCCACTGTCTGGTCCATGCCTCCGGTGGCCGCCCCGGCGACCTCGTTCTCGGCGCGGATCCCGGCGCGGGCCAGTCCCATCCGTGTCTCGCGGGACTCCTCGACGTCGAGCAGCGCAAGCACCGCCGTCCCCGTCGCGCACTCCAGCGCGGCCGAGCTGGACAGGCCCGCACCGAGGGGGACCGTGCTCTCCACCATGATCTCGAAGCCGGGCACGGTGAACCCTGCCTCTCCGAGCGCCCAGGCCACGCCCGCGACGTACGCCGGCCAGCCCTCCGCCGTGCCGAGGTCGTCGAGCGCGCCGGTCCACGCCCCGTCCTCGAGGCCGGAGGCGATGACCACGCGGTCGTCGTCACGGCGCCGGATCGCGACGTACGTCGAGTGCGGCAGCGCCAGCGGCAGGCACAGGCCGTCGTTGTAGTCGGTGTGCTCGCCGATCAGGTTGACCCGGCCGGGTGCGGCGGCGACGAGGTCCGGCTCGTCGTCGTACCGGTCGCGGAAGGTCTCCAGCGCGGCTCGGCGTCCCTCCGCATCGCTCCAGGGCCGGACCCACTCGGGGTCGGCGGAGGCGCGGGCACGGCGGCGCGGGTCGTCGGTCACCGCTGAAGCCTAGGCTTCGTCCCATGCGCTTCCTCGACGACCGCCGCCCCGGCTGGGACCTGACGTACGACGACGTGTTCATGGTGCCGCGCCGCTCGGCGGTCGCGTCCCGCTACGACGTCGACCTGTCGTCGACCGACGGGACCGGGACCACGATCCCGCTCGTGGTCGCGAACATGACCGCGATCTCGGGTCGTCGGATGGCGGAGACGATGGCCCGTCGCGGCGGGCTGTCGGTGATCCCCCAGGACGTGCCGCTCGAGGTCGTCGCGGAGGTCGCCGGATGGGTGAAGTCACGACACCCGGTCTTCGAGACACCGATCACGCTGTCGGCGCACGAGACGGTCAGCGACGCGCTGGCGCTGCTGCCCAAGCGCGCGCACCGGGCCGCCGTCGTCGTGGACGCCGCCCGACGCCCGGTCGGCATCGTCACCGAGAGCGACTGCGACGGGGTGGACCGGTTCAGCCGCCTGGAGGACGTGATGACCACCGACGTCGTCACGCTCACCGACGACCTGGACCCCCGGGGTGCGTTCGACGTGCTCGCCGGCACCCGGCACCGTCTCGCGCCGGTCGTCGACCACGACGGCGTGCTCGTGGGCCTGATGACCCGCACCGGCGCGCTCCGCTCGACGATCTACGCCCCGGCCACCGACGACGACGGCCGGCTCAGGGTCGCCGCCGCGATCGGCGTCAACGGCGACGTGGCCCTCAAGGCCAAGACCCTGCTCGAGGCGGGTGTCGACTGCCTCGTCGTCGACACCGCCCACGGCCACCAGGAGCGCATGGTCGAGGCGCTGCGGGCCGTCCGTGGCGCCGGCATCGACGTGCCCGTGGTGGCCGGCAACGTGGTCGCCGCCGACGGCGTGCGCGACCTGGTCGACGCCGGGGCCGACATCCTCAAGGTCGGCGTCGGCCCGGGTGCGATGTGCACGACGCGGATGATGACCGGGGTCGGGCGCCCCCAGTTCAGCGCCGTGCTGGAGTGCGCCGAGGAGGCGGCACGTCTCGGTCGCCACGTGTGGGCCGACGGGGGAGTACGCCACCCGCGCGACGTCGCCCTCGCGCTGGCCGCCGGCGCCTCGCAGGTGATGATCGGGTCCTGGTTCGCCGGCACCCACGAGTCGCCGGGCGACCTGCTGGTCGGCCCGGACGGGCGGGCGTACAAGGAGTCCTTCGGCATGGCCTCGGCACGTGCGGTCGCGAACCGTACGTCGGCGGACGGTGCCTTCGACCGCGCGCGCAAGGGCCTCTACGAGGAGGGCATCTCCTCCTCGCGGATGTTCCTCGACCCCGTCCGGCCCGGAGTGGAGGACCTCGTCGACATGATCTGCTCCGGCGTCCGCTCGGCGTGCACGTACGCCGGCGCGCACGACCTCGCCGAGCTCCACGAGCGTGCCCTGGTCGGCGTGCAGTCGGCGTCCGGCTACTCCGAGGGCAAGCCGCTGCCCGCCGGCTGGTGAGCCTGCGGGAGCGGTGCGGCGCCCCCACCTATCGTGACGAGGTGCCCGACTCCCGCCGGTCCGTCGACGACGACGCGCCCACCGCTCCCATCCGCGCGGGCGCGGTGCGCGACGAGCGCGCCGACGCGACCCGACGCGAGGACCGCGACGACCGGGGCGAGACACAGGAGCCTTCACGGGACCAGGCCCCACCTGCCGCGCGTTGGTTCGCCCGCGGCCTGGTGGGCCTGCTGGCCGTGGTCGGGCTGGTCGTCCTGGTGCTGTTCCTGGTCGCCCGCGTGGCCCACCTGCCCGACCTGAACCCGTTCGACTCGAAGACCACCGACCGCAGCCAGCCGGCCCTGCTGAAGTCGGTGCGCGATCTCTCGCGCTTCGTCGCCGCCGAAGGCGACTTCCAGGTCGTCGTCGACCTCCAGAACAACCGGGACAACGTGCCCGAGTTCCTGCTCAACGAGCGCACGCTGTTCGTCGCCGCCGGAAGCGTCGAGTCGTACGTCGACTTCGCGGCCCTCGACAAGGGCGCCGTGAAGGTCGTCGACGACGACACCGTCGAGGTGACCCTGCCCGCGCCGGAGCTGGGCCGGCCGAGCCTGGACGTCGACAAGTCGTACGCGTACTCCGAGCAGCGCGGCCTGCTGAACCGGCTCGGCGACCTGGTCGGCTCCGGGGCCGGGGACGACCAGCAGCAGCTCTACGAGCTGGCCGATCAGAAGATCGCCGCCGCCGCGACGCGGGCCGGCCTCACCGACCGCGCCGAGGCCAACACCGAGAAGACGCTCGACGGCCTGTTCGGCTCGCTGGGGTACGACGACGTGCGCGTCACGTTCACCGGCGGCGCCGACGACCGCTGACCACGGCCGCGGCGGCGGTGCCCGATTCCAGCTCTCGGGCCGATCGTTGCTATGGTTGCGCCCGCGCCGGAGAGGTCATCGAGCCGCTCGCGCACCACTCGTCCGGGTGGCGGAATAGGCAGACGCGCTAGCTTGAGGTGCTAGTCCCCGTATTAGGGGGTGGGGGTTCAAGTCCCCCCTCGGACACAGCAGATCCCCGGGTCCTCCTCGTCGAGGACCCGGGGATCAGTTCTGTGTCAGGCGAGGCGTACCGCGCGCAGGAGCACGTCGGAGACGTGGTGCGAGCTCGCCGCACCGGGCGGACGGTCGCGGGTCTCGTACGTCTCGACGCGCCAGTCGGCCGACTCAGCGATCGCCTGGTGGATCCGGTCGACGCCGACGAACGCGCCGTGGTCGAACATCCGGGTCTCGGTCGCCGCGTCGACCGGCGCCTGGAGCGGCGTGAGGTCGTGGGCCACCACGAGCAGGGTGCCGCCGGGGGCGACGCCGGCCAGCAGGTTGCCCAGGCCACGCTCGTCGGGGGTGCGCTGGAACGACCCGTACTGCAGCGACACCAGGTCGAAGCCTTCTGCACCGAAGGGGGCCAGGTCGTTGGCGTCACCGCGGACGCGCTCGACACGCAGGCCGCGCCGGTCCGCCTCGGCGCCGACGCGCACGAGCGCCGACGCCGAGATGTCGAAGGCCGTGACCGCCCAGCCGCGCTCGGCCAGCCAGAGCGCATCGGCGCCCTCGCCCGCGCCGACGTCGAGGGCCCGACCGACTGGGAGGTCGGAGGCCTCGGCGACCAGGGTCCCGTTGGGGTTGGCGCTCCAGACGTGGTCGTCGCCGCCGTACCTCGCCTCCCAGTCCGCGCGGGCGCCGCCCGCACCACTCTCGGCGGCCAGGTCCTCCTCGGCCAGGCTGAAGGCCACTCCTGCTCCGACGCGGCTGCCGTGCGCCGCGGCCGGCAGCACCTGCATCGACGGGTCGGTGAGGTTGCCGGCGGCGTACACCCCGGCCACCGAGGTGAGGCCCACCGGGTCCACCTCGACCACCGAGCCCAGCCCGCTGGCGTGCGGCACGGCCGTCACGCCGATCCCCTCCAGCACGTCGGTCCGGGCCCGGAACCGGGGACCGACCAGGACCGCGTCGGCGGTCAGGGTCCGGCCCCCTCCGAGCTCCAGGCTCACTCCACCGGCCGGAGCAGCCTCGGTCACCCGCGTGACGGAGTCGGCGACGACCTCGACCCCGCCCGCACGCAAGGCGTCGAGGGCCTGATCGTCGACCCCCGCAGCGTCGTGCAGCACCAGCGTGAGCCGGTCGGTGAGGTGGCGGAGCAGGGGAGTGGGGTGCAGCCCCATCGGGTGGGTGAGCACCTGCACCACCGCCTGGTCGCGCACCTCGTAGCCGTGGCAGAACGGGCAGTGGATCACCTCGCGCCCCCAGTGCTCCGCCAGGCCGGGGATGTCGGGGAGCTCGTCCTGGATGCCGGTCGCGGCGAGGATCCGCCGCGCGACCAGCGTGTGGCCGCCGCTCAGGGCCAGCCGGAACGCGCCCTTCTCGCCGGAGACGTCGAGCACGCGGCCGGTGAGGACCTCGCCGCCGTACGAGCGCACTTCCTCGGCGCCGACCGCGCGCAGCTCGGCGGGCTCGGCGCCCTCGCGACCGAGGTAGCCGTGCATGTGCGCGGCGGGGGCGTTTCGGGCGGTGCCGTCGTCGACGACGACGACCGTACGACGCTGCCGCGCCAGCTGGAGGGCGCCGGCCAGCCCGGCGGCCGAGCCGCCGATGACGGCGACGTCGCAGTGTCGTTCGATGGTCCGGTGCTCAGGGTGATCGGTCATGCCGCGACCCTAGACAGGTAGCCCGGTTTCAGAAAAGGCTCTTGCAGCATTCGCAACTCCTGCCAGACTGCTGCCATGAGCGAGTCCGCCGACGTCGAGTCCCTGGCCCGGAGCCGGCTGCGCACGCTGCGCGCCACCATGGGCTACTCGCTGGACGACCTGGCCGCGCGTACGCACCTCAGCGCGTCCACCATCAGCCGTATCGAGACCGGCAAGCGCACGCTCGGGCTGGACGTGCTCGTCCCCCTCGCCCGCGCCCTCGAGGTGAGCCTGGACATGCTGTTCGAGGTCCCGGGGGACGAGGACGTCGTGATCCGTCCCGAGGGGCACAGCGTCGACGGTCGTACGACCTGGTCGCTCAGCCGCTCCGACGGCAGGACGAGCGCCCTGAAGATGCGCCTGGAGCCCACCGTGACGCCTCCCGAGCAGCGCGTCCATCCTGGTCACGACTGGTTCGTCGTCCTCGAGGGCCGGGTGACGCTGTGGCTCGGCGACCGGGAGATCGTCGTGGAGAGCGGCGAGGCGGCGGAGTTCAGCACGATGACGCCGCACTCGTTCGGCGCGCTGGACGGCCCGGCGGAGCTGATCGCGATCTTCGACCGCGACGGCCAGCGGGCCCACGTGCACCGCTGAGACAGGCTCACGAGTCCACCGAGCGCACGGCGTCGGCGACGCAGGCCAGCGCGAGCAGTCGTACGACGTCGACGCTCGCGCTCACCTGCCCGGTGGCCACCGCGACCAGGGCGTCTCCGTCGACGCGCGTGTGCGGGGGAATGAGCGCACGGGCCAGACCGTCGTGGCCGCCCTGGGCCACGACTCGGCACTCGGTCTTGTCCAGCGCGGCGTTCGTGACGACGACCCCGATGGTCGTGTGCCGACCGTGGTCGGCTCCCGTGTCGATGCCGGGTGGGCCGTCCAGCACCGCCAAGGAGTCGAACGAGACCTCACCCCCGTGGTCGACGTCACCGAAGGCGTTCACCGCGACCAGCGCGGCGACCACGACCTCGCCGTGCCGGTGGGTCGCGTACCCGAGCCCGCCCCGCTTCCTGCCCTCCCCGCGCCACTGGCCGACCATCGCACCGGTGCCGGCACCGACCGGACCGTGCAGGACCTGCTCACCGGTGGTCGCGCGCGCGGCGACGAGTCCCTCGGCCGGCCCCGGGCGGACGTCGGCGCGACCCACCGCGAGGTCGAACAGGCTCAGGCCGACCACGATCGGCACCCGGCCGCCGGGCGTGGGGACGCCGCGGCCCAACGACTCGTAGTGGCTCATGACCCCGTCGGCGGCCGCCAGCCCGAACGCCGAGCCGCCGCTGAGCACCACCGCGTCCGGGCCTCGTACCGACTTCAGCGGGTCGAGCAGCTCCAGCTCGCGGGACGCCGGAGCGCCGCCGCGTGCCTCGTACGACGCCACCGCGTCCGGCGGCAGCTCGACCACCGTGACGCCCGTGCGCGCCGCCTCGTCGGTCCAGTGCCCGACCCTGACCCCGTCCACGGCAACGTCCATGGGCCCATGGTGCCGCTACCGTCGGGCCATGGACACGTTCCGGGTGGGCTTCGTGCCCGGCGTCGAGCCGGACCGGTTCGTACGCCGCTGGCGCGAGCGTGAGCGGCGGCCGCTGGAGCTGGTGCTGCTCGAGGAGCACGCCGTCCGTGACGCGCTGGACGACGACCAGGTGCACATGGTGCTGGCCCGGCTCCCCGTGGACGCCGACGGTCTGCACCTGATCCCGCTCTGGGAGGAGCTTCCCGTCGCGGTGCTGGGCACGGACCACGTCCTCACGCTGCTCGACGACCTCGGCGAGGACGACCTCGCGGACGAGATCCGCAACGACGGGCCCGCGGCGCAGGCGATCGAGACCGCGGCCGCAGGCACGGGCGTCGCGCTGGTGCCGATGTCGCTCGCGCGGCTGCACCACCGCAAGGACGCCGTGATCCGGGTACGACGCGACGCTGCGCCCACCCGGATCGGGCTCGCCTGGCGCCAGGGCCTCGACGACCCGGGCGCCGAGACCTTCATCGGCGTGGTCCGCGGCCGCCGGGCGGGGAGCACCCGCGGCGACCAGGAGCGGGCGCGGAGCACGTCACCGTCACCCGACAAGCCACGGAGGCCGGCGAAGCAGCCCGACCGCAAGCGCAGCGCGGCACGCTCGCGCCCGGGTCGGCGCCGCTGAGGTCGCGAGGCAGGATGGGGCCATGAGCGACCCGAGCACCGGACCGTCGTACGACCCGAGCGCGGAGGTCGTCGACATCTGCCGCGACCTGATCCGCATCGACACCACGAACTACGGCGGCAACGAGGGCCCGGGGGAGCGCAAGGCCGCCGAGCACGTCGCGACGCTGCTCGACGAGGTCGGGATCGAGGCCGAGGTCTGGGAGGGGTACGCCGGCCGCGCGAACGTGATCGCGCACTGGGGCGGTGACGGGTCCGGGCGCCAGGACCCGCTGCTGCTGCACGGCCACCTCGACGTGGTCCCGGCCGACGCCGCCGACTGGGCCGTCGACCCGTTCGCGGGCGAGATCCGCGACGGCATGGTCTGGGGCCGCGGAGCGGTCGACATGAAGGACTTCGACGCGATGCTGCTGTCCTCGCTGCGCGCGCGGGCCCGGGCCGGCGCGGTTCCCTCGCGCCCGCTCACGATCGTGTTCACCGCCGACGAGGAGGCCGGCGGCCACTACGGCGCCGGCCCGCTGGTCGAGCAGCGCCCCGAGGTCTTCGAGGGCGTGCGCGAGGCCGTCGGCGAGGTCGGTGGGTTCAGCGTCACCGTGCGTGATCGTCGCGTGTACCTCATCCAGGCCGCCGAGAAGGGGATGGCCTGGATGCGGCTGACCGCACGCGGCAACGCCGGCCACGGCTCGATGCGGCACCCGGACAACGCCGTCGCCGCCCTGGCCGGCGCGGTCGCCCGGATCGGCCAGCACCAGTGGCCGGTCACCCTGACCCCCACGATGCAGGTGCTGCTGGCCTCCATCGGCGAGCTGGCCGGGGTCGAGGCGACGCCCGAGAACGCGCCCGCGCTGATCGAGGAGTTCGGGCCGGCCGCACGGATGCTCGGGGCGGTCATCTCGCACACGGTCAACCCGACGATGCTCCAGGCCGGCTACAAGGTGAACGTCGTCCCGGGCGTCGCCACCGCGGGCATGGACGGCCGCTTCCTGCCCGGCCACGAGCAGGACTTCCTCGACACGCTCGCCGAGCTCGCCGGACCGCAGGTGGAGATCGAGTTCGAGACGAAGATGAGCGGCCTGGAGACGCCGTACGACGGTGCCCTGACCGACGCGATCACGGCGTCGGTGCTGGCCGCCGACCCGGAGGCCGTCGTGGCGCCGTACCTCATGAGCGGCGGCACCGACGCCAAGCACTGGGACCGTCTCGGCATCCGCAGCTTCGGCTTCGCGCCGCTGCGCCTGCCGGCCGACCTCGACTTCACCGGCCTGTTCCACGGTGTCGACGAGCGCGTCCCGACCGACGCCCTGGAGTTCGGTGCCCGCGTCTTCGACGACTTCCTGGACCGGGTGTAGCCGCGGCACCTACCCCGTCGAGTGGTGCGTTCTGCCGGGTCGAGTACGCAGTTCCACAGGCGTGATCGCCCGTCGACCTGCAGAACGCACCACTCGTACCGGCGCAAGGCACCACTCGAGCCTGCAGAACGCACCACTCGTACCGGCGCAAGGCACCACTCGAGCCTGCAGAAGGCACCACTCAACGGTGCAGGTGCCGCGCAGAGCGAATGGTCAGACGTAGATCAGCTGGGGGCTGCGCTGGCGGATGATCTTGCGGCGGAGCACGACGCGGCGGGTGCCGTCGTGGGCCACGCGGACCCGGTCGAGCTCCCAGCCGCCCTCCTCGGCCTTCTGCACCAGCAGCCGCGTCACGAGGGAGCGCGAGACCTCCCGCGAGATCAGCAGCTTGTCGAACTCGTACTCCACCCCGGGCCGAGGCGCACGACGGCCGAACTTCACGGCCTGCTTCGGGTGGTCGGGGGAGCGGGTCATCGAGCCTCCGGTGTCGGCGGGTGGGACGGTGCTGCTCAGGCGGCGCTCACGTCGTCGAGCGCCGCGATCAGCTCGGCGGGCAGGGAACGCTCCTCGACGGCGAGGGATTCCTGGAGCTGCGTGGTGGTCCGGGCGCCGACGATGGGCGCGACCACCCCGGGGCGGTCGCGCACCCAGGCCAGTGCCACCTCGACCATCGACCAGCCCAGCCCGTCGGCGGCGCGGGAGAGCGCCTGCACGATCGTGCTGCTGCGCTCGGTGAGCAGCGGGTCGACGAAGCCGGAGAGCTGTGGATCGGCGCCGCGGGAGTTCGACGGCGTCCCCGTGCGGTACTTCCCCGACAGCACGCCGCGCCCGAGCGGGGACCACGGCAGCACGCCGAGGCCGAGGGCTCGCGCGGCGGGCAGCACCTCGTCCTCGATGCCACGGTTGAGCAGGGAGTACTCCATCTGCGTCGACGCCAGCGGGGCACGTCCCGGCACTGCCCGCTGCCAGGTCGCCGCCTGCGCGGTCTGCCAGCCGGTGTAGTTGCTGATCCCGACGTACGACGCCCTCCCCGACGTCACCGCGTGGTCCAGGGCGCCCAGCGTCTCCTCGAGCGGCACGGCGTCGCTCCACACGTGCGCCTGGAACAGGTCGACGTGATCCACGCCGAGACGTGTCAGCGACGTGTCCAGGCAGTCCAGCAGGGTGCGGCGCGAGGTCTCGAAGAACCGCTGCCCGCGTCGCACGCCGACCCCGGCCTTCGTGGCGAGCACGACGTCCTCACGCGGGACGACGGAGCCGAGCAGCCGGCCGAGGATCGTCTCGCTGGCGCCGTCGGCGTAGGCGTACGCCGTGTCGACCAGCGTGCCGCCGGCCTCGCAGAACGCGCTGAGCTGGTCGCGGGCCTCGTGCTCGTCGGTGGTGCGTCCCCACCCCATCGTGCCCAGGCCCAGCCGCGACACGCTCAACCCGGTGCCGCCGAGGAGTCGCTGCTGCATGGGACCGAACCTAGCCCGCGGCGGAGCCCGCGACGCACCCGGCACGCCCAGCGACACCGCAGCGCTCCTCACCCGTAGGGTGCGCAGGCGTGGCGGACTTCTTCCAGGCGGTCGTGCTCGGTCTCATCCAGGGGCTCACCGAGTTCCTCCCGATCTCCAGCAGCGCCCACCTGCGGATCTACCCCGACCTGTTCGGCTGGGGCGACCCCGGGGCGGCGTTCACCGCCGTCATCCAGATCGGCACCGAGCTCGCGGTGCTGCTCTACTTCTGGAAGGACATCTGGCGGATCGCGGTCGCGTGGCTCCGCTCACTGGTCCAGCCGGAGTTCCGCGGGCACCGCGACGCGCTGATGGGCTGGTACATCATCGTCGGGTCGGTGCCGATCGTGGTGCTCGGGATCGCGCTCAAGGACGTCATCGAGAAGGACTTCCGCAGCCTGTGGATCATCGGCACCACGCTGATCGTCCTGGGTGTCGTCCTCGGCCTCGCCGACCGGTTCGGCCGCAACGAGAAGGAGATCGGCAGGATCGGCCTGCGCGACGCGCTGCTGATGGGCCTCGCCCAGGCGCTGGCGCTGATCCCCGGTGTCTCGCGGTCGGGCGCGACGCTGTCGATGGGCCGCTTCCTGGGGTACGAGCGCGAGGCGGCGACCCGGTTCGCGTTCCTGCTGGCGATCCCCGCCGTGATCGGGGCCGGTGTCTTCGAGCTCAAGGACATCCCGGGGGAGACCAACCCGTACGGCTGGGGCCCGACGATCGTGGCGACCGTCGTCTCCTTCGTCGTCGGGTACGCCGTCATCGCCTGGCTGCTGCGCTGGGTCACCACCCGCTCGTACGCGCCGTTCGTCGCCTACCGCGTGGTGCTCGGCGTCGTGGTGCTGGTGCTCGTCGGCACCGGCGTGCTCGCCTCCTGACCCCTCGCCAGCGCTACAGCCAGCCCGCGCGCTTGCTGACGACGTACACCGCGAACGAGCTGAGCAGCATCAGCAGCAGCACGAACGGCAGCGCGTAGGTCCAGTCCAGGGTCGGGAAGTGGGTCATGTTCATCCCGTAGATCCCGGCGACCAGCGTCGGCGCGGCGACCAGGCCGACGGCCGCGGAGATCCTGCGCATGTCGTCGTTCTGCTGGATCGAGATCTGCGCGATGTGGGCGTCGAACGCGGTGGACAGCAGGTTGTCGAGGCTGTCGATCACCTCCGCGACCCGGCTGAGGTGGTCCTCGACGTCGCGGAAGTACGGCCCCGTCTCCGGGTGCACCCCCTGCACGGCGGCGCGGGTGAAGCGGCTCATCGGCTCGCGCAGCGGGAACACCGCGCGCCGCATCTCGGCCAGCTCGCGCTTGAGGAGGTAGATCCGGCGCGAGTCGTTGGTGCGCTGCTCGGAGAACACCGACTGCTCGACCTCGTCGACGTCCTCCTGCAGGTCCGCGGCGACCTCCTCGTAGCGGTCGACGATGCTGTCGCACAGCGTGTGCAGCACCGCCGAGGGACCGTGCTGGAGGAGGTCGCCCATGCCCTCGAGCCGCTTGCGGGCGTCGGCGAGCTTCATGCCCTCGCCGTGCCGGACCGTGATCACGAAGTCGCGCCCGAGGAAGACGCTGATCTCGCCGGTCTCGACCTGGTCGGTCTCGTCGACGTACCAGAGCGTCTTGAGCACCACGAAGAGGTGCTCGTCGTACCGCTCGACCTTCGGACGCTGGTGGGCGCCCAGCGCGTCCTCGATGGCCAGCGGGTGCAGCCCGTACACCTCCCCGACCTGGTTGAGCTCGGTCCAGCCGGGCTTGTGCAGGCCGACCCAGACGAAGTCCCCGTCCTGGGTGGCCGCCTCGCGCACTCCCCGGAGGTTCTGCGTGGTCAGCCCGAGGTCCACCCGGCAGCCGTCGCGGTAGAGCGCGTTGTCGACGATCACGCGGTCAGGCTAGGCCAGGAGGCGGGCGTACGCTCGGGTCCCGTGCCCACGCTGATCCTCGCCCGCCACGGCCGTACGCACGCCAACGTCTCGGGCGTCCTGGCCGGTCGTACCCCCGGGGTGACGCTCGACGAGCTGGGCGAGGAGCAGGCCACCGCCGCGGCGGCGCGCCTCGAGGGCCTGCCGCTCGCCGCGGTCGTGAGCAGCCCGATGGAGCGCTGCCGGCAGACCGCCGCGATCCTCGCGCCCGGCGCCGAGGCGAGCGTCGAGCCGGGGCTCGACGAGTGCGACTACGGCTCGTGGGCCGGCCGGCCGATCAAGGAGCTGGTCAAGGAGAAGCTCTGGCGCACCGTCCAGGCGCACCCCTCGGGCGTCGTGTTCCCCGACGGAGAGGCGATGGCCCAGATGAGCCGCCGGGGCGTCGCAGCCGTGCGCGAGTGGGACGCCCGCGTCGCCGAGGAGCACGGCCCGGACGCGGTCTGGCTCGCGGTCTCGCACGGCGACGTCATCAAGGCGATCCTCGCGGACGCGCTCGGCATGCACCTCGACTCCTTCCAGCGGATCTCGGTCGACCCGGCGAGCCTGTCGGTCGTCCGCTACACCGAGCACCGGCCGTTCGTGCTGACCAGCAACTCGACCTCCGGCGCCCTGGCGCACCTCAAGCCGGCCAAGCGGCGGCGGGGCACCCGGAAGAAGGCCACCTCCGACGCGGTGGTCGGCGGCGGCGCCGGCCCGGCATAGGGTCGAGACCATGCCTCCCGTCGTCCACAGCTTCGACCCGCCGGACCGCTTCGTGGCCGGCACCGTCGGCGAGCCCGGTGCGCGGACGTTCTTCGTGCAGGCCCGCTCGGGGGAGCGGCTGGTCAGCGTCGCGCTGGAGAAGCAGCAGGTCGCCATCCTCGCCGAGCAGACCGGCGAGCTCCTCGACAAGCTCGTCCAGGCCGGGGACACCCGTACCCTCGTCCCGGCGCTCGCACCCGCCGACCTCGTCGACAACGGCCCCCTCGACAACCCGATCGAGGAGGAGTTCCGGGCGGGGACGATCACCCTGTCCTGGGACCCCGACGCCGAGCGCGTGGTGATCGAGGTCTTCGCCATCACCGCGGTCGAGGCGGACCCCGGCGAGCTGGACCCGACCGGCGAGGCGGCCGAGCCGGAGCCCGAGGAGATGCTGGTCGTACGACTCACGCCGGGCCAGGCGCGCGCGTTCTGCGCCCGCTCGGAGACGGTCGTCGACGCCGGGCGCGAGCAGTGCCCGTTCTGCGGCGGTCCCATGGACCCCGGCGGCCACCTGTGTCCCCGCGCGAACGGCTTCAAGCGCACCGCACCGTGAGCGACGCACCCCCGCCCGGCACCGGGCTCGGCGCCGACGCCGAGCGGCTGCTCGGCTCCGGCGAGGTCGTCGTCACCGGCCGGGTGATGCCGGCCTCCAACCACACCTTCCTCGCCGACCTCGTGGGCGAGGAGCCTGGCGAGCGGCGGCAGGTCGTCTACAAGCCGACGTCGGGGGAGCGTCCGCTGTGGGACTTCACCGACGGCACGCTGGCCGACCGGGAGTACGCCGCGTACCTCGTCTCCCAGGCGCTGGACTGGGGCGTCGTCCCCCCGACGGTGCTGCGCGAAGGACCCGTCGGGCGCGGCATGGTGCAGCTGTGGTGCGAGCCGGACGACGCCCGCGAGGCGGTCGACCTCGTGCCCGAGGGACCGGTGCCCGACGGATACCGGCACGTGCTGGAGGCCATCGGCGCCGACGACCGGCCCGTCCAGCTGGTCCACGACGACTCCGCCGCGCTGCGCCGGATGGCGGTCTTCGACGTCGTCACGAACAACACCGACCGCAAGGGTGGGCACGTGCTCGCGATGGCGGACGGGCACCGCTACGGCGTCGACCACGGGATCTGCTTCCACGTCGACGACAAGCTCCGCACGGTGCTGTGGGGCTTCGCCGGCGAGCCGCTGACCGAGGAGGAGGTCGACGGGCTGGAGCGGCTCGAGGAGCAGCTGCGCGACGGCGACCTCGCCGAGGAGCTGCCGTACCTCCTCACCGGTCACGAGATCGCCCGCACCCGGATGCGGACGCAGCGGCTGCTCCGTCAGGGCGCGCTGCCGCAGACCCACGGAGGGTGGCCCTCGATCCCGTGGCCACCCTTCTGAACGCTCCCCCTAGGCTGCGGACATGCGCGCCTGGACCTCGCCCGACGTCCCCCCGCTGCCGGTGACGGGACCCCCGGTGCGGGTGCACGACTCCGCCGCGGACGCCGCGGTCGAGGTCGTCCCCGACGGGCCGGCGAAGATCTACGTCTGCGGCATCACGCCGTACGACGCCACCCACCTGGGCCACGCCGCGACGTACGTCGCCTTCGACCTGCTCAACCGTGCCTGGCGCAGCGCGGGCCACGAGGTGAGGTACGTCCAGAACGTCACCGACGTCGACGACCCGCTGCTGGAGCGCGCGAACGCGACGGGTGAGGACTGGGAGCAGCTCGCGGAGAGCCAGACCCAGCTGTTCCGTACCGACATGGAGGCGCTGCGCGTGCTCGCGCCGGACGCCTTCGTCGGCGCCGTCGAGGCCATCCCTCTGATCGTGCCGATGGTGCAGCGGCTGCAGCAGGCCGGCGCGGTGTACGACGTCGACGGCGACCTGTACTTCTCCGTCACCGCGGATCCCGCGTTCGGCGAGGTGTCCGGCTGGGACCGGCAGCGAATGCTGGAGATCTACCCCGAGCGCGGGGGAGACCCCGAGCGCGCCGGGAAGAAGGACCCTCTGGACTGCCTGGTCTGGCAGGCCGAGCGGCCCGGCGAGCCCGCCTGGGACACCGACCTCGGGCGCGGTCGCCCCGGTTGGCACGTGGAGTGCAGCGCCATCGCGCGCGAGCACCTCGGCACCACCATCGACGTCCAGGGTGGTGGCTCCGACCTCGTCTTCCCCCACCACGAGATGAGCGCGTCGGAGGCGCAGGTCGCGGACGAGCGGCCGTTCGCCCGGGCGTACGTCCACGCCGGCATGGTCGCCCTCGACGGCGAGAAGATGTCGAAGTCGAAGGGCAACCTCGAGCTGGTCTCGCGGCTGCGCGAGCAGGGCGCCGACCCGATGGCGATCCGCCTCGCGCTGCTGCAGCACCACTACCGCACCGACTGGGAGTGGACCGCAGCCGATCTCACGGCTTCCGAGAGCCTGCTGGAGTCGCTGCGGTACGCCGTCGCCCTGCCGGCCGGCGCGCCGAGCGACGGCGTCGTCCGCGAGGTGCTCGCCGCACTCGCGGACGACCTCGACGCTCCCCGCGCCGTCACGGTGCTGCAGGAGTGGCAGCAGGCCACCAACCGCGGCGAGGGCCCGCACGAGACCGGCGCCGGCGACGTCGTACGACAGCTCGCGGACGCCGCCCTCGGCCTCACCCTCTGACCCGAGGCGTCGCTTGCTGCACGAGACGTCGCGTACACGCGACGCCTCGCGGGACACCATCGCCGAGACGTCGCGTACACGCGCCGCCTCGTGGGGTCGTGAGGTTCAGCTCTCGTCGCGGCGCTTGAGGTAGCGCTCGAACTCCCGCGCGATCGCCTCGCCGGAGGCCTCGGGGAGCTCGGCGGTGTCCTGGTTCTCCTCGAGCATCCGGACGTACTCCGCGATGTCCTCGTCCTCCTCGGCCAGCTCGGCGACGCCGCGCTCCCAGGCGCGGGAGTCCTCGGGCAGGTCACCGAGCGGGATCCGGGCGCCCAGCAGGTCCTCGAGGTGGCCGATCAGCGCGAGCGTCGCCTTCGGGCACGGCGGCTGCGGGATGTAGTGGGGCACGGCGGCCCAGAACGACACCGCGGCGATGTCCAGGCGCGAGCAGGCGTCGAGCAGCACTCCGACGATGCCGGTCGGTCCCTCGTACGTCGACGGCTCGAGCTTGAGCCGGTCCTCGAGGTCCAGCTCGGTCGCCGTGCCCGAGACCTGGATGGGGCGGGTGTGCGGCATCTCGGCCAGCAGTGCTCCGAGCGTGACGACGAGCTCCGCGCCGAGGTCGTCCAGGGTCGCCAGGACCTCGGCGCTGAACTGGCGCCACCGCATGCTCGGCTCGAGACCGCGCAGCAGGATCACGTCCCGTTCGGCGCCGGGGGGACTGGCCACCAGGACCTGGGTGCCGGGCCAGGTCAGGCTGCGCATGCCGTTCTCGTCGGTACCGAGGATCGGCCGGTTGACCTGGTAGTCGTAGAAGTCCTCGGGGTCGACGGCCGCGACCACCCGGGCGCTCCAGACCTCCGCGAGGTGCGCGATGACGCCCGTGGCCGCCTCCGCGGCGTCGTTCCAGCCCTCGAAGGCGGCGACCACGACCGGTCGGCGCAGCGGCGGCACGTCCTCGTACTCGATCACCGGCCCAAGCCTAGGTGGCCGTCGCGGGCGGGTGGCGGTCGCCACGATCCGGAATCGGTCGCCGAGGGCGGGGGTTGGGTTCCGTAGGCTTGCCCCGGGCGCCGGCGCGCCCGCCAGCGACACGAGAGGATCCCCGTGACGGACACGTCCCTGCACCGCCCCGACTGCACCGACGAGCTGCGGTCGGCCATGGCCGAGCGCATCCTCGTGATCGACGGTGCGATGGGGACGGCGATCCAGCGCGACCGGCCCGACGAGGCCGGCTACCGCGGTGAGCGGTTCAAGGACTGGCCCTCCGACGTCCAGGGCAACAACGACCTGCTCACGCTGACCCAGCCGCACATCATCGAGGGCATCCACCGCGAGTACCTCGACGCCGGCGCCGACATCATCGAGACCAACACCTTCAACGCCACCGCGGTCTCGCTCTCCGACTACGGCATGCAGGAGCTGGCCTACGAGCTGAACCTCGAGGCGGCGAAGCTGGCCCGCGCCGCCGCCGACGCGGTGCAGACGCCGGACCACCCCCGCTACGTCGCCGGCACGCTCGGCCCGACCACGCGCACCGCGTCGATCTCGCCCGACGTCAACGACCCCGGCGCACGCAACATCACCTGGGACGACCTGGTGCCGGCCTACCTCGAGGCGGCGCGAGGCCTCGTCGACGGCGGCGCTGACCTGATCATCGTCGAGACGATCTTCGACACGCTGAACGCCAAGGCGGCGATCTACGCCCTCGAGACGCTCTTCGAGGAGTACGACCGCCGCTGGCCGGTGATCATCTCCGGCACCATCACCGACGCGTCGGGCCGGACGCTCTCCGGGCAGACGACCGAGGCCTTCTGGGACTCCGTGCGCCACGCGCGGCCGCTGCTCGTGGGCCTGAACTGCGCGCTCGGCGCGCGGGAGATGCGCCCGTTCCTCGCCGAGCTGTCGCGGGTGGCCGACACCTACGTCCACGCCTACCCCAACGCGGGGCTGCCCAACGCCTTCGGCGAGTACGACGAGGACCCGCCCGAGACCGCCGAGGTCGTCGGGGAGTTCGCCGAGGCGGGGCTGGTCAACCTCGTCGGCGGCTGCTGCGGTACGACGCCGGCCCACATCGCGGCGATCGCCAAGGCCGTCGAGGGCAAGACCCCCCGCGTCGTGCCCGAGGTGCCGCGCGCGACCCGCCTGTCCGGCCTCGAGCCGCTGACCATCGACGAGGACTCGCTGTTCGTCAACGTCGGCGAGCGGACCAACATCACCGGCTCCGCGCGCTTCCGCAACCTGATCCGCGCCGAGGACTACGACGCCGCGCTCGCGGTCGCCGCGCAGCAGGTCGAGAACGGCGCGCAGGTCGTCGACGTCAACATGGACGAGGGCATGATCGACGGGGTGGCGGCGATGGACCGCTTCCTCAAGCTGGTCGCCGCGGAGCCCGACATCAGCCGGGTGCCGGTGATGGTCGACTCCTCGAAGTGGGAGGTCGTCGAGGCCGGCCTGAAGTGCCTGCAGGGCAAGGCGATCGTCAACTCGATCTCGATGAAGGAGGGCGAGGACCTCTTCCGCGACCACGCCCGCGAGGTGCGCAAGTACGGCGCCGCCGCGGTCGTCATGGCCTTCGACGAGCAGGGCCAGGCCGACAACCTCGAGCGGCGCAAGGAGATCTGCGGCCGGGCGTACCGGATCCTGGTCGACGAGGTCGGCTTCGACCCCACCGACATCGTCTTCGACCCCAACGTCTTCGCGATCGCCACGGGCATCGAGGAGCACGCGACGTACGGCATCGACTTCATCGAGGCCTGCCGCTGGATCACCGAGAACCTCCCCGGCGCGCAGATCTCCGGCGGCATCTCCAACGTCTCGTTCTCCTTCCGCGGCAACAACAAGGTGCGCGAGGCGATCCACGCGGTGTTCCTGTACCACGCGGTGCGGGCCGGGCTGTCGATGGGAATCGTCAACGCCGGGGCACTGGTGACGTACGACGAGATCGACGCCGAGCTGCGCGACGCCATCGAGGACGTGGTGCTCAACCGCGGCGACGCGACCGCCAACACCGAGAAGCTGCTCGAGCTCGCCGAGAAGCACCGTGGCGACGGCGAGCAGAAGGAGGCGGCCACCCAGGAGTGGCGCGAGCTGCCCGTGGCCGAGCGGATCACGCACGCGCTGGTCAAGGGCATCGACACCTACGCCGAGTCCGATACCGAGGAGCTGCGCGCGGAGATCGAGGCGCGCGGCGGTCGGCCGATCGAGGTGATCGAGGGTCCGCTGATGGACGGCATGGACGTCGTCGGCGACCTGTTCGGCGCCGGGAAGATGTTCCTGCCCCAGGTGGTGAAGTCGGCCCGGGTGATGAAGAAGGCGGTCGGCTACCTCATCCCGTTCATCGAGGCCGAGAAGGACGACTCCACCGCGCGGAAGTCCAACGGCACCATCGTGATGGCGACGGTCAAGGGCGACGTCCACGACATCGGCAAGAACATCGTCGGCGTGGTCCTGCAGTGCAACAACTACGACGTCATCGACCTCGGCGTGATGGTCCCTGCGCAGCAGATCCTCGACAAGGCCAAGGAGGTCGGCGCCGACATCATCGGGCTGTCCGGCCTGATCACACCGTCGCTGGACGAGATGGTCGGCTTCGCCACCGAGATGGAGCGGCAGGGCTTCGACATCCCGCTGCTGATCGGTGGCGCCACGACCTCGCGCGCCCACACGGCGGTCAAGGTCAGCCCGCGCTACGACCACCCCGTGATCTGGGTGAAGGACGCCTCCCGCTCGGTGCCGGTCGCGGCCGCGCTGCTCAGCCCGGAGCGCCGCGAGAAGCTGGTCACCGAGACCGAGGCCGACTACGAGTCGTTGCGCGAGCGGCACGCCGCCAAGGGGGAGCGGAAGCTGGTGCGCGTCGACGACGCACGAGCCGACGCACCCGCGATCGACTGGTCGTCGTACGAGCCTCCCGCGCCGAAGCAGCCGCAGCGCCAGGTCTTCGAGGACTACGACCTCGCCGAGCTGCGCGAGTACATCGACTGGCAGCCGTTCTTCAACGCCTGGGAGATGAAGGGCCGCTTCCCCGACATCCTGCACAACCCGACCACGGGCGAGGCGGCGTCGAAGCTGTACGAGGACGCCCAGGAGATGCTGGACACCCTCATCGAGGAGAAGTGGCTGACCGCCAAGGGCGTCATCGGCTTCTTCCCCGCCGCGTCGGTCGGCGACGACATCGAGGTGTACGCCGACGACTCCCGCGCCGAGGTGCGCGCCACGCTGCACCACCTGCGCCAGCAGGGCGAGCACCGCCAGGGCGTGGCGCACAAGGCGCTCTCCGACTACGTGGCGCCGAAGGACGCCGGCCTGGCCGACCACGTCGGTGGCTTCGCGGTCACCGCGGGCCTCGGCAGCGCCGAGCGGGTGGCCGCGTTCAAGGAGGCCAACGACGACTACTCCGCGATCCTGCTGGAGTCGCTGGCCGACCGGCTGGCCGAGGCGTTCGCCGAGCGGATGCACCAGCGGGTGCGACAGGAGTTCTGGGGCTTCCAGCCCGAGGAGGACCTCGACAACGCGGACCTGATCGCGGAGAAGTACCGCGGCATCCGGCCCGCGCCGGGCTACCCCGCGTGCCCCGAGCACACCGAGAAGCAGACCCTGTGGGACCTGCTCGAGGTGGAGGAGACGACCGGCATCACCCTGACCGAGTCGATGGCGATGTGGCCCGGCGCGGCGGTCAGCGGCTGGTACTTCTCCCACCCCGACTCGCAGTACTTCGTCGTCGGGCGCCTCGGCCAGGACCAGGTCGAGGACTACGCCAAGCGCAAGGGGTGGGACCTGCGGACCGCCGAGAAGTGGTTGTCCGCCAACCTCGGGTATCAGCCCGACGACTGAGCTCGCGCAGCGAGCTCCGTCGTCGGAGGAGCCGAGTGGTCGCTGAGGGCCCCCGCGAGCGCAGCGAGCCGAAAGGCTCAGCGACCACTCGGCGAGCGGACCAGCAACCGCATGACGAGCAGCAACCGGTGGTCTCGACGTCCTCCCTCGCTGGCGCTCGGTCGGGCTCGACCACCTGATGCCGCCAGGTGGTCGAGCAGCGAGCGCCAGCGAGCGCGTCGAGACCCGACCCCCAGGTGGTCGAGCAGCGAGCGCCAGCGAGCGCGTCGAGACCCGGCGAGGTGACCAACCGCACCGGGCACCGCTTTGCGCCGCGAGGTGCCGACCCGCAAGGCTAGGTCCGTGACCTCCCTCCCCGCCGCGGTCCTGTTCGACATGGACGGCACGCTGGTCGACACGGAGCCGTATTGGATCGAGGCGGAGTACGCCCTGATCGCGGAGAACGGCGGCACCTGGAGCGACGAGCACGCGATGCAGCTGGTCGGCAACGACCTGCTCGACTCGGGTCGCTACATCCGCGAGCACGCCGGGATCGACCTGGATCCCGCCGAGATCGTCGAGGCGCTGCTCGACCGGGTCGTGGTCCGGATGACCGCCGACGTCCCGTGGCGACCGGGAGCACGCGAGCTCCTCGTGTCCCTGCGCGAGCGGGGCGTGCCCGTCGCACTGGTGACGATGTCGTGGACCCGCTTCGTGGCGCCGTTCCTCGCCGCGCTGCCGGCCGACACGTTCAGCGCGGTGGTGACCGGAGACGTCGTCGAGCGCGGCAAGCCCTACCCCGACCCGTACCTCGAGGGCGCGCGACGGCTCGGCGTCGACCCGGCAGCGACGATCGCGGTCGAGGACTCGCCGACGGGTACGGCCTCCGCCCTCGCCGCCGGCTGCCCGGTCCTGGTCGTTCCGCACCACGTCCCCGTGCCGGAGCAGCCCGGGATGCTCGTCCGGGACACGCTGGCCGGGCTCGAGCCGGACGATCTGGGCGCGCTGCGGGCCCTCGCCACGGCCGTGCGCTGACCGACGCGCTCGGTCCCCGCCGGTAGCGTGAGCACGTGGACCAGGGACGCCGACCGCTGCCGCCCGGTACGTGGCGGATCGGGTCGATCGCGGGCGTCGACGTCCTGCTCCGGTCGTCGTGGCTGCTGGTCGCGGCACTGATCGCCGTCGTGCTCGCACCGCGCGTGGACCAGGTGGCGCCGGGGCTCGGGGCCCTGCGGTACGTCGCCGGTGTGGCCTTCGCGGTGCTGCTCTACGCCTCGGTGCTGCTGCACGAGGCCTCGCACGCGGTCGCCGCCCGTCGTTTCGGCCTCCCGGTCCGCTCGATCACGCTGCACTTCCTCGGCGGGGTCACCGAGCTGGGTGGGGAGGCCAGGACGCCGCGGGCGGAGCTGGTGATCGCGGTGGTGGGGCCGCTCACCTCGCTGCTGGTCGGCGCGGCGGCGCTGCTGTCCCTCACGGTCGTCGGCCCCGACGCCGGGCTGCTCCGCATGGCGCTGGAGGCGCTCGCGGTGGCCAACCTCGCCGTCGGCGTGCTCAACCTCGTCCCCGGGCTGCCCCTGGACGGCGGCCGGGTGCTGCGTGCGCTCGTCTGGGGTGCCGGCGCCTCCCCGCACCGGGCGACGACCGTCGCCGCGTGGGGAGGACGGGTGGCGGCGGTCCTGGTGCTCGGCTGGCCGTTGCTGCTCGAGGTCGGGCTGGGCCGTCGCGCGTCGGTGATCGACTACCTGATGGCGGTCGTGATCGCGGTCTTCCTCTGGGGCGGCGCCAACGCCTCGCTGCTCCAGGCGCGGCTGCGTCGACGTCTGGCGGGCATCACCGCCCGGGACCTGGCCCGCCGCGCGGCGCTGGTCCCGGCCACGTTGTCGGTGGCGCAGTCGGTCGGCCGTGCGGAGGAGGAGCAGGCGGGCGGGATCGTCGTGGTCGCGGACCCGGTGCCCCCGTCCGGCTCCGCGCCGCACGTCGTCGCGATCGTGACCGAGGCCGCCCTCGAGGCGATCCCGCTCGAGCGACGTCCCTGGCTCGCCGTGTCCCAGGTCAGCCGCACGATGGAGGACGGCCTCCGGCTCTCCTCGGACCTCGACGGGGAGGAGCTCCTCGACGCGATGTCCGCCCACCCCGCGTCGGAGTACCTCCTCGTGGACGCGGACGGGGCCGTCTACGGTCTTCTCGCCGCCCGGGACGTCGAGCGCGCACTGAGCACCTCTGCGGTCCGCTGACCGGGCACTCGCTGCACGTTCGAAGTACCCCGACTGCCCGCTCGGCGCCGTGGAGCGTGCGCCGACTACCCGGTCAGCGCAGCCCGCGGTCCTTGGTCTCCGTGAGCAGCAGCAGGCAGACGACGGACACGGCGCCCACCACGAGGACGTACGCCGAGACGGGCCAGGACGACCCCGCGCCCGACACCCAGGCGGTGGCCAGCAGCGGGGTGACGCCGCCACCGACGATCCCGGCCGCGCTGTAGGCGATCCCGGCACCGGTGTAGCGGTAGCGCGTGGCGAACAGCTCGGGGAGGTAGGCGCCCATCGGTGCGTAGATCGCGGCGAACACCACCAGGCCGACCGACATCGCGAGGCAGATCGCCGGGTAGCTCCCGGTGTCGATCAGCCAGAACATCGGGTACGCCCACACCACCGCACCGATCGCCGCGCCCAGGCAGACCCGCCTGCGACCGACGCGGTCGCTCCACGACGCCAGGAGGGGAGTGGCGACACCCATCACGACGGCGGCCACCAGCGTGCACAGCAGCAGGGGCCGCTTGGGCAGGTCGAGGGTCTCGGTGCCGTACGAGAGCGCGAACGTGGTGACCGTGTAGAAGAGCGTGAAGGCGAGCACGAACGACACCGTGGACAGCACCAGCACCCACCACTGACGGCGCAGCAGCTCCAGCACCGGCACGCTCGGGCGGTCCTCGACCTCGGCCATCGCGTCGGTGAAGACCGGCGTCTCGGCGATCGAGGTGCGGACGACGTACCCGACGGCGACCAGCACCCCGGACAGCAGGAACGGGATCCGCCAGCCCCACGCGTCGAAGGCGTCCTCACCGAGAAGCCCGTCGAGCACCAGGAACAGGCCGTTCGCGGCCACGAACCCGACGGCGGGTCCGAGCTGCGGGTACGCCGACCAGAGACCGCGCCTGCCCTCGGGGGCGTACTCGGTCGCCAGCAGCACCGCACCGCCCCACTCGCCGCCGAGCCCGATGCCCTGGAGCACCCGGCACGCGACCAGCAGCGCCGGCGCGGCCACCCCGATCGCGGCGTACGCCGGCACCAGCCCGATCGCCACGGTCGAGAGCCCCATCAGCAGCAGGCTGAGGACCAGCATCCGCTTGCGCCCGACCCGGTCGCCCCAGTGTCCGAGCAGCAGCGCACCGACCGGCCGCGCGACGAAGCCGGCGGCGAACGTCGCGAACGCCGCGAGCGTGCCCGCCGTCGCCGACGCGGAGGGGAAGAACAGCCGGCCGAAGACCAGCGCGGCCGCGGTGCCGTAGAGGTAGAAGTCGTAGAACTCGATCGAGGTGCCCACCAGGCTGGCGACCACGATCCGCCGTCGGGAGACCCCCGCGACGGCGTGGTCGGTCGACGCGCTCACCACTGATCACCTCCGAGAACACCGGCCAGGGAACGAGCAGGCCCGAGGCTAGGGCATGTCTCTCAATTCTGGCCGACCGCTGAACGTCGTCCAGCGCGTGCGCTGGCAGCTCCGGGGTCCCCGCGGGAGCGAGCGAAGCGAGCGCTCTCGTGGGGTGGTGGCTTGGCGCGGGAGCGAAGGCGGGCCGGCGGCCCGTCGAGCTTCCGCAACGCAGCCAGCGTGCGTGAGGGGCGGCGGGCAGCAGCCCACGAATGGAGAGGCACGCCCTAGGGTCATCCGCGGAGCACCCCGACGGCCGTCTCAGGGCGTGCACCGACGCCGGTAGGCTGCCCGCCGTGCCCGATCCCCACCCGACCCCTCAGCCCGACTGGTCCGGCGTCCGACGCGGGCCGCTCACCCCCGGGGAGTGGGTGCGCCTGGTCGACGGCAAGGGGCGCAAGCACAACATCTGCCTCGAGGCGGGCAAGCAGTTCTTCACCAACAAGGGCGCGATCACCCACGACGACCTGATCGGGCGCGAGGAGGGCTTCTCCGTCCCCTCGACGGCCGGAGGGGAGTACCTCGTCTTCCGGCCGCTGCTGACGGAGTTCGTCGTGTCCATGCCGCGCGGCGCCGCCGTGGTCTACCCCAAGGATGCGGCCCAGATCGTGGCGATGGCCGATGTCTTCCCCGGCGCGCGGGTGGTGGAGGCGGGCGTCGGCTCCGGAGCCCTGACCTGCTCGCTGCTGCGGGCCGTCGGACCGGGCGGCTCGGTGACGTCGTACGAGCGGCGTGAGGAGTTCGCCGCCGTCGCACGCCGCAACGTCGGTCAGTTCTTCGGCACCGCCGAGGGCGAGGTTCACCCCGCCTGGCGGCTCGAGGTCGGGGACCTGTCCGAGCGGCTGCCGCAGGACCTCCCCGCGCACAGCGTCGACCGGGTGGTGCTGGACATGCTCGCGCCCTGGGAGTGCGTCGACGCGGTCGCCGGTGCCCTCCGTGCCGGTGGCGTCGTCTGTGCGTACGTCGCCACCACCACCCAGCTGGGACGTGTCGTGGAGACCCTGCGCGCCCACGGCGAGTTCACCGAGCCGCAGCCCTGGGAGACGCTGGTCCGCGACTGGCACGTCGAGGGTCTCGCGATCCGGCCCGGGCACAAGATGAACGGCCACACCGGGTTCCTCGTCACCGCACGACGGATGGCGCCCGGCGAGCAGGCCCCCCGGCGCAAGCGGCGGCCCGCACCGGGCGCGTACGGCGCCGACTACTCCGGGCCGCGCCCCGACGACCTCCCGCCGGAGCCCGACGTCGCCGGCTGAGCGGCTCCGCGACTGTGTCCGAAACCCCACGCAGGTGCGGTCCGTCGGCGCCCGACCGCGGGTAGGGTCGTGGTCCAGAGCACAGATCGAGGGCGCCCCAGGCGGCAGGTCCGACCCGGGCGTCACGGAGGTGAGGCCCGATGAGCGAGTCCGGACACGAGAGCCCGGAGAGCATCCGGATGCGGGCCCAGGTCGGTCAGCTCGAGGCAGAGGTCGCCGAGCTGAGGCGCCGCCTGGCCGACGCCCCACGCGGCTCCAGCGGTCTCGAGCAGCGGTTGGTCGACACCCAGCGCTCGCTGGCCGCGGTGACCTCGCAGAACGAGCGGCTGGCCGGGACCCTGCGCGAGGCGCGTGAGCAGATCACCACTCTCAAGGAGGAGGTCGACCGGCTCGCCCAGCCGCCGACGGGCTTCGGCACGTTCCTGTCCCGCAACGACGACGACACCGTCGACGTGTTCACCGGCGGGCGCAAGCTGCGGGTGACGGTGAGCCCCAGCGTCGAGCTCGACTCCCTGGTCAGGGGCCAGGAGGTCATGCTCAACGAGGCGCTCAACGTCGTGGCCGCCTGCGACTTCGAGCAGGTCGGCGAGGTCGTGATGTTCAAGGAGCTGCTCGCCGACGGTGAGCGGGTGCTGGTGATCGCGAACGCCGACGAGGAGCGGGTGGTGCGCCTCGCCGAGCCGTTGCGCGGGCAGACCCTGCGCGCGGGCGACTCGCTGCTGCTGGACTCCCGGGCGGGCTACGTCTACGAGCGCGTGCCGAAGTCCGAGGTCGAGGAGCTCGTCCTCGAGGAGGTCCCGGACATCGCCTACGAGTCGATCGGTGGTCTCGGCGGCCAGATCGAGCAGATCCAGGACGCGGTGGAGCTGCCGTACCTCTACCCTGAGCTCTTCCGCGAGCACCAGCTCAAGCCGCCGAAGGGCGTGCTGCTCTACGGTCCTCCCGGCTGCGGCAAGACGCTGATCGCCAAGGCGGTCGCGAACAGCCTGGCGAAGAAGGTGGCGGCCAAGACCGGCGCCGACGGCGCGGGCAGCGAGAGCCGGGCGTACTTCTTGAACATCAAGGGACCCGAGCTGCTCAACAAGTACGTCGGCGAGACCGAGCGGCACATCCGGCTGGTGTTCCAGCGGGCCCGGGAGAAGGCCTCGCAGGGCACCCCGGTCATCGTCTTCTTCGACGAGATGGACTCCCTGTTCCGCACCCGCGGGTCGGGAGTCTCCTCGGACGTGGAGAACACCATCGTGCCGCAGCTGCTCAGCGAGATCGACGGTGTCGAGCTGCTGGAGAACGTCCTGGTCATCGGCGCCTCCAACCGCGAGGACATGATCGACCCCGCCATCCTGCGGCCGGGACGCCTGGACGTGAAGATCAAGATCGAGCGGCCCGACGCGGAGTCGGCCCGCGACATCTTCTCCAAGTACCTCACCGCCTCGCTGCCGCTGCACGCCGACGACCTCGCCGAGTTCGGCGGTGACCCGGAGACGACCGTCGCGGGGATGATCCGAGCGACGGTCGAGCGGATGTACACCGAGACCGACGAGAACCGGTTCCTCGAGGTCACCTACGCCAACGGCGACAAGGAGGTCCTCTACTTCAAGGACTTCAACTCGGGCGCGATGATCCAGAACATCGTCGACCGGGCCAAGAAGATGGCGATCAAGGACCTGCTCGACAACGACCAGCGGGGCCTGCGGGTCCAGCACATGCTGCAGGCGTGCGTCGACGAGTTCAAGGAGAACGAGGACCTGCCCAACACCACCAACCCCGACGACTGGGCCCGGATCTCCGGCAAGAAGGGCGAGCGGATCGTCTTCATCCGCACGCTCATTACCGGTAAGCAGGGCACCGAGCCCGGCCGCTCGATCGACAACGTCTCCAACACCGGCCAGTACCTCTGACCCTCGCTGCGTCGCCTGGCGCAGAGCACACGCGAGAGGCCCCCGTCCGAGTCGGACGGGGGCCTCTCGTACGTGCGGGTGAGGCTCAGTTGTTCTCGAAGCCGCGGAAGTTGGGGCCCCCGAGGTCGATCTTGACCCCCAGCTTGCTGGTCGGGGAGGGGACCCGGGTGTGCGGACCACGCCAGACGTTGGCGAAGGCCGTGCGGTAGATCGCGGCGCGGGTGGCGCCGGACCAGACCTGGGTCAGCTCGTCGCTGGAGAACCCGAAGTTCGACCAGTTCGTGGTGCCGGTCCAGGTGATCGCCGAGCTGGGGTTGGAGCCGTACCGGCCGATCATGGTGACGTACTTCTGGTGGTCGTAGTTGGCGACCGACCCGTCCTTGTAGTACGTCGCCACCTGGCGCATCGGGATCCGGCCACGACCGGCGGGGCTGTACAGGATCTGCTTGACGTTGTTGCCCATGATCGCGTACTCGACGGCGATGTCGCAGCCGGCGTTCCACAGCGCACGGACCCGCTTGGCCAACCACAGCCCGCGGTCCTCGTACCAGGCGTACATCCCGATCCGCACGATCGTCCGACCGCCGTTGTAGGACGAGCCGGTGCAGCCGATGCTGGCCAGCGCGGTCATCATCGGGTCGGTGGCCGCGCTGGCACCCGGCTTGGGGAAGAACCAGGTACGCACGCCGTCCGTGGTGCGGTCGACGTACGGGGTCGCGGCCGGCCGGTCGGCCCGGAGCTGGGTGAACACGTCGTTGTAGTAGCTGAACGTCGCGGCCGAGGTGTAGGTGTCCAGGTGGTTCCACTGGCCGCTGGAGGCCTTGATGGTCAGGTTGGCCGACCCGGCCATGCTGACCCACTGCTTGGTCCCCGCCTGGCTGAACAGGTAGAGCTTGTCGTGGTGGTTGCCCCCGGTGCCGCGGCACGACGCCGAGCAGACCTTGGCCCAGCTGGCGCGCGCGGTCGAGCTGCCGATCGTCGCCATCAGCCGCTTGAACGAGGGGGACTGGGTCGCCTTGTCGCCGCGGACGTTGTGGCCGTCGGTGATGACGTTGACGCTGACGCCCCGCTTGGCGGCCGCGATCAGCGCGTCGACGGTCGCGTTGTCGTTCAACGAGTAGACGGCCATCCGGATCGACTGGCACTGCGGGACGGAGTTGATCGTCCGGATCACCATCAGCCGGATGTTGTTGCGGCTCTCGGCGCTGCCGTAGGGGTAGTTGAACCAGCTGGTGTCCATCGGCGTGTACGCCTGGGGCGCGTTGTTGGAGCAGTCCCGGCTGACCGGCACCTTCGGGGTGTAGTCGTAGGCCTTCGTGCCGTCGGCGGCGACCACCGTCATGGAGTGCGACGGGACCCCGCCCGCGGCGAGGTCGGCCATGGACGCTCGCGTCACCGCGTGGCAGACGGTCTGCTGGCCCGGCGACAGCGTCGTCGCGACGCACCACCCGGACCGGTAGTCGGTCCGGTCGTGGACCGCACGCAGGCCGGTCAGGGTCGTGCTGCCGGTGTTCTTCGCGGTGGTCGTGTACGTCGTCACCTGCCCCGTCAGCAGGCTGGTCGGGCTCGCGGTGATCGACGAGACCGAGATGCCGGCGGCACCGACCTGCCCGGACACCGGGTCCGACGCCTCGTCCGAGGGCGTGGGGCTCGGCGAGGCCGGCTGGGTCTGCTCGGTGGGTGTGGGAGACGGCGACGGCGTGTCGTCGGCGTACGCGCCGGCGCTCGTGAGCCCTCCCGTCGTGAGGGCGAGGACCAGGGCGGCGGTCCAGGTACGGAGGGGGCGGAATCCGTGTGCTGTCATTGACTCTTCCCGAGGCCAGGGCAGACCGACGGTCCGCGACGGCTCATGGTACGGCGAAAAAGCCAGGTCGTGGCCGATTTCAGGGAAATCGACCACGAACCGATTGGTCGACGGCTCGAGGCCGCCGAGAAGACCGCCTCAGTTCTCCTCGAGGTTCTTGTACTTCCCCTTGCCGAATTGGACGTTCTTCGTGCCGACCGCGGCCGGCAGCGCGCTCGTGGGGGAGGGGACGTGCGCCTTCGGCCCGCGCCAGACGTTGTAGAAGACCTGGCGGTACTGCGCGTCGCGACCGACCGAGCGCCACAGCTGCACCGAGTCGTCGCTGACCAGGCCGAGGTTCGCCCAGTTGCTGGTGCCGGTCATCGTGAAGTGCGAGCCGGGGTTGGAACCCTCGCGCCCGCTGATCGTGACGTACTTCTGGTGCAGGTAGTTCACGATCGTGCCGTTCTTGGTGGAGGTCGCCACCTGACGCATCGGGATCCGGCCTCGTCCGGCGGGGCTGTAGAGGATCCGCTTGACGGTGTTGCCGATGATCGCGTACTCGATGGCGACGTCGCAGCCGGCGTCCCACAGCGCCCGGATCCGCTTGGCCAGCCAGATGCCGCGGTCGTCGTGCCAGGCGTACATCCCGACGCGGACCAGCGTGCGGCCGGCGCGACCGTGGCCGGCCGAGACCCCGGTGCACCCGACGTTGCGCATCCGGACCATGAACGGGTCGTTGGCCGCGGTCGTGCCGGGCTTGGGGAAGAAGAACGTCTCGACCTCTCCGGTGATCCGGTCCGCGAAGGAGTTGGCCACCGGCCGGTCGCGCACCTCCTGGTCGAAGATCGAGGAGTAGTAGTCGAAGGTGTCCTCGTCGTCGTAGACGTCGAGGCTGTTCCACTGCCCGTTGACGGCCTTCATCGTCGAGTTGTGGGTCCCCATCATGGTGACGTTGCGATTGTCGACGACCCGGCTGAAGAGGTACATCTTCGAGTGGTGGTTGCCGCCGGTGCCCCGGCAGGAGCCTCGGCAGATGATCGCGAAGCTCGGGGCCTGGGTGTTGGAGTGCAGCACCGAGACCAGTCGCAGGAAGGGCTTCGACGTGGTGGACCCGTGCACCATGTGGCTGTTCACGATCACGCGGACCCGGACGCCACGCTGGTAGGCCGCGATCAGGGCGTTGACGAGGCTGTCGTCGTTGAGCGAGTAGACCGAGATCGACACCGACTCGCACGCCGGGCTGGAGTTGACGGCCTTGATCACCATGTCGCGGATGTTCCGCTTGCTGGCGGTCGAGCCGTACGGGTAGTTGAAGTACGTGCCCTGCACGGGCGCCGGCTGCCGCCCGGCGTTGTAGGCGCACTGCGAGAACGTCTTGTCGCTCCCGCTGACCTTGCCGCTCTCGACCTCGAACGGGCTCGGCGACGCGGCGTCCTCCCTCTGGGAGGCGGCGCCGCCGTCGTCGCACCCGGCGGTGGAGTCCGGTCCCGACGACGGCTCGGGGGTCGGGCTCGGCGACCCCGAGACGGACGGCGACGCGGTCGGGCTCCCGCTGGGGCAGTCTGCCGGGGCGGCGGGCTCGGCGCCGGTCGCCGGCGCCGCCGACAACGTCGAGGCGAGCAGGACCAACGCGGTGCCGACGCCGGCGAGGCGGGCACGTGTGGGGTGGGACATCTGGTTCGCTTCCGAGCAGCAGGTGCGGCGCGGGCCGCCTGTCGTCCGGTCGTCGATCGACCGAGGGTCCGGGCGGTCGTCGCTCCTGCACGCGCGCGGACGCGACCCTCGGACCCGGGTCACCCTAGAGCATCCCCTCCGGCGTCCGTCCGCGGTGTCCGGCCGCATCGCCGCGTACCGCTCCGCGCCGTACGCTCGCCCCATGAGCGTGCGCCGGGTCATGGGGACCGAGACGGAGTTCGGCATCACCGTCGCCGGATCGCCGACCGCGAACCCGATGGTCGCCAGCTCGCGGGTCGTCAACGCCTACGCCGCCTCCTCCCACCGTGCGCGACGCGCCCGCTGGGACTTCGAGGAGGAGACGCCGCTGCGCGACGCCCGCGGCTTCGAGATGTCGCGCCAGGTGGCGGACCTCAGCCAGCTGACCGACGAGGACCTGGGGCTGGCCAACGTCATCCTCACCAACGGTGCGCGGCTCTACGTCGACCACGCCCACCCGGAGTACTCCACCCCCGAGGTGACCACGCCTCGCGACATCGTCGTGTGGGACAAGGCCGGCGAGCTGGTCGCGTACGACGCCTGCCGCTTCGCGGCGACGACGCCCGACCCGGACATCACGCTCTACAAGAACAACACCGACAACAAGGGCGCCTCCTACGGCAGCCACGAGAACTACCTGATGCGTCGGAGCACCCCGTTCGCGGACATCGTCAAGCACGTCACGCCCTTCTTCGTCTCGCGGCAGGTCGTGTGCGGCGCCGGTCGCGTGGGGATCGGGCAGGACGGTCGAGGGCACGGGTTCCAGCTCAGCCAGCGCGCCGACTTCTTCGAGGTCGAGGTCGGGCTGGAGACGACCCTCAAGCGGCCGATCATCAACACCCGCGACGAGCCGCACGCGGACCCGGCGAAGTACCGCCGGCTGCACGTGATCATCGGGGACGCCAACCTGGCGGAGGTGTCGACGTACCTCAAGGTCGGGACGACGGCACTGGTGCTGGCGATGGTCGAGGACCGCTTCCTCACGCGCGACCTCTCGGTGCGCAAGCCCGTGCAGTCCTTGCACGAGGTCTCGCACGACCCGTCGCTGGGTCACCTGCTCGAGCTGGCCGACGGACGCACGCTGAGTGCCGTGCAGCTCCAGTGGGAGTACTTCCACGCCGCCCGGGCGTACGTCGACCAGCGGCTCGGTGCCGACGCCGACGAGCAGACCCTCGACGTGCTCGCCCGGTGGGAGTCCGTCCTGACGCGGCTCGAGCGCGATCCGATGGAGTGCGCCTCGGAGCTCGACTGGGTGGCCAAGCTGAAGCTGCTCGAGCAGTACCGCCAGCGCGACGGGCTGGAGTGGAGCAACGCCAAGCTCGCGCTCATCGACCTCCAGTACTCCAGCCTGCGTCCGGAGCGCAGCCTCTACCAGCGTCTGGTGCGCGCCGGTCGGATCGAGCGCCTGGTCGGCGACGACGAGGTCACCGCCGCGATGCACGAGCCGCCGACCGACACGCGCGCGTACTTCCGGGGCCGGTGCCTGGACAAGTACGCCGAGCAGGTCGCCGCCGCGTCCTGGGACTCGGTGATCTTCGACCTGCCCGGTCACGAGTCGCTGCAGCGGATCCCCACGCTGGACCCGCTGCGCGGAAGCCGCGCACACGTCGGAGACCTGATCGACGCCTCGCCGGACGCACTGTCCCTCTACGGCGCGCTCACCCGCTGACCGCTCGCAGGCCGCCGGTCCGGTCCGCGCACCTGACGTGGACGACGGGCGACACCACCCTTCCCGACAGGTCGCTGCTCCCTGTGGGCCGATAGGGTCGAGTCAGAGCCACCAGACAGGCTGTTCGTCCGCGAAGGAGTGCGCCATGGCCCAGGAGCAGAAGCAACCCCGCCGGTCCACCGAGGACGAGGAGCCGGTCGACGCAGGTCCGGCCCCCGAGGGTGCCGCGACCGAGCGCAAGGAGCGGCTCGACGACGACATCGACTCGATCCTCGACGAGATCGACGACGTCCTGGAGACCAATGCGGAGGACTTCGTGAAGTCGTTCATCCAGAAGGGCGGCCAGTAGTGACGCCCCGCACCGACGCCCGTCTCGCAGCGGCGTACCTCACGCCCGGCACGTCGTCCTTCGCCGACTTCCTCGGCGAGCACGCACCGGACCTGCTGCCCTCGCGCCGGCAGCTGCCCCCGGGCAGTGCGGCGGAGCTCGCTCCGCACGGCACCACCATCGTCGCGGCGACCTTCGGGGCGGCGGGTTCCGCCGGTGTCGTGATGGCCGGCGACCGTCGCGCCACGATGGGCAACGTGATCGCCCAGCGCGACATCGAGAAGGTCTTCCCGACCGACGAGTTCTCCTGCGCCGGCATCGCCGGGACGGCCGGGATCGCCGTCGAGATGGTGCGGCTGTTCCAGACCGAGCTCGAGCACTACGAGAAGATCGAGGGCTCGCCGCTCTCGCTCGACGGCAAGGCCAACCGGCTCTCGGCGCTGATCCGCGGCAACCTCGGCCTGGCCATGCAGGGGCTCGCCGTGGTGCCGCTGTTCGCCGGCTACGACCCCGACGCCGCGCAGGGGCGGATCTTCTCCTACGACGTGACCGGTGGCCGTTACGAGGAGACCGCGTTCCACTCCGTCGGCTCGGGATCGGTGTTCGCCCGCGGCTCGCTGAAGAAGCTCTACCGCGACGACCTGGGCGAGGCCGACGCGGTGCTCGCCGTCGTGCAGGCGCTCTACGACGCCGCCGACGACGACTCCGCGACCGGTGGGCCCGACCTCACGAGGCGGATCTTCCCCGTGGTCAGCGTCATCACCGCGGCGGGGCACCGGCGACTGGCCGACGACGAGGTGGCGGCCGTGGCCGACCGGGTCGTCGCCGGCCGGATGCGCCGGCCCGACGGCCCCGTCGCCGCGCTCGACTGACCCAACCGTTCCGCGACCAGGAGGTCTCCTTCGGTGAACATGCCGTTCTACGTCTCGCCCGAGCAGATGATGAAGGACCGGGCGGACTACGCCCGCAAGGGCATCGGCCGCGGTCGCTCGGTCGCGGTCCTGCAGTACGCGGACGGCGTCCTCTTCGTCTCCGAGAACCCGTCCCAGGCCCTGCACAAGATCTCCGAGATCTACGACCGGATCGCGTTCGCCGCGGTCGGTCGCTACAACGAGTTCGAGAACCTGCGCATCGCGGGCGTACGCCTCGCCGACATGCGTGGCTACTCCTACGACCGCCGCGACGTCACCGGGCGCGGCCTGGCCAACGCGTACGCGCAGACCCTCGGGGCGATCTTCTCCAGCGGGGCGGAGAAGCCGTACGAGGTGGAGATCTTCGTCGCCGAGCTGGGCGTCTCGTCCGCGGAGGACCAGGTGTTCCGGCTGACGTACGACGGCCAGGTGGCCGACGAGCAGGGCTACGCGGCCATGGGCGGCCAGGCCGAGTCGGTCACGTCCTACCTCGCCGAGCGCTGGACGTCAGGGCTGTCCCTGACCGAGGCGCTCCGCCTGGCGGTCGCCGCGCTCGGCCACGGCGAGGCCGACGACCGGCGCATCCCGGTCAGCGACCTCGAGGCCGCCGTCCTGGACCGCACCCGCAGCCAGCAGCGCAAGTTCCGACGCCTCGACGACGTGACCCTCGCCGGTGCGCTCGGCCCGGACGGAGGCCCGGACGGAGGCCCGGACCGGGGCCCCGACGGTGATTCCGGGCCGGCCGACCCCGGACCGACCCCGGTTCCCACCCTCACCGACGACGCGGAGCCAGCGGCACCGTCCGAGCCCCCGGTCGCTCCCGTGCTCGACAGCGGCCCGTCGGCCGCGCCGACGGCGAGCCCGGAGACGGAGTCGGAGCCCGATCCGAGGAGCGTCGCTGAGGACACCACGCCCTCTACCCCGCAGGCGCCCGCCCCGGACCCCGAGCCGGTGGTCGAGGCGGAGCCCGTGCCGGTGGTCGAGGCGGAGCCCCTGACCGAGCCGGAGGCCGTGCCGGTGGTCGAGCCGGAGCACGTGATCGAGCCCGACGCCCCGAGCGTGGCCGAGCCGGACGACCGGGCCGACCTCTGGCCACCGGTGGCGCCGCCTCCCGAGCCGGAGCCGGCGCAGCCGCGTGCGGACCGCCCGCCGCCCCCTCCGGGCGTCGCGGGCACGGCCCCGGAGCCCACGTACGCCTCCGAGGGCGAGCTGGGCGACGACTCCGTCGAGCAGGAGTGGTCCCCCGAGGAGACCGGCGGGTCGACGGCCGAGCCCGCCGAGGGCCCAGAGAGCTCCGAGGAGTCCGAGAACCCCGAGAACTCCGACGACGCCGACGAGGAGCGCACGGACGGCGAGGGCTGGCACCCGTTCTGGCGCGGTGACCGCGAGTGACGGCGCGCAACCTCGCCACCACCGACCGGGTCGGCCGCGAAGAGCTGCTGGCGTTCATCGGCGAGCGGCACCAGGTCACCCTGGTGACCAGCCGTGAGGACGGCCGGCCGCAGGTGTCGCCGGTGACGGCCGGCGTGGACGAGGAGGGCCGGGTCGTCGTCTCGACGTACCCCCAGCGAGCGAAGGTCGTTAACCTGCGCAAGCGACCGGAGTGCACGATCCTGGTCCACTCCGATGACTGGGACGGCCCGTACGTGCAGGTCGACGGGACGGCCGAGGTGATCGACGCACCCGCGTCCGTGGAGCCGCTGGTCGACTACTTCCGCGCGATCTCCGGCGAGCACCCGGACTGGGCGGAGTACCGCCAGGCGATGCTCGAGCAGAACAAGTCGATCATCCGCCTCACCATCGAGCGGTGGGGGCCCATCGCGACCGGCGGCTTCCCGCCCGAGATGGCCGACTGAGCGTCCCCTCGGCTGGTCGGCTCCTCACCGGACGGGCGGCCCTCGGCGCGGTCGGTGCCCGCCTGTCGGTGTTCGCGCCTAGGCTGGGGGAGTGGACCGTCGCATCTTCGGCATCGAGAACGAGTACGGCGTCACCTGCACCTTCAAGGGGCAGCGCCGGCTCTCGCCGGACGAGGTCGCGCGCTACCTCTTCCGCAAGGTCGTCTCGTGGGGCCGCAGCAGCAACGTCTTCCTCCGCAACGGCGCACGGCTCTACCTCGACGTCGGGAGCCACCCCGAGTACGCCACCCCCGAGTGCGACGACGTGGTCAGCCTGGTCACCCACGACAAGGCCGGCGAGCGGATCCTCGAGGGCCTGCTGGTCGACGCCGAGCGACGGCTGCACGAGGAGGGCGTCGCCGGTGACGTCTACCTGTTCAAGAACAACACCGACTCCGCCGGGAACTCCTACGGCTGCCACGAGAACTACCTGGTCGCACGGCACGGCGAGTTCGCCACCCTGGCCGACGTCCTGATCCCCTTCCTGGTGACGCGGCAGATCCTCGTCGGCGCCGGCAAGGTCGTCTCCACGCCTCGCGGCGCGTCGTACTCCGTCAGCCAGCGCGCCGAGCACATCTGGGAGGGCGTCTCCAGCGCCACCACGCGCTCGCGCCCGATCATCAACACCCGCGACGAGCCGCACGCGGACGCCGAGCGGTTCCGGCGGCTGCACGTCATCGTCGGCGACTCCAACATGAACGAGGTCACCACGCTGCTCAAGGTGATGTCGTGCCACCTCGTGCTGCAGATGATCGAGGAGGGGGTCGTGATGCGCGACCTCACCCTGGAGAACCCGATCCGGGCGATCCGGGAGATCTCGCACGACATGACCGGGCGGCGCAAGGTGCGGCTGGCCAACGGCCGCGAGGCCAGCGCGCTGGAGATCCAGTCCGAGTACCTCGCCCGGGTGCGCGACTTCGTGGACCAGCGCCAGACGCACACCCCCGTCGTCGACCGGGTCCTCGACCTGTGGGAGCGCGGGCTCAAGGCCGTCGACTCCGGCGACCTGAGCCTGGTGGACCGCGAGATCGACTGGGTCACGAAGTACTCCCTGATCGAGCGCTACCGCGCTCAGCACGACCTGCCGCTGGGCCACCCGCGGATCGCTCAGCTCGATCTCGCGTACCACGACATCCACCGCGAGCGCGGCCTGTACTACATGCTCGAGCGCAAGGGTGCCGTCGCCCGGGTGACCAACGACCTCGCCGTCTTCGAGGCCAAGTCGGTGCCGCCGCAGACCACCCGCGCCCGCCTGCGCGGCGACTTCATCAAGCGCGCGCAGGAGCGACGTCGCGACTTCACCGTCGACTGGGTGCACCTGAAGCTGAACGACCAGGCCCAGCGCACGGTCTTGTGCAAGGACCCGTTCCGGGCGCACGACGAGCGGGTGCAGCGGCTGATCGAGGGGATGTAGGTCGTTCCCGCGCACGTCTGTGCTGCGCCGGCCGTCGCGGAGGTCCGTGCAGTGAACTGCTGTCGAGAGTGAGGCGATGGTGCGATGACCGCCAACAAGTCCGAGCGGCTGATCAACCTGCTGATCCTCCTGCTGGTGAGCCGGACGTACGTCTCGAAGCAGCGGATCAGGGAGACGATCGAGGAGTACCGCGACGTCTCCTCCGACGAGGCGTTCGAGAAGATGTTCGAGCGTGACAAGGACGAGCTGCGGGGCCTCGGGGTCCCGGTGGAGACCGGGAGCCAGGACGCCTACTTCGGCGACGAGGCCGGCTACCGGGTCGCCCGCGACGCGTTCGAGCTGCCGGCACTCGAGCTCGAGCCCGACGAGGCCGCCGTCGTCGGGCTCGCCGCCCGGGTGTGGCAGCACGCGGGGATGGCCGACGCCACGTCCCAGGCGCTGCTGAAGCTGACCGCCGCCGGCGTGGCCACCGATCGCGAGGCCATCGACGTGGTCTCGCCCCGGCTGGTCGCCGACGAGCCCACCTTCGACGACGTGTGGGCCGCCTGCCAGGGCCGTACGCCGATCCGCTTCGACTACCGCCGCGGCGACCAGCCCGAGCCCACCACCCGCCACCTGCAGCCGTGGGGCGTCGTGTCCTCGCGCGGGCGGTGGTACGTCGTCGGGCACGACACCGACCGCGGCGAGCCCCGGCTGTTCCGGCTCTCGCGTGTGGTGGGCGACGTCGCCGACGACGGCGAGCCCGGGTCGTTCTCCGTGCCCCCGGGCACCGACGTCCGCGCGCTCGCGCGCTCCCTGGCTCCGGAGCGACCCAGCGCCGTCGCCGTCGTCCGGGCGAGGACGGGGGAGGCGCACGCGCTGCGGCGGCGGGCGACGACATCGACGCCCCTGGACGGTGGGTGGGACCGCCTCGAGGTGGAGTTCGCCGATCTCGGACGGCTCACCGGCGATGTGCTGGCCTGCCTGGACGCCGTCGTCGTGGAGCAGCCCGAGGAGCTGCGAGACGCGGTGGTCGACCGGCTCCGTACGCTCGCTGCCGCGGGGGAGGAGGGCTGATGGCCGGCGCGAAGGAACAGGTCACCCGGCTTCTCGCCCTCGTGCCCTACCTCCAGGCCCACCCGGACGGCGTCGGTCTGGAGTCCGCTGCGCAGCGCTTCGGCGTGACCCCCAAGCAGCTCGTACGCGACCTGCAGGTGGTGTGGTTCTGCGGCCTCCCAGGCCTGGGCCCCGGCGATCTGATCGACGTCGACATGGACGCACTCGGACCCGACGGCGACGGCGTCATCCGGCTGAGCAACGCGGACTTCCTGCGCCGCCCGCTGAGGCTGCAGAGCTCGGAGGCGTCCGCACTCGTGCTCGCGCTCCGCGCCCTGCGCGAGGGGACGACCGCGGAGAGCTCGCGCGACGCGATCGACCGGGCGCTGGTCAAGCTGGAGGCGGCCACCAGCGAGGCCGCGTCGGCCGAGGTCATCGACGTGCCCACCCCGGACCCGCGCACGGCCGACGTCCGGCGTCAGCTGGAGCAGGCGGTGACGAGCGGTCGACAGGTGCGCCTGGGGTACTTCGTCCCCTCCCGGGACGAGAACACCGAGCGTGTCGTCGACCCGCTCGCCGTCCTCGACGCCGAGGGCAGCGCGTACCTCGACGCCTGGTGCCACCTCGCCGAGGACCGTCGGCTGTTCCGGCTGGACCGCATCGACGGGATCGACGTCCTCGACTCGGCGGTGGAGCCGCACGACGTCGAGCCGCGCGACCTCTCCGAGGGCCTGTTCGAGGCCTCGCAGGACGACGTGGTCGCGACCGTCCGCCTCGCGCGCCCGGCGCGGTGGGTGGCGGAGTACTACCCCGTCGCCTCGACCACCGAGCTCGAGGACGGCGCCCTGGAGGTCGGGATCCGCGCGGGTGACCCGCGCTGGCTGGTCCGCCTGGTCCTGAGACTCGCTCCGTACGCCGAGGTGGTCGGGCCGCCCGACCTCGCGGCGGCGGTGACCAGGCAGGCGCGCACGGCGCTCGGGGCGTACGGCGACTGACCGGCGTGCGCTGCCACGACGTGCGCTGCCACGACGTGCGCGTACAGTGAGAAGGGCCAGCGACGTGGCTGACGTCGACCTCCGCCAGGACAAGAGGGATCATGACCATTCCGCTGATCGCCGGACTCGGGACGAGCGAGCTGCTCATCATCGTGGCCGTCATCGTGCTTCTCTTCGGCGCCTCCAAGCTCCCCGACCTGGCCCGCGGCAGCGGGCAGGCGCTGCGCATCTTCAAGGCCGAGACCAAGGCCCTCACCGACTCCGACGACGAGAAGTCCACGGACCAGACCACGGCGAAGACCGAGCCCGCGCGCGACCTCGACGCCCGCGGTGAGGTCGTCGAGCCGGAGCGCCGCAACAACCCCGACGCCTGAGCCGTGGCTAGCCTCCTCGGGCTGCTGCGGGCGAACCCGCAGCACCCGGTGGGAGACGACGGCCGGATGGCGCTCTCGGACCACTTCCGCGAGCTGCGGGCGCGACTGCTGCGTGCCGTCGTCGTCGTGGTGGTCGCGATCATCATCGCGCTCTTCTTCTACTCCCAGATCTTCGACCTGGTCGCCGCGCCGTACAAGGAGGCGAGCCGTCAGCTCAAGGAGGGCGTGACCTCCGAGCTCACGTTCAACGGTGTCGGCGCCGGCCTCTCGATCCAGCTCAAGCTGTGCTCGCTGGTGGCGGTCATCGTGACCTCGCCGTACTGGCTCTACCAGATCTGGGCGTTCATCCTCCCGGGGCTGCACGCGCACGAGCGCAAGTGGACACGGCTGTTCGTGGCCGTGGCCGGACCGCTGTTCATCGCCGGGGTCCTGCTCGGCTACTACGTGCTGCCCAAGGGCCTGCAGGTCCTCATCAACTTCACCCAGTCCGACGTGGTCAACCTCGTCGACTTCAACGACTTCATCACCTTCACGAGCCGGATGCTGCTGGTCTTCGGCATCGCCTTCGAGATCCCGCTGTTCGTGGTGCTGCTGAACCTCGTCGGGGTGCTGCCCGGGCGGGTGCTCGGGCGCTACCGGCCCTGGATCATCATCGGCGTCTTCGTCTTCGCCGCGGTGGCGACGCCGTCGACCGACCCGATCTCGATGACGCTGCTGGCGCTGCCGATGCTCGTGCTGTTCGCGATCTCGGAGGTCGTGGCCCGCACCGTCGACCGCGCACGTGGGCGGCGGGCCGAGCTGGCGCCCTCGCCGGACGAGGCCTCACCGCTGCCCTGACCGCTCGCACAGCGGTAGCGTCTGCGCTCGTGTCCACGGCCGTCGCCCTCCTGGCCAACCCCACCGCCGGCCGCGGCCGCGGTGCGACGTACGCCGGTCGCGCCCTGCGGCGGCTGCGCGGCGCCGGTGTCGAGGTGACCGCGCTGCAGGGAGCCGACCACGCCCACGCGCTCGACCTCGCTCGTGCAGCCCTCGCAGGCGGCACCGAGACGCTGGTCGTGGTCGGCGGCGACGGGATGGTCCAGCTCGGCGCGGACGCGGTCGCCGGCACCTCCGCCCGGCTCGGTGTCGTGCCCGCAGGCACGGGGAACGACGTGGCACGCACCCTCGGTCTGCCTCGCCGGGACCCGGACGCGGCCGTCGAGGTGGTGCTGCGTGGACACCACCGCGAGGTCGACCTGATGGCCGTCTCGGGACGCCGCCACGTCACGGTCCTCTCGGCCGGGTTCGACGCGCTGGTCAACGAGCGGGCCAACCAGCTGACCCGTCCTCGCGGCCAGCTGCGCTACACGCTCGCGGCGCTCGACCGGCTGCGCGTGCTGGAGCCGATCGGCTACACCATCGAGCTCGACGGGGAGACGATCCGTACCGAGGCGACCCTGGTCGCCGTGGCCAACATGGCGTCGTTCGGTGGCGGGCTGCGGATCGCCGAGGGCGCGCGACCCGACGACGGGTACCTCGACGTCGTCGTCGTCGCGCCGTTGACCCGACGCGAGCTGGCCCGCAGCTACCCCCGGCTGTTCACGGGGTCGCTGGAGACGCACCCGCGCTACGAGCGGCGCCGGGCGCGGCGGGTGACGGTCGCCGCGCCGGGGGTGGTCGCCTACGCTGACGGGGAACGGGTCGGGCCGCTGCCCCTGACCGCCGAGGTGGTGCCGGGGGCCCTGCGGGTCCTCGTTCCGTGACCGTCCCCTGATCGATCCCCTGACTCCCCAGGAGTGCTCGTGAGTGCCGCCGAGGGCTATGCCCGGATGCGAGCCCGCCAGCGTCACCCGCTCTTCGCCGGCTTCGCCTCGATGTACGACTTCGCGCTCGACGACTTCCAGGTCCGGGCCTGCCACGAGCTCGAGGACGGCCGCGGCGTGCTCGTCGCAGCGCCGACCGGGTCGGGCAAGACGCTGGTGGGGGAGTTCGCCGTCCACCTGGCGCTGGAGACCGGCCGCAAGGCGTTCTACACCACGCCGATCAAGGCGCTGTCGAACCAGAAGTTCCACGACCTCGTCGAGCGCTACGGCCCGGAGCAGGTCGGCCTCCTCACCGGCGACAACACGATCAACGGCGAGGCGCCGGTGGTCGTGATGACCACCGAGGTGCTCCGCAACATGCTCTACGCACGGTCGCGGACGCTGGACGGTCTCGCGTACGTCGTGATGGACGAGGTCCACTACCTCGCCGATCGCGACCGTGGGGCCGTCTGGGAGGAGGTGATCATCCACCTGCCCGAGTCGGTGGCGCTGGTGTCCCTCTCGGCGACGGTGTCCAACGCCGAGGAGTTCGGCGAGTGGCTGGAGACCGTGCGCGGGGAGACGACGACGGTCGTCGAGGAGCGGCGCCCGGTGCCGCTGTTCCAGCACGTGATGGTGGGGAGGCGACTGTTCGACCTCTTCGCCGAGGAGCACGACGGCCGTCACGACCCGGCGCGGGAGGAGAAGGTCAACCCGCAGCTGCTCCGCGTCGCACGCGACGACTGGGCCAGCAGCCGCGTCCGCGACCGGCGCAGCCCGAAGGACCGACGCGGCCGCAACGGCCGTGGCGGTCGCGGCGGTGGTCCCCGTCAGGTCGGCAACGGCCGCCGGGTGTGGATCCCCAGCCGCGCCGAGGTCGTCGAGCGCCTCGACCGGGCCTCCCTGCTGCCGGCGATCGTCTTCATCTTCAGCCGTGTCGGGTGCGACGCCGCCGTCCAGCAGTGCCTCGACGCCAATCTGCGGCTGACCACCCCCGAGGAGCGCGACGAGATCTACGCGTTCGTCGAGGAGACCTGCGCGGACCTCCCCGAGGAGGACCTGCAGGCGCTGGGCTACCACGAGTTCCTCGACGGCCTCACCCGCGGCGTCGCCGCCCACCACGCCGGCATGCTGCCCCGCTTCAAGGAGTGCGTCGAGGAGCTCTTCCTCCGGGGCCTGTGCCGGGTCGTCTTCGCCACCGAGACCCTGGCCCTGGGCATCAACATGCCCGCCCGGTCCGTGGTGATCGAGAAGCTGTCGAAGTGGAACGGCGAGACCCACGCCGACATCACGCCGGGGGAGTACACCCAGCTCACCGGACGCGCCGGCCGGCGCGGCATCGACGTGGAGGGGCACGGCGTCGTGCTGTGGCAGCCCGGCCTCGACCCCGGGTCGGTGGCCGGGCTGGCCAGCACGCGGACGTACCCGCTGCGCTCGTCGTTCCGTCCCTCGTACAACATGGCGGTGAACCTCGTGCGCCAGTTCGGCAGGGACACCGCGCGCGACCTGCTCGAGCAGTCCTTCGCCCAGTTCCAGGCCGACAAGGCGGTCGTCGGTCTGGCCACGCAGCTGCGCAAGAGCGACGAGGCGCTGGCGGGGTACGCCGAGGCGGCCGCCTGCGACCGCGGCGACTTCATGGAGTACGCCGCCCTGCGCCGCCGCCTCTCCGACGTCGAGGCGCGCGCCGCGACGGCGCGCAAGCAGGACCGACGTCGCGAGGCCGAGGAGTCGCTGGAGCGGCTGCGTCCCGGCGACGTGATCGAGGTGCCGGCGGGCAAGTTCTCGGGGCTCGCCGTGGTGATCGACCCGGGCACCCGACTGAGAGGCGACGGGAGCGACGGGCCCAGGCCCTACGTCCTGACGCTCGACCGGCACGCACGCCGGCTCAACCTCACCGACTTCCCGACCCCGGTCGCTCCGCTGCTGCGGATGAAGGTCCCGCGCAGCTTCAGCGGCCGCGATCCGCAAGCGCGCCGCGACCTGGCCTCGACGCTGCGCCAGCGCACGCGCGACCTGCCACCGCCTCGTCGGGCGACATCAGGGGCGGCCGGCGCTACGAAGGCCGGGGGAGAGGTCGAGGAGGTCCGGGCCCGGCTGCGCTCGCACCCGTGTCACGACTGCCCCGACCGCGAGGATCACGCACGGTGGTCCGAGCGCTGGTACAAGCTCGACCGCGACGCGCAGACGCTGCGCCGCCGCATCGAGCAGCGCACGCACACGATCGCGCTGCGCTACGACCGGATCTGCGAGGTGCTCGGCCGGCTGGACTACCTCGCCGAGCGCGACGGCCAGACCGTCGTGACCGGCAAGGGCAACCGCCTGGCCCGGATCTACGCCGAGCTGGACCTCGTCGCCGCCGAGGCGATCGAGCAGGGGCTGTGGGACGACCTCGACGCCCCGGGTCTCGCCGCGGTGCTCTCGAGCCTCGTCTTCGAGGCCCGACGTCCGGACGACAACGCTCCACGGATCCCGTCCGACCCCGCGGTGCGGGAGGCGCTGGCCGCGACGACCCGTCTGTGGGGCGAGCTGGAGGAGCTGCAGCGCGAGCACAAGGTGGAGTTCGCGCGCCAGCCCGACCTCGGGTTCGCCCACGCCGCCCACCGGTGGGCCTCGGGCGACGACCTCGACGACGTGCTCGACGCCACCGGTCTCGCCGCCGGTGACTTCGTCCGCTGGATCAAGCAGCTTCTCGACCTGGCCGGTCAGATCGCCGACGCCGCCGGTCCCTCTCCGCTGCGCGAGACCGCACGCACCTGCGTCGCGCTGCTGCGACGTGGGGTGGTGGCCTACTCCTCGGTCGCCGGCACCTCCCCGGACGCCGTCTGAGTCACCCGCCCAGCGCCGCGAGCACCCGGTCGGCCGAGGAGCCGAGGCCCCAGCGCTCGGTCAGCGCGTCGAAGGCGCCCCGGTCCGCCGGCGTACGGGGCAGCGTCAGGTCCGTCGCCCCGAGGTCGAGGTCCCGGACGACCGCGACGACCTGTGGTGCGACGTCGAGGTAGGCGGCCGCCTCCCGGATCTTGCGCCGTGGGGCCGGCGCCAGCTCGGAGTCTGCGTCGGCGGCAGCGGCGCGGACGGCGTCGAGGTCGCCGTACCTCAGCAGCAGCGACGCGGCGGTCTTCTCACCCACACCCGCCACGCCGGGGAGCCCGTCGGAGGAGTCACCACGCAGGGTGGCGAAGTCGGCGTACTGGGAGGGGAGGACGGAGTACTTGCCGACCACCCACTCGTCGGTCACCTGCTCGTGCCTGCCCACCCCGCGGGCGGTGTAGAGGACGCGGACGCCCGAGGCGTCGTCGACCAGCTGGAACAGGTCACGATCGCCCGTGACCACGTCGACCGGCATCCCTGCGTCCGTGGCCAGCGTGCCGATCACGTCGTCGGCTTCGTAGCCCGCGGCACCCACCACCGCGATCCCGAGCGCCTCCAGCACCTCCAGGATCACCGGTACCTGCACCTGCAGGGGATCGGGGACCTCCTCGACGTCGGGGTCGCCTGTGACCTCCTCGACGACGCGGTGCGCCTTGTACGACGGCAGCAGGTCCACGCGCCACTGCGGGCGCCAGTCCTCGTCCCAGCAGCAGGCCAGGTGGGTGGGGGAGTAGTCCCCGACCAGTCGGGCGATGAAGTCCAGCAACCCGCGCACGGCGTTGACCGGCTCCCCCCGCGGCGAGGTCACCGAGTCCGGCACCCCGAAGAACGCCCGGAAGTACAGGCTCGCGGTGTCCAGCAGCATCAGGCGGGGTTCGCTCACCGGGCCGACCCTAGTCCCCGCCCGAGGCGTCGAAGGCGGCCTGCAGGTCGTCGATCGAGAAGGGCACGCCGTCCAGCGAGAGGAAGTACTGCGTCACGCGGGCGACCCGGTCGCGGTCCGGGTCGGCCAGCATCGAGGGCAGCACGACCGGCGTCACCTGCCAGCGGAAGCCGAACCGGTCGGTGACCCAGCCGCAGGGCCCCGGACGCCCGCCGTCGGCGAGCGCGGCCCAGGTGCGGTCGATCTCCTCCTGGGTGTCGCACGGGACCTCCAGGCTGACGGCCTCGCTGAAGGGGAACTGGTCGCCGCCGTTGATGCCGACGTACCGCTGGCCGAGCATCTCCCACTCGACCACCATCGTCGTGCCCTCGACGCCCGGGGTGTCCGGTCCGTACGGCGTCGTCGAGACGATGCGGCTGTCCGGGAAGATCGCGACCCAGTACGCGGCAGCCTCCTCGGCGTTGCCGGGGAACCACAGGTTGGGGACGAGTCGTTGCATGTGTGCCTCCTGAGAACTGGTGTGAACGACCGTGTCGACCGGCGCGAGAGGGCGTTCTCATCGCCGGTCTGGACGTCGTCGGCGTGTCGATGACGACACGCCGACATTTCGGACTTCTCGCCCGCGAATATGGCGCGCCTCACGCCGCGCCTGACCTGCGAGAACGAGGCGAACTCGCAGGTCAGCGCGCGATTGACAGTTCTGTCGGCCGGCCGCTGGAATGAACCACGTTCCTCCGGGCAGAACGCCTCCGGTTCCCGGTGGCGCCAGGTGACGGGGGCGGGTCGAGTGCCACGATCCGCGACTTCGCACCTCAGGGGTCATCACGGTGCCGGGGCGGGAGAACAACGGGGGGAGAGGTCGACCAGTAGACAACGCACTCCGCATCGTGGCAGCCAGCCACGACGAGGCGGTCCGAAGGCCGACTCCCTCCCCTCGTTCCTGCGCTTCCCCTCTCGCGGCCCCGCCAGGAAACACCGCGGCACTCCCGTTCGTTGACCACACGTGCCCTCCAGGACCGAGACCATGTCCACCCCCGCTTCCGGCTCACCGGGACGTCGACGCCGGCTGGTGCCGGGCTGGTTGCTGCTCGTCGCGTTCGTGGTCGTGCCGCTGGTGGAGATCTACGTCGTCATCCAGGTCGGTCAGGTGATCGGCGCCTGGTGGACGATCCTGCTCCTGATCGCCGACAGCCTGCTGGGCTCGTGGCTGGTCAAGCGGGAGGGTGGCCGCGCCTGGCGGGCGCTGCGCACGGCGCTGCAGGAGGGGAGGATGCCGGCCAAGGAGCTGGCCGACGGTGCCCTCATCCTGGCCGGCGGGCTGCTGATGCTGACGCCGGGCTTCGTGCTCGACGTGCTGGGCGTGCTCCTCATCCTGCCGTTCACGCGACCGATGGGCCGCAGCGCGCTGGCCCGCGTCATCGACCGCCGCCTCGCCCCGGCGGCCTTCGCGCCGTACGCCGGCGCCACCGGTGGTGTGGGCCGCAACGGGAGCGGAGGACGTGGCGGCGGTCCCGTGAACGACGATCGCCCCGGACCTGACGTGGTCCGGGGCGATGTGGTCGAGTAGGTCGAGGGCTAGGCCTTGGCCTTCCTGCGGCCGCGGTGCAGGTGCGCCGGCCCGATCTCGCCGCCGCGGAGCAGCTCGAGGCGCTCGGTGAGGATCTCCTCGAGCTCCTTCTCCGAACGCCGCTCGAGGAGCATGTCCCAGTGCGTGCGCACGGGCTTCTCCGGCTTCTCCTCCTTGGTGATCCCGTCGACGGACAGCGACTCGGCGCCGCACCGCGGGCACTCCCAGGTCGCCGGGATCTCGGCCTCGGTCGACATCGTGATCTCGAACCGGTGGCCGTTCTCGCAGGCGTAACCGACCTGCTGGCGTGCCGCGAACTCGATCCCGCGCTCGTCCTCGAAGCTCTGTCCCCCGAGACGGGCGCCTCTCAGCGTGCGCTCTGCCATGTCTGCACCTCCGCAGCGTGGATGACGACTCCGGTGGAGAACACCGGGCCGTTGGTCATGATTCCCCGGCGCCGTGCACGACCGAGGGCCCTCCCCATCGTGCCGCAGCGGGCCAAGGCGGGCCAACTCGCGCCGTGCCCCTCCGGCGGTCGAAGAGGCAGGTGCTCACACCACGGCGGGGACGCGGTTCCCCGCGTCCTCGATGCCCCGCCGCGGGTCCAGGCGCAGCAGGAGCAGCGCTCCGACACCGAAGAACACGATGAGCGCGAAGACCGCCGGCCGGTACGACCCCGTGATCTGGAAGACCAGCCCGAAGACGAGGGTCCCCAGCCACGAGGTACCGCGCTCGGCGGCGCCGTACAGGCTGAAGTACTCACCCTCGCGACCGGCGGGGATCAGCAGGCTGAAGAAGGAGCGGGACAGCGCCTGCGTCCCTCCCAGCACGATGCCGATCGCCACGGCGATGACCACGAACAGCGCTACGTTCCCCGCCGGGAGGGCGATGGTCAGCACGACCACGACCATCCAGGCCACGTTGCCGTACAGGATGCAGCGGTAGGACCCGAACCGTGCCGCGAGCCGCCCGAAGAACAGGGCCCCGCCGAAGGCCACGAACTGGATCAGCAGGATGGTCGCGATCAGCACGCTCTGCCCGATGCCCAGCTGCTTGGACCCGTAGGTCGACGCTGCGTAGATCACGGTCTGGATGCCGTCGTTGAAGAACACGTAGGCCAGCAGGAAGGTCAGCGTCATCGGGTAGCCGCGCAGCTCCTTCAGCGTCTCCCAGAGCTGTCCGAAGCTGCGCCACCACAGGCCACCCTCGTTGACAACCACGTGGCGGGCCGGGCGGTCGGTGAGCCGGATCAGCGGGATCAGCGTGAAGCCGGCCCACCACACGGCCGCGGAGAGCAGGGAGAGCCGGACCGCCAGACCCTCGTCGATGCCGATCGCGTCGTGCCCGAGGAAGATGCCGAGGTCGACAGCCAGCAGCAGCCCGCCCCCGAGGTAGCCCCAGGCCCACCCTCGCGAGGAGACGTCGTCGCGCTCGTCCTCGGTCGAGATGTCGACCAGGATCGCGTAGTAGGCGATCAACGAGCACCCGGCCAGGATGCTGCTGAGCACCACCGCCACCGCGCCGATCTGCCAGTCGTCGTCGCGCAGGAAGAACAGCAGGGCGGCGCAGAGCGCGCCCGCCATGGCGAAGGCCCCCATGATCCGCTTCTTGTGGTCCGAGCGGTCCACGAACGCACCGACGACCGGGAGCACGAACGCGCTGCTGATCGTGGCGAAGCTGGTGAGGTACGACGGCAGCGACCCGGCCGCCAGGTGCAGCCCCAGCACGCTGACCGTCTTGTCGCAGGTGGAGTCTGCGTCCGTGCAGCCGGCGGCACGGCCGGTGACCGTGATCATGTACGGCGCGAACATGACCGACAGGACCGTCGTGTAGAAGGCCGAGTTCGCCCAGTCGTACCAGTTCCAGGCCTTCTGCTGGGCCTTGCGCTCGACGGGGTCGAGGTCCGCCGCCTCGGTCTGCGTGCTCACGTCTCCTCCTCGTACCCCTGGTGTCCGGCGCCCGTGTCGTCCCACTGGTCACGCTCGACCAGGAGGTCGCGAAGGACGTCGGTCCGGTCGGTGATCAGCCCGTCGACGCCGAGGTCGAGCAGCCGAGCCATCTCGTCGCGGTCGTCGACGGTCCACACGTGGACGTGCAGGCCGCCGGCGTGGGCACGGTCGACCAGGCCCTCGGTGACGACGGGGAACGGGCCTCGGCGCACGGGGACCTGCAGCGCCACCGGGGCGGCGCGTCCGCCCACCAGGCGCCTGCCCGCCGCCAGCACGTCGGAGAGGCCGCGTCGCGTGCCGGCGCCGAGGTCGGGCGCGAGGAAGCCGGCGACCTCCACCGGCGCGGCCGACGTCGCCACCCGACCGCCCGTGGCGCGTCGGAACTCTCGCAGCCGGCTCAGCGAGAACGACCCCACGCAGACGCGACGCTCCGCGCCGGTCGTGCGCAGCAGCACTGCCAGCGGGACGGCGGTGTCCGCGCCCTTGATGTCGATGTTGAACCGAGCCTCGGGGAACCTCTCGAGCAGCTCGGCCATCGTGGGGAGCGGGTGGTCTCCGGCGACCCGGACCCGGGCGAGGTCGGCGGCGGTGAGGTCGGAGATCCGCCCGGCATGGTCGGTCAGCCGTCCGAGCACACCGTCGTGGGAGACGACGAGGACGCCGTCGCGCGAGAGGTGGACGTCGGTCTCGAGGTAGCGGTAGCCGAGCCCGACGGCGTGCTCGAAGGCGGCCAGCGTGTTCTCCAACCCGGCCAAGTCGGGGTGCCTCGCGCCACCGCGGTGCGCGATCGCCAGGGGGTACGACGGCTCGTCGAGGTAGGCGAACCCGGTGCGGGGGACACGTGGTCGACCGTCGGGCACGGGTGCAGTATGCAGCGGCACCGTTCGAGGGTGGACCGGCCCACGCCGGGGGCGCCAGGGTCCTCGTACTCATCAGGTCCGCGGCGTCGCGCGAGCGCTCAGACGCCGGGGACCGCGTCGTGGAAGGTCTCGATGTTCGCGCCCAGCTCGTTGAGCCGCTCGGCGAGGCTCTCGTACCCGCGCTGGATGACGTACACGTTGCGCAGCACCGAGGTGCCCTTGGAGGCCAGCATCGCCAGCAGGATGACCACGGCCGGCCGCAGCGCGGGCGGACACATGATCTCGGCGCCCGACCAGTGGGTCGGGCCCTCGATCATCACGCGGTGCGGGTCCAGCAGCGTCACCCGCCCGCCCAGCTGGTTGAGACCGGCGAGGTGGATCGCACGGTTCTCGTAGACCCAGTCGTGGAGAAGCGTCTGCCCCTCGGCCTTCGCGGCGATGACGGCGAAGAACGGCAGGTTGTCGATGTTGAGGCCCGGGAACGGCATCGGGTGGACCTTGTCCAGCGGCGAGCGCAGCGGCGAGACATGGGGGGTGATGTCGACCAGCCGGGTCTGCCCGTTGGCGGCGACGTACTCCGGCGACCGGTCGTAGCGCAGCCCCATCTCCTCGAGCAGCGCCAGCTCGACCTCCATGAACTCGATCGGGACCCGGCGGACGGTGATCTCGGACTCGGTGACGATGGCCGCCGCGAGCAGGCTCATCGCCTCGATCGGGTCCTCGCTGGGGGAGTAGTCGACGTCGACGTCGATCTCGCTGCGGCCGTAGACCTCGAGCGTCGTGGTGCCGATGCCGTCGATCTTGACCCCGAGCTTCTCCAGGTAGAAGCACAGGTCCTGGACCATGTAGTTCGAGCTCGCGTTGCGGATCGTCGTCGGTCCGTCGTGCAAGGCCGCGGCCATGAGGGCGTTCTCGGTCACCGTGTCGCCGCGCTCGGTGAGCACGATCGGACGCCGCGGGGACACCTCGTCGTCGACCGAGGCGTGGTAGCTGCCCTCGGTCGCCTCGACCTGCAGCCCGAAGGGACGCAGCGCGATGAGGTGCGGCTCGACCGTGCGCTTGCCGAGGTCGCAGCCACCGGCGTACGGCAGGTCGAAGCGCGAGTCGCGGTGCATCAGGGGGCCGAGGAACATGATGATCGAGCGGGTACGACGCGCGGCGGACACGTCGATCGCCGACAGGTCGAACTCGCGCGGCGGCACCAGCTCGAGGTCGCCGGCCTCGTTGAGCCACGTGGTCCGGTAGCCGATGCTCTGGAGCACCTCGAGGAGCCGGTTGACCTCCTCGATGCGCGCGACCCGGCGCAGCGTGGTGCGGCCCCGGTTGAGCAGGCTCGCGCACAGCAGGGCGACACCGGCGTTCTTCGACGTCTTCACGTCGATGCTGCCGGTCAGCCGGGTCGGGCCGGTGACCCGCAGGTGGGTCGGGCCGCTCCCGATGCTCATGATCGGCGCCTCGAGCGCGGCACCGATCCGGCCGATGGTCTCCAGCGTGAGGTTCTGGTGGCCCCGCTCGATCCGGTTGACGGCGCTCTGACTGGTGCCGAGCTCGTCGGCCAGCTGCGCCTGGGTCCACCCCCGGTGCTTGCGGGCGTCGCGGATGAGGGTGCCGATGCGGCTCAGGTTCGGGTCAGACACGGCCGACACGTTATACCTGATATGAGATATGACCAAGTTCCTGACGCGGCGTGGCGCGCACCACCAGCTCGTCGTCGAGACCGCGGACCGGCTCGCCCACCATAGCCGCACGGCCGAGCAGGTCCAGGTACGTCGCCAGCTGCGGCTCGCCGACCTCCACCACCAGTGTGCCGGTGCGGGTCAGCCACTCGGCGGCCCCGGCGAGCACCCGGCGATGCACGTCGAGGCCGTCGGCGCCGCCGTCGAGCGCGAGCAGCGGCTCGTGCTCGCGCGCCTCGTGGGGGAGCAGGTCGAGTGCGTCCGTGGGCACGTACGGGGCGTTCACGCACAAGACGTCGACGCGACCGTGCAGCGCCGCCGGCAGCGGGTCGTACAGGTCCCCGGCCAGCACCGTCGCGCGTTCGCCGACGTTGGCCCGGGCGCAGGCCACGGCGGCCGCCGCGACGTCGCTGGCGTAGAGCCGGGCCCGGGGGAGGCGGTCCGCGACGTAGGCCGCCACGGCGCCCGCACCGCAGCACAGGTCGACCACGACCGGGGTGTCCCGGACCTCGCTGGTGGCAGCGACCGCCACCTCGGCCAGCAGTGCGGTCCTGCGCCGCGGGACGAAGACCCCGGGGCCGACGAGGAGCTCCAGACCCGCCCAGGACACACGACCGACGACGTGCTCGAGCGGCTCTCCGGCGACGCGACGCCGGACCAGGCGCGCGAGGTCGTCGACCGTGTCGGCGGCGGCCACGAGCTCGGCCGCCTCGTCCTCGGCGAAGACGCACCCGGCCGCGCGGAGACGTCGTACGACGTCGGCCTGCTGCCCGGCCGAGGGCGGCCATCCGGAGCTCACGCGGTGGAATGTTGCCGGATCGCGACCTCCGGCTCTTCTCGGACGTCGGTGGTCGGTGGCACTGTGAGCCGCGGCACCGACCCGGGTGCCGCCGATCCGAGGAGCACACCATCCGATGAACAGAGGACGACTCGGGCTGCTGGTCGCGGGGATCACCGCCTCCGGCACTCTTCTCGCCACCGCGGCCGCACCCGGCACCGCGGCAACCCCCGCCCCGGCGAAGGCGCCCGCCGCCCAGTCCGGCACCAGCTACGTCCCGCCGCCGATCGCGTGGGGGCAGTGCACCAGCGCCTCGCTGCAGGCCGCCGGCGCCGAGTGCGGCAAGGTGATCGTGCCGCTGGACTACGACGACGTGAACGGCGCCAAGATCAAGGTGGCCGTCTCCCGGATCAAGCACAAGACGCCCGACGCCCAGGCGCAGGGCATCATGCTGGTCAACCCCGGCGGCCCCGGCGGCTCGGGCCTGACGCTGTCGCGTCTGCAGGGCGCGATCCCGAACGGCGGCGGCAACCCGTACGACTGGATCGGGTTCGACCCGCGCGGCGTCGGTTCCAGCGAGCCGTCGCTGGCCTGCGACCCGGACTACTTCCCCTTCAACCGACCGGACTACGTCCCGCTGAACAAGGCGGACGAGACGTTCTGGAAGCAGAAGTCAGCGCAGTACTCCCGTGACTGCAAGCAGGCCGGCGGCAAGCTGCTCGACCACCTGAAGACCACCGACACGGTCAACGACATCGAGAGCATCCGCAAGGCGCTGGGTCAGCAGAAGATCAGCTGGTACGGCTTCTCCTACGGCACGACCATCGGCCAGACCTACGCCACCCTGCACCCCAACCGGGTGCACCGGATGGTGCTCGACGGGGTGACCAACCCGGCGCGGGACGTCTACGAGTCGAACCTCGACCAGGACGTCGCGTTCGAGAAGACCGAGAACATCTTCTTCGCCTGGGTCGCCAAGTACGACAAGGTCTACCACCTCGGCAAGACCGAGAAGGCCGTGCGCCAGGTCTGGGACGACATGCTGGCCAAGACCCGCAAGGCGCCCCTCGACGGCAAGATCGGGCCCGACGAGTGGACCGACGCGTTCCTCTCCGCCGGCTACTACGTCTACGGCTGGGAGGACACGGCCAACGCGTTCCAGAAGGCGGTGCACGGCAAGTACGGCCCGATCAAGCAGGAGTACGTCGCCGCCAACGGCGCCCCCGGCCCCGGCTCGGACAACGGCTTCGCGATCTACCTCGGCACCCAGTGCACCGACGCCCCGTGGCCGTCGTCGTACGCGAAGATCCGCAAGGACAACTTCAAGACCTACGCGAAGGCGCCCTTCGAGACCTGGGCCAACGCCTGGTTCAACGGCCCCTGCCTGACCTGGAAGGGCAAGGCCGCCTCCGCCCCGTTCAGCGTCGACGGCTCCAAGGCGCCGCCGATCCTGCTGATCTCGGAGACCTTCGACGCCGCGACCCCGTTCTCGGGTGCGATCGAGGTGCGCAAGCGGTTCCCGCGCTCGGTGCTGATCGAGGGCGTCAACGGCAGCACGCACGCCGGCTCGCTGTCGGGCGTCAGCTGCACCGACGACCGGATCGCCGCCTACCTGCTCGACGGCACGCTCGACAAGCGGGTGCGGGGCGACCAGTCCGACGTGAAGTGCGACCCGGTCCCGGCTCCGGTCCCGGCCGGCGCGGCGGCGACGACGCAGGCGCAGAAGCGCGTGGCCGCGCCGACCATGCCGAACGACCTGCGGACGGTGGTGACCTCGGCTCAGCAGTGAGCGACACCTGATCACCGGCACCGGCCGGTGGCCGCGCCCCCGCAGCGACACGAAGTCGTCGAAGGACGGATGACTACAGTGCCGCTGCGGGGGCGTGTGCGCGCAAGGACCGATCGGAAGGGCAGAGGGCGTGGACGGAACGGGCGAGGTCGCCAGCGGTGTCGCCTCGGCGGTTCGTCGTACCCCGCTGCGGGTGCTGCACCTGTCCGACCTCGGGCTGCGGGCCCGGCGTCCGTCGGGGCCGGTCGACGAGGCGGAGCGCCACGTCGAGTCGCTGCTGCACGACCTGCGCCACCTGCCCGACCTCGACCTGGTCGTCGTCAGCGGAGACGTGAGCGCGGACGGCTCGACCACGTCGTACGCCACCGCACGACGTCTGATCGGCGCCTTCGCGGCCCGGCACGGTGCGCCGCACGTCTACGCGGTCGGCGACCGCGACGACCACGACCGGTTCGGCGAGGTGCTCGGGTCCGGCCACCTCGGGCCCGACGACCTCGACTACGGCACCATCGGGCCGCTCGGGGAGCGGACCGACGAGCGGCACGGCTGGGTCAGCGAGGTCGACGGCCTGCGGGTCGTCACGGTCGACACGACCCTCGCCGGCTCGCCCCACGGTGTGCTCGGTGAGGACCAGGCGCAGTGGCTGAACCGAGTCCTCGACACGGAGGGGCCGCGCGGCACGGTCCTCGTGCTGCACCACCCCCCGATCAGTCCCGGTGGCTTCGACCACCTGGGGGAGCGGGCACTGCGCGACACCGATCGTCTCGTCGAGGTCGTCGAGGGCAGCGACGTGCGGGCCGTCCTCGCCGGGCACCTTCGGGTCCCGCTGACCGGGGTGCTCGCGGGAACGCCCGTCCAGGTCGCCCCGGGAGCCGTCGACCACACCGACCTCACCGCCCCCGTACGGCTCGACCGGCAGGTCGCCGGCGGCGCAGGGGTGGTCCTCGAGATCGGTGCTCCCGGCTGCCTCGTCTCCTACCCGGTACGCGCCCGACGGGCGGCTGCCCTCGACCGGGTGACCCTGAGCGACCCGCGCACCGGGAACCCCGTCGCCGACGAGGAGGTCACGCCGACCCGGCCGACCACGGGCGAGGAGGCCCGTGCGCTCGGCACCCACATCCCGGCCGGGGAGATCCCGGGACCGTCGCTCGCCCTCGGTGACGACGGTGCGCAGGTCGACACCTGGCCCGACGAGCTCGACTCGAGCACCCGCCGCGTCGCACCGGAGCCGCCTTCCGACGTCGTCCCGGTCTGGCTGGAGGAGGCCGGCGCGGAGGAGTCGCCCGCGGCCGAGCAGACTCCGGTCGAGGACCCTCCGGTCGTCGAGCCCCCGGCCGAGGAGTCACCGGCCGAGGAGCCACCGGCCGAGCACCCTGACGCCGAGGAGCCCGTACCGCTCGAGGACAGCGGCGTCCTCTCCTGGGCCTTCGACCGCGAGACCCCCGGCGAGCGGATCTGAGCCGCTCGGGTCACGAGCCGACGGGACGGAAGCCGTCGTGGTTCGGCGCGCTCTCGTCGGGCGGGTCGATGCGGACCGCCTCGTGCTGGCGCTCACGCACCGCGCGCTTGATCTGCTGGAGGTTGTTGCGCAGCAGGTCCGAGACGAGCTCGTCCATGCGCGGGTCGCCGAGCATCTCGACCAGCACGCGGAGCGTGGTCTCGCTGACGGTGTCGACGACGACGCCGTAGCCGGGCATCCGCCCGACCAGCCGGACATTGGGGTCCTCGCGCACCTTCTCCGCCACCAGGGCCTTGAGCTCTGCGTGGTTCTCGACGAGGGCGTCGGAGACGTTGCGCGTGTAGTGCCCGGTCTGGATGACGTCGGCGACCTCATCGAGCACCGCGATCGTGATCGGCCGCTTCACGAGGTCGACGACCCTCTCCGTCGCCTTGTTGACCAACCGGATCGCCAGGGGCGTGCGCAGACCCCTGGTGACCAGCAGCCGGGTGATCAGCGCCGCGAGGACGGCGAGGACCACGAGCACGACCACCACGAGGATCACGAACGTGGTGGTGCCGAGGCCGAGGATCGTGAGCGGGTGCACCCCCTGATTCTCACCCATCGGGACGGCGCCGGCCGGCACCGGACCCGCTCAGCCGGCGTCGTACCGCGTGGCCAGCTGCTGCAGCGTCGCGGTGATCCCACGTGCGTTCGCCTTGGCCATCCCCAGTCTCGCCGCGATCGCACTGCCCGCCGAGCGTGAGTAGTCGAAGGTCTCCGTCACCCGGGTGCGCGTGGGAGAGACCTCTTCGAGCTCCCAGCGCCACCGGTGACCGGCCGGGTGCCTCCACTCGACCACGCGGTCCTCGACCAGCTCGGTGACGGTCGAGGTGATCGCGTACGGGACGCCGAACATCTTCATCGCGACCGAGAACGTCGCGCCCTGCGAGAGCCGCTCGGGTGCCGAGACCTTGGCGTCGCCGACGGTGCCGGACCCGTCCAGCTCGCCGTGCCGACGGGGGTCGGCGACCATGGCGAAGAGCTCGTGGGCGGGTGCCCCGACCTCGATCGAGCGGCTGACCTTCCTCGGCCCTGCGTCGACGGTGCTGACCTGTGGAGTGCTCATGCACCGAGCCTCGCACGACGTTCGTCGGTGATCGATCGCACAGGACTCTGTTGCCGACGACAACTTCAGGTCTAGGTTGCTGTGCAGCCCCCACCGCCGCTCGGGCGGTGCCCGTCCAAGAACGGAAGTCACCACGTGAGAAGAACACGTACGTCGCTGTGCGCAGCGACCGTCATCGGCGCTCTGATCGCCACGGGAGTCGGTACCGCACCGGCTCACGCGGCCGACCGCAAGCGGGTCGCCCGCAGCGCACCCAGCTGGGTCGCCTCAGCCCAGGCGAAGGGCCAGGCGAAGGGCCGCGCCGCGGCCAAGAACCGCTCGTCCTTCCGGCTCTACCTCGCACCGAAGGGCGGGGTGGACGCGCTGGAGGCCGACGCGCTGGCCCGCTCGACGCCGGGCACGTCGTCGTACGGCACGTTCCTCACCGCCGCGCAGTACCACGCCGCCTACGACCCGTCGTCCGCCTCCGTGAAGACGGTGCGCGGCTTCCTCGCCGACAACGGACTGACGGTGAGTGGCGTCGGTCCGGCGAAGCGCTACCTGAGCGTGACCGGGACCAACGCCGCGGTCGAGAAGGCCTTCGCCACCACGATGGGCCTGTTCACTCACGACGGCGAGCAGGTGCAGACGAACACCACCGACATCTCCGTCCCCGCCTCGCTCGCACCGCTGGTGATCGGCGTGACCGGTCTGGACACCGAGACGCGCACGATGTCGCACCGTCACCTGACCGGGCCCGCCGCGCCTCCCTCTGCCGGCTTCCGCAACGCCCGTCCGTGCTCGCGCTCGTACGGTCAGGTCGCCGCGACGTACCAGGCGGACTTCAAGACCCCTCTGCCGCAGTTCAAGAACAAGACGCTGCCGTACGCGGTGTGCGGCTACACCGGTCCCCAGCTGCGCGCGGCGTACGAGCAGGGCTCGACGCTCGACGGCACCGGCACCAACGTCGCCGTCGTCGACGCCTACGCCTCGCCGACCATCGCCAAGGACGCACAGACGTACGCCACCCAGCACGGTGACGGCGGGTACGCCAACGGCCAGCTGACCCAGGTGACGCCGGCGAAGTTCACCCACGCCGCCCAGTGCGACCCGTCGGGCTGGTACGGCGAGGAGACCCTCGACGTCGAGGCCGTGCACGCGATGGCGCCGTCCGCCGGGATCACCTACTACGGCGCCGCGTCGTGCTTCGACGACGACTTCGTCGACACCCTCGCGCAGGTCGTCGACGACGACGACGCGGACGTGGTCACCAACTCGTGGGGCGAGACGGAGGCCGGCGAGAGCGCGCAGAGCGTGGCGGCCTTCGAGCAGACCTTCCTGCAGGCCGCCGAGCAGGGGATCAGCGTGACCTTCTCCTCGGGCGACAACGGTGACGAGCTGCAGAACACCGGGATCAAGCAGGCCGACTACCCGGCCTCGGACCCCTACGTCACCGCGGTCGGCGGCACCGCCGACGCGATCGACGCCACCGGGTCGTTCGCCTTCCAGGCGGGCTGGGGCTCGCAGAAGTACACGCTGAGCAAGAACGGCAAGGCGTGGAAGCCGAACGGCTACCTCTACGGCGCGGGCGGCGGCTCCTCGAGCCTGTTCAACCAGCCGGCGTACCAGCAGGGCGTGGTGCCGAAGAGCTACGGCAGCAGCCGCTCGGTGCCCGACATGGCGATGGACGCCGACCCGACCACCGGCTTCCTCGTGGGGCAGACGCAGACCTTCCCCGAGGGCCGCTCGTACGACGAGTACCGCATCGGCGGCACGTCGCTGGCCTCGCCGCTGTTCGCGGGGATGTCGGCGCTGCGCCAGCAGAGCGCGGGCAAGCGGCTGGGGCTGCAGAACCCCGCGATCTACGCGGCGGCGGGCACCTCGTCCTACAGCGACGTGAAGGGCACGCCGAAGGACGCCGGCAACGTGCGCGTCGACTACGTCAACGGCCTCGACGCCGCGGACGGGCTGACGTACACGATCCGCACGTTCGGGCAGGACGCCTCGCTGGACGTCCGGCGCGGCTACGACCAGAACACCGGCATCGGCTCGCCGACCGCCGCCTGGCTGACCGCGAAGTAGTACCCGCACGCCCACACACCGCCCGTCGGTCGCCTCGCGCGGCCGGCGGGCGGCGCTCGTCCAGCGACAGCATCACGGCTCACTCCTGGTGATGCCATGCTGTCATCCGTGCGGACGACGGTGACTCTCGATGCGGATACCGAGGCTTCGGTCCGAGCGCTCATGGTGCACCGAGGCATCTCCTTCAAGCAGGCCTTGAACGACGCGATCCGTGCAGGGACGAGTCCAGGAGCCGACGTCGGGTTCACCACCGTGGTCCACGACATGGGCGCGCCGGTCGTCAACCTCGACCGAGCGCTGCAGATCGCGGGCGAGCTGGAGGACGAGGGCGCCGAGCAGATGCTCCGCTCCGGGCGCTGAGCGTCATGAAGATCGTCGACGCGAACGTCTTGATCTACGCCGTCAACCCGAGTACGACCCACCACGAGGCCTCGCGCACCTGGCTCGACCGGTCGTTGTCAGGCGACGAGGTCGTCGGCTTCAGCTGGCTCGTCCTGTTGGCCTTCGTTCGGCTGAGCACCAAGCGTGGGCTCTTCCCTCGACCGTTGACCTCGGAGCAGGCGCTCGAGCTGGTCGACGCGTGGCTCACGGCGCCATCGGCACGCCTGCTGCACCCAGATGCGGGACATGTGCGCTCACCTGCGCGCCTGCTGGACCACGCCGGGGGCGCCGGGGACCTGGTCGACGACGCACACCTGGCGGCGCTCGCCGAGCAGCACCGCGCAGGTGCGGTGACGTACGACCAGGACTTCGGTCGTTTCGGCGACGTGCGCTGGCACCGTCCCGACGACCTGCTCGGCTGAGCAGTGCTCAGACGGTGCGGCGCACGGACCACGCGAGGCCGTGCACGAGGCCGGTCGCGGCGGCGGCGACGAGGAACGACACCAGCGACCTGCTGACCAGCGGACCGGGCGGGATCAGGTAGTACGCCGCGATGCCGGCGGCCCAGGGGAGGAGCAGCACCCAGCGGGTCGCCGAGGTCTCCGAGAGGTCCCAGCGCCGACCGGCCACGAGGTAGTCGACGAGGAGCACGGCCAGCAGACCCAGGAAGACCGAGCCGATCGCGTAGAGGAAGCTCTCGTAGTTGTCGATCCGCACCGCGAGCGCGAGCACCGTGACGAGCACGCCGACGACCACCGAGACGACGCGGCGGTCCCAGCGGGGTCGCAGTGCCTGGGTGGAGACGGTCGTGGCGTAGACGTTGGCGAAGGACTGGTCGAGCTCGCGCACGGTGACGACGAGGAACGCGAGCACGCCCAGCGGCACGGCGAGGAACGACGCGAAGACCTGGTCGGGCCCGTCGGCCACGCTGACCAGGGCGACGAGACCGATCGCGTAGCAGGCGACTCCCATGACGGTGGTGCCCGCGAACGCGCCGACCACGGCGCTGCGCACCGTCCGCGAGTGACGGGCGTAGTCGGCGGCCATCGGCACCCACGAGATCCCGACCGCGAGGGTGACGTCGACACCCACGCCGAAGCCGGACCAACCGCCGGACCCACCCGAGAGCCCGCCGGACTGGCCGATCAGGTTGCCCGCGAGCCAGAGCAGGGCGATCACCACCGCGATGCTGACCCAACGGCGCAGCAGCCGCACGGAGCCGAGGGGTCGGACGGCCAGGGCGATCGTGGCCGCCCCGCAGGTCAGCACCCAGGCCCAGCGGGGGACACCCGGGACGACCTGGGTGAGGGCGGTGGCGATGGTGACGATCTCGAACGTGCCCCACCCGACCATCTGGACGACGTTGAGGACGGTCGGCACCGTCGAGGCGCGCGCCCCGAAGACCCCGCGGAGCAGCACCATCGTCGGCGCGCCCGTGCGCGCTCCGATCGCGGCCACGGCGGCGACGGCGGCCGCGCCGACCGCCGTACCGACCACGACCGCGACCAGGGCCGCGGTCAGGGAGACGTACGGCGTGCCCTCGCCGAAGGGCTGCAGCACGAAGATCGCCCCGGTGAAGCCGAGCAGGCTCACGCCGAGGTTGCCCCACAGCGCGGCCTGGTCGAGCGTGCCGAGCGTGCGTGGCGCCTGCTCGGTGAGGGTGTGCGGCACCTCGTCGGGGGTGGTGTGCGGACGTGCGACGTCGACCATCTGGCCACCTCTTCCTCCGCCGGCATTACCCGGCTCAGGTTCGAGCGGTCGGTGGCGGCAGCCACCCTCTCAGCCCGTTCTCCACGAGCTCCCGCGTTCTGGCGTGCACCAGGCTACGCCAGCGCCGACGGCGGTGGCCGCGGCACCGGCTCGCGGGCAGGATGGGTGTGTGACTCTCGTGAGGCAGGCGGGTCCGGCCGACGCCGACCTGCTGGGCCGGCTGCTGTGGGACTTGACACGGAGTTCGACACCGCGCCCGACCCGGTCGAGGTGCTGGCCGGGCGCTTCGCGCGGATCCTGGGCGACCCGCAGGTGCTGGCGCTCGTCGCGGGGGAGCGGGGCTCGACGGACTCCACGACCGGGTTCGCCCTGCTGACGCTGCGCCCGACGGTCTGGCACGACGGACCGGTCGCGCAGCTCGAGGAGCTGTACGTCGTCCCCGACCGTCGGGGGCGCGGGACGGGGAGCGCGTTGGTCGCGGACGCACGCCGGCGGCTGCGCGACCGCGGCTGCCCGGAGGTGCACGCCAACGTGGACGAGGTCGACCACGACGCCCGGCGGTTCTACGAGCGGCACGGGTTCGTCAACGTCGAGCGCGAGTCCGACGGACGGATTCTGTGCTTCGTCGCACGCACCGAGGCGGGGCGTCAGTGAGGCCGGTGCACATCCGTCCCGCCGAGCTCGCCGACGCCGAGGCGCTCACCGATCTCCACCTGGACGTCTGGGAGGAGGCGTACGGCGACCTGGTCGACCCCGGGGTGCTGCGCGAGCGTCGTCGTACCCGCCGTGAGCGGGCCGTGCGGTGGGCGGAGATCCTCGAGCGCTCCCGGGCCGACACGCTGCTGGCGTGCAGCGACGAGGGGCGACTGCTCGGCTTCACCAGCGCCGGCCCGGGCCGCGACGACCCGTCGGAGGGGCTGCCGGCGCTGGAGGTGTGGGCGCTCTACGTCCGCGCCGAGGTGTACGGCACCGGCGTCGGATTCGCCCTGCTGCAGGCGGCCGCGGGGTCGGGCGAGGCGTACCTCTACGTCCTGGACGGCAACCGCCGCGCGATCGCGTTCTACGAGCGGCAGGGCTTCGGCTTCGACGGGCACGCGAAGAGGGAGCCAGTCGGCGTCGAGCGTCGGATGGTGCGGCGGACCACGAGGGAGCGCTGACTCACCGCAGGACCCGCTCGGTCAGCGGTCTGTCCCGGCGAAGAACGTCCGCGGGTTGCCCACGAGCATCTGCTCGATCTGTTCCTCGGTGACACCGTTCTCACGCAGGTGGGGGAGCACCTCGTCGGCGATGTGGGAGTACGTCGACTGCGGCATCCGCGCGGCGAGCTCCGGCTCGACCCAGTCGATGTAGCAGCTCGTGTCGTGGGAGAGCACCATCCGCTCGGCGTACCCCCATCGGCACATCTCGACGATGGTGCCGACCCGTGACTCGAACGTGCTCTCGCCGGTGTAGATGCCCAACCGGTCCATGCCGAGCACGAAGCCCTTGTCAGCCATCGAGGCGAGGTGGTCGCAGTCGGTGGAGTCGCCGGCGTGACCGAGGACCACCGCGCGGGGGTCGACACCGAGGTCGTCGCACAGCACCCGCTCGACCGCCAGCCGCGTCTCGGGGTCGACGTGCGTGTGCACCGTGATCGGTGTCCCCGTCCGCTGGTGGACCCGCCCGACCGCTCGCATCACGCGCTCGACGCCCTTGGTCGGTCCGCGGGAGTCGATCGCGCACTTGAGCATCCCGGCCCGGACTCCGGTGTCGGCGATGCCGACCTCGATGTCGCGCAGGAACATCGCGTCCAGCGGGTCGGGGACGTCGTGCCCGACGAGACCGGAGACGGCGGGTCCGCGCATGCTGAAGAACCCGGGGAGCATGTCGTAGGTGTAGAGCCCGGTGGCGACCACGACGTTGAGCTGCGGGACCTGCTCGGCCACCCGCTTGACCCGTGGGACGTCACGGCCGAGACCGAGGACGGTCAGGTCCACGATCGTCCGTACGCCGGACGCCGCAAGGTCCGTCAGCTGGCGCACGGCGTCGGCGACCCGGTCGTCCTCGGACCCCCACTCCTCGGGGTAGTTCTGCTGCACCTCCGTGCTCAGCACGAACACGTGCTCGTGCATGTACGTCGTCCCCAGGTCGGCGACGTCGACCGGACCCCCGACGGTCTCGACCGTGCTCCGCGGGCTCACCGGGTCTGCTCCGTGGGGCGTACGAGCATCTCGTTCACCGCCATGCGTGGCGGCCGCGTCACCATGTAGACCACGGCGTCGGCGATGTCCTCGGCCTCCATCAGCCCCAGCTCCATCCTCGACTCCGCCTCCGCCGCCGTGCCCATCGCCTCGGTCTGCTCGCTGCGGACCAGTCCGGGCTCGACCAGGCCGACGCGGACGTGGTCGCCGGCCAGCTCCTGGCGCAGCGCCTCCGAGAACGCGCCAACGGCGTGCTTGGTGGCGGCGTACACGTTGAACGCAGGGGAGGAGACCTTCCGACCGGCGACCGAGCTGACGGTCACGACGTCGGCGATCCCGCGAGGGCCGGTCGCCGCTCGTACGAGGTGGGGAAGCGCGGTGTGCGAGGCGTTCAGGACGCCGTTGACGTTGACCTCGACCATCGTGTGCCAGTCGGCGAGGTCGGCCTCGGCGGCCGGGGCCATCGTGCCGATGCCGGCGTTGTTGACGAGGACGTCGACGCTGCCGCGCTCGGTGGTCAGCGTCTCCACCGCCCGCCGGACGCTCTCGGCATCGGCGACGTCGACCTCGTGGACCGATGCGCTGCCACCGTCACTGCGGATCTGACGGGCCAGATCCTCGAGCTTGTCCCTGCGCCGCGCGCACAGCGCCACGTGCGCACCCTCCGCGGCCAGCGCTCGTGCGACGGCCTCGCCGATCCCGCTGGACGCACCGGTCGCCATCGCCGTCGTGCCGTCGAGTCGTGCCATGCGATCACCTCTCGCTCGTCTGCGTGGTCGTCCTCGGCGAAAGGTACGCCGCGCGTGACCGACGATCAGCGCAAGTGGTGATGCGTGATGCGTGATGCTAATGTCGACGTCGTGAGAACGACGGTGAACCTCGACGACCGCGCCCTGGCCGCGGCTCGAGGTCGGGCACGACGGCGCGGGATCTCACTGGGGGAGGCGCTCTCCGAGCTGGCACTGCTCGGGTACGACGCCGACGAGGACTCCGTACGTCCGGACACCGGGTTCCCGATGCTGCCGTCGGTCGACGGGCACACCATCACCGCCGAGATGGTCGACGCTGCGCTCGACGAGTCGTGACCGATCTCGCGATCCCCGACGTCAACGTTCTCGTCGCGCTGACCAACCCGGCGCACGAGTTCCACCGTGAGGCGCACCGGTGGCTGGCTGGGACGTCGCGGTACGCCACGACGCCGATCACCGAGAGCGGGCTGCTTCGCATGCTCCTCAACCCTGTGGTCACGGGGCAGCCGGTCAGCACGCGACTCGCGCTCACGATCTTGGCCGGTGTCCGCACCGATCGCCGGGCCGAGTTCCTTCCGGACGACACCAGCCTGACCGACGCCGCAGTCGACACCACAGGTCTGACCGGGCATCGCCAGGTCACCGACTGGCACCTGACCAACCTCGCTGCGCGGCACGACGCCGTCCTAGTCACCTTCGACCGGAGACTTGCGGCAGCGATGGTGCCGGCCGACGCCGCACGAGTCCACGCCCTCGGGTGACGGGGACGTGCAGCGGTTCTGCACTAGTTGACATAATGCTCATTATCGGCGATACCGATGACGGCCCGACGACGCTTCTCAGGGCCTCCAGAAGCCGGTGACGTCGGTCTTGCCTGCGATCTGCCACTCGATCAGCTCACCGAGCAGGTCGTGGTCGACCGAGTCGGCCCAGGTGATCCGCATCAGCCGCGACGACGTGGTGTAGCCCGCGGCGTGCATCGCGTCACGGAAGTGATCCATCGCCGGCGGCTCCGGGTTGACCGCGATGTTCTTCGGGAAGACCGAGAAGCCGATGATGAACGTGCCGTGGTCGGTGAACATCGGCTGGTTCCACTTGACCACCGGTACGAGGTTCGGCCAGGTCTGGTTCACCCAGGCCAGGATCCCGGAGAGCTTCTCGCGGTGTGCGTCGTCCTCGACCGTGGCGAGGTACTCCTCGTGGGTGTCCACGGGACCGACTCTAGAGGCGCGTCGACCACCTGGCAGCCGAACCCGCGACGCGCGCGCCGAGATCGTCTCGACGGGGCCGAGAACTCGGACGTCATGGAGATGTTGGGGGCAAGTCTGCGAGAATCGGAAATGACCCTTCATCCGATTCCTGCTAGATGCGCCGGAATACGAGTCGGCCGTGTTTGGAAATGGATATCTCGTGGTGTGCGGAGTGGATCATCCGGTGATGGCTCGGGCAGAGCAGCCGGCCCTTGGCGACGCTAGTGGCGCCGCCCGTTGACCAAGGGTCGTCGTGGTGGATATGGCACAGACCGGGTGGGTAGTCGCACCCCTCAGCGGTGCAGGTCTTGTCCCGCAGCGCGATCGCGACCCGCTGGGGCCGGGTGTGGAACCGGGACCGGCGCCCGACGTCCAGCACGCCGGAGGCCCCGCCCAGCACAGCCGGCACCAGGTCTGCACCGCACGCCAACCGTCGCGCCTCACCAGCAGTGATCCGGGTGCCGAGCCCGGTCTCGACCACCCCGGCCGCGTCGGCGGCGTCGACCAGCTCGCGGTGGGTCATCGTGACCGTGACGGTCGCCGCGACACCGCCGTGCTCGGGCAGGACATCGGCCGGGTAGCGCTCGACGACCTCCATCAACGCCCGGCCCTGACCACGCGGCCCGTCACCCAGGTGCGGTGTCCACACCGCCGCCGGCATCGTGCGAAGCATGTCCCCGTGCAGCGTCGGCAGCGTGAACCGGCCGTGGACCTGCCCGTGGCCGTCGCTGCTCATGGTGAACCGGGCCGCCGCAGCGGCGGCTTCTTCTTCCTTCGCCAACGCGGCGCGTTCGGCCTCCTCCCCGACCTCGGGGGCGACCACGTCAAGGATCCGCCGGCCCAGCACCCGCAGCTCCCGCGGCGGGTGCTCGCCCGCCAGGCGGACCAGGTCCTTCTCCGCACGCTCCACGATCGAGGCATCGACCTCGACACCCAGCACGGACGGGATCTCCTCGAGTGCGGCGACCGCGTCGACGATCACCCGTGCCTGGGCCTCGGAGACCTCACCACGACCCATCGCCTCCCGCGTCACCGTCCGGGGCCCGTCCAACGCCCGCGCGAGATCGGCACGCCGCTTGGCCACCGCCCGGTCCTGACACGTCGCGCTCGACCACAGCACCGCCGCCGACGTCGCACCGGCATCGCCTGCGACACCGGACGCCTCGGCCTGGAACACCAGCCGCAGCTCCAGCTCCGCCACCTGCGCCGCCAGCACCGACAACCGCCCCAGATCTGCAGCGATCTCCACCCCCGGCAGCGACCACACCGGCGACTGCGCGACCTCACCCAACGCCACCTGTGCGGCAGCGATCGCCGCGCTGACCGGGTGGGTGGAGGTCGTTTCCATGAATCGATTCAACCCGTCGGCACCGACAGTTTCTGCAACAGAAAGGCTGCACTGCCCGCATGGTGGACAACATTCTGACAAAGATTCGCGACCTCCAGCCGAGCGAGGTCGTTTTACCGCATTCGGATTCTGGATGGTGGTCTCGACAAGCTCGACCACCGTGGTTGCGGCCGTCGTTCACGCCGGGGCCACAGCCACCCGCACCCGCGCGATCGCCGACGAACGCTCCGAGCCTGTCGGACGGCTCGCTTGCTGCCCCCGTCGTTCAGCTCCAAGGGCGACCGGGCGTGTAGCTGCCGACCGACCACTGGTGGCCCTCGGGGTCGAGCACCTCGAACCGGTGGTTCCCCCAGGGGGTGTCCTCCGGCTCACGGAGCGTCGTGGAGCCCGCCGCGACGGCGCGCTCGTACGCCGCATCGACTGCGGCCGCGTCGTCGAGGCACAGGACCGGCGCTCGGCTCGTCGAGCGATCCACGACCGGCGAGGCTGCCTGGCCCTCTGACGCACGCTCGACGATCACGACGGCCTCGCCCAGCCGGAGCTCGGCGTGCAGCAGCTGCTCGTCCCCCGCGACGGCGGAGTTCACGACCACGAACCCGAGGGCCTCCACCAGCCAGCGCACGGCGGCGGCCGGGTCGGCGTACAGGGTGAAGACGGAGAGGCTGGCGCTCACGCGATGAGTCTGCGCCGCGCGGACGGTCCACACCAGGGGTCGATGGGCCGTGGGAAGGAGCAGTCGTGCGAGTCGTCGTCATCAACCACCTCAGCCTGGACGGGGTCATGCAGGCGCCAGGAGCGCCCGACGAGGACACCCGGCACGAGTTCCGTCACGGAGGGTGGGCGACACAGCGCTCGGGTCCCGAGCTCGGCGAGGCGATGCGTCAGCGGATGGTCGACGGGTTCGCCTGGCTCTTCGGACGACGCAGCTACGACGGGATGCTCTCGGCCTGGAACGACCGCGGTGGCCCGTTCAAGGCCGGCCTGAACCGCACGACGAAGTACGTTGCCTCGTCCGACCCGTCCACCGAGCTCCGGTGGCCGAGCTCGACCCTGCTCACCGGTGACGTCGCCGGCGAGGTCGCGCACCTGCGGGAGAGGGCGGGCGGGAACCTCGTCGTGATGGGCAGCGGGCAGCTGGTCCGCTCGCTGCTCCCCCACGGTCTCGTCGACGAGATGCTGCTGTTCGTCCATCCGGTCGTGCTCGGCTCCGGCGAGCGGCTGTTCGGCACCGACGAGCGCCACGACCTCGAGCTCGTCGCGCAGACCGTCACGCAGTCGGGCGTACTGGTGGTGACGTACGCCCCCAGCGGCGGCTGAGCGTCGTCGTCACCGCGGCCGTCACCGCGGACAGCACCGTCCCCCAGGCGACGTCCAGGGGGACGAGCGCCCACGGCCAGTCGGAGAGGACGGCGCGGTTGGTCAGTGCCCAGGTGGCGTACGCCGCGAGGCCCAGCACCGCTCCGTTGATCGCCGCAACCCGTGCCGAACCGTCCTTCAGGCCCGGACGCACCGCGAACCAGAGCAGGGCGCCCACGTAGACGACGTAGAACAGCGCACCGGCCACGAGGTCGGGCGGGGAGGCGATCCGGTCGCCGAGCTCGGCGCGGTAGAGCGGTGACGCCACGGCGAGGAGCCAGACGGAGTCCAGGACGAGCATCACGACGGCAGCCACGACGAAGGACCGGATCACCTCGGAAGGCTAGCGGGACCGGCCCGACGCGGGCGAAGCGCGCGCAGGAGAGGCACGCACGACCGGGTTTTGGCACGATCGGCCCATGACGACGAGCTCGCCGGAGTCCGGACGCCTGCTGCTGAGCGCGATGCGCCCGCGCGACCCGCACGAGCCCGGACGCGCGGCCAGCACGCTCGAGCTGTTCTTCGACCTCGTCTTCGTGGTCGCCGTGAGCGTCGCCGCCGCCGAGCTGCACCACTCGTTGAGCGAGGGGCACGTCGGTCACGGTCTGGCCATCTACGCGGTGGCGTTCTTCGGCATCTGGTGGGCCTGGATGAACTTCACCTGGTTCGCCACGTCGTTCGACACCGACGACTGGCTCTACCGGGTGCTGACGCTGCTGCAGATGTCGGGGGTCCTGGTGCTGGCGGCCGGCATCGAGCCCGCGTTCAAGGACGACGACTTCACGCTCCTCGTCTTGGCGTACGTCGTCATGCGCGTCGCACTCGTCGCGCAGTGGGTCCGCGCGGCCGCCGCCAACCCGCAGCTGAGGGCGACGACGTCGACGTACGCCGTGGGGGTCGCCGGGGTCCAGGTCCTGTGGCTGCTGATGCTGCTGCTGCCCCACTCGGCCCAGTACGTCGCGGTCCCCGTCCTCGTCCTCGCCGAGATCGCGGTGCCGGTGGTCGCGGAGCTGCGCGGGACCACGCCGTGGCACCCGCACCACATCACCGAGCGCTACGGGCTGTTCACCCTGATCCTCCTCGGCGAGAGCCTGCTCGCCTCGGCCAACGCGGTCATCGAGGCCCTTCACGAGGAGGAGGCCCTGGCCCCGCTGATCTCGATCTCGGTGCTGACCTTCGTCGTGACTGCAGCCCTGTGGTGGATCTACTTCTGGCCACCGCACCACCGGGCGATCGGCACCATCCGGCAGTCGCTGCGCTACGGCTACGTCCACTACTTCGTCTTCGCCGCCGCCGGCGCACTCTCGGCCGGGGTCGAGGTGCTGATCGACGCCGAGACCGGGGAGTCCGAGCTCAGCCGGGTCGCGTCCGACTACACCGTGGCCGTCCCGGTCGCGGTGTTCGTGCTCGGGATCTGGTGGCTGGCACTGCGGACCGTCCGCGACCGAGTGGTCGACGTCGTGGTCCCCCTCGGGGCCGTGCTGGTGCTCCTCGACCCGGTCTCCCCGCTCCCCCTCGGCGTGAGCGCGGTCGTGCTCGCACTCGTCGTCGTGGTCCTGGTGGTCCGGCCCGCACCCCAGGACTGAACACGCCTCGCCCGGTGTTGGCGCCGGGCATGAGCACCTCTCTCCAGAACGCCAGCGTCCTCATCACCGGAGCGTCCAGCGGAATCGGCGCCGCGACGGCCCGGCTGCTCGCCGCGGACGGCGCAGTCGTCGCCCTCGTCGCCCGGCGCCGCGAGCGGCTCGACGACCTCGTCGAGGACATCGCGGCAGCCGGTGGCACGGCCCATGCGTACGCCGCCGACGTCGCCGACAGCGCCGAGGCGACGACGGTCGTCGACCGGGTGGCCGTCGACCTGGGCGGGCTGGACGCCCTGGTCGGCTGTGCGGGCTACCTGGCGAACATGCCTGCGCTCGAGGCGGATCTCGCCGAGTGGCACCGGATGGTCTCGGTCAACGTCGACGGCGTCCTGGCCACCACCCACGCCGCGCTCCCGCACCTGGTCCGCTCGGCGTCCGGTCCCCGTGGTGTCGCCGACGTCGTGACGATCAGCTCGATCGCCGGCCGGCGCGTGCCGCAGGCGTACAGCCAGGTGTACGCAGCGACCAAGCACGCGGTCGGGGCGTTCAGCGAGGGCCTGCGCCAGGAGCTGGCTGAGAAGCAGGTACGCGTCGGGCTGGTCGAGCCGGGTGTCGTCCGCACCGAGATGACCACGGCCGGCTACACCGGCGCCCCGGACGGTTCGACGGGCGCCCCGCTGGGGGCCGAGGACGTCGCCGACGCAGTGCGGTACATCCTCACCCGGCCCGCGCACGCGGCCGTCAACGAGGTGCTGCTGCGCCCCACCGAACAAGTGCGCTGACGACACGCCGACCCGGGTCCCCGAGCAGATCTGAAACCTGTGAGACGTTCTGTGGTTCTTGTGACTTCTGGGTCAGACGTTTAGCGTGCTGTCCCATGTTGCGATCCGGGTCGTCCCGTCCACGCCGTCTGCTCCGCCGTCTGGGTGCCGGGCTGGTGCTCGCCGTCATCGGCACGGCCGCGTTCCAGGGGCTCTCCGCCCCGACCGCCTCGGCCGACCCCTCGCCGTCGGCATGGGCGTCGCTGCGCAGCTGCGAGTCCAGCGGGAACTACCAAGTGGTCGCCCGTAACGGGCACTACGGCGCCTACCAGTTCGACCGCGGGACCTGGGCCAGCGTCGGCGGCACCGGGAGCCCCGAGAAGGCGACCCGGCTCGAGCAGGACTACCGCGCGCTGTACCTCTACCGGATGCGCGGCTGGCAGCCGTGGACCTGCGCGAGGAAGCTCGGTCTGCGCGAGGACTCCGACGCACGTTCGAAGGTGAAGCCGACGTACGCCGAGGCACAGCAGGTCTCCGGCGCCACCGGGAGCCCGACTCCCCCGACTCCCCCGGCACCGTCCGGCGGAACGAAGACCTGGCCGGGCGTGGCCTACCGCTCGGGGCAGTGCGCCGCCGGGCTGAAGACCTTCCAGCAGCAGATGAACACCCTCGGCAGCCCGTACCACTTCACCGCCACCAGCTGCTACTACGCCAAGACCAAGACCGCCGTCCTCGCCGTCCAGAAGGCCAACGGACTCCCCCAGACCGGCACCATCGACAAGGCCACCTGGAACGCCGCCTTCTCGGGCACGAACCCCTTCACGGCCGCCACGCCGGCGCCGGCCGACGCTCCCGCGTGGCCGGGCGTCGTCTACCGCTCCGGGCAGTGCGCCGCCGGGCTGAAGACCTTCCAGCAGCAGATGAACACCCTCGGCAGCCCGTACCACTTCACCGCCACCAGCTGCTACTACGCCAAGACCAAGACCGCCGTCCTCGCCGTCCAGAAGGCCAACGGACTCCCCCAGACCGGCACCATCGACAAGGCCACCTGGAACGCCGCCTTCACCGGCGCCTCCCCCTGGTCGTGAGCGGGCTCACCGGCGCGCGCCCGGTCGAGGGGCTCGAGCGCGCGCTGGTCGAGCTGGCCACGCGCACGATCGACGACCACACCGACGACCCCGGGGACGGCGACGGCATCCACACCGTGGGGGCTGCCGTCCTCGACGCGGACGGCGGCATGCACGTCGGCGTGAACCTCTACCACTTCACGGGAGGACCGTGCGCGGAGCTGGTGGCGCTCGGCGCAGCCCGTGCCGCGGGGGCCCGTGACGTCCGTGCGATCGTCGCCGTCGGCAGCCGCGGCCGCGGCGTCCTGGCGCCGTGCGGTCGCGACCGGCAGGTGCTGCTCGACTACTACCCGGCGTGCCGGGTCGTCCTGCCCGCGGAGGACGGGCTCGTGAGCGTCGCCTGCACCGACCTGCTCCCCTGGGCCTACCGCTCCCCCGAAGGCGTCGAGCGCTGACCGACGCGGTCAAAACACGGGTGACGGCGCTCGTGCACGCACGCCATGCTGCGCGCGTGACGAGGACCGACGTACCCGATGCCGGCGACGAGCGCAGCACGCTGCTGCGGATGCTGGACTACACCAGAAGGACCGCGATCTGGAAGGTCGAGGGGCTCGCCGACGCGGACGCGCAGCGCGCTCCCCTGCCGACCTCGCCGCTCACCTCGCCGGGTGGGCTGCTGAGCCACCTGCGCTGGGTGGAGCACAGCTGGGTGGAGCGGCGGTTCGCCGGTCGGCCGGACCGCGGGCCGTGGACACGGGCGGACCCCGACGCCGACCTGCGCCTGGGTCTGCACACTCCCCTGGCCGAGATCGTCGCGGGCTACCGCGAGCAGATCGAGGTGGACGACGCGATCGTCGCCGGTGCGCACCTGGACGACCTGGCCGTCGTACCGGCAAGGGGCCGGCACCAGAACCTCCGCTGGACGCTGCTGCACCTGATCGAGGAGACCGCCCGGCACAACGGCCACCTCGACCTGCTGCGGGAGATGGCCGACGGGTCCGTGGGCAACTGAGTCGTCCTCAGCGCCGCGCGGCCCAGCGCCGCGCCGCCTCGGCTGCCGCGCGGTCCACGAGGTCGGCGAGCTCCGGCCGGTCGGGCACGGGGAACGACGTGTAGCCGCCGCGGCCCCCGGCCTCGGGACCCCCGTACGCCTTCGCGGCCAGCGTCCCGTCGGGCAGCACGCGCACGGTGATCGAGGTGAGGACGTACGTCACCTCGCGCCGTTCGTCGCTCCACTGCAGGTCGGGGGGAACCGCCACGTTCAGCGCCATGGCTGTCACGTCAGGTGCGCTCACGCCTCCACCGTGCCACGCCAGCGTCAGCAGACGCTTCGTCCGCCTGGTCGGCATCCGTACCAGCCGCCCACCTCGCACGAACCGCGCCAGCACGCGCGACTCGACCCCGAAGGGACGCAGCGCGACGGCACCCGTGCGGCACCGGTTCTGGGCCGAGTCGGTAGTGGACGATCGCCACCGGGCAGGCCACCCTGGGGCGCGTGAGTGTCGACACGTCCGCGCCAGGGGTGGTGACGGACCTGGCGAGCGCCGTCGCCGCCCACGTCGAGGACGGGATGACCGTCGCGTTCGAGGGGTTCGGGCACCTGATCCCCTTCGCCGCCGGGCACGAGGTGATCCGCCAGGGCCGGCGCGACCTCACCTTCTGCCGGATGACGCCGGACCTGCTGGCCGACCAGATGGTCGCGGCGGGCTGCGTACGCCGGCTGGTGTCCGCATTCTTCGCCAGCGGCTCCGCCGGCAGCCTGTACGAGGTCCGCCGCCGCGTCGAGGACGCCGACCCCGCGCCGCTGGAGGTCGAGGAGTACAGCCACTACGGCATGGTCTGCCGCTACCAGGCCGGCGCCGCGCGGCTGCCGTTCTTCCCGCTGCGCTCCTACGCCGGCAGCGACCTGCCCGAGCTGAACCCGCGGATCCGTACGGTCACCGATCCCTACGGCGGCCCCGACATCCACGTCGTCCCCGCGCTGAACCCGGACGTCACGATCGTCCACGCCCAGCGCGCCGACCGGCACGGCAACGTGCAGATGTGGGGCATCCTCGGCGCCCAGCAGGAGGCCGCGTACGCAGCCGACCGCGTGATCGTCACCGTCGAGGAGATCGTCGACGACGAGGTCGTCCGTGCCGACCCCAACCGGACGGTGCTGCCCGCCCACGCGGTCGACGCCGTCGTCGCGTGCCCCCGTGGTGCGCACCCGTCCTACGCCCAGGGCTGCTACGACCGGGACAACGCGTTCTACCGCGAGTGGACGCCGATCAGCCGTGACCCGGCGCTGCTGCAGGCCTGGTTGCGCGAGTGGGTGTACGAGGTCCCCGACCGCACCGCGTACGTCGAGAAGGTCGGCGCCGAGCGGTGGCGCAGCGTCGCCGTCGACGAGAGGCTCTCGGGCCGGGTCGACTACGGCCGGCGGTACGCCCCGCAGGAGGCAGCGCAGTGACCGGGCCGCTCAGCGACGTCCCACCGGCGAGCACCGAGTTCCTGGCCACCGTCGCCGCACGCGAGCTGGAGGGCAAGCAGCGGGTCTTCGCGGGGGTCGGGCTCCCGACGCTCGCCGTCGACCTGGCCGTGCGCACCCTCAACCCCGACCTGGAGCTCGTCTACGAGTCCGGCGTCTGTGGCGCACGGCCGGAGGCGATGGCCGAGGGCATCGCCGACTCGGTCCTGGTCTCCGGCGCCGCTGCCGTCGTCCCCATGCCGGTCCTCTTCGGCTACGTGCTGCAGCGCGGGCACGTCGACGTCGGCTTCCTCGGGGCCGCGCAGGTCGACCGGTACGGCAGCCTAAACACCTCGTTCATCGGGTCCTGGCGTGACGGCGCCCGGCCCGACGTACGGCTGCCCGGCGCCGGTGGCGCCGTCGAGGTGATGGCCAACGCGGGCGAGGTCGTCGTCGTGCTCCGGCGCCACGACCCCGGTGCCCTGCCGGACCGGCTCGACTTCTGCACCTCACCCAGCCCGGTGGCCGCGCGGGCCGCCGACCCCCGCGCCGTGCCTCGGGGCTTCGGGCTGCGCACCCTCATCACCCCCAAGGCGGTGCTGCGCCGCCGGGACCGGTTCGGCGAGCTCGAGGTCGCCTCCGTGCACCCGGGGGTCAGCCTGGAGGAGGTGCGGGCGAGCACGGGATGGGACGTCGCGGTGTCGCCCGACGTCGTCGAGACCCGGAGGCCGCGCGTCGAGGACGTACGGCTGCTGCGCGAGGAGATCGACATCGTGCGCCTCTACCTGCGATGAGGGCCAGCACCTCCCGGGAGCGACCGTGACCACGGACAGGACACCCGCTTGAATGGGCGCATGGATGCGGAGACCGACGAGCAGCGCGTGGTCACGGCGACGCGCGACATCGCCGCCGACCCCGACGTGCTCTTCGAGCTGATCGCGGACCCCGCGCGCCAGCCGGAGTGGGACGGCAACGACAACCTCGCCGAGGCCGACGGCGGTCAGCGGGTGCGCGCGGTCGGCGACGTCTTCCGTACGACGCTGACGCGACGCGGTGTCCGCGAGAACCACGTGGTCGAGTTCGAGGAGGGTCGGCTGATCGCCTGGAAGCCGGGCACGCCCGGCGAGGAGCTCGGCGGGCACCTGTGGCGCTGGGAGCTCGAGCCGATCGGTACGAACGGCACCCGGGTGGTCCACACCTACGACTGGACCGGGCTGCAGGACGAGGCCCGTCTCGAGCGTGCGAGAGGCACCACGAAGGAGATGCTGCTCGCCTCGCTGGTACGGCTCGCCGCGCTTGCCGAGCCGTGTGCCGAGTAGGCCGGCGAGTGTCCACCTACCGCTGACCGCCCCCTCCGGGACGGTCCGCGTGCCAGGCCCCCAGGAGGTCGCGCTCCTCGGTGTCCGCGAGGCCCGCTGACCACTCCCGGTCCAGCCCGGCACGCCAGAGGAGGACGTCGGAGAGGGTGTCCGAGAGTGGACGGGGTGCCAGACCCGCGGCGTACGCCCGGTCCGACCGGTGGGCGCAGAAGCCGGCCATGGTCTCGGGCAGCCAGAGCGGCAGCGAGCGACGACCGGCCCAGTGCTCCACGCCGTGCTCCCGCAGCCAGTCCTCCGGTACCGGCACCGTCCGTGCCGTGCCGCCCCCGACGGCCGCCGCCACTGCGAGGTGCTCGGCCATCGGCGTCACCGGTCCCGTCGTGTTGAACACCCCGGCGACCGTCTCCGCGACGCAGCGCAGCAGCCAGGACGCCAGGTCCCGCACGTCGAGCAGCGCCGTCGCCTGCGCGCCGGCATCGGGGACGAGAACCTCGGCGCCGCTCGGGTGCGCGAACCGCCACGGCCAGTACGCCGCCCGGTCGTGGGGGTCACCCGGACCACCGAGGAGACCCGAGCGCGCGATGGTGCAGCGTCCCTCGTACACCTCGAGCACGGCGCGCTCGCAGGCGACCTTCGCCGCGCCGTACCCCTCGGGCGTGCCGTTCTCGTCGCCGGGAGGCAGCAGCGGGCCCGCCTCGTCCTGGCCGGCCGTGAGCGTGTCGGCGTAGACGTTGCCGGTCGAGACGAGGACGTAGTGCCCGGTCCGCAGGTCACGCACTGCCCTGCGAACGTGTGACGGTCGGCGGGCGACGTCGAGGACGGCGTCCCACGACCGGTCCGCCACCGCGGCCAGCCCGGTGTCCGCGTCCCGGTCCGCCCGGACCAGACGGGTCCCCGGTGCGTGCGGGCCCGCCTCGCCGCGGGCGAGGCAGACGACGTCGTGCCCGGCCGCGACCGCCCGGGCCGCGAGCTCTCGACCGAGCCAGGCGGTGCCGCCGAGGACGAGGATGCGCATCAGCCGATCCCATCAGCCTGGGTCCGGGCACACCAGCGCATTCTGCTCTCAGCGAGCCGGCTCGGCGGCGAGCCGTGCGGTCTCCTCCTCGGTGAAGATCCGCGACCGGATGATGAACCGCTTGCCGGTCGGACCCTCGATCGAGAACCCCGCTCCCCTGCCCGGCACCACGTCGATCGTGATGTGGGTGTGCGACCAGTAGGCGAACTGCTCGCGCGAGATGTGCACCGGCACGATGCCGTCGGGATCGACGTCGGGGTCCGCACCGATGTCGAGGTCTCCCAGGTGCACGTCGGTCGGCCCGACGAGGTAGAAGCCCTGCGTGAAGCACATCGGCGCCGACCCGTCGCAGCAGCCGCCGGACTGGTGGAACATCAGCGGCTTGCCGTGGCTGGCCCGGAGGCCGCGGAGCACGTCCGCGGCCTCCGGGGTGACGGCGACGCGTTCGACTCGCTCGATGTCGTCGTCGGTCATGGTCACGTCCTTCGTCTCGGCCGCGGTCGGTCTGGCAGCGGCTGGCCTGGCGTCGGGGCGCACTGAGGTCTCGACACGCTCCGTTCCGGCCTCGTTCCTCGCCCGAAGTCGCTGCTCGACCACCACTGACCCGATTCCTCGCTCCGCTCGGTCTCGGGTCGCAGCTCGACCACCATCAGCGGATCCGCTGGCGCGTCTCCGCTCAGAAGAACCCCTGCTTGTTCTCGGCGTACGAGACCAGGAGGTTCTTCGTCTGCTGGTAGTGGTCGAGCATCATCGCGTGGTTCTCGCGACCGATGCCCGAGGACTTGTAGCCGCCGAACGCCGCGTGCGCGGGGTACGCGTGGTAGCAGTTCGTCCACACGCGGCCGGCCTGGATCTCGCGGCCCGCACGGTAGGCGGTGTTGGTGTCGCGCGACCACACACCGGCGCCGAGCCCGTACAGCGTGTCGTTGGCGATGCTCATCGCGTCGTCGAAGTCGTCGAACCCGGTCACCGAGACCACCGGCCCGAAGATCTCCTCCTGGAAGATCCGCATCTTGTTGTGGCCCTGGAAGATCGTCGGAGCGACGTAGTACCCGCCGGAGAGGTCGCCACCGAGGTCGACGCGCTCACCACCGGTGATGATGCGGGCGCCTTCCTGCACGCCGATCTCGAAGTACGACAGGATCTTCTCGAGCTGGTCGTTCGAGGCCTGCGCACCGATCATCGTGTCGGTGTCGAGCGGGTTGCCCTGCTTGACGAGCTTGGTCCGCTCGGTCACCGCGGGCAGGAACTGCTCGAGGATCGAGTTCTGGATCAGGCCGCGGCTCGGGCAGGTGCAGACCTCGCCCTGGTTGAGCGCGAACATGGTGAAGCCCTCGAGCGCCTTGTCGTAGAACGCGTCGTCCTTCGCGGCGACGTCCTCGAAGAAGATGTTCGGCGACTTGCCGCCCAGCTCGAGGGTCACCGGGATCAGGTTCTGGCTGGCCATCTGCATGATCAGGCGGCCCGTCGTGGTCTCGCCGGTGAAGGCGATCTTGCGGATCCGGCTGGACGACGCCAGCGGGGCGCCCGCCTCGGCGCCGAAGCCGTTGACCACGTTGATGACGCCGGCCGGGACGAGGTCGGCGATCAGCTCCATCAGCAGCATGATCGAGGCCGGGGTCTGCTCGGCCGGCTTGATCACCACGGCGTTGCCGGCGGCGAGCGCCGGGGCCAGCTTCCAGACCGCCATCAGCAGCGGGAAGTTCCACGGGATGATCTGCCCGACCACGCCCAGCGGCTCCTGGAAGTGGTACGCGACGGTGTCGTCGTCGATCTGCGAGAGGTGACCCTCCTGGGCGCGGATCGCGCCGGCGAAGTAGCGGAAGTGGTCGACGGCCAGCGGCAGGTCGGCGGCCAGCGTCTCGCGGATGGGCTTGCCGTTGTCCCAGGTCTCGCCGACGGCGAGCATCTCGAGGTTCTGCTCGATCCGGTCGGCGATCTTGTTGAGGACCACGGCGCGCTCGGCCACCGACGTCTTGCCCCAGGCGGGTGCGGCGGCGTGCGCGGCGTCGAGGGCGGCGTCGATGTCGGCCTCGGTGCCGCGCGCGATCTCGCAGAACACCTTGCCGTTGACCGGGGAGATGTTCTCGAAGTACTGACCACCCTTCGGCGCGACGTACTCGCCGCCGATCCAGTGGTCGTAGCGCGGCTTGTAGCTGACCGGGCTTCCCTCGGTCCCCGGCTGGGCGAAGACAGGCATGGCACGACTCCTTCGTCGATGAGCACCGGTCGACTGGGGACCGGCCGGATGTGGTGCACGCCACGTTAGGGAGACCTCAGTTGCACAGAGGTTGCGACGCTGTCGCTGCGCGCCGGAACGGCGTCAGCCGAGCCGGGCGTCCAGCTCGCGCAGGTGCCGCTCGACGTGCCCGAGCCGGGGCGAGTCGGCGGGCAGCGAGTCGAGGGCGCAGGCCCACACCGCGTAGTCCTCGCGACCGAACTCGGTGTCGGCGAGCGAGAGGATCGCGTCGGGGTCACGGCTGGCCAGCACCGCGGAGCGCAGCCGCGCGTGCAGGTCCTCGCGGATCTGCACCACGGCGGGCGACTCCGAGCGTGGCAGCACCGGGCCGCGGTACGAGGCGACGGCCTGGCGCATCCGGCCCGAGCGCACCGCCTGGCGCACCTCGTCCAGGTCGGTGCTCAGACCGCGCGGGAGCCGGTACGGGCGCGAGGCCAGCTCGACCGGCCCCAGCAGGTGGCGCAGGCGGGAGACCTCGGCGCGCATCGTGACGCCCGCCTGGTCCCGCTCGGTGAGCCCGACCGCCAGCTCGGCACCGCTGAGGCCTTCGGCGCTCTCGGCGAGCAGCAGCAGCATCTCGCTGTGCCGCATCGATAGCCGGGTCGTGGTCGGCCCGTGGGACAGCACGGCGCCGTGGCGACCCAGGACCTGCAGCTGCGGTCGCGACGGCCCGGCGGCCGCGCCGACGCCCGTGAGCCGGCTGATCCGCAGCTCCGCCTCCGCGGCCGCCGCGGTGGCTCGTACGAGGTGGAGCGCGTGCGGGGTCGCCACCTCCACGCCACCGGTGACGTCGAGGACACCGAGCATGGCGCCGGTGTCGGGGTCGCGGATCGGCGAGGCGGAGCAGCTCCACGGCGTCACCCGCCGGGAGAGGTGCTCGGGACCGAGGATCTGCACCGGGCGACCCAGCGCCAGGGCCGTCCCCGGGGCGTTGGTCCCCGCGCTGGCCTCGCTCCAGTCGGCGCCGGCGACGAACGCCATCGCCTCGGCGCGCGAGCGCAGCGCGGACGCGCCCTCGACGTACAGCAGCCGACCGGCCGCGTCGCTGACCGCGACGACGAGTCCGGCCTCGGCGGCGGAGTCGACCAGCAGCCGCCGGATCACTGGCATCACGGCCGTCAGCGGGTGCGCGGCGCGCAGGTCGGCCAGCGCGTCGTCGGAGATCCCGACCGCGGCCGAGGTCCGCTCCGGGTCGACGCCCTCGCGCAGCGAACGACGCCAGGACTCCAGCACCAGCGAGCGCACGCCGTCGTCGGCCTCACCGGTGGTCAGGAACCGGTCGTGGGCAGCGTCGAGCAGGCGGGTCAGCTGCGTGCTGTCCGCGCCTCGGGGAATGGCGAAGTCCTGCCCCACGAATCGGAGCGTACGACGGACGTGGGCCTCGTCACACCTGGCCGACCGGACTGTTCTCCCCCGACCGGCAGGCTCCGACGAGCGCCGTGTGCGGTGCCGCTGGCTACGCTCGGGCCTCGTGACCGTGAAGACCGTGCCCGCACTGGCTCTGGCGCTCGCCGCGGCGATGCTCTCGACGGCCTGCTCCTCCGAGCAGTCCGACGCAGGGTCGGCACCGTCCTCGAGCAGCGCCTCGCCCGGCAAGGGCGGGTGCGCGTACGTCGACTCCGGCCAGGAGGCGGCCAAGCCCGTGCAGAAGCCGCCGGCCGAGCCGACCGAGAAGGGCGACGTCCCGGTCGACATCGCCACGAACTTCGGCGACCTGAGCGCGACGCTGGACGGCAAGACCGCCCCGTGCGCGGTGAACTCGTTCCTCAGCCTGGCCCGGCAGGGCTGGTACGACGACACGAGCTGCCACCGGATCACCAGCGACTCCCGCGGCTTCCACGTCCTGCAGTGCGGAGACCCGACGGGCACGGGCACCGGCGACCCGGGCTACCGCTTCGCCGAGGAGGTGGACGCGGACACCAGCTACGAGCCGGGCACCATCGCGATGGCCAAGACCACCCAGCCCGACACGACCGGCGCCCAGCTGTTCATCGTGTACGACACCACCCAGCTGCCGGCCCAGTACACCGTCCTCGGCACCCTCACCCCCGCCGGACTGGCCGTCGCCAAGAAGGCCGCCGCCGCGGCGGTGAAGGGCAAGCCCGACGGGTACGACGGTCCCCCTGCCACCGCGGTGACCGTCACCGGCGTCACCCGCGGCTGACCCGCTGCTCGTGGACCGCCGTCGGCTCGGGCTCCTCGCGGTCGCGGCGCTCGCCGTCGTCCTCGTGGTCGGCGTCCTCGTGCGCTCGGCCACCGACGACGAGTCCCCCCGCCCGACCCCACCGTCGCCCTCGGCGAGCGGCACCGCGCCGCCGCGCGGCACCGGCGGCAGCCTGTCCTCGCTGACCTCACCGGAGAACGAGGCGCTCTCCCGGTGCCGACCCGGCGCCGACGCGCTGGCCGACTGCGGGAAGGCACCCGCCTTCTCCGGCACCACCCGGTGGTTCAACACTCCCGGCGGCCGCGCCGAGCCCCCCGCGACCCAGCGCGGGAAGGTCGTGCTGGTCAGCTTCTTGTCCTACCCGTGCGCGAGCTGCGTGCGGCACCAGCCGTACGTCAACGCCTGGTACGACGCCTACCGGGGCGCCGGGCTGCAGGTGATCGGGGTCGAGTCGCCCGAGCACGACTTCGAGAAGCGGCCCGCGAACGTCGCCGCCGGCCTCGCCGGCCTCGACGTCCAGCACCCGGTCGTCATGGACCCCCGGCTGGAGACGTGGACCGCCTACCGCAACCGCTACTGGCCGTCCTCCTTCCTGCTCGACGCGCGCGGTGCCGTCCGCGCGGTCCAGCTCGGCGAGGGCGGGTACGAGCGCACCGAGCGGCAGATCCGTACCCTCCTGCGCGCCGCACGGCCGGACGTCGAGCTGCCCTCCCCCGTCAGCGGGGACGTCGACGCCCCGCCGCTCCCACCCACCTCGACGACACCGGGCGTCCGCCTGGGCTGGACGCACGCCGACACCTACGCCGGCGCGCCGTCGCGACCGGTGGCCGGGCGGAGCGAGGACTACCGCCTCGGGGCCGACCAGCCCACGGGGAGCTGGGGTCTGGGCGGCACCTGGACCGCGGACACCGCCGCGGTCACGGCCGAGGGCGAGTCACGTCTGCGGGTGCGGGCCCGCAGCAGCCGGGTCGACGCCGTCGTCGGCGGCACCGGGACGATCACGGTGAGCACCGAGGAGGGCAGCCGCACCGTCGAGGTCTCGGGAGCGCCCGGACTCGTCGGTCTGCTCCGTGCCGACGAGGCCCGGGAGCGCACCGTCACGCTCGAGGTGTCCGCCGGGCTGCGCGTCTACGCGGTGACCTACGCCTGAAGCGCCTCGGTCAGGAACTCCACCTGGGCGGCGACCGACCGCTCGAAGACCTCGCCGAGGTAGATCTCGAAGTGCCCGACCTCGAACCGCTCGGTGCGGACGGGACCGCCGGCGGTCCGCGCCACCTTCTCCACCGCCGACGGCGGCGCGACCGAGTCGCGCCCGGCGACCACGAGCAGCATCGGCACCCGCACCCGGGGCGCCAGCCGCACCGGTCGGTTGAGCGCGATGGGAAGGACCGCACGCGCCGGCATCCGGTTGACGAAGTCCGGGCCCACGATGCCGCCGTAGCCGGACTCGGAGTCGGGCGAGGTCATCGCCGCCACTCCCCCGGGCGCGGCGTAGATCGCGATCTCGTGCGGGCTGCGGCGCAGGACGCCCCGCGCCGCGTCGAGCAGTGCGTGACCGGACAGGCGCACCAGGGCGAGCGGGCCGGCGTACGACAGGATCTGCAGGACGGCGGCGGCGCCGTCCATCGCCGCACCCTGGGAGACGACCGCGGCGACCCGCGGGTCCTGCGCCGCGACGGCCACGACGTGCCCGCCGGAGTACGACGAACCCCACACGGCCACCCGGTCCGGGTCGACTCCCGGCGTCGACCGCGCGTGGGCGAGGACGGCGTGGTAGTCCGCCCGGTGCCGGCGGTGGTCGACGAGCTGCCGCGGCACGCCGGACTCGGTGCCGGAGTCGCCGAAGCCGCGGTAGTCGAAGACCATGACGTCCAGCCCCGCCGCGGCGAAGCGCTCGGCGTAGGGCGCGAGGTGGTCCGCGCGTGTCGCCCCGAAGCCGTGGGCCATCACCACGCACGGCCGTCCGGCAGCCGTGGCCAGGGTGTCGCTCCCGGCCTCGTAGTGCCACACCGCCAGCGGGGTGCCGGAGCTGTCGACCGTCTCGTCCGTGCGCACCCGGTGAGTATGCACCGGGCGAGCACGGTCGGCCTCTACGATCCGCCCATGCGCAGCGGTCCGGCCCCTCGCGAGACCGGGCTGGACGTCGTCCGCGCTGTCGCGCTGGTGTCGATGTACGTCGCCCACTTCGCACCGAGCGACGGTCCCGGCGGCGTGCTCGGGCTCAGCGAGTACCTCACCGCCCCGCTGTTCGCCTTCCTCATCGGCTGGAGCGCGCACCTCGCGCTCGCCCGGGGCCGCGAGTCGGTCCGGGACGTCACGGTCCGCGGCCTGGTCGTCCTCCTGGTGGGTCTCGCGCTGGAGCCGGCGATCGACCAGATCTACGTCATCCTGCCCTGGCTGGCGCTGCTGATCTGGGTCATGGGTGCCCTGTCCCGGCTGGGCTCTCGGTGGCTGGTCGTCCTCGCCACCGGGCTCGTCCTGGTCGAGCCGACGCTGCTGGACCGCTCCCGCGACTGGCTGCAGTCCGCGGCCCCCGAGCGGCACGGGGCCGGGATCGTCAGCCCGGTCGACCTGCTTCCCAAGCTGGTGGAGCTGGCCGCGGGCGGCGACGCCTACCGCCTGACCGTGCTGGTGCCGATGGCGTGCCTCGGCGTGCTGGTGGCCCGGCACGCGGCGGGAGGTCCGGTGGGCATGATCACCGGAGCCACCGCCTGCGCGGGCAGCGCGGTGCTGCTCCTGCTCGGACAGCTCGACGCGGTGACGCTCGAGCCGTACTCCGGCCGCTGGGCCGAGCTCGTGCTCGAGGCGCTCCTCGTGGTCGCCGTGACCTTCGTCGTACGTCGGGCCGCCGCCGTGCTCCCGCGGACGGCTCGACTCCTCGCTCCCGCCGGAGCGATGACGCTGAGCCTGTACGTCGTCCAGGTCCTCGCCTCGCAGGCCTGGATCGCCGCCGGTGTCTCCGACCGCGGCCTCGGGGGCACCTCGGTGGCCACCGACGACTCCTGGCTCCTCCTGGCCGTCCTGGTGCTCGGCAGCGTGGTCCTCGCCGCCGCCTGGGCGCGCCTCCTCGGGGGTACGCCGCTCGCCCGCGGACCGCTCGAGGCGGTCGTACACCGGCTGACCCGGGCCAGCGCCCCGGTCCGCGCTGCGTAGCCTGGCGGCATGGATGAGCGGACCACCTTCCGGATCGGGGACGAGGGGGTCGACGGCTACCGGCTGCTCACGGCGCTGGTGGTCCCACGGCCCATCGCCTGGGTGTCGACCCTCGACGAGTCCGGACGGGGGAATCTCGCGCCGCACTCCTTCTTCAGCGTCGCCAGCGCGGACCCGCCGACGGTGATGTTCACCTCCGTGGGCCACAAGGACACGGTCCGCAACGTCACGGCCACCGGGGAGTTCACGATCAGCGTGGCCACGGCAGGGATGCTGCAGGAGGTCAACGACTCCAGCGCACCCTTCGAGCACGGCGAGGACGAAGCCCAGGCACTCGGGGTGGCGATGGCTCCCTCGCACCTGGTGGCACCGCCCCGGGTGCGTGACAGCCCCGCGGCGATCGAGTGCCGGCTCGACCGGCTCGTCGAGGTCGGGAGCAACACCGTGGTGCTCGGGACGGTGCTGGGCGTCGACGTGGCCACCGACGCCCTGGACGGGAGCCACCCGACGATGGCGGCGCTGCAGCCGCTGTCCCGCCTCGGCCGCGACGAGTGGGGTCGCCCGCCCGAGGTCTTCAGCATCGAGCGCCCGGCGTCCGTCGAGGACACCAGGCGCGGGCGCTGACCCCGCTCCCGCTCGCGCGGGTGCGGCGCAGTCAGACCAGCCGGTCCGCCCCGACGTAGACGACCGCGCGGCCGCCTCGGCTCCACCCGACGAGCACTGTCGACGCCCCGCGCGCCAGCTCCACCGACAGCGACGTCGGAGCCCCCACCCCGACCACCGCGGTCACTCCCGCCGCCACGGCCTTCTGCACGATCTCGAAGCCGAGGCGCCCGCTGGTCACCAGGACAGGCGGGCCCTGCAGGCTCGCGGTGCCGAGCAGTAGCGCACCGGAGACCTTGTCGACCGCGTTGTGGCGCCCGACGTCCTCGCGGACGACGCACAGCTCACCGGCCGTGGTCGACAGCCCTGCCGCGTGCAGGCCGCCGGTGCGGTCGAAGAGCCGCTGGCGCTCTCGCATGGCGTCGGGCAGCCCGCGGAGGACGTCGGCGTCCAGCTCCACCTGCGGCACCGTCCGTGGGCGGCCGGCCAGTCCGGCGAACACCTCCTCGATGCTGTCCGCCCCGCAGACCCCGCACGCCGACGAGGCGGAGGTGATCCCCGGGTAGCGCCCCCCGGGAGTGCGGCGCTCGGCCACCGACGTCGTCACCGTGACCACGTTCAGCTCCTGCTCGGGCGTGAGGTCGCGGTCGGTGCAGTACGCCACCTGCTGCAGGTCGTCGGGCCCGTCGAGCACCCCCTCGTGGAACATCCAGCCGGCGGCCAGCTCGAAGTCGTGCCCCGGGGTCCGCATCGTCACGCTCACCCGCCTGGCCGGCACGCCGGGCGACGCGAGCCGCACCTCCAGCGGCTCCTCGGTGACGACCTTGTCCTCGTGCGCGGTCCACCGGCCGTCCCTCAGCTCGCGGACACCGGCCCGCACGGTCGGCCCGGGGCGGCGGTCGGATCGCACGCGTCGACCCTAGACCCGCCGCGGTCGAGCGGCTCATCCGTCACACCAGCCACAGGCTCCGCGTGGCGGTCCGAGACTGTCGGTGGCCCTGCCTAGCGTTCTCGTCGTGCGCATCCTCCACACCTCCGACTGGCACCTGGGCCGGTCGTTCCTCGGCGTCGGGATGCTCGTCCACCAGGCCGCCTTCGTCGACCACCTGCTCGAGACCGTCGAGGAGCGTGAGGTCGACCTCGTCGTCGTGCCCGGAGACGTCTACGACCGCGCCCTCCCCCCGGGTGAGGCGGTCGCCCTGCTCGAGCGCACCCTCGAGCGGCTCGCCGACTCACGGGCCACGGCTGTCCTCACCAGCGGCAACCACGACTCCGCGCTGCGCCTGGGCTTCGCCTCGAGCCTGATCGCACGCTCGGGCGTCCACCTGCGGACCGATCCAGCCGGCGTGGGGACCCCCGTCGAGCTCACCGATGAGCACGGCCCGGTCGTGGTTCACGCCCTGCCCTACCTCGATCCCGACGGACTGCGCCAGACGTGGGCGCTGGAGGAGCGCAGCCACGCCGCCGTCCTCGGCGAGGCCCTGCGCCGGGTCCGCGCCGACCTCGCCGCCCGCCCCGGGGGCACCCGCAGCGTCCTGCTGGCCCACGCGTTCGTCGCCGACGTCGCGGCGAGCGAGCCTCGTCCCGAGCCGGACGCGGGTGCGACACGCAGCGACAGCGAGCGTGACATCTCCGTCGGCGGTGTCGAGATCGCTCCGCTGTCGCTGTTCGCGGACCTCGACTACGTCGCTCTCGGCCACCTGCACGGGCGGGCCACGCTGAGCGAGACCGTGCGCTACTCCGGGTCGCCCCTGGCCTACTCCTTCTCCGAGGCCGGCCACCGCAAGGGCTCGTGGCTGGTCGACCTCGGTGCCGGCGGCGTCGTCCGGTCCGAGTTCGTGCCCTCCCCCGTGCCTCGTGCGCTGCACCGGCTGCGCGGCACGCTCGACGAGCTGCTCGACGACCCTCGGCACGCGCCTGCCGAGGACGGCTGGGTCCAGGCGGTGCTGACCGACCGGGTGCGCCCGCGTCAGGCCAAGCCGCGCCTGGAGCAGCGGTTCCCGCACCTGCTGTCCCTCGCCTTCGAGCCCGCGGGCGCGACCGCGTCCGCCGTGCCCGGTGCCAGCGTCACCACCGGCACGTCCGACCGCCAGGTCCTGCTCGACTTCGTCCGCGACGTGCGGGGCCAGGACGCCGACGCCGCCGAGCGGTCGCTGCTCGGCGAGGCCGTCGACGCCGTCGGGCACGACACGGTCGCGGTCCGCGACGCCCGGGTGGTGCGCTGATGCGGCTGCACTCGCTGAGCCTCACCGCCTTCGGGCCGTTCGCCGGCACGACCGAGGTCGACTTCGACGACCTCGGCGCCTCCGGTGTCTTCCTGCTGTGCGGGGACACCGGAGCCGGCAAGACGACGGTGCTCGACGCCGTCTGCTTCGCGCTCTACGGCGACCTCCCGAGCCGTCGGGCGAAGGCCAAGCAGCTGCGCAGCCACTTCGCTGCCGACGGCGTCGGTCCGAGCGTCCGGCTCGAGGCGAGCTTCGCCGAGCGGCGGCTGCGGTTCACGCGGTCCCCGGCCTGGCAGCGGCCGAAGCGCCGCGGCACCGGGCTGACCGAGGAGAAGGCCAAGGTGCTCGTCGAGGAGCTCCGCGACGAGTCCTGGGTGGCGGTCGCCGGGCGCCCCGACGAGGCCGGTCTCCTGGTCGACGACCTGCTCGGGATGACCAAGGACCAGTTCGACCAGGTCGTGCTGCTCCCGCAGGGCCAGTTCGACTCCTTCCTCTCGGCGAGCGCCGAGGACCGCCAGCAGGTCCTCACCAAGCTGTTCGCGACCCACCGCTTCGAGGCCGTGCAGCGGTGGTTGGTGGAGCGACGCTCCGTCCTGCGGCGCGAGGGCGAGGCCCACGCCTCTCGGGTGAGCGCCCTCCTGCACCGGCTGAGCGAAGCCACGGGCACCGCCGTGCCCGTGGAGCTCGTGGAGCGACCCGACGAGGCGGCCGCCTCGGGGAGCACGTCGACCTGGGCCCACGCCCTTCAGCAGGCGGCGGTGGAGCAGAGCGAGGCCACGCAGCGAGAGCACACCGCGGCCGGGGACGCCCTCACCTCGGCCCGGACCGCTCTCGACGCTGCGCGCATCCACGCCGACCTCGTACGCCGCCACGCTGCCGCGTGTGCAGAGCTCGACCGGCTCGGAGCCGGCGAGGAGCGGGCCGAGCGCGACGAGCGCCGCGTGGCTGACGCCGCACGCGCCGCAGCGGTCGCCGTGCGGGCGGAGCGGGCCGAGGCGGCCCGTCGCACGGCCGACTGCGCGGAGCGCGAGGCCGTGCGTGTGCTGTCCGGGGTGCAGGCCTCGCTGCCGGGCGACGACGAGGCGGGGCGGCAGGCAACGGCGGACTCCGCGGAGGAGATCGGGACCCGGGCCGACGAGGCGGCACGCCGAGCCACGTTCGCCGAGGCCCTGGCGCCGCACGTCGAGGAGCTCAGCGACCTGCGGCGCGAGCTCGACCGGCTCGACGAGCGGATCACCGCCGCGGACCACGAGCTCGAGTCCCTGGACGCTCGTGCGCGGACCAGCGCGGAGGACGAGGCCAGGCTGGACGCCCGCGTGCTCGCGCTCGAGGCGACAGCCGCCGGGATCGACGAGGCCAGGACCGCGCTCCACGACGTCGACCGCTCGTTGAGCCGGCACGCGAGGGTTGCCGAGCTGGAAGGGCTGGCCCGTACGGCCCGCGATCGGCTCCACGCCGCCGACGAGGCGCGCGCGGTGGCTCGTGAGCGCCGCGACGACCTGCGGGAGCGACGCCTGCTCGGCATGGCCGCCGAGCTCGCCTGCCGGGTCGCCGACGGCACCGGCTGCCCGGTCTGCGGCAGCCACGACCACCCGCACCTGGCCGTCCCGGCACCCGGGGCGCCGACCGAGGCCGACGAGCGCGCCGCCCAGGTCGCCGCCGACGATGCCGAGTCGGCGCAGCAGGTGGCCCGCGAGGAGCTCAGCGGAGTGGAGAGCACCCTGCGCGGTCTCGCGGTGGAGCCCGGTGCACTCGGACCGCTGGAGCTCGCCGAGCAGCGCCGCGACCTGCAGCAGGCTCTCGACACGGCCACCACCGCGGCCGCCGACCTGGTGTCCGCGCGAGAGCGGCTCCGCGCGAGTGCCGAGGAGCGCAGCCGGCACGATCGCGACCTCGCCGCGATGCGCAGCAGCCGCTCGGGGCTGGCCGAGCAGCGCGAGACTGCTGCTCGCCGGACCGATGCGACCGCTGGCCGACTGCGCGGCATGCTCGGGGCGGAGGAGGTCGACGAGGCCGCCGCCGACGCCGATCTGGCCACCGCGGTGCGGGAGTTCACCGACCGACAGCGACAGGCGGCCGACTCGCTGCGTCTGGCTCGCACGGCACTGGAACGGCGTGATCGGGAGCGTGCGGCGGCCGCGTCCGCCGAGCAGGAGGCCGATGCCGCGGCGGTCGACGCCGGGTTCGCCGACCGTGCCGAGGCCGTCGCCGCGGTGATCCCCACCGAGCGTCTCGAGGCCCTGCGCGACGAGCTGCGCACCCGTGCCGACGCGAGCGCGGCGGCCCGTCAGGTGCTCGCCGACCCCGACGTGCGCGCCGCGCTCGGCGGCGAGCGTCCGGACCTCACCCGAGCGGAGGCCGCTCACGACGAGGCAGCGGACCTCGACGCCGTCTCGCTGACGCGCGCGACCCGCGCTCGCGAGCGGGAGCGCGCGGTGCGGGCCCACGTCGCTGCGCTCGGTGCCGTCCTGGCGGACTGGGCTCCCGTGCGGGAGTCGCTCGAGGTCGCCCGGGCGATGGCCGAGCTGGCCGAGGGCAAGGGTGTGCAGAACCACCGCGCCATGAGCCTGTCCGCCTACGTCCTTTCCGCGCGGCTCAGCCAGGTCGTCGCTGCCGCCAACGAGCGGCTGACCCTGATGTCCGACTCGCGCTACGTCCTCGAGCACACCGCCGAGCGCAGCGTCGGCGACAGGCGAGGAGGGCTCAGCCTCCTGGTCCGCGACGAGTGGACCGACGAGGTGCGCGACCCGGTCACCCTGTCCGGCGGGGAGACCTTCGTGGTCTCCCTCGCCCTCGCGCTCGGGCTGGCCGACGTGGTCACCGCCGAGTCCGGAGGCACGCGGATCGACACCCTCTTCGTCGACGAGGGCTTCGGGTCCCTCGACCCGGACACGCTCGAGCTGGTGATGGACAGCCTGGACGACCTGCGCGAGGGCGGACGGGTGGTCGGCGTGGTCAGCCACGTGCCCGAGCTGCGCAGCCGGATCGGCACCCAGCTGGCTGTCACCAAGGAGCGGGACGGCTCGAGCGTCGCCGTGGTGCACGCGAGCGCGTGAGCGCCGGCTTCAGCCCGGCCGCCGGAAGCGGTAGGTCTGCGTGATCAGCTCGTGGTCACCGAGCTCGAGCTCGGTGCCGTCGGTGCCGATCCAGCGGCCGTCGCGCTGCGTGTACTCTTCGAAGGCCGATACGGGGCGCAGCTCGACCAGCTGCAGCTCCGGCTCCCCCTGCGGCCCCCGGTCCCACCGCAGCTCGAAGGGCCGCTCGCCCCACCGCCACGACCCGAGCAGGCCGGCCACGTCGGGAGGAGGCGGTGGAGGTGGGCACCAGCCGGTGCCGGCGGGCACGACGTCGACCGGGTCCGCGGACAGCATCCGGTGCGCGAGCGGGACGGAGGGGTGGCCGGTGGTGCCGTTGGCGAGACCGACGTACGCCCGGCCCGCGGCGCGGTCGGCGAAAGCGGTGGCCATGAACCCTGGCATCGTCCCCGTGTGCCCGACCAGTCCGGCGTCGACGCGGAAGCCGAGGCCGTACCCCGTCCCCGGCAGCACCTCGACGGAGGCCTCCTCCAGGGTCGACCTCGCGAGCACGTCGCCGTCACCGGCCAGGACGAACCCCGCGTACGTCGCGAGGTCGTCCAGCGTGCTCCACAGCTGTCCGGCCGGCGCCATCGCCCCGGTGTCGCTGTGCGGCTCGGCGACGAGCCCGCCGTCGAGGTGCGCCACCGACCACCCCTGCGCGTGCGGCCCCTCGGGTACGTAGCTGGTCCGCGCCATCCCCAGCGGAGCCAGCACCCGGCGCCGGACCAGCTCCCACCAGGAGTCGCCGAGCACCTCCTCGGCGACAGCGCCGAGCAGCCCGTACCCGAGGTTCGAGTAGCGGAACTCCTGCCCGGCCACGGCCGCAGGCGCACGCTCCTCCTCCGCCGCGAGCAGCGCAGCGCGGTCACCTCGGCCGTGCCACTCCCACCAAGGCCCTGCCGGCTCCGCGGGGAGGCCGGCGACGTGACCCATCGTGTGCCGCACGGAGCGGTCGGGGTACGGCACGCCGGCGACGTACGCCGACAGCGGGCGGGCGAGGTCGAGCAGCCCGGCGTCACGGGCCTGGAGCAGCAGCACCGCCGTCAGCGTCTTGCTGATCGAGCCGATCCGGTACTGCACGTCGGTCGGGTCGGTGGGCCAGCCGCCGCTCTCCGCGGCCCACTCCCCCACGGCCCCGCTCCAGGTCAGCCGCCTCCGAGCGTCGACGACACCGCCGACGACGGAGGGCAGACGACCTGCTCGCTGCGTGGAGGCGAGCAGGTCGTCGCGCCAGGTCGATCCGTCCACGACCGGGCTACTCCGCGAACGCCTCGAGCGGTGGGCACTCGCAGACCAGGTTGCGGTCGCCGTAGGCCTGGTCGATCCGCGAGACCGGCGGCCAGTACTTGTCCGCGTCGACTCCGGTCGGGTAGGCCGCGAGCGCGGCCGGGTAGCCCAGCTCTGCCTCTGCGCCGAGCAGCACCGCCGCCGTGTGCGGCGCGCCGCGCAGCGGCGAGGACTCCGCGTCCCACTCCCCGGCCGCCACGCGGTCGATCTCGGCGCGGATCGCCAGCATCGCCTCGCAGAAGCGGTCCAGCTCGCCGAGGTCCTCGCTCTCGGTCGGCTCGACCATGAGGGTGCCGGCCACCGGGAAGCTCATCGTCGGGGCGTGGAACCCGTAGTCGATCAGCCGCTTGGCGACGTCGTCGACGCTCACGCCGGTGTCCTTGGTCAGGTCGCGGACGTCGAGGATGCACTCGTGGGCGACGAGCCCGTGCTCCCCGGTGTAGAGCACCGGGAACGCCTCACGGAGGCGAGCCGCGACGTAGTTGGCCGACAGCACCGCGACCGCGGTCGCGCGGGTGAGCCCCTCCCCGCCCATCATCCGGACGTACGCCCACGAGATGGGGAGGATCCCGGCCGAGCCGTGCGGCGCCGCGCTCACCGGGCCGATGCCTTCGCGACGGCCGGCCTCGGGGTGCATCCCGTGCGAGGGCAGGAAGTCGGCCAGGTGCGAGCGCACCGCGACCGGTCCGACCCCGGGCCCTCCCCCACCGTGGGGGATGCAGAACGTCTTGTGCAGGTTGAGGTGCGAGACGTCGCCGCCGAACTCGCCCGGCTTGGCGAAGCCGAGCAGCGCGTTGAGGTTCGCGCCGTCGACGTAGACCTGGCCGCCCGCCTCGTGGACGATCGCGCACAACCGGTCGATGCCGGACTCGTACACCCCGTGCGTCGAGGGGTAGGTGACCATGATCGCGGCCAGGTCGTCGGCGTGCTCGGTGCACTTGGCCTGCAGGTCGGTCAGGTCGACCTCGCCGGAGTCGGTGGCCGCGACCACGACGACGCGCATGCCCGCCATCACGGCCGAGGCCGCGTTGGTGCCGTGAGCGCTGCTGGGGATGAGGCAGACATCGCGGTGCTCGTCCCCGCGCGAGCGGTGGTAGCCACGGATGGCCAGCAGCCCGGCCAGCTCGCCCTGGGAGCCGGCGTTGGGCTGGACGGAGACCCGGTCGTACCCGGTGACCTCGCCCAGCCAGCCCTCGATGTCGGCCACGAGACGGTGGTAGCCCGCCGCGTCCTCGGCGGGCGCGAACGGGTGCAGGTCGGCGAAGCCGGGCAGGCTGATCGGCTCCATCTCGGTGGTGGCGTTGAGCTTCATCGTGCAGGAGCCGAGCGGGATCATCCCGCGGTCCAGCGCGAAGTCGCGGGCTGAGAGCCGGCGCAGGTAGCGCAGCATCGCCGTCTCCGAGCGGTGCGCGTGGAACACCGGGTGCTGGAGGTACGACGACTCGCGGCGCAGCGCCGGCGGCAGCGCGTCCGGCGACCGGAGGTCGACACCCGCCAGGTCCGTCGACTCCCCAGCCACGCCGAACGCCCGCAGCACCGCGGCCACGTGCGCCAGCGTCGTGCGCTCGGAGCAGGACACCCCGACCGTGTCGGCGTCGACGGCGAGCAGGTGGATGCCCTCGTCGTGCGCACGGGCGACCACGCCGGTCGCACGGCCGGGCACGCGGGCGCGCACGGTGTCGAAGAACTCCTCGTGCACGACCTCGACCCCGGCCTCGCGCAGCGCGGCGGCGAGCACGACGGCGTGCCGGTGGGTGCGCTCCGCGATGGCGCGCAGACCGTCAGGTCCGTGGTAGACGGCGTACATCGAGGCGGCGACCGCCAGCAGTACCTGCGCGGTGCAGATGTTGGAGGTCGCTCGGTCGCGGCGGATGTGCTGCTCGCGCGTCTGCAGGCTCAGCCGGTACGCCGGACGTCCGGTCGCGTCGCGGGACACCCCGACCAGCCGGCCCGGCAGGTGTCGCTCCAACCCTGTGCGCACGCCCATGAACCCGGCGTGCGGGCCGCCGTAGAACAGCGGTACGCCGAAGCGCTGCGAGCTGCCGACCACGATGTCGGCCCCGAGCGCTCCCGGGGACTCCAGCACCGTCAGCGCGAGCAGGTCGGCGGCGACGACGAGCATCGCGCCGCGCTCGGTGAGCTGCTCGGCCAGCGAACGCGGGTCGAGGACGCGGCCGGAGGTGCCCGGGTACTGCAGCAGCGCACCGCACACCGGCCCCTCGGGGAGCCCGTCGGCGAGATCGGCGACGACCACGTCGATCCCCATCGCCTCGGCGCGCGTGCGGACCACCTCGATGGTCTGCGGCAGTGCGTCGGCGTCGAGGACGAACGGGCCCTCGGCCTTGCGGTTGGCCCGGCGGACGAGCGTCATCGCCTCGGCCGCGGCCGTCCCCTCGTCGAGCAGCGAGGCGTTGGCGACGCCCATCCCGCTCAGGTCGGCGACCATCGTCTGGAAGTTGATCAGCGCCTCCAGACGACCCTGGGAGATCTCCGGCTGGTAGGGCGTGTACGCGGTGTACCAGCTCGGGTCCTCGAGCACGTTGCGCCGCACCACGGGCGGCGTCACCGTGCCGTGGTAGCCGAGCCCGATCATCGGCTCCAGCGGGTTGTTCATCGCGGCCAGCGCGCGCAGCTCGGCGGCGGCCTGCTCCTCGGTGGCGGCGTCGGGCAGCTGCAGCGCGCCGCTGCGGATCCCGCCGGGGACGGCGGCGTCCATCAACGCGTCGAGGGAGGGCTGGCCGATGTGCTCCAGCATGGTCTCGACCGCGCCGGCGTCGGGGCCGACGTGGCGCTGCACGAAGTCGGGGTGGCCGAGGTCGGCCAGGGTGCGGTGGTCGGACATCGCGTGGTCCTCCGGGGGTCAGGCGGTGCGGCTCGTACGGGAGCCTGTTCGGGCCCACGTCTCGCCGCCGGTCGCCTCCCCCTCAGTCACCCGCCACGTCGCGTGCTCCTGAGCTGCCTCGACCGCACGGTCCTGGCGCCTGAGAGGTTCCGGGGAGTGTTGCCCCTTCGGCGCTCCGTCACCGGCCGGTGACGAAGACTCTCCCGTGCAGGGTCGTCAGCACGGCCGAACCTACCACCGAGGACGGGTCGCGGAGGGCTGTGCCGCCCGGACACGAGACACCAGGAACGCCGACCGGGCAGCTCCCGCACACCCCAGCACGCCGAGCGGGCAGTTCCTGCACACCCCATCACGCCGAGCGGGCAGTTCCTGCACGTGCGACGTGCAGGAACTGCCCGGTCAGCGCTGTGGAACGTGCTCGAGGTGTCCGGTGGGCCAGACTCAGCCGGCCTCGCGCGCGCGGCGGCGGGCGGACAGCTCGTCGTCCGTGGCCACCGCGTCGGGGGCCGTCCGCTCGCTGGGGAGATCGGAGAGCGAACCTTCCATGTCGCGCCACACACCGCCGATGGCGATGCCGAAGACTCCCTGGCCGCCCTGGAGGAGGTCGATGACCTCGTCGCTGCTGGTGCACTCGTAGACCGTGGCGCCGTCGCTCATCAACGTCACCTGCGTGAGGTCCTCGGTGCCGCGCTGGCGCAGGTGCTGCACGGCGGTCCGGATCTGCTGCAGCGAGACGCCGGCGTCGAGCAGGCTCTTGACCACCCGCAGCAGCAGGATGTCGCGGAACGAGTAGAGCCGCTGCGTGCCGGAGCCGGTGGCGCCGCGCACGGTGGGCTCGACCAGACCCGTCCGGGCCCAGTAGTCGAGCTGCCGGTAGGTGATCCCGGCAGCGCTGCATGCCATCGGTCCGCGGTAGCCGAGGTCGTCGGGAAGCGGCGACACGTCATCGTCGAAGAGCAGGCCCTGCTCGCGGGCCTCCTGCTGAGCCTCGGTCTGCGCGCTCTCACGCGAGTTCGACCGGTTGTCGAGCTCACCACTCATCGACTGCACCTTCCGGTTGTGGCCGTGCCCTTCGGGATCGGCCGGGGTCGTGCTCGGGGGGAGTCACCGGTCAGTCGGCGACGGGTCCCGGGGCAGCACATCCGTGGAACTACACCCGCGACACTTCCTCAGACGGTAGGGCCGCCCGCTCGCCTTGGCAACGAGCCGTCCCGGCGTGTCGGCCTCAACCTCCACTTCAAGGTCAGGGTCGGGCCCGCCGGCTCAGCTCCGCGGCTCCGGACCGGCGGATCCCCCGCCGTCCGGCTCCTCCGGCGGCTCGAAGTCCTCGGGCGTGACCTGGTCGAGGAACTCGCGGAACTTCTCGACCTCGTCCTCCTGCTCGTCAGGCACCTCGATGCCGGTCTGCTCCAGGAGGTCCTCGGCACACACGATGCGGGTGCCGGTACGCAGAGCCAGGGCGATCGAGTCGGAGGGACGGGCACTGACCTCGAGCCCGGAGGCGAACGCGAGACTCGCGAAGTAGACGCCGTCGCGGACCTCGGTGATCCGGATCTCCGCCAGGTCGTTCCCGGTGGCGTCGAGCACGTCCTTGAGCAGGTCGTGGGTGAGCGGTCGCGGCGGGACGACCCCCTGCTGGGCGAAGGCGATCGCGGTTGCCTCGACGGCGCCGATCCAGATCGGCAGGTAACGCTCGCCCCCGCTCTCGCGCAGCAGCACGATCGGAGTGTTGGAGGGCATCTCGACCCGGACCCCGACGACCTCGACCTCGCGCACGCCTCGAACCCTACTCCGCGCTGCACGTGTCGTGACGACGTGGCGTCGCGCTCAGCGCAGCCTGCGCAGACCGACCTTCACCAGGCTGGCGTGCAGACGGACCGACAGCTCGGCGATCTCGCGGACGGCCTGCTCGGCACTCTCGCGCTGCATCGGGGTCACCACCTGGTCGACCAGCCCGACCTCGCGGTCCGCAGCGGCCTTGAACGAGCGTAGGTGCCGCGGCTCGATGCCGTACGCGGCCAGCCGCCCGGCCACCCGAGCGATGGCGAGGGACTCGCCGTCGTAGTAGCGCGACCCCGTGCGCGGGCGGACCAGGCCGTACTCCTCGAGCGCGACGAGCAGCTCCTCGGCGATCGGCGCCGTCTTGATCAGCTCGTTGCGTGAGATCCGCTCGTCACCGCGGTCGTCGGCGTACGCCGCCGCGGAAGGCAGGCCGTCCGGCGCCAGGTGCAGCAGCGGCACACCCTCCGAGGGCACCAGACCGGCTCCGGGGCCGGTGGGCACCTCCCCCCGGTCGATGGCGGCGAGCTGCTCGCGGATCACCCGCAGCGGGAGGTACTGCTTCTGCGCGCGCAGGACGTAGCGCAGCCGGTCCATGTCGGCCTCGGAGTACTTCCGGTAGCCCGACGGGGTGCGCTCGGGCTCGACGAGTCCCTCGGTCTCGAGGAACCGGATCTTGGACTCCTTGATGTCCTCGTCCGGGAAGTCCGCCTTCAGCCGAGCCAGTGCCTCCCCGATGCTCAGCCGCGCGTGTGCTGCAGATGCCACCCGTGGGTCCTCAGCCGGCCGTGGGTCCGCCGGAGAAGTAGACCAGGCGGAACTTGCCGACCTGGACCTCGTCGCCGTTGCTGAGGTCGCTCTCCTCGATCCGGTCGCGGTTGACGTAGGTACCGTTGAGGCTGCCGACGTCGACCACGGAGTAGCCGCGCTCGCCGCGCCTGAACTCCACGTGACGGCGCGAGACCGTGATGTCGTCGAGGAAGATCTCCGAGTCGGGGTGCCGTCCGGCGCTCACGACGTCCTGGTCGAGCAGGAAGCGGCTCCCGGCGCCAGGACCACGCTGGACGACGAGCAGGGCGCTGTTGCGTGGCAGCCCGTCGACCGCGGCGGCGTCGTCGGCGGCCAGGCGGTCGCGCTCCTCGCCACCCTCCGCCGACGCAGAACCCGAGCCCACGCCGAAGGTGATCGTCGCCGAGGAGTCCACGACCGAGGACTCCCCGGAGCCGGCCGCGCTCTCCAGCCGGGTGCCGCACTGCGAGCAGAACCGGGCCTGGTCCGGGTTCTCATGGCCGCATTGGGTGCAGAACGGCATCGGCGGTGCTCCTGTACGAGGTGGGGTGCGGGGACGAGGAGAAGGGCTGGGACACGGCGACCGCGGCTCGCGTCGACGGTCCGGACGTCCGGCCCGATCCCTCCGCAGGCGGTCGATGGTGAGGACCGCACCTTACAGGTACCGGTCGCACCGGGAGCCGTCGGCGGAAGGTGGCCGGAGGCCGCCACTCGGTGGGTTCGGGCCGCCTCAGCCGTCGAGGACTGCGGAGTAGGCAGAGGCGTCCAGCAGGTCGTCGAGCTCGCCGGCCGAGGACGGGACGACCTCGAAGAGCCACCCCGCGGAGTAGGGGTCGGAGTTGACCAGCTCCGGTGTCGCGTCGAGCGCGTCGTTGACCGCCACGACCTCACCGGAGACCGGGGCGTAGATCTCGCTGACCGACTTGGTCGACTCGAGCTCGCCGAGCGCGTCCCCGGACGAGATGGAGGTGCCGACCTCGGGCAGCTGCACGTACACGATGTCGCCCAGTGCGTCCTGGGCGTAGTCGGTGATGCCGACCCGTACCGAGCCCTCCTGCTCGCCGGGCTGCCGGACCCACTCGTGCTCGGCGGTGTACTGCAGGTCGTCAGGTATCACGTCGGCTCCTCGGACTTCGACTACGACCGCCGCTCGGACGGTCGCTCGGCACGGTCCGGACGGCCCGGACCCGATCAGCGGACACCGTACCCACATCTCGGACGGGCGTGGACGGGTGCCCGCGTCCTCGACGGGGTGCGAGGACGATCGCAGGCTCAGCCGGCGGGCTGGGCGAAGCGCGGGTCGTCGCCGCTGGTCACCGAGGCGATCTTGACCCGGTCACGGCGCTGGACCTCGACGGTGCCGTCGCTGGACTCCACGTCGTAACGGAACCCGCCGGCGATGTCGAGCACCTTGGCGAGCGTCGGCGGGTTGCCGATCACGTCGAGGACGTACGGCGGGGCGACCCGCTGGCCGTCGACCAGAAGCGTCCCGTCGTCGGTGTCGAAGGACGTCTGGGCGACCACGCGCACGGTGTCGTTCACCTCCATCGCCTCGGCTCCTCCGGCTCGCAGCTCCTCGATCCCGTCGAGCAGCGTGTTCAGGCTGACCTTGCCCTCGGGGTCGGTGATCGTGATGCGTACGCCCGGGCCCTGGGTCGGCAGCGTGCCGGCGAGGATCCCGAGGGTCGACGCCTGGTCGCGGACCTGCGCCAGCGCCGCCTCACGGCTCTGGCTGCGGTCGGTGAGCCGGCTCCTGGTGGCGCGGAGCTCGTTGAGCTCGGTCTCTGCTCGCCGGGACTCGGCGTTGAGACCGTTGAGCACCTGGACGAGGTCGGCGGAGCGCAGGCCGGCGTAGGCGTCGTTCGTCTCGTTGGCCCGCACCTGCGTCGTGACCCCGAAGCCGAGGACGCCGAGCAGCACGGCCGCGGCGACCTGGCCACGACCGGGTCGGACCAGCAGTCCCCGCAGCCGCCGGCGCACCTCCTCGCGACGGGGAGTCCCCGGCAGCGGGTCGGGTCGCCGGTCGGGCACCGCGTCGCGCTGCGCCTCGCGCGAGCCCTCGGGCGGGTCCTCGTGGCCGGCGCCGGGACCCTCAGGCATGGAAGATCAGCCGGCGGATCGCCGCGGTGTTGGAGAAGATCCGGATGCCGAGCACGACCACGACCCCCGTCGAGAGCTGGGCACCGACGCCGAGCTTGTCGCCGAGCAGGACGATCAGCGCCGCCAGCACGACGTTGGAGACGAACGAGATCACGAAGACCCGGTCGGAGAAGGTGCCCTCCAGGAACGCCCTACCCGCACCGATGACGGCGTCCAGCGCGGCGACGACCGCGATGGGGAGGTACGGCTGCAGCCACAACGGGACGTCCGGCTGCAGGACGACGCCGACGACGACGCCGACCAGGAGCCCGAGCACGGCGATCACGAGTCGTCCTCCTGAGTGCTGGAAGAGGGAGAGGCGGTCTTGGCCGAGCGGGCGTAGGCGAGGCTCACCCGGTCGGCCGCGGGCAGGCTCAGCGAGGAGCGCGTCCGCATGGTGAACTGCAGTCCCACCCGCTTCTGGAGATCAAACCACGTCGCGCCGCTCGCGGTCTCCGCGAAGCGACTGGGCAGCGTGTCGGGGTTCCCGATGACCTTGACGCGGTACGGCGCCGTGAGGCCGACGAAGTTGACGTTGATCGCGTCACCGGCCTGCCGGATCGAGCTCAGCGTGGTCAGCCGCTGCCCGTTGACCGCGATCGCCTCGGCACCCGCGGCCCACAACCCGTTGACCAGCTTCTGCAGGTCGGTGTCGAGGACCCGGTTGCGGGCGGAGGTGGCGTTCGGCGCGTCGTCGACCTCGACCAGGACCCCGGGCCCGCGTGCCGCCACGGTCCCGACGAGCGTGCCCTCGCGAGCCGCCCGGCCGAGCGCGCCACCGCTGCTCTGCGCGATCAGCCGTTGCCGCACGGCGTCGTTCTCGGCGCCGACGCGGGCCACCTCGGCCTGCTGGGCGTCGACCCGCTCGCGCTGGCCGCTGACCTGGCTCACCAGCTGGCCTCGCTCGTTGTTCTCCGAGTCGGCGTCCTGGGAGGTCTGGCTGAACAGGGTCACCACGAGGACACCGAACACCGCGAGGAGCGCAGCACGGGCAAGGCCCGAGCCGCGGGCGCCGGAGCTCCTGCGCGGCTCCGTACGCCGCGCGGCGACGAGGGCGTAGTCCGCGTCGAGCGTGTGCGCCGACAGGTAGGACAGCAGGTCGTCGCGCGACTCGTCCCGCGAGCCCGGACCGGGGTCAGCGGGCGAGGACATCGGGAGCGCGTCGGTCGTGGTCGGCGAGGAGCTTGCGCACCTGCCAGGCGTAGAGCAGACCGGCCCACCAGTACAGCCCGATCCCCCAGAGCGCGAACGCCCAGCCGAAGACCTCGGCGAGGCGCGCGAACACGTCGCTGCCGTCACCGAGCAGCAGGAGCGGGAACGCGTACAGCAGGTTGGCGGTCGCCGCCTTCCCCAGGAAGTGCACCGGCAGCGCGGAGTAGCCGCGGGTGCGCAGCAGCGGCACCAGGCACCAGAGGAACGCGTCGCGGGCCGGCAGGATCAGGACCATCCACCACGGGATGATGTCGCGCCAGCCCAGTCCGATCACGACCGCGAGGATGTAGAGACGGTCGGCGACGGGGTCGAGGATCTCCCCCAGCTTCGACGTCTGGTCGAGCTTGCGGGCGAGGTACCCGTCGAGCCAGTCGGTGACGCCGGAGACGACCAGCACCAGCAGCGCGAGGACGTCCGCCTCCGGGCCGAGGACCAGCCAGAGGAACACCGGTACGCCGAGCAGCCGCAGGGCGCTGAGCGCGTTGGGGAAGGTCCAGACCCGGTCACCCCGGCGCTGCCGCTCCACCGCTCACCCGCTCCCGCCGCCCGTCGCTGCCGCGCCCCCGGCCGGTGACGCGCTGGCCACTGTATCGACCGTCCTGCCCGACCTCGGGACCTCGGGGTACGGCTCACCGGGCCGCTCGGCGCCCGGCGACGCGGTGAAAGCCTGTTCCCTTCCGGGCCGACCGCGGCGCATGATGGACGAGGTCGGCCCGCGCACCGGGCCGACAGCGCTGCCCCACCCACCGCTCCGGCACCCAGTCGGAGGCAGGGACCCCGTGAGGAGATGGCCCGCGATGGCCGCGGTGATCGTGCTCAACGCGTCGTACGAGCGACTGCACCTGGTGTCCTTCCAGCACGCCGTACGGATGCTGTTCCGCGAGGTCGCCGTGGTCGAGGAGGCGCTCGACGACCGGATGATCGGCCCACACCCCTGGCCCAAGGTGGTGCGCCTGGTGAAGTACGTCGTCACCACGTGGATGCACCGGCCGGCCGTGTACGGCCGCTCCGCGGTCCTGCGTCGCGACCGGCACCGCTGCGCGTACTGCGGTGCGGTCGGCAACACCCTCGACCACGTGCTGCCGCTGTCCCGCGGTGGCGGGTCGACGTGGCTGAACACGGTCTCGGCCTGCGGCCCGTGCAACAGCCGCAAGGCCGACCGCACCCCGGACGAGGCGGGGATGCGGCTGCGCGTGCGCCCGTGGATTCCCACGCGGGCCCAGATCTCCGACTGAGTGCCCTACCCGGGGCGGCGATGCTCAGCCCTCGCCGGAGATCCGGTACGTGCCGTTCTCGTAGGCCAGGGTAAGCCGGGTCGAGTCCTGCGTGGTGTGCCCGTCGGCGTAGGTGTAGGTGACGTCGTAGGCGATCGTCCGTGCCTCCGGGTCCGCCTCGACGTCGGCGGGCTCGGCCCCGGCGATCGGCGCCCAGAACTCGCGGTACGCCGCGAAGCCGCCGCTGGTGCGCTGGAATCCCGGCGTGAGGCTGCCCCACGCCGTCGCAGGGTCGTCGGAGACGTCGCGCAGGTAGTCGTCGAGGAAGGTCGTCATCGACTCGGCCGTGGGCTGCGGTGTCGCCGGGCTGCTCGAGGAGGGCGCGGGCGACGACGGCGGGGCCGGCGCGCTGGTCATCGGCTCGACCGTGCTCTCGGCGGACGGGGAACCGCCCGACGTACCGCCGAAGACGAGGCTGCCCGCGAAGAGGCTCAGGCCGATCACCGCGATGGCCAGCACCGCCCACATCGCCTGCCGGAGCACGCGCGAGTCGCCCTGCGCGGCGCCGTCGCTCCGTGGGGGGCGGCGGCGATCGGTCGGCAGGTGGTCGGACACGCCGCCAGTCTGCCCGACAGGCCCGCGTCAGTCCCAGGTCCGGCGCATCGTGGTGGAGACGGCGAACGGGTCGGAGCCTCCCTGGGCCTTCAGCACGCCCTGCCCCTGGGGCGTCGCGGTGTAGAGCGCCGGCCCGCCGCCGACCCAGTGGTCGAACGCGCGAGCGTAGGCCCGTGCCCGGTCCGCCTTCGTGCTCAGCACGTCAGGGACCGGGTGCCAGACCGTGCCGTCGGCCGGGTGCGCCCGACCCAGCCCGATCCCGACCGCCGTCGCCAGGTCGAGATCACCGGGCGCCGACATCCAGCGAGGAACGACGTAGCGCGGCGCCGCCAGTGGCGCGAGCGCTTGGTCCAGCGCCGTCGCGTACGCGGCGGACGTCTTCTCGTCCACCCCGTCCAGCTCGATCCGCCACGACACGACGCCGGCCTCCGACCCGTCGTCGTCGTAGCGCACCTGCAGACCGTCGGACCCGACCGGGCTGATGCCCGCCTCGAGCATCGCGTCGGCGACCGCGGCGGCGACCAGGTCGACCTCGGGTGTCCTGCGTGCCGCCTCGACCAGGTCCTGGCCACGTCGGGCGAGAGCCATCGTCAGCGGGACGGCCGCCAGGACCAGCAGCACGATCACCGCGGGGATGACGAACCCCCACGACAGCAGCTCGGGGATGGCCAGGCCGACCCCCCAGGCGGTCAGCCCGGCGACCAGCAGCAGGGGCCACCGGGGCAGCGGCGGCAGCTCCCCTCGGTTCTCCAGACGGTCCTCGCGCTGCACGACGCCGACGGGTGCGCCCACGGCTGCGGGGACCCCGCTCGCGGCCGGCCGCTCGGCGCCGGCGCTCCGAGCGCCCCGGACGCGCAGGCTCACGCCCGCCTCGTCGTCGTACGCCGTCCCGACGCGCCAGCGCTCGCGCACCGCGCCGCGGTCCTGGGCACGCACCAGCATCCGTGCGTTGATCTCGGCGAAGTCCTCGGCGGGCGGGGGCGCGTAGGGCGAGAACACCTCGTCCAGGTGTCCCACGCCGTCGACGACGGAGCCGGTCTCGTCGGCGCCGAAGAAGCCGGTGTGCTTGCGCACCAGCCGCTGCCAGTCGTTGTCCCCGCGCGGGTGCTCGGGGGCGACGCACACGACCGACCAGGTGAGTGCGACCTTCTCCGGCCAGGCGGGGTCCGTACGCAGCGCCCGGCCGCGCGTCTGGACGACCGCGGTGGTCGTGGTGATCGCGGTCAGGTCGACCAGCGTGGTGATCCGGCGCGCGTCCCACCCCTCGCCGAGCAGGCCGCGGGTACCGACCAGGACGTGGCACTCCCCTGCCTCGAAGAAGTCGGTGACGTGCCGCACCCAGGTCCGGCTGGTCCACGAGCCCTCGAGCCGAGGGAGGTCGCCGGAGACCTCGACGGGGACGATGCTGAGACTCGCCGCCGTCGCGGGGTCCGAGCGGCGGACGTGCTCGACGAGTGCCTGCAGCGTCACCGGCGCGCCGGCGACGGTGCGCCCGGTGACCAGCAGCGCGTCGGCGCCCGCCGGGTCGTCGAGCAGGTGCGACAGCACGGCGCGAGCGGACCCGGCCTGGGGCGCGATCACACCGTCGAGGTCGGCCGGCAGCGTCGCGCTCGCCACCTCGTGGTCGCACAGCACCAGCGCGCGGGCGCCGTCGCCCAGCGCGTCACGTTCCTGGGCGACGATCTGCACGGCGGCGGGCGCCTTGGACTCCGAGCGCGCCAGCACCCGGTCCACCGGCGTACGACCACGGCGCACGCCGGCACGGGTGAGGACGTACCCGACCGAGGGCAGCGCACGGCGGACCGCCTCGCGGACCCGTACGTCGTCCTCGGGCACGGCCTCGTCGAGCCACCGGCCGAGCAGCTGCGTCCAGTCCTCCACGCTGGGCGACACCCGGTGCTCCTCGGTGAGCGCCGCGCCCGCGGGGAGTGCCAGCAGGCCGGCGTGGTGCATCCGGAGGGCCGCCCGGCACTGCTCGGGCTCGGTCCGCAGCAGCGTCGCCCACGAGGGCCGGCCCTCGCCGGCGTAGCGCGCGTCGAGCCACCCGAGGAACGACGGGTCGCCGAACCCGGGGTCGCACAGGTCGGTCGTGAGCTCGCGGAAGCGGACCGCACCCTCCGCCAGCCAGTCCTTCTCCGTCGGCGTCGGCGTGGTCAGCCAGACCAGCTCGGAGAAGGGCACCAGGTCCCCTTCGCGCACGACCGCGGGGATCGAGGTCTGGTACACCGGGGCACCGAACAGCTCGTCGGTCAGCGCGAGCTGCTCCTTGGACAGCACCTCGGGAGGGGTCGCGGTCAGTGCGAGGACGCGCGCCTGCGGCAGCTCGTCGAGCAGCGCGGCCAGCAGCCGCCCCCACACCTCGAGGAGGTGGTGGCACTCGTCGAGGACCAGCAGCAGCGGTCCCGCGCCCGTCAGCTCGGCGACGAGTGCGCGCGCGTTGGGGTGGAGGTCGTCCAGCAGCGCGTCCCGGTCGCGGGACGCCGATGCCTCGGTCCCGTCCTCGTCGACCTCGTCGTCGGTGTCGAACACGGCCAGCGACTGGTACGTCAGCGCAGTCAGCGCGGTGCCCAGCCCGCGGTCCGTGCCGGACTCGAGCCCGAGCGACTCGCCGGCACGTGCCCACTGCCCCTGGATCGCGGTGTTCGGGCCGAGCACCACGACCCGGCCGACGTCGCCGGAGTCCAGCAGCCGGCGACCCGCCTCGACGCCGAGGTACGTCTTCCCGGCCCCCGGAGGCAGCATGACCTGGCTGCGACGGCTGCCCGCGTCCCAGGCCTTCTCGAGCGCCGCGAGGGCGAGCTCCTGGTGACGACGCAGCTGCACGACCCGAGCCTAGGGTGTGCCACCGACTGCATCGTCCGCCCCGGGCATGAGACCGGTCATCGCAGCGCCAGGACTCCCCCGGGCGGCAACGGCGTGGGCGCCCGGTCGTCGTCGGTGAAGGGCGCTCCCCCGCCGAACCGGTCCGCCACCTCGTCCTCCGCGAGCACCCGGTACGGGAAGGCGGCACCGCTCGAGCGGCGCGCAAGCGCAGCGCCCGGGAGCGGCCGGCGCGACGCGGCGACGACCAGGTTCCCGAACCGGCGGCCCTTGAGCACCGCGGGCTCGGCGAGGACGAGCAGCTGCGGCAGCGAGAGTCGTACGCCGGCCAGCGCTCGCCGCAGGTGCCCGAACGGCGCGCGGTCGGCGAGGTTGGCCACGAGCAGGCCCTCAGGGGCCAGGACGCGGGCGACATCGGCGAAGAAGCCCTCGGTGGTCAGCTCGGCCGGCACCCGGGCGCCGGCGAAGGCGTCGAGCACCACGGCGTCGGCCCACCCGTCACGCAGCTCGCGGACGCCTCGGCGGCCGTCCTGCTCACGCACCTTGATCCGGCTGCGGGGCGGCAGCGGGAGCCGCTCGCGCACCAGCGTCGTCAGCGCCGCGTCGGGCTCGAGCACCACCTGGCGCGACGTCGGCCGGGTCGCTGCGACCCAGCGCGGCAGCGTCAGCCCCGCACCCCCGACGTGCAGGACCGCGCGCCGGTCCGGCCGTGGCAGCGCCGCGTCGAGGACGTCGGCTGCGCGCTGGACGTAGTCGAAGTCCAGCCGCAGCGGGTCCGTCAGGTCGACGTGGGACTGGTCGGCCCCGCCGACCCGGAGCGTGAACGCGTCGTCCCTGCCCGGGTCCGGCACCAGCTCGACGTCCTCCACGGGCCCAGCGTAGGGAGCCTGGGCGTACGAAGGCCCCCGGGAGCCGTCGGTTCCCGGGGGCCTTCGCGCAGACCGACTCAGAGCCGGCCGAAGCCGACCTGCTTGTGCCAGATCGGGTGGGTGCTCACGTCCGTGCCGGGACGCGAGGCGTCGATCATCCGGTCCGGCCCGGTCTTGATCCCGACGTGGTAGACGTCGCCGTCGCTCTTGAAGAAGACGAGGTCCCCGGCGCGCGCCTGCTTGCGGCCCACGTGCTTCACCGCGCCGTACTGGGCCGAGGAGGTGCGCGGCAGGTGCCGCCCGGCCTTCTTGGCGACGTACTGCACCAGGCCGGAGCAGTCGAAGCGGTGCGGGCCGTTGCCGCCGTAGCCGTACGGCGTGCCCTTCTGGTTCCGTGCCACCTTCACCACCTTGGCGTTGGACACGGCGTGGTGGTGCTTGGTCGCCGCCTGGGCGGGCACGCTGAGCGCCGGAGCCGCAGCGACGGCCAGTCCCGCGGCGGCGGCGGTGCCGGCGAGGGCGCGGCGGCCGGTGCTGCGGGGACGGTCGAGCTTGTGCTTGGGGTGCGACATGCATGGTCCTCGGCGACGCCTGCACGGGCTACCGGTGCCCCTCCCCGGGTCCTCACTGGGCTCCACCCGGCCACCGTGGTCGTCCGCTGCCCGCCATCGCCGTCTCGTGTGAGTGTCCACCCGAAGGCGTGGCGGGCCTCGACGCGCCTCGGGCGGCCCCGCCGTCCGGCGAGGTCTCGCACGGGTCGTTGGTGCGTGACCCGCAGCCCCGCTCCCGTCGGTGACGGACCCGGAGCAGCCACCTACCGTGGCACACCGGTGGTCGCGCCGAGCACGCCGGGGCGGGAGAACGCGTCGAGGCCGCCGCCGACGAACGGCATCCCCATCATGACCAGGACCGTCACCCGGCTACCCGGGCGATCCGCTGGCCAGCCAATGGGTGGTGACCTCAGAAGCGATCGATCGTGACCGTCGTCGACTGGAGGAGGCAGGCTCTCTAGCTGTCGACGACGGCGAAGCTGCGCCGTGCGAGGAAGCTCTGGTCGATGTCGAGTCGCCATTCGTAGCGGGTGCCCGCGCTGAGGGGCATGCCGGCGGCGATGGTGAAGGCGATGGCGTGACTGGTCGAGGTGCAGGCCGTCTCGCCCGGCCGGACGAGACCGTCGATCTTGCCCTCGATGGTCAGCGGAGCCGGGTCGCCGTCGACGCCGTTGGTTCCGAACGTGATCGGGTTGCCGTCCTCGTCGACCAGCTCCAGGCGGAGCTGGTGAGCACTGTGCTGCTCGTGAGGCTCGAGCTCGAGGAAAACGACGACCGCACTCTGACCCAGCGGGGTTCCGGTGTGGCTCCACCCCAGGCCCAGGGCGTGGACCACGCCGGTCGAGTCACCCAGGGCGCTGTTGGCCAGCAACACGGTTGCGTGCATGGGGCCGCTCTCCTTCTCGATCAAGAAACCGTGGCCGGCGATCGGGCACCCCGGAGGGGGCAAATCGTGGCATACCAATCCCTGAGAGACTTGGTGCCGAAGGCCGTTCGTCTTTTGCACTGTCTGCGGTCTCGGGACGACCTACGACGAGGAACGCTTGTGCCACCCGCCCTGACCCGTACCGAGCCAGGCCCCCTCAGCGTCTCCGCGAACCACGCGTCCGCCGACGAGGTCGGTCGCAGCTCAGCCCCGCGAGCGGTTCCTGGAGTTGGACGCCGAGGGCTGGTGCGCGCGTCGGTGTGGACGCTGCCGGTGGTGGCCACCGTCGCCGCGGCTCCCGTCTTCGCCGCATCGCCGCAGTGTCAGCGGCAGACAGTCAACTGGGCGACGTACGCCCCCAACAGCCAGCAAGGCGCCACCGTCACGGCCACCGGCGCGCAGGCCGCGCCGATCAGCGTCACGACCAACGGCACCGGCAACACCACCGCCGCCAACAACCTCACCGCGCGCAACACCCAACAGGGCGCGGTGACCGGCTATCTCGCGCTGACGCTGCCGGCCGGCACCAGTCAGGTGCAGACCGTCACCTTCACCTTCTCCTCCGCCGTCACCGACCTGCGGTTCTCGCTGCTGGACATCGACTCCGCCTCCAGCACCACCAACGGCACCACCACCGTCGCCTACTACGACTCGGTCCAGCCCAGCACCGGCTTCACCTTCACCCGGCCCACGGGAAGCACCGTCACGGGCTCCGGCACCGCGGCGGCCCCGTTCATCCAGCCCAACAACAACACCCCTGTCGACCCCTCGAGCAACGCCGGCAACGTCGACCTCGTCTACGCAGGACCCACCACGTCGGTGTCGATCCGCTACGCCCAGCAAGGAGGCAGCAACAGCACCGTCCCGGTGATCGGGATCAGCAACCTCAGCTTCCTGCGATCCGGCTGCTGACCAGCGGCGACGCGGTGGCTCGTGACACGCCGGACGTTCGCCGGCTGGTGTGCTCTAGGCGATGCCCGGACCTGACCCGGTTCGTCGTTCGTCGTCGAGACGGCGGCCAGCTCGCCGAGGCGTGCGCTGATCGAGACTCGTCCCTCGGCGAGCGCCCGCATCTCGGTGGTGACGACGGACTCGGACCGGGGCGTGAGGTACGACCAGGTGGCGTAGCCACGCCTTGCGGACCCGCAGTGCGTCGATCAACCCCGTCGGGGCGGTCGTCAGCGAGGCAGGACCGACGTCCGACGGCGTCGCGAGCGGCAGGTTCCACTCGCCCGGAGTCCGGTCGCCGAACCGGTCCCTCACGTCGCTGGTGAACAGGGCGTCGAGCACTTCGAGCGCCGACTCGGGTTCGCGCGAGCTGCGGTTGACTCCGGAGTCGGCCCCCTCCCAGACGCCCAGCTCACCACTCGTGGCCGGTCCACCGAGAGCATCGGCACCCCTTCATGTCGTCACCCCGGCGCAAGCAGGACGGCGTCGCCTCGTCGACGCCTCCAGCACAGTGATCGTCGCTCGGGCGACTCCACTGCGACGACCTGGGCCCGCGCTGCCCACAGCCCCCCCTGCTACCCCTGGCGTGCGGATCCGCGGGAGCGCAGCAGCACCGCGCCCGACGCGAGCAGAACGCCACCCAGGATCAGCAGCCACAGCACCGGCCCGCCGGTGTCGGGCAACGACGAGCCGGAGGACGAGTAGTCACCTGTCGCAGCACGGGGCGTGCCGTTGCCCGCGGCGGAGGTCCGAGCGTCGTCGTGCTCGGGCCGGTCGCCGGGACCAGCGCTCGGGTCATCGTTCGTGCCGGGCTCCGGTCCGCTCCGGGGCGGTGTTCCCGCCGACGGTGGGATGTCGCCCAGCGTGGGCAGGGTGATGCTCTGCAGCGGCAGACCCCCGCCCGCGGCCGCGGCGCCGGGGCCGCTCGTGGTGTCCACCGTCACCGGGACCGCGGCGGTGTTGCCGCGGTAGTTGGGCGAGCTCCCACTGACCGAGAGCCGGATCCTGTGGCCCTTCTCGAACCGGTGCACGAATGCCGGCATGGTCACGGTGACGGGATCTGCGACGTCGGGGAACCGGACGGGTGCCACGAGGTTGCGCACCACCTCGGACGTGCCGTCGGGGGCGATGTCGCGGATCTTGAGGTAGACCACGAGCTTGCCGACGTCGCCTCCCTGCGTCTGCTCGACCGTCGGCGCCTCGACCTGCAGCCGCACCTCGGGTGAGCCGACGACGTCGACGTGACGGCCCAACGGGGCGGTGTCGTAGCGGGCTGCGGTGCCGGGCAGGTCGGTGGCCGGCTCCGGCTGCTCGGGCTGGTCGAGGAACATCCCGACCACGTCCAGGTCCTCGTCGGGAACCGGGACGGCGGTGGCGGCGAAGCTCTGACTGCCCGTGGTGACGTCCGCCCGGTCGGTGACCAGCATCCCGCCGGTGCCGGTGCTGCTCGGCGTGCTGGAGAGGTGGTACGTCGAACGGCGGCCGACCGGGTAGCTGTCGCTGGAGGCGTAGGCGGGGGTCGCGATGCCCTCGTAGTCCACCCAGTCTCGGAAGTAGGAGAACTCGGGCCCGGTCGGGGCCGTCGCTTCGTCCTTGAGGTAGTGGGCGAACCAGTCGAAGATCCGCTTGGTGATGTGCTGCGTCGCGGGGTCGGGAGCACCCAGGTCCAGCTCGCCGTCGGCGGGCGGGCCGGAGTGGCCGTACTCGATCCAGCTCATCTTGACGTCGGTGCCCTGCTCCTGCAGCGCGGTGTACGTCGCAGCGGCCTCGTTGAGGTTGAACAACGTGTCGGCCTGACCCTGCAGGATCAGCGTCGGGATGGTGACGTCCTCGGCATAGTCGCGCACCGAGGCGTGCCGCAGGAACGCCACGTCCTCCGGGGCCAACGCGCCGTTGACCACGCCACCGGCGAGAGCAGGGCAGACCTCCTCACGGAAGTTCGGGCATGCCGACGTCAGCGGGTCGGGCTGCTGGTTCGCCACGTCGCCGGTCAGGCCGATCGCGCTGAAGGCCAGTGCCCAGTTCGTCTTCGGCGCCCCCGGGGTCCGCGTGCTCACCTGCGGTGGCGAGTCGAGCTGGTCGGTGTTGTTCGGGCCGAGGGAGTAGCTCAGGTCGTTCCAGGTGATGATCGGGACGATCGTGTCCAGCTTGTCGCTCACGGCGGCTGCGGCGTACTGCACCTGACCTCCGTACGAGCCGCCCACCATGCCGACCCGGGGGTCCTGATCAGCGGCGTCGCCGTCGAGCTGGACCGCGTCGAGCGGCGGGGCGGTCTCCGTGTGGTCAGCGTTGGTGAAGGCGATGCCCGCCTTCCCGCCGAGGTAGTCGATCAGCTGGGCGGCGGCCTCGCCGTCGTGGTCGCGGTCGTCGAGGGTGATGTCGCAGCTCGAGTTGCCGAACCCGAGCCCCGAGTAGGTCAGCGCGACGTAGCCGTGCGAGGCCGCGTACGCGCTCAGCGGGTCCTGGTCGTCCTTGCTGCCCCCGAAGCCGTTGGTGGACAGGATCGCCGGCACCCGGCTCGACGGTCCGGCGTCGTCGGGCACGTACACGGTGCCCTCGATGTCACACGTCTGGTCCCCGCCTGGTCCCACCGTCACCTTGAAGTGCAGGTCAGTGGCGGTGTACGGCGCCTGCGCCGCGCTCGCCGACGGCTGATCGGGAGCAAGGGCGGCGGTCACCGCGAGCGCTGTGGCCACGGCGAGGTGCAACACTCGACGCAACATCCCGGGCTCCTCGGTCAACGGCACTCAGCGTGAGCAACGAGCGGAGGTCGTTTCGGTTACCGACTCGCAAGACGGCCCCGGCCGTCCCGGAGGCCGGCACCTCGGTGAGCGGGTCAGCCATGATCCAGGCATCAGCGGCCGTCTCGGAAGCCGAGCGAGAGTCGACGTCCTCGAGCGCACAGGAGGGCGGCAGCCTCGGCGACCGCCGCCGCCATCGGAGGGGAACCGCCGTCCCGCGCGGCGCCGTCGACGAAGGCTGGGGCGTGGGCCGTTGCTCGGCGCCACCAGTGCTGGCCACCGGCACGCGAGCCTTCGAATTCCCGCCCATCTCGAGCGATCCTCACCGAGGCATCGACGCCCTCTGACCCGCATCCCCGCAGGTCAGAGGCGGTGTGTGTGGTCGGGCTGACAGGATTTGAACCTGCGACCCCTTGGAATTCCTGAGGCCTTCTTCGTAGTCGGGGAGAACTGTCGTCTGTTTTGGTCTTTAGGCCTCTGACCTGCACGTTCACTCGCCTCTACTGCGTTTCGTGCTGGTCACTCGTTGTTGACGACGGTCAGTTCCGGCTGACTTTGTGCCCACTTTTCGCCCGCCAAATTTGCTCCTCAGAGGCGCGCGATGTGCGGCCCGACCCCGAGAACGTCAAGCCTCCTCGGCGTAGGAGGTGCGCTCCGTGCGCCAAGACGAGACTGTGACACCGCAACGCCACTGATCCCGACGCGTCGACACGATTGACGACCTTCGTCCCTGAGCCAGCAGCTTTCTGACACCCGCTCCCCCACGGGCCTGATCGCCGTAACGCTGCTCGACCTCGACGCATGACACCGTCGGCTTCGTGAGAGAGCTCGGTATGGGCAGCGACCATCTGGGGACGCTCGGACACTCGGCGCCGCGCAGCCGCGAGGTGCTGGGCACGTCGGGCCAGACACAGGTAGCAGCCCGCGGTTTCGACACGCATTTTTCGCGACCGGCTGTGGCAGCGTCTGCCTCGCACGCTCGGTCCGGATAACGCCCCTGTCCCGGTGACGACATCCGGACGGGTCTTACGGGAACGTCACCCCGGGTCCATCGCCGGCGTGTGGGCCTCGCCTGCGGGGTCTCGGTTGGGGTTCGCTATCCGGGGCATGTAAGCCGCCGCGTCATCGCGGGTGGCTTCGCCCATCGTTCTGGTCGCAGGTATTCAGTGGCTGGCGAGGCGGCCGGAGAGCCGCTCGTGGCGGTCTGCGCTGTTGGTGTTGAGCCCGGTGATCTGCACGTGTGTGCCGCGCCGGGCGTATTTGGTGGTGATGGCGTCGAGCGTGGCGACGGTGGAGGCGTCCCAGATGTGGGAGTTCGATAGGTCGATGACGACGGTGTTGGGGTCGTCGGCGTAGGCGAACTGTGTGGCGAGGTCGTTGCTGGAGGCGAAGAACAGCTCGCCGGTGACTCGGTACGTCGCCACGGCCGCACCGTCGTCGTCGATGACGACCTCGCGGTGCGTGCGGGTGAGGCAGGCGACCCGGCGGGCAAAGAGGGTCATCGCGACCAGCACTCCCACCACGACCCCTGCTGCCAAGTTGTGGCTGGCGACGGTGACCGCAACCGTCGAGACCATGACGGCGGTTTCGGAGCGTGGCATCCGGCGCAGGGTCGAGAGGCGCACGGAGTGCCAGTCGAAGGTGCCGACGGCGACCATGACCATCACCGCGACCAACGCGGCCATCGGGATGCGGGCGACCGCATCGCCGAACCCGACGACCAGGACGAGCAGGAAGGTCCCGGCCAGGAAGGTCGAGACGCGGCTGCGCGCCCCGGAGGCGCGCACGTTGATCATGGTCTGACCGATCATCGCGCAGCCGCCCATCCCGCCGAAGAATCCGGTAACGAGGTTGGCGGCGCCCTGGCCGACGGCTTCGCGCTTCTTGCTCGAGGGTGTGTCGGTGATGTCGTCGACCAGCGTGGCGGTCAGCAGCGACTCGAGGATGCCGACAACGGCCATCGCGAGGGCGTACGGCGCGATGACCTGCAGCGTGTGTAGCGTCAGCGGCACATCGGGCACGAACACGCTCGGGAGGCTGTCCGGGAGCGCGCCCTGGTCGCCGACGTCGGGCACATTCACCGCCGCCAGGACGGTGAACGCCGTCAGGGCGACGATGGCCACCAGCGGGGCCGGCACGACGGTGTTGATGCGGGGGAAGCCGACGATGACGGCGACGCCGATCGCGATCATCGGGTAGACGGCCCACGGCACGTTGATCACGTGCTCGAGCTGCGACTCCGCAATCAGGATGGCGAGCGCGTTGACGAAGCCGACCATCACTGAGCGCGGGACGAACCGCATCAGCCGGGCGACGCCCACGAGCCCAAGGGCGACCTGGATCAGGCCCCCGAGCAGCACGGTGGCGATCAGGTAGTCGTACCCGTGGTCGCGCATCACGGGGGCGATGACGAGAGCAATGGCACCGGTCGCGGCGGAGATCATCGCCGGGCGCCCGCCCAGGAAGGCGATGGCCACGGCCATCGTGAACGACGCGAACAACCCGACGCGGGGATCGACGCCGACGATGATGGAGAACGAGATCGCCTCAGGGATCAGCGCGAGTGCGACGACGAGGCCGGCGAGGGCCTCAGTCCGCAGCAGTCGTGGCGAGCGTAGGACCGCGGCGACGCTGGGGGTGCGGTCCTCGGTGCGGGCGGACGTGGGCACGGGCGAACTCCGATCGGGGTAGGTCCCACGGGCGGCGGCGACACGGTCGCGCGCCCACGGTGGGCATAGGGCTGATTGGGGGGATCAGCGGAAGTCTGAGCCAGACTCTACCCTTACGTCAGGGTAGAGTTGAAATCGTCGTGCCAGGATCAGGTTCGTGACCACCGACGACGTCATGCACATCGGCGAGGTCGCCTCACGCACCGAGCTCTCGCTGCGTAGCCTGCGCCACTGGGATGAGGTGGGCCTGGTCGTCCCGTCGGGTCGCAGCGAGGGCGGCTTCCGTCTCTACACCGCCGACGACGTCGAGAAGATCCTCGTCATCCGGCGGATGAAGCCCCTCGGGTTTTCGCTGGAGCAGATGAAGGCCGTCATGGCCGACATCGAGACAATCCGCGCCGCGACCGGCGACCTTCACGGGGCGCGTCGACGGCTGCGCGGCGTGCTCAGCGAGGCCGCAGAGCGGCGCGACCGTTTGACCCGGCAGCTCGCCATGGCCGACGAATTCATCACGCTGGTGCGCCGTGAGGCCGACGCCTGATGAGGTCCACACCTTGGTTCACGCCAGCACCATCGTCTTGGTCGATGTGCACGAGGTCAGAACTATGTTTTGCGACCCTTCGGCATGCAGCCGAACCGCTCTCACCATTGTCACCGTAGAGCCATCCCCAGCTGGTTCAACCCCCGGCGTCTACCGGCTACCTCGCACTGGGTGGGCGCCCTGCGCGACGGGGGCGTTCAGACGGGCTGGTTTCGCTGTTCGGTCCGAGCGTGGCGAGAGGTTCGCGTCGTCCTACGAACTGACTTCTTCCGGGCGTGCTGGCTGTGGGCGACTACCCAGGGCTCAGCCAGCAGCGATAGATCCCATCGCGGCGGCGAACACGGCGCCGGCTATCGGCAGGGCGACCGCACCCCATGCCCACGGCGCCATCGGACGGTGGTTCCTTCCCGTGGTCACCAGTAGTTCGGCTACGAGACCGATAAGAATGGCCACCGCGACAGAGCCCCACCCGCCGATGATCCCAGCGGCGGACAGGGCGTCGTTACACGAGTCGGCGCACTGGCCCTCAGCGACGAAGGGGGAGACTGTGCCGGAAAGGAGCGAGACGGGTATCAGCACCACGAACGCGACTTTGGCGCTGCGATTGTCCCGTACGCCGGCTGGCGCAGCGTCACCGGTGTCGCTGTTGTCCGCACGCGCGGACTGCTTAGGCGACTCGGGCATCGTCCCCCCTCGGCAAGCTCAAGATTCTGCGTGGGTAGGCGCCTATTTATACTTCCCCAGCATTGCGACCAACGCAGGCTGATCGCCAAGCACGCGAGAACGCCACCCGTTGACTAACGTCGTGAGGGGTCGGGGATCCCCGCACTGGGCACGTACCGCATGCCGTTCGTTCCACGGCACAGGCATGGAGTACTGACGTGGTCGATCACACGCGGCGACGTCGTCCTTCTGGCTGCGTCGAGAATGGGCGCGGGCGGCTCAGATGTCGCGGGAGCCGTGATGGCTACCCTGCAGCCGTCCTAGATCGGTGTCGAGACCACGGTTGCACGACAGATATCGATCAGTGCCGAGGTGATCACCTGCTCGATCGCATCGGTGACGAACTCGATCGTCATCACTTCGCCGTGGTCAGCCATAGTGCGGTCACGGACAACCGGCGAAGCATTGACCTGGTGCCAGATCTCCTCGTGGTGCTTGGCAGGAACGACGATCGTCACCCTCTGCGCCACAGCCCCTGTCTACAGGTCGAACGCACGTTCTCGCCTACAGACTCAGCCTGGCCGGCGAGAGATGGTAGCGATCAAGACGCCCGCGTACTGGCAGGCGAACGCCGCGATGGTGAGGGCGTGGAAGACCTCGTGGAAGCCGAACCAGCCTGGCGAGGGGTTCGGGCGGCGCACGGCGTAGACGACCCCGCCGGCGGTGTAGAGCGCTCCGCCGGCCGCCAGCAAGAGGGGTACGGCGATGGGGGTGTAGTCGGCGAAGTCGGTGAGGAACAAGACTGAGCCCCAGCCGAGGACTAGGTAGAGCATCGTGTAGAGCCACCTCGGCGCGGTGCTCCAGACCAGCCGGAACACGACACCGAGCGTCGCGCCTCCCCAGGCCAGCCACAGCAGAACCACCTGGTGCGGGACGGTGAGCATCAGCAGCGTGAACGGGGTGTAGCTCCCGGCGATCAGCACGAAGATGCTGGCATGATCTATCCGCCGCACGTAAGGCGCGGCGCGAGGAGGCCAGCTGCCCAGGTGCAACGCGGCCGACGCGAGGAAGTTCAGCAGGGCCGCGGCTGTGAAGATCGCCGAGCCGACCTGGGTCCGCGCATCAGGAGAGGCCAGCGCGAGCACCAGCCCGCCGATCAGCGCTAGCGGAGATGCCCCCAGGTGGAGCCAACCCCGCAGTCGAGGCGCACGCTCAGCAACTTCTTGAGCAGACACTCTGACCCCCGACACGCCAACAGTGTCCATCGCTGTGCCACCGCTGGACCATCCTTCAGCGCGACGCAGCCGGATCGTACGGACATCGGCGAAGCTGCAGTGACGCCACGATGAACGAGGCGCCGCCCAGGGCGAACCACGGGTTCCAGAGAATCTGGCTCCAGTGGACTTCCGTCGGCCCCACCTGAGCTCGAATACCGCCCACGTTCGCGGCGAGCGCCAGCTCGAGTCCGACACCGCGCAGCAGGAGAAGCAGGCCGACCACACTCAGCAGCGCGACGACGAGGCGACGCCACCTGCCGAGCTGGGTCGCGCTCGCCGTCGCGATAAGGCCAACGCCGACGAGCAGCACGAGCGCGACTCCGTAGAGTCCGAAGACGACGAACCATGTCGGCCGCCGTGCCGCGAGATCGCGACCGGCAGAGGACGCGAGACCAGCGGAGCCGCCGAAGGCCCAGAAGAGGTGCAGACCCGCGAACGTGGCGCACCACAGCGCCGCGCACGGCGCTGCCCAGCTCGCTCGGGTGGGAATGTGCCGCTCCATGCCTCTCCAACGCGCGGACGTCGAGCCGCGGTTCCGGTCGACGATCCCCATTCGGGCTGTGAAGCCTCGGTGCCCCGATGGATCTGCGAAACGCTGCGCCGAACATGAATGATGAGGGTTAGCCCCCCTGCGGACACCTCCGAGCAGTCGAGCTAGAGCACGTCCGCGCCCGTGCGCTGGTTGGAGCGGCTGGCGCTGCTCACCCTGTTCTACTGCTGGTTCCCCGCGCTGTCGTCGGCCCCCAACCTTGCTGTGGGCACCTGGAGACACGCTGGGCGTCAACGGCCACAGCGACGCGGCCCGACTTGGACCACCGGACCGTTGCGAACCCGCTGCGGCTCACCTTCCGCGTCCCCGACGCGGACGAGTCGCCGGCGGCCCCGAACCGGCTGAACCCCGAGCGCACGATCACCGACTCGCCCCTGGCCCACCGCCGCTGAGCTAGCCTGCCGCACCTAGAACGGCCCTCGGTGGGGAACCACGGCGCGTCCCACGAACCTGACCGGCACGGAGCACCCCATACCCGTCCAGCGGCGTACGTTTAGTGCAACCGCCCATCGAGGAGGCATCTCATGTTTTGGATCATCGCCGCCATTGTCGTGATCGTCGGTCTCATCATCGCCTGGGTGACCAGCGGACGGATGGGCCCCGGCGGGGTCGGCCAGCGCAACGACCCGAAGGCCGACGAGGCCCGCGCCGCCGCCTATCGCAACAACATCCGTGGCGGCGGTGGCGGCGCTGGCGGCGGCTTCTGAACCCCTCTCATCCGGTTCAAACCGAACCCGACAACGATCCGACCCTTGCGCGATACCGCCGCTCTCGTTGACAATCACGGCCAACCTCGCGATGGTCAGCTGCGATATCGCCAGTTAGCGATCCCCGAGCGGACTGACGAAGGCTGGCGCCGGGGCGCGGCGTCCAAGGACGCCAGATGAGGTTCGCTCTGCGGTTTGCCCGTGCCGTCGCCCGATGCGATGTTCAGGGGTCACAACCCTTGCTTTGGTTTTAGGCGCAGTTGGGGTTGCGGGCGGTGAGGGTCATGTTGGAGATCCAGGCGCCCTGGTTGAGTGCGGTGGCGGTCGCCTGTGCGGGGGGCAGGAGGTTCCAGTAGATGAACTGGACCGAGTTGACGGGTCCGGCGAAGGTGAGCCGGATGTTTCCTGCGGTGCCGGTGTTGTTGTCGTAGGCGGCGCTCGCCGAGGACTGGAAGGGGCTGGCGGTGGTGCCCGCCCCGACGACGGTCGATCCGCTCGGCACGGTGGTCGTGTAGGCGGCCGTGCTGGTGACCGCCATTCCGTCGCGGTACTGGTTGGCGTTGTAGTCCAGGTCGGTGATCAGGAAGCTCAGGCTGTAGACGGGACGGTTGAACGTCATCGTGAGCGTCTGGTTGTTGGCCGAGTTGTTGGTCACCGAAGCGCTGTTCGCGGTCTGCACCAGCGACAGCCCGGCGGCCCCGGTGCCCCCGACCGGCGAGTACGAGGACAGGTTGGGCGGGGTCTGGGTGTATGCGGTGTACCCGGTGAACGTCGAGGACAGGGTGACTCCGACGTTGCCCGCCGCGCCGACCGGGACGCTGGCGGTGCCAGAGGTGGCGCTGCTGCGGGTGTAGTTGCTGGCCCAGTCCAGCGTGCCGGCGTACTGGGTGCTGCACGAGGCCGCCATGGCGGGGGCTGCGGTCGCGGTGGCGACCACCGGCAGCGTCCACACCGACGTCCGGACCAGGCTTCTGCGTCCGACACGGGCACGGTCGCCGCTGTGGACCGGAACCCGTCCCGGCCGTCGTGCCGCACCGGCCTGCGGCCTACCGACTCGGCGAGGGGCCACCAGCACGTGCTCGAACTCTCTCGGACGATGTCAGCGGACGCGTGGAGAACTGCGGACAGCCTGCACTTAGTGTTGATTGTGCCAAATGCCCGCCGACGTCCGTCGATACCCTTAGGGGTACCTGTGCTCCGGGATCGAACCCGTGGAGGCTTCAACCGTGGAAGCAACCGTGCTGCTGGCCAACAGCGCGCAAGGCGACTCCAGCGGAACCGTCCACGCGCTGGGCCTGGGATGGACGCAGACCACCACCCCGCTGGGGCAGTGCGCCGTGGTGGTGTTCCTCGAGCTGGAACCCCACGAGCAGCTCACCAGTCGCGACCTCCATCTGGAGCTGGTCGACGAGGACGGCACCCAGGTCCTGTTCGGCACCGACCCGACCACTGACCAACCGGCACCGCTGACCATCGCAGGCAAGATCGAAGCCGCCGCCCAAGCCGGACACACTCCATGCACCTCGACCACCAACGCGCTGGCCTTCAACATCGCCGCCGGGATGGCACTCAAAGACAACACCCGCTACGAGTGGCGACTCGAGATCGACCAGACCCTTATCGCAAGGCGAAGCTTCGCCGTCGCGAACAGCTAGACCCCTGGCCGACGCGGACAGGCGACCCTGCTGGCGGGGACTAGGCGGAGCGCCGGCGTCACCGTAGAGCGATCGTCCTGCGGGACATGACGATTTCGGCCTAGCGATTTCGTTGACGCTGCCGTAGATCCAGTCCGTGGAACCGAGATTCGGGATGGACACCAGTCCACGACACCCTCGGCGTCTTAACGCGAACAACCTGGTCTAGACGCCACGCTGCGCGTCCCGGGAGTGCGATGCACTCCGGCAACCGTGGGCAATGCGCTCGCGACACGGCAATAGTCCGCGACTAAGCCGAGCTCCGTCAGGCCTCCAAGCCTCGATCGACCGCCTATCGCCGGGGACGTGAGCGACCACACGCGCCTCAACGGTGGCCGCGAGCACGTAATGTGCCAAACTCACCGGCGAAAGGAAGTAGTCCCCGATCGTTGCGTCGACACACTGAGCTTCTGCTCCGGTGCAGCGGGCCAGGCCCCAGGGTCGGGCGGACGAGACTTTCGACCAGACACCCCACCCGTCGTGGGCGTCCTGGTCGAAGGGACGTCCGCAGCTTCTCTCGTCTCCTCGCCAGGTACGTCCGGCAAGGAGACATCTCGCATGTATGCGTTCCTGCTCAGTACCGCCGTCATCTTCGTCGCCGAGCTCGGGGACAAGTCCCAGCTGATGGCGATGACCTTCGCTTCCCGTTATCGCGCCCGCGACGTGCTGTTGGGCATCACGGTCGCGACGGCCGTGGTGCACCTGGCCTCGGTAGGCATCGGTGCGCTCATCGGTGCCGGGTTCTCCCAATACCAGGGCGTGATCTCGATCGTCGCCGGGGTCGCGTTCCTCGGCTTCGCGGTGTGGACGCTGCGCGGTGACGAGCTCACCGAGGAGGAGGCGTCGAAGGCCCGCGGTGCGACCGGCGCCGCGATCCTGGCCGTGGGTGTGGCGTTCTTCCTGGCCGAGCTGGGCGACAAGACGATGCTGGCTACGATCACGTTGGCCACCCAGGAGGGTTGGCTCGGCACGTGGATCGGCAGCACGGTCGGTATGGTCGCCGCCGACGCGCTCGCCATCGTCGTTGGTGCGCTGCTGGCCAAGAAGCTGCCCGAGAAGGCCATCAAGTTCGGCGCGGCCGCGCTGTTCGCCCTCTTCGGGGTCGTGCTGGTCCTCGAAGGATCCGGCGTGCTCGGCTGACCGGCGGACGGGTGTCCGTGACAGCCGCGCGCGACGACTGCGGGTGATGCCGCTGCGGGGATGAGGCGGGTACTAGTACCAATGTCCATCTCGCAACTAGGACCGTGCGGGCCGTTTGATTCTCCTGACCCGGCCCGGGTCACTCGTCCGCGCGCCATGCGCGCGCCCGCACTCCTGGAGATGCTCATGCTCGCTCCCACCTCTTCTCGTGGGCTTCGTGCCGCGGCCCTCGGCGGCCTGGTGGCCGCCCTGCTGGCCCTCGCGCCGGCCGCTCAGGCCAAGGGCGGTGAGCCCGAAGACGACCACGCCGGCGGCGGCGCCTCGGCCGCCGGTGACTTCGCGGTGACGGTGAACGGCGTGAGTTACAACCCCGCCGCCGGCAAGGACGTCAAGCTCAGGGACGTCACCGTGCGCGACCGTGTGGCAGTCAAGGGCGTGCACGTGGGCTTCCTCATCGACCCCTCCACCCTGGGGGTCTACGACTACTCCCTGACCGGGGCGCAGGCACCGGACCGGATGGTCACCAGGCCTACGGTCATCTTCGCCTCGAAGGTCCCCTCGCTGACCGCGAGCCAGCGCAGCGGTGCCCGGCTGAGCCAGCTCGAGGTACGCGACGACACGCTGACCGCGATCTTCACCACCTCGGCCGGCAAGCTGAAGGTCCAGGCCAAGGACGCGCCCCAGGGCGGGATCTTCCAGATGGAGCCCGAGTTCGGGACAAGCAACGTCGTCATCGAGCACAAGCTCGGCCCGACGCTGTTCTACTTCGTGAACTCTTATACCGGGAAGATCAACTTCGCAGACGGTCAGGACGCCGTGAGCTCCGGCCCCGGAGCTCACCAGATGCTCCTGGGCAAGGACAGCCCGCAGGTCGCCACCAAGACCTTCCAGGACGGGACCACCACCCGTTGGTCGGTCGCGTCCGGCGGGCGCATGGGCGGAGTCCTCGGTGAGGACGCGATCGAGCTGAGCCAGGGCGCAACCAGCTGCACGCAAGCTTGTCAGGCGCAGAACCGGATCCGCGGGTCGCTGCCGGTCCCCCCGACCCGCAGAACCCCACCCCGATCGGCGGCTGATCCCCCGTCGCGCCGATCGGTCGAGGGTCGCCCGCCCCGCGCGGGCGACCCTCGACCTCAGCTCACTCGACCCGTACGACGAACAGGAAGTCCCATGACCGTCCACCCCGACACCCCCAGCAGCTCCGGCACGTCCGCGCGCCCGAGCGCGACCGCTCTGCGTCTCCTGCAGCTGTTCGCGGTGCTGAGCGTGGTCAACGTCGCCTGGCAGTTCGTCACCGCGGGTGAGCTCTTCCCCGGACCCGACGACTTGCACGCGGCCGGCGCTATCACCCTGCACGTGACCAGCGGTCTGGTCGCCATCGCAGCGTGCGTCCACTGGTACCGCGCGCGGACCTCTCCGGCGGTCGCGATCCTCGCCGTCGTGGTGTTCGTGCTGAGCTTCGTCCAGGCGGCCACCGGTGGCCGCGACACCCTCGCCGTCCACATCCCGGGCGCGATGGTGCTGGTGGCCGGGTCGGTATGGGTCCTGGTGTGGTCCCTCGGGCGCGCGCCGAGGCTCTGACACCGGTCCGAGACGTCTGACCCGAGGATGGCCGTCGAGGTCGCGACGTCGCCGCGCCCGTCGCCGGGGTACTACGACCAATGCCCGATGGCGCGCGTACCACCGGCGTACCGAGTCTGGGACCAGCGACGAGCACCAACCGCCGTCGCCCCGTCGAGATGGAGGTCTCACCCATGAAGAAGCGCATCGCCCTCACCGCCGCGGCGGCCGCCGCCGCCCTAGTACCGGCCGTCGTCGGGCTCGCCGGCAACGCCTCGTTCTCCCGCGCCGTGCCGGTGCGGCCGCCGAGCTCGGCCGCCACCACGGCGACGAGCCCCGTCGACGCTCCCGCCAGTGCAGCCACCGCTGCGGCGCCCCGATCCCCCGGGGTGCAAGACCACGTGGTTCACTCCCGTCACGCCGAGCGTGGGGACGACCATGGTGGCCGCACGCGTCACGCCGAGCGTGGGGACGACCACGGTGGCCGCACGCGTCACGCCGAGCCTGGGGACGACCACGGTGGCCGCACGCGTCACGCCGAGCCTGGGGACGACCACGGTGGTCGAACGCCGACGAGGACCTCGGGACCGGGTCACACTGGTGGGCACGGTGGTGGAGCTGCCGGTGACGACCACGGCGGTGACGACAGGGGCTCGAGTGGACACGGATCAGACGACTGAGGTCACGACCCCGGCGTCCCCGACCGTTAACCAGGCGCACTCCGCACGGTGGCGGGTGCTGGTCGCTCCCGGTGACGACACCGCGTCCGACCCGCCGTTGCGCGTGCGCCGTCTCGTGCTCCAGCTCGCCGCCGGCGTGATAGTCGCGCTCCTGGTCGTCACCCTCGGTGGCTCGCTGGCCTCGCGACGACTGGCCGAGCGTGAGTCGGTGAACGACGCGGCGGCCATGGCAGACGTGCTGGCCGAGGCGGTCGTGCAGCCCTCGCTCACCGACGCGCTCCTCGACGGTGACCCCGCAGCGGTGGCCCGTTTCGACCGGCTGGTGCGCACCCGTGTCCTGGGCGACGGCGTCGTCCGGCTGAAGATCTGGTCCCCCGAGGGCAGCATCGTCTACTCCGACCAGCCTGATCTCATCGGTCGACGCTTCGGTCTGGAAGAGGACGAGCGCGCCGTGCTCGACACGCCACGGACCGAGGCCGAGATCTCCGGCCTCAGCCGCCCCGAAAACGAGCTCGACCGCCGGATCGGCGCCCGACTGGTCGAGGTGTACCGCCCGGTGTGGACCGCCGCAGGGCGCGAGGCGCTGTTCGAGATCTACACCCCTTACAACCAGGTCAACCGGCGTACAGGACAGCTCTGGCGCGGGTTCGCGGGCGTCACCGTGTCGACCCTGCTGCTCTTCGTGGTGCTGGTCATCCCGGTGGTCGTCCACCTGCTGCGTCGCGTGCGCCGATCCCAGCAGCAGCGCGTCGTACTCTTGCAGCGTGCGGTCGACGCGTCCTCCGCCGAGCGGCGGCGCATCGCAGGAACCTTGCACGACGGGCCAGTCCAGGACCTCGCCGCCACCTCGTTCGCCGTCGCCGGCGCCACGGCGCGCGCGCAACGCTCCGGCCAGACGGCGTTGGCCAAGGACCTGCAGCAGGTGTCGGCCAGCGTCCGCACAAGCATCCGCGCGGTTCGCTCCCTGCTGGTCGACATCTACCCGCCGAGCCTGGCCCGATCAGGCCTGGCCGCTGCGCTCGGCGACCTGACCCAATCAGTGCGCGCCGACGACTTCAAGGTCGCTCTGAGGCTCGAGCAGGCGGCGGTCGACCAGCTAAGCACCCGGCAGCAGCGACTGGTCTTCCGGGTGGCGCAGGAGACGCTGCGCAATGCCGCCAAGCACGCTGCCCCCTGCTCTGCGCACCTCACCCTCGCTCGCTCGGGAACCGGCGTCGTGCTCGAGGTGAGCGACACCGGGCCGGGGTTCGACCTCGACCGGCAGCGCTGGTCCCGCGAGCCGGGTCACCTAGGCCTGCAGCTACTGACCGACCTGGTCTCCGGGTCGGGCGGCACCCTGGCGATCGCCACCGCACCGGGCGCAGGCACCCGATGGTCCCTGCGACTTCCCGAGGACGTGCGAGCCGGCGACACCGACGACGACGGCGACGTGGAGTCCGACCCCAGCTCCACCGGAGGAGACCGATGACCAGCACCACCGTCCTGCTCGCCGACGACCACGCGATGGTGCGCGCCGGGCTCGCCGGGCTGATCGACGCCACGGACGACCTGAGCGTCGTCGCCCAAGCCGCGGACGGCGCGGAGGCTCTCGCGGCGGTGGACCGCGCAGCACCCGACGTGGTGCTGATGGACCTATCCATGCCCGGCATGGACGGCGTCGCAGCCACGGCCGCGATCACCGCCGCCCACCCACACGTGCGCGTGGTGGTGCTGACGTCGTTCTCAGACCAGGCGCGGGTGGGCGCGGCCGTTGCGGCCGGAGCCATCGGATACCAGCTCAAGGACGCCGAGCCCGACCAGCTGCTCGCAGCCGTACGTGCCGCGGCTGCGGGCCACGCGCCGCTCGACCCGCGAGTCGCCTCGTCACTGCTCCCCGGCACCACGACGAGGTCGGCCGTCGCGATGAGCCCGCGCGAGGTCCAAGTGCTGCGGCTGGTCGCGCAGGGACGGGCCAACAAGCAGATCGCTCGCACTCTGGGGATCACCGAGCGCACCGTGAAGGCGCACCTGGGCAGCGTGTTCCGCCGGATTGGAGTCTCCGACCGCACGAGCGCGGCGATGTGGGCACGCGACCACCTCGACTAAGGGATGGAGCGGTAAACGAGCGCACGCACGCACGCACCGACTATGCACACGCTGGCGACCAGCTACCGACGAGGAACACAAGAAGGGCTCTCACAAACGATCGCTTCTGACCCTGCGCGGCGACCAGGCCGATGGCATCGCGTCACCGTAGAGCGATCCCGCTACGGCCAACGCCGGCGGGGCCTCATCACCAAGTTCTGAGCTCTCCATCGAGGTGCCCGCGGCGTCCCCGTCCCGGTGACCGAGTCCAGTCGGCGTCGGCCGGGCGATGATGGGCGGATGGCAGAACAGAAGAAGGCTCGCCGGATGCCGCCAGGAACTGTCTGGGTGACGCCGCTCAACGGTGCGCGCGAGCCAATGCGTGTCAGAGATGGCAGACAGGTCTGGCTCGTGGGGCGCACAGTGTTCGCTCGAGTGCCCCAAGTAGGTCAGATGGCGAATCTTGGTGGGGCTCTCGGACGGTTCACCCGCGTCACGATGGACGGTCTGGGTGGGATGGTTTGCGAGGTCGAGTCGCCCACTGTGGACTGGCCAGAACTGGTCGCTCGCGGGTACGGGATTGTGTTCAGCCAAGGTAGCCAGCGACCTACACCAGTCGTCGGTGAGCCGGAGTAGTAGGGACTCCGGACCTACGACTTTATGGGCGTGAGGGCACTTCACGTGCCGCGTGGAAAATCCCTAACGAGGATTAAGCCCGGTCTGTCTAACGACAGCTAGTGGCTGGGCCCGGGTACTAGAGCACTTCAACGATAGATTGGAGCAGTCATGGACTGGAGTTGGTTCCCTAACTTCGTCGGTTGGATTTGGCATTCCGCCTTCATCGGAGCCGGTCACCGGCGCACAGGGCCGCCGTCAACGTCATGGCCTCCGCAAGCCGTTCGCTCGCCGGGCGCACGCACTGCGCGACCGCTGCCGGGCCCTCGCCACCTTCGCCAACCAACGGAGCGACCGGTCTCCTAGGACTGACGTGACCCAAGCCGCGTCGTGCGATCACCGAGCAGGATGTGGGCGCCACTTGTGCGTCCCGATTCACGAACCACTTGCGGCGACGGTTCTTGTGGAGGTGCCGGCGGTGACGCCTTGTCCCGATACACCCGTCCGGTGAGCTTCCGGGGAAGGAACGCCATCTGGGCACGCCTCCGTCAGGTTGTGAAAGCGGCTCTCGGATGGGCCCTACTCGCCATAGAGGTGCTGATCTCCCGACCCGCGGGTTGGGTCGTGTGCGCGCCCGCGTTATCGCAGCTCGATCAACCGGTCGCCAGAACCAAGTGTCTCGATGATTGGCTCAATGAGCGGTTCGAACCATGCGAGCAGGGTCGCGCGTCGCGTGTTGCCAGCGCGGATCCAGACGACGGGCGGGGCCTTGCGGCCCGTCGCAGTCATATCGGCGAAGTCCTCGTCCTTGGTCACGATGACCGCGTCGTGCTCAAGCGCGAACCGCCAGATCTCGCGGTCCGTCGCGTCGGCTGGGCCGATGTCGGTGATGTGCTCTGCCTCGTGGCCGTGCTCGCGCAGAAGCGTGGCCAGGGCCGGCGGCAGTTGCGCGTCGACCAAGAACCGCATCGGTTCAGGAGGCGTCGACGACCGCGTGGTCGGCCTGAGCGGCGGCGTACGCGAGGCAGGCTCGGATGTCCTCGGACGTCAGATACGGATAGTCGTCGAGGATCTCCGCCTCGTCGGCGCCGGAGGCGAGCAGAGACAGTACGTCGGAGACCCTCATTCGCGTGCCCCGCACAGCAGGACGACCGTGCACGACCTCGGGATCAATCGCGATGCGGTCCAAGAGCGCCATGCCGGCAGCGTACCGAGAACAGTCGCGCGATGGTCTAGAGCGATTTCGTCCGCGACAACCCATCAAGCAGCGGCACACATGCTACGGATCCCCGCCGCTCACATCGACCTGTCCGACTGCCGACAGCCAAGATCTCCATCGCGCAGCAAATGAAGGGGGGACCAAGCTCAACGAAGTCACACACACCTCTTGCATCCAGGGCACGGCTCCGCCGGACGAAATTGCGTGGGCGCGCGTCCGCGGCCCTCTCCCGCTTACCTGAGCCCCCATCGACGCCAGCGCTCGCTGCTCGGTGAGTCCCGCCGGGGGGTGGCTGTGCACCACGATCCGCGTCGCGCGGCGGCGATCGGCAAGGGCTCGAGATGAGCGCACACCACGCTCGGAGGCCATTAGTGAGTGATGAGGGGCTAACGCCCAGGCACTCGCAAGGAGATCAAGGCATGACGAACAACGCAGAGCACGAGACCCAGCCGTCGCTGTGGGAAGCAACCGGAGAGCCGACGGCATCGGCGACCTCTCCGAGCCGGAATGCGAAGCACGTGATGGGATCCGGGCGGCGACCCACGATGCCGATGGAGTTCAGCGAGCTGTGGACGGTCGAGGAGGTCGCGAACTACCTCGGCGTGCCCAAGCAGACGATCTACTGCTGGCGGACCACCGGCTACGGGCCGCAGGGCTTCCGGGTCGGCAAGCACCTGCGGTGGCGCGCAGCCACGGAGATCGCCTGGACGGTCGAGATGGAGCAGCAGCAGTGATCGTCGAACGGTTGTGTCCGCGGTGCGGCACCGCGATGAATGAGGTGGTGCCCAGGCCGGCGGGCCGTCCGCGGCGTTGGTGCTCGGCCCGCTGCCGCCGCGCCGCCTCTGAGGAACGACGCGCGGCTGCCGCCGGTGCGATCGGCAAGGAGTTCGTGCCCGTGGAGCTCTCGCTCGAGGAGCACGTGCGCATCGTGCTGGACTCCCCCAAAGGCTGCCGCCGTGTGCTGCGCGGCATCCGCGAACGGACCAAGGCCGGGCTCCTGACCGACGCCCGCTGGGACGGCGTGAAAGGCGAGATCGACCGCATCCGCTTCGACCCCGTCCCCCGACCGAGGTGGGCGGACCGATGAGCCAACAGACCGACCGCCAGCGAGCCCGCCGCGACCGCTTCACGCCGCAGAAGAGCCGGGTACGCCGCCGTCACGCCGAGCGACTCGTCGCCCAGGTCCGCGACACCCGTGCCCAACGCGACGCCCTGGTCGCCGAGCTCGACCTTCGCGCTGGCCGCCTGCTGGCCGAGATCAAGGACATCGGATGGCCCACGCTGAGCGAGACCGCCGCAGCATGCGGGCTCCCCGTCCACGAAGCAGCACGACTGCGGCGCCTTCCACAACAAGCCGCAGAGACGGGCCCACCGTCCGTGCAGGCGCCTACTGTGAACGCCTCGACAGCAACGGCGGACGACGACCGGCGTCGAGCACCGTCGGACGAGGAGCAGGCGATGGCCGAGGGCACCAATCAAGACGGCGGGTCGCGACAGGCCGGTGCGAGGTACACGCCGAGGTCATCGTCGTGACAGGGCGACCAGCGATGCCGCCCGGTACCTGGGGAACCATCACGGTCTCCCGTGTCGCCAGTGGCAGCCACCAGGCCGAGGCGCGCTACCGCTCGTTCAGCGGGAGAGTCAGCAGAGAGCCCGCGGCGCTTCCGCCTCGGCCGCAAGGGCCGCGCTCGCACTCAAGCTGCGGTCCCTCAACGAGAGCAACGGCGTGAGCGACGAGCTCACCGGCGAGTCCACCATCGCCGACCTGGCCGAGCTGTGGCTCGCCGAGAAACAAGTGGCTGGGATCGCCGCCAACACGTTGCGCGGCTACCGCGGCGTCGTCGACAACCAGATCGTCCCGGCGATCGGACTCCGACCGATCGCCTCATGCCGCACCAGCGTCATCGACCGGGTGATCAAGACGCACGCCGAGACCGGCGCGACCGTGGCCAAGCTGCGCAACGCGCTGCGCCAGATGTTCGCGCTCGCAGTCCGCCACGACGTGCTCGCCGCCAACCCGGTGGACCAAGTTGCCCGGATCAGGCGCAGCAGACGATCCGTCGCAGTCCTCACTCCGGCCCAGGTCGGCGACCTGCGCGCTCACATCAACCGCACGATGGCCCTCAAGCGGTGTGGGCCGCCGATGACCGACGACCTGCGCGACATCGTCGACCTGCTGCTCGCCACCGGGTGCCGGATCGGTGAGATCCTCGCGCTGACCTACGACGCCGTCGACCTCGCCAGCGACCTGCCCACCCTGACCGTCTCCGGCACCGTCGTCACCGAGACCGGCAGAGGCACCTTCCGACAGCCCTGGCCGAAGACCGACGCCGGCCATCGGGTGCTGGCGCTGCCGCCCTTCGGGGTCAACGTGATCCTGCGCCGTCAGGTGGAGAAGCCGGCCAACCCGATCAACGCAGTGTTCGCCACCCGCACAGGCATCTGGCACCAGGTCGCCAACCTCGAGACCAAGTGGGGCCGACTGGTGCACGGCACCGAGTTCGACTGGGTGACCTTCCACGTCTTCCGCAAGTCGGTCGCCACCGCCATCGACCTCGCCACCGACACCCGGGCCGCAGCCGCGCAGCTGGGTCACAGCAGCGAGGCGATCACCGCGCAGTACTACGTCGCCAAGGCCAAGCAGGCGCCCGACCTGCGCGAGCACCTGCAGGTGTTCGGCGCCGACCGGCACTGACCACGAGCGACCCGGGCGTTCGAGTTTCCGCCCACTTTTCGCCCACCTCGAGCGACTTTAGTCGAATCCTCGAGGCCCCTCTGACCCGCATCTCAGCAGGTCAGAGGCGGTTCGTGTGGTCGGGCTGACAGGATTTGAACCTGCGACCCCTTGACCCCCAGTCAAGTGCGCTACCAAACTGCGCCACAGCCCGATGCCGCGTCGTTCTCAGCGGCCGGAGAGCACACTACCGCAGCGCGGAGCCAGTTCGGACCACGGGCCTGAGTGCCGCCTGTGACGTCTCAGGGACTTCCTCCAGGCTCCACAGCGACCGCACAGCGGCCCCTCGGCGTCCTCTTCCCCCGCAGCGGTGTGCTGGGTCCACCGAACCTCGAGGAGGACCCATGACCCACTCCCGCACGTCGCGCCGCCTGCTCCGTTCCGCCGTCGGCGCGTCCGCCGCGGTCCTCCTCGCCGGGGGTACGACGCTCGCCGTCGGCTCCGCCGTGGCCGACGGCGTCGACGGCACGCACAGCGAGCGGACCACCGCGATCGCACGCCCCGACAACCGCGCGTTCCCCGGCTCCGGTGCCGTCGTGCGCCGCGGCACGCAGAGCGCCTCGCAGGAGGCCGACGACACCCAGGTCGCCGGCCTGGTGCGGATCCAGACCGAGGTCGACTTCGGGGAGGGCGAGGCAGCCGGCACCGGCATGGTGCTGACCTCCGACGGCGAGGTGGTCACCAACCACCACGTCGTCGCCGGCGCGACGGCGATCGAGGCCACGGACATGGCGACGGGGCGGACGTACACCGCCCGCGTCGTCGGCACCGACGCCTCCGACGACGTCGCCGTGCTCCGGCTCGAGGACGCCTCCGGCCTGACCACGGTCCGTACCGACACCGACGGCTTGTCGGTCGGCGACGCGGTCACCGCGGTCGGCGACGCCAACGGGACCGCGGACCTCAGCTCCGCCGCGGGCACCGTCACGGCACTGGACCGGTCGATCACGACCCAGTCGGAGCAGACCGTCCAGGGCGAGCGCCTCACCGGCCTGATCGAGCTCGACGCAGACGTCATCTCCGGCGACTCCGGCGGCGCGACGTACGACGCCGAGGGCGAGGTGGTCGGCATGACCACCGCCGCGTCCAGCGGCAGCGCGGAGGTCACCGGCTACGCGATCCCGATCGACCGGGTGCTCGCCGTGGCGGACGACCTGAGCGACGGGGTCAGCGGCGCCGACTACACCTACGGTCTCCCCGCCTTCCTCGGTGTGGCCCTCGGGCAGGGCGGCACGCTCGCCGGGGTGTACGACGACTCGGCCGCCGCGTCCGCGGGACTCGCCGCGGGCGACACCATCACCGCGATCGACGGCACATCGGTGTCCGGCACCTCCGGGCTGAGCCGCGCGATCGCCGCCCACTCCCCAGGCGACGAGGTGTCGCTGACCTGGACCGACCAGGCCGGGGCGTCGCACGACGCCACCGTCACCCTCGGCGACGGCCCGGTCGCCTGAGCTGCTTCCCTCGGTGGGCGTGCGCACCCCCCGGCGTCGTCCACCGAGGGAGGCGCACGCCGAGGCCCCACGAGGGGCCGGGTCAGCGGCGCCCGCGCTTCTCGCGGGGCTTCTGCTGGATCAGGACGGGGGTGCCGACGAAGCCGTACTCCTCGCGCAGCCGCCGCTCGACGAAGCGCAGGTACGACGCCTCCAGCTTGCCGGAGGTGAACAGGACGAAGGTCGGCGGCGACGTCGAGGGCTGCGTGCCGAACAGGATCTTGGGCTGCTTGCCGCCGCGGACGGGGTGCGGGTGCTCGGCGACGAGGCGGCCGAGGAACGAGTTCAGCGCGCCCGTGCCGACGCGGGTCTCCCACCCGCCCAGCGCCGCGTCGAGCGCGGGGACCAGCCGGTCGATGTGCCAGCCGGTGCGCGCGGTGAGGTTGATCCGCGGCGCCCACTGGACCCGGACGAGGTCGCGCTCGATCTCGCGGTCCAGGTAGTAGCGCCGCTCCTCGTCGACCAGGTCCCACTTGTTGAAGGCGATCACCAGCGCGCGGCCGGCCTCCTGGACCGTGGCGATGATCCGCTGGTCCTGCTCGGAGATCGGCTGCGACCCGTCGACCACCAGGACGGCGACCTCGGCCCGCTCGATGGCGGTCGCGGTCCGCAGGGAGGCGTAGTACTCCTGCCCCGACGCCTCGCGCACGCGACGCCGGATGCCGGCGGTGTCGATGAAGCGCCACTCCCGCTCGCGGAGCACGACGAGCTCGTCGATCGGGTCGACGGTCGTGCCGGCCGCGTCGTCGACGACCACCCGGTCGGAGCCGACGAGCTTGTTCAGCAGCGAGGACTTCCCGACGTTCGGCCGTCCCACGATCGCCACCCGGCGAGGACCGCCGAGCTCCTCGAACGACTCCTGCGGGGTCGCCGGCAGCGCCCTGAGCACCGCGTCGAGCAGGTCGCCGGACCCGCGCCCGTGCAGCGCCGAGACCGGCTGCGGCTCGCCGAGCCCGAGGTTCCACAGCCCCGCCGCCTCGGCCTCGGTGCGCGCGTCGTCGACCTTGTTGGCGGCGAGGACGACCGGCTTGCCCGAGCGGCGCAGCACCTTCACGACCGCCGCGTCGGCGTCGGTGATCCCGACCCCCGCGTCGACCACGAACAGCACGGCGTCGGCCACCGACACCGCCACCTCGGCCTGGGCGGAGATCCGCTCGGCCAGCCCGCGCGCGTCCGGGTCCCAGCCGCCGGTGTCGACGACGGTGAAGGCGCGCCCGTTCCAGGTCGCGTCGTACGACACCCGGTCGCGCGTGACGCCGGGGCGGTCCTCCACGACCGCCTCACGCCGTCCGATGATCCGGTTCACCAGGGTCGACTTGCCCACGTTGGGGCGACCGACCACGGCCAGCACCGGGGTGGGCCCCTCGTCGGGGCCCGGCTCGTTGTTCTCGCTCACTGCTCTTCCTCGTCCTCTGTGACGTCCCTCGGCACCGGTCCCGGCGACGCGATGCCCGTACGTCGACGTGCCTGGCTCACGTGCCTGGCCAGCGCCTCGCGCACCTGCTCGGTCACCGCCGCGACGTCGGCCCGGCGACGCGGCCAGGGCCGCGCGGCGAACCGCAGGGGCTCGGCGTACTCGATCACGAACCGCGACCCCGCCGGCGGTACGGACCCCATCGTGCCACCCGGCACCCGGGTCCCGAGAAACGCGACCGGCAGGACCGGCGCCCCGGTGACGAGGGCGAGCCACCCGACCCCACCGCGAGCACGCTCCGCGGACCCGTCGCCGCGCGTGCCCTCCGGGAAGATCCCGACCGCTCCCCCGGCCCGCAGCACGGCCACGGAGGTCTTCAGCGCGAGCGGGTCGACCTCGAAGCGGTGCATCGGCACCTGACCGGCCCAGCGCAGGAACGCGGCCATGGGCGGCGAGGCGAACATCTCGGTCTTGGTCAGCGCGTGCAGCGGTCGTGGCGCGAAGATCGCCATCAGCGGCCCGTCCACCCACCCGGTGTGGTTGCCGGCGACGATCACCGGCCCGTGGGTCGGGAAGTGCTCGGCCCCGCGGACCTCGACGTCCCAGCGCCGACCGACCAGCCCCCGGGAGGCTCCGGCCAGGTGCTGCAGCGCCCACGTCCGGGGCCGTCGTACGCCCTCGGTCCGGGGGAGGTCCCCGTGCACGAACGGCTCGCTTCAGTCAACGGCGGCGCGCACCAGGTCGACGACCTGCGCGACCACCTCGTCGAGCGTGAACGACGTCGTGTCGATGTGCACGGCGCCCTCGGCCGCCACCAGCGGCGCCGACTCCCGACCCGAGTCCACGGAGTCGCGGCGCAGCAGACCTGCCGCGGTGTCGTCGATCGACCCGCCGCCGTTCTCGGCCGCACGCCGCTCCGCCCGGGCGGCGGTGTCGGCGGTCAGGTAGACCTTGACCGCCGCGCCCGGCGCCACGACCGACCCGATGTCGCGTCCCTCGACCACGATGCCGCCGCGGCCGATGATCCGACGCTGGAGCTCCAGGAGCTGCTCGCGCACGGCGCCGACCGCGGAGACCGCGGAGACCGCACCGGTGACGTCCGCCCCGCGGATCGCCTGCGAGACGTCCACGCCGTCCACCGTGATGGTCGGGTCCTCGGGGTCCTCGCCGGACTCGACGAGCGGCTCGCCCGCACGCGCCGCGACCGCGTCGGGGTCCTCGACCGCCACGTCATGGTCGAGCATCCACTGGGTCACGGCGCGGAACTGCGCACCCGTGTCGAGGTAGCGCAGGCCGAGGGCTCGCGCCACCCCGCGCGCGGTGCTGGACTTGCCCGAGCCCGAGGGACCGTCGAGGGCCACCACGACGGTGTCGAGAGCGGTCGTCCCACCCACGGGCGTCGGGGTGCCGGGGGCACCGGTCGGACCGACTCCTGTACTGCTCACGGCGGGGACCCTACCGTTGCACCGCCCAGTGGCGCGCCTCGAGCGCGTCCCGCAACCCCGCGGCCGACCGCTGCGCGACGTGCAGCTCGACGAGCCCGACCGGGCGGCCCGGGTCGTGGTCGATGCGCAGGTCCTCGATGTTCGTACCGATCGCGCTGACGTCACCGAACAGCCTCGCCAGCTCGCCCGGGTGGTCCGGGACGGAGACCGTGACGACCTCCACCGGCACCGCCTCGCCCCCGTGCTTGCCCGGGATCTCGGCCACGCCGTCGTTCCCGCGCCGCAGGTGGACCGCGAGCGCTGCCGGGTCGTCCAGCTCGCCGATCAGGGCGTCCAGGTCGCGGCGTACGTCGACCAGCAGCTCGCGCACGCTTCCGGCGTTGCCGACGATGATCTGCTGCCACAGCACCGGGTCGGAGGCGGCGATCCGGGTCACGTCGCGCACGCCCTGTCCGGACAGCGACAGCTCGGCCGGCTCGGCGCCCGCGAGGCGCGCAGCGGTGAGCACCGACATCAGGTGCGGCAGGTGGGACGTCCGCGCCACCGCACGGTCGTGCTGCTCGGGTGTCAGCGCCACCGGTACGGCGCCGCAGGTCGTGGCCAGCCGCTCCACCACGCGTACGCCCCCCTCCTCCGCGCGCGGGTGGGGTGTCACGGCCCACGGCCGTCCCTCGAAGAGCGAGGCGCTGGCGGCCAGCGGTCCCGAACGCTCGCTGCCCGCCATCGGGTGCCCGCCGACGTACCGCGCCACGTGCTCGGGCACCGCCGAGAGCACCTCGGCCAGCGGCTGCGCCTTCACCGAGCCCACGTCGGTCACGACCGCGCGCGGGGCCGCGGACAGCGCGCGGACCACCTCGACACCGACCACCGACGGCGGCACCGCCACCACGACCAGCGCGGGCTCGGCCCCCTCGGGGAGCGCGACGCCGGCGCCGAGACCGGCGGCGGTGCGCACGTTGTCGTCGTGGACGTCGGAGACCCAGACGGTCTCGCCCGCCCGGCTCAGCGCCAGTCCGACCGAGGTGCCCAGCAGGCCGGCGCCGACGACGTGCACCGGGCCGATCAGGTCGTGCTCGGTGTCTCGATGTGCCATGGCCGGGGTCTCAGGACGGGGTCCGCGCCGCGATGGCCTCGTGGTGGCGTACCACCTCGGCGACGACGAAGGTGAGGAACTTCTCGGCGAACTCGGGATCCAGCCGGGCGTCCTCGGCCAGCGAGCGCAACCGGGCGATCTGGGCGGCCTCGCGCTCGGGGTCGGCCGGCGGCAGCCCGTGCTCGGCCTTCAGCTCGCCCACGCGCTGGGTGATCCGGAACCGCTCGGCGAGCAGGTGGATCAGCGCAGCGTCCATGTTGTCGATGCTCTGGCGCAGGCGCAGCAGCTCGGCGCGGGCGGCATCGGTCCCGGCGTCTGGGGTACTCACGGCGGACACGGTAGTGCCAGGAGGCTCAGCGCCCCGAGAGGTCCAGCAGGGCACCGAGCTCGTCGGCGGTCAGCTCGCGCGACTCCCCCGGCCGCAGCCGCCCCAGGGCCACGGGTCCGAGCCGCGTGCGCGTGAGCCGGCGTACGGGGTGCCCGACGTGGTCCAGGAGCCGCCGCACGATCCGGTTGCGGCCCTCGTGGATCACCAGCTCGACGATGCTGCGCCCACTGGGCTCGTGCGAGGACACCAGCCGCACCGACGAGGGCTGCACCGGCCCGTCGTCGAGCCGTACGCCGTCGCGGAGCCTGCGCAGGGTCTGGTTCGCGACGACACCGTCGACCTCCGCGACGTAGGTCTTGTCGATCTCGTACGACGGGTGCGCGAGAACCTGGGCCAGGTCGCCGTCGTTGGTGAGCAGGATCAGCCCGTCGGTGTCGGTGTCGAGCCGGCCGACGTGGAACAGGCGCTCGGGGCGACCGGCGGTGTGGTCGCTCAGCGTCGGCCGGCCCTGCGGGTCGGACATCGTCGAGACCACGCCGCGCGGCTTGTTCAGCGCGAGGTAGGCGTGGGCGCTGACCGGCGGCAGCCGGCGACCCTGCACGCGGACCACCGCGGTCGTCGGGTCCACCTTCGTCCCCAGCCGGGTGACCACCTCGCCGTCGACCTCGACCTCACCGTCGAGCATCAGCTCCTCGCACTTGCGGCGTGAGGCGACCCCGGCCCGGGCGAGCAGCTTCTGCAGTCGGACGAGCCCGTCCTCGTCGACCGGCAGCTCCGCGGTCACGACCCGTCCTCCGGGCCCGCCTCGGCGGCGACGTCTCGCGCGTCCTGGCGGTTCTCCAGCGCGGCGATGTCCTCCTCGAGCTCCCCGAGGTCGGGCAGGTAGGGCGCCAGCTCGGGCAGGTCGGCGAGGGAGGTGATGCCGATCCGCTCGAGGAAGTAGCTGGTCGTGGCGTAGTGGTGCGCGCCGGTGATCTCGTCGACCCCGGCCTCCTCCACCAGCCCGCGGGCCAGCAGGGTGCGCATCACGCCGTCGACGTTGACCCCGCGGACGGCGGAGACCCGGGCCCGGCTGACCGGCTGCTGGTAGGCCACCACCGCGAGCGTCTCCAGCGCCGCCTGGGTCAGGCGGGCCTGCTGCCCCTCGAGCACGAACCGCTCGAGCACGGGCGCGTACGCCTCACGGGTGTAGTAGCGCCAGCCGCCGCCCACGCTGCGCAGCTCGAAGCCACGGCCCTGGTCGTCGTACTCGGTGGCGAGGGCGGTCAGCGCGGCCGTCACCTCCGACGTCGGGTAGCCGACGGCCGTGGCCAGGGTGACCTCGTCCATCGGCTGGTCGGCCACCATCAGCAGCGCCTCCAGCGCCGGGCGCAGCTCGGCGAGCGGGACGGCCAGCGTCTCCTCGGCCGGCTCCTGCCCGGTGGTCTCCTCGCTCATCGCTCCTCCTCGCTGTGCTGCGCGTCGGCTACGACGCCGTCCGGCACGTGCTCGCCGGGCGCAGCCCCGTCGGCCGCGGTCCCCTCGAACTCGTCGGTGATCTCGATCTCGCCCTCGTCGGTGCCGGTCCAGCGGATGGTCAGCTCGCCGAGGGGGGTGAGCTGGTCGAAGCTGACGACGTCCTCGCGGAACAGCTCCAGCAGCGCCAGGAAGCGCGCGACCCGGGTCAGCGTGTCGTCGGCGTCGCCGGCGAGCGCCCGGAAGGTCATCGTCTGCTGGCGCCGGAGCCGGTCCACCACCAGTGCGGTCTGCTCGCGCACGGAGACCGTCGGGGCGTGCAGGTGGGCGAAGGAGATGTCCGGCGGGGCGGGCTTCGGCTCCAGCGCCCGAGCGGCCAGTGCCGCGAACTCCTCCAGGCCGAGGCCGATCAGCACCTCGGGCAGCAGTCGCGCGAACCGCTCCTCCAGCCCGACCGCACGCGGGTGGCGCAGGCTCTCCTCGGCCATCCGCCGGCTGAGCACCCCGGCGACCTCCTTGTACGCCTTGTACTGCAGCAGCCGGGCGAAGAGCAGGTCGCGCGCCTCGAGCAGCGCCAGGTCCTCCTCGTCCTCGACGTCGCCCTGCGGGAGCAGCCGGGCCGCCTTGAGGTCGAGCAGCGTCGAGGCCACGAGGAGGAACGAGGTGGTCTGCTCGAGGTCCCAGACCTCGCCGGCCGCCTTGATGTGGGCGATGAACTCGTCGGTGACCTGGGAGAGCGCGACCTCGGTGATGTCCAGCTTGTGCTTCGCGATCAGGCTGAGCAGCAGGTCGAAGGGGCCCTCGAAGTTCTCCAGGCGTACGGCGAACCCACCCGTCGCGACCGAATCCTCCGGCGCGGTGTCCGTGGCCGGCACGAGCGCGCTCACTCGCCGCGCAGGCGGCGCACCAGCCGGCTCCGCTCGCCGTTCTCCTCCAGGTCGGCCAGCGCCATGCCCACCGCCTCGCGCACCAGCCGGCCGCGGTCGACCGCCAGCGCGTGGGTGCCGCGCAGGACGAGGCGGGCCTGCTCGATGGCCAGGAGCTCCTCGGAGGTGACGTAGACCGTCATCTTCTCGTCGTGGCGCACCCGGCCGCTCGGCTGGCGCGGCCCCTGCTCGGCAGGCTCCGGCACCGCGTCGGCCGCGGCAGGAGCCGGCTGCTCCGGGGCGGTCGGGCGGAACAGGTCGTCGGCGGTGGGCATGCTCACGCGGCGTGCCATCGAGACAGCACCTCCCTCGCCAGCCGGCGGTACGCGTCGGCGCCGCCGGAGGAGCCGGCGTACTGCGTGATCGGCTCACCGGCGACCGTGGAGTCGGAGAACTTCACGGTGCGGCGGATGACGGTGTGGAAGACGGTGTCGCCCCACGCCTCGACGAGCCGGGCCATCACCTCGCGGCCGTGCAGCGTGCGACCGTCGAACATCGTCCCGAGCACGCCGTCGATCCGCAGACGCGGATTGAGCCGCTCGCCGACCTTGTCGATCGTCGACTTCAGCAGGGCGACACCGCGCAGCGCGAAGTACTCGCACTCGAGCGGCACGATCACGCCGTCGGACGCGGTCAGGGCGTTCACCGTCAGCAGCCCCAGCGAGGGCTGGCAGTCGACCAGGATGACGTCGTAGTCCGGCAGCGCCGGCGCGAGCACGCGCTGCAGGGTCTGCTCGCGGGCGACCTCCTGGACGAGCTGCACCTCGGCGGCCGACAGGTCGATGTTGGAGGGCAGCAGGTCCATGCGCTCGACGCCGCTGGGCACCACGACGTCGGCGAGGCTGACCTCGCGCTCCATCAGCAGGTTGTAGACGGTGTGCTCCAGCTGGTGGGGGTTGAGCCCGAGGCCCACCGACAGCGAGCCCTGGGGGTCGAAGTCGACCAGCAGCACCCGGCGGCCCAGCTCGGCCAGCGCGGCGCCGAGGTTGATGGTGGTGGTGGTCTTGCCGACCCCGCCCTTCTGGTTGCACATCGCCACCACGCGGGCCGGGCCGTGACCGGTCAGCGGCGGCGGGTCGGGGATCTCGACCCGCGGACGCCCGGTCTCGTCGAGGTCGGAGGTCTCCGCGGTGGGTCCCGCGGTGCGAGGCGGACCGGCGTCGATCAGCGGCTCGTCCTCGTAGCTTGGTCCTGACGGGCTCATCGCTTCGCCTCCTGCTCTGACGGGCCGGCACGGGATCGAGTCGGCGAATGTCGACACGTCGATTCCGGCTCAGGACGCACTCAACCACGCCGGGACCCCGGCGAGCCGCACGCCCCCGGCGAGTCCGCGGCCCGTGCGCCGGTGGACCACCCGTGGTCACACCACCACGTCCTCGGAGCGCCTGTACGGCGGCGCGATCTCCCCTATCGTTCGCCTCGACGGGCGTCGTCGGGGGGAAGGGACCACCAATGCTGACCTGCCGGCTGTGCGGCGGCTCGGACCTGCGCAGCGTGCTCGACCTCGGGGCCACCCCGCCGTGCGAGTCGTTCCTCACCGCGGCGCAGCTGGACGAGCCGGAGCCGACGTACCCGCTCCACCTGCGCATCTGCGCCGACTGCCTGCTGCTGCAGATCCCCGCGCTGATCACGCCCGAGGAGACCTTCACCGAGTACGCCTACCACTCGTCGTTCTCCGACTCCTGGGTGCAGCACGCGAGGACGTACGTCGACGACGCCACCGTCCGTGCCGGCCTGGGGCCGGACTCCCTCGTCGTCGAGGTGGCCTCCAACGACGGCTACCTGCTGCGTCACGTCGTCGACGACGGGATCCGCTGCCTGGGCATCGAGCCGTCCGTGAACGTCTCCGAGGAGGCACGCCGGATCGGGGTTCCGACGCTGACCGCGTTCCTCTCCGAGGACGTCGCCCGCACCGTGCGCGCCGAGCACGGCCCGGCGGACCTCGTCACCGCGAACAACGTCTACGCCCACATCCCCGACCTCAACGGGTTCACCCGCGCGCTCAAGGCCCTGGTCGCCGACGACGGATGGGTCTCGATCGAGGTGCACCACGCGCTCCACCTGGTCGCCGAGGCCCAGTTCGACACGATCTACCACGAGCACTTCCAGTACTACACGGTCCTCACCATCCAGCGCGCGCTGGCGCGCGGCGGCCTGCGGGTCGTCGACGTCGAGCTGCTGGACACCCACGGCGGCTCGATCCGGGTCTGGGCGCGGCCCGAGGAGCTCGACGCCCCGGTCGCACCGGCCGTGGCGGAGGTGATCGCGACCGAGGCCGCTGCCGGCCTGGACACCGTCGAGGGTCATCTCGGACTGGCCGACCGCGTCGCCCAGATCCGCAACGACCTCGTCGCCTTCCTCATCGAGTGTGCCCGCGACGGCGTCCGCGTCGCCGGGTACGGCGCGCCCGGCAAAGGGAACACCCTGCTCAACTACTGCGGGATCCGCGCCGACCTGCTGCCGTGGATCGTCGACCGCAACCCCTACAAGCACGGCCGGTCCACCCCCGGGACGCGGATCCCGATCCGGTCGCCGGAGGCGATCGAGGAGGAGAAGCCCGAGGTGATCGTGGTCCTGCCCTGGAACCTGCGCACCGAGCTCGACGCCCAGCTCGCCCACACCGGCGACTGGGGCGCCCGGCTCGTCTACCCCCTGCCGCACCTGGACGTCTCCCCCGCCGGAGGCGCGCGATGAAGGTGGTGCTGTTCTGCGGCGGCTTCGGCATGCGGATGCGGGGCGACGGCGGGGAGGGGCTGCCCAAGCCCATGCAGCTCGTCGGGCCGCGACCGCTGCTGTGGCACGTCATGCGCTACTACGCCCACTACGGGCACACGGAGTTCATCCTCTGCCTCGGCTACGGCGGCCAGGCGATCAAGGAGTACTTCCGCGACTACGACCGCACCGCGTCGGCCGACTTCAAGCTCAGCAAGGGCGGCACGGTCGAGATCTTCGGCGACACCACGGACCTCGACTGGTCGGTCACCTTCGTCGACACCGGCCTGACGACCCCGATCGGCGAGCGGCTGCGCCGCGTACGCCACCACCTCGACGAGGGCGAGCCCTTCCTCGCCAACTACGCCGACGTGCTGACCGACGCGCCCCTGGACCAGATGGTCGCGACCTTCCAGGAGACCGGTGCGTCGGCCTCGATGATGGTCGTGCCGCCGCCGTCGTCCTTCCACTACGTCGAGTGCCCCACCCCGCCGTACGTCGCCGAGATCCACCGCGCGGCAGACCTCCCGCTGAGGGTGAACGGCGGCTACTTCGTCCTCGGTCCCGAGGTGTTCGACCACCTGCCGGAGAACGGCGACCTCGTCGAGGACGCCTGCGCCGGTCTCGCGGCACGCGGCACGCTGATCGCCCAGCAGCACGACGGGTTCTGGATGCCGGCGGACACGTTCAAGGAGCGTGCCGAGCTGGACGCACTGTGGGCGGCCGGCACGCGGCCGTGGGCCGTGTGGGAGCGACCGGCGTGATCCCGCTGTCCCTGGGCGGGCACGGTCCGGCTCGCGTGCGCCGAGTGGTCCTGGTCGGAGCACACTGCGACGACGTCGCCATCGGCGCCGGCGCGACCGTGCTGGCACTGGCGCGCGCGGTACCGGACCTCGAGGTGCGGGCACTGGTGCTCACCGGTGGGGGGACCGAGCGCGAGGCCGAGGAGCGCGCGGCGATGGACCGGATGGCGCCGCAGGCCGACCTCACCGTCCTCGACCTGCCGGACGGACGACTCCCCGACCACCGTGCGAGCGTCAAGGACGCGCTGCAGGTGATCGCCCGCGACGGGGCCGACCTCGTCGTCGCTCCCCAGGCCGCGGACGCGCACCAGGACCACCGGTTGCTCGGCGAGCTCGTCCCCACGTCGTTCCGTGACTCGCTGCACCTGGGCTACGAGGTCCTCAAGTGGGAGAGCGACCTGCCGCGCACGGCCGCCTACCTGCCCGTCCCCGACGACCTCGCTGCCGAGAAGGTCCGGCTGATCGAGGAGTGCTACCCCTCGCAGGCCGACCACGACTGGTTCGACCGGGAGTCCTTCCTGGCCCTGATGCGGATCCGTGGCGTGCAGTGCCACCATCGCTACGCCGAGGCGTTCTGCGTCGACAAGCTCGTCCTCTCGCTCCCGACCTGACCCCGACCCAAGGAACCTCGATGCGCGTCCTGCTCACCGGCCACCAGGGCTACCTGGGCACCGTCATGTCCCGCGTGCTCGCCGACGCGGGCCACGAGGTGACCGGCCTGGACACCGGACTGTTCGCCGACCGGGTCGTCGGTCCCGTCCCCGAGGACCCGCCCGGCCTGACGGTCGACCTGCGCGACGTCACCCCCGAGCACCTCGCCGGGCAGGACGCCGTGATCCACCTCGCAGCCCTGTCCAACGACCCCCTCGGTGCCCTGGACCCTGCGCTGACGTACGCCATCAACCACGAGGCGTCGGTACGCCTCGCGCGCGCGGCCAAGGGGGCAGGCGTCGGCCGGTTCCTCTACGCCAGCACCTGCTCGGTGTACGGCGCCGCCGGGGAGTCGCTGGTCGACGAGACCGCCGAGCTGCACCCGGTCACCCCGTACGCCGTCTCCAAGGTCGAGGTCGAGGCCGCGCTCTCCGACCTCGCCGACGAGACGTTCACGCCGGTCTCCCTGCGCAACGCCACGGCGTTCGGGTTCTCGCCGAGGCTGCGGGCCGACATCGTGCTGAACAACCTGGTCGGCTCGGCCGTGCTGACCGGCACGGTCCTCGTGCTCAGCGACGGGACCCCGTGGCGTCCGCTGGTGCACGCCGAGGACATCGCCACCTGCTTCGAGGCCTGCCTGACCGCACCTCGCGAGGCCGTGCACGACCAGGCGTTCAACGTCGGCGACGAGGCCAACAACGTGACCGTCGCCGAGATCGCCCAGCACGTCGCCGACGCGGTGGACGGGGCCGAGGTCGAGATCACCGGCGAGTACGGCGGCGACCCTCGCTCGTACCGCGTGGACTTCGCCAAGGTTCGGGCGGCCCTCCCGGGCTGGCGGGCGCAGTGGGACATCGCCCGCGGCGCGCGCGAGCTGGCCGACGCGTACGCCCGGCACGGCCTGACCGAGCGCGCGTTCGGTCACGACCAGGTGCGTCTCGAGGTGCTCCGCGAGCGTCTCGCTGCCGGCGAGGTCGACGCCGCCCTGCGGCCGGTCGGGCCCCGTGGCACCACGGCCGGCTCAGCCCCCGAGGCGTGAGACCAGGTGTGCCCAGCTCCCGGCGGCCCGGTCGCGCTCACTGACCACCGTGATCGGCTCCGGCCAGACCACCGCCAGCTCGGGGTCGAGGTGGTGGACCGCGAGGTCGTCCTCCGGCGCGTGCTCAGCGTCGATCCGGTAGCAGACGTCCGCCTCCGCGGTCAGGGTCTGGTGGCCGTGCAGGAAGCCGGCCGGGATGAACAGGTGCCGCATCTCGACGTCGTCGAGGCGGTGCGAGACCCAGTGCCCGAAGGTCGGCGACCCCGGCCGGGCGTCGACGACGACGTCGAGGACCGCACCCCGCGCACAGCGCACCAGCTTGGCCTCACCGGTCCCCCCGCGGCCGTGCAGACCGCGCACCACACCCTGCCGGGAGCGGGACTGCGAGTCCTGCACGAACGACCGCGGGTCGATCCCGGCCTCGGCCGCTGTGCGGTCGTCGAAGGTCCGGGAGAAGAATCCCCTCTCGTCGGCGTGCACCTCGGGCACCAGCACCAGCAGCCCGTCGAGTCGCGTCCGCTCCACCCGCATGAGGAGGATCCTGCCAGTGACCGCTGATCCCAACCCCGACTGCCGTGCCTGCGGCACGCCGTACGCCGACGGGCACGTGGTGCTCGACCTCGGCGAGGTCCCGGCCGCGGACCACTTCCCGGCGCCGGACGACCCCGGCCCCGACCCGCTCCACCCGCTGGCCATGTGGCTGTGCCCGGTCTGCGGGCTGGCACAGCTGGTGCGCGACGACACCTCCGCAGAGGAGCCCCTCGCCGTCGAGCCGCAGGCGCTGCGCGACCAGGCCGAGGACGCGGTCGCGAGGCTGCACGCATGGGGCCCCGTCGCCGAGCGGGTCGGCGGCAGCGTGCGGGAGTTCGGCTCGCCGCACGGCGGCTCCTGGCTCGGTCTCCTCGAGGACCGCGGCTGGCGGGCCGCTCAGGACGAGCCGGCCGACCTCGTGGTCGACACGTTCGGCCTCATGCACGAGGAGGACCAGGCCGCCGCGCTGCGCCGCCGGGTCGACTCGCTCGCCGACGACGGGGTCCTCGTGCTGGTCTTCCACAGCCTGGCCACCATCGTGACCCACGGCCAGTGGAGCTCGCTGCGGCACGGGCACGTCGGCTACTACTCGACGACCGCGCTCGCCGGGCTGCTCGAGGAGGTCGGGCTGACCGCGGTCACCGGCTGGACCTTCGACCTGTACGCCGGGACGATCGCGCTGGCGGCGACCCGCGCCGGCGTCCCCGAGCCGCCGCTCCTCGACATCCTCGGCGCCGAGGCCGACCTGGGGGTCACCGACCACGGCGCCGTCCGGCGCACGCTCCAGGGAGCCGCCGACGAGGAGTCCGAGGAGCTGAGGAGCGCACTCGCGCACGGCGGGCCCTGGCACGCGTACGGCGCGGCCTCCCGCGCCGTCGCCGTGCTCCAGCGGGCCGGCGCCACCCCGGATGAGCTGGTGGCCGTGGCCGACGCCTCACCCGGCAAGCAGGGACGTACGCTCCCCGGCTCGCGGATCCCGATCATCTCCCCCGAGGACCTGGTCGCCGCCGAGCCCGCGCGCGTGTGGCTGCTGCTTCCCGACCTGCGGGACGAGGTCGAGGCGACCTTCCCCGGCCTGCGCGGCCGCTGGTCGAGCCCGCTGACGTGATGACGTCCGCGTTCACCTGCTCAGCGCAACCACTCGAGGTCGGGTCGCGACGACGGCTCCCCACCCACCCTGCGGTCGCGCCAGGCCGAGACGACGAACAGTGCCCGGTGCCGCGCTCGTGCGCGTACGTTCGCCGCCCGGCCCGCCGCCCTGCGCCCGTAGCCGAGCTGCCAGCGGGGGTCGCTGCCGATCCGGTCGGTGAACACCTGCTGGTCGGCGTACTGCGCGGCGCTCAGCGCCGCGCTGATCGACGACGCCCCGAGCCGGAAGGCGGCCAGCGCCAGCGGGATGCCGAGGAACGAACCGTGCCGCAGCAGTCGTACCCACAGGTCGATGTCCATCGGGAACAGCAGCGAGGCGTCGAAGCCGTTCTCGGCGAGGAACTGCTCGCGCCGGAACATCGTGCACGCCGGCTCGCCGATCGGGTTGCCACCGCGTCGGACGACGCGCCTGACCGCGTCGCCACCCGCGTAGCGCCCGGAGAGGCCTCGCAGGCCGCGCGACGCGGCCACCAGCGCGCCGTCCTCGGAGATCATGTGCCGCTTGGCCGAGACCAGGGCGAGGCCCGGGTCCGCCGCCATCGCCTCGGCCTGCAGGCTCACCGCCCGCGGGTGGATCAGGTCGTCGGCGCAGACCACCTTGACGAGGTCGCCCGAGGCCTGCTCCACCAGACTGTTCCAGTTCGCCGCGATCGGCAGGAGCGTGTCGGTGTGCAGGACGCGCAGCCGGGGGTCGTCCAGACCCGCGAGGATCCGGGCGGTGCCGTCGGTGCTCTGGTTGTCCTGCACGAGGACCTCGAGGTGGGGGTAGTCCTGCGCGAGCACGCTCGCCATGGTCCGCGCGAGGTGCTTCTCGCCCTGGTGGACGGGAACGCACACGCTGACCTTCGGCCCCCTCATCGGGCAACCGTGTGCTCGTGCGCGCCGCGCCACCGCGAGAGGGGCACCCCGTGAGCCATGACCGGGACCTTATCCCTCCCGCGACCACGGACGCAGCGGACGAGCGTGCCTTCCTGACCGACGGCGTCTCGCTCGGCTTCTCGGCCGTCGCCAGTGCCCTGGTGGGACTGCTCGGCTGGCTGCTGGCAGCCCGGCTGCTGGACCCGACCGAGGTCGGTCGCGCCTCCGCCTTCGTCAACGCCTTCGTCTTCTGCGCCGGTGTCGCCGAGCTCGGGCTCGGGCAGGCGTGCCTGAAGTGGCTGCCGCGCGCGGGTGCACACACCCACCGGATCCTCACCCGGGTGTACGTCGGGGTGATCGCATCGGCACTCGTCGTGTCGGTCGTCTGGGGCGTGGCGACCCGCGGGAGCCTGAGCAGCCAGATGGGCCTCACCGCGCACTGGGCGGTGCTGCTCTTCGTGCTCGCGTCGCTGGCCTGGACCCTCCTCCACGTCCAGAACTTCGTCCTGACCGGGCTCGGCGCGGCCCGGTGGGTGCCGGTCGAGATGCTCACCTTCGGCGTCGCACGCATCGTCCTGCTGGTGGCCCTGGCCCACCCGTACGGTGCTCTCGGCGTCGTCTGGTCGTGGGTCGTCCCGACCGCCCTCGCCGTGCTGGTCCTCCTCGCCGTGCTGCTCGTACGACGCAGGCGGCTCGACGGCCGACCCGGGGAGCTGCCCACGCGGCAGGCCGCGGTGAGGATGGCCGGGTCCATCTACGTCTCCACCTTCGGCATGACGCTGATGATCAGCCTGGTGCCGCTGGTGGTCACGGCGACGTACGGGCCCGCCCTCGGCGCCGTGTTCTTCATCGTCTGGAACGGCGTGGCCGCCATCGAGCAGGCGGCCGCGGGCTTCGCGAGTGCGCTCGTGGTCCGGCTGAGCGGAGACTCCGTCGTCCTCCTCCGGCAGGCGCTGCGGCGGGTGCTGCCGCTCTTCGGAGTACCGCTGCTCCTCGCGGCGGCCGTGTCCGCACCGCTCCTGCACGTCTTCGGCGGCACCTACCCCGCCGAGGGGACCACGCTGCTCCGCCTGGTCTGCCTCGGCCTGCTGGTCCGCGTGATCGGCTCGATGGTCGTCGGCATCCACCTCGCGGCCGACCGCACGGTACGTCTGGTGCTCGTCAACACGGTGCCGGCGCTCGCCATGGTGCTGGCCGTCGTGACCCTCCCGGTGCACGGGTCGCTGACGCTCCTGGGTGTCGCCTACGTCGTGATCCAGGTGGTCGTGAGCGGCGCAGCCGTCCTCGACCTCGCCCTGGCCCGTGACCCCGGCAGTGCCGGCGGGCGGGTGCCGGCCGACGAGCGCTGAAGGGCCGCAGGCACGAGGGCTCGGGGGCGTGCGACGACAGCCGTCTCGTCGCCTGTCATTGCCGTCCGCGGGCGGGCAGGACTCTGCTAATTTTCGTGTCGTTCACATCGAGCGTGGGCGTCTCGTCACGACCGCTCGGCCACGACAGGGGATGCGGTGTCAGTCGGAACGCCACAGCCGGGCAGCAGCACCGCGAGCCCGCTCAACGTCACCTACCGCATGGACCGGGTGCAGCCGTACCTCCACGGCCGCTGGCTGGACTTCGGGTGCGCGGACGGTGGCTACGTCGCCGAGATGCTGCAGCGCGGGGCCGAGAGCGTCGACGGCGTCGACGTGATGGAGGAGCGGATCGCCGAGGCGCTGACCCGCGACCTCCCGGGAGCGACGTTCCAGGCCTTCGACGGCTCGCGCCTGCCGTTCGAGGACGCCCGCTTCGACGGCGTCTTCATGAACGAGGTGCTCGAGCACGTCGCGGACGAGGGCGTGGCGCTCTCGGAGATCGCCCGCGTGCTGCGCCCCGGCGGCCGCCTGCTGCTGATGAGCCCCAACCGCTGGTTCCCGGTGGAGGGGCACCGCCTGGTCGTCCGCGGCAAGGAGATCAACAGCCCGAGCCCCCTCGTCCCCTGGCTGCCGGACCGGATGACCCGCCCGGTCCGCACCGCACGCAACTACTGGCCCCGTCAGATGCGTCGTCTCGTGCAGCGCGCCGGCCTGCACGTCGACGGCGTCGAGTTCGTCTGGCCGGTCCTGGAGTACTACCCGTGGCTGCCCGCCCGGGGGATCGCGTTCTACCAGCGCCACTTCCGGTCCTGGGACCACCTGCCCGGCATCCGTCGCTTCGGGGTGTCCACGATGATCGTCGCGACCAAGCCCTGACTCCTCCGGGACCGGCTCAGCCGAGCGCACGCGGGTGCGCCGCCGCGTACACCTCCCGCAGCGAGTCGACCGTGACCAGCGTGTAGATCTGCGTGGTGGTCACCGAGGCGTGCCCCAGCAGCTCCTGCACGACACGGACGTCGGCCCCACCCTCCAGCAGGTGCGTGGCGAAGGAGTGCCGCAGCGTGTGCGGCGAGACCTCAGCGGTGATCCCCGCCCGCTCGGCCGCGCGGACGATCACCGTCCACGCGCTCTGCCGCGACAGCCGCCCGCCGCGCGCGTTGAGGAACAGTGCCGGGCTCCCCCGCCCGGCCGAGACGAGGTCGGTGCGGGCCGCGCGTACGTACCCACCGACCGCGTCGGCCGCGAAGCTGCCCACCGGGACCACCCGCTCCTTGCCGCCCTTGCCGTGCAGCAGCACGACCGCCTGGTCGGCGTCCATCGCGTCCAGGTCGAGGTCGTCGACGTCGAGCCCGACCACCTCCGAGATCCGGGCACCCGTGGCGTAGAGGAGCTCGAGCAGCGCGCGGTCACGCCGGGCCAGGGCCGTGCCCGGCGCCCCGGCGGCCTCGATCAGCGCCTCGACGTCCGAGGTGGACAGCGCCTTCGGCAGACGCTTGGCCGGCGCCGGTGGGCGCACCCGTGCGGCCGGGTCCCGTCCGGCGAGGTCGTCGCGCACGGCGAACCGGTGGAACCCTCGGACGGCCACCACCGCGCGCCCCGCCGAGGACGCGCTGAGCGGTGGGTGCTCGTCGTCGCCCTCGCGCAGCGCCATCAGGAACTCGGTCACCGTCGTCTCCTGGACCTCGTCCAGGCTGGTCACCCCGTGGTGCTGCAGGTGGGCCAGGTAGCGCCTGAGGTCGCGTCGGTACGACGCGAGCGTGTTGCGCGCCAGGCCCCGCTCGACGCCGAGGTGGTCGAGGTAGGTGCGGACCGCCCGCTGCAGCTCGGCCCCCGACGCGTCGCCGACCACCGGCGGCTCAGCCGGCCAGGGTGTCGGCGGGCGACTCCGCCGCGATCTCGTGGGCCGCGCCGACGGCGGTGTTGGTGAGCCTCCCCGCGTGGGTGTTGAGGCCCAGCGCGAGAGCCGGGTCGTCGGCGCACGCGCGTCGCCAGCCCTTGTCGGCGAGAGCGACGGTGTAGGGCAGCGTCGCGTTGGTGAGGGCGTACGTCGACGTCCGCGGCACCGCGCCGGGCATGTTGGCGACGCAGTAGAACACCGACCCGTGGACCGTGTACGTCGGGTCCGCGTGGGTCGTCGGGCGGGTGTCCTCGAAGCACCCGCCCTGGTCGACGGCGATGTCGACGAGCACGGAGCCCGGCTTCATCTGGGAGACCAGCTCGTTGCTGACCAGCTTCGGAGCCCTCGCTCCGGGGATCAGGACCGCGCCGATCACCATGTCGGCCTCGCGCACCTGCTGCTGGACGGTCAGCGACGAGGACGCCAGTCCGTGCACGCGGTTGTCGTAGCGCCAGAACGACATCCGCAGCTTGTCCAGGTCGGTGTCGAGCAGGGTCACCTCGGCGCCCATGCCGAGCGCGATGTTGGCGGCGTTCTGGCCCGAGACCCCGGCGCCGATCACGACGACCTTGGCGTTCGCCACTCCCCCGACGCCGCCCATCAGCACGCCGCGGCCGCCCTGTGCCCGCATCAGCGAGTACGCCCCCACCTGAGGAGCCAGGCACCCGGCGACCTCCGACATCGGGTAGAGCAGCGGCAGCGCACCGCTGCCCAGCTGCACGGTCTCGTACGCGATGCCGGTGGTCCGCGACTCCAGCAGCCGCTCGGTCAGCGGCCGGTCGGCGGCCAGGTGCAGGTACGTGAACAGCGTGAGGTCCTCGCGCAGGCGGTGGTACTCCTCCGCGACCGGCTCCTTGACCTTGAGGACGGTCTCGGCCTGACCCCACACCTCGTCGGCCTCGCCGACGATGCGGGCGCCGGCGGCGACGTACTCGTCGTCGGTGATCTGGCTGCCGAGACCGGCGTCCTTCTCCACCAGCACCTCGTGGCCGTGGGTGACCAGCTCGTGCACGCCGAGCGGCGTGATCGCCACGCGGTACTCGTGGTTCTTGACCTCACGGGGTACGCCGAGTCGCACTGCCTGCGCCTGCCTTTCGCCTGCGCCGAAGACGTCCCGGCGCCCCGGACGGGCGCTGTCCTGTCAGGACTCCGGCTGCCCCGCGACCCTACCTCCGCGGCGGCGCCGGACGTCGTAGGCGAGCACGGCGGTGACCAGCGGGGCGTCCTGCACCCGCCCGTCGAGCACCGCGTCCAGCAGGTCGTCCACCGGCACCCGGAGGACCGACATCTCCGCCTCCTCGTGCTCGAGCACGAAGCCGCGGTCGACCGGGTGCAGCCCGGTCGCCAGGAAGATCGCGTGGGTCTCGGTGCTCATGCCGGGCGAGGGCCGCACCGTGAGCAGGTGCTCCCAGCGCTCCGCGCCGAGTGCGACCTCCTCGCGCAGCTCGCGCTGCGCGCAGACCAGTGGGTCCTCTCCCGGCTGGTCGAGCAGACCGGCCGGCACCTCGAGCAGCCTCGCCTGTGCGGGGTGGCGGTACTGCTGGACCAGGACGGCACGCTCCTCCTCGTCGACGGCGAGGATCATCGCGGCGCCGGGGAGCTCCACGACCAGCCGGCGGAAGGTGGTCCCGGGCTCGTCGGGCGCGTGCACCGTGTCGGCGCGCAGAGCGAGCACCCAGTCGTCACGGTGCAGGTCCACCGAGGAGACGACCGGCCAGGACACCGGCTCGTCGCGGACCGCGTCGCCCCCGTCCGGCTCAGGCACCGCCGGCCACCTCGTCGTGAGTCGAGGCGCCTGCTCCGTCCTCGGAACGGGTCGACCGCAGGCCGGTCTCGTCGATCGGGAACCTGAGCTCCCGCTGGCGCGCGATCGCGGCACCGACGAGTCCGGCGAACAGCGGGTGCGGCCGCGTGGGTCGCGAGCGCAGCTCGGGGTGGGCCTGGGTCGCGACGTAGTAGGGGTGCACCTCGGCGGGCAGCTCGACGTACTCCACGAGCTGGTGGTCGGGCGAGACCCCCGAGAAGACCAGCCCGGCCTCCGCCAGCCGGTCGCGGTAGCCGTTGTTCACCTCGTAGCGGTGCCGGTGCCGCTCGGAGACCTGCGCCGCGCCGTAGGCCGCCCGGACGAGCGACCCGTCGGCGAGGTCCGCGGGGTAGAGGCCGAGGCGCATGGTGCCGCCCAGGTCACCGGCCCCCTCGACGTACGCCTCCTGCTCCGCCATCGTCGCGATCACCGGCTCGGCTGCCTCGGGGTCGAACTCGGTCGACGCGGCCTCCGCGAGCCCGAGGACGTTGCGGGCGTACTCGATCACCATGCACTGCAGTCCCAGGCACAGTCCGAGGGTCGGGACCCCGTGGGTGCGGGCATAGGTCAGCGCACCGAGCTTGCCCTCGATGCCACGGATGCCGAAGCCGCCGGGGACGCAGACCGCGTCCACGTCGGCGAGGTGCCGGGCCGCACCCTCGGGCGTGGCGCACTCGTCGGAGGGGACCCAGTCCAGGTGCACCTTCGCCTCGTGCGCGAACCCGCCGGCGCGCAGCGCCTCGGCGACCGACAGGTAGGCGTCGGGCAGGTCGACGTACTTGCCGACCAGGGCCACCCGCACCTCCTCGGAGGGGTGGTGGACGCGACGCAGCAGGTCGTCCCACAGGGTCCAGTCCACGTCGCGGAACGGGAGGTTCAGCCGGCGGACGACGTAGGCGTCCAGACCCTCGCGGTGCAGCACCTTGGGGATGTCGTAGATCGACGGCGCGTCGGCCGCGGTGACGACGGCCTCCCGGTCGACGTCGCACATCAGCGAGATCTTGTTCTTGATCGAGTCCGACAGCTCGCGGTCGGCGCGGCAGACCAGCGCGTCGGGCTGGATGCCGATCGAGCGCAGCTCGGCCACCGAGTGCTGGGTGGGCTTCGTCTTCAGCTCTCCCGACGGACCGATGAACGGCACGAGGGAGACGTGCAGGAAGAAGCAGTTCTCCCGGCCGATGTCGTGACGGACCTGCCGTGCCGCCTCGAGGAACGGCAGCGACTCGATGTCGCCGACGGTGCCCCCGATCTCGGTGATGACGACGTCGACGTCGCCCTCGCCCATGGCGCGGATCCGGTCCTTGATCTGGTTGGTGATGTGCGGGATCACCTGCACGGTGTCGCCGAGGTAGTCGCCGCGACGCTCCTTGGCGATCACGTCGGAGTAGACCTGCCCGGTCGTGACGTTGGCGGCCTGGCTCAGCTCGGTGTCGAGGAAGCGCTCGTAGTGGCCGATGTCGAGGTCGGTCTCGGCGCCGTCGTCGGTGACGAAGACCTCGCCGTGCTGGAACGGGTTCATCGTGCCCGGGTCGACGTTGAGGTACGGGTCGAGCTTCTGCATGGTGACGCGCAGGCCGCGCGACTTCAGCAGCGAACCCAGGCTCGAGGCGGTCAGCCCCTTGCCGAGCGAGGAGGCGACGCCTCCGGTGACGAAGACGTGCCGGACGGGCTGTCGGTCAACCACGAGCGGCTCCCCCACTGGTCGTGGTGGGGGTCGCGGGTCGCGACAGCGACCCGCTCCGAGGGCTGAGTGCTTCGACGTCGTCCACGGGCCTCGAGCCTAGCAACTCGACGGCTCACCCGGCGCCGCGCACCTCGCGTGCCGTGGCGAGAAGCTCCTCGGCGTGGGCGATCGCAGTCTCGGACTCCTCCAGCCCGGCCAGCATCCGGGAGAGCTCGCGCACCCGGTCGGCGTCGTCGAGGGCCAGCAGGCCCGAGGTGGTGACGAGTCCGTCGCTGGACTTGCGGACGACCACGTGCCGGTCGGCGAAGGCCGCCACCTGCGGCAGGTGGGTCACGACGACGACCTGGGCGTGGCGCGCCAGCGCGGCGAGTCGCCGGCCGATCTCGACGGCTGCCTTGCCACCGACACCGGCGTCGACCTCGTCGAAGACGAAGGTCGGCGCGGCCACCACGTCGGAGAGGACCACCTCGACGGCGAGCATCACGCGGGAGAGCTCACCGCCCGAGGCACCCTTGCCGAGCGGCCGCGGCTCGGCACCGGTGTTCGCGGCGAGCAGCATGGCCACCTCGTCGACACCGTCGCGACCGAAGCGCAGGTGACGCCCCTCGACCGGCAGCCCGTCGCTCTCCTCCGCCTCGGCGCGGGTCAGCGTCACCTCGATCCGCGCGTGCGGCATCGCCAGCTCGGTGAGCTCGGCGGTGACCTGCTCCCCGAGGCGGACGGCCGCCTCCGCCCGCGCCCGTGAGATCTCCGCGGCCAGCTCACCGAGGGTGGTTCGCAGCGTCTCCCGCTCGGCGCGCAGTCGACCGAGCACCTCGTCGGTGTCGTCGAGATCGAGCAGTCGTCGCGCGGAGCGCTCGGACCAGGCGAGCACCTCATCGACGGTGTCGCCGTACTTCCGCGTGAGGGCCGACAGGGCGGCCCGCCGCTCGGAGACCTCGGCGAGCCGGGCCGGGTCGGAGTCCAGCCCGGTGGAGTACGACGCCACGTCAGCGGCCACGTCTCCGAGGAGGTAGCTCGCCTCGGCCAGCCGGTCCGCCAGCGCCGCGGCCTCGGGGTCGTCGGCGCGGACGTCCTCGAGCAGGCGTCGGGCAGCCGCGACCGCGCCGAGGGCGTCGGGCGCGCCGTCCTCCGAGGAGAGCACCTCACGGGCCTGCTCGGCGGCCACGCGCAGCGTGTCGGCGTTGCCCAGCCGCTGCTCCTCGGCGAGCAGGGCCACGTCCTCGCCGGGCTGCGGTGCCGTGCGCTCGACCTCCTCCAGGCCGTGGCGCAGCAGGTCGGCCTCCTGGGCGCGCTCTCGGGTGCTGCGCAGGACCTCGTCCAGCTCGCGCTCGACCTCGCGGAGGCGCCGGTAGTCCTCGCCGTAGCGCGCCAGCGGCTCCTCGACCGGCGCGCCGGCGAACCGGTCCAGGCACTCGCGCTGGGTCTCCGGGCGCAGCAGCCGGTGCTGGTCGGACTGACCGTGCACCGCGACCAGTGGTGCGGTGAGCTCCGCCAGCGTCCCGACCGGGACCGACGCGCCGCCGGCGAACGCCCGGGACCGGCCTTCGGCCGAGACCTGGCGGGCGAGCAGGACGCTGCCGTCCTCGTCGGCATCGCCGCCCAGCTCCTCCAGAGCCGCCCGTACCTCGGGACCGGCGGTGAACCGGCCCTCGACGCGGGCCCGCCCGGCCCCGGTCCGCACGGCCCCGGAGTCTGCCCGCGAGCCCAGGAGCAGACCGAGGGCGGTCACCAGCATCGTCTTCCCCGCGCCGGTCTCGCCGGTGATCACCGACAGCCCGTGGTCCAGCTCGAGCACCGACTCCTCGATCACGCCGAGCGAGGTGATCCGCAGCTCCTCGATCACGCCGTCCCCTCCTCCCGCTCGCGGTGCCGCCGTTCCGCCACACCCCGCCAGCCCTCGACGGGCAGGCCGAACTTGGCCACCAGCCGGTCTGAGAAGGGCGCGCGGTGCAGTCGCGCCAGCCGCACCGGGCGAATCCCCCGACGCACCTCGACGCGGTCGCCAGGCACGAGGTCCAGGCTGCGCCGGCCGTCGCACCACACGACGCCCTCGGCCGCCGCGAGCACCTCGACCAGCACCGCGGAGTCCGGCCCGACGACCAGGGGCCGCGCGAAGAGGGCGTGCGCACTGATCGGCACCAGGAGAAGTGCCTCCACGTCGGGCCAGACCACCGGGCCGCCGGCTGAGAAGTTGTACGCGGTGGAGCCGGTGGGCGTCGCGCACACGACGCCGTCGCACCCCCACCGTGAGAGCGCCTCGCCGTCGATCGCGACGCCGACCTCGAGCATCCGCTGCCGCGCGGACTTCTCGACGCTGGCCTCGTTGAGCGCCCAGGTGCTCCACACCACGTCGCCGCCGCGACGGACGTCGACCTCGAGCGTCAGCCGGTCCTCGATCAGGTACGACCGGTCGACGATCGCACGAATCGTGACCGGCAGGTCCTCCGGCTCGGCCTCGGCCAGGAAGCCCACGTGGCCGAGGTTGACCCCGAGAAGCGGCACGTCGTGGGGCCGGGTGATCTCGGCGGCCCGCAGGATCGTGCCGTCGCCGCCGATGACCACCGCGACCTCGCAGCCCTGTGCCGCTCCGGCCTCGGGGACGACCTCGACCTGCGAGTCGTCCAGCCCGAGGTCGTACGCCTCCTGCTCGAGCAGCCGCACGAGCATGCCTGCACTGCGCAGTCCCTGCACGGCCGCATGGGTCGCCTGGCGGGCCTGGTCACGTCCGGTGTGGGTCACCACCAGGACTCGGCGTCGCTCGCTCACGTGCCTCACCCTCTCACCCGGTGCCGACAGCGGGGGCCGGCTGTCCCCAGGCCTGCCCCGGCCGATCACGGGCGAGCTCAGTGCGTGGCCACGGTGGACGCCACGAGAGCGTCGATCTCGTCGTCGCCCAGCTCACGCTCCCCGTGGCGCAGCCACACGAAGAACTCCACGTTGCCCGCGGGTCCGGGCAGCGCACTGACCGTGGCCGCACGGGCGCCCCACCCGCGCCCGGCGGCAGCACGGACGACGCCCCGCACCGCCTCCGCGCGGTCCTCGGCCGAGCGCACGACGCCACCCTTGCCCAACCGGTCCCGCCCGACCTCGAACTGGGGCTTGACCATGAGCAGCAGGTCGCCGGCCGGGTCGACGACCCCGATCAGCGCGTCGAGCACGAGTCGCAGAGAGATGAAGGAGAGGTCGCCGACGACCACGTCGACCGGGCCCTCGGTGAGCGTGAGGTCCAGGTCGCGGATGTTGGTCCGGTCGTGCACCTCGACCCTGGGGTCCTGGCGCAGCTCCCAGACGAGCTGGCCGTAGCCCACGTCGACCGCGAGCACCGCCTCGGCGCCGTGCCGGAGAACGACGTCGGTGAAACCGCCCGTCGAGGCGCCGGCGTCCAGCACCCGTCTGCCGGCGACGCTGAGTCCCAGCGGCGCGAGGTCGACGAGTGCGCCGGCGAGCTTGTGGCCACCGCGGGAGGCGTAGTCGGGACGGCCGGGGTCCTCGCGCACCACGATGTCGTCGTCGACCGAGACGACCGTCGCCGGCTTGTGCGCGCGCATCGCGTTGACGCTCACCCGCCCGCCGGCGATCAGCTCCCGCGCATGCTCCCGCGAGCGGGCTCCACCACGGCGGACGAGCTCGGCGTCGAGGCGTAGCCGACGAGCGGCCATCATCGCCGGGCGACTACTGGTCGGCGGCTTGGTCCAGGGTGCGGCGGAGCTCTTGGTGGACGGCGTCGAAGACCTCCACGTGGTCGTGCACCGACTCCTCCGACATCCCCTCGAGCGTCGCCAGAGCGTCGTCGACCCCGTCGTGCCCCGTCGCCTGCAGTGCGGGGAGGAGCTCCTCGAGCGCCTCGCCCGGCTCGGCGACCGTGCTCTCCTCGTCGGGCACCCGCTCCTGCTCCTCGACGTGGCCCAGCGCGTCGGGCTCCGGCGTGCTGTCGGCGGGCCCCTCGGTGCTCGGCTCGGCCGGGACGGGACCGGTCGACGGTCCGGACTGCTCTGTCATGGCGTGCACGCTACCGGTCGTCGTCACGAGGCGGTCGCACCCGTGAGCAGTCGGGGGGCGGCGCGCCCTGGTCGAGCGCCGACCAGGCGGCCGAGGCCACGGCCCGCCACCAGTCGTCGGGCACGCCGTCGCCGTCCACCTCGAGTGCTCCGTCGCTCACTCGCGCGGCCCAGCCGCCGACCGTCCACCACTCGTCGGTCCGGCTCGGCTCGGGATGGGCGACGAGCAGCCCGCCGAGGTCCTCGCAGAGGTACGTCGGCCGCTGCCCCGCAGGCGCGGCGACCAGCTCGGGCAGCCCGGTCACGCCGGTGAGCACCAGCAGACTCGGCCATCCCACCGCGTCGGCGCCCGCGATGTCGGTGTCGAGCCGGTCACCGACCATCAGCGGGCGCTGCCCACCGACGCGGCGCTGCGTCTCCTGCAGCAGCGGCGGCGACGGCTTGCCGGCCACGACCGGGTCGCGCCCCGCGAAGTCGGCGATCAGCCGGACCAGGGTGCCGTTGCCCGGTCCGATCCCGAGCGCGGTCGGGAAGGTCAGGTCGGTGTTGCTGGTCACCCACGGCAGCCCCTGCCGGACGAGCGTCGCCCCGGCGACGACACGGGACCAGGGCAGGTCGGGGCCGAATCCCTGCACCACGGCCTCGGGATCCTCGGCCGCCTCGCGGACGGGCGTGAGCCCGGCGTCGACGAGGGCCGTCTCCAGGCCGTCGCCACCGATCAGGAAGACACGAGCGCCCGGCGCGAGCTGGTCGGCGAGCACGCGCGCCGCAGCCTGGGCCGACGTGACGACGTCGCCGTCGGCGACCGGCATCCCGAGACCGTCGAGCTTCCGGACGACGGCGTGGGGGGTGCGCGAGGCGTTGTTGGTGACGTACGCGACCTGCATCCCCGCGTCGCTGGCGGACCAGAGATGGTGGGCCGCCCCGTCCACCGCGGCCTCGCCGACGTACACGACCCCGTCGAGGTCGAGGACGGCGATGTCGTAGACGGCGCTCAGCGCCTGGTCGGATCCACGGAGCACGCCGACGATCCTGTCACGTGGGCGAGGCCCGGGTGATCCGCCGCCCGTCGAGCGCCTCCACCTCGACGATGCTGGAGGACCCGGCCGCCGAGCGGTAGTGCCGACGGCGCAACGAGCCGCTGACCTCGACCACGTCGCCCTCGTCCCACCGCAACATCTTGCGACGCATACCTCCCGACCACGCCGCGCACTCGACCCAGTCCGACCGCTGACGCGAGCCGCGCGTCATCACCGTCTGCTCCCGTCCGATCACGAGCCTCACCACGACGACACGCGCCCCGCTGGGCAGCGTGCGCTCCTGCGGCGCGGCACTGACCCGCCCGCGCAGCACGACCTCGTTGCGGAAGCCGCTCTCGTCCTCAGTGCCCGATGATGTGGCGCCCACGGCCGACTCCTCTCCCGCGCAGACCGACGTCCACGCAGGAGCAATCGTCCGGCTCGGCCGTCGCGTCGCACGGCACGAGGCCCGCCGGCTGTCGACACCGAATGGTGCAACCGGGCCTGTGGACCCGGAACGGACGCTGACTGCCTCAGTCCTCGTCGGAGGTGAGCTGTGCGGCACGAGCCCCCGCGTCGGTGATCTCCTCACCATCGATCGCCTCGGTGCGGTGGAACCACTCCAGCGCCTCGGTGCGGCGGCCCGCGGCCACCAGCGTGTCCGCGTACGCGTAGCGAAGCCGGACGACCCAGGGGTCGCGCGACTGCGACTGCAACGGGGCCTGCTCGAGGACCCGCAGGGCAGCATCGAGCTCACCACGATCGCGGCGCGCTCCCGACTCCACGATGGTCAGCTCGGCCAGCAACGGCTTGCTCAGCTGGTCGTGCGGAGCGCGGCCAGCGAGGTCCAGCGCCCGGTCGGGTCGGCCCAGTGCGCGCTCGCTGTCGGCCATGATGGCGACGTAGTCCCACGCCCCGTTCATCCGCTTCGCGGCGCGCAGCTCGCTCAGCGCCACGGCGTACTCGCCGGCGGCGTACGCGGTCTCGCCCACCGCCTCGCGAACGACCGCCAGTCGCTGCGCACGCGCACGCGCCGCGAGCGCGTGCTGGTGCGCCGTCTTCGGGTCGGACTCGATCAGGAGACCCGCCGCGGCAAGGTGTCGAGCCACGCGGAGTGCCAGCTTCTCGGGCAGACTGCGCAGCTGGTCGCGGACGGATCGATCGAGCTCCTTGCCCGTGATCTCTTCAGGGATCTCGGGGCCGTCGTAGCGTTGCTGCGACTCCGAGCGTGCTGCCGTGCGACCACCACCGCCCTCGCGGCGCGGGTCTCGCGCAGAGCGCTCGCGACCATCGCCGGAGCGCCGGCCACCGTCGCGGCCACTGCCACCGCGCCGAGCGCCGTCCTGCTGCGGCCTGCGTCGACCGTCCCTGGGCTCACTCACTGCTCGATCATCCTGTTCATCACGTCGATCACATGAAAACGACGTCAGGGCCACCCATGGGGTGGCCCTGACGCGAAGTGATGTCCGGCGACGTCCTACTCTCCCACAACCTCCCGGTTGCAGTACCATCGGCGCAGAAAGGCTTAACTTCCGGGTTCGGAATGGAGCCGGGTGTTTCCCTTTCGCTATGGCCGCCGAAACTCTATGGAGTTGTATCGGTGACGCAGATCCTGGCACCAGGGCCGGATCTCGTCGGTTCCCGACCGCAACTCGGGAACCACACAGTGGACGCGCAACATCTTTGAGGGACAAGCCCTCGGCCTATTAGTACCGGTCGGCTGGGCATTACTGCTGTACACCTCCGGCCTATCAACCCAGTCGTCTACTGGGGGCCTTACCCGGATGAACCGGTGGGAGACCTCATCTTGAAACGTGCTTCCCGCTTAGATGCTTTCAGCGGTTATCACTCCCGAACGTAGCTAACCAGCCGTGCTCTTGGCAGAACAACTGGCACACCAGAGGTTCGTCCATCCCGGTCCTCTCGTACTAGGGACAGCCTTTCTCAAGTCTCCTGCGCGCGCGGCGGATAGGGACCGAACTGTCTCACGACGTTCTAAACCCAGCTCGCGTGCCGCTTTAATGGGCGAACAGCCCAACCCTTGGGACCTACTCCGGCCCCAGGATGCGACGAGCCGACATCGAGGTGCCAAACCATCCCGTCGATATGGACTCTTGGGGAAGATCAGCCTGTTATCCCCGGGGTACCTTTTATCCGTTGAGCGACGCCGCTTCCACATGCCAGCGCCGGATCACTAGTTCCGACTTTCGTCCCTGCTCGAGGTGTCACTCTCACAGTCAAGCTCCCTTGTGCACTTACACTCGAAACCTGATTACCAACCAGGCTGAGGGAACCTTTGAGCGCCTCCGTTACATTTTAGGAGGCAACCGCCCCAGTTAAACTACCCATCAGGCACTGTCCCTGATCCGGATAACGGACCTAGGTTAGACATCTAGTACGACCAGAGTGGTATTTCAACGATGGCTCCACGACAACTGGCGTCGCCGCTTCAAAGCCTCCCACCTATCCTACACAAGCCGAACCAAACACCAATACCAAACTGTAGTAAAGGTCCCGGGGTCTTTCCGTCCTGCCGCGCGTAACGAGCATCTTTACTCGTAGTGCAATTTCGCCGAGTCCACGGTTGAGACAGCGCCCAAGTCGTTACTCCATTCGTGCAGGTCGGAACTTACCCGACAAGGAATTTCGCTACCTTAGGATGGTTATAGTTACCACCGCCGTTTACTGGGGCTTAAGTTCTGCGCTTCGCTGGCGAACCAACTAACACGTCCCCTTAACCTTCCAGCACCGGGCAGGAGTCAGTCCGTATACATCGTCTTACAACTTCGCACGGACCTGTGTTTTTAGTAAACAGTCGCTTGGGCCTGGTCTCTGCGGCCATCACCGCTTTGCACAGCAAGTGTGCTGACGGATCCGGCCCCCCTTCTCCCGAAGTTACGGGGGCATTTTGCCGAGTTCCTTAACCATGGTTCACTCGATCGCCTTGGTATTCTCTACCTGATCACCTGAGTCGGTTTGGGGTACGGGCGGCGTATAGCTCGCTAGAGGTTTTTCTCGGCAGCATAGGATCATCGACTCGTCCAATGAAGGACTCCCTGTCCTGTCTCAGGCACGTGAGTGGCGGATTTGCCTACCACTCGCCCTACACAGTTAGCCGTGGTCAACCATCGCACACGGTTCGACTACCTTCCTGCGTCACCCCATCGCTTGACTAGTACCGGTTCGGGTCGTGCGCTCCACCTGAATCGTCCCGAAGGATCCATCAGGCTTTGGGCACTTAGCATCACCGGGTTCGTCATGGGCGCTATTTTGCCGGTACGGGAATATCAACCCGTTGTCCATCGACTACGCCTGTCGGCCTCGCCTTAGGTCCCGACTTACCCAGGGCAGATTAGCTTGACCCTGGAACCCTTGATCATTCGGCGGAAGAGGTTCTCACTCTTCTTTCGCTACTCATGCCTGCATTCTCACTCGTGTGGCGTCCACGGCTGGATCACTCCGCCGCTTCACTCGCCACACGACGCTCCCCTACCCATCCACACACCTGGACCACGAAGGCCTAGTTTAATGCGTGAATGCCATAGCTTCGGCGGGTGACTTGAGCCCCGCTACATTGTCGGCGCAGAATCACTTGACCAGTGAGCTATTACGCACTCTTTCAAGGGTGGCTGCTTCTAAGCCAACCTCCTGGTTGTCTGTGCGACTCCACATCCTTTTCCACTTAGTCACCGCTTAGGGGCCTTAGCTGATGGTCTGGGCTGTTTCCCTTTCGACTACGGAGCTTATCCCCCGCAGTCTCACTGCTGCGCTCTCACTTGTCGGCATTCGGAGTTTGGTTGATTTCGGTAAGCTTGTGGGCCCCCTAGACCATCCAGTGCTCTACCTCCGACAAGAAACACGCAACGCTGCACCTAAATGCATTTCGGGGAGAACCAGCTATCACGGAGTTTGATTGGCCTTTCACCCCTATCCACAGGTCATCCCCCAGGTTTTCAACCCTGGTGGGTTCGGTCCTCCACGCGGTCTTACCCGCGCTTCAACCTGCCCATGGATAGATCACTCCGCTTCGGGTCTTGATCGTGCCACTGCGTCGCCCTGTTCGGACTCGCTTTCGCTACGGCTTCCCCACACGGGTTAACCTCGCGACACAACGCAAACTCGCAGGCTCATTCTTCAAAAGGCACGCTGTCACCCCGAACAAGTCGAGGCTCCAACGGATTGTAGGCACATGGTTTCAGGTACTATTTCACTCCCCGCCAGGGGTACTTTTCACCTTTCCCTCACGGTACTTGTCCGCTATCGGTCACCAAGGAGTATTTAGGCTTAACGGGTGGTCCCGCCAGATTCACACGGAATTTCAGGGGTTCCGTGTTACTTGGGGTGACGTCTCAGAGCCATCGACTTACGTGTACGGGGGTATCACCCTCTACGCCGGGACTTTCCAGTCCGCTTCGACTTCATCGATGGTTTATGACTCTGCGTCAGAGCGGCAGCTCTGACATGACGGCCCCACAACCCCTCATATGCAACGCCTGCCGGCTATCACGCATATGAGGTTTGGCCTCTTCCGATTTCGCTCGCCACTACTCTCGGAATCACTGTTGTTTTCTCTTCCTGTGGGTACTGAGATGTTTCACTTCCCCACGTTCCCTCCTACTGCCCTATGTGTTCAGACAGAGGTAACTGGACATGACTCCAGCTGGGTTTCCCCATTCGGAAATCCCCGGATATAACGTCTGGTTGCCGACTCCCCGGGGCTTATCGCAGGCTCCTACGTCCTTCATCGGCTCTTGGTGCCAAGGCATCCACCATGTGCCCTTAGTAGCTTGTCTTGCTACAAAGATGCTCGCGTCCACTGTGTAGTTCTCAAGATACGGGCGGTCTCTCCTGCCAGCTCGTCGCCTGTCCGCTCGTAGCGGGTGGTTCGACGTACAGAAGATCCTGCTCGAGGTCGATCGCTCGATCCCTCAGGACCCAACAGTGTGCCTGGCCGACTGCTCACGATCCTGCTCGAGGTTCCACGTCGATCAGGCGAGGCCTGAAGGACAGTACTGACGAGCGATCACGATCGCTGCCGGCCAAATAGTCGACGTTCCACTAGTGAGCAGTGTCTGCCGATGGACGTTTGCCACCGAAACAGACTGCCTGGACGAATCACGACCGATGGCCGCGTCCGCCAGTGATGCTCCTTAGAAAGGAGGTGATCCAGCCGCACCTTCCGGTACGGCTACCTTGTTACGACTTCGTCCTAATCGCTCGCCCCACCTTCGACAGCTCCCCCCACAAGGGTTGGGCCACTGGCTTCGGGTGTTGCCAACTTTCATGACGTGACGGGCGGTGTGTACAAGGCCCGGGAACGTATTCACCGCAGCGTTGCTGATCTGCGATTACTAGCGACTCCAACTTCATGGGGTCGAGTTGCAGACCCCAATCCGAACTGAGACTGGCTTTTTGGGATTCGCTCCACCTCGCGGTATCGCAGCCCTTTGTACCAGCCATTGTAGCATGCGTGAAGCCCTAGGCATAAGGGGCATGATGACTTGACGTCATCCCCACCTTCCTCCGAGTTGACCCCGGCAGTCTCTTATGAGTCCCCACCATTACGTGCTGGCAACATAAGACGAGGGTTGCGCTCGTTGCGGGACTTAACCCAACATCTCACGACACGAGCTGACGACAGCCATGCACCACCTGTATACAAGTGTCCAAAGAGACCTCTATCTCTAGAGGCTTCTCGTATATGTCAAACCTAGGTAAGGTTCTTCGCGTTGCATCGAATTAATCCGCATGCTCCGCCGCTTGTGCGGGCCCCCGTCAATTCCTTTGAGTTTTAGCCTTGCGGCCGTACTCCCCAGGCGGGGCGCTTAATGCGTTAGCTGCGGCACGGAACTCGTGGAATGAGTCCCACACCTAGCGCCCACCGTTTACGGTGTGGACTACCAGGGTATCTAATCCTGTTCGCTCCCCACACTTTCGCTCCTCAGCGTCAGGTAATGCCCAGAGAACCGCCTTCGCCACCGGTGTTCTTCCTGATATCTGCGCATTTCACCGCTACACCAGGAGTTCCGTTCTCCCCTGCATACCTCTAGTCAGCCCGTATCGAAAGCAAGCTCAGAGTTAAGCCCTGAGTTTTCACTCCCGACGTGACAAACCGCCTACGAGCCCTTTACGCCCAATAATTCCGGACAACGCTCGCACCCTACGTATTACCGCGGCTGCTGGCACGTAGTTGGCCGGTGCTTCTTTTCCCAGTTAAGTCACTTTCGCTTCGTCCTGGGTGAAAGAGGTTTACAACCCGAAGGCCGTCATCCCTCACGCGGCGTTGCTGGATCAGGCTTGCGCCCATTGTCCAATATTCCCCACTGCTGCCTCCCGTAGGAGTCTGGGCCGTGTCTCAGTCCCAGTGTGGCCGGTCACCCTCTCAGGCCGGCTACCCGTCGAAGCCTTGGTGAGCCGTTACCTCACCAACAAGCTGATAGGCCGCGAGCTCATCCTCCACCGCCGGAGCTTTCCACCACCGTCGGATGTCCGAAGTGGTCGTATCCGGTATTAGCACCCGTTTCCGGGGGTTATCCCAGTGTGGAGGGCAGATTGCTCACGTGTTACTCACCCGTTCGCCGCTCGTGTACTCCCGAAGGAGCCTTACCGCTCGACTTGCATGTGTTAAGCACGCCGCCAGCGTTCGTCCTGAGCCAGGATCAAACTCTCCGTTGAAGTTCATGCGACACGTGGCAAGCCACGCATCAAACTCTTAGAGATGTCCTGGCAAGAGACCGAATCACTGACATTCGCTGTCAGAATCATCGTTTCTTACCAAAGGAACCGTCTAGCTTCAGCCCGACCCGAAGGCCAAGCATCCGCATCGACGGGGTATCAAACTAATTCGTCGACTTTTGGCACACTGTTGAGTTCTCAAGGATCCAGCGCGCACCCTAGCCAGCCTCTCGGCCTGCCTCGGGGGCAACCTGGTGAAACTTACCGGGTCGTCCTCGGCGAGTCAAACTCGCTGTCAGCCTTCCCTCGCCACCTTCACCAAGTCCGGTGGGACCAGACCCGAGCCCGACTGAGGCGTTCTCGGAAGTCTGTCGCTTCGAACTTCAAGGTGACTCACCGCCTCGGGGCCGGACACCCTGCCTTCTGGCCTTGTGTCCCGCCGCTCCCTGGCGACAGACAGAACATTATGCGGCTGGGCCCGACCGCGCAAATCGAGAGGACGTGTCGCCGGTCACACTGGTGCGATCAGGTCGCTGAGCCCCGTCAGACCGGCGTATCCAGCGAGACGCAGTGACTCCTCGAGCTCCTCGCTCACGTCCGCGAGGCACCGTCGTACGCCGTCGGGGCCGCCGGCCGCCAGCGCGAGGAGCGGCAGGCGTCCGAGGAAGACCGAGCGCGCTCCCGCCGCCAACGCACAGAGCACGTCCAGGCCGGAGCGGAGGCCACCGTCGACGTACACCTCCGTGCTCGTCGACCCGAGCGCAGCTGCCACCGGCGCCAGGCAGGACGCGGTCGCGGCTGCGCGGTCCAGCTGGCGCCCACCGTGGTTCGACACCCAGACCGCGGCCGCACCGGACGACGCGCAACGCCGAGCGTCGTCGGGACGCAGCACGCCCTTGGCGACGACGGGCAACCCGCTGACCTCGCCCACCCACGCCAGGTCGTCGGACCCCAGGTCCGTCGCCTTGGGTGCGGTCGCGGCGGGCCCGAGGTTGAGCCGGTTGAACGAGACGTCGACGTCGTCCCAGACAGTGGGGCTGCCGTCGTCGTACTTGGTGCCGACCACGGGGGTGTCGAGGGTCAGCACGACCGCGCGGGCGCCGTGCGCGGCGGCCGCCTCCAGCATCGGGCGGCACAGGTCGCGATCCTGGGTGAGGTACGCCTGCAGCCACCACGCGACGCCGGTCCCGCCGATCTCGGCGAACGGGGTGCCGGCGTTGCTCGAGACCACCATCAGCCCGTGCTCGTCCCGGACCGCGGCGGCCATCGCCATCTCGCCGTCGGGGTGGGCCGCCCGCTGCAGCGTCGTCGGCGCCACGGCGACGGGAGCCGCGACCTCGGTGCCGAGCAACGTCGTCCGGAGGTCCACGTCGGTGACGTCGTGCAACACCCTCGGGAGGAGGCGCACGGCGCGCCACGCGGCGGTCGCCTCACCGGTGACGACGCCGTCGCGGGCGCCCTGGGTGATGTAGCGGTGGACGCTGGGCGGAAGGGCCTCGCGGGCGAGCTGCTCGATCTCGTCGAGCCAGCGGCCGCTCACCGCAGGACCCTGACCCCGGCGATCCGCTTCTTGCCCCGGCGCAGCACGAGCCACTCCCCCAGCCGGTGCTCCTCCCCGGGCACGAGGTCGGGGTCGGTGACGCGCTCGTTGTTGAGGTAGGCGCCGCCCTCCTGGACGGTGCGGCGGGCCTCCCCCCGGCTGGCGGCCAGCCCGGCGACGACCAGCAGGTCGAGCACCGAGGCGGCGGGGGCGGCCGTACTGGCCCCGGCCTCCCCCAGCGCGGCGGCCAGCGTGGCCGGGGCCAGGTCGTCGAGGCTGCCGCGGCCGAAGAGCGCGGCGGCCGCCTGCTTGGCCTGCTCGGTCTCCCCTGCACCGTGCACCTCGGTGGTCACCGCGTCGGCCAGGGCCTTCTGGCCGGCACGCGCGAACGGGCGCTCGCGCGTCTCCTCCTCGAGGGACTCGATCTCCTCGCGGGGCAGGAAGGTGAAGATCCGCAGCAGCTCGCCGACCTTCTCGTCCTCGACGTTGAGCCAGAACTGGTGGAACGCGTACGGAGACATCAGCTCGGGGTCGAGCCAGAGTGCGCCGCCCTCGGTCTTGCCGTACTTCGTCCCGTCGGTCTTGGTGACCAGCGGCGTGGCGAAGGCGTGCGCGTGCCCGCCCTCCGCTCGCCGGATCAGCTCGACGCCCGCGGTGAGGTTGCCCCACTGGTCGGAGCCGCCGAACTGGAGCGTGACGCCGTGCTGGCGGAACAGCTCGAGGAAGTCCATCGACTGCAGCAGGACGTAGGAGAACTCGGTGTAGGAGATGCCCGCCTCGAGGCGGTTGCGGACCACGTCTCGCGCCAGCATCCGGTTGACCGGGAAGTGCTTTCCGACGTCACGCAGGAAGTCGATGGTCGACAGCGTCGAGGTCCAGTCGTAGTTGTTCACCATCGTCGCGGCGTTCTCACCCTCGAAGGACAAGAAGGGCTCGATCTGGCCGCGCACGCGGTCGACCCACTGCCGCACAGTGGCCAGCTCGTTGAGGGTGCGCTCGCCGGAGTCCTTGGGATCGCCGATCATCCCGGTGGCGCCACCGACCAGCGCGTACGGGGTGTGGCCCGCACGCTGCAGACGCTTGGCGGTGAGGATCTGCACCAGGTTGCCCATGTGCAGGCTCGGCGCCGTGGGGTCGAAGCCGACGTAGAACCGCACGCTGCCCGCTCCGAGCGCCTCGCGGAGCGCGGCGCGGTCCGTGGTGTGCGCGAGCAGGCCGCGCCACTCCAGGTCGTCGAGCAGGGTCGGGTCCGGCTGGGGACTGGGCACGGGGCGCATCCTCCGCGTTCGTCGGGGCCGCTGCCGTGCGGCCGCTCGACGACCAGCCTGCCGTACGGCGGTGCGCGGCGCGCGTCGGCCCGGGTGTGACCGGCCTCGCCCGGACCGGGGTTGCGGTCGCCACCCCGGACCCGTTTAGGTGAGGCTTACCTACTTCCCCCGGAGAGGACGACCATGTCTCGGGACCCCCGCCCACCGCTGGAGCCGGTCACCACCGACGCCGCGCCGACGTCGTACGGCAGCCGGCCGCGCGCGCCGTGGCACGACGCCCTGCTGCACGCCGAGACCAGCGAGGCGCTCGTCGGCGCCGTCCACGCTGCCACCCGCGTCGCCGCGGACGCCGTACGCCGCGCGGACGGGCCGTTCACCGGCGCCGACCCCGGTGTCCTGGAGAGTCGGGTCGCGGCGACCGACCTGGACACTCCGCTGGGCGGGCTGGACGACGCGCTGTCCGAGCTGGGGCCGCTCTACCTCGACGACGCCGTCTACTTCCACCACCCGCGCTACGTGGCCCACCTGAACTGCCCGATCTCCGTGCCGGCGATCGCGGCCGACGTCATCGCCTCCAGCATCAACTCCTCCATGGACACCTGGGACCAGAGCGCGGGCGCGACCATGATCGAGCGGCGACTGGTGCGCTGGACCGCCGACCGGATCGGGCTCGGCCCCCGGGCGAACGGCGTCTTCACCTCGGGTGGCACGACGTCGAACCTGCAGGCGCTGCTGCTGGCACGGGACCACACGCTGATGCTCTGCGGCGAGGCAGTGGACTCCCCCGCGCTGCACCGGCTGCGGATCCTGGCCTCCGAGGACGGGCACTTCAGCGTCGTCAAGGCCGCGTCGCTGCTGGGCATGGGCGGCGACGCCGTCGTCCCGGTGGCCGTGGACGACGACCGGCGCATGGATCCCGAGGCGCTGAGCCGGGCCCTGTCCCGGATGCGTGAGGAGGGCCTGGTGCCGATGGCGGTCGTGGCCACCGCCGGGACGACCGACTTCGGTGCGATCGACCCGCTGGCCGCGATCGCCGGCCTGTGCCGGGCCCACGGCGCGTGGATGCACGTGGACGCGGCGTACGGCGGCGGGCTGCTCGCCTCACCGTCGTACGCCGACCGGCTGGCCGGGATCGGTTCGGCCGACTCGGTGACGGTCGACTTCCACAAGACCTGGTTCCAGCCGGTGGCCTCCAGCGTCGTCGTCGTCCGCGAGCGGCGGACGCTGCGCCACGCGACGTACCACGCGGACTACCTCAACCCGGTCGACGCCGACCCGGAGGAGAAGCCGAACCAGGTCGACAAGAGCCTGCAGACCACGCGCCGCTTCGACGCGCTGAAGCTGTGGCTGACGCTGCGGACGACTGGCGCGGACGCGATCGGAACGATGTTCGACGCCTGCATCGACCTGGCCACGGCGGGAGCGGCGGCCTACCGAGCGCGCCCGGGTGTCGAGGTGCTGCTGGACCCGCCGCTGAGCACAGTGGTCTTCCGGGTCCGGCCCGACGGGGTGCCCGACGGCGACCTGCTCGACCGGGCCAACGACGAGGCGCGCGACCGGCTGTTCGCCTCGGGTGAGGGGGCCGTCGCCGCCACCAAGGTGGACGGCCGGTCCTGGCTGAAGCTGACCCTGCTCAACCCGGCGACCACCGTGGCGGACCTCGAGCACGTCGTCGACCTGCTCGAGCGGCACGCCGCCGACGTCGTCGACGAGGCCGACTCCTCGACCCGCTCGGGAACGAGGGAGGCGTCGTGAGGGGTGCGTACGACGACGGCACGGTGCACGACCTGGTGGGGATCGGGCTCGGCCCGTTCAACCTGGGGCTGGCGTGCCTGGCCGACCCGCTCGACGACGTCGACGCGGTGTTCCTCGAGGCCGAGGACGACTTCGCCTGGCACCCGGGGATGCTGCTTCCCGACGCGGTGCTGCAGGTGCCGTTCCTGGCCGACCTGGTCAGCCTGGCCGACCCGACCTCGCCGTACTCCTTCCTGGCGTGGTTGAAGGAGACGGGGCGGCTCTACCCGTTCTACATCCGGGAGAGCTTCTACCCGCTGCGCAGGGAGTACGACGCCTACTGCCGCTGGGCGGCGCACCGGGTGGAAGGCGTGCGGTTCGACCGCCGGGTCCGCAGCGTCGAGCACGACGGCGAGCACTACGTCGTCCGCTCGCGCGACGCCGCAGGCGCCTCGTACGTCCACCGCGGGCGACGCGTCGTGCTCGGGGTGGGCACGCCGGCGTACGTCCCGGACGTCGCCCGCGACGTGCTTGCCGACAAGCAGGTGGTCCACTCCGGCGACTACCTCGCCCACCGGGAGGACCTGCTGCGGCAGGAGAGCGTGACGGTGGTCGGCAGCGGTCAGAGCGCGGCCGAGGTCTTCCGCGACCTGCTGCGCGAACGCGGCACGTCCGGCGCGCTGACCTGGCTGACCCGGTCACCGCGGTTCTTCCCGCTGGAGTACACGAAGCTCACGCTGGAGATGACCTCGCCGGAGTACTCGCACTACTTCCGCGGGCTCCCCGCCGAGGTGCGCGACCCCTTGCTGCGCTCGCAGCAGGGCCTCTACAAGGGGATCTCCGGCGACGTCGTCGACGACGTCTTCGACACGCTCTACGCGCTCGACGACACCTCGCGCACGCGGCTGCTCACCGGCATGGAGGTCACCGCCGTGCGTCGCGAGGACGCCCCCGGGACCGGGTACGTGATCGACGCCGACCACGCCGAGAGCGGGGAGGCCCTGCGCATGCGTACCGATGCCCTGGTGCTGGCCACCGGCTACCGGCCTCAGGTGCCGGACCTGCTGGAGCCGGTGCGGGACCGGATCCGGTGGGACGAGCAGGGACGGTTCGACGCCGACGAGCACTACGCCGTCGACCACACCGGTGGCGAGATCTTCGTGCAGAACGCCGAGGCGCACACGCACGGCTTCGTCGCCCCCGACCTCGGCATGGGGGCGCACCGCAGCTCGGTGATCCTCGCGCAGGTGACCGGCCGGACGCCGTACCCGGTGGAGCAGCGGATCGCGGTGCAGGAGTTCGGTGTGCCGACCGACCTGAGGAGGGATGAGGCATGAGGTTCACGTTCCGAGCCGTCGACCCCGCTGCGGACGCGGCGCTGCTGCACGACTGGGTGACCCGGCCGTACGCCGCCTTCTGGGACATGCAGGACGCGTCGGTCGCCGACGTCGAGAAGGAGTACGCCGGCATCGCGGCGTCCGGCCACCACGAGGCGTTCCTCGGGCTGCACGACGGGGAGCCAGCCTTCCTGGCCGAGCGCTACGACCCGGCGATCGGCGAGCTGGCCGAGGCGTACGACGTCCGGCCCGGCGACGTCGGGATGCACGTGCTCGTCGCGCCCCCGTCCGGCGAGCGGGTCCACGGCTGGTCGCGCGCGGTGATGGACGCGGTGCTGGAGCTGTGCTTCGCGCAGCCCGGTGCGACGCGTGTGGTTGTCGAGCCGGACGTGCGCAACGGCAAGGTGCAGGTGCTCAACGCCGCCGCGGGCTTCGTCCCCGCCGGCGTCGTCAGGCTGCCGGAGAAGGACGCGCTGCTGTCGTTCTGCACGCGCGAGGACTGGGTCGAGCACCGCGGTGCCGTCGCGGACCCGGCGTCCTGGGTGGCGCACCTGACCCCCGAGCGGATGCAGCGCGCCGACCGGGCCCTGGTGGCCAAGGCGATCGGCGAGCTCGCCCACGAGCGGGTGCTGGCGCCGGAGGACCTCGGGGAGGGCCGGTTCCGACTGGCGACCGACGTCCCCGGCGTCGAGTGGACGTTCGCCGCGCGGCGGCTTCCGCTGGACCACTGGTCCGTCGATCCGGCATCGCTGGAACGCACGGCCGGCGGCGAGCCCTCGGCCGTGCAGGCCCAGCGGCTGGTGCTCGACCTCGTCGACACCCTGCCGATGGGGCCGGCCACCCTGCCGGTCTACCTCGAGGAGATCGCGGCCACGCTGGCCGGCCACGCGTGGAAGCAGCGGCCCGAGGCGCTGGACGCCGTCGCGCTGTCGCGGGCGCCATTCCAGGACGTCGAGTCCGGCATGACCGAGGGGCACCCGTGCTTCATCGCCAACAACGGCCGCCTGGGCTACGGGGTGCGCGACCACGCCGCGTACGCGCCGGAGACCGGGTCGGAGGTGCGGCTGTTCTGGTTGGCCGTGCGCCGGGACCTGTCCGTCTTCGCCACGGACGGGCCGTCGTACGAGGACCTGATGGCCGGCGAGCTCTCCAGCGGGACCCGCGAGCGCTTCGCCGGGCGGCTGACCGGCCTCGCCCTCGACCCGGACGACTACCGCCTGCTCCCCTGCCACCCGTGGCAGTGGGAGCACAAGATCGCGGTCACCTTCGCCCCGCAGGTGGCACGGCGCGAGATCGTCTGCCTGGGCGTCGGCGAGGACCTGCACCAGGCGCAGCAGTCGGTACGGACGTTCTTCAACCTGAGCCGTCCCGACCGGCACTACGTCAAGACGGCGCTGTCGGTGCTGAACATGGGCTTCATGCGCGGCCTGTCGCCGGCGTACATGCGCACCACCCCGGCGGTGTGCGGCTGGGTGGCCGACCTGGTCGCGGGCGACGAGGAGCTGCGCTCGGTGGGCTTCCACGTGCTGCGCGAGGTGGCGGGGACGGGCTACCTGCACGCGGAGTACGAGGAGGTCGGCGCGCAGCGGCCCGGCGGGACGCCGTACGGCAAGATGCTGTCCGCGCTGTGGCGGGAGTCGCCGGTCGACCTGGTCGGACCCGGCGAGCGGCTGGCCACGATGGCGTCGCTGCTCCACGTCGACGCCTCCGGGCGGTCCGTCGCGGCCGAGCACGTGCGCGGCTCGGGGCTGGCGGCCGAGGAGTGGGTGCGCCGCTACCTGACGGCGTACCTGCGCCCGCTGCTGCACTGCTTCTACGCCCACCGGCTGGTGTTCATGCCGCACGGGGAGAACCTGATCCTCGTGCTGCGCGACCACGTGCCGGTGCGTGCGCTGATGAAGGACGTCGGCGAGGAGGTGGCGGTCTTCGACGCCGACGTCGAGCTGCCCGAGCTCGCCGAGCGGATCCGGCTGACCGACGTCGACCCCGACCTGCAGACGCTGTCGATCTTCACCGACGTCGTCGACTGCTTCTTGCGGTTCCTGGCCGCGCGGCTCGACGAGTCCGGGCTGCTGCAGGCGGACGCCTTCTGGGCGCAGGCGGCGGACGTCGTGGCGGCGTACCAGCGCGAGCACCCCGAGCTGGCCGACCGCTTCGCCGCGCACGACCTGTTCGCGCCGACGTTCGCGCTGTCCTGCCTGAACCGGCTCCAGCTGCGCGACAACACCTCCATGCTGGACCTCGCCGACCCCGCCGGCTCGCTGGCGATCGTCGGAGAGCTGGTGAACCCGCTGGCGGCGCACCGGCCTGCCTAGAGTCTGCGGGTGACCAGCGACCTCGCCCCCGCCCCGCCCCCCAGCCGGAGAGAGCGGTGGGAGGCGGCGATGGAGTGGCCGCTGACAGTGACGGCAGTGGTGTTCCTGGCGGCGTACGCCTGGCCGATCCTGCAGCCCGGGCTCCCGAGGGGGTGGCGCGTCGCCTGCGGCGTGCTGACGGCCGCCGCGTACGTCGTGTTCGTGGTCGACTACGTCGTCCGGGTCGCGGTGAGCCAGGACCGGCCGCGGTTCCTGCGTACGCACGTGCCGGAGCTGCTGGTCGTCGTGCTCCCGGCCCTGCGGCCGCTGCGCATGCTGCAGCTGCTGAACCTCCTGGGCCAGCTGAACCGCTCGGCGGCGGGCAGCTCGTTCCGCGGCCGGGTCGCGGCGTACGTCGCCAGTGCGGCGACGCTGGTCGTGCTCACCGGCGCCCTGGCCGGGCTCGACGCCGAGCGTGGCGCGCCCGGCGCGAACATCGAGACGTTCGGCGACGCGGTGTGGTGGGCCCTGACGACGGTGAGCACCGTCGGGTACGGCGACCTCTACCCCGTCACAGTGACGGGCCGGCTGGTCGCCGCGGTGCTGATGCTCGCGGGCATCGCGCTGCTCGGTGCGGTCACCGCGTCCCTGGCGTCGTGGCTGATCGACAAGGTGTCGGCGGACGACGACGCCGCCGACGATGCCGCCGAGGCCGCCACGCGCGACGACATCCACCGGCTGCTGGACGAGGTCTCCGCGCTCCGGGCGGAGGTCGGCGAGCTCCGCTCACGCAAGGGGTAGTCCAGGACGTTCTCGCGGTCAGATCGGCCGAACGACCGCCGAAACGTCAGGGACTACCGGGAGGGGGCGCGGACGTAGCGCGAGACCGTCGGGTCGTCGGTGAGCCAGAACCGCCACGGGCGGTCGGCGGCGAGGCGCAGGCCGACCCGGGGGCCGGTGCTGATCCGGTCCGCCGGGACGGGCCCCGCGAGCTCCAGGTGAGCGGTGAGGTCGAGGCCGTCCTGGTCCCGGCCGATGGCGAGCGCCCGGCACAGGCAGGCCGGGCCACGGGCGAGCTCCCGGTCGACCAGGGGACGGTCGCTGCGCCGGGCCGCTTCCCGGCGCTCGCGCGCCAGGTCATGTCCCTCGACGACCTCGCCGGCGCGCAGCAGCACGGCCGAGGCGGTGCCGGCGGGGCCGGTGACGACGTTGGCGCACCAGTGCATGCCGTAGGTGAAGTACGTGTAGCAGCGTCCCGGAGGCCCGAGCATGGTCCGGTTGCGCTTGGTCGGACCGCGGTACGAGTGCGCGCCGGGGTCGCCGGGGTCGTCGTCGCCGTACTGCCCGGGCGGGCCGGCGTACGCCTCCACCTCGGTGAGCCGCACGGTCACGCCGGCGTACGTCAGGTGCGCGCCGAGCAGCAGCGGTGCGACCTCCTCGACTCGACCGAGGACCACCTCGTCGAGCTCAGCCACCGAGCTGCTCCAGAAGCCGGTCGAGCAGACCGACCTGGCCCTTGACCAGCAGGGTGCGGGCCCGGTCCGGCAGGACCCACTCCACGCGATCGACCTCGGGGAAGGACTGCGTGCGCCCCGAGCGCGGCGGCCACTCCATCTCGAACGTGCCGGGCACGACGTCGGCGGGGTCGAGGTCCACCTCGACGGCCCAGGCGGTGACCCGCTTGCCGCCGGACTGGCGGGCCTCGCCGAGAGCGACCAGGTCGGCGACGTCCGGGTCGGGGGCGGGGACCCCGAGCTCCTCGGCGTACTCCCGCAGCGCCGTGGCCAGCGGCTCCTCCCCCGGCTCCGGCAGCCCCTTGGGGAAGGTCCAGGCGTGCTCGTCCTTGCGCGTCCAGAACGGTCCGCCCATGTGGCCGACCAGCACCTCCACGCCGTCCGCTCCGCGCCGCCAGGGCACGAGACCGTAGCTGTGGGCGGGCACGGTCTCAGCCCGCCAGGCGCGCCCGGTGAGCCCCCACGGCCGCGTCGACCTCGTCGAGCTGCTCGCGCACGCGTACCTCGGCGGTGCCGCCGCGACCGTCGCGGGAGGACACCGACCCCTCCAGCGTGAGCACGGCGTGCACGCTCGGCCGGCCCTCGGGCACGAGCCTGGCGTCGATGGCGGCCAGCTGGTCCTCGGTGAGGTCCCACAGCTCGCAGCCGAGCTCCTCGCAGCGGCGTACGCACGCGCCGGCGACCTCGTGCGCCTCGCGGAACGGCACCTTCTCCCGCACCAGCCACTCGGCGACGTCGGTGGCCAGCGCGAAGCCCTGCGGGGCGAGCTCGGCCATCCGCTCGGTGTCGAAGACGAGGGTCGCGACCAGCCCGCGGAAGGCGGGCAGCACCAGCTCGAGGGTGTCCACGGAGTCGAACAGCGGCTCCTTGTCCTCCTGGATGTCGCGGTTGTACGCCAGCGGCAGCGCCTTGAGCGTGGTGAGCAGCCCGGTGAGGTTGCCGACCACCCGGCCGGCCTTGCCGCGCGCCAGCTCGGCGATGTCGGGGTTCTTCTTCTGCGGCATGATGCTCGACCCGGTCGACCAGGAGTCGTGCAGCCGGACGAAGCCGAACTCCTTGGTCGCCCACACGATCACCTCCTCGGCGATCCGGCTGACGTCGACGCCGACCATCGCGGCGACGAAGCCGAGCTCCGCGGCGACGTCGCGCGCCGCCGTGCCGTCGATGGAGTTCGGGCTGGCATGGTCGAAGCCGAGGTCCGCGGCGACCGCCTCGGGGTCCAGCCCGAGGCTGGCACCCGCCAGCGCGCCGCCGCCGTACGGCGACTCGGCGGCGCGCGCGTCCCAGTCGCGCAGCCGCTCGACGTCGCGCAGCAGCGGCCAGGCGTGCGCGAGCAGGTGGTGCGAGAGCAGGACGGGCTGGGCGTGCTGGAAGTGCGTACGGCCCGGCATCGTCGCGCCGAGGTGCGCGCGCGCCTGCTCGGCCAGCGCCTCGACGAGGTCCAGGACGAGACCGGCGACGACACGGGCGTGGTCGCGCAGGTAGGCGCGCAGCAGGGTGGCGATCTGGTCGTTGCGCGAGCGACCCGCCCGGATCCGCCCGCCGAGGTCGGCCCCGACCTCCTCGACCAGGAGCCGCTCCAGGGCGCCGTGGACGTCCTCGTCGCCCGGGTCGGGTCGCAGGCTGCCGGCGGCGAAGCGGTCCCCCAGCGCCTCCAGCCCGTCCAGCAGGCCGTTGAGCTGGGCGTCGTCGAGCAGACCGGCCCGGTAGAGAGCGCGGGCGTGCGCCCGCGAGCCGGCGAGGTCGTACGGCACCAGCCGCCAGTCGAAGTGCGTCGAGCGCGACAGCGCCTCGAGCTCAGGGCTGGGGCCGTCGGCGAACCGGCCGCCCCACAGGGCACCGGTGCGCGTGGTCGAGAGGTCCTTCGTCACGCGGCGAGCCTGCCAGCCGCGGCCGCGAGGTCCTCGACCGGCAGGGCCTCCGCGTCGGCGGCGGGCCGGCTGAGCCACGCCTCGGCGTACCACCAGCCGTCGTCCTCCAGCCCGGTCGTGTCGCAGCCCCAGGCGCGCGCGCCCTCCACCGCCGAGCGGGCCTCGGTCGCGTCGGCGAAGCGCCGCTGGCGCAGCGGTGGCACCGGGACCTGCTCGGTGACCAGGCCGTACGACGAGCAGGCGCCGCGCACGGCGTCGTACGACACCGAGCGCAGCACGCTGCACAGCACCCAGACGCGCTCCGGGTGCTCCAGGCAGCCCAGGATCCGCTCGACGGAGGTCTGCGAGACGTAGCCGATGCCGCCGGTGCAGATCAGCAACCCGGTGTCCGCGATGCCGGCGGCGAGCTCGGCCGACGGGTCGGCGGACTCCAGGTCCTCGGCCCAGCCCGCGCTCAGCGTGCCGACCGCGACCGAGTGGTCGATGGCGGGCGCTGCGATGTCCAGCCCCCGCACGACGGGTGCGTCGCCACGCAGGTGGGCACCGACGAACTCCCGGTCGGCGGCGATGCGCGCCTCGGGCGTGCCCTCGTCCAGGTCGGCGCCGGTGTAGTGCGCCGTGAGCCCGGCGAAGTCGAGGTCGGTGCGCAGCAGCGCGCCGTTCAGTCCGTACGAGCAGCACAGGTCGAGCACCGGGCGCTGCGGGCCCGGCGCCGAGCGCAGGGCCTGCACGACCAGCGGGAGCATCTCGCCGGGGATCCGGTAGTCCAGGGGCCCGAGCGTGCGGAAGTAGGGCCGCGGGTCCGGGGCGGTGTAGATGTCTTCGAAGTCGGCCTTGCCGGTCAGGGTGTCGTCCACTGGTCCTCCGAGTCGGGTGGGGTCGGGCGGGTCAGGTGGGTCGGGTGGTCCTGCGCGACGAGGTACCCCGATCGCAGGTCCTCACGAGGTCGGTGGGGAGTGGTCTCGACGTCCCTTCGTCGCGCTCCTCCGTCGCTGCTCAGGACATCGCCTCGCTCGCTGCGCTCGCTTCGGGCTCGACCACCGCGCGAGCGGCTCAGTCCGTGCCGAACTCCATCGCGGCCTCGTCGAGCGCCTTCTCGGCGTCGCCGCGGGCGCTCGGGTTGGAGGAGATCCGCCCCGCTCCCCCGGCCGGCAGCTCGCCGAACAGGGTCCCGTTCTCGACGAGGACGTGACCCTGGTCCTGCGGCTGGCCGGCGTACAGCTCGAGCTTGTCGCGGGAGTCGGCGATGTCCAGGTTGCGCATGGTCAGCTGGCCGATCCGGTCGGTGGGACCGAAGGCGGCGTTGTCGGTGCGCTCCATCGACAGCTTGTCGGGGTGGTACGAGAAGTTCTCCCCCTGCGTGTCGAGGATCGTGTAGTCCTCGCCGCGCCGCAGCCGCAGCGTGACCTCGCCGGTGACCAGCGAGGCGATCCAGCGCTGGATCGACTCCCGCAGCATCAGCGCCTGCGGGTCCAGCCAGCGGCCCTCGTACATCAGCCGGCCCAGCCGGCGGCCGTGGGTGTGGTAGCTCTCGATGGTGTCCTCGTTGTGGACCGCGTTCAGCAGCCGCTCGTACGCCGGCCAGAGCAGACCCATCGCGGGCGCCTCGTAGATGCCGCGCGACTTGGCCTCGATGATCCGGTTCTCGATCTGGTCGGACATGCCGAGGCCGTGGCGACCGCCGATGAGGTTGGCCTGGTGGACCAACTCGACGGCGTCGTCGTAGCGCTTGCCGTCGATGGCGACCGGGCGGCCCTCCTCGAAGCGGATCGTGACGTCCTCGGTCTCGATGTCGACGCTCGGGTCCCAGAACTTCACGCCCATGATCGGCTCGACGGTCTCCAGGGAGGTGTCGAGGTGCTCGAGGGTCTTGGCCTCGTGGGTGGCACCCCAGATGTTGGCGTCGGTGGAGTACGCCTTCTCCGCGGAGTCGCGGTAGGGCAGCCCGCGCTCGGTCAGCCACTGGCTCATCTCGGTGCGACCGCCGAGCTCGGTGACGAACTCCGCGTCCAGCCAGGGCTTGTAGACCCGGAGGTCGGGGTTGGCCAGCAGGCCGTAGCGGTAGAACCGCTCGATGTCGTTGCCCTTGAAGGTCGACCCGTCGCCCCAGATGTCGACGTCGTCCTCGTGCATCGCGCGCACCAGCAGGGTGCCGGTGACCGCGCGGCCGAGCGGTGTGGTGTTGAAGTACGTCCGCCCGCCGGAGCGTACGTGGAAGGCGCCGCAGGCGATCGCGGCCAGGCCCTCCTCGACCAGCTGGCTGCGGCAGTCGAGCGCGCGGGCGATCTCGGCGCCGTACTCCTTGGCGCGGGCGGGGACGCCGTCGATGTCGGCCTCGTCGTACTGGCCGATGTCGGCGGTGTAGGTGCAGGGCACGGCACCCTTCTCGCGCATCCAGGCGACCGCGACGGAGGTGTCCAGGCCGCCGGAGAAGGCGATGCCGACGCGCTGGCCGGAGGGCAGGGAGGTGAGGACCTTGCTCATGAGGTGAGCTCCTTCGTGACTGGGGTGGGAGTGGAACGGATCAGACGGGGCGTGGACCCGAGGGGTCCTCGTCGACCGCGGTGCTGTGGTCGGACCTCGCCGCGTGCGTGGCGAGGTCCACGAGTCGTCGGGCCAGGGCCTCCCCGTCGGACTGCCGGGTGCCGCGACCGATCACCATGACGGTGTCGTCGCCGCCGATGGTGCCGAGGACACCGTCCAGCTCGGCCTTGTCCAGCGCGGAGGCGAGGAACTGCGCCGCGCCGGGCGGGGTGCGCAGGACGACGAGGTTGCCCGACGCCTCGGCGCTGACCAGCAGCTCGCCGGCCAGGCGGGCCAGACGCGCACCCGAGGAGGCCGTCGAGCGCACCAGGAGCGGGGTGCGGTCGCCACCTTCGGCGGGGACGGCGTACACCAGGTGCCCCTCCGGGGTGCGCACCTTGACCGCGTCCAGGTCGAGCAGGTCGCGGCTCAGCGTGGCCTGGGTGACCGAGACACCGGCGGCGGCGAGCAGCTCGGCGAGCTCGTTCTGCGAGCGCACCGGGCGACTCTCCAGCAGGTCGACGATCCGCCGCTGCCGAGCGGACTTCGTCAGCGGCGAGTGCGAGGCGTGCGGCTCGTGGGCGGGCTGGGTCACGACGTCGCCCCCGCAGCCCGCTGCATCAGCCAGACGAGGATCGCCTTCTGGGCGTGCCGGCGGTTCTCCGCCTCGTCCCAGACCGCACTCTGCGGGCCCTCGAGGACGTCGGCGGCGATCTCCTTGCCGCGGTACGCCGGCAGGCAGTGCAGCACCGTCGCCCCCTCGGCGGCGTGGCCGAGCAGGTCGGCCGTCAGCGACCAGGGCGCGAACACGCGGGTCCTGGCCTCCTCCTCGGTCTCCTTGCCCATCGAGATCCAGGTGTCGGTGACGACCACGTCGGCACCCTCGACCGCCTCGACCGGATCGGGCACCGCGCTCGCCGAGCCGCCGGTGCCGGCCGCGATCGCCGAGGCGTGGTCGAACATCTCGCGTCGGGGGACGTAGCCCTCCGGGGCACTGATGCGTACGTGCATCCCCGCGGTGGCTCCGGCGAGCAGCCACGAGTTGCCCATGTTGCAGGCGCCGTCGCCGACGAAGGCGACCGTCTGCCCGGCGAGCGCGCCGCGGTGCTCGCGCACCGTCAGCAGGTCGGCGATCAGCTGGCACGGGTGGAAGTCGTCGGTCAGGGCGTTCACCACGGGCACCCCGGCGTGGGCGGCCATCGTCTCCAGGTCGCTCTGGAGGAAGGTGCGCCACACGATCGTGGAGACCTGACGGCCCAGCACCCGGGCGACGTCCTCGACGGACTCGCGGACCCCGATGCCGGCCAGCTTGCCCTCGACCAGCATCGGGTTGCCGCCGAGCTCGGCGATGCCGGCCCCGAACGAGGTCTGGGTGCGCAGCGTGGCCTTGTCGAAGATCATCGCGACGGACTGCGGCCCGGCGTACGGCTTGATGTCGTACGGCGCGGCCTTCAGCGTCGCGGCCAGCTCCAGCACCTCGCCCTGCTCGGCCGGCGAGAGGTCGTCGTCCCGCAGGAAGTGCCGCACCCCGGTGGTCACGACCCCTCCTCGTAGGCGGTGGCCAGGATCTGCGGCCAGGCGGTGAGGAACGCGTCGGCGTCGGCCCGGGTGAGCACCAGCGGAGGCGCCAGGCGGACCCGGTCCGGTCCGGTCGCGTTGATGATGAAGCCGGCGTCCTGGGCCGCGGCGACGGCGGCGGGCGCGACCTCGGCGTCGAGGCTGATCCCGATCAGCAGGCCCTCGCCGCGCACCTCGACCACGTGCGGGTGGTCCAGCCCGTCGCGCAGGTGGGCGCCGAGGGTGCGTACGTGCTCGAGCAGGCCCTCCGCCTCGACCGTGTCCAGCACCGCCAGCGCGGCCGCCGCCGCGACCGGGTTGCCGCCGAAGGTGGTGCCGTGGTTGCCCGGGCCGAGCAGCTGCCCGGCCTCGCCGAACGCGACGCAGGCGCCGATCGGGTAGCCGCCCGCCAGCCCCTTGGCGAAGGTCACCAGGTCGGGCTCGAGCGCCGGGTCGTGCGCCGTCCAGCGGCCGGTCCGGCCGATGCCGGTCTGCACCTCGTCGACCCACAGCAGCGCGCCGTGCTCGCGGGTGATCCGGCGGGCCTCGGCGAGGTAGCCGGGCGGCGGGACGTTGACCCCGGCCTCGCCCTGCAGCGGCTCCAGCACCACCGCGGCCGTGTCGTCGTCGACCACCGCGGCCAGCGCGGCGGCGTCGCCGTACGGCACGAAGGTCACGTCGCCGGGAAGCGGCTCGAAGGGCTCGCGGTACGCCGTCTTCGACGTCAGCGCCAGCGAGCCCATCGTGCGCCCGTGGAAGGACTCCGCCGCGGAGACGAGCTTCGTCCGGCCGGTGCGCCGGGTCGCCTTCAGCGCCGCCTCGTTGGCCTCGCTGCCGGAGTTGGCGAAGAAGACCCGTCCCTCGCGGGGGCCCGCGTCGGGCGAGGCCAGCGCGAGGAGCCGCTCGGCAAGGCGGACCTGGGGACCGGTGGCGAAGAAGTTCGACACGTGACCGAGGGTCTGCATCTGCTCGCTCACCGCCGCGACCAGCGCGGGGTGCGCGTGGCCGAGGGCGTTGACCGCGATCCCGCCGAGCAGGTCGACGTACTCGTTGCCGTCCTCGTCCCAGACGTGCGCGCCCTCCCCGCGGACCAGCACCAGCTTCGGCGGGCCGAAGGTGTTCATCACGGCCTCGGCGTAGCGCTCCTTCAGCTCGCTCATCTCAGGACTCCTTCTTGACGCTCGGGGGCTTGATCGCGGTGCGCAGCTTGGTGGTCACGCCGGGCAGCACCTGGGTGCCGACGCCCTCTGCGGTGAAGATCTCGAGCAGGACGGCGTGCGGCTCGCGGCCGTCGACCACCGTCGATCGCGGTACGCCGCCCTGGACCGCACTCAGGCAGGCCCGCATCTTCGGGACCATCCCGGACGCCAGCGACGGGATGAGCTTCTCCAGCTCCTCGGGACTGATCTCGCCGATCACGTCGGGGCTGTGCGGCCAGTCGCGGTAGAGGCCCTCCACGTCGGTCAGGACCAGCAGCTTCTCCGCCTGCAGCGCGACCGCGATCGCCGCGGCGGCCGTGTCGGCGTTGACGTTGTGCACCTGGCCGCTCTCGTCGGGCGCGATCCCCGAGATCACCGGGATCCGTCCGGCCTCGATCAGGTCCAGCACCGCCTCCGGGCGGACCGAGTCGACCTCGCCGACGTTGCCGAGGTCGACCTCCTCGCCGTCGACCACGGTGCCCGTGCGCCGGGCCGTCAGCAGCCCGGCGTCCTCGCCGGACAGACCGACCGCGAGCGGGCCGTGCTGGTTGAGCAGCCCGACCAGCTCGCGCTGCACCTGACCGACCAGCACCATGCGTACGACGTCCATCGCCTCGTCGGTGGTCACCCGGAGCCCGCCGCGGAACTCGCTCTCGATGCCGAGCCGGTCCAGCATCGCGGAGATCTGCGGCCCGCCGCCGTGCACCACGACCGGGTGGAAGCCTGCGTACCGCAGGAACACGATGTCCTCGGCGAAGGCCTGCTTGAGGGTGTCGTCGGTCATCGCGTTGCCGCCGTACTTCACCACGATGACCTTCTCGTGGTAGCGCTCCAGCCAGGGCAGGGCCTCGGCCAGCGTGGCGGCCTTGTCCTGGGCCGCCTGCCACGCCCGCGCGGAGGCGTGCTGCTCCTCCTCGGGGGCGGTCGGCCGGTCCGTCTCGTCGCTGCTCATCGTCGGGCCCTTCAGGAGGAGTAGGCGGAGTTCTCGTGGACGTAGGCGTGGGTGAGGTCGTTGGTCCACACCGTCGCCTCGTGCTCACCGGACTTCAGGTCGATGGTCACCGTCACCTTCCGCGGCTCGAGGTCGACCTCGGCCGGGTCGGCGTCCGGGGTGGAGGAGCGGCACACCCACACGTCGTTGACGGCCACGTCGAGGTCGAGCGGGTCGAAGGCGGCGCTCGTCGTGCCGATCGATGCCAGCACCCGGCCCCAGTTCGGGTCCTTGCCGAAGACGGCGGTCTTGAACAGCGCACTGCGTGCCACCGAGCGCCCCACCTCGACGGCGTCGTCCTCGCTCGCCGCGCCGCGGGTGGTGATCGCGATCTCGTGGTCCGCGCCCTCGGCGTCGGCCAGCAGCTGCAGCGCGAGGTCGGTGCAGACCTCGGTCAGCGCAGCGGTGAAGTCGGCGGCGCTCGGTGCCACGCCGGAGGCGCCGCTGGCCATCAGCGTCACGGTGTCGTTGGTGGACATGCAGCCGTCGGAGTCCAGGCGGTCGAAGGAGACCCGCGTCGCCGCCCGCAGCGCGGTGTCGAGGGTGGCGGCGTCGACGTCGGCGTCGGTGGTGAGGACGACGAGCATCGTGGCCAGCTGCGGAGCCAGCATGCCGGCCCCCTTGGCCATCCCACCGATGCTCCAGCCGTCGGCGCCCTCCCCCCGCTGGACGACGACCTGCTTGCTCACCGAGTCGGTGGTCATGATCGCGTGCGCGGCGTCGTCCCCGCCGTCGGCGGAGATCTGCGGGACGATCGCTCGTACGCCGTCGAGCACCTGCTCACGGGAGTTGGTCAGCCCGATCAGGCCGGTGGAGCAGACCACGACGTCACCGGCGGCGACGCCGAGCCCGTCGGCCACCGCCTCGGCGACGGCGTGCGTCGTCGCGAAGCCCTCCGGGCCGGTGTAGCAGTTCGCGCCGCCGGAGTTCAGGACCACCGCCTCGACCTTGCCGTCCTTGACGACCTCCTTGCTCCAGATCACCGGGTTGGCGATGCAGCGGTTGGCGGTGAAGACGCTGGCCGAGGCCTTGGACGGGCCGTTGTTGACGACCAGAGCCAGATCCTTGGCGCCGGTCGACTTCAGGCCGATGGGGATGCCGGCGGCGGTGAAGCCGGCGGGGTGGGTGACGCTCACAGGAGTGGTCCTTCGGTAGCGGGGTCTCAGGCGGGTACGGCGGGCGCGACGGTGTGGCCGCGTCGGCGCCAGGCCTCGGCGGCGTCCTCGTCGCGGTCCTTCGGCACCAGCAGCCAGTCGGTGTCGAACGTCGACAGGGTGAAGACGCTGATCCCGGCCTCGGCCAGCGGCTCGAGCAGGCTGCTCAGCACTCCGGTCAGGGCGAAGTCGAGCGGCCCCTCGACGCAGAACGCGGTGAACGGGCCCTGCTGACGGGCCTTGGTGGGCACGCTGCGCGAGGCGCAGACGACGCTGGTCTCGGTCGCTGTGGCGGTGACAGAGAAGACCGAGGACGACTCGGCCCAGGAAGGGACGTCGGTGCCGGGGCCGAGCCGCACCACCGAGACCTGCTCGGGGTACTGCGCGAGCGACCAGGTCGGTGCGGACTCCTCCGCGCTCACGGCGCCAGCCCCACGGTGGTCAGGCCGGTGCCCTCGTCCAGGCCGAGCGCGAGGTTCATGCACTGCACCGCCGCTCCTCCGGTGCCCTTCGCGAGGTTGTCGACGACGGCGACGGCGACCATCCGCCCGGCGTCCTCGTCGACGGTCACCTGCACGTGGACGGCGTTGGACCCGATCACGGACTTGGTCTGCGGCCACTGGCCCTCGGGGAGCAGGTGGACGAACCGCTCTGCGGCGTACGCCTGGTCGTAGACGGCGCGGACGTCATCGGCGCTCGATGTCGTCGGGGCCGAGGCGCTGGCCAGGATCCCCCGCGGCATCGGCACGAGCACCGGGGTGAAGGAGACCTTCACGCCCTGCCCGTCGGGGAGCAGGCCGGAGAGGTTCTGGATGATCTCGGGGGTGTGCCGGTGCGTGCCGCCGACGCCGTACGCGCTGGCGGATCCCATCACCTCCGAGCCGAGCAGGTGCGGCTTGGCCGCCTTGCCGGCGCCGCTGGTGCCCGAGGCGGCGGTGATCACGAGGTCCTCGACGTCCACGATCCCGGCAGCCACGGCCGGGGCGAGGGCCAGCGAGGAGACGGTCGGGTAGCAGCCCGGCACCGCGACCCGCGTCGCACCGGTCAGCAGCGCGCGCTGGCCGGGCAGCTCGGGGAGCCCGTACGGCCAGGAGCCGGCGTGCGCGGAACCGTAGAACTTCTCCCACAGGGCGGGGTCGGTGAGCCGGAAGTCGGCCCCGCAGTCGATGACGACGACGTCGTCGCCGAGCTCGGCCGCGACCGCGCCCGACTGTCCGTGCGGCAGGGCGAGGAACACCACGTCGTGTCCGGAGAGCACCTCGGTGGTCGTCTCCTCCAGGACCCGGTCGGCGAGCGGGAGCAGGTGCGGCTGCAGCGCACCGAGGCTCTGACCGGCGTTCGACGCGCCTGTGAGCGCGCCGACCTCCACCTCGGGGTGGTCGAGCAGCAGCCGGAGGACCTCTCCCCCCGCGTACCCGCTGGCGCCGGCGACGGCGACTCGTGTCCGTGACATGTGCATGACCATACAAGAGTCTGCATGACTCGTGAAACCGGGGTCGACGCCCGTGCAACCGCGCTGAAACCGGACGGCCCCAGGATCCTCGACATGACATCAACGACGTACGACGCGGTCCGGGCCACCGGGCTGGTCAAGGAGTTCGGCACGAACCGCGCGGTCGACGGCATCGACCTCCAGGTCGCGCCCGGCGAGATCTTCGGCGTCCTCGGCCCCAACGGCGCGGGCAAGACCACGACGCTGGCGATGCTCGCGACGCTGCTGCGCATCGACGACGGCGAGGCCTCGATCTTCGGCGTCGACGTACGCCGCCGCCCGCACGAGGTCCGCCAGCTGCTCGGCGTGACCGGGCAGTACGCCTCGGTCGACGAGAACCTCACCGCACGGGAGAACCTGCGCCTCTTCGGCCGGCTGCTGGGCCTGTCCTCGCGCGAGGCGCGCAGCCGGGCCGACACCCTGCTCGGGCAGTTCGGGCTGGAGGACGCCGCCGACCGGCAGATCGCGAAGTTCTCCGGAGGCATGCGCCGCCGCCTCGACCTCGCGGTCAGTCTCGTACGCCGACCGCCGCTGATCTTCCTCGACGAGCCGACCACCGGGCTCGACCCGCGTACCCGTGGTCAGATGTGGACCACCATCCGCGAGCTCGTGGCCAGCGGGTCGACGATCCTGCTCACCACGCAGTACCTCGACGAGGCCGACCAGCTCGCGGACCGGATCGCGGTCATCGACCGCGGCGCCAAGGTCGCCGAGGGCACCCCCGGCCAGCTGAAGGCCTCGGTCGGTAGCTCGACGCTCCAGCTGCGGGTCGCCGACACCGCCGACGTGGCCGCCGCCGCGGCGGTCGTGGGTCGTGTGCTGCCGCACGAGCCGGTGATGACGCCCGAGCAAGGCGGCGTCAGCGTCGCCCTGACCGACGCCGACCAGGCCGCCGAGGCGCTCCTCGCCCTCCGCGCGCAGGGCATCAGCATCGCCTCGGTGTCCGTCGCGCAGCCCACCCTGGACGAGGTCTTCCTGGTCCTGACCGGCCACGAGACCGGCGACCCCGAACCCACCCCCCACGACACCCTGGAGGTCGCACGATGACCGCGATCACGACCATCCCCGCCGAGACCCGCGACTCGACCGTCGAGGTGCACCCTCGGCTCGGCGCCGCAGAGGTCCTCTCGCAGACGATGACCATGGCCTGGCGATCGGTGATCAAGATGCGCCGCAACCCCGAGCAGTTCTTCGACGTGCTGGTCCAACCGCTGCTCTTCACCGCGATGTTCGCGTTCGTCTTCGGCGGCGCCATCTCAGGCGACGTCGACAAGTACCTGCCCGTTCTGATCCCGGGGATCCTCGCGCAGACCACGATGACCGCCTGCATCGCCACCGGTGTCCAGCTGCGCGAGGACATGGACAAGGGGGTGTTCGACCGGTTCCGGGTGCTGCCGATCGCCCGCATCGCTCCCCTGGCGGGGCCGATGGTGGCCGACCTGACCCGCTACACCGTGGCGACCGTGCTGACCTTCGCCACCGGGATGGCCATCGGCTACCGCCCCGGCGGCGGCGTCGCCGGCGTGGTGGCCGCGATCCTGCTGGTGATCGTCACGGGCTGGTCGCTGGCGTGGATCTTCACGTTCGTGGGCATCATCGGCCGCAGCGCCCAGGCCGTGCAGGGGATGTCGATGATGATCATGTTCCCACTGACATTCGTGTCCAACGCCTTCGTACTGCCCGGCTCGATGCCGGGGTGGCTCCGGGCGTTCGTCCAGGTCAACCCGGTCTCCCACGTCGTCACCGCCACGCGGGACCTCGCCAACACGGGTGCCGTCACCGCCCAGGTCGGCTGGGCGCTCGTGGCGTGCGCAGCGGTCGTCGCGATCTTCGCGACGCTCTCCGTGCGCGCCTACCGCAAGGCCGTCTGAGGCCCACCGGGCGAGACCTCGCTACGCGCGGGCGACCGCCTCGACCGCCTCCTGGCGCAGCTGCGTCGGGAGGCGGTCGGCGTACGCCGAGAGCGCCTCGTCGAGCGCGCCCGAGGCGTGCTGCTCGCCGAGCCGCACCACACCGTCCCACGCCATCGAGGGCAGGTTCCGCTGGTAGCCGAACCGGCGGGCCAGCGCGAGCGCGCGCACCGCGGGCGCGACCGGAGACCCGGCGACCAGGTCGTACGCGCCGAGCGCGAGCAGCAGGCAGCCGGTGACCGGGTAGTCGACGTGACGCTCCGCGTCGCCGAGGACGCGCACCGCCTTGGCGCGCAACGCCTCGGCGAGGTCGCTGACCTGCCCCACGGCGTCGTAGGCCGCGTGCGCGTAGAGCGCCGACGCCTCCGCGAAGAGCACCCACGGCGTGAGCTCGGGGTCGAAGTCGAGATCGGTCACCAGGTCGCGTCCGAGTGCCACGTTCCGGGCGAGGCGGTAGAGAGCCAGCCCGGTCGCCACGTCCCCCTCGGCCAGGGCCAGCTCGGCCAGACCGACCTGGCCCGCGCTCCAGCCGGGCGTCGTCTCGGCACCCGGCTGCGAGGCCAGCCGTCGCAGCCGCTCCCCCGCGTCCTCGAGGCGCCCGAGCGCGATGTCGGCCAGGCCGAGCGTCGCGTCGAGCTGGAGGACGTCCTGGACGGCGCCGATCCGCTGCATACCGTCCATCGCCAGGCGCGCGTGCACGGCGCACTCCTCCCAGCGACCGCACTGCATCTCCAGCCCGGAGAGCTCCGAGTGCATCTGGGCACGCAGCCACGGGCCCTCGGAGTCGTCGCACAGCGCGATCGCACGCCGGCAGCTCACCAGCGCGGCATCGACGTCGCCGAGGTTCTCCTGGGCGTGCGCCAGCCACTGCAGCGCGTGCCGGGCGACCGCAGGATCGGGATCCTCGGCGAGCCGCTCGACCGCGGCGAGGTTCTCGTCGACGCCGTCGGCGTACATCGCCAGCAGCAGCACCGCCGTGGCCGAGGTGCGTCCGCCCGGACCGGTGCCCAGCGACCGGAGCCGGTCCAGCACGCCGGGGCGCAGGCGTCCGGTGAACAGCGCCTCGTTGAACGCCAGCATCGACAGCACCCCGCGGGTCTCCTCGAGGCGGACGCCCTCGTCGTCGAGCTGCTGCTCGGTGACGTCGTCGAGCCGGTCGAGGACCGGGATCACCCACCCCATCACCACGAGGTGCTCCCCGGCGACGGACCAGAAGTCGACCAGCAGCGAGACCAGCGGGACGACGACGGCGAGGTCGCGACGGTCGAGCGCGGCGCGGAGCACACCCACGAGGGTGCCGACCTCGGCACGCACCTCGTCCATCACGGCCGGCTGGTCGGTGGTGAAGAGCCGGGCGGCGAGGTCGCGCGCGCGGGCCACCGCCCAGGTGGCGAGGTCGCGCTCCGCGCTCGCGCGCAGGCCCTGGTCGTCGAGGCGGCGCAGGGCGTAGTCGCGCACGGTCTCCAGGAACCGGTAGCGCAGCGCCGCGTCGCTCTCCTCGAGCACCACGAGCGACTGGTCGGCCAGCTCGGCGAGGATCCCCACCGGGTCGGTCCCGAGCACCCCCGCGGCGCCGTCGAGCCCGAAGCCGTCGGGGAAGACCGCGAGCCGCTCGAGCGCCCGCTGCGCCTCGGGACGCAGCAGCCGCCAGCTCCAGTCGATCACCGCCTCGAGCGTGCGGTGGCGGTCCGGTGCGCTGCGGTCGCCGCCCGCGAGCAGGGCGAAGCGGTCCGCCAGCCGCCGCGCGATCTCGGAGACCGGCATCGCCCGGACCTTCGCCGCGGCCAGCTCCAGGGCCAGCGGCAGCCCGTCGAGACGCGCCACCAGGGCGCGCACCTCCGCGTCGTCCAGTCGTACGCCGGGCCGCGCGGCCCGCGCGCGACGGCCGAACAGCTCGACCGACTCCTCGACGTCGAGCTGGGTCAGCGGGTAGACCTGCTCGGCGCTGATCGCGAGCGGCGCGCGGCTGGTGGCCAGCACCCGGCACTGGTCGGTGGCGGCGACGAGGAAGGCGACCAGGTCGGCAGCGGCGTCCAGCACGTGCTCGCAGTTGTCGAGCACCAGCAGCGCCGGAGCGCCACCGAGCCGCTGCGCGAGCCGGGCACGCAGGTCGGCGGGCTGGGACTGCGCCGCACGGGCGTCGAGACGGTCGCGGACCCCGAGGTCGGCGGCGACCTTGCGGACCACCCCGTCGCCGGTGGTCACCCCGGCCAGCTCCACGAACCACACCATCGGCTGCGGAGCCAGGCGACCGAGCAGGTGCGCCACCCGGGTCTTGCCCAGCCCGCCCGGGCCGACGACGGTGACGACGCGGTGGGTGGAGAGGAGCCCTCGCAGGCGGGTGACGTCCTCGTCGCGCCCCACCATCGGTGTCGCGTCGTAGCGCAGGCCCTCGCGGACCGGCGCGTCGCGCGCCAGCAGGTCCGCGTGCATCCGGCGCAACCGCTCGCCGGGCTCGGCGCCGGAGACCTCCAGCGCGTGCTCGGCGTACGTCGCGTAGCGCTGCAGCGCGGCCGGCACACCGCGCACCGCGGCCTCGACGCCGAGGAGGTCGGCCAGCAGGTCCTCGTCGCCGGGTGCCGTCTCCAGCGCGCGCTCGAGCAGCGGGAGCGCCTCCTCCGACTCGCCCCGACCCGCGAGGGCGGCGCCCAGCAGCCGGCGGGCCTCGTCCTGCGCGCGGACGGCGGCCCGCACGAGATCGCCCTGCGGCGTCTCGTCGAGCGACGAGCCGGTGACCCGGACGGCGAGGGCGTCGCGCGCGGTGTGCCGGACGACGTCGAGGTCGCCGACCGAGCGCGCCTCGCGTGCGGTGCGCACCAGCTCGAGGAGGCGAAGCACGTCGACCTGGTCGGCGCGCAGCCCGAGGCGGTAGCCGGACGCCGCGTGCACGACCACGTCGGGGTGGGTACGACGCCGGGTGCGCGAGACGAGCACCTGCAGCGCCTTCTCGGGGTGCTCCGGCGTCTGGTCGCCCCAGACCCGCTCGACCAGGTCGCCGACGGCCAGGACCCTGGGGTACGCCACCACCAGCTCGCCCAGGAGCCGGTGGCTGCCCTCGCCGGGGACCGGGAGGTCGTCCCAGGCGACCCCGTCGAGGAGCGTGAGCATCAGGCCCGCTGCTCGGCTCCGTGTCGCTGGACCGCGAGTGCCACGGCCGCAGCGCGGGCCTCGGCGGTCTCGGCGTCGGTGAGCGTCCGGTCGAGGGCACGGAAGCGCAGCGCGAAGGCCAGCGACTTGCGCCCCTCCCCGATCTGCTCACCGGTGTAGAGGTCGAAGAGCCGCACCGACTCGCACAGCTCACCCGCCCCCTCACGCAGCGTCGCTGCGAGCTCGGCGGCCGGAAGGTCCGCGTCGACCACCAGCGCCACGTCGTCCTTGGCCACCGGGTAGGACGAGATCCGCGGCGCCGGCACCACCTCGCGGGCGTGTGCCGCCAGGACGTCCAGGTCGATCTCGGCGGCGGCGCTGCGCGGCGGCAGGTCGTACGACGCGCACACCCGCGGGTGCAGCTCGCCGGCGTGCCCGACGACGTGCTCGCCGACCACGATCTCCGCGCAGCGGCCCGGGTGCCAGGGGGCACGCGCAGCGGCTCGTACCTCCACCTCGGCCCCGACCGCGTCCGCGACCACGCGGACCGCCTCGATCGCGTCGGCCCAGGTCGCCGGCCTCGCCGGCCCCCACCAGCCGGCGGGCTCACGCGCGCCGGCCAGCGTCACCGCGAGGTGCTGCGGCTGGGCCGGGACGGCCCGCTGCAGCTCCTCCCACTGCGCGGCGCTGGGAGCCGTGTCGACGGGGAGCAGGGGCGCCGGTGGCGCACCGTTCTCGGGCAGGGTCACCGTCGCGAGCTCGAACAGCGCGACGTCGGACGTGCCGCGGCCGAGGTTGCGCGCGGTCGCGCTCAGCAGGCCGGGCAGCAGCGTCGTGGTCACGTCCGGCGCCTCGGCGCTGAGCGGGTTCGCGAGCCGCAGCGTCCTGCGTCGCTCGTCGTCGCCGTCGAGCCCCAGCCGCTCCAGGTCGGCCGCGCCGACGAACGGGAAGCTGACCGTCTCGACGTAGCCCGCCCCCGCGAGCGCGCGACCCACGCGGCGGCGCAGCGCCTGACCGCGGGTCAGGCCCCGGCCGGAGGGCGCGTCGGGCAGCACGGAGGGCACCTCGTCGTACCCGACGATCCGGGCGACCTCCTCGACCAGGTCGTACGGGTCGGTGAGGTCGGGGCGCCACGGCGGTGGGGTCGCCCAGAGCGAGTCCCCGCGCGGGTCCACCTCGACGTCGCAGCCGACCGCGGCGAGGTGCGCGAGCGTGGTGTCCGCCGGGATCGACATCCCGCTGATCGCCGCCGGAAGGTCGACCGGCAACGAGATCGGCTCGCGCGGCGGCGCCGTGCCGACGACGGTGACGCCGTCCTCGATCGTGCCGCCGCCGTGCTCGACCAGCAGCTCGGCCGCCCGCTGGGCGGCGACCTCGCAGATCGTCGGGTCGACGCCGCGCTCGTTGCGGCGGCCGGCCTCGGAGGTCAGCTTGTGCCGACGACCGGTGCGGAACATCGACACCGGGTCCCAGTGCGCGGACTCGATCAGCACGCGCGTGGTCGTCTGCGACATCTCGGTCGCCTCACCGCCCATCACGCCGCCGAGGCCGATCGCCCCGGAGTCGTCGGTGACGACCAGGTCCTCGGGGTCGAGCGCGCGGACCGTGCCGTCGAGGGTGGTGAGCTTCTCCCCGTCGCGGGCACGGCGCACGCCGACGGTGCCGGTGAGCTCGTCGGCGTCATAGCCGTGCAGCGGCCGGCCGAGCTCGAGCATCACGTAGTTGGTGACGTCGACGGCGAGGCTGATCGGCCGCATCCCGGCGAGCAGGAGCCGACGTGCCATCCAGTCGGGCGTGGGGGCGGTCGCGTCGACGCCGGAGACGGTGCGGGCGACGAACACCGGGCAGCCCTCCGCGTCCTCGATCTCGACCGGCCACCCGTCGCCGTTCGCGGGCGGCACCGCACGGGCGGCCGGGTCGGCGTAGTCCAGGTCGAAGCCGAGCGCGGCCTCGCGGGCGACCCCGCGGATCGACAGGGCGTAGGCACGGTCGGGGTTGATCTCCAGCTCGACGACCTCCTCGCGCAGGTCGAGCAGGCCGAAGACGTCGTCGCCGGGCTCGCCCGCGTCCTCCGGCAGCACCAGGATCCCGCTGTGGTCCTCCCCCAGACCGAGCTCCTGGGTGGAGCAGATCATCCCGGCCGAGACGTGCCCGTACGTCTTGCGCGCGCTGATCTCGAAGCCTCCGGGCAGCACCCCACCGGGCAGGACGCAGACCACGAGGTCCCCGACGGAGAAGTTGTGCGCGCCGCAGACGATGCCCTGCGGATCACCGGTGCCGTTCGCTGCGCCGACGTCGACCGAGCACCAGTTGATCGTCTTGCCGTTCTTCTGCGCCTCCGGCTCCATCGTGAGCACGCGGCCGACGACCAGCGGACCGGACATGTCGTGCCCCGGGCGCTCCAGCGCCTCGAGCTTGAGCCCGAGCGCCGTCAGCCGGTCGGTGAGCTCGTCGGTGGAGAGACTCTCGGGCAGCGCGACGTGCTCGCGCAGCCAGGACATCGGGACTCGCACGGCTCAGACCTCGCTTCCGAAGGGCAGGGTGAAGCGGACGTCGGCCTCGAACAGGTCGCGCAGGTCCTCGGCGCCGTGGCGGAACATCACCATCCGGTCGATGCCGAACCCGAACGCGAAGCCGGAGTAGAGGTCCGGGTCGACGCCGCACGCGGTCAGCACCCGGGGGTTGACGATCCCGCAGCCACCGAGCTCGATCCACCCCTCGCCACGGCAGGTACGACACGTCCCGCCCTGCTCGGCCGCCCCGGTGCCGCGGCAGACGAAGCAGACCATGTCCATCTCCGCCGACGGCTCGGTGAAGGGGAAGTACGACGGCCGGAACCGCGTGGTGATCCCCTCGCCGAACAGCGACTGCAGCATGTGGTCCAGCGACCCGCGCAGGTGCGCCATGGTGATGCCGCGGTCCACGACCAGGCCCTCGACCTGGTGGAACATCGGGCTGTGCGTGGCGTCGTACTCGTCGGTGCGGAAGACCCGGCCCGGGCACACGACGTAGATCGGCGGGCGCCGGGTCAGCATGGTGCGCGCCTGCACCGGCGAGGTCTGGGTCCGCAGCACGAGCCCGTGGTCGGCCGGCTCGGTCCAGAAGGTGTCCTGCATGGTGCGGGCGGGGTGGTCCGCGCCGAGGTTGAGGGCGTCGAAGTTCAGCCACTCGGCCTCGACGACCGGGCCTTCGGCCACCTCCCAGCCCATCGCGACGAAGACGTCGGCGATCTTCTCCGACATCGTGGTGATCGGGTGCCGGGCACCGCGCGGGCTGCGGTCCCAGGGCAGCGTGACGTCGACGACCTCCTCGACCAGCATCCGCTCCTCGTGCTCGACCTCGAGCACCTCCTGGCGGGCAGCGAGCGCCTGGGTGAGCGCTCCGCGCGCCTGCCCGACCCGCTGGCCGGCCTCCTTGCGGGCCTGGGGCGGCAGGGCACCGATCTCGCGGTTGGCCAGTGCCAGCGGCGACCGGTCACCGGCGTGCGCGGTGCGTACGGCCTTCAGTGCGGGCAGGTCGACGGCCGCCTCGACCGCGGCGAGCGCCTCGTCGCGCATCCGCTCCACCTCGGCGGCGGACAGCGGGGTCACCTCGACCGGGTCGAAGTCGGTGTTGGGGCCGGACATCGCTGCCTCTCGGGTGCTGTGGGGGTACGTCGGTGTGGGCGCGCCAAGTCTAGGAAGACCCCGCTGCACGGGGCGACGGGGTATCGGCGGCCCCGCTCAGCCGCTCGGCGGCGTCTCCCGTGGGTCGTGGTCCGGCCAGCGCAGGACCAGCCGTGCCCCGCCGGCGGGTGAGCTGTCGATCTCGAGGGTGCCGCCGTGCGCCCCGACCAGCCCGTGGACGATGTACATCCCCAGGCCCGTGCCCCCGCGGGCACCGTGCTTCCAGAACTTGGTGAACACGCGGCGGCGGACGTCCTCGGGGATGCCCTCGCCCTCGTCGTCGACGACCAGCCGGGAGTACCCGTCTCCGGGCGAGTCGACCGTGACCGTGGTCGGACCGTCGCCGTGGCGTACGGCGTTCTCCACCAGGTTGGTGACCACCTGGGTCAGCTTGTCGGGGTCGGCGTGCACCGGCACCGGGTCCTCCGGCACGTGCACCTCGATCGGGCGGCTGGTGCCGACCCGGCAGCTCTCGGCCACCCGGTCCACGGTCTCGCGCAGGTCGACCGGTCGCGGGTAGAGCGACAGCCGGCCGGTGTCGATCCGGGCGACGTCGAGCAGCTCGGTGATCAGCCGGCCCAGCCGCTCGGCGTCGTGGTGCACCGTCTCGAGCATCAGCAGGCGCTGCTCGTCGTTGAGCACGCCCCACTTCGAGATCAGCGTGCCGACGAAGCCCCGGACACCGGTCAGCGGGGAGCGCAGCTCGTGGGCGACGGTGGCGACGAGGTCCGACCGCTCGCGGTCCATCCGCTCGCGGCCGCGCGCGGAGCGCAGCACGATCCCCACGCGGGTGATCGGCCCGCCGCGGCGCTCCCGGATGATCCGTGCGGTGGCAAGCACCTCCTCGCCACCGGGCAGCAGCCAGGAGATCTCGGGGACTCCGGTGCTCGTCTCGACGCCCTCGTACGGGTCGCCGATGTCCCACCAGTTCTGGCCGTCGGTGTTCTGCAGGCGCATGACGTCGCGCAGGTGCCGCCCGACCCCGTCGTCGCTCAGCGCGAGCATCGCGCGAGCGACGTCGTTGGTCCGCAGCACGATGCTGGCGCCGTCGGCGACGACGACCCCGTCGGGCAGGACGTCCCAGAGAGGGTCGTCGCTGGCGCTCGCTTCGACGTACGACACCCGCTCACCCTAGGTCGTGTCGGGCAGATCTGGCCGTCGCGAGCGTCGTCCTGTGCGTGCGATGGCGAGGCGCGGGGGCGAAGGCGGGCCGGGGCCCGTCGAGCTGCCGCAACGAAGCCAGCGTGCGTGCAGGGCGGCGCGCAGCAGGCCACCGATCTGTCGGATACGGCCGAGGTGGGTGAGCGGGTGTCCGTGCTGGCTCGGTGGCGGGACGGGTCAGGCGACGTTGTTGAGGTCCTTGAACGGGTCGTGCTCGGCGAGGATCCGGTCGACCCGCGCCTGGTCGAGACGCGAGCTGAGCCCGGCGTTCTCCTGGGCGTCGCGGACGCACTTGGCGAGGGTGAAGGTCGAGGTGACGAGGAAGAGGCCCGAGACGGCGAGGAAGGCTCGGATCCAGCCGTCGACCGGGAGGACGGCGACCCCGATGATCAACGAGCCGAGGGCGGTGGCGAAGGCGATGCCGGACTGGGCGAAGTAGGCGGCGGTGGACTTGGTGGCGGGAACGGTGCTCATGCGGAGGACACTGCCCGCGCCGCACCACCCGCGGGATCCGCCGACGTACTCAGATCGACGGTGAGCACCGCGGGACCGCGTGGCAGGGTCGGTGCCGATGACCACCACGCCTGACCCCACGCCCGACCCCGCCGAGCCGGGCACGACGTCCACCTCCGTCGCCGACCGCGACCACCGCTTCTTCGGCCAGCCGCTGGTGCTGGCCAACCTGTTCGGGGTCGAGCTGTGGGAGCGGTTCAGCTTCTACGGCATGCAGGGCATCCTGCTGATCTACCTGTACTTCTCGGTCGCGGACGGCGGCCTGGGCATCGACCGCGGCGTGGCGGCCGGGATCGGCGGCGCGTACGGCGGCTCGGTCTACCTGGCCACCATCCTCGGCGCGTGGGCGGCGGACCGGCTGATCGGTCCGGAGCGGACGTTGTTCTACAGCGCCGTGACCGTGATGATCGGTCACCTCGCCCTCTCCCTGGTCCCGGGGCTCGGCGGGGTCGGCGTCGGGCTGGTGCTGATCGCGCTGGGCAGCGGCGGCGTGAAGGCGAACGCCACGTCGCTGGTCGGCTCGCTCTACGACGAGCGCGACTCCCGCCGCGACGCCGGGTTCTCGCTGTTCTACATGGGCATCAACATCGGTGCGCTCGTCGGGCCGCTCCTCACGGGCGTGCTGCAGAAGGACTGGGGCTTCCACGCGGGCTTCGGGCTGGCCGCGATCGGCATGGCGGTCGGCCTCGTCCAGTACGCCGTCGGGCGCCGGTCGCTGCCCGCCTCGACCCAGGTGGTGCCCGACCCGCTGCCGTCCGCCCAGCGCTGGCGGTGGGGGCTGGGAGGGCTCGTCGCGGTCGTCGTGGTCGCGCTCCTCGCGGTCCTGGGCGTGATCACGGCGCAGAACCTCGACGACATCGTGATCACCGTGGTCGGCATCGCCGCGGTCGGGTACTTCGTCCTCATCCTGGCCGACCGGGCGATCACCCGCGTCGAACGTCGGCGTACGTGGGCCCTGGTGCCGCTGCTGGTCAGCAACGCCGTGTTCTGGGCGCTGTTCCAGCAGCAGTTCACGGTCGTGACGATCTACTCCGACCTCCGTCTGGACCGCGACCTGTTCGGCTGGACCATGCCGATCTCGTGGGTGCAGTCGATCGAGCCGTTCTTCGTGGTGGTCTTCGCCGGGGCCTTCGCGGCCCTGTGGACGCGCCTGGGTGACCGGCAGCCCAGCACACCGGTGAAGTTCGCGGCCGGCACGGCGCTGATGGGTGTGGCCTTCTTGCTGTTCCTGCTGCTGCCGCCCGGCGAGAACACCGCCCCCGTCCTCGGCCTGACCGGGGTGCTGCTGGTCTTCTGCTGGGCCGAGCTGCTGATCTCGCCCGTGGGGCTGTCGATGGCGACGAAGCTGGCGGCCGCGAAGTACCACACCCAGACGATCGCGCTGTACTTCCTCTCGATCGCCCTGGGCACCGCGCTGGCGGGGAAGCTGGGGTCGTACTACGACCCGACCGACGAGGGCGGCTACTTCCTGGTCCTCGGCCTGGTCGCCGTGGTGGTCGGCGCGCTGGTGCTGGCGGCGTACCGCCCGATCCTGCGGCTGATGGAGGGCGTGCGCTGAGCCGGCCGGGTCAGGGCCGGTGGGCGCGGGCGGAGGCGTAGAGGCACACGGCCGCCGCCGTGGAGAGGTTGAGGCTCTCGGCGCGCCCGTGGATCGGGATGCGTACGCGCCGGTCGGCCAGCGCGGCCAGCTCGACCGGCAGGCCCCAGGCCTCGTTCCCGAACAGCCACGCGGTCGGTGCGGCGAGCAGCTCGTCGTCGGCTGCCTCGTCGAGGTCGGTCTCCCCCGCGCCGTCGGCGGCGAGCACCTGCAGGCCGGCACGCTGCAGGGCGGCCACGGCAGCGGCCGCGTCGGGCTCGGTCGCCACCGGCAGGTGGAAGAGGCTGCCGACGGTGGCGCGGACCGTCTTCGGGTTGCCGGCATCGACGCTGTGCCCGCAGAGCACGACGGCGTCGGCGCCGGCCGCGTCGGCGCAGCGGACGACGGTGCCGGCGTTGCCGGGGTCGCGCACGTCGGCGCACAGCGCCACCAGGCGCGCATCGCCGAGACTGCCGAGGACGTCGTCCAGCGGCCGGTCGACGCTGCGACAGACCGCGACGACGCCCTGAGGCGTGACGGTGTCCGCAAGAGAGTCGAGCGCCGGGTCCGTGACCACCGACCAGGTGAGTGACGGGTCGTCGTACCTCGCCCGGAGCCGTGCCGTGGCATCGGCGGTGGCGAAGACCTCGACGACGCAGCCGGGCACGCTCAGGGCCTCGGCCAGCGCCTTCTCACCCTCGGCGAGGAAGAGCCGCCGCTCGGATCGCTCCGAGCGGCGGCTCAGCTTCCGGGCCTGCTTGACCCGGGCATTGCCTGGCGACAACGCGGTCATGCCGGTGTCCGGTGGGTCAGGACGCAGCCTCGACCGGCGCGTTCACGTCGGCCGGCAGCGCCTGCTTCGCGCTCGCCACGAGGGCGGCGAAGGCCGGGGCGTCGTTGACGGCGAGGTCGGCGAGGATCTTGCGGTCCACCTCCACACCTGCGGCCTTGAGGCCCTGGATGAAGCGGTTGTAGGTCATGCCGTTGGCGCGCGCGCCGGCGTTGATCCGCTGGATCCACAGCTTGCGGAAGTCGCCCTTCTTCTTGCGCCGGTCGTTGTAGCTGTAGACCAGCGAGTGGGTGACCTGCTCCTTCGCCTTGCGGTACAGACGCGAGCGCTGGCCCCGGTAACCGGATGCCCGCTCGAGGGTCGTACGACGCTTCTTCTGGGCGTTGACCGCCCGCTTCACGCGTGCCACTGGGTTGCTCCTTGGTGCTTGGGTTCGTTCGAGATCGGGTGCTGCGTCGCCTCAGCGACCGAGCAGCTTCTTGGCCTTCTTGACGTCGGCCTTGGCGACCTCGGTGGTGCCGGACATGCGACGCGTGACCTTGGAGGCCTTGTGCTCCAGGTTGTGGCGCAGGCCGGTCTTCTGGCGGCGGATCTTGCCCGAGCCGGTCACCCGGAACCGCTTGGCGGCACCGGAGTGGGTCTTGTTCTTGGGCATCTGCTTCTCCTTCGTGCGGGTGGGTCTGGGTGGGCCCGACGCGCGGGCCCGCGATCGTCTCAGGCGTCGATCTCGGGGTCGAGGTTCTCCGAGCGGCCGCGGGCCTTCTTCTGTGCGACCGGACCGGTGTGCGCCGCCTTCTGGTCGGCGCGCTCCTCGTCGCGCTCGGCCTGGCGGGCCGCGGCCTTCTCCTGGCGAGCGGCCTTGCCCTCGGCCTTCGCCTCGGCCTTCTTGGCGTGCGGGCCGAGGACCATCGTCATGTTCCGGCCGTCCTGCTTGGGCGAGGACTCGACGAAGCCGAGCTCGGTCACGTCCTCGGCCAGGCGCTGCAGCAGCCGGAACCCGAGCTCGGGGCGGTGCTGCTCGCGGCCGCGGAACATGATGGTGATCTTGACCTTGTCGCCTGCCGTCAGGAACCGCACGACGTGACCCTTCTTGGTCTCGTAGTCGTGCTGGTCGATCTTCGGGCGGAGCTTCATCTCCTTGATGACGACGTTGGTCTGGTTGCGGCGGGACTCACGGGCCTTCTGGGCGTTCTCGTACTTGAACTTCCCGTAGTCCATGAGCTTGCAGACGGGTGGCTTCCCCTGCGGGGCGATCTCGACGAGGTCGAGGTCCGCCTCCTGGGCAAGCTTGAGCGCCTGGTCGGTCGGCACGATGCCGACCGTCTCGCCGTTGGGGCCGACGAGCCGGACCTCGGGTACCCGGATCCGGTCGTTGATGCGCAGCTCGGTGCTGATGTGTCCTCCTGGGTCGTACAGCCTGGGTGGACCCGGAAAACCGAAACGACGGCCTCCGCGACACAAGCGGAAGCCGTCGGACCCGCCCTGCGCCGATGTCGTACGACACCTCGCCCGGCTGGTCGTCTGGACCTGACCCGACGGCCTGGTGCTGCCTCGGCCGGTGCGGGTGGGGACCACCTCACGTGCTGTCGAGGAGCTCCCGCTTGTCGGACCGCCCCTGCGGGCAGCGGCGGTCGGTCGTCATCCATGGTAGCGGCCCGCCGCCGCCTGCGCACATCGTCCTCACGCGGTCAGCCAGCCCCAGCCCCCACCGTCGAGACGGACCAGGCGCCAGCCGGACGCCAGCGCGCTGAGGTCCTCGCCCTCGACGAGCAGCTGTGCGGGTCCGGCCACGTCGACCAGCAGCGCGTCGGCCTCCTCCTGGACGGCCGACGCGGCGGCGGTCGCCGCCGGCACCGGGACCGGTCGCGCCCCGGGGTCCCAGGCGGCCATCGCGTCGGTGCCGGTGAAGGCGAGCAGGGCCGTGCGGCCGTCGGGGTGCTGCATGAGGACGGCCGCCATGTCGGAGGACTTCTCCGAGCCGTCCTCGGCGCGCTCGCCGAGCAGCGCGACGACCGGGACCAGCAGCCGGGCCCCGCTCAGCGCGGCCAGCGCCGGAAGGTAGCCACCCTCCGGGTCCTCGCGCTGCACCACGAGCGCCTCGCGCAGGGTCGCGGGGGCCTCGCCGTCGTCACCGGCGAAGCCGGGGTCGGGGATCTCGCGCACGCGGACGACCCTGCCAGAGACGACAAGAGGAGCGGCGGGGCACCGTAGGCTCGGCCGTGTGGACACCGTGGAGACCTCGAGCCGAGCCGCGATCGCCCTGGTGGTGACGCTGGTGCTCCTCGGGGCGACCTGGCTGGCCTGGCGCCGCAGCGGTCCTGCCTCGGCCCTGCGGTGGTTCGGCGTGGCGCTGCTGCCGGTCGCGGCGTGGTTGACCGGCACCCTCGGCCTGATCAGCGAGGTCGCCGGCGACGTGTCTCGCTACGTCGCCCGGCTGGTCTTCTCCCCGGTGGTGTGGACGGGCGTGGTCGTGCTCGTGGTGGCGGTCGTCCTCATCGGTCTCGGCACCACGCTGCGCAACCGAGGGATCGGGGTGCGCGGGCGCGCGCCCGGGGTGCCCGCGCGACCGGACCGGGCCGCGTCCGCGCCGGCGGCGCGCGAGCAGAAGGCGGTGCCGGCATCCCGGGACGACGGCGGCCTGGACGACGACGTCGCCGACATCCTCAAGAAGCACGGGATCTCGTGAGCGCTGCCTCCTCGCCCGGGCCGAGCGTCGAGGTCTGCACCTTCGAGGACCTCGACGCGGCGACGGCGTACGACGTGTGGCGGCTGCGGCAGGACGTCTTCGTGGTCGAGCAGGAGTGCGCGTACCCCGACCTCGACGGCCGGGACCCGGAGCCCGGGACGCGCCACGTGCTGCTGCGTGACGGCTCGACCCTCCTGGGCTACCTCCGGGTCCTCGACGAGGGGGAACGGGCACGGATCGGCCGGGTCGTGCTCCGGCGCCAGGCTCGGGGGCAGGGGCTCGCAGACGTCGTGATGCGCGCGGCGCTGGACCTTCTCGGCGACCGACCGTCGGTGCTCGATGCGCAGGCGCCGCTGGAGCGGTGGTACGCCGGGTTCGGCTACCGGGTCACCGGACCGGAGTTCCTCGACGACGGCATCCCGCACGTCCCGATGTCGCGGCCCTGACGGCTCCCTGACGGCTCCCCGACGGCTACCGCAGGGCGAGGTCGCGGTCGCTGCGCCGACCGATCCACACGGCGGCGAGCGCGCCGCCGAGACCACCGAACAGGTGACCCTGCCAGGAGACGCCGGGCTGCCCGGGCAGCACCCCGACCAGCAGCCCGCCGTACACCAGCAGCACGACGACGCCGAAGACGATCTCCCCGACCCGGCGGGTGAAGAAGCCGCGCAGGATCAGGTAGACCAGCCAGCCGAAGATGAGGATCGAGGCACCGATCGTCACGGAGTACGTCGGCGAGAACAGCCAGACGCCGAAGCCCCCGACCAGCCAGATGACGGCGGTGACGACCAGCCCGCGGACGAGACCGGACAGGAGGACGGCGAAGCCGAGGACCACGACGGGGATCGTGTTGCCCTCGAGGTGGCCGAACCCGGCGTGCAGCAGCGGCGCGAAGACGATCCCCACGAGCCCGCTCTCGCTGCGCGGGACGATGCCGAGGGAGTCCAGCGAGCCGCGCGTGGTCTGGTCGATCACCTCGAGGACCCAGAGCAGTGCGACGAAGCCGAGCGTCCACGCCGCCGCCGGCCCCCACTGGCGGCGAGCAGGCTCCCGACGCTGACGGGTCACGGTCGGGCGCCACGACTGGCTCATGAGCGCAACGGTAGCCAGTATCTCCATGGCCTAGCGTCGACTCCGTGACTCCTCCCTCAGGCGACCAGCACCGCATCCGCTCCGGGGCGTACGACGCCGTGGTCACGGAGTCCGGTGCGGCGCTCCGCGCGCTGCGCCACGACGGGCGCGACCTGCTGCAGGGCTTCGCGGAGGACGAGCAGGCCTCCGGCGGGCGCGGTCAGGTGCTGGTGCCGTGGCCGAACCGGGTGCGCGACGGCCGCTGGACCTGGCAGGGGGTCGAGCGGCAGCTGCCGCTGAGCGAACCGGCGCGCCACAACGCCAGCCACGGTCTGGTGCGGTGGGCCTCCTGGCGGCCGCTGGACGTGGCCGACGACGCCGTCACGCTCGGCGTCCGGCTGATGGCGCAGCCGGGCTGGTCGTGGACCATGGACCTGTCGATGACGTACGCCCTCGACGCCTCGGACGGACTGACGGTGACCGCCTCGGCGCGCAACCTGTCCGACTCGCCCGCACCCTTCGCCTACGGGTCGCACCCCTACCTCACCACCGGCTCGGAGCGGGTCGACGACGACGTGCTCACGCTGCCCGGGGCGAGGAGGATGCTGACCGACGACGAGCGCAAGCTGCCGCTCGGCACGGAGCCGGTCGGCGAGACGTCGTACGACTTCCGCGGCGGCGCACGGCTCGCCGACACGGTCCTCGACCACGCGTACACCGATCTCGCGAGGGGGCCCGACGGTCGCGCCGTGGTCGCCCTGCGCTCCCCCGCCGGCACGGGCGTCGACCTCTGGCTCGGTGAGGAGGTGCGGTGGGTGCAGGTCTACACCGCCGACGACCAGGGTGATCGGGCGCGCACGGCGCTGGCCGTCGAGCCGTGCACCGCACCGCCGGACGCGCTGCGGTCCGGCCAGGACCTCGCCGTCGTCGAGCCTGGCGGGAGCTTCACGGCCCGGTGGGGCGTGGCGGCGCGCTGAGCGGACGGTCTCGTTCGCAGGGCCGCGCCCGGGCTCGACCACCCGCGCGCGCCCCACGCGCCGGAACGTTCGCTCAGTCGAGCAGGCGTCGTACGGCGCGCACGGCATCGACCGCACGAGAGCCGTCGGAGCCCTGGATGGCCATGACGGGGATCGTGGTCCCGTCGGCGAGGTCCATCTCGGCCCACGGGGCGCCGCGCCGCATCCGCAGCGCCACGACCTGGGCGCGGTCCAGGTCGCGCCGACGGTAGCCGTTGACCACCGTCACCCGGTCGCCGCGGATCCGCACGCGTGAGCGGATCAGCGCATGGACCAGGACGGCGATGCCGACACCGATGGCCACCAGCGTGGCGCGCTGGAGGAAGCTGAACCGCTCCCGCACGTCCGGGCCGATCGCGATCCACGCACCGACGCAGACGGCGAGCAGACCGAGGCCCGCGACGAGTCCCACCATCCGTACGCCGAGCGGGCGGTAGGAGTACCGCGCGCCGGCGGCCTCAGAGTCGGCAGGCATTGATCTCCGTGACCAGGATCGCCTTGGCCCCGGCGTCCCACAGGTCGTCCATCATCCGCTGCGACCCGGCGCGCGGGACCATCGCACGCACCGCGACCCAGCCCTCGCGCTGCAGCGGGGAGATCGTCGGTGTCTCGATGCCGGGCGTCAGGCGTACCGCCGTCTCGACCCGCTCCTGCGGGATGTCGTAGTCCATCATCACGTAGGTGCGGGCGACGATGACGCCCTCGAGCCGGCGACGGAACACCTCGAAGCCCTCCGGGAGGTGGCCCGAGCGGGTGATCAGCACGGCCTCCGAGCGCAGGATCTCCTCACCGAAGATCTCCAGCCCCGCTGCGCGCAGCGTGCTCCCGGTCTCCACGACGTCCGCGATGACGTCGGCGACGCCGAGCTGGATCGAGGACTCCACGGCGCCGTCGAGCCGGATCACCGAGGCGGGCACGCCGTGGCGCTCCAGGTGGGCGCCGACGACCCCGGCGTACGACGTGGCGATGCGCAACCCCGCGAGGTCGGCGACCGAAGCGGCCGTACCGGGCCGCGCGGCGAAGCGGAACCGCGAGCCGCCGAAGCCCAGCTCCATCGCCTCCTCCGCCTTGGCACCGGAGTCGAGCAGCAGGTCGCGGCCGGTGATGCCGACGTCGAGGGTGCCCTCGCCGACGTACACCGCGATGTCGCGCGGGCGCAGGTAGAAGAACTCGACGGAGTTCTCGGGGTCGGTGAGCGTGAGCTCCTTGGTGTCCCGTCGCTGGCGGTAGCCGGCCTCGCGCAGCATGTCCGAGGCCGCCTGCGACAGCGAGCCCTTGTTGGGCAGTGCGATCCTCAGGGCCGCGGCCCCCGGGTCGAGAGTCATCTGGGGTCCTTGCTCAGAGGTGGGCGTAGACGTCGTCGAGGCTCAGACCGGCGGCCAGCATCATCACCTGGACGTGGTACAGCAGCTGGCTGATCTCCTCGGCCGTGCGCTCGGGACCCTCGTGCTCGGCCGCCATCCACGACTCGGCGGCCTCCTCGACCAGCTTCTTCCCGATCTGGTGGACACCGGCGTCGAGCTCGGCGACGGTGCCCGAGCCCTCGGGACGGGTCTCGGCCTTCTCGGCCAGCTCTGCCCACAGGGCCTCGAACGACTTCACGGGTTCAGGTTAGGGGTTCGGGCAGCCCGTCGAGCGCGAGGGCGGTGAGCAGCGCGGCCTGGGTGGCCTCGTACCCCTTGTCCTCGACGGAGTCCTCGAGCCCCGCCCGGTCCAGCGCCTGCTGCTCGGTGTCGCAGGTGAGCAGGCCGAACCCGACCGGGACGCCGGTGTCCAGCGCGACGCGGGAGAGCCCGTCGGTCGCGGCGGCGCAGACGTACTCGAAGTGCGGGGTGCCGCCGCGGATCACGACGCCGAGGGCCACGACCGCGTCGTAGCCGCTGCGGGCCAGGCGGGAGGCGACCACCGGGAGCTCGAACGAGCCGGGCACGCGCACGGTCTCGTGACGCTCGACGCCGTGCGCGTCGAGGGCACGCAGGGCGCCGGCGACGAGGCCGTCCATCACCTCCTGGTGCCAGGTCGCGGCGACGACGGCGACGCGCAGGCCGCTGCAGTCGACAGGGGCGGTGTCCGGGGCGCCGTGACCGCTCACAGCTCCTCCTCGGGGGTCTCGTCGGGGGTCCGGTCCAGCCCGGACAGGTCGTGGCCCATCCGGTCCCGCTTGGTGCGCAGGTAGTCGATGTTGTGGCCGTTGGGACGCGGCGTGAGCGGCACCCGCTCGGCGACGGTGACGCCGTACGTCTCCAGCGAGGCGACCTTGTCGGGGTTGTTGGTCAGCAGACGGACGTCGTGCACGCCGAGGTCCTTGAGGATCTGCGTCGCCGCCCCGTAGTGCCGCGCGTCGGCGGGGAGCCCCAGGTCCAGGTTGGCGTCGACGGTGTCGCGGCCGCCGTCCTGGAGCTGGTACGCCTGCAGCTTCGCCACCAGCCCGATCCCACGGCCTTCGTGGCCACGGAGGTAGACGACCACCCCTCGTCCCTCGGCCCGGATCAGGTCCATCGACTCGTGCAGCTGCGGACCGCAGTCGCAGCGCTGGGAGCCGAACACGTCGCCGGTCAGGCACTCGGAGTGCACCCTGGTCAGCACCGGGCTGCCGTCGGCGATCGCGTCGAGGCCGCCGAGGACGAGCGCCACGTGCTCGGACCCGTCGACGGTGATCCGGTAGCCGTACGCCTCGAAGTCGCCGTGCTCGGTGGGCAGGTGGGTCACCGCGACGCGCTCGACGTGGTTCTCCACCTTGCGCCGGTGGTGCACGAGGTCGTCGATCGAGATCATCGCCAGACCGTGCTCGTCGGCGAACTCGCGCAGCTCCGGCGCACGCTTCATGGTGCCGTCGTCGTTGACCACCTCGACCAGCACTCCGGCCGGGGTGAGCCCGGCCAGCCGGGCCAGGTCGACGGCCGCCTCGGTGTGCCCGCGACGTACGAGCACGCCACCCTCGCGGTAGCGCAGGGGGAACACGTGGCCGGGCCGGGTCAGCTCCCACGGCTCGGTCGCCGAGTCGGCCAGCACCCGTGCGGTGTGCGCACGATCGGCGGCGGAGATGCCGGTGGTCACACCGTCGCGGGCGTCGACGGAGACGGTGTACGCCGTGCGCAGCTTGTCGCGGTTGTGCGGCGTCATCAACGGGATCTCGAGCCGCTCGAGCTCGGCGGCCTCCATCGGCACGCAGATCACCCCGCTGGAGTGCCGGATGGTGAACGCCATCAGCTCCGGGGTCGCCTTCGCGGCGGCGAAGATGATGTCGCCCTCGTTCTCGCGGGTCTCGTCGTCGACGACGACGACCGCCTTGCCGGCCGCGATGTCGGCGACCGCGCGCTCGACGGGGTCCAGCCGGACGCCGCCGTGCTGCTCCTCGCGGAGGTCCTGGATGCTCATCAGGCCATCACCTTCTCGTTCTCGGTCTGCGTCTCACGTCGGCCGGCGCGGCGCCAGGTGAGGAAGCCGCCGACCACGAGGCCGGTGTAGACGAGGTACAGCACCGCCGTCGGGTAGTAGCCGGAGTGCCACAGCAGCGGCACCCCGACGACGTCGACCGCGATCCAGGCCAGCCAGAAGTCGGTCCAGCCGCGCGCCATGGCGTACGTCGCCACCATCGAGCCGACGAAGATCCACGCGTCGCACCAGAAGTACCAGCGCGGGGCGGGGAAGCCGGCACCGATCACGCTGAACACCCACTGCACGACGACGATCGCCGCCGCGGCGGCGATCAGGTAGCCGATGCGCTCCGCGTGGCTGGCCCAGCGCGGGGTGATCGCCGGCATGTCGGAGGCCGGCCCGTCCGTGTCGAGGGTGCGTGCGCGGCGCACCGCGCGCCAGCGCTGCCAGCCGTACACGCTGGTGAGCAGGAAGAAGACCTGCCGGCCGGCCTGGCCGAACAGCGGCACCTGCGCCCCGGACGCGTCGACGGTCGCGGCGAGGAACACGCTGAACAGCAGCACGTTGCCGACGATGCCGACCGGCCACGCCCACACCCGCCGGCGCAGGCCGCCGACCGCCGAGGCGAATCCGAAGGCGTTGCCCAGGATCTCGCGCCAGGTGATCGGGTGACCCGCGACGCTGACCTGGGCGTCGTAGAGCCAGGTGAGGACGTTCACCGGTCCCTCCACTCCAGGAGCCGCTCGACGTGCTTGGCGATGACGTCGGCCTCGAGGTTGACCCGCTCCCCCGGCTGCCGGCGCCCCAGGGTGGTGCGGGCGAGCGTCTCGGGGATCAGGCTGACCGTGAACCCGTCGTCGAGCACGTCGACGACCGTCAGCGAGACGCCGTCGACGGTGATCGACCCCTTGGCGACGACGTACGGCATCAGCTGCTCGGGCGCGGCCAGCTCGACGAGCTCCCAGTGCTCGGAGGGGGTACGACGACGAACCTCGCCGGTGGCGTCGACGTGGCCCTGGACGAGGTGCCCGCCCAGCCTGGTCTGCGGGGTGACCGCGCGCTCGAGGTTGACCTCGTCGCCGACGGTGAGCGCGCCGATCCCGGTGGCGCGGAGCGTCTCGTGCATGACGTCGGCCGTGAACTCGGTCTCGGTGCGGGTGGCCACCGTGAGGCAGCAGCCGTTGACCGCGATCGAGTCGCCGAGCTCGGCGTCGCCGAGCACGACGTCCGCCGCGACCCGCAGGCGTACGGCGTCGCCCTGGTCCTCGAGCCCGGCCACCCGGCCCAGCTCCTCCACGATCCCGGTGAACATCAGGCGGCTCCTGTCGCTGTCATCGTGATCCGCACGTTGGTCTCCTCGTCCTCACCGAGCGTGGTGATGTCGGTGATCCGCAGGTGCAACGCCTCGGCGATGGTGGTGATGCCCAGGTCGCCCACCGCGCTCCGACCGCCGCCGAGCAGCATCGGCGCGACGTAGGTGACGACCTCGTCGACGAGGCCGGCGCGGACGAACGCGGCGGCCAGCGTCGGGCCGCCCTCGAGGAAGACCGAGCGCCGGCCCCGTGCGAAGAGATCGGCGAGGACGGCGTCGAGGTCGTGGGTGCGCAGCTGCACCGTCTCCGCCGTGCTGTCGAAGACGTCTCGCTCCGCGGGCAGGTCGCGTCGGCCGACCACGACCCGCAGCGGCTGGTGCGCCAGCGGGCGCTCGTCGGCGTCGCGCACGGTCAGCGCGGGGTCGTCGACCGCGACGGTGCTGCTGCCGACCATCATGACGTCCGCCTGGCCGCGCAGCCGGTGCGTGTCGAGCCGGGCGGGGCGCGAGGAGACCCACCGGCTGGTGCCGTCCGCGGCAGCGCTGCGGCCGTCGAGCGTGGTCGCGAACTTCCACCGCACGAACGGGCGGCCGTGCTGGAGCCCGAAGTGCCAGGCGTCGTTGAGCGCGTACGCCTCGCCGGCGAGCAGCCCGCCCTCGACCTCGACCCCCGCCGCGGCGAGCGCGGCCGCGCCGCCGGCCGCCTCGGCGGTGGGGTCGGGCTCAGCGTGGACCACCCGTCGTACCCCGGCGGCGAGGAGGGCCTCCGTGCAGGGGCCCGTGCGCCCGGTGTGGCGGCAGGGCTCGAGCGTCACCACCGCGGTCGCCCCCCGCGCCCGCTCACCCGCGTCGGCCAGCGCCGCCACCTCCGCGTGCGGCGTGCCCGCCCCCCGGTGGTGCCCCTCGCCGACCCGGGTGCCGTCGGGCGCGAGGATCACGCAGCCGACGCGCGGGTTGGGCCCGAGGGGTACGCCGGGGGTCGCCGCCAGCACGAGGGCACGACGCATCGCCTCCGCCTCTGCCGGCGTGGTGCTCATCGCGGGTCCTCCGGGGTCGTGGCTCACACGCACCACCGGGGCTCGACGCGGGCTCGGCGACCCGCACGTGCGGGTCGGCGAGTCGTTGCGTGCGACTTCCCTTCCGGACTCTCACCGTCGGTCCAGGAGTTTCACCTGGTCCACCGATGACTGGCTGCCATCGGGTCGCGGACTGTCACCGCCGGCTCGGAATTTCACCGACCCCAGTTGCACGCGAGCTCTCGCTCGTCGTGGCGGATTCTGCCACGTGCGCACCGTGCGGGGACCTGCGGGTGGTTGTCCGACCGGTCACACCCGGGTTGGGTGGAGCCATGACGCAGACAGACACCTCCGTGACCGTGACCCGTACCGTCAACGCACCCGTGGACGCGGTGTTCGCCGTGCTCTCCGACCCGCACAAGCACCCTGCGCTCGACGGGTCCGGCTTCGTCAGGAGCCTGGACAAGGGCGAGCGGATCGAGAAGTCCGGCGTGCAGTTCCGGATGAACATGGAGGGCCCGCACATGGGCGGGGAGTACCAGACCGACAACGTCGTCTCGGCCTTCGACGAGAACAAGATGATCGGCTGGAAGACCGCTCCGGCCGGTCAGGAGCCCCCCGGCTGGGAGTGGCTGTGGGAGCTGGAGTCCACCGGCGCGGACTCCACCGACGTGACGCTGACCTACGACTGGTCGAAGGTCACCGACCAGGACCTGCTGGACAAGCTGTCCTTCCCGCTGGTCACCGAGGAGCAGCTCGAGGACTCGCTGACCCACCTCGACGAGCAGGCCGGCAAGGGCTGAGACCTGACTCCTGGCCGTGAGACCTGCGGGTTCATCACGGTATGCAGACGAACCGACGCCTCCCATGGTCTGTGCACCGTGGGAGGCGTCGGCTCGTCGTGGGGAGGACGGCAACCAGGGCCGCGAGCGCGTACGGGCCTGATCGGTGTCAGCGTGCGGCCGACTCCGCGAGGGCGCGGAGCTCGCCGACCATCGTGTCGGGGTCGTCGGCGCCGTACACCGCCGAGCCGGCGACGAACGTGTCGGCCCCGGCCTCGGCGCAGCGCTCGATGGTCTCGACGGAGACACCGCCGTCGACCTGCAGGCGCAGCTCGACGCCGCGCTCGTCGGCCAGCTGCCGGGCGCGACGGACCTTCGGCAGGCACAGGTCGAGGAACTTCTGCCCGCCGAAGCCGGGCTCGACGGTCATCACGAGGAGCAGGTCGAGCTCGGCGAGCAGGTCGGCGTACGGCTCGACCGGCGTCGCCGGGCGCAGGGCCATCCCCGCGCGGCCACCGGCGGCACGGATCTCGCGGGCCAGGCGCACCGGGGCTGCAGCGGCCTCGACGTGGAAGGTGACCGACGCCCCGCCCGCCTCGACGTACGCCGGTGCCCAGCGGTCGGGGTCGGCGATCATCAGGTGGCAGTCCAGCGGCTGCGCTGCGGCGCGCGCCAGCGACTCGACCATCGCCGGCCCGAAGGTCAGGTTGGGGACGAAGTGGTTGTCCATGACGTCGACGTGCACCAGGTCCGCGCTCGGGATGCGCGCGACCTCGGCGGCAAGCGAACCGAAGTCGGCGTTGAGGATGCTCGGCGTGATCGCGATGTCGTGACGGGCCATGCCGCGCAGTCAACCAGTCGCGCGGCTCAGCCCAGCACGGTGCGCGTGCTCGCCGCGTTGACGTCGCGCTTGCGGGAGAAGGCACCGAGGTCGATCTTCAGACCGGAGTGCTCGCCGACGTAGGCCACCGGGGTCGTGTCGTGGTCGACCCCCTCCTCGACGGCGGCGACGAGGGTGGCCAGGAAGCACCCGACCAGCGGCGCGTTCTTGAACTGGTTGCCGCTGGTGCCCATCGCGACGAAGAAGCCCGGGGCGTCGGTGCGGTCGTAGATCGGCGTCCAGTCGTCGGCGACGTCGTACACCCCGACGACGCCGGAGGGCCGGTTCGGCACGGCCAGCTCGGGCAGCCGTCGCGCGGCGCGGGTCACCTGGGCCTCGTAGCGCGCGTTGGTGACGTGCATGTCCGCTGCGTCCGGGTCCTCGACCCAGTCGAAGCCGTCGCACTCGGGCTCGGTCCCGCCGACCACCCAGGCGCCGGCGGGGCCGGGGCGCATGTACGTCCCCAGGTCGATGTCGAAGACGCCCGGAGCCGGGCCGTCGGTGCCGTCCCAGGCCGCGGGACGCTTGACCTGGTGCACCTCCTGGCGCAGCGGTCGTACCGAGACCGTGAACTCCTCCCCCACGCCCGCGAGCCGGTTGAACGCCCCCGACCACGGGCCAGCCGCATTCACCACCACGGGAGCCGTCACCGTCCGCCCGTCCGCCAGCGCGAGGTGCCAGACGCCGGAGCGGTGCTCGGCGGAGACGACCTGCGCGCGGTACGCCGCCTGCGCGCCGCAGGCCCGCGCCGCCCGGGCGAGGTTGTCCGCGGCCAGGCGCGGGTCGTCCATGTAGCCGGCGTCGGGGGTGTGGAGCGCCCCGAGCCGGGCGTCGCTGTCCTCCCAGAACGCGTCGTCGCTCACCGGCTTGTTCGGCCAGTAGGCGCCGGTGTCCAGGTGCGGGAAGCGCGCGGCGAGCTCGTCGGCGGGGAGGTCCTCGAAGGGGACTCCGGCCGCCCTCAGCAGCTCGGCGCCCTGCTCGCGCGGGAGCGCGGGCACGTCGAGGTGCAGCATCCCCGTGCGGTGGAAGCGCGCCAGCGAGGAGTCGTCCGGCAGCCCGAGGTGCTCGGCCCAGGCGGCGTACATCAGGCCCGCCTCCCACGCCGTCGCCGTGCTGTCGAAGGTGGAGTAGAGGAACCGGATCACCGCGCTGGAGGCGCTGGTCGAGCCGTGCCCGGGTCCGGCGGCCTTGTCGAGGATGAGTACGGACCGGCCGGCACGGGTCAGCTCCAGCGCGATCGCAGCGCCGATCACGCCGGAGCCGACGACGACGGCGTCGGCGGTGAGGGGCGAGGAGGTGGTCTCGGTCATGGTCGCTCTCCGGTCGGTCTCAGGCGTCGACGACGATGTCGCCGTCGGGGGTGGAGCAGCACGGCAGGAACTTGTTGTCCGCGATCTCGCGGGGGCGGATGCCGCCCTGGTGGTTCATCTCGACGCTCCCCGAGAGCAGTGTCTGCTTGCAGGAGCCGCACAGTCCCTCGGCGCACGAGGACGGCAGGGAGACCCCGGCCAGCTCGGCGGCTGCGAGGACCGTCGTACCCGGCGGGCAGGACACCTCGCAGTCGCTGCGGCCGAAGCGCACGGTCGGGCCGACGGGTAGGACGGCGTCGCCCTCGGCAGGGACCTGGGGCGCGGACGGCGTCGGCGGGGCGCCCTGCGTACCGAGCACGAAGCTCTCCTCGTGGCACCGCTCGGGCGGCACCCCGAGGGCGGAGAGCACCTCGCGTGCGGCGGCCATGAACCCGGGGGGTCCGCAGGTCAGCACCTCGCGGTCGGCGGCGTCGGGGACGAGCGCGGCCAGCACCTCGGGGGTGAGCCGACCCCGGGGACCGCTCCACGGCTGCTCGGGCGCGTCGTCCTCGCAGACCCAGTCCAGGGTGATGCCCGGGTGGTCGGCCGCGACGGCCTCCAGCTCGGTACGGCACACGAGGTCGGCCGGTGTCCGCGCGCAGTGGACGACGGCGACGTCGACGGCGTGCCCGAGGTCACCCAGATCCACCGCGGTGCGCAGCGTGGACAGCGTCGGGGTGATCCCGCTGCCCGCCGAGAGCAGCAGGTGCTTGGCGGCGGGGTGCTCCACGACGCTGAAGCCGCCCACCGGGCCGCTGACCTGCACACGGTCGCCGACCCGCAGGTGGTCGTGGACCCAGCTCGACACCTCGCCGCCGGGCACCCGCTTGATCGTCAGCGTGAGCAGGTGCGGACGTGTCGGCGGGGACGAGACGGTGTAGCAGCGCTCGACCCGGCGCCCCTCGACGTCGACCCCGAGGGTGACGTACTGCCCGGGGAGGAAGGCCACGCCGCCGGCGTACGTCGGCTGCAGGACCACCGTCACCACGTCGTGGGTCACCGGCAGCACCCGCCGGCACACCATCTCCTGGTCCATCGGTGCCTCGGGCGGGAGCACGCCCTCGCCGAGGGGGACGCCGGTGCCGGGGACCAGCCACAACGGGCTGGGAGTCGGGGCGAGCTGGTCGTGGGCGTACTGGCTCATCGGGAGGCCTCCTCGCGCATACGGGCGACGTACCAGGACACGAAGGCGTCGACCTGCCGCTCGCCCTCGCTGTACGGGCCCGGCTCGTACGCCGGGTCCGCGACGCCGGCCTGCGTGAGCTCCACGAAGGCGGCGTCCTGACTGTTGGTGGCACGCCAGACGCCGGTCAGCGCCTCGACGTCGTAGTCGGCGCCTTCGCGCGCGTCGGCGTCGACCAGCCACGTGGTGCGCACCAGGGTGCGGTCCGGTCCGAGCGGCAGCACCGCGAAGGTGACGACGTGGTCGGCGAGCGCGTGCAGCCACAGGTTCGGCTGGGCGTGCAGCGTGGCCCGCCCGAGCCTGGGCTCGTCGAGGTCGCCGAGGAGCCGGCCGACCAGCCGGGTGCCGTCGGGGCTGAAGGACTCCCCTGCCCCGTCCAGTGCCTCGCGCTGCACCCGGAAGCCGAGCGGGCGGTCCACGAGGTCCTCGACCGCGTCCCGGGCCAGCCCACGCGCCTCGCAGGCGACCCGCAGGTCCTCCTCGGCAGCCAGGTAGCGCTCGTGGGACGCGCGCAGCCGCGGCGGCACCTGGTCCTCGCGCAGCCCCCACGTCGGGAAGAACGTCCGCAACAGCTCGGGGTGCCCGTCGCAGTGGTAGCACTCCCGGTTGTTCTCCATGGTCAGCTTCCAGTTGCCCTGCTCGACCAGGTCGACCTGCGCGGCGACCTTCGTACGGTCCAGCGCGTGCGCGTCCAGGTACGGCGCCACCGCCTCGCCGACGGCGTCGACGTCGGCCGACGGCTCGGCGGCCAGGCAGCAGAACACCAGGCCGGAGACCACCCGGACCGCGACGGTACGCAGCGAGAGGCAGGCCGGGTCCGGGCCGCCCTCGGCGGTCGGGACCAGCTGCGGTGCGTGCCGCAGCGTGCCGTCGGTGGCGTACGTCCAGCGGTGGTAGCCGCAGACGATGTTGCCGACGCTGCCGCGCGGCTCACTCACCAGGCGAGCACCGCGGTGCCGGCACACGTTGCGGAACGCGCGCACCTGCTCGTCGTCGTCGCGCAGCACCAGCACCGAGACCGTCCCCAGGTCGACAGTCAGGTAGTCGCCGGGCTCGGGCACCTCGGCGACCGTGCCGGCGAAGAACCACTGCCGGTGCCACAGCAGCCGCAGGTCCAGGTCGTGCAGCTCGGGGTCGGTGTAGAGCGCGCCGGGCAGTGACCGACCGGGCTGCCGCTGGTCGAGCAGGTCGAGCAGCCGGACCCGGGTCGGGTCGAGGGTCGGGGCGAGCGTGTCGAGCGGTGGGGCGGGAGCGAACGAGGTCATCGCGGGCGGGCCTCCGGGGTCGGTCGGGTGCGGGTCATGCCGTCACGCACAGCCGCAGCGCGTCGTACACCGCGGCGTGGATGTTGCGGCTGGCGACGGCGTCGCCGATGCGGAACAGCTGGTAGCGGCCGGCCTCGTTGCGGACCACCTCCTGGGGACGCCCGGTGAGCAGGGCGTCGTGGTCGACCTCGCCGAGGTTGGTCGAGCCGGGGACGAGCGCGTGGTACAGCTCGTCGTTGGGCAGCGTGCCGTGCTCGACGACCACGTGGTCGACCTCGCGCTCGACGAGCCGGTCCGCGTAGTCGCTGGCCAGCGTGGCGACCAGCGGGCTGTCGGTGCCGCGGCGTACGCCGACCAGCCGCCGCGCCGGGGTGAGCAGCACGTCGGCCTCCGCGAACGCGCGCAGGTACGCCGGGGAGTTCATCGACCCCACCGAGACGGCCACCGCCCGCTCGGGCGTGACCAGCTCGACGCGAGCACCCAGCCGACCCAGCTGCTCGGTGGCGTCCAGCGCCGGCTCGCCGCCGTGGTCGTCGTACACCAGGACGCGCTGGCCCGGGCGGAGCCGACGGCTGGTGCCACCCATCACGTCCCAGGTGTCGAGGACGAGCTCGGAGCCTGTGACGGTGCCCCCGACCGTCGGGTCGGGCACACCGCCGGTGGCGACCACGACGAGGTCCGGCTCGAGGGCGAGCACGTCGTCGACCTCGGCGTAGGCGCCGAAGCGGAAGTCGACGTCCGCGTGCTTCGCCTCGGCCACCCGCCAGTCGACGATGCCGACCAGGTCGCGGCGGCGGGCCGAGGCCGCCGCGAGCAGCACCTGGCCGCCGGGCCGGTCGGCCGCCTCGAGCACCGTCACGGCGTGGCCGCGCTCGCCCAGGACCCGGGCCGCCTCCAGCCCGGCCGGCCCGGCACCGACCACCACGGCCCGCCGGCGGCGGCCGAGCGTGACCGGCACGCGGTGCGGCAGCGTCTGCTCGCGCCCGGTGGCGGGGTTGTGCAGGCACTTGGCGTCACCGGACTCGTAGATCGCGTCCAGGCAGTAGCTCGCGCCCACGCACGGGCGCACCCGGTCCTCCTCGCCCCGGGCGACCTTCTCGACCAGGTGCGGGTCGGCCATCTGCGGGCGGGTCATCCCGACGAGGTCGAGCAGACCGTCGCGGATCGCGTGCCGTGCGGTCGAGACGTCCCCGATCCGGGCGGCGTGCATGACGGGGACGCCGAGCGCACGTCGTACCTCCCCGGCGAAGGTGAGGAACGGCGCGGTCGGCGTCCCCATCGAGGGGATGGTCGCGGCGAGTCGGGCGTCGGAGTCCAGCCCGCCCTTGATGACGGAGAGGAAGTCGACGCCGTGGTCGAGGTAGCGGCGCATCACCGGGACGGTGTCCTCGACGCCCAGACCGCCGGGCAGGCACTCGTCCATCGCCATGCGTACCCCGACGACGAAGTCCGGGCCGACGGCCTCCCGTACGGCGTCGAGCACGCGCAGCGGGAAGGTCAGCCGGGCCTCGGGGTCGCCGCCGAACAGGTCGTCGCGGTCGTTGGTGACCGGGGAGACCCAGGCGTCGAAGAGGTGGCTGTACGACTCGATCTCGATGCCGTCCAGGCCGGCGTCCTGGCAGCGCTGCGCCGCCTCGGCGAAGTGCCGCACGATCCGGTCCACGTCCCACGCCTCGGCCACCTTGGGGAACGAGCGGTGCTGCGCCTCGCGCTGGGCCGAGGGGTAGACCAGCGGCAGCCAGTCGCCGGAGAAGCTGCTGGTCCGACGGCCCAGGTGCGTCACCTGGCACATCACCGCGGCGCCCGCCTCGTGGACGTCGTCGGCCAGCCGCCGCAGCCACGGCACGACCTCGTCGCGGTAGAGCAGCATGTTCCCGAACGACGGAGGGCTGTCCGGCGAGACCACGGCCGAGCCGCCGATCATCGTCAGCCCGACGCCACCGCGCGCCTTCTCGAGGTGGTAGAGCCGGTAGCGGTCCTTCGGCATCCCGTCCTCGGTGTACGCCGGCTCGTGCGACGTGCTCACCACCCGGTTGCGGAGGTCGAGGTCGCGCAGCCGGTAGGGCTGGAGCAGAGGATCGAGGAGGGCCACGTCCTCATCCTGGGACCGAGGCGCGAACCGTGAAAAGCGCGCAGCATTGCCGGAAAGCGTGCGATCTCGTTCACTGTTCCCTACCAGTGTCCGGCGGTGTGCACGAGGGGGGATCGGGCATGATCGATGCACGGCTGCGTGTTCTTCGCGTGGTGGCGGACCGGGGCACCATCGCCGCTGCGGCGGAGGCGCTGGCGTACACCCCCTCCGCGGTCTCGCACCAGATGCGCACCCTGGCGCGCGACGTGGGTGCCGTCCTCCTCGAGCCAGAGGGCCGCGGCGTCCGGCTCACCCGCGCTGCCCGGCTGCTGCTCGAGCGCACCGACGAGCTGTTCGTGCGCTGGGAGGAGATCCACGCCGAGGTGCAGCGCACACTCGGCGAGACCACCGGGCGACTGAGGCTCGCCGGATTCTCCACGGCCGCGTCGGTGCTCCTGCCCCCCGTGGTGGCCGCCGCGCACCGCACGCTGCCCCGGACCTCCTGCCACATCGTCGAGGCGGACCCGGAGGTGTGCTTCGAGATGCTGCTGGCCGACCGGGTCGACGTCGCCGTCGTCGTGGCCACCAACCCGCTGCCGCCGTCCGGCGACCGCCGCTTCGAGCAGCACCCGCTGATGGTCGACTCGCTGGAGCTGCTCGTACCCAAGGGGCACCACCTCGAGAACCGCCCCTGGGTACGCCTGGCCGACGCCGCACACGAGGAGTGGATCCTCGACCGGCCCGGGCGCCCCTACCACCAGCTGACCTCCGCGGCGTGCACCAGCGCCGGCTTCACCCCGGCAGCCGCCCACGAGATCGTCGAGTGGGACACCTGCGCGGCGCTGGTCGCCGCCGGGCTGGGGGTCGCACTGGTTCCCCGTCTGGCTCGGCTGCCCGTCAGCGACGACGTCGTACGCCTGCCGCTGCGCGGCGACGGCGCACCGGTGCGGCACATCCGCACGATCATCCGCCGTGGCACCTCCGACCAGCCCGAGATCGCGCTCGCGCTCTCCGAGCTCCAGCGTGTGGCAGCCTCGCTCGCCTAGGGCGTGTCTCTCCATTCTGGCCGTCCGCTGAACGTCGTCCAACGCGTGCGATGGCACCTCCGGGGTCCCCGCGGGAGCGCGAGCGCAGCGAGCGCTCTCGTGGGGTGGTGGCTTGGCGCGGGAGCGAAGGCGGGCCGGGGCCCGGCGAGCTGTCGCAACGCAGCCAGCGCGCGTGATGGGCGGCGGGCAGCAGGCCACGAATGGGGAGGCATGCCCTAGAGCCGCGGTCTAGAGGCGCCGCAGCACGGCGAGGAACATCGCGTCGGTGCCGTGCCGGTGGGGCCACAGCTGCACCGTGCCGGGCAGGTGCACACCCGCGGCGTCGACCGCCTCGGGCACGAGCGGCACCGCGTCGGCGAGGTCGACGTCGTCACGTCCGGCCAGGACCTCGCGCACCACGCCCGCGGTCTCCTCGACGACCGGGGAGCAGGTCGCGTACGCGACGACGCCGCCGGGTCGCGTCGAGTCCAGCGCCGACTCGAGCAGCGCACGCTGGAGCGGGACGAGGGCGGACAGGTCGTCGGGAGTACGACGCCATCGGGCCTCCGGGCGTCTGCGGAGCGCCCCCAGGCCGGTGCACGGGGCGTCGACGAGCACCCGGTCGAACCGGCCCGCCGCCCACGGCGGACGGGCGCCGTCCGCGGTGACCACGCCGGCCGTCGTCCCCACTGCGCGTGCCACGAGGCGAGCGCGATGCGGCTGACGCTCCGCCGCGACGAGCCGAGCGCCGCACTGGGAGGCGAGCGCCCCGAGGAGTGCCGCCTTGCCGCCGGGTCCCGCGCACAGGTCCAGCCACGCCCGGTCGGGGCCCTCGACCTCGGTGCGCGCGAGCGCGAGCGCGACGAGCTGCGAGCCGGCGTCCTGCACCCCGGCCCGCCCCTCACGGACCGCAGCGACCTCGCCGGGGTCGCCACCCTCGAGGACGACCCCGAGGGGGCTGATGCTCGGTGTCCCCGGGAGCTCGGCCACGTCGCTCAGCCCAGGACGCGCGACCAGCGTCACCGCCGGCCGGTCGTTGTCGGCGGCGAGCAGCGCGTCCAGCTCGTCACCGCGCTCCCCCAGCGCCTCGGCGAGCCGCTCGACCACCCAGCGCGGGTGGGAGTGCACGACGGCGGCGTGACCGACGGGATCGGCGTCGGGGTCCGGCGCCACCCGACGCAGCCAGCCGTCGAGGTCGTGCGCGCCGACCTTGCGCAGCACGGCGTTGACGAAGCCGGACGGCCGGTGCCCGACCCGGCGCCGGACGAGGTCGACGGTGGTCGCGACGGCGGCATGGCTGGGGACCCGGGTGGCCAGCAGCTGGTGGACGCCGAGGCGCAGGGCGTCGCGGACCTCGTCGTCCGGCGGTCGGTCCACGACGGCGGCGAGGACCGCGTCGTACGTCCCGAGGCCGCGGAGCGTCCCGCCGACCAGCTCGGTGGCGAGGGCGGCGTCGCGGCCGGTGACCGACCGCTCGCGCAGCAGCGCGGGCAGGGCGAGGTTCGCGTACGCGTCCTGGGCGTGGACCGCCCGCAGGACGTCGTACGCCACGAGCCGGGCGGGATCGACCTTGCCTGCCACGCTCAGTCCAGCCGCGTGCCGTCGGGCAGGTCCGCTCCGCGGGCCCAGTCCACAGCGGCCATCGCGCGCCTGCCGGGTGGGGTCACCTCGCCGAGGGTCACGGGATCGGTGCCGGTGCCGACGTGCACACCCGCCCTCGTCGCGATGACCTCGCCGGGGGCGAGTGCAGGCGCCCCGGGGACCAGCGTGACCGGGCCGAGCTTCATCCGCTCCCCGCCGAGGGTGGTCCAGGCGCCGGGCGCCGGGGTGGTGGCACGGATCCGACGGCTCACCCAGGGGGCCGGCTCGGTCCAGTCGACCCGGGCGTCCGCCGCCGTGATCTTCGGCGCGAGGCTCACCCCGTCGGTGGGCTGCTCCTGGGGCCACACCGAGCCGTCGGCCAGCCCGTCGAGGGTGGCGACGAGCAGTCCCGCACCGCCCTCGGCGAGCGTGTCCAGCAGGGTCCCGGCCGTGTCGTCGGGGCGGACGAGCTGGGTCATGACACCGAAGGTCGGGCCGGCGTCCAGCTCCTTCACGATCCGGAACGTGGTCGCGCCGGTGACCTCGTCGCCGTGCAGGAGGGCGTGCTGCACCGGCGCCGCGCCACGCCACGCGGGCAGTACCGAGAAGTGCAGGTTGACCCAGCCGTGCTCCGGGATGGCGAGCGCGTCGTCGGGGACGAGGGCGCCGTACGCCACCACGGCCACGACGTCGGGCTCCAGCGCACGCAGCCGCGCCTGGAAGTCGGGATCGCGGGGGTGTGCGGGCTTGAGCACCGGCAGCCCGAGCTCCTCGCCCCGGACGGCGACGGGCGAGGCGGTGAGCACCCGCTTGCGGCCGACCGGCGCGTCGGGGCGGGTCACGATGCCGACCACCTCGTGGTCGGAGGTGGCGAGCGCCTCGAGCGGCGGCAGCGCGACGTCGGGCGTACCGGCGAACACGACGCGCATCCTCTACAACCCCTTGCCGAGCATCGGGTGCGGCGAGACCTTGACCTGCGGCGGGCCGCCGAACCACTCCGACTCCCGGATCACTCGCATCGCCTCGCGCCGTGACTCGCGGTCCAGCCGGTCGATGAACAGCACTCCGTCGAGGTGGTCGGTCTCGTGCTGGATCGCCCGGGCGAGCAGCGCCGACCCCTGGACGACCAACGGCTCGCCGTGCATGTCGAAGCCGTGCGCGACGACGTCCTGGGCACGTAGGCAGTCGATGGACAGGTCGGGGATGGACAGGCACCCCTCCGGCCCGAGCTGCGTCTCCTCCGACAGCGTCAGGGTCGGGTTGACCAGGTGCCCGGTCTCCCCCTCGACGTGCCAGGTGAACACCCGCAGGCCCACCCCCAGCTGCGGCGCCGCGAGCCCGGCACCGGGCGCGTCGAGCATCGTGTCGGTCAGGTCGGAGACCAGCCGGCGCAGCTCGGCGTCGAAGTCGACGACCGGCTTGGCGGGCGTACGCAGGACCGGGTCACCGAGCAGGCGGATGGGCTGGACGGACACCCGGCTCAGCCTAGGCGGCGGCACCTACCCGTCGAGTGGTGCCCCGTACCGGTCCCAGTGGTGCGTTCTGCCGGACCGTCTCCGGCAGAACGCACCACTCGAGCCGGCAGGAGGCACCACTCGACGGGTAGGGGACGCGCACAGTCAGCCGAGGCGGAGGGGGTCGAGCTGGACGCGTACGTGCGACAGCTTGCGGGCCGAGCGGGTGCGCTGGAGGTCGCCGAGGGCGGTGGCCAGCGCCTCGCCGTCGGCGCGTGGGACCCGGACGACCAGGCGGAGCCGGCGCTCGTCGTCGGTGTGGTCGCGCTCCTCCTCCGGCAGCGGGACCGGGCCGAGGACGTCGGCGGCGCGAGGCAGCGCCAGCGACTCGCGGGCCTCCTCGAGCTCGGCCTCGCTGCCCGTCAGGGTCGCGATCCGGGAGGCCGGCGGCAGGTGGGCGGAACGCCGCTCCTCGATCAGGCGGTCGGCGAACCCGCCGGGGTCCCAGCGGACCAGGGCCTGCACCGCGGCCTCGCCGGAGTCGCCGACGACGAGCACACGACCGCCCGGACGCACCAGACCGGCCGCATCGCACCACCGGCGGTACGCCTCCTCCTCCGCACGCAGGTCGGCGCGGCCCAGCAGCAGCCAGGTGTCGAGCAGCACGACGGCGGCATAGCCGCCCTCTGCGACCGGCTCGGCCCCCGTCGTCGCCACGACGATCGCCGGCCGGTCCGGGACCGTGGCGAGAACCGAGTCGCCGGCCGAGGTACGCACGGGTACGCCCGGGAAGCTGCGACCCAGCTCCTCGGCGGTGCGGTGCTCACCCACCACCGGGGCCCGTAGCCCGTGGCCGCCACAGACCGCGCAGGTCCAGCCCGGTGCCGGGGTCGCGCACCAGCCGCACACCGGGGCGGCATCACGGCGCGGGACGGTGAGCGGCCCGTGGCACACCGCGCAGGTCGCCGGCGTGCGGCAGCGGTCGCAGGCGAGGCGTACGGCGTAGCCCGCCCTCGGCGTCTGCACCAGCACGGGGCCGCGCTCGAGCGCGTCGCCGACCAGCCGGTGCGCCTCGGCCGGAAAGCGGGCGGACCGCGCGGCAGGGTCCCGCTCGAGCGCGCGGTCCGAGGCGCCGGCGACCGCGACGGAGACCCGCTCGCGCACCCGGTCGCGAGGGGCGGAGACCTCTCTCGCCCACCCGGTACGCAGGAGGTACGCCGCCTCGACGCTTCGCGCCCAGCCCGCCACGACCGCCGCGCACCCGGTCTCACGGGCGCGCAGCAGCAGGACCTCCCGGGTGTGGGGGTACGGCGCGCGCGGCTCGGCGAAGAGGTCGTCGCCGTCGTCCCAGATCGCCACGAGCCCGAGGTCCCGGACCGGCGCGAACGCTGCCGCCCTGGTGCCGATCACGATCCGCACGGCACCCCGGGACACCTTCAGGAACGAGGCGTAGCGCCGCGAGGGCCCCTCGTCCGCACTGAGCACCACGTGCCGGTCCGGCCCGACCAGCGCAGTCAGCGCCGCGTCAAGCCGGTCGACGTCACGGCGGTCGGGGACGCAGACCAGCGCCCCGCGACCCGAGGCGGCCGTCCCCGCGGCCGCTCGGGCCAGCCCGTCGGCCCAGTCGTCGCCGGGCAGCACCGACCAGACCACGCGGGGCGAGTCGCCTGCGGCGAGCCCGTCGACGATCTCCGCCCCTGTGTCGTACGACGTCCAGAGCGCGGGTGCCGGGGCGGCGACCGGCGGCGCCACCGGGCTCTCCTGCTTCTCTGCCCTCGCGTGCCGCGGCGGCACCGCCAGGCGCAGGACGTCGGACCGGGTGCCGGCCCAGCGGGCGGCGACCCGCGCCGTCAGCGCAGCCACCTCGGGGGTGAGCACCGACTCGGCACCGACCACGCGGCGCAGCGGCTGCAACCGGCCCGTGTGCGCGGACTCCGCCACCCGCTCGAGGACGAACCCGGGCACCTCCTGACCGGCGAAACGCACCTTGACCCGGACGCCGGGCTGCGCCGCGGCGGCCATCGACTCGGGGACGAGGTAGTCGAAGGGCCGGTCCAGGTGCGCCAGCGGCAGGTCGACGAGCACCCGGGCGACAGGGTCGATGTCGGCCGGCACGGCCGGGGGCTTGGCCTTCGGCGCTCCTGAGCGGCGCACCTCGCGGGCCGTACGACGTGCGGCGTCGGGCAGCCCGGGCAGGCCCGGCTGCTCCTCGGCCGCCTCCTCCCCGCTCCCCACGCCGGCGATCCAACCAGCCGCCGCCGACGTCCGGCGAGGTGGTGCGGCGCGCGACGGCTCAGACCGCGACCGGCTCGGGCACCTCGTCGGTGAGGATCGTCGCGCGACGCTCCTGCCGCACGGCCCAGACGATGCCGACGACCCAGGCGAGCGCGACGACGCCGGCCAGCAGACCGACCAGGCCGCCACCGGCACCCAGCGCCTGGGCGATGGTCGTGGTGTTGGTGAGGATGATCAGGCCGCCGGCCGCGACGCCGAGCACCCGCGCCGGGAGCCTCTTGACCAGCCAGGCAGCGAAGGGAGCGGCGATCACGCCACCCACGAGCAGCGCGCCGGCGTAGCCCCACTCGATGCCCTGGGACCCGAGGGCGAACAGGAACCCGAGCGAGCCGCCGACGGCGACGACGAACTCCGAGGTGTCGATCGAGCCGACGACCTTGCGGGGCTCGAGACGACCGGACGAGAGCAGCGTCGTGGTGCCGACCGGACCCCAGCCACCGCCGCCGATGGCGTCGAGCGCCCCGCCGACCAGGCCCATCGGCGCGAGCAGTGCCGCGGCCGGGCGCGAGTGGAAGGTCGGTCGACGGCCGCCGAGGGCCAGGAAGCGGAACACGACGTACGCCCCGAGCGCGAGCAGCAGCCCCGCGATCCACGGCTTCGCGGCGTCCCCGTCGAGGCTGGCGAGGAACGTCGCCCCGACGAAGGCGCCGATGAAGCCCGGCACCGCCAGGATCGAGACCGTCCGCCAGTCGACGTTGCCCAGCTTGTGGTGGGACAGGCCCGAGGCGAGCGAGGTGCCGATCTCGGAGAAGTGCACGGCGGCCGAGGCCGCGGCCGGTGCGATGCCGACGGCCAGCAGGAGCGTCGAGGACGTGACGCCGTACGCCATCCCGAGCGAGCCGTCGATGAGCTGGGCGAGGAGGCCGACCAGGCCGAGGACGATGAGCTTGCGCACGAAGGGGACCTTCCGGACGAGCAGCCGCGTCGCGCGTCTGCCTTCTCGACTGAACAACTAAATATTAGCGTGTTCATCGTCCCGATGTACTCGACTGCTGGACCCGGCGTGACAGCGGCGTGCAAGCGCGATGGCCCACGATGTCGGCATGGACTTCACGATCCTGGCCGTCCTTGCCGTGCTCGTTCTCGTCGCCATCACCGTCCTCGCCCCACGTGTCGGCGTCGCGGCACCGCTGCTCCTCGTGGCGGCGGGCGTGCTGATCTCGCTGGTGCCGGGCGTGCCGACGGCGGAGGTCGACCCGGAGATCGTCCTCGCCGGCGTGCTGCCACCGCTGCTGTACGCCTCCGCGGTGAACATGCCGGCGCTCGACTTCCGCCGAGACCTGAGGACCATCAGCGGCCTGTCGGTGGTGGTGGTCGTCGTCTCCGCGGTCTCGATCGGCGGGCTCGTCTCCTGGCTGGTGTCCGGTCTGGGCTTCGCCGAGGGGACGGCTCTGGGTGCCATCCTCAGCCCGACCGACGCCGTCGCGACGTCGATCGTGCGCCGTACCGGCGTGGCCCCTCGGCTGATCACGCTCCTGGAGGGCGAGGCGCTGCTCAACGACGCGACCGCACTGGTGCTGCTGCGCTCGGCGGTGGCGGCGGTCGCCGGCAGCGTCTCCCTGCTCGACGTCGGGATCGACTTCGTGCAGGCCGTCGTCGTGGCGGTCGTGATCGGCGTCGTGGTCGGCGGGCTCAGCCTGGGCGTCCGCGCACTCGTCGCCGACGCGACCCTGGCCTCCGCGATCTCGTTCGTGGTGCCGTTCATCGCCTACGTCCCCTCCGAGCGGCTGGGCGGGTCCGGTCTGGTCGCGGTGGTCGTGGCCGGTCTGATCACCGGCTACCGCGGCGTCGTCGAGCTCCGCGCGCAGGACCGGCTCGCCGAGCAGGTCAACTGGTCGACGATCGCCTTCCTCCTCGAGAGTGCGGTGTTCCTGCTGATGGGCCTGCAGGTCGGTCCGCTGGTCGACGACTTCCGCGCCGAGAACGGGTCGGTGGGCCGTCTGGCCCTGCTGGTGGTGATCGGTCTGGCGAGCCTGATGCTGGTCCGAGCCGCGTACGCGGGAGCCGTCCTGCTCTCGCAGCGGCGGATGCTGCGCAGCATCCCGGCGCTCCGACCGCGGATCGACCGGTTCCGGGAGTACCTCTCCTCCCCCGACGCGCAACGTCTCTCCGAACGCCGGCGGACCCGGGCACACGCCTCGCTGGTCCGCCACGAGTCCGACCTGCGCTTCTACGCCGAGCAGCCCCTAGGCCGGCGGGACGGCACGGTCCTCGTCTGGGCGGGGATGCGCGGCGCGGTGACCCTGGCCGCCGCGCAGACCCTCCCCTCCGACACCGCGCAGCGCCCGCTGCTGGTGCTGTCCGCCTTCGCGGTCGCGGTGCTCAGTCTTCTCGTCCAGGGCGGGAGCCTCGCCTGGCTCGTCCGGCGGCTCGGGGTCGAGGCCGACCGCAGCCGGACAGTGTCCGAGCAGGTGGACGCGCTGACCGCGGCCATGACCGATCTCGCCGATCAGCGCTGCGACGACGTCGCCAGGGACGGCCTCGACGGGGTGCCCGTCGACGACGCCGCGGTGCGACGAGCCAGGCAGGAGTCCCGTCTCGACCGGTCCACGAGCTGGGCGGGGCCGGAGGGTCCCGAGCAGGAGGACCGGATCGCGGCGTACGCACGGGTGCGCCGTGCCGTGCTGAGCGACCAGCGCAGCACGCTGGTCGAGATCCGCGCGAGCGGTCGCTACGACAGCGAGGCGCTCACCGAGCTGCTCACCCGTCTCGACCGGGCCGAGCTCGCGCTCTCCACCGTGGAGTGACCCGGGCCGGTTCAGGGCTCGGTCAGCGCGCGCAGTCGATGCACAGCGTGGCGCCGGGGCGCGCCTCCAGGCGACCGGGTGCGATGGGTCCACCACAGCTCCGGCAGCGGCCGTAGTCACCACGTGCGTGCCGCGCCAGCGCCTCCTCCAGCCGCCGCTGCGTCGCCTCGGCGCTCTCCAGCACCGCAGCGAGCTGCTGGCGCTCGAAGGCGATGGTCGCGCCCTCGGGGTCGTGCTCGTCGTCGGCGTTGGTGTCCCTCGACGCGGCCTGCACGTCGGCCAGGTCGGCGCGGAGCGCAGCGACCCGCGCCCCGGCATCGGCCAGGGCGCGGGTCAGCTGGTCGCGCAGGGGGTCCCCCTGGGAGGCGCTCAGACGCCGGCGGCCTTCTTGAGCGCGTCGACCCGGTCGGTGCGCTCCCAGGTGAACTCGGGCAGCTCGCGACCGAAGTGGCCGTACGCGGCGGTCTTGGCGTAGATCGGGCGGAGCAGGTCGAGGTCCGCGACGATCGCACCCGGGCGGAGGTCGAAGACCTCGAGGACCGCCTGCTGGATCGTCTCGTCGTCGACGACGCCGGTGCCGAAGGTCTGGATGAAGACGCCGACCGGGGCGGCCTTGCCGATCGCGTACGCGACCTGCGCCTCGCAGCGCTTGGCCAGGCCGGCGGCGACGACGTTCTTGGCCACCCAGCGCATCGCGTACGCCGCGGAGCGGTCGACCTTGGACGGGTCCTTGCCGGAGAAGGCGCCACCACCGTGGCGGGCCATGCCGCCGTAGGTGTCGACGATGATCTTGCGCCCGGTCAGTCCCGCGTCACCGTGCGGGCCGCCGATCACGAACTTGCCGGTGGGGTTGACCAGCAGCCGGTAGTTCTCGCTGGGGATGTCGAAGTCGGCCAGCACGGGGTCGATCACGTGCTTCTTGATGTCCGGCTGCAGCTGGGAGTCCAGGTCGATGCCGTCGGCGTGCTGGGTGGAGAGCACCACCGTGTCGACACGCACCGGGTTGTCGTCGGCGTCGTACTCGATGGTGACCTGGGTCTTGCCGTCGGGACGCAGGTAGTCCAGCGTCCCGTCCTTGCGCACGGCGGTGAGCCGCTCGGAGAGCCGGTGGGCCAGCGTGATCGGCAGCGGCATCAGCTCGGGGGTGTCGTCGCACGCGTAGCCGAACATCAGGCCCTGGTCGCCGGCACCCTGCTTGTCCAGCGCGTCGACGGAGCCGGTACGCGACTCGTGACCGGTGTCGACACCCTGGGCGATGTCGGGCGACTGCTTGCCGATCGCGACCGAGACGCCGCAGGCGCTCCCGTCGAAGCCCTTGGCCCCGGCGTCGTAGCCGATCTCGTTGACCTTGGCGCGGACCAGGTCGCTGATCTCGGCGTACGCGGTCGTCGAGACCTCGCCGGCGACGACCACGAGGCCGGTGGTCAGCAGCGTCTCGACCGCGACCCGGCTGTGCGGGTCCTGCTCGAGCAGTGCGTCGAGCACCGAGTCGCTGATCGCGTCGGCCATCTTGTCGGGGTGACCCTCGGTCACCGACTCAGAGGTGAACAGGCGTCCAGGCACGTCGTCTCTCCCATCGGGCCCCCCACGGGGCTCCGCTTCGTTTGGCATCTTGCTGGGGTGGGCAGGTTCGGTAGGGCGGCTCGGAGCGAGAAGTCCGCGCGCGTCCGCCGAGCACGGTATCGCCCCGCGTGGAGCGAGCCTCAGAGGTCCCGAGACTCGGACGCGTGGCGACCGCCCGCATCGGGCTCGGCGGCGGCTCCTCGCGACGGGTCGAGCAGAGCGACGACGCGGTCCCAGACCACGTGGGCCAGAGCGGACTTGCTCCCCTGGGGCACGTCGTACGGCGACGCACCGACCGCCAGGAGCACCGCGGAGTTGTCCGGGCGGCCGAAGACCGCTCCCCCGCCGACGTCGTTGACCACGAGCAGGTCGCATCCCTTGCGGGCCAGCTTGGCGCGCGCGTGGTCGATGACGGAGCCGTTCGCGTCGCCGGTCTCCGCCGCGAACCCCACGATCACCGGCGAGGTCTCGTCGCCGCGGTCGGCCACCAGACCGGCGAGCACGTCCGGGGTCTCGCGCAGCTCGATCGACGGCGTGCTGCCGTCGGAGGACTTCTTGATCTTGGCCCCGGCCAGCGAGACCGGCGCGAAGTCCGCCGGCGCGGCGGCCATGACGACCACGTCGGCATCGGCGCTGGCCGCGACGACCTGCGTCTGGAGCTCCTCGGTCGTCTCCACCTCGCGGACCTCGACCCCGGCCGGCACCGGCAGGTCGGTGTTGGCGGCGACCAGCGTCACCTCCGCGCCCCGCAGCGCGGCCGTACGGGCCAGCGCGAAGCCCTGCAGGCCCGAGGAGCGGTTGCCGAGGAAGCGGACGGGGTCCAGCGGCTCGCGGGTGCCGCCCGCAGACACGACGACCCGGCGGCCCTCCAGGTCCCGGCCCACGTCGGAGCCGCCGCCTCGTCGCTCGTGGAGGTCGAGGGCGGTCGCGTGGATCTCCTCGGGGTCGGGCAACCGGCCGCGCCCGGTGTCGGGCCCGGTCAGCCTGCCCACGGCCGGGTCGAGGACGACGTACCCGTGCCGACGCAGCGTGGCGACGTTCTCCCGGGTGGCCGGGTGCTCCCACATCTCGGTGTGCATCGCCGGCGCGAGCAGCACCGGGGCCCGCGACGTCAGCAGCGTGCTGGTGAGCAGATCGTCCGCGCGCCCCTGCGCTGCGCGCGCCATCAGGTCGGCCGTCGCGGGGGCGACGACCACGAGGTCGGCCTCTCGGCCGAGCCGGACGTGCGGCACCTCGTGCACGTCGTGCCAGACCTCACTCGCCACCGGGCGCCCGGACAGGGCGGCCCACGTGGGCTCGCCGACGAACTGCAGCGCAGCGGCCGTGGGTATGACGGTCACCTCGCACCGGGACTCGGTGAACAGGCGCAGCAGCTCGCAGGCCTTGTACGCCGCGATCCCCCCGCCGACGCCGAGGACGACGTGGGGACGTGTCGACGCCGCGCCGGGCACCGGGGCAGTCACCGCTCGGGGCCGGTCGCGCTCAGGCCTCGGTGTCCTCGGGCGAGGGCTCGCCGAGCACCTCGGGACCCTCGTCGACCTCGGCCACGACGGGGACGTTGATGCCGTCCTCGGGGTCGCCGTCCTCGCAGGTCAGCAGGTCGTCGTTGATCTCGCGCAGCGCGATGGAGAGCGGCTTCTCCTGCACGTGCGTCTCGACCAGCGGGCCGACGTACTCCAGCAGGCCCTCGCCGAGCTGGGAGTAGTAGGCGTTGATCTGACGGGCCCGCTTGGCGCTGTAGAGCACCAGTCGGTACTTCGAGTCCGTCTTGGTGAGCAGGTCGTCGATCGGCGGGTTGGTGATGCCCTCGGCGAGCGGCTGGGGACCAGGCATGTGTGGATGAGCCTCACGGTGGTGGGAGACAGAGACGGCGCGGACCCGAGGACCGACGAGCGGTCAGGGGGTCACAGACCCATGAAGCCTACCAACTCGGCAGCGGCAGCGGGAATCTCGTGGTTGACGACGACCTCGTCGAACTCGGGCTGGGCGGCGAGCTCCTCGCGCGCGGTCTCGAGCCGACGCTCGCGCTCGCGCTCGTCCTCGGTGCCACGGCCGACCAGCCGGTGGACCAGCTCGTCCCAGGACGGCGGGGCGAGGAACACGAAGCGCGCCTCGGGCATCCGCTCGCGCACCTGGCGGGCGCCCTGGAGATCGATCTCCAGCAGGGCCGGACGTCCCTGGGCGAGCGCCCGGTCGACGGGGCGCCGCGGCGTGCCGTACCGGGCCCGCTTGTGCACGACCGCCCACTCCAGGAGCTCGTCCTCGGCGACGAGCCGGTCGAACTCGGCGTCGTCGACGAAGTGGTAGTGCACGCCGTCGACCTCTCCGGGTCGGCGCGTGCGCGTGGTCGCCGAGACCGAGATCCAGACGTCGGGGTAGTGCGCGCGGACGTACGCGGCGACGGTTCCCTTGCCGACGGCCGTCGGGCCGGCGAGCACGGTGAGCCGGGCCGTGCCGCCAGGACCGCCGGCCTCGACGCCTTGGCGGCCCCGGCCCTCGGTCGCGCCGTCAGTCACCGTCGGTGAACTCGGCGACGAGAGCCCTCGTCTGGTTGATCCCGAGCCCGCGCACCCGCCGGGTGCGCGAGATGTGGTGCCGGTCCATCAGCTGCTCGGCACGAACCTTGCCCACCCCCGGCATCGACTGCAGCAGGTCGAAGACCCGCATCTTGCCGATCACCTCGTTGCTCGACCCCTCGTCGAGCACCTCCGCGATGGATGCCCCGGAGCGCTTGAGCCGCGCCTTCACCTCGGCACGCTCGCGGCGCGACGCGGCCGCCTTCTCCAGCGCCGCCTGGCGCTGCTCGGGAGTCAGATCCGGCAGGGGCACGATCCTCGAGACCTCACTTCGCGAGTGGCACGCGGGGCCTGCTGGCGGCCCTGCGTCGAACGGTGGTGCCGGAACGGTACGTCGGCACCGGCGCTCGGCAGAATCTAGTCACCCCTCGGGAGGGACTGCAACGCCGCCTCCTCCGCACTCCGCTCAGAGTCCGATGTTGACCTTGCACACGTCGCGCGCCTGGGTCTCGATGCCGTCCGCCGCCTCGGTCACCGCCGAGGAGGCGAGCACGTCGGCGGCACCGGTGATCGCGGCCCGGTCGTCGGCGCTCAGGGTCGTCGGCAGGCTGCCGCGCACCTCGCCGGGTCTCAGGCCGGCAGCGTGGACGGCGTCGTCGAGCCCCTCGACGGCGTTGAGGAAGGTCTGCCACTCGTCGGTCAGGTCCTCCGGTGCCTTCGCACCGACCTGCCGCAGGGTGGGCAGGCCGGTCAGCAGCGCCCCGGGAGTGGTGGCGTTGACGATCTCGCCGAGAGCGGCCTGGTCCGAGCGCAGCTGGTCGCAGTACGCCTCCCCGGGGTCCCCGCAGCCGGCGACCGCACCGCCCAGCAGCAGGCACACCGCCAGCGCGGCACCTGCTCCGCGTCCGCTCACGCCGCCCACCATGCCTCGGCCGCGCTCAGGAGCCCAGCAGGTCGACGAAGGCGTCGTTGGCACGCTGCGCGGCGTCGCGGAGCGCCGCCACACCGGGACCGGCGCCGAGCACCTCGCGCGACGAGCTCGGGAGCACCCGGGGCAGCACGCCGGCGAAGGTGCGACGGACCGACTCCGGCGTCCCACCCTGGGCGCCGACCCCGGGGACCAGGAGCGGCCCGCCGATCGCGAGGTCCTCCTCGGTGTCGCCGATCGTCGCCCCGACGACGGCGCCGAACGAGCCGTGCTCGGAGCCCTCGTTGAGCCCCCGCAGCCAGGACAGCACCGCGCCGGCGACGCTCGACCCCTCGGTCGTACGCGCCGCCTGCACCTGGGGCGCCTCCGGGTTGGAGGTGAGCGCGAGCACGAAGAGCCCCGCACCGTGCCGGCGGGCGGTGCCGACCATCGGGTCGAGGCTCCCGGTGCCGAGGAACGGGCTGGCCGTGACCGCGTCGACGGCCAGCGGCGAGGTCTGGTCGAGGTACGCGTCGGCGTACGCCTGCGAGGTCGACCCGATGTCACCCCGCTTGACGTCGAGCAGGACCAGCGTGCCGGCTGCGCGGAGGTCGGCGACCGCACGCTCGAGGACCGCGATGCCGGCCGACCCGTGCCGCTCGAAGAAGGCCGACTGCGGCTTCACCACGGCGACCTGCCCGGCGAGCGCCTCGACGAAGGTGCCGGCGAAGCGGTCCAGCCCCTGCGGGCTGTCGGGCAGGCCCCAGGCCTCGAGCAGCGGGGCGTGCGGGTCGAGGCCGACGCACATCGGCCCACGGGAGGAGACCGCTGCGTGCAGCCGCTCGCCGAAGGGTGCGGTCGTCGACGTCACTGTCGCCTCCTGAGCGCTCGGTTGACCCGCGAGGGCCACAGCGGCCCCTCATAGATGAAGGCGGAGTACGCCTGCAGCAGGTCGGCGCCGGCGTCCAGCCGCTCCCGCGCCTCGTCGACCGAGCCGACGCCACCCACCCCGACCAGCGTGAGCGCGTCACCGACGTGGCCGCGCAGCAGGCGCAGCACCTCGGTGGACCGGGCGGCCAACGGGGCCCCGGACAGACCGCCCGCCCCGGTGGCCGCGACCTCGACTCCGGGCGTGCGCAGCCCGTCCCGTGCGATCGTCGTGTTCGTCGCGACGACGCCGTCCAGCCCCTCGGCCAGCGCCAGGTCGGCCACCGCCAGGACGTCGTCGTCGTCGAGGTCCGGAGCGATCTTGACCAGCAGCGGCACCCGTCGGTCCCCGGAGACCGCGTCCGCCTCCTGACGTACGCCGGCGAGGATCGGCTGCAGCCGCTCGACGGCCTGCAGCGCCCGCAGCCCGGGGGTGTTCGGCGAGCTGACGTTCACGACGAGGTAGTCGGCGTACGGCGCCAGCAGCCGTGCCGAGAGCCGGTAGTCGCCCTCGGCGTCGGCCTCGTCCACCACCTTGGTCTTGCCGATGTTGACGCCGAGCACCGTGTCGCTGCGACGGCCGGAGACGGCGCGTCGCCGGAGTCGGGCCGCCACGGCCTCGGCGCCGTCGTTGTTGAAGCCCATCCGGTTGACCAGCGCCCGGTCGGCGGGGAGCCGGAACAGCCGCGGCGTCGGGTTGCCGGGCTGCGGGTGCCCGGTGACGGTGCCGATCTCGACCGAGCCGAAGCCGAGCGCGGCGAGCGCGTCGACCCCGGTGGCGTCCTTGTCGAAGCCAGCGGCGAGGCCCAGGACGGCGGGGAACTCCAGCCCCATCGCACGCACCGGCGACCGCCAGCCGCGTACCACCTTCCGGGCCAGCGGCCGTCCGGCCCGGACGGCCGCGGACCCGACCCGGTGCGCCCGCTCGGCGTCGACCCGGGTGGCCGCGTGCTCGAAGAGAAGGCGATAGGTCACGGGGCCGCCGGAAGGTCCGCGCCGTCCGGGGCCGGGCGTACCGCCGCGGCCCAGTCCTGCAACGACCGCACGCCGACCTCGCCGCCGAGCATCGCCTCGATGCCCTGGACCGCGGCCCAGAGGCCCTGCACGGTCGTCAGGCAGGGCACGTTGGCCTGCACGGCCGCGGTACGGATCTCGTACCCGTCCGTCCGCGCCGACCCGCCGGCCGTCGCGCCGTACGGCGTGTTGACGATGAGCGCGATCTCTCCCGCCGCGATCCGCTGGACGGTGGTCGGCTCGCCGTCGGGGCCCTCGCCCTGGAAGTGCTTGCGCACCACCGTGGCATCGACGCCGTTGCGGCGCAGCACCTCCGCGGTGCCCTGCGTGGCGAGGATCTCGAAGCCGTGGTCGGCCAGCACCTTCACCGGGAAGACCATCGTCCGCTTGTCCCGGTTGGCCATCGAGACGAAGATCCGCCCCTGCGTGGGCAGCGGGCCGAAGGCCGCGGTCTGCGACTTCGCGAACGCCGTCCCGAAGGTGGCGTCGAAGCCCATCACCTCGCCGGTCGACTTCATCTCCGGGCCGAGCAGCGTGTCGACCGAGGTGCCGTCGGGCAGGCGGAACCGGTTGAACGGCATCACCGCTTCCTTGACCGCGATCGGCGCGTCGCCCGGCAGCAGCCCGCCGTCGCCCTCGGCCGGCAGCGCACCGGAGGCCCGCAGCGAGGCGATCGACTCCCCCAGCATCACCCGCGCGGCCGCCTTGGCCAGAGGCGTCGCGGTCGCCTTCGACACGAACGGCACCGTCCGGCTCGCGCGCGGGTTGGCCTCGAGGACGTAGAGGACGTCGGCCCCCAGCGCGTACTGGATGTTGATCAGGCCGCGCACCCCGACCCCGCGAGCGATCGCCTCGGTGGCCGCCCGGATCCGCTCGACCTCGGTGGCGCCGAGCGTGATCGGCGGGAGCGCGCAGGAGGAGTCGCCGGAGTGGATCCCGGCCTCCTCGATGTGCTCCATCACGCCACCGAGGAACAGGTCCTCGCCGTCGAACAGCGCGTCGACGTCGATCTCGACCGCGTCGTCGATGAACCGGTCGACCAGGACCGGGCGGTCCGGCGAGACCTCGGTCGCCGTCGCGATGTAGCCCGACAGCGCGTCGTCGTCGTACACGATCTGCATGCCGCGCCCACCGAGGACGTACGACGGCCGCACCAGCACCGGGTAGCCGATCTCGGCGGCGATGTCCCGCGCCTGCTCGAAGGTGGTCGCGGTGCCGTGCTTCGGTGCGGTCAGCCCCGCCTCGGCCAGGACGCGGCCAAACGCGCCGCGCTCCTCGGCCAGGTCGATCGACTCGGGCTGGGTGCCGACGATCGGCACGCCGGCGGCCTTCAGGCCCTCCGCCAGACCGAGGGGCGTCTGACCGCCGAGCTGGCAGATCACGCCGGCGACCGGTCCGGCCGCCCGCTCGGCGTGCACCACCTCGAGGACGTCCTCGAGCGTGAGCGGCTCGAAGTACAGCCGGTCGGAGGTGTCGTAGTCGGTCGAGACCGTCTCGGGGTTGCAGTTGACCATCACGGTGTCGTAGCCGCGGCCGCCGTTGACGCCGGACTCCGCCGCCCCCTTCGCGGCCGACAGCGCCAGGGAGGCGTGCACGCAGGAGTAGTCGAACTCGATCCCCTGCCCGATCCGGTTCGGTCCCGAGCCCAGGATGATCACCGCCTCGCGCTCGCGCGGGAGCACCTCGCTCTCCTCGTCGTAGGAGGAGTAGTGGTACGGCGTGGCCGCCGCGAACTCGGCGGCACAGGTGTCCACGGTCTTGTAGACCGGCCGGATCCCCAGCGCGTGACGCACCCCGCGGACCACGTCCGGCCGCAGGTCGCGGATCTTGCCGACCTGCTCGTCGGAGAAGCCGTGCCGCTTGGCGCGGCGCAGCACCTCGGGCGTCAGCTCGACGCTGGCGGCGACCTCGCGGGCCACCTCGTTGATCAGCGCGAGCTGGTCGACGAACCACGGGTCGATGCCGGTGGCGTCGAGGACCTGCTGCTCGGTGGCGCCGGCACGCAGGGCGTCCATCACGAGCTTGAGCCGACCCTCGTGGGGCACGGCGGCGCGCGCCAGCAGGTCCTCGGCGTCGAGGTCGACCCAGTCGTGGGACCAGTCGAAGACCGACCCGGGTCGCTCCAGCGAGCGCAGCGCCTTCTGCAGCGCCTCGGTGAAGCTCCGGCCGATCGCCATCGCCTCGCCCACCGACTTCATGTGCGTGGTGAGCACGGGGTCGGCGCCGGGGAACTTCTCGAACGCGAACCGCGGCACCTTCACCACCACGTAGTCCAGCGTCGGCTCGAAGGCCGCCGGCGTCGTGAGTCCTCCGGGCCGGGTGGTGATGTCGTTCGGGATCTCGTCGAGCGTGTAGCCGATCGCCACCTTCGCGGCGATCTTCGCGATCGGGAAGCCGGTCGCCTTCGAGGCCAGCGCGCTGGAGCGGGAGACCCGCGGGTTCATCTCGATGGTCACCACCCGCCCGTCGGCCGGGTTCACCGCGAACTGGATGTTGCAGCCACCGGTGTCGACGCCGACCTCCCGGATGATGCCCAGCGACAGGTCGCGCAGGTGCTGGTACTCGCGGTCGGTGAGCGTCATCGCCGGCGCGACGGTGATCGAGTCGCCGGTGTGCACGCCCATCGGGTCGAGGTTCTCGATGGAGCAGACGATGACCACGTTGTCGGCGTGGTCGCGCATCACCTCGAGCTCGTACTCCTTCCAGCCGATGATCGACTCCTCCAGGAGCACCTCGGTGGTCGGGCTGAGCGAGAGCCCCGCACCGGCGATCCGGTGCAGGTCGGCCTCGTCGTACGCCATCCCCGAGCCGGCGCCGCCCATGGTGAAGCTGGGCCGCACGACCATCGGGTAGCCGAGCTCGTCGGCGGCGCCGAGGCAGTCGTCGATGCTGTGGCAGATCCGCGAGCGCGCCACCTCGCCGCCGAGCTTCTCGACGATCTTCTTGAACGACTCGCGGTTCTCGCCGCGGTTGATCGCCTCGATGCTGGCGCCGATCAGCTCGACGTCGTACTTCTCCAGGATGCCGAGCTCGTCGAGCTGCATCGCCGCGTTGAGCGCCGTCTGCCCGCCCAGGGTCGCCAGCAGCGCGTCGGGGCGCTCCTTGGCAATCACCTTCTCGAGGAAGGTCGGCGTGATCGGCTCGACGTACGTCGCGTCGGCGAACTCCGGGTCGGTCATGATCGTCGCCGGGTTGGAGTTCACCAGGACGACCCGGATCCCCTCCTCGCGCAGCACCCGGCAGGCCTGGGTGCCGGAGTAGTCGAACTCGCAGGCCTGGCCGATCACGATCGGGCCGGACCCGATCACGAGGATCGACTCGATGTCGGTGCGCTTGGGCATGTCTCAGGCCTCCCGGTCGAGCAGGTCGGTGAAGCGGTCGAAGAGGTACGCCGCGTCGTGGGGGCCGGCGGCGGCCTCGGGGTGGTACTGGACGGAGAAGCCACGCAGGTGCCCGTCGGCGTCGCGCAGCTCGAGCCCCTCGACGACGTCGTCGTTGAGGCACACGTGGCTGACCCTCGCGGTGCCGTACGGGGTGTCGACGTGATCGGACGGCGCGGCGGGCCACTGCACGGCGAACCCGTGGTTGTGCGCGGTGACCTCGACCTTGCCCGTCGTACGGTCCATCACCGGCTGGTTGATGCCCCGGTGGCCGTAGCCGAGCTTGTAGGTGCCGAACCCGAGCGCCCGGCCGAAGAGCTGGTTGCCGAAGCAGATCCCGAAGTACGGCACGCCCGCCTCGAGGGCGCCCTGCAGCAGCGCGACCTGGTCGGTGGTCGCGGCCGGGTCGCCGGGACCGTTGGAGAAGAACAGCCCGTCGGGTGCGACCGCGAGCACCTCCTCCAGCGTGGAGGTCGCCGGCAGCACGTGCGTCTCGATGCCGCGCTCGGCCAGCATCCGCGGCGTGTTCGCCTTGATCCCGAGGTCCAGCGCCGCGACGCGGAAGCGCGGACCGGAGGTCGAGCCTGTCGAGACCGCGGGGACGACGTACGCCTCGCTCGTCGAGACCTCCGAGGCGAGCTCGGAGCCGGCCATCTCCCCGGACTCCCGCACCCGGTTCAGCAGCGCCTCGGGGTCGGTCTCCGTCGTCGAGATCCCCACCCGCATCGCCCCCCGGTCGCGCAGGTGCCGGGTGAGCGCGCGCGTGTCGACACCGCTGATCCCGACCACGCCCTGCTCGCGCAGCGCGTCGTCGAGCGAGCGCCGCGAGCGCCAGCTGGACGGGATCCGTGCGGGGTCGCGGACGACGTACCCGCTCACCCAGATCCGCGACGACTCCGGGTCCTCGTCGTTCATCCCCGTGTTCCCGACGTGCGGGGCGGTCATCACCACGACCTGTCGGTGGTACGACGGGTCGGTCAGCGTCTCCTGGTAGCCGGTCATCCCGGTGGAGAACACCGCCTCCCCGAACGTCTCGCCGGACGCGCCGTAGGCCTCCCCGCGGAACGTCCGACCGTCCTCGAGGACGAGCAGCGCCTGCTCCGTCATCAGTGCTCCTTCCGGATCTTCGCGACCGCGCGCGACCACTCGCGGTGCGTCCTCTGCATGTCTGCTCGCCCCTCGTCGGCCGTGGCCGGGGACCCCCGCCTCGCCGCCGGGCGCTGCAGGCAGAACCCGGTGTCGAGCACCTGCCCGTCGTGCCTCCAGCGGAGGACGAGCGCGCCCTGCGGGCCGACCCCTCCGGCCGGGAACGACTCGGCGTCCCGCGCCGAGGTCAGGCCCGCGGCCGGGATCCGGAAGGCCGCGCCCAGCCGGACCACGTCGACGCCGTCCTCCGAGAGCTGGATCCGGGCGCTCCCCGCCCGGCCCAGCCCGTGGTCGCGCAGCCGCCGGTCCCCCGCCACCGTGCCGAGGTAGCGGCCCGCCCCCTGGAGCAGAGGGTGGGGCAGGTCGGCCACCTTCGGTGCCGGCTCCAGCGGGGCGAGCGCCGGCGCACGCCGGCCGCGCAGGCCCCTCACACCAGCTCCCCGTCGAGCACGGTGGGTCGGCCCCGGAGGAAGGTCGCGACGACGCGGCCGGGCAGCTCCATCCCCCGGTACGGCGTGTTCCGCGACAGCGAGGCGGTGCGGGTCTCGTCGACCGTACGGACGGCCGAGGGGTCGTAGAGCGTGATGTTGGCCGGCTCGCCGACGGCCAGCGGCCGTCCGTGCCCGCCGAGCCGTCCGATCCGTGCCGGCGCCGCCGACATCCGCTCGGCGACGCCGGCCCAGTCGAGCATGCCGGTGTCGACCATCGTCGCCTGCACCACCGACAGGGCGGTCTCCAGACCGGTCATCCCGAACGCGGCGGCCGGCCACTCGCAGTCCTTGTCCTCGTGCGGGTGGGGCGCGTGGTCCGTGGCGACGACGTCGATGGTGCCGTCGGCCAGGCCGGCGCGCAGCGCGGCGACGTCCTCGGCCGAGCGCAGCGGCGGGTTGACCTTGTACGTCGGGTCGTACGTCGCGGCCAGCTCGTCGGTGAGCAGCAGGTGGTGCGGACAGGCCTCGGCGGTGACGTCCCACCCCTTCTGCTTGGCCCACCGCACGATCTCCACCGAGCCGGCGGTCGACACGTGACAGACGTGGAGCCGGGAGCCGACGTGCGCGGCGAGCAGGCAGTCGCGGGCGATGATCGCCTCCTCGGCCACCGCCGGCCAGCCCTGCAGGCCCAGCCGCCCGGAGAGCTCGCCCTCGTTCATCTGGGCGCCCTCGGTCAGCCGCGGCTCCTGGGCGTGCTGGGCGACGACGCCGTCGAAGGCGCGGACGTACTCCAGCGCCCGACGCATCAGGGCGGGGTCCGCGACGCACTTGCCGTCGTCGGAGAAGACCCGCACCCGCGCCGCGGAGTCGGCCATCGCGCCGAGCTCGGCCAGCCGCTCGCCACCGAGACCGACGGTCACCGCCCCGACCGGCTGCACGTCGCAGTGCCCGGCCTCGGTGCCCAGCCGCCACACCTGCTCGACCACACCGGCGGTGTCCGCGACCGGGTCGGTGTTGGCCATCGCGTGGACCGCCGTGAAGCCGCCGCGCGCCGCGGCGGCGGTCCCGGTCTCGACCGTCTCGGCGTCCTCACGGCCCGGCTCGCGCAGGTGGGTGTGCAGGTCGACCAGGCCGGGCAGCGCGATCAGGCCGCGCGCGTCGTGCGTCTCCAGCGCGACGCCGTCGCGCGGCGCGGCGGTTTCGGCCCCGAGAGAGGCGATCACGCCGTCGCGCAGCACCAGGTCGGCGACCTCCCCACCCGGCAGCGTGGCGTTCACGATCAGGTGGTCGGTCATCGGGCTCCTCCTGCCTCGGGGACTCCGGCGATCGCGGGCTCGCTGCCGCCGAGCAGCAGGTAGAGCACGGCCATGCGTACGGCCACCCCGTTGGTCACCTGCTCGACGATCACCGACCTGTCGGAGTCGGCCACGTCGGCGGTGATCTCCATCCCCCGGACCATCGGCCCGGGGTGCATCACGATCGCGTGCTCGGCCAGCTTCGCCATCCGGCGCCCGTCGAGGCCGTAGCGGCGGGAGTACTCCCGCACCGTCGGGAAGTACGACGCGTTCATCCGCTCGCGCTGCACGCGCAGCATCATCACGGCGTCGGTCTTCGGCAGCACCGCGTCCAGGTCGTACGACGTCTCGACGCCCCAGCTCTCCACGCCGTACGGCAGCAGCGTCGGCGGGGCGACCAGCGTCACCTCGGCGCCCAGCGTGCGCAGCAGCAGCGCGTTGGAGCGGGCCACCCGGCTGTGCAGCACGTCGCCCACGATCGCCACCCGACGCCCGTCGAGCCCGCCGCTGGACGTGCCCAGGTGGCGCTGCAGCGTGAACGCGTCGAGGAGCGCCTGCGTGGGGTGCTCGTGGGTCCCGTCGCCGGCGTTGACCACGCACGAGCGGGACCAGCCGGCGGTGGCCAGCCGGTGCGGCGCCCCCGAGGCCCAGTGCCGGCACACGACGGCGTCGGCCCCCATCGCCTCCAGGGTGAGCGCGGTGTCCTTGAGCGACTCCCCCTTGCTGACCGAGGAGCCCTTGGCGGCGAAGTTGATGACGTCCGCCGAGAGCCGCTTCGCGGCCGCCTCGAAGGAGATCCGGGTGCGGGTCGAGTCCTCGAAGAAGAGGTTGACGACCGTACGCCCGCGCAGGGCCGGCAGCTTCTTGATCGGCCGGTCGGCGAGCGAGCGGAGCTCCTGCGCGGTGGCCAGGACCAGCTCGGCGTCGTCGCGGCTGAGGTCCGCCGCCGACAGCAGGTGCCGCCTCACCGGATGGTCACCCCCTCGGCCTCGTCGTCGAGCTCGCTGAGGCGTACGGCGACCTTCTCGTGGGTCGAGGTCGGGAGGTTCTTGCCGACGAAGTCGGCCCGGATCGGCAGCTCGCGGTGGCCGCGGTCGACCAGCACCGCCAGCTGGACCGCTGCGGGGCGCCCGACGTCGTTCATCGCGTCCAGCGCGGCGCGGATGGTGCGCCCGGAGTAGAGCACGTCGTCGACCAGGACCACGGTCCTGCCGTCGATGCCGCCGGGCGGGATGTCGGTGGGCAGCAGCGCGCGGGCGGGACGCATCCGCAGGTCGTCGCGGTACATCGTCACGTCCAGCGCGCCGACCGGTACGACGACGTCCTCGACCTCGGCGATCCGGGCCGCGACGCGGTGGGCGAGCGGGACGCCGCGGGTCGGGATGCCCAGGAGAACGACGTCCTGGGCGCCCCGGTTGCGCTCGAGGACCTCGTGGGCGATCCGGGTCAGTGCCCGGTTGACGGCGGCGACGTCGAGGACGACGCGTCCGAGGGAGCTGCTCGCCTCGGGGTCGGTCCCCTGCTCGGGTTCGGGCGTGGGTGCAGGCACCGGCGCCGGACCTCCTTCCCCGCCTCTCGGGACGGTGGTTAAAGGATGTCGATCGCCGTGGACACTAGCACCCGGGCGACCACCATCCGGACCCGTCCCACCCGCGTCGCGGACCGGGGCTCGACACCGCTGCCCGGTCAGATCCGGGACGCGATGTTTGACGTCCGCTACCGCGGGGTAGGACTCTCCCGACGCGGGCCACAGGGGCCTGCTTCCACAAACCCTGGGGTGGTCGGCGTGGTTGATCTCGAGGCGGAGCTGGCCAGCGGGCCGATCGGACCCGACACCCTCCGGCTGCCCGGCGCCCCCGCTCGGCTGCGGTCGGCGTCCCAGGGCCTGCAGGACCTGGTCGGCGTCGTGGACCGCGTCGGGCAGCGCCTGCGGCAGGCGAACCCCCAGGGCGAGGCGCCCGGGAAGGTCCTCCGCGCGCTGTCCCACGTCGCGCAGCGCGCCGGTGCGGTGCTGGACGACGACACCCACACGCTCCGTGAGCTCGCCGACGCCCTCGACCACGAGAGCGAGGTGCTGCGCGACGCCCAGTCCGGCACGCTGCCCGAGCTGCGCTCGCGCTGGCACGCCGCGCGGGTCGACCTGGCCGAGGCCGTGGCCACCGACGCCCGCCAGTCCTCCGACGAGGTCACCGGCCACGCCACCGGCGGTCACGGGTCCGGGCACGGCGCGCACGGGGCTCGAGTCGTCGCCGAGCCCCTAGGCACCGCGCACGAGCAGAAGCCCCACGACGCGCTGCAGCTGGCCCGCGACATCGACAACCAGGTCCTCGACGAGTACGAGCACATGTTCCGCCACTGGCTCGGCGACACCTTCCGGGAGCCGGGCGGCGCCCACTCCGCCCAGGCCATGCTCGTGGGAGGGGCCCTGGAGGAGGGCATCCGACGGTACCGCCACACGGTCCGCGGGATCCTGGAGTCCTGGGCCGACGCGGTCCGACGGGTGGAGCACACCGACCAGCAGGTCGCCACCAAGCTGCCGCACCAGCCGAAGGCGCAGGCCACGGCCCACCTCGTGCAGTTCCACGAGGCCGGCGGGCAGCAGCAGAACGGTGTCTCCTCGCCCACCGAGATCCAGCAGCTCGCGCAGGAGCTGCAGGAGGCCCGGTCCGGGCTGTCCCACGCCGCCAACCGGCTCGACGCGATCCGGCTCGACATCCGCGGCGGCCGGATGCTGCCCCACGGGGAGCGGATCGGCAGCAACGACGGCTTCCGACGGGACTGGGAGGCGCACTTCGACGACCTGCGCGACACCCTGACGGCGGTCGGGCACCGCAGCGACGAGGTCCTCAACCGGATCCGGCACCTCGAGGAGGAGAGCGCGCAGGACATCCGCCGCGCCGGCCGCGCCGACGGCTGAGCACCGCTCCCGGGGCGCCGGCAGCCGGCACGGGCGCCGCACGACGGGCACCCGCCCTAGGGTGCGGCCATGGCCACCGGCACCCACGACCACGTCGACGACCCGCGCAACGCTGAGGTCCTGATCCACGTCGGGGGGCGTCTCGTCCCCCGCGCCGAGGCGACGGTCTCCGTCCTCGACGCCGGCTTCGTGCTCGGTGACGGGGTGTGGGAGGGCCTGCGCGTGCACGCCGGGCACCCCGCCTTCCTCGAGCGGCACCTCGACCGGCTCGAGGAGGGGGCCCGCGCCCTGATGATCGACCTGCCCTCGCGCGCCGAGCTCACCGACGCCGTGTACGCCACGCTGGAGGCCAACGACATGAGCGACGGCGTCCACGTACGCCTGATGGTGAGCCGCGGCGTGAAGTCCACGCCGTACCAGGACCCCCGGATGACCGTGGGGCCGCCCACCGTCGTCGTGGTCGCCGAGCACAAGGACCCGCTCCCGGCCACGGTGCGCGAGGGCATCACGCTGTTCACGACCCACGTGCGTCGTGCCAACCCCGACACGCTCGACCCGCGGCTCAACGCCCACAGCAAGCTCAACGACATCACCGCGTGCATCCAGGCCTACCAGGCCGGGGCGGACGAGGCGCTGATGCTCGACCCGCAGGGGTTCGTGGCGACCTGCAACAGCACGCACTTCTTCCTCGTGACCCGCGACGGCGAGGTGTGGACCTCCGACGGGCGCTACTGCCTGGCGGGTATCACGCGGGCGAACGTCATCGAGGTGTGCCGGGCCCACGACGTTCCCGTCCGGGAGCGGACCTTCAGCCTCACCGACGTGTACTCCGCGGCCGAGGCCTTCGTGACCGGCACGTTCGCCGGTCTCGTGCCCGTGCGCTCGGTCGACGGGCGCACCATCGGCTCGGGCGCCCGCGGGCCGGTCGTGGAGCGCTTGCAGGGCCTGTACGCCGACCACGTCGTCGCCGACGTCGCAGCGAGGTCCCGGCCGTGACCGTGCGCGTCTCGGTCTGGTCGGGACCGCGGAACATCTCCACGGCGATGATGCGGTCCTGGGAGAACCGCCCGGACTGCACGGTGGTCGACGAGCCGTTCTACGCCGCGTACCTCGCGCGGACCGGCCTGGAGCATCCCGGCCGGGACGAGGTGCTCGCCTCGCAGCCCACCGACCCGGCCGACGTCGTGGCGGCGCTGCTCGGCCCGTGCCCGACGCCCGTGCACTACGCCAAGCAGATGAGCCACCACGTCCTCCCCGACGACGTCGGGTGGCTGCCGGAGGTCCGCCACGTCCTGCTGGTGCGCGACCCGCGCGAGGTCGTGGCGTCGTACGTCCGCTCGCGGGAGGCCTGTGAGCCCGAGGACATCGGCCTCCTCCAGCAGCAGCGGATGCTGGTCCACCTGCCCGACGACACCCCCGTGGTCGACGCCGCCGACTTCCTGCGCGACCCCGAGGCGCACCTGCGCTGGTTGTGCGACTGGCTGGGGCTCGACTTCACCGCCGCGATGCTCGACTGGCCGGCCGGGCCCCGGGCGAGCGACGGGGTGTGGGCTCCGTACTGGTACGACGCCGTGCTCGCCTCCACCGGCTTCGCGGCGTACGCACCTCGCGCCGTGGACCTCTCCGCCCACGACGCCGCCGTCGCCGAGGCCTGTCGTCCGGCCTACGACGAGCTGCGCGAGCGCCGGCTCCGGATCTAGCTCAGGTCCTGCAGCGCCTCCAGCACCGCCCGGTGGAGGGTCGGGAAGGCGTAGATCTGGCCGAGCAGCGTCCGGGTCGGCACCTCGGCGTGGACGGCGGTGGTGAGCAGGCCGAGCACCTCTCCCCCGGCGGGCGCGACGACGGTGGCTCCGACGAGGACGCCGCGGTCGGCGTCCTCGACGACCTTGACCAGCCCCCGGGCCTGCGCGATCCAGCCGCGGGTGTTCGCCGCGACGTCCTGCTGCCCGACCCGCACCCGCAGCCCGGCGTCGCGGGCCTGCTGCTCGGTCATCCCGACGGCACCGACCTCGGGGTCGGTGAAGGTGACGTGCGGGAGGGCGCGGTAGTCCGCGACCGGCGCGTCGGCCACGCCGCGGACGTCGGCCGCGGCGATCGGGGACTGGTACATCGACACGTGCGTGAAGGCCCCGTGGCCGACGACGTCGCCGATCGCCCACAGGCCGGCGACCGGCCCGTCCGGGCCCTGCACGCGCATGTGCTCGTCGACGTCCAGGGTCCGCACCGTCGGGTCGAGGCCGACGGTCTCCAGACCCAGGTCGTCGAGGTTGGGCGTACGCCCTGCGGCGACCAGGAGCTTGTCGGCGGTGAGCACCGTGCCGGCGACGTCGACGGTGAAGGTGCCGTCGGCGTACGACACCGAGGTGACGTGCTCGCCGGTGAGCACCTGGATCCCCTCCTCCGCGAGGACCGTGCCGAGGAGCTCGCCGGCCTCGGGCTCGTCGTTGCCGAGCAGGTGGTCCGCGCCCTCGACGACGGCGACCTCGACACCGAACCGGGCCAGGCCCTGGGCCAGCTCGGCCCCGATCGGGCCACCACCGACGACGATCAGCGACGCGGGCAGCGTCTCGACCTGGAGCACCTCCCGGTTCGTCCAGTACGGCGTGCCCTCCAGTCCGTCGACCGGTGGCGCGGCCGGGCGCGTGCCCGGGTCGAGGACGACGCCGCGGGAGGCGACGAAGCGCTGCCCGTCCACCTCCACGGTGCGCTCGCCGGACAGGCGGGCGTGCCCGCGCACGAACCGCACGCCGGCCTGCTCGATCCGCTCGACGGCGGCCGCGTCGTCCCAGTCGCTGGTCGCCTCGTCCCGGATCCGGGCCGCCACGGGTGCCCAGTCGGGGCTGACCTCGGCGCTGCCGGCGAGCCCGGAGACCTTGCGCGCCTCGGCCAGCGCGTCCGCCGCGCGCAGGATCATCTTGCTGGGGATGCAGCCGAAGTACGGGCACTCGCCCCCGACCAGCCGCTCGTCGATGCCGACCACGTCGAGACCGGCGCCGGCGAGCGCGCTCGCGGTCGCCTCCCCCCCGGCCCGAGCCCGATGACCACCACGTCGCAGGAGATGTCCGCCATGACGATCAGTCAACCAGGACGGTGGATGGTCGTCACGAGACGCGTCACCGACGGTCGCGACGGCGTCGACCCGAACCCGAACCCCGGCTCCGGCCACACCGGCGCCAGCGCGCCCAGGTCCGTCTCTCGCCAGGAGCCGCCCGCCGCGACGACGCGGTGGAGGTCGGTCGCGCCGTAGAACTCCTGTCGGCCCTGACCGGCGCTCCCCCGCGTCCGCACGCCGCGCAGCATTGTCCGGGCGATCGGGTCGGTCAGCGCGGACCAGGCGGGGGCGGTGGCGACCCGGCGCGGCACCAGTCGCAGCAGGCGGCCGAGCGGGAGCCGCCCGCCGACCTCGAGGTCGAGGACCAGACCGGGGCCGCGCACGGCCCAGCGCCCCTCACCGGTCGCCTGGACCGGTCCGAGCTCGACCCGGTCGAAGGTGTAGGTCGCACCGACGTACGACGCCACCTGCTCCGAGGGCGCGAGCAGCACGCGGGTGCCGTCCGCGGCGGCCACCATGACGTCCGTGAACGGTCCCCACGGGGAGTCGTCCCAGCGCCCCACCACCAGCCGGACGCCGCTGGTGGTGCCGACGCCGGCGATCCGGCCGCGGAAGCGGTCGGCTACCAGGACAGGTCCTTGAACCAGGAGTCGGTGACGTAGTCGGTCTCCCAGCCCATCGCCTTGTAGAGCTGGTCGGCGCTGGTCGGCGAGTCGTCGTCGACCTCGAGGCTGACCCGGTTGCGGCCACGGCGCGCGGCGTCGGCGATCACCTCGCCCAGCAGCGACTTGGCCACACCGCGGCCCCGCGCGTTGCGGTTCACCCCGATGTACTCGATGTACGAGCCCTCCGCCCCGGACGCGTCGGGGACCATCACCGAGCAGACCACCGTCCCGGCGGGGACGAGTCCGCCGACCGCGTTGCCCTCGGGGTCGACGCTGTCCTCGGTCACGTAGGCCAGCCACCAGTGGTCCCACCGGTGCCCCGGGTCCTCGCGCAGCCGCTGCACGAACTCCGGGAAGCTCTCGCGGTAGTTGTTGAAGTGGTCCTCGAAGGACGTCTCGAGCATCTGGTGGACGACCTGCAGGTCCGCGGCCAGCGGCATGCCGTTCTCGTGGCGGTCCACCGGTCGGATGACCACCCCTGCGCGCGGCTCGAGCTCCGCCTCCTCGGGCCGGACCGGCCGGTCCATGTGCAGCCAGGTCCGCCGCTTCTCGTAGCCCGCGGCCCGCAGCCACGCCACCTGGCGGTCGTCGCCACCGAACGGGCTCTCGTCCAGCCGGGTGCTGTCGATGCCGCGCAGCCTCGCCATCTGGACCGCCGCCGCCTCGGCCCAGGCGTAGAACACGCCGGCGATCTCGTCGACCTCGGCGATCTCGCGGTCGAAGTAGCCCCAGATCAGCGCGCGGCCGGCGGCACGGTCGTGCACGGTGATCCAGGCGCGCGGGACGTCGTCCGCACCGACGGCGACGAGCTGGCGCCGGGTCCACGAGGCCTGCCCCGCCACCTCGGACTCGATCCCCTCGGGGTCGACGTGGGCCTCACCGGTGCCCTGGACCTCGTCGAGGTGGCGCAGAGCGACCAGCGCGTCCACGTCGGCGTACGTCGGCACCCGTGCGCTCCACGGGCCCGGCAGCGCCGGGATCCCGGGGTCGTCGGGAGCCAGCCGCTCCTCGGGCGCATCGGGAACGGGCCCGTGCTCGGGCATGGCCTCGGGGTCGTACGTGTCGTCGGGCATCGCGGACATCATCCCAAACCCGACCGCGACAGGGCTCCGCCGGTCGTGGAGCCGCGGGCGGGCGGACGGACCGGGCTCCGAAGGACCGCCGGGATCACCGGGCCGTCACTACGCCGTCACCGGTTCAGAGAGCGGCGAGCTCGGCCTTGTCCCGCACGATCGTGCCGAGCACCCCGTTGACGAAGGCCGGCGACTCGTCGGTCGACAGGTCACGGACCAGCCCGAGTGCCTCGGAGACGGCGACAGCGTCGGGGACGTCGTCGACCCAGAGCACCTCGAACACCCCGAGCCGCAGCACGTTGCGGTCGACCGAGGGCATCCGTGCCAGCGACCACTCCCGGGAGTACGTCGACAGCAGCTCGTCGATCCGCTCGCGGTGCTCGGTCACGCCGCGCACGAGCACGCCGGTGTAGTCGGCCACCGGGCGGGCGTCGACGCCCGCCTTCGGGGCCACCGCCTGCGTGACCTCCTCCTCGAGCGCCTCGACCGCCGAGCGGCCGCGCACCTCGGAGGCGAAGAGCAGGTCGAGCGCGCGCTTGCGCGCCTTGGTGCGGGCGCCCATCAGGCCTTGACGCGGCCCAGGTAGGAGGAGTCGCGGGTGTCGACCTTGATCTTCTCGCCGGTGGTGATGAACAGCGGGACCGAGATCTCGTGCCCGGTCTCGAGCGTCGCCGGCTTGGTGCCGCCGGTGGAGCGGTCGCCCTGCAGGCCCGGGTCGGTGTGCTGCACGACGAGCTCGACCGAGGCCGGCATCTCGATGTAGAGCACCCGCCCGTCGTTGGTGGCGATGATCGCCTCCTGGTTCTCCAGCAGGAAGTTGCTCGCCTCGCCCACGACGTCCGGCGGGACCTCCAGCTGCTCGTACGTGCCGGTGTCCATGAAGACGTACGACGTGCCGTCGTTGTAGAGGTACTGCATCGTCCGCTTGTCGACGTTGGCCACGTCGACCTTGACGTCGGCGTTGAACGTACGGTCGACCGTCTTGCCGGACTCGACGCTCTTCAGCTTCGAGCGGACCACGGCACCGCCCTTGCCCGGCTTGTGGTGCTGGAACCAGATGACCTGCCAGAGCTGGCCGTCCAGGTTGAGCACCATGCCGTTCTTCAGGTCGTTCGTGGTTGCCATGCGTGTGGGTCCCTGCCTCGCGATCGTGGGTGCCGCTCACGGTGGTGACGGCCGGTCCACTGTATCGGCGGTGCGGCGAGAGCCCCGAATCCCGCACTCAGGGGGCCAGTGCGTCGTACGCCTCCCGGAGGAGCTGTTCGTCGGGCCCGGCCAGGATCGCCGGAGCGGCCAGGGCATCGAGGACGACGAGCCGCAGCAGGTCGCCGCGCGACTTCTTGTCCACGCGCATCGTCGCCAGCAGCTCCTCGAACGGTGCTCCCCGCCAGCGCGTCGGCAGGCCGACCAGCGCGAGCGTGCTCGCGTGCCGGGCGGCGGTGGCCTCGTCGAGCCGGCCGGCCCGTCGGGCCACCTCGGCGACGAAGACCATCCCCAGGGCGACCGCCTCGCCGTGCCGGACCGTGTAGCCGGTGGCCCGCTCGATCGCGTGGGCGAGGGTGTGGCCGTAGTTCAGCGCCTCGCGTCCCGGGTGCCCGTCCGAGCCGCCGGTCTCGCGCAGGTCCGCCGAGACCACCACCGCCTTGACCCGGACGGCCCGCTCGACGAGCTCGCGCAGCACGGGCGAGGCGGGGTCGAGCGCCGCCTCCGGGTCGGCCTCCACGAGGTCCAGGATCGTCGGGTCGGCGATGAAGCCGCACTTGACCACCTCGGCCATCCCGGAGACCAGCTCCGCCCGCGGCAGGGTGTCGAGCAGCGCCAGGTCGCACAGCACGCCGGCCGGCTCGTGGAAGGCGCCGACGAGGTTCTTGCCCGCCCCGGTGTTCATGCCGGTCTTGCCGCCGACCGCCGCGTCGACCATGCCGAGCACGGTGGTGGGCACGTGGACGACACGCACCCCGCGCAGCCAGGTCGCCGCGATGAAGCCGCCCATGTCGGTCGTGGCACCGCCGCCGAGGGTGACCACGACGTCGGACCGGGTGAAGCCGGCCTCACCCAGCGCCTCCCAGACGCGTACGGCCACGTCGGCCGTCTTGGCCGCCTCCCCGTCGGGCAGCGCGAGCGCGAGCACCTCCCGGTCCCCCAGCCCGGGCAGCCGGTCCACCCAGGTCTCCATGCCCGGCGCGTGGACGACGGCGACACGTCGCACCTCGGCACCCACCAGGTCGGGGAGCGTGCCGAGCACGTCGCGGCCCACGACGACGTCGTACGGGGCGGCCGCGGCGACCCTGATCGTCGTCTCAGCCACGTCGGTCTCCCACCAGGTCGGCGACGAGCGCGACGACCGCGTCGGCGTCGAGATTCGCGGTGTCCACGGAGTGCGTCGCCACGGCGGCGTACACCGGGGTGCGCTCGTCGATCAGCTGCTTCATCCGGCCGCGGACGTTGCCCAGCAGCATCGGCCGGGACACCCCGAGACCGACGCGGTCCGCCGCGTGGGCGAGGTCGACCTGGAGGAAGACGACGGTGTGCCCGGCCAGCAGCCGCTGGGTGGAGGGATCGACCGGGGCACCGCCACCGAGCGCGAGCACGCCGTCGTGCTCACGCAGGGCGGTCGCCACCGCGTCCCGCTCCAGGGCCCGGAACCGCTCCTCGCCGTCGTCGACGAAGATCTCCTGCACCGTCCGGCCCTGCGCCGCCTCCACGTCGGCGTCGGTGTCGCGGAAGTCCGTACCCAGGCGGGCGGCGAGCCGCCGCCCGACCGTGGTCTTGCCCGCGCCCATGCTGCCGATGAGGACGACGCGGGGGCGAGCGGTCACCTGAACCTCAGCGCGTCGAGGTACGAGGTCACGTTGCGCCGCGTCTCGCCGACCGAGTCGCCGCCGAACTTCTCCAGCACCGCCTCGGCCAGCACCAGCGCGACCATCGCCTCGGCCACGATCCCCGAGGCGGGGACCGCGCAGACGTCCGAGCGCTGGTGGTGGGCGACGGCCTCGTCGCCGGTGGCCACGTCGACGGTCCGCAGCGCCCGCGGCACGGTCGCGATCGGCTTCATCGCGGCGCGCACCCGCAGCAGCTCGCCGGTGGTCATCCCGCCCTCGGTGCCGCCGGAGCGGCCGGACGTACGGCGGATCCCGGCGTCGGTGGGCACGATCTCGTCGTGCGCCAGCGAGCCCGGGTCGGCGGCCAGGCCGAAGCCGTCGCCGACCTCGACGCCCTTCATCGCCTGGATCCCCATCAGTGCCCCGGCCAGGCGGGCGTCCAGGCGGCGGTCCCAGTGCACGTGGGAGCCCAGCCCGGGCGGAAGGTCGTGCACGACGACCTCGACGACGCCCCCCAGGGTGTCGCCGTCCTTGTGCGCCTGGTCGATCGCGGCGACCATCGCCGCCGAGGCGTCCGGGGCCAGGCAGCGCACGGGGTCGGCGTCGAGACGCTCGACGTCGTCCGGGCCGGGCACCGACCCGGCGGGCGCGTGGACGCGACCGAGCGCGACGACGTGGGACACCACACGCGCGCCCACCGCCTGCTCGAGGAACGCCGAGGCCACGGCACCGAGCGCGACCCGGGCCGCGGTCTCCCGGGCGGAGGCGCGCTCGAGGATCGGCCGGGCCTCGTCGAAGTCGTACTTCTGCATGCCGACCAGGTCGGCGTGACCCGGGCGCGGCCGGGTGAGCGCGGCATTGCGGGCCAGGGCGTCCAGCTCGGCGCGGTCGACCGGGTCGGCGGACATCACCTTCTCCCACTTCGGCCACTCGGTGTTGCCGACCTCGATCGCCACCGGACCACCGAGGGTCTCGCCGTGCCGGACGCCGCCGGAGATCGTCACCTGGTCCTGCTCGAACTTCATCCGGGCGCCGCGGCCGTAGCCGAGACGGCGGCGGGCCAGCGCTTCGGCGATCGCGGTGCTGGTGATCTCGACGTGGGCGGGAAGTCCCTCGATGATCGCGGTGAGCGAGGGGCCGTGAGACTCCCCCGCGGTGAGCCAACGGAGCATGGGCGCCAGTCTCGCACCGCCGTACGACCACCGCGGCACCCGCTGCCCGGCGCGAGACGCTAGGGCGTCCCGACGAGGTACCAGGAGGCGATCAGCGGCCCGGCCGCCACGGCGACCACCGCCCCGCCGAGCATCGCCGGGCCGAACGGCAGCCGCCGCCGGAGCTGCCCGAGGTCGCGGTGCACGACGACGAGCCCGACGCCGACCAGCCCGAAGCCGAGGAACGGCAGCACCAGGCCGACGACCAGCTCCGACCAGCCGACGGCACCGAGCAGCGGGCCGAGCAGCCCGGCCAGACGGACGTCGCCGTACCCGACCAGGCGCGGGCCGAGCAGGTTGAGCACGAGGTAGAAGCCGCCGACGAGCACCCACCCCGCCAGCGCGCGCACGACGGTGTCGAGGTCACGCTCCAGCCCCGCCACGGCAGCGAGGAGGACGGCGGTGACCGGGTACGCCGGCGCCAGGTAGTACGTCGGCAGTCGCAGCGTCGCCCAGTCGACCACCGCCAGCGCGACGCCCAGCGGCACCCACAGCGCCACCGGCACCAGCACCCAGCGCCACCCCGTGCCACCGGCCATCGCCCCCAGGGCCACCGCACCGGTCACGACGGAGCCGAGCCGCAGGCCCCGGGCGGCGGCGAGGTCGACGTAGCGCCGCTTGTCGGGCTCCGCGTGCGCAGGCTCCAGTATCCGCGCCACCAGCCACGGCACGAGCAGGCCGAGCAGCGCGCCGGCGGCCAGCCCGACCGGCCACGCGGCGGAGGGCCAGTCCAGGGCGACGTCCTGCGTCACCCGGCGGGCCGCTCCCGCAGGGCGACCTCGCCCGCGTCGCGCATCGGCGCCAGTGCGGGCTCGACCACCTCCAGCGGCAGGCCGGTCATCAGCTGCACCTGCCGTACCGCCTGGTGGACCAGCAGGTCCAGCGGCGAGACGAGGACCCGGTCCGTGCCGGCGGCTGCGGCGAGCGGGGTCGGCCAGCCGTCGTAGACCATCTCGAAGACCGCGGGCACGTGGGCGGTCGCCGCCAGCAGGTCCGGCGTCCAGGCCGCACCGGGAACGGTCCCGACCAGCAGGTCCGCGGACGTCTCGCGCAGGCCGCTCACGTCCGCCAGGGACGCGACGGCCACCTCCACGCCGCCGTGCTCCGCGGCGACGGCCACGGTCCGCTCGGCCCGTGCGGGGTCGCGTACGACCAGGGTGACGCGCTCGCACCCGACGTCGGCGAGACCCAGCAGCGAGGACGCGGCCGTCGCGCCGCCTCCCACGACGACCGCGCTGCGGACGTCCCCCACGCGCTCGCGGACCGCAGCGGTGATCCCGGGGACGTCGGTGTTGTCGCCGGTCCGGCGGCCGTCGCACAGCAGGACCGTGTTGACCGCGCCCGCCGCCTCGGCGACCGGGCTGACCGAGTCCAGCAGGCCGATGACGGCCCGCTTGAGCGGCATCGTCAGGGACAGGCCACGCCACGACCCGTCGAGCGCGGCGAGCGCTGCCGGAAGCCCGGCCTCGTCGACGTCGGCGCGACCGTACTCCCAGCCGGCGAGACCGAGTGCGTCGTACGCCGCCGCGTGCAGCACCGGCGACAGCGAGTGCGCGACCGGGCTGCCCCAGACCGCGCAGCGCACCGCCACCGCCTCCCCCGCGCTGCTCACGCGATCAGCAGGAGTCGTGGGTGCGGCAGTACTCCTTGGGCTTGGCCACGTTCTTCTCGTGCTCGGCGAGGGTGTCGGAGAACAGCGTCGTGTTGGTGGCGAAGTCGGGCACGAAGTACAGCCAGGACCCCTTCGCCGGGTTCAGCGCGGCCTCGACGGTCTCCTGGCCCGGGGAGCCGATCGGCCCGGGCGGCAGGCCCTGGTTCTTGTAGGTGTTGTACTGCGAGTCGCTGTCCCGCTCCGACGCGGTCGTCCACACGTCGCCCGAGCGCCCGCTGACGTAGGAGACCGTCGAGTCCAGCTGCAGCGGCATGTCGTTCGCGAGCCGGTTGTAGATCACCCGGGCGACCTTCGGGTAGTCCTCGGAGCGATTCGCCTCGTACTCCAGGATCGAGGCCACCGTGATCACCTGCTCGACGGTCAGGTTCTTCGCGCGTGCCTTCGCGGCGAGGTCGAGGTCGTCCTCCACCTGCACCGACTTGGCGACCATCTGCCGCAGCAGGCTCTTCGCGGTGGTGTCGGGGGTGACGACGTACGTCGCCGGGTAGAGGTAGCCCTCCGGGTTCCCGCCCGCCGCAGCGGGGAGCCCGATCTGCGAGGGTTCGGCGAGGAGCCCGGCGACCTCCTGGGTGCTGAAGTCGGTGGCCTTGGTGATCCGCTGGACGATGTCGCGCAGCCGCGCCCCCTCGGGGATCGTCACCTTCTGCTGCACCTGGTTCTTCGGGTCGACGAGCACGTCCAGCGCCTGCTGGGAGCTCATCTTCTCCTTCAACGGGTAGAACCCGACCTGGATGCTGCTGCTGCGCTCGTCCTTGCGCGCGGCACTCAGGAACGCCTTGGACGAGGCCACGACGCCGCGGTCCACCAGCTCGGGGGCCATGTCGGAGGCGGTGTCGCCCTCGGCGACCTGGAACACCACGGACCCGCTCCCGGGACCGGCGTAGTCCTCCCCGGGTCCGAAGCGGTCCCTGAGCTTGCCGACGCCGACGTAGCCGACGCCGATGACCAGGACGGCGATCACGGCCAGCACGAGCGCCGGGACCCAGCGGGGCCGACGCGACCGGCCGGGACCGCGGCGACCGCCGCCGCCTCGCCCCGCTCCCTCACCCCGGGTGAAGCGCTGGTAGTAGTCGGTCCCCTCGTCGTCGTACATCCGACCGTCGTCGCCCCGTCGCCAGCCGCTCGTCGACTGCGCGTCGTGGTCCTCCTCCGGCCCCATCAGGCTGAAGGTCATGGGCGCTCCCCCCGGCTGTCGGGTGCGGCCGGGACGACGACCACCTCGCCGGGAGGTCGTCCCGAGCCGCGCTCGGTGTCCAGGGCGTGCTGGAGGATGATCGCGGCCGCGGTCTGGTCGACGACGGCCCGCTGCTTCTTGCCCTTGGTGCCGCGCGCGCGCAGGGCGGCCTCGGCCGTCACGGTCGAGAGCCGCTCGTCGCACAGCCGTACGGGCGTCGGCGCCAGCAGGTCGGCCAGGGGGGTAGCCATCTCTCGGACCTTACCCGCCGCGGGCCCCTCACCCCCGGACAACGACACGGGCAGCCCCACCACGACCTCGATCACGTCGTGCTCGACAGCCAGCGCGGCCAGCCGTCGCAGGTCGCCGGGCCCCCGCGCCACGGTCTCCAGCGGCGTCGCGATCAGGCCGGACGGGTCGCAGGAGGCCACGCCGATCCGGGCGTCCCCCGGGTCGACACCGAGCCGCCTGCCGGCACGCACGACTCAGTGCACCTGCGCCGACGCCTGGGCGACCAGCGCGCGTACCGCGTCCAGCGCCGCGGCCGCCTGGGACGCGTCGTTCCCACCGCCCTGCGCGAGGTCCGCCTTGCCACCGCCCTTGCCGCCGAGCACACCGCACGCGGTGCGGACGAGGTCACCCGCCGCGAGACCGCGCGCCTGGGCCGCGTCGTTCAGCGCGACCACGACAGCAGGCTTGTCGTCCTTCACCCCGACCAGGGCGACGACGGCCGGACGCTCCGACGCCATGCGACCCCGCACGTCCAGCGCCAGCGTGCGGACGTCGCCGCCGCCCGCACCCTCGACCGTACGACCGGCCCAGGCGATCCCGTCGACGTCCTCGGCGTCGTCCGCGAACGTGCCGGCCGAGGCCAGCAGCTGCGCGGTGCGCGCGTGCTCGATCTCCCTCTCCGCGACCCGCACCCGCTCGACGAGGTCGCCGACCCGGCCCACCAGGTCGTCGGGACGGGTCTTGAGCAGCGTCGTGAGCTGCGCGACCAGGTCGCGCTCGCGGGCGAGGTAGGCGAAGCCCTCCACACCGGTGTACGCCTCGATGCGCCGGCTGCCCGAGCCCACCGACGACTCGCCGGTGACCACGAGCGTGCCGATCTGGCTGGAGTGCTCGACGTGGGTGCCGCCGCACAGCTCGCGCGACCACGGGCCGCCGATCTCGACGACGCGCACCTGCCCGGCGTCGTAGGTCTCCCCGAACAGCGCGATCGCGCCCCACTCCTTGGCCTCGGGCAGGGTCATGTACTGCCACCCGACCGGCAGGTCCGCGCGCAGCGCGCGGTTCGAGACCTCCTCGATCCGGGCCAGCTGCTCGGGGTCGAGCGCGGCGTTCCAGCCGAAGTCCAGGCGCAGGTAGCCCGGCCGGTTGTAGGACCCGCTCTGCAGCGCCGAGGGTCCGAGCACCTCGCGCAGCGCGGCGTGCACGACGTGCGTGCCGGAGTGCGCCTGGCGCGCGCCCGTGCGCCACTCCTCGTCGACCTGGGCGTGGAGGGTCTCCCCCGACCCGAGGTCGAGCTCGCCGTCGACGACCCGGACCTGGTGGGTGACCAGGCCGCGCACCGGACGCTGCACGTCGAGGACCTCCAGCCGGCCGTGCGGCAGCTCGATGATCCCCGCGTCGGCCTCCTGGCCACCGGACTCGGCGTAGAACGGCGTGCGGTCCAGCACCAGCTCGCCGATGTCGCCCTCGCCGAGCCGCTGGACCGGCGTCCCGCCGCTGAACAGCGCCAGCGGCCGGGACTCGGTGCTCAGCGTCTCGTACGCCAACCAGTCCGTCGGGCCGTGCTCGTCGAGGACGGAGCGGTAGATCGCGGTGTCGGCGTGCTGCCCCTTCTTGGCCCGGGCGTCGGCCTTGGCCCGCTCGCGCTGCTCGCTCATCAGCGACCGGAAGCCGGCCTCGTCGACGGACAGGCCGGTCTCGGAGGCCATCTCCAGGGTCAGGTCGATCGGGAAGCCGTACGTGTCGTGAAGCGCGAACGCCTGCGCGCCGGCCAGCTCGGTCCCGCCGCCGCCCTTCACCTCCGCGGCCGCCTGGTCGAAGATCGCCGTCCCGGCCTGCAGCGTCTTGCGGAACGCCTCCTCCTCGGCGTACGCGACCCGCGCGATCCGGTCCCAGTCGGTGAGCAGCTCGGAGTACGTCTGCCCCATCAGGTCGCGGCTGACCGGCATCAGCTCGGGCAGCACGACGTCCTCGGTGCCGAGCAGCCGCATCGAGCGCACCGCCCGGCGCAGCAGACGGCGCAGGACGTAGCCGCGGCCCTCGTTGCCGGGCGTCACGCCGTCGCCGATCAGCATCATCGAGCTGCGGACGTGGTCGGAGACGACCCGGAACCGCACGTCGTCGAGCGGGTCGGCGCCGTACCGGCGGCCGGCGAGCTCCTCCGCCCGGACGATCACCGGGCGCATGGTGTCGATCTCGTACATGTTCTCGACGCCCTGCAGCAGCATCGCGATCCGCTCGAGGCCCATGCCGGTGTCGATGTTCTTGTGCGGCAGCGGGCCGGCGATGTCGAAGTCGGACTTCGAGCGCACCGCGGAGAGGTCCTCCTGCATGAAGACCAGGTTCCAGACCTCCAGCAGCCGGTCCTCCAGCTCGACCGGCATGTCCGGCCCCAGCGCGGAGGGGTCGAAGTCCGGGCCGTACTCCGGGCCCCGGTCGTAGAGGATCTCCGAGCACGGTCCGCCCGGGCCGGGCACGCCCATCGACCAGTAGTTCTCCTTGCGCCCCAGGCGGAGGATCCGCTCCCGGGGCAGGCCGGTGACCTTCACCCAGAGCTCGAGCGCGTCGGCGTCCTCGGCGTACACGCTCGGGTAGAGCCGGGACTCCTCCAGCCCCCAGCCCCCGTCGGCGACCGGCGTGGTCACCAGCGCCCAGGCGAGCTCGATGGCCCGCTCCTTGAAGTAGTCGCCGAAGGAGAAGTTGCCGCACATCTCGAAGAACGTGCCGTGCCGGGTGGTCTTGCCGACGTCCTCGATGTCGGGGGTGCGGATGCACTTCTGCACGCTCGTCGCCCGCGGCCACGGCGGTGACTCCTGGCCGAGGAAGTACGGCTTGAACGGCACCATCCCGGCGTTCACGAACAGCAGCGTGGGGTCGTCGACGAGCAGCGAGGCCGACGGGACCCGCTCGTGACCCGCGCGCTCGAAGTGGGCAGCGAAGGCCGCCCTGATCTCACTGCTGTCCATCGTCAGGCCCCTCCTCCGGGCCGTCCTGCTCTCGTCCGTCGCTCTCACCCGGCAGCTGCCGGCGCTCCTCGTGCGCCTCGAGCCGGGCCATCCGCGTCCGCAGCTCGGACTCCTTCTCGTCCATCCCGGCCCGGACCTCGTCGGTGAACATCTCCCAGCCGAGCTGGAGACCTGCCACCCGGTCGCTGAACCCCTCGGGAGTCAGTGCCTCGGCCGCCCGGCGCGCCTTGAACGCGACGTAGAGGCCGGCGCCCGCGCCGGCCACGAACCACAGCGGCCGCATCAGACGCGCTCCGCGGCGGGCTCTCGCACCGTCTCCTGTGCCGTCTCGTGAGCGGTCTCCCCGGCCCGCTCGCGGGCCTTCATCTCGCGCCACGCGACCCGCATCTCCTGGCGGCGCACCTTCCGGGAGCGGCGCACCTCCTGGCGCACCTCGAAGCCGATCCGGTTGCGGTTGGCCGGGGACAGCGCGCGACGCAGCCCGTGGACCAGGGCGACCACCTTCACCAGCGGCTCGCCCAGTGTCGCCGAGAGCACCACCGAGTCACGCACCGTGGGGCGCTGGTCCTCCTCGTCGCGCAGGTCCGGCTCGCCGACGCGAGTGATGAGGTACTCCACCTCCGCGGATGTCCCCTCCGCAGGGAGCCGAGGGGGCGCTTGGTCCTGGACGGGCGCCGACTCGGGAACAGCCGTGTCGGCCGTCGCGACTGCGAGGCGGCGGTGCAGGGCGACGACGTACCCGGCCAGCAGCAGCACCGCCACCGCCAGCCCGCCGATCACCCAGGTCTGCCACGTCACAGATGAGGACCCTACCGACCGCGCACCATCCGACGCACACGCTCCCAGCGCTCCTTGACGCTCGCCTCGGCACCGTGGCTGGTCGGCTCGTAGTAGTGCGCGTCCGCCAGCTCGTCGGGCGCGTACTGCTGCTCGGCGACGGCGTACGGCGCGTCGTGGGCGTAGGTGTAGCGCGTGCCGTGCCCCAGGTCCTTGGCTCCGGGGTAGTGCGCGTCGCGCAGGTGCGGCGGCACCGCGCCGACCAGACCGCGTCGTACGTCGGCCTGCGCAGCGTCGATCGCACGGGTCACGGCGTTGGACTTCGGGGCGACGGCCAGCGCGATCGTCGCCTGGGCGAGCGTCAGCCGCCCCTCCGGCATCCCGATCAGCTGCACGGTCTGCGCGGCGGCGACCGCGGTGGTCAGGGCGGTCGGATCGGCCAGCCCGACGTCCTCGCTGGCCAGGATCACCAGGCGACGCGCGATGAACCGCGGGTCCTCCCCGGCCTCGATCATCCGGGCGAGGTAGTGCAGCGCCGCATCGGCGTCCGAGCCGCGCACCGACTTGATGAACGCGCTGGTGACGTCGTAGTGCTGGTCGCCCTGCCGGTCGTACCTCACCGCGGCCCGGTCCACCGCGCGCTCGGTCGTGGCGAGGTCGATGGTCTCCGCCTGCGCGGAGATCGCCGCTCCCGCGGCGGCCTCGAGGTAGGTCAGCCCACGTCGTGCGTCGCCGCCGGCGAGCCGGACCAGGTGCTTGCGCGCGTCCTCGTCGAGGGTGACCTGGCCCGCGAGCCCCCGTTCGGCGACCAGGGCGGCGTCGATCAGGGCGGCCACGTCGTCGTCGGTCAACGGCTCGAGGGTGAGCAGCAGCGAGCGTGAGAGCAGGGGCGAGATGACGGAGAAGAACGGGTTCTCGGTCGTCGCGGCGACCAGCGTCACCCAGCGGTTCTCCACGCCGGGCAGCAGCGCGTCCTGCTGGGCCTTGGTGAACCGGTGCACCTCGTCGACGAAGAGGACCGTCTCCTCGCCGGAGCGGGCCAGCCGGTTGCGCGCGGTGTCGATCGCCGCCCGCACCTCCTTGACCCCGGCCGCGACCGCCGAGACCTCGACGAAGTGGCGGTTGGTCTGCTGGCTGACGATCGAGGCGATCGTGGTCTTGCCGGTCCCCGGCGGCCCCCACAGCAGCAGCGACATCGGCTGGTCTCCCTCGACCAGCCGGCGCAGCGGCGCGCCGGGCGCGAGCAGGTGCTGCTGACCGGCCAGCTCGTCGAGCGTGCGCGGACGCATCCGCACCGCCAGCGGCGCCGAGGAGTGCGCGTTGCCGGCGAGCGTCCCCGCCCCGGGCCCCGCCGCACGCGCCGCGGGAGCGGGCGTCGGCAGGTCCAGCAGCGGCTCGTCCGCGTCGGTCCCGGTCACCGGATCACCCTACGGCCGGCGTACGACACCCCGACCGCGTACCGCACCCCGAGGCCGGCGACCGTCGTGGTCTCGACGTCGTCCCTCGCTGGCGCTCGGTCGGGCTCGACCACCTCGGGCCAGGTGGTCGAGCAGCGAGCACCAGCGAGCGCGACGAGACCCCGCGACCCCACACGACCACCGGAGGTCGAGCCTGTCGAGACCTGCTCAGGCGCCCGTCCGCTGTCCGGTGCTCAGGTCCAGCCAGGTGTCCTCGAAGCCCGGACCGGCGGACTCGACCACCGTCCCGCCGGTCGCAGCACCCTCGACGTCGATCCCGGTCACCGGCACCGCCGGGTGGTGTCCGAGCTCGCCGGCGAAGTGGCAGGCGACCTTGTGCCGCGGGCCGACCTGCATCAGCGGCGGCTCGACCTTCGCGCAGACGTCCTTCGCGATCGGGCAGCGCGTGCGGAAACGGCAGCCCGACGGGGGGTTGATCGGGCTGGGGACGTCACCCTGCAGGCGAATCCGCTCCCGCCGACCACCGACGGCCGCCTGACGGACGTCGGGCACCGCGGAGAGCAGCGCCTGGGTGTACGGGTGCAGCGGCCGGGTGTAGAGCGACTCGCGGTCGGCGACCTCGACGATCTTGCCGAGGTACATCACCGCGATCTCCGGGCAGAAGTGCCGCACGATGGCCAGGTCGTGGGCGATGAAGAGGAAGGCGATGTCGAACTCGCGCTGCAGGTCCTGAAGCAGGTTGATCACCTGCGCCTGGATCGACACGTCCAGCGCGGAGACCGGCTCGTCGGCGACCAGCAGCTTCGGCTGCAGGGTCAGCGCGCGAGCGATCCCGATGCGCTGGCGCTGCCCGCCGGAGAACTCGTGCGGGTAGCGGTTCACGTGCTCGGGGTTGAGCCCGACGATCTCCAGCAGCTCCTTGACCCGCGGCATCACACCGTCCTTGCCGGTGATCTTGTGGATCACCAGCGGGGCACCGATGATCTGGCCGACCGTGTGGCGCGGGTTCAGCGAGGTCGCCGGGTCCTGGAAGATCATCTGGATCTCGCGGCGCAACGGCATCAGCTGCCGCGGCGAGAAGCCGGCGATGTCCTCGCCCTCGAAGCCGATCGATCCGCCGGTCGGCTTGTAGAGGCGGGTGATCAGCCGGCCGGTGGTCGACTTGCCGCACCCCGACTCCCCCACCAGTCCCAGCGAGCCGCCCTTCGGCACCTCGAAGGAGACCCCGTCGACAGCCTGCACGTGACCGATCGTGCGGCGGATGACCCCCCGGCTCTTGACCGGGAAGTACATCTGCAGGTCCTCGACCGAGAGGATCGGCTCGACACCCGACCCCGACGGGCGGGCGTGCTTCGGCGCGGCGCTGGTCGTGCTCACTTCTCGGTCTCCTCGATCGGCTCACCCGTCATGTCGGCCTGCATCTCCGGCACGACCTCCTCGGCGTACACCGCCGCCGGGTCCGGCAGGTGACAGCGGCGCACGTGGAAGCCCCCGGACTTGGCCGGGGTCAGCTCGGGCAGGTCGGTGGTGCACAGGCTTCCCGGCACCTTGTCGCGGTAGGTGCACCGCGGGTGGAAGGCGCAACCCGTGGGCGGGTTGAGCAGGCTCGGCGGGTTGCCCGGGATCGGCACCAGCCGAGCGTCGGTGTCGCCGGTGACGTCCGGCACGCTGGAGAGCAGGCCCCAGGTGTAGGGCATCTCCGGGTTGGTGAGGATCTGCTTGGTGGGGCCGTACTCCACGCACCGGCCGGCGTACATCACCAGCACCTCGTCGGCCATCTCGGCCACGACACCCAGGTCGTGGGTGATGATGACGATGGCGGAGTTGAACTCCTTCTGCAGGTCCTGGAGCAGGTCGAGGATCTGCGCCTGGACGGTGACGTCCAGCGCCGTCGTCGGCTCGTCGGCGATCAGCAGGCCCGGGTCGTTGATCAGGCCCATGGCGATCATCGCGCGCTGGCGCATGCCGCCGGAGTACTGGTGCGGGTAGTCGTCGACGCGCCGGTCCGGCTGCGGGATCCCGACCCGGTCGAGCATCTCGATCGCCCGGGCTCGCGCCTGCTTGCGGTTGACGTCGTTGTGGACCCGGTACGCCTCGGCGATCTGGTTGCCGACCGTGTAGTACGGGTGCATCGCCGAGAGCGGGTCCTGGAAGATCATCGAGACCTCACGCCCGCGACGCAGCCGCATCTCCTCGTCGCTGAGGCTGAGCAGGTCGGTGCCGTCGAGCAGGATCTCGCCGGACACCATCGCCCGCGAGCCCCGGTGCAGTCCGAGGATGGTCGAGCTGGACACGGACTTGCCCGAGCCGGACTCGCCGACGATCCCGAGCGTGCGGCCCCGCTCGAGACCGAAGCTGAGGCCGTCGGTCGCCTTGACGACCCCGTCCGGCGTCGGGAAGTGGACTTTCAGGTCGCGGACGGAGAGGAACGGCGTGCCCGACGCGCCGGCGCCGGTGCCGACGCCCTGGGCGAGGGTGGGGGTGCTGCTGCTCACGAGGAGATCACCTGTCCTAGTCTGCCGCGCTCAGCCAACGCGGACGCGCGGGTCGATGACGGCGTACAGGATGTCGACGACGATGTTGGCGAGGATCACGAAGGTGGCCAGCAGGATCACCAGACCCACCAGTGTGGGGAGGTCGTAGGTGTTCACCGCGACCACGGCCAGCTTCCCCAGGCCGTTGAAGTTGAAGACGGTCTCGGTGATGATCGCGCCGCCCAGCAGGCTGGCGAAGTCGAGGCCTGCCATCGTCACCAGCGGGGTCAGCGCGGCGCGCAGCGCGTGCTTGAACAGCACCCGGGACTGGCGCACACCCTTGGCTCGTGCCGTGCGCAGGTAGTCCTCACCCATCGACTCCAGGACGAAGGCGCGCGTCATCCGGACGTAGCCGGCCATGTAGAACAGCGCGAGCGTGAACGCCGGGAGCAGCAGGTTGTACGCCCAGGCGCCTATGCCTCCCTCGGCTATCGACATGTAGTCGGGCACCTCGAAGACGCGCCACTTGATGGCGACGAACTGCAAGAAGAGCTGGCCGATGAAGAACGTCGGGAAGGCGAAGAAGACCAGTGCGATCCCGACGATCCCGCGGTCGAGCAACCGACCTTTGAACAGCGCCGCGATGACGCCGAACAGCACCCCGCCGATGATCCACATGATGAACGCGAAGATGGCGATCGACACCGAGACCGGTATCGCCTCCTTGAACTCCTTGTTCACCGTGCTCGTGGACACGACGGAGTAGCCCAGGCACCCGGTCGGGCAGTCGGTGACCAGCTTGGGCGCCGCCTTGCGCAGCGCCGGGTCGTCGGGGAACTGGCGTCCCGTGACGACGCCCTTGACGAAGTCGGACCACTGGACGACCGGTGACTTGTCGAAGCCGAGGGCCTTGGAGGTCTGCGCCTGCTGGGCCTCTGAGCAGTTCTTCCCGCAGGCGAAGCGGGCCGGGTCGAGCGGGCCTGCGAAGAACAGCAGGAACGTCACCAGGCTCATCACCAGCAGCATGATCACGCCGACGAAGAGACGGCGGATGACGTAGGCGAACACGGGATTCCCCTTGGAGGGTGGAGGAGGGCTGTCGTGCGTGTGTCAGCTCGTGGCTCACACGCACCGGTGGTGCCGGTGGCCGGACGAGTCGCCCGGCCACCGGCACCGGTGGGTGCTACAGGGTTGTCACTTCTCGAGCGAGATCGGACCGAGGTCCGGGTACATCGCGGAGGCGGGAGTGTTGTTGTACCCGCTCACCTTCGAGCCGCGGAGGAAGTTGAACTTCTGGCTCTCCAGCGGGATGTACGCGAAGTCCTTGCCCAGCTGCTCGTCGGCAGCCTGCAGAGCCTTCGTCTGGTCGCCGAGGTCGGCCGCGCTCTGGGCCTGGTCGACGATCTTGTTGAAGGTGTCGGACTTGTAGTTGCCGTAGTCCTGACCGGTGGAGTTCTTGGTCAGGTTCGGGCGGCTGTCGAACAGCGGCGGCGTGACGGTGATGGCGGAAGGCCAGTCGGCACCCCAGCCGCCCCAGATCACGTCGGCACCGTTGCTCGGCTTCTGGATGACGTCGTAGTAGGTGTCACCCTGCGGGTCGAGGCTCACCTTGAAGCCGGCCTTGTCCCAGGTCGCCTGCAGCGCAGCGGCCTGCTTGTCGGCGGTGTCGGTCTTCGGGTAGGTGAACGTGATCGGGTACGGCGTGGTGACACCGGCCTCCTGCAGCAGCTTCTTCGCTGCCGCCGGGTCACCGCTGGCCGGCGCCGTGAAGGCCGGGTTGGCCTGGTAGCCGGTCACCGACGGGTTCACGATCGACTTGGCCTCGGCGTACGCACGCGAGCCACCACCGGCGTCGATCCAGCCCTTGGTGTTGGCAGCCATCGCCAGCGCCTCGCGGACCTTCGGGTTCGTCATCTTCTTGAAGTTCGGCAGGACGTAGTCCACGAACGGCGACTGCACGTTGACCGCGCGGTCGGCGACGGCACCGGTCAGGCGCGCGAAGTAGGCCGAGGGGACGCGCTCACCGGTGACGGCGAACTTGTCGTTGCCGCCGTCGGCGATCAGCTGGTCGGCGATGGTCTCCTGGGACTTGCCGATGTCGAAGACGATCTCGTCCGGGAGGGCCTTGCGGATCTCGGTGGAGTCGGTGCTGGGGTCGTACTGGTCGTTGCGCACCATCGTCGCGCCCTTGTTCTTCGACCAGGCGCCCTGCAGCTTGTACGGGCCGTTGGAGAAGATCTGGTAGTTGGACCGGTCGCCCTGGTCCTTGTCCTGGCGGTACGGGTCCATCATGTGCAGCGCGGCCACGGCCAGCGGGAAGTCCGGCCACGGCTTCTTGAAGTTGTACGTGATGGTGTTGCCGCTGCAGGTGATCGCCTTGTCGAAGGCGGCCTTGCCTGCGGCGCTCGACTTGTACGGCCCGGTGTAGCTCGGGAGGCCGTCACTGCCCTCGGGCACGTCGAGGTAGGAGAGGATGTAGTTCGGGCCGCCGGTGATCACGTCGGTGGCGAAGGCGCGCGAGGCGCCGTACTTGAAGTCGGCGCAGGTGATCTGCTTGCCGTCCTGCCACTTGACGCCGTCCTTGATGGTGAACTTCCACTGGGTGGCGTCGGCGTTCTTGGTGCCGGTGTCGGTCGCGAGGTCGGCGACCGGCTTGTTGGCGACGTCGGGGTCGGTGTCGGCGGGGAACGAGACCAGCCCGCGGTAGACGGTGCGGTTCAGGTTCGAGATGTCGCGACCGACGTAGACCCGCTGCGGGTCGACGTGCTCGACCGGCTTGTTGATGTAGTAGTACAGCGTCCCGCCCTTGGAGCCGGACTTGGCGGCGTCCCCGGCGCTGCTGTTGTCGCCGCTGCCACCGCCGCCACAGGCGGCGAGCGTCGCGGCCATGGACGCCACAGCGGCAGCTGCGAGCGCCCGCTTTGCAATGCTGGCCATCACTTCTCCTTGTGTGTGTGTCGCGCCGAGAACCGGCGGCACGTCCGACCGCGGGCTGCGGTCGGGGTCTGAGGGGTCGACGAACAAGTGCTCGTCATCGGTCGGCCTTCGGGTCGAGCGCGTCGCGGACGCCGTCGCCGAAGAGGTTCAGCGACACCACGATCACGGCGATCACGATGGCCGGGAACAGGAAGTACGTGAAGTCGGTCAACGCGTAGTTGACGCCGTCGGTGAGGATGTTGCCCAGCGTCGGCGTGGGCGGCTTGATGCCCACGCCGAGGTAGCTCAGCGCGGCCTCGGCGGAGACGTACTGCGGTGTGATCAGGGTGAAGGAGACCAGCAGCGGCGCCCACACGTTGGGCAGGATCTCCTTGAAGTAGAGCCGCCGAGGCGAGGCGCCGAGCAGCTTTGCCGCCTCGATGAACTCGCGTTCGCGGATCGAGAGCACCTGCCCGCGGATCAGTCGAGCGACCGCCGGCCAGCCGAAGAGGCCGAGGACCCCGATCTCGTAGACCGCGTTCGCCGGGTTCGTCGACAACCCGGTGCGCTGCTGGATCGCCGCCACGAAGATCGACGACAGCGCCAGCAGCATCAGGGTCTGCGGGAAGGACAGAGTCAGGTCGATCAGCCGGCCGACGGTGGCGTCGATCAGGCCGCCGCTGAAGCCGGCGATGATGCCGAGGACGGTGCCGACCACGATCGCCACGATGGCCGCGGCGAGGCTGATCGAGAGCGAGAAGGTGACGCCGTACCAGAGCCGGGAGAGGACGTCGCGGCCCGTGCCGGGCTCGATGCCGAGCGGGTGGGCCCAGGTGATGCCGCCGGCCGCGCCCCTCGGCAGACCGCCGAGCGTGGGGTCGATCAGCTTGTCGTCCTGGTTGAGGCTGATCGGGTCGATGATGCCGATCTTGGTGAAGATCGGCGCGAGGATCGCGGCGACCAGGACGAAGGCAACGACGTAGAACGCGATCATCGACAGGCGGTCCTTGCGGAACCGTCGCACCGCGAGCTTCGTCGGTGAGAGACCTTCGAGGCTCTGCGGCTGGTCGTCGGCCTTCGGCTCGTCCGGCGTGGGCGAGACCTCGAGCTGCGACTCCGACAGAGACATCTGGACCTCGGATCTTCCTAAGACGGCTGGGACCTGGGTGCACACCGGGGATCGCCCGGACGGCGCGTGGAGACTCTATGTGAGCCGGGCCATGTTTCCAGGACCCCCGCGGTAACGATCTGGACACGGGTCGGATCGCTCCGTGACGGTCGTCTCCGCACCTCCCGGACACCGACCTGTGTCAGCACCCACCGGAGGTCGAGCAGAGAGCGAGCCCCAGCGAGCGATCGGTCGTCGAGACCGCCCGCCGTGAGACACCCGGCGACCTCAGCCGCCACGGTCCTCGCGCATGGAGTAGCCGCGCGAGAGGGAGGGCAAGTCGGCGTACCGGCCCTCGATCAGCGCCTCGCGCTTGGCGCGCGACCAGTTCTGGATCTGCTTCTCGAGGAGGAAGGCATCCTTGATGCTGCGTTGCTGCGCGCTCCACACCAGGACCACAGGCCGCCGCTTGCGCGTGTACGACGCGCCTTCGCCCGCTTGGTGCTGCCCTACTCGACGCTCGAGGTCGATGGTGCTCCCGACGTAGTAGCTGTCGTCCGCGCACCGAAGGATGTAGGTCCAGGCCACCACGTCATGCTGACCCGTCGACGTCCCAGGCATCGTCGGCGGCAGTACGCCTGTGGACGGCGTGCACCCAAGCGCGGCCTGTGGATCGGTAACGGCGGGGGTGCCGGTGGTCATCCCCGTGCGGGAGGCGGTCTCGACAACCGCTCACTCGCTGGCGCTCGCTCCCTGCTCGACCTTCGGCGGTCACCGGCCCATCTCTCGGCAGCCCGTCGAGACCCCGCGAGCGCGAGCCGGGCTACTGCGCCGACTGCTCCTTCTCCGGCTTCGCGTCGACGCCGGCCTCCTTGCGCTGCTCGGGCGTGATCGGCGCGGGGGCGGCGGTCAGCGGGTCGTACCCGCCGCCGGACTTCGGGAAGGCGATCACGTCGCGGATCGAGTCGCTGCCCGTGAGGATGGCGCAGATCCGGTCCATGCCGACGGCGATGCCACCGTGCGGCGGGGCGCCGTACGCGAAGGCGTCGAGCAGGAAGCCGAACTTCTCCTGCGCCTCGGCCTCGGTGAGCCCCATGACGGCGAAGACGCGCTCCTGGACCTCGCGCTGGTGGATACGGATCGACCCGCCACCGAGCTCGCTGCCGTTGCAGACGATGTCGTAGGCGTAGGCCAGCGCACTGCCGGGGTCGGTGTCGAAGGTGTCGGCGAACTCCGGCTTCGGACCGGTGAACGCGTGGTGCACCGCGGTCCAGGCGCCGGACCCCACCGCGACGTCGCCGCTGGCCACCGCGTCGGAGGCGGGCTCGAACATCGGCGCGTCGACGACCCACGTGAACGCGAACGCGTCCTCGTCGATCAGACCGCCGCGACGCCCGATCTCCAGGCGTGCCGCGCCGAGCAGCGCACGGGTCGACTTCGTCGCGCCGGCCCCGAAGAACACGCAGTCGCCCGGCTCGGCGCCGACGTGCGCGGCGAGTCCGGCGCGCTCGGACTCGGAGAGGTTCTTGGCCACCGGGCCACCGAGCTCGCCGTCGTCCTGCACGAGGACGTACGCCAGCCCCTTCGCGCCGCGCTGCTTGGCCCACTCCTGCCACGCGTCGAGCTGCTTGCGCGGCTGGGAGGCGCCGCCGGGCATGACGACCGCGCCGACGTACTCCGCCTGGAACACCCGGAACGGCGTGTCGGCGAAGTAGTCGGTGCACTCGACCAGCTCCTGGCCCATCCGCAGGTCGGGCTTGTCGGAGCCGAAGCGGCGCATCGCCTCGGCGTACGTCATCCGCGGGATGGGGCGCGGGATCTCGTGACCGATGGTCGACCACATCGCCGCGAGGACGTCCTCCATCAGCGCGATGACGTCGTCCTGGTCGACGAAGCTCATCTCGATGTCCAGCTGGGTGAACTCCGGCTGCCGGTCGGCGCGGAAGTCCTCGTCGCGGTAGCAGCGGGCGATCTGGAAGTACCGCTCCATGCCGGCCACCATCAGCAGCTGCTTGAACAGCTGCGGGGACTGCGGGAGGGCGTACCAGCTGCCCGGCGCGAGACGCGCCGGCACCAGGAAGTCCCGGGCACCCTCGGGCGTGCTGCGCGTCAGCGTCGGCGTCTCGACCTCGACGAAGTCGTGCGCGGCGAGCGCGTCGCGCGCCGCCTTGTTGATCCGGCTGCGCATCCGGATCGCGTGCGCCGGGCCCGAGCGCCGCAGGTCGAGGTAGCGGTGCCGCAGCCGGGCCTCCTCCCCCACCTCCACGTGCTCGTCGATGGGGAACGGCAGGGGCGCGGCCGTGTTGAGCACCTCGATGCCCTCGGCCACGACCTCGACGTCGCCGGTCGGGAGCTCGGGGTTGCGGTTGTGCTCGTCGCGGGCGACGACCGAGCCGGTGACCTTCACGACGTACTCGTTGCGCAGGTCGTGGGCGCGGCCGGTCAGCACCTCGTCGCGCGCGACCACCTGGACGACGCCGGAGGCGTCGCGGACGTCGAGGAAGGCGACGCCGCCGTGGTCGCGGCGCCGGGCCACCCAGCCGGCGAGGGTGACGGTCTGGCCGACGTTGTCGGCGCGCAGGGTGCCGGCGTCGTGGGTGCGGATCACGGGTGCTCCTCGGTGGTGGTGCGGACGCTGGGGTGCAGGTCCTGCGGTGGTGGCGTCCAGGTCGCGGGATCGACCGCGACCTGCTCGCCCGAGCGGATGTCCTTGACCTCGGCGCTGTCCTCGCCGTCGCCGGGGAACAGGACGTACGGGATGCCGCGCCGCTCGGCGTAGCGGATCTGCTTGCCGAACCGCTGCGCGGCGGGCGCGACCTCGCAGGGCACACCGTGGGCGCGCAGGGCGTCGGCCGCGGCGTCGCTGACGGGACGCGAGTCCTCGTCGACGACGGCCACGAGCACGGCGCTGGGCACGGGTCGGTCGCCCCCGAGCGCCCCCGCGTTGACCAGCGGCACGAGCACCCGGCTGACGCCGAGCGAGATGCCGACGCCGGGGTACGTCGTACGCCCGTCGGTGGCCAGCGAGTCGTAGCGTCCGCCCGAGCAGATCGAGCCGAGACCCTCGTGGCCGGTCAACCGTGTCTCGAACACCGTCCCGGTGTAGTAGTCCAGGCCGCGCGCGATCTTGAGGTCGGCCACCACCGAGACACGGTCGGTGACCAGCGGTGCGCAGCCGGCGACGACGGCCTCCAGCTCGGCGAGCCCCTCGTCGAGCAGCGGGTGCTCGACGCCGAGGGCGCGGACCTGCTCGACGAAGCCGGTGTCCGGGGTGGCGATGGTGGCGATGCGCAGGCAGCGCTCGGCGAGGTCGGCGTCCATCCCGCCCTCGACCAGGAGTGCGGCGACAGCCTCGGGCGACTGCTTGTCGAGCTTGTCGACCGCCGTCATCGCCGGACCCGGGTCCTCGAGGCCCAGGCCGCGGAAGTAGCCCTCGAGCAGCTTGCGGTTGTTGACCTGCAGCGTGAAGCCGGGCAGGAAGTCGAGGCGGCGCAGCGCGTCGAGCATCACCCGCGCGACCTCGACGTCGTGGTGGGAGGCCAGCTCATCGCGCCCGACGATGTCGATGTCGGCCTGGGTGAACTCGCGGTAGCGGCCCTCCTGCGGGCGCTCGCCGCGCCAGACCTTCTGGATCTGGTAGCGACGGAAGGGGAACTCCAGCTTGCCGGCGTGCTCGACGACGTACCGCGCGAACGGCACCGTGAGGTCGAAGTGCAGGCCGAGACCCGAGGTGGCGTCGGCGTCCGTCTCCTGCAGCCGGCGCAGCACGTAGACCTCCTTCGAGGTCTCCCCCTTGCTGAGCAGCTGCTCCAGCGGCTCGACCGCGCGGGTCTCGACGTTGCCGAAGCCGTGCAGCTCGAAGGTGCGCGACAGCGTCTCGACCAGACGCTGCTCGACGACGCGGTCGGCGGGCAGGAGCTCGGGGAAGCCGCTCAGCGCGGCGGTACGCCGCGCCATCACAGGCCCCGCGTGATGGGCGTCGGGCCGGGCGCGGTGGGATCCGCCGGGTCCAGGTCCGCCAGGAACGGGTTGGTCGCCCGCTCGCGGCCGATCGAGGTCTGCTCGCCGTGCCCGGGGAGGACGACGACGTCGTCGCGCATCGGCAGCACCTTGGCCGCGAGCGTGCGCAGCATCGTCGGGTGGTCGCCGCCGGGCAGGTCGGTCCGCCCGATCGACCCGGCGAAGAGCAGGTCGCCGGCGAAGAGCACCTCGGAGACGTCCGGCTGGTCGTCGTACGGCGTCCGGAAGGTCACCGACCCCTGGGTGTGACCGGGCGTGTGGTCCACCACGAAGTCGAGACCGGCCAGCTGCAGGCCCTGGCCGTCGGCCAGCTCGCGTACGTCGTCGGGCTCGGCGAACTGGTGCTTGTCGCCGAGCAGCCCTCCCATCAGCATCGCCGAGCTCTCCTTCGACATCCCGGCCAGCGGGTCGGAGAGCAGGTGCCGGTCGGCGGGGTGGATCCACGCGGTGGCGTCGTACGTGCCCGCCACCGGCGCGACGCACCACATGTGGTCGACGTGGCCGTGCGTGACCAGGACCGACACCGGCTTCAGCTTGTGCTCGCGGACCACCTCGGCGACACCGGCCGCGGCGTCCTTGCCCGGGTCGACGACGACGCACTCGGTGCCGGGCCCGGTGGCGACGACGTAGCAGTTGGTGCCCCAGGGCCCGGCGGGGAAGCCTGCGATGAGCACGGGTGGTCGCTCCTGCGTTCTCGGTGGCGCTGCGTGTGGATGGCCGGGCGGTCGCTCCCGCCCACGGCCGGAAGCCTAACGGGAGGGCGCTGGCTACGATGGCCGGGTTTCCGCACCGCCGAACGGCGCCGACCGGGCGCCACGCGCCTACCAAGGGTGGATCAGATGACCGCTCCCGACGACCAGCAGCCTCCGACCGACGAGGAGACGACGGCCGACTCCGCCGTACCGGCAGCGCCGACTGCGCCCGCCGCGCCGCGACCGGGCCCTCCGCCCGTCCCGCGTCCGCCGGCCGGCGCCCGTCCCGCACCTCCGCGGTCCGCGCCGACCGCACCGGAGGTCGTGCAGCCCACGTCCGGCCCGGACGACTCCGCCGTGGCCCGCGAGGCGGCGACCTGGGGCCGCGTCGAGGACGACGGCACGGTGCACGTGCGGACCGCCGACGGCGAGCGCACGGTCGGCCAGTACGCCGCCGGCTCGCCGGAGGAGGCGCTGGACTTCTTCGTACGACGCTTCGTCGCGCTCGCGACCGAGGTCACCCTGCTCGAGGAGCGCGTCGCTGCGGCCGCCACGTCGCCCGAGCAGGGTGCGGAGCAGGTCAAGGCGGTGCGCGAGCAGGTCGTCGACGCCCCCGCGGTCGGTGACCTCGACGGGCTCGTCGCCCGCCTCGATGCCCTCTCCCCCGTCCTCGCCGAGCAGCGCGAGACCCGTCGCGCCGAGCGGGCGAAGCAGAAGGAGGAGACCCGGGTCGCGAAGGACAAGGTCGTCGCCCGCGCCGAGAGGGTCGCGGCCGGCACCGACTGGCGCAACGGCGCGAACCTGCTGCGTCAGCTGCTCGAGGAGTGGAAGGCGCTCCCCCGCCTGGACAAGGCGGCCGACGACGAGCTGTGGAAGCGCTTCTCCGCCGCACGCACGACGTACACCCGGGCGCGCAAGGCGCACTTCGCCGAGATGGACGAGAAGCGCGCCGGCTCCCAGGTCGTCAAGGAGCGGCTGATCAAGGAGGCCGAGGCGCTCTCCACCTCGACGGAGTGGGGCCCCACCTCGGGCCGCTACCGCGACCTGATGACCCAGTGGAAGGCCGCCGGGCCGGCACCGAAGGCGGAGGACGAGGCGCTGTGGCAGCGCTTCCGGGGCGCGCAGGACGTGTTCTTCCACGCACGCGACGAGGCCAACCGCGCCGAGAACGAGGAGTTCGCCCGCAACGCCGAGGTCAAGGACGCCCTGCTGGTCGAGGCCGAGGCGCTGCTGCCGATCAAGGACCTCCCCACCGCCAAGCGCACGTTCCGCGACATCGCCGACCGCTGGGAGGACGCCGGCAAGGTGCCGCGGGACCGGATGAAGGAGCTCGAGGGCCGGATCCGCAAGGTCGAGCAGGCCCTCCGCTCCGCCGAGGACGCGCAGTGGACGCGCAGCGACCCGGAGAAGTCGGCGCGCGCCGACGACATGGTCGGCAAGCTGCAGGCCGCCGTCGACGCGCTCGAGGCCGACCTGGAGAAGGCGCGTGCGGCCGGCGACGACAAGCGCGTGGCCCAGCTCGAGAGCGACCTCGCGGGGCGTCGTACGTTCCTCGAGGCCGCGCAGCGCACCGCCTCCGAGTTCGGCTGAGCCGGCGGCGGCGCGACGTCGCCGGCGCCGGGCCCTACTGGGTGATCCGGTAGGCGTCGAACACGCCGTCCACCTGGCGTACGGACTTGAGCACCGCGCCGAGGTGCTTGGGGTCGCCCATCTCGAAGCTGAACCGGCTCTTGGCCACGCGGTCGCGGGTGGTCGACAGCGTCGCGCTGAGGATGTTCACGTGCTGGTCGGAGAGCACCATCGTGATGTCCGAGAGCAGCCGGGCGCGGTCCAGGGCCTCGACCATGATGTTGACCATGAACGTGGAGCTCGAGGTCGGCTCCCACTCCACGTCGAGCAGCCGTTCCGGCTGGGACAGCAGCGAGCCGGCGTTGGTGCAGTCGCGACGGTGCACGGAGACCCCGGCGGCCTTGGTCACGAAGCCGATGATCTCGTCGCCGGGCACCGGGGTGCAGCAGCGCGCGAGCTTCACCATCACGTCGGACACGCCGCGCACGATGACGCCCGAGTCGTCGGAGGAGCGGCTGCGGGACCGCCCGCGCGGAATCCGGGTCGCCTCGGAGAGGTCCTCGTCGGCGCCGGCGTCGCCGCCGTACAGCTCGATCACCTTGCGTACGACGGTCTGTGCGCCGAGGTTGCCCTCGCCCACCGCGGCGTAGAGCGCGCTCACGTCGGCCAGGCGCAGGTCGACCGCGACCTGGGTCAGCGAGTCGTGGGTCATCACCCGCTTGAGCGGGACGCCCTCCTTGCGCAGCAGCCGTGCGATCTGGTCCTTGCCCTGCTCGATCGCCTCCTCGCGCCGCTCCTTGGTGAACCAGTGCCGGATCTTGGAGCGGGCGCGCGGTGACTTCACGAAGCCCAGCCAGTCCTGGCTCGGGCCGGCCTGCGGCGACTTGGAGGTGAAGACCTCGACGACGTCGGAGTTCTCCAGCGTCGACTCCAGCGGCACCAGCCGCCCGTTGACCCGCGCGCCGATGGTGTGGTGCCCGACCTCGGTGTGGATGGCGTACGCGAAGTCGACCGGGGTGGCGCCCGCCGGTAGCTGGATGACCTCGCCGCGCGGGGTGAAGACGTAGACCTGCGCCGCGTTGATCTCGAATCGCAGCGAGTCCAGGAACTCGCCGGCGTCGCCGAACTCGTTCTGGAACTCGACCAGCTGCTTGACCCACGGCATGTCGGACTCGGCGACCGTCTTGTCGGTGTCGACGCCGGCGCGCGAGTCCTCCTTGTACTTCCAGTGCGCGGCGACGCCGTACTCGGCGGTCCGGTGCATCGCGAAGGACCGGATCTGCATCTCGACCGGCTTGCCGGCCGGACCCATCACCGTGGTGTGCAGCGACTGGTAGAGGTTGAACTTGGGCAGCGCGACGTAGTCCTTGAACCGGTTCTGGATAGGCGTCCAGCGGTTGTGCAGGACCCCGAGCACGGCGTAGCAGGCGGCCGCGTCGTCGACGAGGATCCGGATCCCGACGAGGTCGTAGATGTCGGAGAACTCCCGGGAGCCATGGATCATCTTCTGGTAGATCGAGTAGTAGTGCTTGGGTCGACCGGTCACCTTGGCCTTGATCCGGGCGGCGGCGAGGTCCTTCTCGACCTTGTCGATCACCTCGGCGAGGAACTGGTCCCGCGAGGGTGCGCGCTCGGCGACCAGGCGGACGATCTCGTCGTAGATCTTGGGGTGCAGCGTCGCGAAGGCGAGGTCCTCGAGCTCCCACTTCAGGGTGTTCATGCCGAGCCGGTGGGCCAGCGGCGCGAAGATCTCGAGGGTCTCGATGGCCTTGCGCTCCTGCGTCTCGGCCTTGAGGTAGCGCAGGGTCCGCATGTTGTGCAGCCGGTCGGCCAGCTTGATGACGAGGACGCGGATGTCGCGACTCATCGCCACGATCATCTTGCGGATCGTCTCGGACTGCGCCGAGTCGCCGTAGCGGACCTTGTCCAGCTTGGTGACCCCGTCGACCAGCAGCGCGACCTCGTCGCCGAAGTCCGCGCGCAGCTGGTCGAGGGTGTAGTCGCAGTCCTCGACCGTGTCGTGGAGCAGCGCCGCCACCAGCGTGGGCTCGGTCATCCCGATGTCGGCGAGGATCGTGGTCACGGCCAGCGGGTGCGTGATGTACGCGTCCCCGCTGCGGCGCATCTGACCCTCGTGCAGCCGCTCGGCCGTGGCGTACGCGCGCTCCAGCAGGGCGGTGTCGACCTTGGCGTGGTTGGCGCGCACGGCGCGGAACAGCGGCTCGAGGACGGGGTTGCCGTTCTGGCTGCGGGTGCCCAGCCGGGCCAGCCGGGCGCGTACCGACATGCCGCCGGTCGTCGACGGTGTGCGGGCCTCCTCGGGGACAGGACGCACCCGGGTGCCACGAGCCGGACGCGCGCGGGCCTCTGGCCGATCGACCGGCTCCTGCGCCATACGGCCTGCACCCACCTTCCGCGCTCGCTGTCAGGCCAGTCTAGGCCGACAGGCGTGCTCTCAAACTGTCCGCAGCGCGGTGAGGGGTACGTCGCCCAGCGTCGCCCGCCCGGGCAGGAACGAGAGCTCGAGGAGCACGGCCAGCGCGTGCACCGAGGCGCCGGCCTGCTCGACCAGGTCGGCGGTCGCGCGGGCGGTGCCGCCCGTGGCGAGGACGTCGTCGACCAGCAGCACCCGCTCACCCGGTGCGAGGGCGTCGACGAGGATCTCGAGGGTCTCCGAGCCGTACTCCAGGTCGTAGGAGACCGACCGGGTCTCCCCCGGCAGCTTGCCGGGCTTGCGGACGGGTACGAATCCGACGCCGAGGGCCAGCGCCACCGGGGCACCGAAGATGAAGCCGCGCGACTCCATGCCGACCACGGTGTCGACGGCGGCCGCCCCGTCGGGACCGCGACCGGCAGCCGCGAGCGCCTCGACGACCCGGCCCAGCGCGGTCGGCTCGGCCAGCAGCGGACTGATGTCCTTGAACGTCACGCCGGGCTTCGGGAAGTCGGCGACGTCGCGGACCAGGTCCAAGGCGTCGCTCAGGTCGGGTGGGGTGGCGAAGTCGCTCACGCGAAGGATCTCCTGGTCAGGGCTTGGGCCGCTTGGAGCGGGGCTGGCGCGAGGGCTGGTTGCGCCCCGAGGCGCGGGACTCCGAGACCGGGCCCTTCGACTCGGGGACGACGCGGCCGGACCCGGTCGCCTCCGCGGAGCGGTCGGTCGGGCGCCGCAGCGTGGCCACCGGGCGGTCGCCCGGCTCGGCGTCGTGCTCAACGTCGTCGGTGGGGTCGCGGTCCTCTGGGTCCGACAGGGCCATCCCCTCGCTGAACGACGGCACGTCGGCGTACCGGTCGGCGTCGCGCTTGGCCCGCGCCCTCGCCCGGCGGTCGGCCTCGGTGACGGCCTTCTCGCCGGACTTCATGTGCGCGAGCAGCGGCGTGGCGATGAAGATCGAGGAGTACGCCCCGACCGCCATCCCGATGAACAGCGAGAGCGCGAGGTCCTTCAGCGAGCCCGAGCCGAGCGTGAAGATGCCGACGACGAGGATCGCCCCGACCGGCAGCAGCGCCACGACAGTGGTGTTGATCGAGCGGACCAGGGTCTGGTTGACCGCCAGGTTCGCCGCCTGGGCGTACGTCGCCCGTCCCTGCCGCAGCCGTCTGGTGTTCTCGCGCACCTTGTCGAAGACGACCACGGTGTCGTAGAGCGAGAACCCGAGGATGGTCAGCAGGCCGGTGACCGTCGCCGGCGTCACCTCGAAGCCGGACAGCGCGTAGATGCCCGCGGTGATGAACACGTCGTGCGCCAGGGCGACGATCGCGGCGACCGACATCTTCCACTCGCGGAAGTACGCCCAGATGAAGAGCAGCACCAGGATCAGGAAGACCACGAGGCCGGTCGCGGCCTGCCGCGTGACCTGCGATCCGTAGCTCGGTCCGACGGTGTTCTCGGAGACCGCTGAGGTCTGGGCCCCGACGGCGCCGGCCATCGCCTCGCGCACCTGGTCGGACTGCGCCTCGGTGAGGTTCTCCGTCTGCGCCTTGATCGAGGAGTCGCCCGAGGTGTTGGTCGTGACGTTGTTGGCCTTCTCGATGTCCAGCGCCTTGATGGCGTCGGAGATCTTGTCCGCGTTGCCCTGCGTGACGGCGCTGGACGGCACGGAGACGGTGTACTCGGTGCCGCCCTCGAACTCGATGCCGAGGTTGAGCCCCTTGACGGTCAGCCCGAGGATCGCCAGGACGGCGAGCACCCCGGAGATGACGTACCAGGTGCGCCGACGACCGACGAAGTCGATCGACCGACGGCCCTCGTAGAGGTCGTTGCCCAGTCGCGAGAAGGTACCCATCAGGCCTTGCCTCCCGTCGCCCGCGCCGACGTCCCGCGCGCCGCGGGTGGGCCGTCGACGCCCAGCGTCTCGTAGGACAGCCCGGAGAACCGGTGCCCGGAGTTGAAGAACGTGCGCTTGGCCAGCGCTGTCATCGCCGGCTTGGTGAACCAGAAGAACACCGCGAGGTCGATCAGCGTGCTGACGCCGAGGGCGAACGCGAAGCCCTTCACCACACCGATGGTGAAGATGTAGAGCACGACCGCGGCGAGCAGCGAGACCGCGTCCGCGGCCAGGCAGGTGTTCCGTGCGCGGGCCCAGCCGAGCTCGACGGCGACGCGCATCGAGCGGCCCTCGCGCATCTCGTCGCGGATCCGTTCGAAGTAGACGATGAACGAGTCCGCGGTGATGCCGACGGCGACGATCAGCCCGGCGATGCCGGGCAGGGTGAGCGTGAAGCCGGCAGTCTTGGCCAGCAGCAGCACGGCGGCGTACGTCACCGCCGCCGCCACGATCAGCGAGGCGATCACCACCGTGCCCAGGCCGCGGTAGTAGAGCAGGCAGTAGAGCATCACCAGCAGCAGTCCGACCACGCCGGCGACGACACCGGCGGTCAGCTGGTCACCCGCCAGCGAGGCGCCGATCTGCTCGACCGACGGGTCGTCGAACCGGATCGGCAGCGCGCCGAACTTCAAGGAGTTGGACAGCGACCGGGCCTCGGACTCGCTGAAGCTGCCCGAGATGCTGGCGTCCCCGTTGAGGATCGGCTGGTTGACCCCGGGACTCGAGATGACGGTGTTGTCGAGCACGGCGGCGAACTGACGGCCGTTGCCGGCCAGCGCCTGGGTGATGGTGGCGAAGGTCTTGACCGCGTCGCCCTTGAAGGACAGCCGCACCTCCCAGCCGACGCCGCCCTGCGGCGTGCCGTAGCTCGCACTGCTGATCTTCGTGCCCTCGATGACGGTCTTGGACAGGAGGAACTTGTTGCCGTCCTCGTCGCAGGAGACCAGCGGAGCGTCCGGCTTGTCGTCGATCGGCGACCCGGCGCTGCCGTTCGGCGGGCACTGGAACTTCGCGAAGGCGGCCTGGGAGTACTGGTCGGGGCTCTGCTGCCAGGCCAGCGGGTCGTCGATCGCCTTCTCGTACGCCGTCTTCTGCGCACCGCTCAGCGTCGGGGTCACGCTCTGCGCGCGCGGCGCGTCGGCGTCGGAGGACCGCCCTGCCGACGAGGGGGACGCGGACGGGCTGGCCGCCGGCGACCCGGAGGCACCGGTCGAGGCGGAGGGCGTCGCGCTGGGCGAGGGCTCTGCGGCCGGGGCGTCCAGCCGCGGGGCGGGGCGCGGGTCGGGGGTCGCCGCCCCGGAGGAGGGCGCGGCGGAGGAGGGCACGGCCGACGGCGCCGCTGAAGGCGCGGCGCTCGACGGAGAGGTCGACGGGGTGGCACCGGCCGACGGCGAGGCACCGGGTGTCGTCGCCTGCCCCTGCGAACCCTGCGCGCCGGACGCGGCGGCGACCAGCCGGAAGCGCAGCTGGGCGGTGCGGGAGATCGAGTCGACGATGCTGCGGGCGTTCTGCCCGGGGATCTCGACGACGATGTTGCGACCGCCCTGGGTGTTCACCTCGGACTCGGCGACCCCGCTGCCGTTCACGCGCTGGTCGATGATCGACCGGGCCTCGTTGAGCTGGGTCTGGGTCGGGGTCCCGCCCGCGGCGGTCAGCGTGATCCGGGTGCCGCCCTCGAGGTCGAGCCCGAGTCGCGGCTTCCACTTCGACTCACCGGCGACGGCCGAGCCGGTGGCCGCGATGAGGACGTACATCGCCGCGACGACGATCGCGAAGATCAGCAGGGTGCGCCCGGCCCTGGGCGTCTTTGTGGCCACGAACTCTCCTCGGTGTGCGCGTGCTGGTCGCTGGCTCGAGCCGGCGTCAGCCGCGGTCGTCCTGCGCGTCGTCGGCGGTCTTCTCGACCGGGCTCTCGGTCTTCGTCTCGTCAGCGGCGAGGGTGGAGTCCGTGGCGTCCGGCGCGGGGACGGCGTCCGCGGCCGTCCGCGTCACCTGCTCGCCACCGGGAGTCGCGGCCTCGTCCTCCACCCGACGGACGACCACCTGGCGGGCCACCTCGATCACCGTGCCGGGAGCGATCTCGAGCCGGACCCGGCTCTCCTCCAGCGCCGTCACCGTGCCGAAGATCCCGGCGGAGAGGACGACGGCGTCGCCCACCTCGAGACTGCGCTGCAGCGTGGCCTGGTTGCGCTGCTGGTTCCGCGCGGGGCGCAGGACGACCAGCCAGAAGACCACCAGGAGGACGACGAGGAGGAGCAGGGGCGTCAGCTCTGACGACACGGAGTATCGCTTTCCGGGGTTCGAGTGCAGGACGAGGCTCCGCAAGGGTGCGCAGGGCCAGCGGGAAGTGTAACGGCCGTCTCCACCCGCCCGTCCGGGCGGCTCGGCGTCATCCGGTCGGGTCGGCGTCCTCGTCGAAGAGCGTCGCCTCGGCCGGCAGGGCCGAGTCCGAGAACGGGGCGCCGGCGGGCACGGTCAGGCCCAGGTGCGACCACGCGGCAGGCGTCGCCACCCGCCCGCGAGGGGTACGGGCCAGGAAGCCGATCCGTACGAGGAACGGCTCGGCCACCTCCTCGACCGTCTCCCGCTCCTCACCCACGGCGACCGCGAGCGTGCTCACCCCGACGGGCCCGCCGCCGAAGCGGCGGCAGAGCACGTCGAGCACCGCCCGGTCGAGCCGGTCCAGGCCCGAGGCGTCGACCTCGTACAGGTCGAGCGCGCGGTGGGCGATGTCCCGGGTGACGGTCCCGTCGGAGCGGACCTGGGCGTAGTCGCGCACCCGGCGCAGCAGCCGGTTGGCGATCCGGGGCGTCCCCCGGGAGCGGGAGGCGATCTCGGCCCGGCCGTCGGCGTCGACCGGGACCTCCATCAACGCCGCCGAGCGGGCCACGATCCGGTCCAGCTCGGCGGGCTCGTAGAACTCGAGGTGCGCGGTGAACCCGAACCGGTCGCGCAGCGGGCCGGGCAGCAGCCCGGCGCGGGTGGTCGCCCCGACGAGGGTGAACGGCGGGATCTCCAGCGGGATCGCCGTCGCGCCGGGCCCCTTGCCGATGACGACGTCGACCCGGAAGTCCTCCATCGCCATGTAGAGCATCTCCTCGGCCGGGCGGGACATCCGGTGGATCTCGTCGACGAAGAGGACGTCGGACTCGTTCATCCCGGACAGGATCGCGGCGAGGTCGCCGGCATGGGTGATCGCCGGTCCCGACGTCAGTCGCAGCGGCGAGCCCATCTCGGCGGCGATGATCATCGCGAGGGTCGTCTTGCCCAGCCCCGGCGGTCCGGAGAGCAGGACGTGGTCGGGGGTGCGCTCGCGGCCACGCGCCGCAGCGAGCACGAGGGCCAGCTGCTCGCGTACGCGCTCCTGGCCGACGACCTCGTCGAGCCGCCGGGGCCGCAGCGCGGCCTCGACCGCGCGCTCGTCCCCGGATGCCTCGGCCTCCACGACCCGGTGCGCCAGGTCGTCGAGGTGGGCCTGCTCGGCGGCGTCGAGCGCGTCCTCCCCGCTCACGAGCGGCTCAGCGACTGCAGGGCGGCGCGCAGCAGGGCGGCGACGTCGGGCCGCTCGGGTGCGGTCTCCTCGGCCATCGGCGCCACGGCGGACACCGCCTTGTCCGCCTCCTTGGCCGACCAGCCCAGCCCGACCAGACCGGTGTGGACCTGCTGCTCCCAGTCCGCGGCCGACGCGGTCGGCACCTGGGCGGGCCCGGCGCCGGTCGGCGCGCCGATCTTGTCCTTGAGCTCCAGCACGATCCGCTGGGCGCCCTTCTGCCCGATCCCCGGCACGGCGGTGAGCGTCTTGAGGTCGGCGTTGCCGACCGCCGCACGCAGCGCGTCGGGGGTGTGCACAGCCAGCATCGCCTGGGCGATCCGCGGGCCGACGCCGCTGGCGGTGAGCAGCAGCTCGAAGGTCTGCTTCTCGTCGTCCTCGCCGAAGCCGAACAGCGTCAGGGAGTCCTCGCGCACCACCAGCGAGGTCGCCAGCGTCGCGGTCTGCCCGGTCCGCAGGTCGGCCAGTGCGCGCGGGGTGCACTGGACCTCCAGCCCGACACCACCGACGACGAGCACCGCGCTGGTCAGGCGCACGACGGCCACCGTCCCGGTCAGCGACGCGATCATCGCGCCGCCCCGGCCCGCGCGACCGCTTCCTCCAGCCGGGTACGCGCCGCACCGCGCCACACGTGCGTGATCGCGAGCGCGAGCGCGTCGGATGCGTCGGCCGGCTTGGGCGCCGCGTCGAGCCGCAGCAGCCGGGTCACCATCGCAGCCACCTGCGCCTTGTCGGCGCGACCGCTGCCGGACACCGCGGCCTTGACCTCGCTCGGGGTGTGCATCGCGACCGGCAGACCGCGCCGGGCGGCGACGACCATCGCGATCCCGGAGGCCTGGGCAGTGCCCATCACGGTCCGCACGTTGTGCTGGGCGAAGACCCGCTCCACCGCCACGGCGTCGGGACGGTGCTCCTCGATCCACGCCTCGAGCCCTGTCTCGATCTGCACCAGCCGCTGCGCGACAGGCAGGTCGGCGGCAGTGCGCACGACACCGACGTCGACCATCGACAGCGGTCGTCCGGGCTCGCCCTGGACGACCCCGATCCCGCACCGGGTCAGGCCGGGATCGATCCCCAGCACCCTCATCAGAACCCCACCGTCGTCGACGAACACGTGTTCGCACGAACCTAGCGAGCCGTTGCGCCGTCCGGCGACCCGACGCGCCGAGCGGAACGCCTCAGGCGTCCAGCGACTCCAGCACCGCGTCGGGGATGTCGACATTGGCGTACACGTTCTGCACGTCGTCGAGGTCCTCGAGCGCGTCGAAGAGACGCATCACCTTGCCGGCGCCGTCGGCGTCCACCTCGACCTGCATCGAGGGCACGAACGAGGCGTCGGCGGAGTCGTAGTCCAGACCGGCGGCCTGCAGCGCCTGCCGCACGGCGACGAGGTCGGTCGCCTCGGTGACCACCTCGAAGCTCTCGCCGAGGTCGTTGACGTCCTCGGCACCCGCCTCGAGAGTCGCCTCGAGGACGTCGTCCTCGGAGACGTTGCTGCTCTCCTGCCCGGCCGGGACGACGATCACGCCCTTGCGGTTGAACAGGTACGACACCGAGCCCGGGTCCGCGAGCGACCCGCCGTTGCGGGTCATCGCCGTACGGACCTCCATCGCGGCACGGTTCTTGTTGTCGGTGAGGCACTCGACGAGGAACGCGACGCCGTTGGGGCCGTAGCCCTCGTACATGATCGTGGAGTACTCCGCGCCACCCGCCTCGGCGCCCGACCCGCGCTGGACGGCGCGGTCGATGTTGTCCTTGGTGACGGAGTTCTTCTTCGCCTTCTGGATGGCGTCGAAGAGCGTCGGGTTGCCTGCCGGGTCTCCCCCGCCCATCCGGGCGGCGACCTCGATGTTCTTGATCAGCTTGGTGTTGAGCTTGCTGCGCTTGGCGTCGACGACGGCCTTCTTGTGCTTGGTCGTCGCCCACTTGGAGTGACCCGACATCAGCGGTTCCCCTTCACGTCTGTTGTCACGAGCTCGTCCACGAACAGGCGGTGCAGCCGGTCGTCGGGACCTTCCCCGCCGGTGCGGCCCCGGGGGGCCACCTCGGGGTGGAACGACGTCGCGAGCACGGCGCCCTGGCGGACGGCGACGATCCTACTCGCGCCGCCGGCCTCCACCCGGCCCAGCACCTCGACATCCGCTCCGGCGTCCTCGACCCAGGGGGCGCGGATGAACACCGCCGCGAACCCCGACCCGCCGAGGACCGGGACGTCCACCTCGCCCTCGAACGAGTCGACCTGGCGGCCGAACGCGTTGCGGCGCACCGTCACGTCCAGCCCGCCGACGGTCTCCTGCCCGGCGGTCCCGTCGAGGAGCCGGTCGGCGAGCAGGACCATCCCGGCACAGGTCCCGAAGGTCGGCAGCCCGTCCCGTACGGCCTCGCGCAGCGGCTCGAGCATCGCGAACCGCCGGGCCAGGTGCACCATCGTCGTCGACTCGCCCCCGGGCAGCACCAGCCCGTCGCACGCGGCGAGCTCGGCGGGACGTCGTACGAGACGCGCACGCGCCCCCACCCGCTCCAGCGCCCGCAGGTGCTCGCGGACGTCGCCCTGCAGCGCGAGCACTCCCACCAGTGGTCCGGACACCCGCCGGACTCTAGGGCGTGTCTCGCGATTCTGGCCGTCCGCTGCACGTCGTCCAGCGCGTGCGGTGGCAAGGCGCGGGAGCGAAGCCGGGCCGGGGCCCGGCGAGGTTCCGCAAACGCAGCCAGCGTGCGTGATGGGCGGCGGGCAGCAGGCCACGAATCGAGAGACACGTCCGGGACCCGCCACACTGGGCGCATGGCACGAGGTGAGCGTCGCCCGCAGACGCGCGAGGCGCTGCGCCGCCTGGAGGGCAGGCTCGACGAGCACATCCGGCTGGACCTCCGCCGTGCCGTCGGGTTCGGCGCGCTGGCCGTCGTCGCGCTGGCGGTCGGCCACGCCCTGAACCGGGCGCACCCCGACCTCGACCGCGCCCGCGTGGCGTCGTACGCCTGCGCCGCCCTGGTGCTCGTCCTCGGCGTCCTCGCCACGCGCTCGGCCGCCAGCGAGGTCACCCGGGTCGTGTCGACGCGCTCCGGCGCGGCGGCCGGGCCGCTGCGGTTCCTGATCCAGGTGGTCGGCTACCTGCTGATCGCGATCGCCGTCCTCGACGTGGTCGGCGTCGACCTGAGCCAGTTCCTCGTGGGCGGCGCCGTCACCGGTGTGGTCATCGGCATCGCGGCCCAGCAGTCGCTGGGCAACTTCTTCGCCGGCCTGGTGCTGCTCATCGCCCGCCCGTACACCGCGGGCGAGACGATCACCGTCTGGTCGGGCGCCCTCGGCGGCCCGCACTGCGGTGTGGTGCTCGACGCGGGGCTGCTCTACACCACGCTGGACTGCGACGGCGAGCTGCTGCGAGTGCCGAACAGCGGCCTGCTGGCCTCCGCGATCACCCCGGGCCGCTCGGTCCGGCTCGACGACACCACCGGAGGAGAGGACGAGGGATGAGCGCACCCGAGGAGTGGGCCGGCGACCGAGTGAGCCGGTGGCTCGCGCAGGCCTCCGAGCTGGAGCGGCAGCTCGCACCGGTCTCGCAGGTGCTGCTGGAGGCGACGGCGCTGCAGCCCGGGGAGCAGGTGCTCGACGTGGGCTGCGGCACCGGCCCGACGACACGCCAGGCCGCGGCGGCGGTCGGCACGACCGGAGCGGTCACCGGGATCGACGTCGCGGCCGAGATGCTGGAGGCTGCCGCCCAGGCGCCGCCGACCGAGGGCGCGGCCCCGGTCGAGTGGACCTGCGCCGACGTCGTGACCTGGCAGGGTCCGTCGGCGGCGTACGACGTCGTGCTGTCGCGGTTCGGGGTGATGTTCTTCGCCGACCCCGCGGCGGCGATGCGGACGCTGGCCGACGTCACCCGTCCCGGCGGCCGGCTGGCGTTCGCGGTGTGGGGCCCGCGCAGCTCCTCGGCGCTGTTCGAGGCGCCGTACCAGGCGGCCCGCTCGGCGCTCGCGGCCGAGGGGTACGACGTCCCCTCCGAGTCGCCGGCAGACGCGGGGTCGTACTCCTGGAGCGACGAGGAGTACGTCGTCCCCCTGCTGGCCGGCGCCGGGTGGCGCGACGTCGCCGTGGCACCGCGCGAGCTGGTGCTGCCCGTGGCAGGCGGCGACCCGGAGGCAGCGTCTCGTGCGGCCCTCGACTTCGGCCCGACCCGGGTGCTGCTGGACGGCCGCTCGCAGCGCGAGCGCGACCTGGTCCAGGGTGCCGTGCGCGAGGTGTTCGCCGGTGCGGTGGACGCCGAGGGCAGGGCGCACCTGCCGGCCTCGGTCCGGCTGGTCACCGCCCGCCGCTGAGACGCACCCGTCCCCCAGGCAGGCGCGCAGCGCCCGGTGGTCTCGCCGTCCTCCCTCGCTGCGCTCGGTTCGGGCTCGACCACCTCGGGAGGTCGAGCAACGACCGAGCGCCAGCGAGGGAGTGCCCGTCGAGACCAGCCACCGCAAGCCGCACACCCACTGCCCCGACGCGTACGTGGTCTCGACCACCGTAGGTCGAGCTCGTCGAGACCGGGCCTGCTAGTCCACCCGGCGCTGCCAGCGGACCGCGACCTCCCAGCGCCCCTCGTGCATCCGGGTGCGCAGCCCGTGGCGCTCGACGCAGGCGAGCACCGGCCCGGCCAGCGGGTCGCCGGCCTCGGCGACCGAGCCGTCGAGGTGGCGCAGCTCGAGCCGCAGCACCCTGCTGCTCACGGCGGCCAGCACGTCGTCGACCGCGCACCAGGCGACCCCGCGCGCCGACGTACGACGCTCCGCCTCGGCCCGCGCGTCCGCGGGCGTGGCACCGAGCAGCACGGGCACCCCGTGCTCGTCGCACTCCGCGAGCGCGGCGAGCAGCCGCTCGTGCTCCGTGGGGCTCGGCCACCCCTCGGCCGAGCGGCGCAGCTCCGCCTGCGCACCGCCGATCCAGGCGCGCGCGAGGACCGACGCCTCGATGCCCGGCAGCTCGGCCTCGATCGCGGAGACGACCTCGGCGAGCAGCGCCTCGTCGTCGAGCACCCCGGCCCAGACGTGCAGCCGGGTCCAGCGCTGCAGGTCCTCCTCGGGGGCCGCGCCGGCGCCGCCGACCGGGCCGAAGCCGGTCACCAGCCGCGCTCGGCCAGCCGGTGCGGCTCGGGGATCGCCTCGACGTTGAGCCCGACCATGGCCTCCCCGAGCCCGCGCGAGACCTTGGCGACCACGTCGGGGTCGTCGAAGAAGGTGGTCGCCTCGACGATCGCCGCCGCCCGCTGGGCGGGGTTGCCGGACTTGAAGATGCCCGAGCCGACGAACACGCCCTCGGCGCCGAGCTGACGCATCATCGCCGCGTCGGCCGGCGTCGCGATCCCGCCCGCGGTGAACAGCACGACCGGCAGCGCGCCGCGCTCGGCGACCTCGCGGACCAGGTCGTACGGCGCGCCCAGCTCCTTCGCGGCGACGTAGAGCTCGTCGGGCGCCAGCGACTGCAGCCGGCGGATCTCGGCACCGATGGTGCGCATGTGGGTCACGGCGTTGGAGACGTCGCCGGTGCCCGCCTCGCCCTTGGAGCGGATCATCGCCGCCCCCTCGGTGATCCGGCGCAGCGCCTCGCCGAGGTTCGTCGCGCCGCACACGAACGGCACGGTGAAGCGCCACTTGTCGATGTGGTGGGCGTAGTCCGCCGGCGTCAGCACCTCGGACTCGTCGACGTAGTCGACGCCCAGGCTCTGCAGCACCTGCGCCTCGGCGAAGTGGCCGATGCGGGCCTTGGCCATCACCGGGACCGAGACCGCCGAGACGATCGAGTCGATCATGTCCGGGTCGCTCATCCGGCTGACGCCGCCCTGCGCGCGGATGTCGGCGGGCACCCGCTCGAGCGCCATCACCGCGACGGCGCCGGCGTCCTCGGCGATCCTCGCCTGCTCGGCGGTGACGACGTCCATGATGACGCCGCCCTTGAGCATGTCGGCCATGCCGCGCTTGACGGGCACGGTGCCGATCGATCCAGAAGTCACGTCAGTCATGGCTCAACCCTAGGGTCCGTGCGGTACGCCCGGTCCGGGCGTCCACAGGGTCGCCCGGGTCAGGCGGCGGCGTCGCGCGCGACCGCCTGGCGGCGCACCTTCAGCACCCGGAAGACGACGGTGTACGTCGTCGCCAGCGCGAGCACGACGAGGGTCAGCTGGGTCAGCCACTCCCAGCCCAGCAGCCCGTTGAAGCCGGTCATCACGAGGATCGCCACCAGCCGGTCCGAGCGCTCGGCGATGCCGCCCTTGGCGTCGAGCCCGAGCGACTCGGCCTTGGCGCGGGCGTACGACGTGACCGACCCCATGACCAGGCAGTAGAGGCTCAGCACGAGGAACAGCTGCGGCGCGACCCCGTCGTAGTGCGTGCCGGCGTAGTAGAGGACCAGCCCGCCGAAGACGGCCGCGTCACCGACCCGGTCGAGGGTGGAGTCCCAGAAGCTGCCGAACGTCGTCACCTGGCCCGACGTACGGGCCATGTAGCCGTCGATCATGTCCGAGAAGACGAATGCGGTGACGACGAGCACGCCGATCAGCAGCTGGCCCTGCGGGAAGAACACCAGCGCGCCCGCGGACACGCCGATCGTGCCGACGAGCGTGACGGCGTCCGGGCTCACGCCGAGACGCAGGAGCAGGTCACCGAGGGGCTTCCAGACTCCTGTCCAGAAGGCGCGAAATCTCTCCAGCATGGCGGCAGCAGGCTACCGGTCGCTCACCCGGCGGCCGACCACGCCTCCGCGAGCAGGTCGCGGGTGTCGGCGAGCAGCTGCGGCAGGACCTTCGTGCCGGCGACGACGGTGATGAAGTTGGCGTCCCCGGACCAGCGAGGGACGACGTGCTGGTGCAGGTGCTCGGACAGCGAACCGCCGGCGACCCCGCCGAGGTTCATCCCGACGTTGAAGGCGTGCGGGTGGCTGACCGCGCGGATCACCCGGAGGGCCTGCTGGGTCGCCTCCGCCAGCTCCGTGGTCTCCGCCGGAGTCAGGTCCTCGTAGTCGGCGACGTGGCGGAACGGCATCGTCATCAGGTGCCCCGGGTTGTACGGGTGCAGGTTGAGCACCGCGAGCACGTGCTCGCCCCGGTGCACGACGAGGTCGCCGTCGCGGGGCTCGCGCATCGCGCAGAAGGGGCAGCCCGGCGTCTCTTCGGCGCCCTCCCCCGCCGAGGCGACGTACTGCATCCGGTGCGGGGTCCACAGGCGCTCCAGCCCGCCGAGCGCCCGGTCGCGCTCGTCGGCAGCGGCGCTCATGGGGTGGGCTCGGACAGTGCGCCGAGCAGCACCTCCTCGACCGGTTGGTCGCGGTCGAGAACCAGACCGAGGTGGGCGGCGTGGCCGCTGATGAGGAACCACACCGAGTCGGCGACCAGGCCGACCAGCACGTCGGGGGCGGGACGGCTCTCGGGGTCCGAGCCCGACCAGCGGCGTACGGCGCCGAAGACCGCGCCGACCAGCCCGTACGCCAGCGAGTCCAGCGCGGCGAGCTCGTCGTCGGAGGCGTCAAGGCCGAGGACCTCGATGGCGTACCCGAGCAGCTCGTGGACCTGGCCGGCGATCCGGCCCATCCCCTCCTCGAGGGGGCTGCCGCCTGCGCCGCTGCCCTGGATGACGAGCATGTGCAGCGGCGGGTGCCCGCTGGCCCACTCCACGTAGCTGCCGACGACGCGGCGCACGATGTCGGGGATGGTGCCGTCCAGGGTGACCTCGGCGACCAGCCGCTCGGCCAGGCCGTCGACGATCTCGGCGGTGACCGCACGGTCCAGGTCGGCGCGGTCGTCGAAGTGCCGGTAGACGACCGTACGGCCGACGCCGGCGCGCGCCGCGATCTGGTGCACGTGGATCTCGCTGCCCGGAGGCGACGCCTCGATCTCGGCCACGGCGGCGTCGATGAGGTGCTGACGGCGCTCGGCGTTGTGACGGTCCCAGCGCGACTGGCGTCCGTCGACACGACGGTCCGCGCTGGTGGCCATGCTCAGCTCCTGTGCCCCTCGGTCATCGCGAGCCCGCTCGGGCCCTGCGGGCAGCGTACCCGCGCCGTCGCGCGGCGGGGCCCGCCGACGCCGACGCCGCTGCCGTCGCCAGCATCTCCTCGACGTCGAGGAGCTTCGTGCGCTCCCGCCCCGCGTCCGAGCCACGTCGGCGCTCCTCGGCCTCGATCGCCCGCCAGCCGGCGCGGTCGACGACGCGGACACCGCGCTCGTCGAGCAGCTCTCGCAGGCTCTCGCGGGGTTCGGGCGCCGGGGCCACCGCGTCGACGTCGAGGTCGTCGAGGATCCGCGCGACGGTCTCCTGCGCGTCAGCCTTGTTGGACCCGATGAAGCCGGTCGGCCCGCGCTTGACCCAGCCGGCGACGTACGTCCCCGGGCGGACCCGGCCGCGGTCGCTGGGCACGGTGCCGGTCGCCTCGTCGTACGGCAGGTCGGTGACGGGTCGTCCGTGGTAGCCGACCGCGCGCAGCACCAGGCCGGCCTCGATGGTCTCGGTCTCCCCGGTCGGCTCGGCGCGCACGACACCGTCGGTCTCGACCAGCCGAGTCCGGGCGACCTCGACCCCGGCGACGCGGTCGTCGCCGAGCAGCCGGGACGGTGAGGCCAGGAAGCGCAGCGTGAGCGTACGGGCGTCGGGCGCGGCCGACGTGATCGTCTCCAGCTCGGCCAGCAGCCGCGAGCGCGGGTCGTCCCCGAGCTCGGCACCGCCGAGGTCGAGCCGCAGCCGGATGCCGCCCTCGCGGGCGAGCCCGACCAGCCCGACGAGCTCGGGCACGGTGAAAGCTGCCTCGGCCGGGCCGCGCCGGCCCAGCACGACGACCTCCCGCAGCGTCGAGCGGGAGAGGACGTCGTACGCCGTGCGGGAGACGTCGGTGGCCTCCAGCCGCTGCGGCGGCTGGCAGAGCACCCGGGCGACGTCGAGGGCGACGTTGCCGTTGCCGATGACCACCGCGCGCTCGTGGCCCAGGTCCACGTCGAGGTCCTGGTGGTCGGGGTGGCCGTTGTACCAGGCGACGAGCTCGGTCGCGGGCAGCGAGCCGGGCAGGTCCTCCCCCTCGATCCCGAGCCGCCGGTCGGACGCCGCACCGACGGCGTACACGACCCCGTCGTAGTGCCGCGCCAGCTCGGCGAGCGTCACGTCGCGGCCGACCTCGACGCCGAGGAGGTAGCCGAAGCCCTGCTCCCGCTCGACGGCGGCGAACAGCTTCTGCGCCGCCTTCGTGTGCGGGTGGTCGGGGGCGACGCCGGCGCGGAGCAGGCCGTACGGCGTGGGCAGCCGGTCGAGGACGTCGACGCTGAAGCCGGGCTGCTTGAGCAGCTCGTCGGCGACGTACATCCCGGCCGGGCCCGCGCCGACCACCGCGAAGCGGGCCGGGCGCGGGCGGCGCAGCGTGCGCTGCGCGGGTACGACCGCCAGGGGCGTGCGCGGGCGGTGCGGGAAGGCGTCGTAGTACTCCGCGGCCAGCGCCCGGAACGGCTCCTGCTCCGGCGTCAGCTTGGTGTGCGGCACCACCGCGTCCACCGGGCACGCCGTCGCGCACGCCCCGCAGTCGACGCACGAGGCGGCGTCGACGTACACCATCTCGGCGGTGGCGAAGCCGGGCTCACCGGGAGCCGGGTGGATGCAGTTGACCGGGCAGGCGACGACGCAGGAGGCGTCGGCGCAGCAGGACTGCGTGACGACGTACGGCACGAGGAGCGCTCAGGCCGCGGCGGACGCCGGCTCGCTGCGGAAGCGCGAGGAGCGGCCGTCGATCTTCATGGCGCGCCAGACCTTCCGCGACGTGCGGTTCATCAGGCCGCACTCCTCGGCGAGCATCCGGACGTCACCGAACAGGTCGCGCAGGAACTTCTGCGACCTCGGGGAGTCCCAGAACGCCTCCTTCATGGTGGCGTCCGGGATGCCCATGGCGGCCTGCGCCTGCTTGCTGGGGACGAGGATCTCGTCGCACAGCACCCGCATGATGACCGGCACGGCGACCGAGATCAGGGCCCGCTCGCGGCGGCTCAGCCGCGACGCGTTGTGCTGGAGGAACTCGTGGGCGAAGCCGATGTGGCGGGCCTCCTCCGCCACGTGGATCTGCATGATCCGGCGCAGCAGCGGGTGCATGTCCTCACCGGCGCGCAGCACCGACTTCTGGACGTGGTCGATCGGCTCCTCGCCGGCGAGGACGCCGAAGAAGAAGCCGTACGGCACCCAGCGCGCGGCCAGCGGCAGGAACGGCGCGGCGTTGCGGAACAGCCAGCGGCCGCCGGTGACGTGCTGGCCGGAGCGGTTCACGAACTCCTGGAACATCTGGGTGTGGTGGCACTCCTCGGTCGCCTCGTGGGTGCCGTAGCGGAACTCCGGCGACCCGTTGGGCAGCGAGAAGGCGTGGTTCATCAGGCCGCTGATGAGGATCTGCTCGAACTGCAGGCCGACCTTGACGATCTGGGCCTGGCGGTAGATCCCGACGCGGATCTGCTCGTCCTTCGGCAGCGACTGGTACCAGTCCGTCGCGCCGAGGATGTCGACCGCCGGGAGCACCCAGCGCTCGTCGGTGTGGTCGATCGCGTAGTCCGGGTCGTCCCAGGCGATGTCGACGAAGGCGTCGAAGTGCTGGTGCACCGAGGCCTCCGAGAGCGTCTGCAGACGCTCCTCGTACGACTTGTTCGCCACCGAGCGGGCGACGGACTCCTCGATCCGGGCGAGCTCGGCCTCGAGCTCCTCGTTGCTGACGGTCGTGCTGGTCGGCTCCTGGGTCGCGGTCATCGCGGTCCACCTCACCTGAGTGTGACGTCGTGTAACGGACACTCGGGAGGTTACTGCGACACCACGTCACGGTGTCAAGGGGTACACGCGACATGACGTCACGAAAACTTCTCCGCCGCGCCGACGGGACCGATCGACTCTCGCTCCAGGGGTCTCGACGCGCTCGCTGGCGCTCGCTGCTCGACCACCGGTGGTCGAGCCCAACGGGTGGTCGAGCCCAACGGGTGGTCGAGCCCAACGGGTGGTCGAGCCCAACGGGTGGTCGAGCCCGACGCGAGCCCTGCGAGCGAGGACGTCGAGACCACCACCCACCGCGGCGCCGGCCTCGGCCCCGACTCACACCTGCGCGCGGGACTCCACGGCGGCGACGACCCGCTCGACGGCGTCGTCCACCGAGACGCCGTTGTCCTGGTGCCCGTCGCGGTAGCGGAACGACACCGCCCCGGCCTCGACGTCCTGGTCGCCGGCGATGACCATGAACGGGACCTTCTGCAGCTGGGCGTTGCGGATCTTCTTCTGCATCCGGTCGTCGGACTCGTCGACCTCGACGCGTACGCCTCGCTCGCGCAGGCGGCGCGCGACGTCGTACAGGTAGTCGGCGTGCCGCTCGGCGATCGGGATGCCGACGACCTGCACGGGAGCGAGCCAGGGCGGGAAGGCGCCGGCGTAGTGCTCGACCAGCACGCCGATGAACCGCTCGATCGAGCCGAACTTCGCGGAGTGGATCATCACCGGCTGCTGCCGGCTGCCGTCGGCGGCGCTGTACTCCAGCGCGAACCGGTCGGGCGAGGGCTGGTTGAAGTCGTACTGGATGGTCGACATCTGCCAGGTGCGCCCGATCGCGTCGCGGGCCTGGACGCTGATCTTGGGGCCGTAGTACGCCGCCCCGCCCGGGTCCGGGACGAGCTCGAGGCCGGAGTCGGTGGCGACCCTCTCCAGCACGGCGGTCGCCTCGGCCCACTCCTCGTCGGAGCCGATGAACTTGTCCGGCTTCGCGTCGTCACGCGTGGACAGCTCGAGGTAGTAGTCGTCGAGCCCGAAGTCGCGCAGCAGCCCGAGGATGAAGTCGAGCAGGTGCTGGATCTCGCCGGGCGCCTGCTCCTTGGTGACGTAGGAGTGCGAGTCGTCCTGGGCGAAGCCGCGCACGCGGGTCAGCCCGTGGATGACGCCGGACTTCTCGTGGCGGTAGACGTGCCCGAACTCGAACAGGCGCAGCGGCAGCTCGCGGTACGAGCGCTGGCGCGAGCGGTAGATGAGGTTGTGCATCGGGCAGTTCATGGCCTTGAGGCGGTAGTCCATGCCGTCGACGTCGAGCGCAGGGAACATCCCCTCGCCGTAGTACGGCAGGTGCCCGGAGGTGTAGTAGAGGCCCTCCTTGGCGATGTGCGGGGTGCCGACGTACTCGAAGCCCTCCTCGATGTGACGCTGGCGCACGTAGTCCTCCATCACCCGCTTGAGCACGCCGCCCTTGGGGTGGAAGACCGGCAGGCCGGAGCCGATCTCGTCGGGGAAGCTGAACAGGTCGAGGTCGCGCCCGAGCTTGCGGTGGTCGCGCCGCTCGGCCTCCTCGAGGCGGTGCAGGTGGTCGGCCAGCGCCTCCTTGGACTCCCAGGCGGTGCCGTAGATCCGCTGCAGCTGCCTGTTCTTCTCGTCGCCTCGCCAGTACGCCGCGGCGCTGCGCATCAGCTTGAAGGCCGGGATCCGCTTGGTCGTCGGCAGGTGCGGGCCGCGGCACAGGTCGCTCCACGCGACCTCGCCGTCACGGCGGACGTTGTCGTAGATGGTCAGCTGGCCGCCGCCGACCTCGACCGCCGCGCCGTCGGTGTCCTCGGCGCCCGCGCCGCCCTTGAGGCCAATGAGCTCGATCTTGTACGGCTCGTCGGCCAGCTCGTCGATCGCCTGGGCGTCCGTCGTGACGCGACGGGAGAACCGCTGGCCCTCCTTGATGATCTTGCGCATCCGGGTCTCGATCTTGTCGAGGTCCTCGGGGACGAACGGCGTCTCGACGTCGAAGTCGTAGTAGAAGCCGTCCGTAATCGGTGGGCCGATGCCCAGCCGCGCCTGGGGGAACAGGTCCTGCACGGCCTGCGCCATCACGTGAGCGGTGGAGTGTCGCAGGATGTCGTGCCCGTCGGGGCTGTCGATGCGGACCGGCTCGACCGCGTCCGCGGCGACCAAGTCGTACGAGAGGTCGCGCAGCACTCCCCCGACCCGTGCGGCGATCACGTCGGGGTCGTCGCGGAAGAGCTCCCAGGCCTTTGTCCCCGTCTCGACGGTGCGCTCATCGCCATCGACGTGCACGGTCAGGGACGAGGACGGGTCGGACACGATTCGCCTCTTTCGTAGGGCTCGGGCCTGGCGGGACGCCCGCGATGCTATCGACGTACGTCGACCCGGGCCCACCGAGTTGCCTCGATGTGAGAGGCAGCCGCTTCGTGCGCTAGTGTGACCGCGCTCCGGGCGATTGGCGCAGTGGTAGCGCGCTTCGTTCACACCGAAGAGGTCACTGGTTCGAACCCAGTATCGCCCACCGGAGTTCGGCCGGTTCCCGTCGTGGGGAGCCGGCCGAACGCATGTCCGCGCCGGGTTGGACCAGGGTTCATCTCTGTCACCCATGGTGACTCGTGGTGCTCGTGTGACGATCAAACGATCACGCACGACGTGACACATGAGGCCAGTGGGACTGGATTCTGAATTGTCCGTTTTGAAATGTCTGTTTTCGGCTGTCCGGTCGGCCAAGAATGACCGAACGGTCATTGTTGGGCGATTCGCGATCGTGACAGCGTGTCGCTCGTGCCCCATCCAGCGCGGCACGCGGAGACGAACCGCTGACACCACAAGACCTTGGAGGGCCGGCCCGGTGAACCTTGACGCCAGCACCCAACCGATCATCGAGGCGGTCTGCCTCGACCTCCTCGGCGATGCCGGTCACGAGGGGCAGCTCGATGCCGAGCTCCGCTACGACGGCCGCGACCCGTACGCGATGAGCGTAGTGTTCTCGACCACGCCGACGGTGACGTGGACGTTCGGCCGCGACCTCCTCCTCAAGGGCCTGTACGAGCCTTGCGGCGAGGGCGACGTCCAGGTGTGGCCCGGCGTCACCCGCGACGGCACCGCCGTCGTCCTCATGGAGTTCAGCTCCCCCGACGGCCGCGTCGTCACCCAGGTCGAGCTGCGCTCGTGCCACCAGTTCGTACGACGGATGCTGGACGCCGTCCCCGAGGGCACCGAGGCCGACCACGTCGACCTGGACGCCATCCTCGAGGAGCTGCGCGGAGGCTCCACCGACCTCTCGGTCTGAACCAGCCGAGGGTCGCCCCGACGGGCCTCACCACCCCGAGTTTGTGCTCGGGCCGAGGTCCGATATGGTTCACACCGCACTCACCGAGAGATCGGGAGTCGCAAGCGGACGTAGCTCAGTTGGTAGAGCGCAACCTTGCCAAGGTTGAGGTCGCGAGTTCGAGCCTCGTCGTCCGCTCGGAGAATGCCAAGCCTCCACGGTGGGTTGGCCGAGAGGCGAGGCAACGGACTGCAAATCCGTCAACACGGGTTCGAATCCCGTACCCACCTCGACCGGCCGACCACCAGGTTGGCGCGGTGCTCGACCCGGGCGATTGGCGCAGTGGTAGCGCGCTTCCTTGACACGGAAGAGGTCACTGGTTCAAACCCAGTATCGCCCACCACGTTTCCGCAGGTCAGAGGCGGTTTTCTGAAGCCGGAGCCTCGGCGAGGAACATACGAGGAACAAGAGACGGCCAGTTTTGGCTTGTTGCGTCCTCATCAGTTGGAGTTGTCGACCCGGCTGCGGCTAGAACGTCGCTACTGCAGTCGTGCGCGGCGCGGAATGCCGTGCACAGTTCAAGTCGCCCTGTCGGCATTTCCCTGATGCGGCTCAACCATCGACTTTCACGCGCAGGCCGCGGCAAGAGCCGTGGCCGAACCGTCACGCGGAAGCAAAGAGCTCGCCGGCATCAGCTACGACGGTCGACCGCCAAGCTCAAACGCCCAAGAACTCTGCTGCACGCGACAGGGCCTAGGCATGGCCCTCGGGCCTCGGAGCGTGCCCGAGCCGGTGCGGCCGTCAGAGCATCGCGGTATCTCGTTGCCGCGCTCTAGCCCTCGCTGAAGTCGACAACGCTTAGGACCTTCTTGATGTCGGGGTGCTTGTCGGCGGGAATTGGCTGCAAGGCCCGTGTGACGCCCTTCTCGATGAAGACTGCGTCGCTGAGGCTCTGCACAGCGGCGTCGGCCGCATCCACGTGCGACCACGGGATCGCCGCAAGCGCTTCCCTCGAGCAGGTAGCGGCCAGCAGTGCCTCGGGCCGGCCCTTCGTAGCATCGGACGACGATCTCAACGCGACGATGCGCGCTGACTTCAGGCCGGGTGCGACCGCGAACGCCTCGCGCAGAGTGACGAGCACATGACCGAACACCAGCTGCTTGTACGTCTTCGCAGTCTCGGTCTTCGTCATCTTCTTCAGCGACAGGTTCCCGCTCTTGGTGAGGCCGGGCCGCCGTTCTGGGATAGTGCTCAGCGAAGGAACGACCACCACGAGCGATACCTCCGCGCCATCGACACCGAGGGGTGCAGCAGCCGCCTCGTTATCGGCAAACGCGACGATGAGGGCTTGCAGCACCTCCTCGGGCACACATCGCAGAAGTTGGTCCCACCGCTTATCGAGGGCAGCCTGCTGCCGTTCCTGTTGGCGAGCCAGATCAGCACCCATGCCGTCAGCCTCTGAGCGAACTAGCTGGTCTGCCTTCGCTAGTGCTGCTCGCCGCGCAGATCGGTCGAAGACGCTGGTCGCACGCCGGGCTGCGGTGCGATGAAATCTGCGGAGTTGAGCGAGTGGCGGACTCGGCGGACGGTCTGCGACGGGCGGCCGAGCGTCGGGAAACGTCTCGCGGTGAATATTTGCGATGGCGTCGAATGCTTGCTGAAGCCGTTGCGCCTCGACGGCCTTGTCGACGCTGGACGAGCTACGTGCTGTCTCAGCAAGATGGCGGTTCGTGGCTCCTGTGCTGTGTGTACGCCCCTGACCGGCGCCGAGGCTGGTGTAGAAGCCCACCGGTCCGACCCCAGTCGACACTCCCGTACGACCGGCACCGACATGGATGCGCGCCGCTCTGGGGCCGAGACTGGTCCTCACTCCGCGGCTCGAGGCTCGGACGCGGACGCCGGGGGCAACCTTTATCGAAAATCCCATTGCTCCGGATTTCTCCTAGTCCTCGCACGCGACGCCGTCGCCGTCGTTGTCGAGCTCGTAGGGGTCGGAGCCACTGATGATGACGGGGCCGTCGACGTATCCGGGCCCATCGCCGGATCCGCCGGCGCAGTCGTAATCGGACATCGGGGTGAGGCACGGGTCGTACCCGGTCGTGCAGTTCTGAGCCGGCGGTTGTGGCTTCGGTTTGGGTACGACCACATCGGCAACGACGAGCTTCACGACAGATCCTGGAAGCGCCCGGTCCGTCGAGCTGGGGACTTGGCTCAGCACGCGCCTGTCCTGACCAGACGTACGCCGAGCCGTCACGACGCGAACCCGGAAGCCGGCCGCACGGAGCGACGCTCTCGCCTGCTGGCCCAACTCCCCCACCACCGCCGGGACAAGTGGCAAAGGCGCGGCCAGCACTAGAGCGACCCCAGTCTTCAGCGCGAGGGACGCCCCCGGCTCTGCGCCCTGCCGCAAAACCGTGCCGCGCGGCTCCGCCGACGGCACCCGGCGGACACTCGCGACGGTCAAGCCAGCCTTTTCCAGTTCGCGACTCGCTCGAGCACGACTGGCTCCCACGACATCCGGAACCACCGCTTTCGGGACCACCGTGGGACTGGACGTTGCGGTTGAATCAGAAATTGTCTCGGCCTCGACACGGTCGGCGCCATCGTCAGCAGCATCGGGAGAAAGAAGAGCCGCTCCGATCACCAGCACCAGAGTCGCCGCCGTCACGGTGACCCGTGTGCCGGTCGACAGCCGAGGGCGGCGCCACAACCCGATCAGGCCTACCGGCAGACAGATCACCAGGGTCGGGATGATGAACCACCACGCCTGCCACCACGGCACGCCCGGGTCACCACCACGGCTTGCGACATCAGGACTAGCGACGGCGCTCGGCGCGCCCCACCAGGTTGGCTTGGGCAGGACGAACTCGCTCCATGCCTGACCGTTCCAGTAGCGCAGCTGATTGCCGTCGGCAGGATCAATCCACCATCCGGCTCGTGGGCCGGGCCGGCTCGCGTTGTCGTTCATTGGCACCTTCGCAGCTATGCCCTCATCAAATGTGAGCGCCTGACGTCAGTTCCGGTGGCGCTGAGAGCGCGGCCAGTATCAGCCCACCAAGGCTCTCCTGGTTGGAAAACGGCAAGACGCAGCCGATTTCCGCAGCGGATCGAAACCGCTAACTGCAATGGCATGGGAGCGGAGAGCAGCTGCGAGATCTTTCCGAGCGGGGCGCGACGGAACCGAGCCCGACACGCTGGCGCCAACCCTTGAGAGCGATTGCCGAGAAGCCATTGCAAGCCTCCGCACGCGACTCACAATGAGAGCCGCGCATGGCAACTAGGGTTCGAGCATGCAGGGATCGAGGATCAGCGACGCGCTTGCCGAGTTCGTCGACGAGCGCGAGTGGGCTCAGTTCCACACTCCCGGCAACCTCGCCAAGAGCATCGTCATCGAGGCTGGTGAGCTGTTGGAGTGCTTCCAATGGAGCGACTCCGCTGAGGAGAGCGCTGTTCGTGACGAGCTGGCAGACGTCTTGACCTACTGCCACCTTCTCGCGGCTCGACTCGATCTCGACGCCGACCAGATCGTGCTCGACAAGCTGGAGAAGACGCGGGAGAAGTACCCGGTCGACCGCGCCCGTGGTCGGAGCACGAAGTATGACCAGCTTTGAGATCGAGGAGTTCGTGCTCACCAGGCGCGAGCTCGATGCGTGGTCGAGTGGCGACCCCAGGTTCCGCAACTGGCCGGTCGTGTACCTGCTGGACAACCGAGCCGAGATCTACGTAGGCGAGTCCCTCAACACCGCAGCGCGAATCCGACAGCACCTCGAGTCACCCGGCAAGCAGTCACTCCGCGCCGCCCGAGTGATCATCGACCCCACGTTCAACAAGTCAGTCTGCCTCGACCTTGAGTCGTACCTCATCCGACTGTTCGCAGGCGACGGCAAGTACCAAGTGCTCAATCGCAACGACGGCGTCACCAACGCCGACTACTACCGTCGTGCGGACTACCAAGAAACGTTCGACGAGGTCTTCGACGCGCTGCGCGAGCGAGGGGCCTTCATGCGGCCGATCCGGGACATCGAGAACTCCGACCTCTTCAAGCTGTCCCCGTTTAAGGCGCTGTCGCAAGACCAGGCGATCGCCGTCGAAGACATCCTCGAGGGCCTCTTCGACGACATCAGCGGCCGCCGCGACAGCCGCATCGTCATCCAAGGTGACCCTGGAACCGGCAAGACCGTCGTCGCGGTCTACCTGATGAAGTTGCTGCAAGACATCAAGCACGCGGACCTGACGGAGCCGTCCGATGGCGAGTCCGTGCTGTCAGAGTTCTTCGTCGAGGGATACCCAGAGCTACTCCGTGACTTCCGCATCGGACTCGTGATCCCGCAGCAGTCGCTGCGCAAGTCCATCGAGAACGTCTTCAAGAAGACCCCTGGCCTCGACCCGGCGATGGTGCTCACCCCCTACGAAGTCGGCCGCGACGCGGGCCGATTCAGCCTGCTCATCGTGGACGAGACCCACCGTCTGAACCAGCGATCGAATCAGCCCTCTGGGCCGATGAACGCTCGGTTCCGGACGATCAACGAGCAGCTCTTCGGCGAGGACGACCTCAGCAAGACGCAGCTTGACTGGGTCATCGCCAAGAGTGATCACCAGATCTTCTTACTCGATTCAGCGCAGAGCGTTCGCCCGCACGACGTCAGCGAGCAGACCCTTGCGGCGCTTCTCCCTCGGGAGGATGAGCAACGCCGCCGCTACCGTCTCGCTTCGCAGATGCGTGTGCAGGGCGGCGCTGACTACGTGACCTACATCCGCAACGTGCTGGCGGACTCCTCTCCCCCGCCGCAGCCCTTCGACGGCTACGACCTCCGGATGTACGACGACCTCAGCGAGATGTATGACGCGATCCTGGAGCGAGATGCCGAGGTTGGACTGGCACGACTGGTCGCCGGCTACGCCTGGCAGTGGCGCAGCCGCAGGGACAAGAACGCCTACGACATCGTCCTCGACGGGCTGCGGCTGCGCTGGAACGTGGCCGATATCGACTGGATCAACTCCCCTGGTTCGATCAACGAGGTGGGGTCGATCCACACCATCCAGGGGTACGACCTCAACTACGCCGGCGTCATCATCGGCCGCGACCTTCGCTACGACCGCCAGGCCCGGCAGATCGTCTTCGACCGCAACCACTACTTCGACAAGAAGGGCATGGAGAACAACCGCGCCCGCGGCATCACCTACACCGACGAAGACATCCTGCGCTTCGTCCGCAACATCTACCGGGTGCTCCTGACCCGCGGCATGCTCGGCACCTACGTCTACGTGTGCGACCCCGACCTGCGCGAGCACCTACGGCCGTACCTGGCTCAGCAGCCGTCGACCACCTGAATGCCAACAGTCACCAGCGCGACGGATGAACGTCTCCAAGACCGCCGCCGCGCGCAGCGCGCCACTTCCCCGGAGGCCTTCCGCTCCCTTCCGGCTGCCGTCACCGGCACAAGAACAGACGATCATGACGTGCAGGCGAGAGGCATCCACCTTCAGAACACCATCGAGTCCCGAGGCGAGGACCGTCGCTACAGCTCACGAAGCGCCTCGAACCTCTCGTACGGCAGCAGACGCCGCATCCAGGCTGATCCCGGTCCCGGTGGGCGCCTCTTACGTCGCCACGTACTCCGCGACACCAGCCACTCGCACAGCATCGCTGAGGCAACCGACCACGTACGTGGACAGTGACTGACCGTTGGCCTTCGCTGCCCCGCTCAACGCCGCATAGACGTGGCCGGGGACGTCGCGAACACAGATCCGCTTCACAGCGCCACTTTGTCGCCATGCTGTGCATTGGGGCAATACCGTTCCGGGGCAGACAAGCAACCCGCTTCACTCGCCGTGAAGACGGGTGGGTCTGATCGCGCCACCGACGCCGATCTTGGCATATCGGTACCGATATCTCGCCCGTACGATGTCCGCATGGATCTACGCGCTGCCCGGCGAGCGACCGGGATGACACAGGCGCAGCTGGCGCGCGCCGCGAAGGTCCCGCAGCCGAACCTGTCGGCGTACGAGAACGGTCGGCGCACGCCCTCCCCAGATGTCCTTGCACGTCTCACACGAGCCCTTGCTGGTCGGCCGTCGGAGCGAATCGACATTCATCGAGAGGCGATCCGGCAGCTCGCAGCCCGCCACCACGCCTCTCACCCCCGCCTGTTTGGATCGGTGGCGCGCGGCGATGACGAGCCGGGTTCCGATGTCGACGTCCTGGTCGACTTCACCGACGACGCCTCGCTGCTAGACGAGGTTGGGCTGCGTCTTGCGCTCAGCGAGCTGCTGCAGATCGAGGTCGACGTCGTAGCGTCCGACGGTCTACGCGGAAACTTCCGCGACCGCGTGCTGGCTGAGGCAGTCCCGGTGTGACGACCGAGAAGGCGCGCGAGGCAGCCGAGCGCGTGGTCGAGGTGTGCGACGTGCTTGCCGACATCATCGGGCCAAGCCTGACCGCTTTCGAGTCCGACGTCCGCACCCAGTGGGCCGTCGAGATGGGACTGATCCGGATCGGCGAGGCCGTCAATCGCATCCCCGATCACGTGCTCACCCAGTTCCCTGACCAGCCGTGGCGAGAGATCGTTTCGATGAGAAATTTCGCCGCCCACCAATACGACGACCTCGTCCCGCGGCGGGTGTGGCGCACCGTCACGCAGGACGTCCCGGCCCTCCGTCGCTACTTGGCCGACACCGTTCTCCCCCGACTCGGGGACTGACCGGGGTCGACAAGAGAAGGTCTAGAGAGCCTTGAGGCTGTCTCGCACGCGTTCGTAAGCAGCGACCCCATCTCGGTCCGGAGCAGCGACACGGATCACCGGAGGCAGCTCCATCGACGGAGTCACGAGGTCGCGAAGCGCATCGTTGTACGCCCGCTGTCGCGGACGACCACCGGGCCCAAATCCGGCTGCCGCCTTGTGCGCAAAGTCGCGATCGGCCTTCGCCGCTAAGCCTCGGCAGAGGTCTCGATACTCCTCGATGTCGAAACCCAAGCGCGCTCCGCTCGGGTAGAGATCGAGCGTCTTCAGCCGATGAGAGGTGAAGTGCTGACGCTCGTCCACCTCGATGAAGGTGCCAGTCGGAGCGTGCACGAAGTCGCCCGACAACCTTCGCATCGGCTTACTCGCAAGCTCATCCGGTTGCCCGCCCAGAGCCTCGAAGATGTTTGCCAGCACCTCCTTGACGTGACTGAAATCGTCGGCAATCCCGAGGTGCCCCCGACCGTTCAGCCAGGGGACACTCGCAGCCGTCAGAGCGACTCCGTCAGCCGCAGCCGCCGCGGCGAACGCGTTCTGGCACTCTCGAACCGGCATCTACCCCCTCCACCTCGTCGTCATGACATGAGCATGTCACCGACTGATGGATTCAGCTTCTCGACCGAGGCACCACTGACGAGCGATGACGAGTCCGCGCTCTCCGAGCTCCAGAAAGACTTGACAGCCTTCAGACCGAGCGGCACGCATGCTACGAAGTTCCGTAGATCAAGCAGCACGGCCCGTCCCTCCCGGACGGGCCGATCGTCGTTTTCGAGCCCAGTGACGACCAGTGACGAGGCGGTGGGCAGCCATGCACGGCGGGGTGAAGTTCTACCGCGGAGCGGCCGGCGCCGCGCGCTCCTACGTCGAGGCCGACCGCTCCCGCGTCGACGACTACTACCTCGCCGAGGGCACCGGGCTCGCCACCCACTACTTCGCCTCGCCGACGACCGCGCCGTCCACGACGGGCGTACCTCCCCGGGAACCCCACTCCCCCGGCGTGACCAGACGGGGGACCCTCGACGGCGACGCCTACGAACGCTGGGTCGGCGGCTACGACGTCGACACCGGGGAGGCGAAGGGCCGGCTGCGCACCGACGAGAACGGTCTGCGGTTCGTTGAGGTCGTCGTCAACGGACCCAAGACCTGGTCGCTCGCCGCCGCCGTCCATCCCGCGATCGCCGCGGCGTACGACGCCGCTCAGGAGCGCGCCGCCGTCGAGATCATCGGCTGGCTCGCCGACCACGCCACCACGCGGGTCGGCCCGCGCGGCCGACAGGTGCAGGTGCCCGTCGAGCAGATCGACGCCGCCGTCGTCCGGCACCACACCTCACGCGCCGGCGACCCGCACCGACACCTCCACCTGCAGATCAACGCCCGCGTGTTCGCACACGGCCGGTGGCGCGGACTGCACTCCGTTGGCGTCGTCGACAGCATCGAAGCGCTCAACGGAATCGGCCACGCCGCCGTCGCCTGCGACCCCGAGTTCCGCCGCACCCTCGCCGCGTACGGCTACACCCTCGACAGCGAGTCCGGCGAGATCGCCGAGCTTGCGCCGTACGCTCCCCGCTTCAGCGCCCGCGCCGCGCAGATCAACCGCAACGTCGACGCCTACGAGGCGGCCTGGCGCGCCGCCCACCCCGGCACCGAGCCGGGCCCGACCCAGCGACGCAGCTGGGACCGCCGCGCGTGGGCCGACGCCCGCCCCGACAAGGTCGTCCCCCGCGACGGCACCGACCTCACCAGCCGGTGGCTCGAGGAGCTGCACGAGCTCGGCTTCGCTGCCCCGCCGCCCTCGCCCGACGCCGGGTCGCCGCCCGCGACTCCCATCGGTCGGATCAACCGCGACAACGTCGTCCAGCTCGCGCTCGTCCGCCTCGGCGCCCGACGCTCAGCCTGGAACGCCGCCGACCTGCGCGGCGAGTGCGAGCGCATCGTCGCCGACGCCGGCGTGATCGCCGAGGGCCCCGTACGCCGCGAGCTGCTCGAGGACCTCACCGCTCGCGCCGTCTCCGCATCGCAACCACTGCTGCAGCGCGACGACGTGCCCGAGCACCTCCGCGCGCTCACTTCCCGCGACGTCCTCGCCGTCGAGGCCGACATCGTCGAGCGACTCGCTACGCGCGCCGAGCACTCCGGCGGACGCGAACCGCTCGGCTCCTCCGCCTCGCTACGACACCTCGACGCCTCGCAGCGCGACGTCGTCAGCGCGATCCTCAGCGACGCGCGACTCGTCGTCGTCGAAGGCGCGGCCGGCACCGGCAAGACCACCACGCTCGCCGCAACCAGCGAATGTCTCCACGCCACCGGACACCGGCTCGTGGTCGCCACTCCGACGCTGAAGGCGGCGAAGGTCGCGCAGCAGCAGATCGGTGACGACGCGTTCTCGGCCGCCTGGCTCGTGCACCAGCACGGCTTCCGGTGGGACGCCGACGGCTACTGGGGACGACTCGTCCTCGAGCAGCACCCGCCCCCGGCGCCTCTCGCTCAGCTCCGAGCCGGCGACGTCCTCCTCGTCGACGAAGCCGGCATGCTCGACCAGGACGTCACCCGCGCACTGCTCACCGTCGCCGACGAGGCCGGTGCCCGCCTCGCCCTCGTCGGTGACCGCCACCAGCTGCCCGCCGTCGGACGCGGCGGCGCCTTCGACCTCGCCATCCGCTGGACACCCGACGAGTGACACGTCGAGCTCGACACCGTCCGCCGGTTCACCGACCCCGAGTACGCCGACCTCACCGTCCAGATGCGCGCCGGCGAGGACAGCGCCGACATCTTCGACACGCTGCTCGCACGCGGCGACATCGTCATCCACGCCAGCGAGGTCGAGCGTCTCGCCGCTGTCGCGGAGACCGCCACCGCACCAGCGGATGCCGCTCCCCTACTCATCGCCGACACCCGCGAACAGGTCAGCCTCCTTAACGCCGCGATCCGCGACCGACGACTCAGGGACCTCAGCGCGCCGTCGAACGCACCCGCGAGCACACTCACCACCTCCACTGGTGAGCAGATCAGCAGCGGCGACCGGATCGCGACCCGACGTAACGACCGCGACCTCGGTGTCGCCAACCGCGACACCTGGACCGTGACGGCAGTGCACGGCGACGGCGCCCTCGACGTACGCGGCCGACCTGGCGAGCGGACGCTGCCCGCCGACTACACACACCGCCACGTCGAGCTCGCCTTCGCCACCACCGTGCACGGCGCCCAGGGCGACACCGTCGACAACGCCCACCTGCTCATCGACGAGACCACCGGCGCAGCCTCGGCGTACGTCGGCATGACCCGCGGGCGGCAAACCAACACCGCCCACCTCGTCGCCGAGACCGTGGACGACGCACGCGCTCAGTGGGTCGACATCTTCCATCGCGACCGCGCTGACCTCGGACCCTCCCACGCTGCCGAAGCTGCCCGAGACGCAGTTGAGCGGCTAGGGACACAAGCGAATCCTCTGGAAGCAAAACGAGGAGCCCGGGGCATCCACCGTCGATCGGAAGAGCACGTCCCGTCTCCTGCGTGTCGCCCGCCACGAGGGATCGGCCGATGACAATCCGGCGCGAATTTGTCGGTCGGTGATCGTGTAGGCCGCCCTCGCTCTCTTAGGTAATGAGGACATCGCAAGACATGCACCCGCATGAACAGCCACTTGCAGCCGGTCCTCACGATTGGAGGACACCGATGAACACCCACCCGATCCACGTCCCTGAGGAGTGGCACGACAACGCCCTACTCACGTTCGAGGACTTCTGCACCTTGATCCGCACTCCGCAGCGCACCGTTCGCGACTGGCGCCGCCGCGGCGTCGGCCCCCGCTGGGCCCGCTTCGACGGCACCGGCCGGCTCTACGTGCGCGTCGCGGAGGTCCGACGACTCGTCGCATCCGCTACCCCGACCGTCACGAAGGGAGACCGGTGATGACCCGCAAGCGCGAGCTCCCCATCTACGTCAGCATCGAGGAGGCCGCCGAGATGATGTCGCTGTCCACGCGCACCATCCGGCGCCGCATCAGCGACGGCACCATCCCGGCGTACCAGTGTGGCCGGCGCTCGATCCGGTTGCGACTAGACGATCTCGAGAACGCCTTGCGGCCCATCCCTTCCGCTTGTCCGCGTAGCTGGTGACCTACAGCCGTCCCGGGGTCCCCGTGCAACTCGTCACCAGCGAAGGTGACCCACTCCCCCAGAATGAGGTGGAGCCATGGCCGGGAAGCCAAGATCGGCTTCGGGCTTCCTGCTTGCGTGCCGCCAGCGACGACGATAGAGGCGAGACATACCGACGCCTGAGGAAAGCCGCGGCCCGCGCCTCGAGGCTACCGAGTTCGATGGGGTCGCGCGCGCCGGCGTTCGGCACGGAGCACGAGCTTACGGATGTCCGCAGATACCGACACGCTCGCCCTAACCTCCTGGCGTGGACACCGAGCAGGCCGACGAGCGCGCGCAGCAGTCCCTCGACCAGTGGCTCGCTCGTCCCGGCGAGGATCGCGCCATCGACGTGCTCGGTCACTTGATGACGAACCTGCGCGACCTGACTCGGTGAGCGTCGGCCCAGCCCCCGTTGCAGAACAGCGCCATAACCTTCCCGGCCTACGTCGCGTGTGTGGATTCCTCTTTCACCAATGCCAGGCTGACGGCGGAGTTCTTCCGGAAGATGCCGGGCCAGGACCTCACCGCGCGGGCGTTCGTCCCCGCCTGGCGATGCCCGCCCGACCTCGGCAAGCGCATGGATCGGGTGTGGCCGCTCTCCTTAAAGCAAGTCGTACTCCTGAGCCGTGACCGGATCCCGACCGAGCCGGAGCAACTGACACTGGAAGACTTGTCGTACGGAGGGCTGGGGCGCATCACGCGCGACGCGAACAGAGCCCTCCCATTGCTCATCGAGGCGCACGAACGAGATGGCGGGCAGTACGTTGAGCAGCTCCGTGACACAGCACGGGGAACCTGGTTGCAGGCGCGGGATGAGTTGGCCGCGATGCGGCGTGGGCCACCGAAACCGCTGACCATCGGCCATCGAGTGGTGGTAGCCCGGCACCTCGTTCTCTTTCGTGGTCTGATGACCCTCACGGTGCCTCCAGATCCTCACGGCGACCCGTCGCGAGAAAGCGGGTCCAGGCAGCCTCCTGCTGCCTAGCGTCGCGGTTCCCAGCCCGCAGTTCCTTGCGCCAGTACCGCCAGTGCCGCCAGCGCGAGTCGATGGCCCACCATGGCAAGCACAAGCCCCTTCTCACCCGTGCAGCGCAGATGGTCTCGCGTGTGCGCCACCGGGCGCGCCAGGCCCACCAGGGCAGCGTCACTGGGTGCTCGCGACGCGTGAATCGCCACCGCTTCCACCGGATGTCCATGGCCCACCACGGCGGCGGGTAGCCGTTCACGTTCCGGCTTCCTTGGTCGTCCCACCGGTAGTGCCAGTTCGATCGAAGCGCCCACCATCGTGGTCCCGTCCGTTCAAGGCGGTGCTCCAGGCGCCAGGGGGCCCACCACCTTGCAGGACTGACACGTTGCAGGCGGCCACTTGAGCTCCGGTGCCACCGATGTCCCCGACCGTCCGTGAATATGCCTTCCGCACCGGAACCGGGGATCACCCGGAAGTCTCCCACGTTAAGTCCAGACAGGCCGTTCATAGTCTCCGGAGTAGGGGCGGGTGGAAATCTCATGCGTGACCAGCCGATCTCCGCGTTGCGCAGGATCGCAGGCGCGTCCACTCGGACTTGCACGTCGTACAGGACTTCGTCCGTCGCGTTCTCGATGTAGAGAACCAGGGTCGCCATGGCGGACGAGCCGAGCGAGTCCTTGTCTGCCTCGATCCAGCAACGAAACCCCCGGACCTCGGTCCGCGCTCGTTCAAGTTTGTCACTGCGCAGGGCCAGTAAGGCTGCCCATAGTGCACCAACGGTGCCCAACGCCGCGAAAACTTCCGCGCAGGCGGTAATCCAGTCTGTTGTTGTTGGCTCCAATCCCGACTTTCCTTCCGGCTTGCGCTTCGGTCCAGAAGATACAGCGGTCGAACTGGTATCGCTGGCACCTCACCAACCGTCATCGATAGGGAACGGCAACACACCGCTCGGCTGCCGGACCGAGGTCCGCGCAACCCGCAGCGATCGTCAGTTTCCGAACGCTCGCGAGCAGCACCACACCGGCCGCGATCGGACCCGACCCCGCGGGGGCACGCTGTCCCGCTGGAATGCCGGGGGAGTCACGCAACGGCGTGACGCCGAAATCCTTTTTGCCGGCGTGCGGGGGAGCTTGAGCTAATCAGGTACTGACCTCGTCAGCACAACGAGCAGCGGATGGCCTCGATTACCGCCCTGCGCGATTGAGTCACCCTCACTGCGGCCGCCCGAAGTACATTCATTGAGTGCCCCGGCCCTTCCCGCGTGACGGTCAGCACCCGCGGTCTGCTCGGCCAGGCGTCCCGGCCAGATCTCGTTGAACTAAGAGTCGGCCTTGGGGGAGTCGCCGCCCCCCATATCTAGGTGTCCGGAGAACCGGGTCAGGCTCCCCTCGAAAGAACAGAGCTCACGCACGAACACTGAGGGCTCCTCGTCGCCTGAGCCACCGGTGTATCTCTCCAAAACGTCGCCCGAGTCCTACCTCTGAGTGGCCTTGCGCAGAGAAAACCGCTTCCGTTCCTTGAGCGATATGGCTCGGTGTCCACGCTTGAAAGCATGGACTTGGAAGTGCGGGTACGGGCCGAACCGCGCGGCCGCTTCTTCAATCGGTGCTGAGGCAGGCACGGACAGGGCTGAGACGACCTCGGCCCGGACCGCATCCGGCAGCTCGGCTGCGGTCCAGGCGTTCGGAACTAGACGCTCTAGGTGACGAAGTGCATTGATAGTTGCACTGGCTACCAGCGCATGTGTCGCCGGTTCGCGATGAGCACCAACTACCTCGTCCACCACTTGTTCAAGCCGGGCACGTCGGGCCAGCTCGCGTATGTGCTCCCAGATCTGGGTGTACTTCGCGCCTGGTGCACTCAGTATGAGCAAGACCCCTCCCGGAACCAGAGATCGAGCCAGAACCTCCACGTCAGGCTTGAGCATCTGCAGCATCTCTTCGTTTGTAATGAAGTTGGCCACGACGATGAGGTCGTACGCCGACGGCGGAGCAGCCTTCGCTGCCAACGCCTTCGCGACCTGACGATCAGACACAGCGAACCACGCGTCGAAGTCCACGAAGCCGTCACCATCTTCGGCCCAGGTTGATTCCAACATGCGATCCAGATGTCGGTCTCGCGTCTGGTTGTGCAATTCGCGCGGATTGAAGCCGCGCAGATCGTTGTAGGTGACGTCGAAGAAGCGGTCTCTGCGCACATAGGGACGCTCGGCGCCGCTTCGAGCGACTAGTAGCAGCTCCTCGGATAGACGGTGAATCATCTGTCGCCAAGCCGGGCCGCGATCGAGCGTATGCACCTCGACAGAATCAGAACTATGGAAGCCAGCCGTCTGTCGCTGCGTCCACGCGCCGAGGGCAGCGAAGTAGTCCACAGTCGCGTAACCCGCCGGCGCGGGACCAGAACCCACCTCGAGCATCTGAAGTCGGCGCGCAGGTTTTGCTATGGGTAGGGCTCCACGCTCGAAGAGCATGTCTAGCGCTTGCGTGACGCGGTGATATCGATCCACTTCGTGCCACAGTGCGTAGGCAAGTGTTTGGTCAAACTCTTTGAAGTCGAGCTCATCACACCTGCTCAAAGTCAATCCAAGTTGAGCGATGACACGCTTGGCGGCACCCACGTTCTCACCTACTGCGCGGACGATCAGGCGCGTCACAGCCTCGCAGAAGTGCGCGCTATCGGAGTTCGTGTCTCGTCGGTACGCGAGCCATTCATCCGCAGCCTGGAGTTCCCACTGACGCGCGGTGACGGGGCGACCACCCAGCTCACTCACCATCTAGGAAGGCTAACGGCAGCCGATCGCCATCTGATGCGTTGTTGTGCCAGGACGGCTGTAACCGCATCGCGTTGAGCCCACCTCGGAGCCTGCGTTATGCCGCCGCCTGGCGGCGCGGGATCAACGCCCGGGACGGCCTCCACGCTCTGTTCCTCGCGGCGCTCCGCAGCAGGTCACTGCGTGACACGGCTTCGTAGAGATTCGGGGCCCACCGTTCGATCACGGCTTCTCGTCGCACGGTGAGCTGGACGTCAACCTTTGGCATCGAGCTCATCGCCTGTGCGTTACGGGCCGGCTGCGACGTACACGCCGCCCCGCGAGGTGGCCGGGGCGGCGGATCGTTCTCCGCTTGCCTCGCATCAACTCTCAAGTGTTTTGCGCCTTCCCCGCGGCACTGCGGGGCAAGCATCACCGCCGGGACCCCTGTCTCGCCCCTTGGGGATTCTAGACGAACAGACCCCCTCCCCCAATTTGATGTGGTTACGTCAGACACAGGCAGCGCGCCGGGATGCGACAGTGGACGGATGCGCCCTGCACGCCGCTGACAAAGGGAGATTTCTTGGGACTGCTCGACCGATTCCGCAGCAAGAAGAAGACCCCGGATGCACCGGCCCCGGCCTCCGGGCTGCGCCGCACCCCTCCGGCGCCGCCTCCGCCAACGGTGCACCCGGCTGACTCCGCACCGCCGGCTGGACCGTCCACTGCACCGTTAGCCGCACCGCTGACCGCGCCTTCGCAGGCACCCACCACGCCGCCGCCGACCGAGGTTGCTTCGCCGCGCACCCAACCGAGCGCCGGAGCAGGCACGGGCGTGCAGCAGCTGACGCGCACCGTGCAGTGGATTGGGCCAGGCACCACCGCCACCATCGGCAAGTACACGGTGCCCGGCGGCATGCTCTATGTCGGCCACGGACTGCAAGCACCGCGCGGAGGCACCGACCCCGCTCTGATTGACCCACGGCTGTCGGTGTCCCGGGCGCCGGCGAACCTCAGCAACGCCCAGATGGGCTACTGGCCGGCCTACGACGAGATCAGCCCCACCGCCCGCGCCGGCTATCTGACCTGGCTGGCCAGTGGACGGCGAGATCCCAGAGCCGACATCGGGTTCGTGTTCTTGTTCCTCTACGGCTTGGAACGCCGCGCGCTGGTCGACATCCCCGCCAACAGGCGGCTCGGTGTCGAGCTCGCACCGATGCGCGCCGAGCTGCAGCGACTCCTCGACGTCTATGGCGAGAACTACTCCTTCCGCAGTTACGCCTCGAAGTTCCTCGACGTGCTCGACGTGCTGGGCGAGGTCGCCGAGGTCGAGGGTGACAGCGCCGCTGCCGCGCCGCCGCTGGACCTGGAACGTCGTTGGGAGGCGCCGCTGCGTCTACGGGTTGGGCTCGGCGCTATGGCCTCCGATGGTAAGCCGATTCCGGCCGACTGGGCGCTCGCATGGGCGTGGTATCACCCCGAAATCCATCTGAGGACTCCCGCGACCAGGTGCCGCGAGGAGTTCACGGCCTTGTTCAACTCCCGCTACGGGGACGCGTTCGGTGAGGGGATTCGTGTCAGGCCGGGCAAGACCCAGATCAAGGTCGAGTACTACACGGCAACTTCAGGGATGGGTGCCGCGCAGCTGTCGATGGGTGTGCCTGACGTGTTCACGATGGCAGCGCCCCGCAACCATCTGGCGAAGCTCGTCGAGTCCGTGACCGCCGATCTGGACGCGTACAGCCGCTACCTGGGCCGCAACCCGGAGGGCAAGGCGTCCCTCGCGGCGGCGGCGCTGCTGCCCGTCGACCTGGCCGGCGATCCGTCGCCGCAAGTGGCCGACCTGGTCGACTGGGCCGCCGGGCTCGCCGACTCCGGTTCCGCGACCACGGGAGCCGAAGTGCTGTCGCGGTGGCCGGCCAAGTCGGCGGAGCGGTTGGCGAAGGCCGAAGCGGTCACGTTCGCGACGCTGCTGGCCCGCTACGGCCTGGGGATGGAACCTGACGTGCGCTTGGGTGGGCCCGCCATCACGACCGTCTCGAAGGTCGTGACGTTCCGGACGGGCACCGAGCCGCAGCCGCAGGCTTCGACCGCCGCCTACGCCGGTGCCGCGACCCTGTTGCACCTGGCTACCGCAGTCGCCGCCGCCGACGGGCACGTGAGCGCTGAAGAACAACGGCACCTGGTCAACCACCTCGAACGTGCGCTGGACCTCACCCCGGGTGAACGGGTCCGTCTAGGCGCGCACATGCGGTGGCTCGCGGCCACCGGGGTGAAGCTAACCGGTCTGGTGAAACGAGTAGAGGTGCTCACCGAACCGCAACGCTCCAGCGTCGCCGACCTACTGGTCGCGGTCGCGGCCGCCGACGGCGTCATCTCGTCCGAAGAAATCGCCAGCCTGACCAAGATCTTCACGCTGCTGGGCGTCGATCCGGCCCAGGTGCACACGCGCCTGCATGCGCTGCTGGCCGGTGGCCGCCCCAGCCCGGCGACAAGCCCGGTCGTTGTGCGAGAAGCAACAGGCGCCGACCCCGGCTACCCGATCTCACCGCCACCGCCACCGCCACTCGACCCCGCGGATGTGGACGGTCCAGCTGTCTTCCAGCTGGATGCGCGAGTCATCGAAGCGAAGTTCGCTGAGACAGCAGCAGTCGGAGCGCTGCTGGCCGACATCTTTGGTGACGACGAACCAGCCACCACCGGCAACCAGCCGCCGCCCGAGCAGGTAGCCGGAGTTGACGCTTCTGGTGAGACCCTGGTCGCCGCTACAGGCACCTCTGCGCCGGTGCCCGGAGCAGCCGCCGACGGCGGTGACGAGACCACTCGGGTGGCGGCCTCGTCCTACGAGGGGCTCGACGCCGCACACAGCGCCTTCCTGCAGGCGCTGCTGGGTGAGACCACATGGTCACGGGCAGACATCGAAGAGTTGGCCGAGAGCAATCATCTGATGCCAGACGGCGCCATCGACATCATCAACGAATACGCGCTAGAGATCACCGGCGACACGCTCCTCGACGAGAACGACACCGACACGTTCACTATCAACGACTTCGCACGCGAGGAGCTGCCCACATGACCGACAACGCGACCACCGCAGCCGACACGACCAAAGCGACCGGCGCAGCGGCCGCAGAGCGGATCCGTCCCCGCGACCGCGACACCCTCATCAACGGTCTACGCGCCGGCGTCGTCCCACGTATCGGCCAACAGCACATCCAAGTCGGACGCGTTAACGAGCTGAACGCGCTCCTGGCCGACATCACCCGCATCGGCGACGACGGCTCAGCTGCCCGGTTCATCATCGGCGAATACGGATCGGGCAAGACGTTTTTCCTCAACCTGGTCCGCTCGGTGGCGTTGCAACGCAAGCTAGTCACTGTCCACGCCGACCTCTCCCCCGACCGACGCCTGCACGCGACCGGTGGGCAAGCACGCTCGCTGTACTCAGAGCTGATGCGGAGCATGTCGACGCGTGCAAAACCAGACGGCGGCGCGGTGGGCAGCGTTGTCGAACGGTTCGTCACCAGCGCACTGACCGAGGGGAACCAGAACGGCACCGCCCCCGAGTCGATCATGCGGGCACGGTTGGCGCAGCTCAGCGAGCTCACCGGGGGCTACGACTTCGCCGAAGTCATCGCTAAGTACTGGCAAGGTCACGACACCGGTAACGAGCAGCTGAAGTCTGATGCTGTGCGGTGGCTGCGCGGGGAGTTCGCGACCCGCACCGATGCCCGTGCGGCTCTCGGGGTCCGCACTATCGTCGACGACGCCAACTTCTACGACCAGCTGAAGCTCCTTGCCAAGTTCGTCCGCCTGGCCGGGTTCGACGGCTTGCTGGTGTGCCTAGACGAAATGGTCAACCTCTACAAGCTCGCTAACAGCCAGGCACGCAAGTCCAACTACGAGCAGATCTTGCGCATCCTCAATGACGCCTTGCAGGGATACGCCGAAGGAATCGGGTTTATCTTCGGCGGCACACCGGACTTCCTGACCGACTCACGCCGCGGCCTGTACTCCTACGCCGCGCTGCAATCACGTCTTGCCGAGAACACGTTCGCTACGGCCGGACGAGTCGACCTCTCTGGGCCTGTCATCCGGCTCTCGGCGCTCACCCCTGAGGACCTGTTTATCCTGCTGACCAAGCTCGTTCACGTGCACGCCGGCGGTGACCCAGCCAACTATTTGCTGCCGTCAGAGGCGCTGCAGGCGTTCATGGCGCACTGCTCGAACCGCATCGGAGACGCCTACTTCCGTACGCCCCGCAACACCATCCGCGGGTTCCTGGACCTGCTCGCCATCCTCGAGCAGAACCCCGAGCAGCAGTGGGACCAGATCATCGACGCCATCCCGATCGGCGAGGAGACCAACCCAGACCTCGAGCCCCTCCCCGCCACCGAAGGCACCGTCTCGGCCCCGCCAGAAGGCGGAGGCAGCGTCACCCTCACCGCCGCGCCTGGCGCCGGTGTTGTGGGCCCGCCCAGCTGGGCAGTAGACCCCGCGGACAATGGCAGCGTCACCGTCGAGCACAAGAACAACGGTGACGATAGCCGGGATGACGACGGTGACGGAGATTACGGCCGGGGCGGGGACGATGAGCTGACCTCGTTCAAGCTCTGATGACCAACAGCTCGCGCGACCAGGAACCTTCAACCGGGATTTCAACCTCAGCCGCACGGGCAACCGGCGCCGCCGACCCGGCGGCAGCGTTCGGACGGCTCCACCCCGAAGTCCAGCGGTGGGTGTGGAGCCAAGGCTGGTCAAGCCTGCGCACCGTTCAGGCGTTGGCAGTCGAGCCCATACTCGCCGGCTGTGACGTCCTGATCTCGGCGGCGACCGCCGGCGGGAAGACCGAAGCCGCGTGGCTTCCTATCGCCTCCAACATCTCTGCCAGATTGGACGCCGCACGAGACGAGCACGGGCAGGGACGCCCACCTACGCCCGCTGCCCCCGGGGTGCGCGGCCTCTACATCGGTCCGCTCAAGGCCCTCATCAACGACCAGTTCCTGCGCCTGCAGACCCTCGGGGAAGACGCCGGGATTCCGGTGCACCGCTGGCATGGTGACGTAGCCGCGTCCGCGAAACGCAAGCTGCGCACCCACCCCGAAGGAATCCTGCTCATCACTCCCGAATCCCTCGAGGCGCTCTTCGTCCGCGAGGGCCCCCGGGTCCCGGTCATCTTCGCGGGGTTGCAACACATCGTCATCGATGAGTTTCACTCGTTCATTGGCACCGAACGCGGCGCGCAGCTGCAGTCGCTCATGCACCGCATCGATCTGGCCCTGCGCCGTCGGGTCCCCCGCATCGGGCTCTCGGCCACCCTGGCCGACCTCACCCACGCCGCGGAGTATCTGCGCCCCGGGCACGGCGCAGGCGTCGCACTGGTCGCCTCACCGCACGAAGACGCCACCGAGATCCGCTTGCAGGTGCGCGGCTACATCCGACACAACCCCGAGACAAACACGGACATTGAGACGGGCTCTAACGCCACGACCCGTGATGCGGCCGGGAGGCATGAGCCTGATGAGGAAGCCGCCCACTCGGACGACGCAGTCGCGATAGGACGACACATCTTCGAAACGCTGCGCGGCGCCGACAACCTCGTCTTCGCAAACAGCCGCTCCGCTGTGGAGGCCTACACCGACATCTTGACCCGACTCAGCGAGACCGCACGAGTACCGAACGAATTCCTCGCCCACCACGGCAACCTGTCGAAGGAGCACCGCGAGGACGTCGAGAACAAGCTGCGCTCTACCGAGACACCCGCGAGCGCGATCTGCACCTCGACGCTCGAAATGGGCATCGACATCGGGTCTACCGACTCTGTTGCGCAGATTGGATCACCACCCGGAGTCGCATCCTTGCGGCAACGCCTGGGCCGCTCAGGTCGACGAGGCAGGCCCGCGACCCTGCGCGCCTACGTCGCTGAAGCAGAGGTGACCGAACGCACCCCGCCGACTGACATGCTGCGCGCTCACCTGGTGCAAACGGTCGCGATGACTGAGCTGATGTTGCGCGAACGCTGGTACGAGCCGCCCAATCTCTCCGACCTTCACCTGTCCACCCTCATCCAGCAGGTCCTCTCCGTCATCGCGCAACACGGCGGAGCCAAGGCCGCGGAGCTGTTCAGTGCCTTGTGCGGCAACGGGCCGTTCGCCTTGGTCTCTCAACAGGTGTTCGTGCAGCTCTTGCGTGACATGGGCGAGGCCGGCCTGCTGACCCAAGCCGGTGACGGGGTTCTGCTCGCCGGCCCGGTCGGTGACCGGCTGGTGAATCACTACTCGTTCTACTCCGCCTTCAAGTCCGGCGAGGAATACCGGCTGATGGCTTGCGGCAGGACGCTGGGCACTATCCCGGTCGATTTCCCCGTCCTGGTCGGCAGCTTCCTGATCTTCGCCGGCCTGCGCTGGCAAGTCGTCGAAGTCGACGCCACGGCCCGCATCATCGAGCTCACCCGCTCGTCGGGTGGCCGACCGCCGTCGTTCACCGGCAACGGCGCCGAGGTCGCCGACAAGATCCGCCAACGGATGCGCCATCTCTACCTCACCGCCCACACCCCGGCCTACCTGGACGCGACCGGGCAAGACCTGCTCACCGAGGGCCGCAACAACTTCGCCCGGCTGAACCTGAGCCAGCGATCAGTGGTGCCGTGGGGATCGGACACCGTGCTGCTGCCATGGCGCGGCGACCAGATCCTGAACACGCTCGCGGTCGCATTCGCCAGCGTCGAGGTGCCAGCAGCCAAAGACGGAGTCGGGCTCACCATCGTCCACACCCACCCGACCGATGTCCTCACCGCCGCACAACAGCTGGTCCAAGCAGGGGAACCTGATCCTGAGAAGTTGGCGCGGTCGGTGAGCAACAAGCTGCGCGACAAGTACGACGAGTTCCTCTCCGAAGACCTGCTCGATCTCGCGTACGCCGCCCATGCGCTCGACGTCCCTGGCGCGTGGAGCGTGTTGGCACACTTGACGACCGAGCCGGTGGAGTCACTCGACGTCTTCGACCCCGCGCCCGGGCTCGGCACCGGCGCAACCAGTTCGACGGAACGCATCGAGCTCGTCAGGGGCGGCGGAGACGGCGGAGCCGTCGGCGTCGGGGACGGCGAGTCCACCTCGACTGCGTTCTCGCCTGCGCTCGCATCAGTGGGCCAGACGCCCTTCGCCGTCATCGACGTAGAGACCACCGGGATCGACTCGCTGCGCGAGGACAGGGTCGTTGAGGTCGCGATCGTGCAGACCGACGAGACCGGCACCCCCACCGCAACATGGAGCTCACTAGTCAACCCGCTGCGCGACGCAGGCCCAGCGCATGTGCACGGCCTGGTCAACGCCGACCTGGCCGCCGCACCCAGGTTCAACGACATCGCCGAGTGGATAGCCGACCAACTCGCCGGCCGCATCGTCGTCGGACACAATGCCGAGTTCGATCTCGCCTTCCTCAACGTCGAGTTCGCGCGCGCTGACCTCGAGCCTCCCCCTTGGCCCGTACTGGACACACTTGCGGTCGCCGAGTCCCTCGCCGTCTTTGATGACCTGACCCTGGCCGGCTGCTGCGCGGCCGCCGGGGTGAGTCTGCGAGCCGCGCACACGGCTGTCGGTGACGCGCTCGCCACCGCGCAACTGCTCGCAGCCCAGCTGCGCCATGCACCCGCGCAGGCCATCACCGCACTCGTGGACGGCAAAGTCGTGACCCCAAGGACCTACCCGCGGCCAGCAGCGCCGCGAGCCACGCCACGCCAGGGCTACGGAGCGCTCCGGTACCCACTGCAGTGACAGGAGCACAGGGGGGACATCATGGCGAGCCCTGTGGGCCGCAACGACGACCGGCTTCGTACCGAACGCTTCGACGCGGCCAGAGTCGACAGGCCCTAGCGTCCCAGTCAGACGTCTCTGCACTGAGTCATGTCGACGCGTCTGGCGGGCCACCCTGTGAGCTCAAACCCGCATCGTTACCAAGGCGAAACACTCGGCGCTATCACCCAGTGAGTACCCGTCACGGCTGGCTTCCGATCTTGATTGATCCGTCGCACCACGAAGGTCTCGACAGGGGGAGGATCCAGTGGCAGAAAGTACTTCGCCAAGCCATCGCTGGGACCGAGAGCCCATGACGGAGTGGTCAGTTTCAACCCTACGGGCGGGTGGGGGCCGACAAGCACCAGATGCGCGTCTACGTCCGGGAAACGCGGCGCATCGTGGTCGCCGAAAATCGCGGTAAGCCTAGCCGCCTTATAGAGCATCTGCTTGTTGGTCCAACTGCTATAGCCCTTCGCCTCCAACAGCGCGAGCTGACCCCGTCCGCGTTCGTCGGTCCATGCCACCAAGAGGTCGATGTCGGATTGGTTGCCGGTGACCTTGAGATCCTCCGGCACTCCGGCAACGCCCGCGTCAACGTTGCGCTCCATCAGATTGCCTGGGTGCGCCAGTCCCTCTGCCCACATCAACGCGGCGAACAGCCAATCCAGGTGGTAGTCCATTGCGCAGTAGGCATTGGCTGGAACATCTCGCTTCAGGACGTCCCCGAGCTGCAGTCGAAACGTTTCGCCGAGGGTGAAGGCGGCGTTGCCCAGTGCCTGTCCCACCAGGAGGAATCGCTCCTTGCGATTGAAGGAGGCCAGTCTCTGTTCCATGTTCGTCAACATGGTCCAATGCTGCCCGCGTTTCGAGTACCGGGTCTGGTGCCCTGAGGGTTTGCCGCCGGCGGCCGCTTACGCCACATGATTCCGCTGCCTATAGCTCAACTAGCTTCGACAGCCGTCTGGCGATCTCGGCATCGCGATCCTCGGAGGCGTGCTGGTAGCGCATTGCCGCACCAGGGGTCGAGTGCCCCAGTCGCCCCATGAGCTCGGCGAGCGTCGCCCCAGTCTGCGCGGCCAGGACGGCACCGGTGTGCCGCAGGTCGTGCCAGCGGAGATCCCTTCGGCCGGCAGCTCGACGAGCCGGGTAGTAGACCTTGTACAGCGTGGCCGTCGCCATGTGGTGGTCGCTGTTCGCCGCAGCCGGGAAGAGCAGAGCGTCCCTCTCACCACCCACATGGTCGGCGAGGTGTGCCTCGACGAAGGGCATCAGGTGCGGCGGGATCGCCACGTCGCGGATGCCGGCGTCCGACTTGGGTGGACCGACGAAGAACTCGCCGAAGGCGCGGCTCACCGCCCGGCGGACCTTGACGCGGCCCCGCGGGATGTCGATGTCGCCACGGCGCAGCTCGGTGAGCTCGCCGAAGCGCAGCGCGCACCACATCGCCAGAAGAGCCATCAGCTTGTAGCGAGGCGGCAGCTCGTCGACGATGATGTTGAGCTCCTCGAGCGAGGCGGGCTGCACGCGGTGAACTCTCGCCGTGCTGCCCGCGCCGCGGATGTGCACCGGGTTGTAGGGGATCAGCGGGTGCGGGCGCTCCGTCGCAGCCGTGTTGAGGATCGTGCGCAGCAAGCTGTAGGACTGCGCTCGCATGTGCTCTCGCCCCGGGGCCACCTGGTCGTACCAGCGGTTGACGTCGACAGGCTGGATCTGGTCCAGCGTCCAATCACCGAAGGTCGGGTTGATGAACTTCTCGAGCAGCATCAGGTACTGATAGCGCGTCTTCGGCCGAAGCTCCCTCCCCCGAGTCCGCCGGTTCGTGACCCAGTCGTCGGCGTACTCACGCAAGACCGGGGCGGCCGCCTTGGCCGCCGCGCGAGCAGCGGCCTCGGGCGCCCAGAGCTCGAGGCTGATCTCAGCCCGACGGGCGGAGAGCCAGGCGATCGCGTCGTCCTTCGCCGCGAAGGTTTGCGGGGCGCGGTAGAGCCGGTGGTCCGGTCCCGTGTACGCAGCGCGGTAGCGACCGGACTTGAGCAGCTCGACACGTCCGAACCCACGTCGGGTTCTTGTACCATTTCTCGAAGTGTTCCCCGCCATTAATATCGCCCCCTCGATCACGAGGAACATACGGAGAAGATCGATGTCATTCCGTGTCTATTTATGTCAACACCTATCATCGAGCCGCATGCCCTCTGACCTGCGACGATACACGACTCAGGCGGTCAGCAACGGACTGAAGAATACGCTCTGAATCGCGCCTTCAAACCCAGTATCGCCCACCAACGCGCACACCCCTTGACCTGCACGAACGGAGGTCAAGGGGTGTCATTGCGTTTGGCGTGCGCAATACGTGCGGAATGCGCTTCCGGACCGGCTCAGCCGACCGGGGTGTTCAGGATCTTCGTAGCCAGAGTTCGCCGAGAACTCGATGCTTCAGCCGCGCAGCACCGGAGCCCGGCGTCGGCCGACGAGCCCTCGAACTGCTGCCGTTGCCGAACGGTTCCGGTGGTCGCGGCACACCCAGACGCCGCCGGCGATGACGACGTGGGCGCCCGTCAGCCCGCGCTCTCCAGGTCCCGGACCTCCTCACGGGCAGCGTTGACGGCCGCCTGCTGGCGTACGACGACCTCGCGGAAGCCTGCACTGAGGTCCATACCCACGGCGTCCTCGTAGGTCGAGACCGCGTGATCCTCACCGGTCACGGCTGCCTTGAGCACGGCGGACGGGTCGTCGCTGGTCAGCGCGTCCTTCAGTGAGATCCAGCCACGGTGCAGCGCTGCCGCGGCACTGCCGCTCTCCTCGACGTCGTCGCCGTAGTCGTGACCCAGGCCGACGATCTCGCGCCAGAAGCCGGCACGCTGCGACGACAGGTGCTGCAGGGTCGCAGCCCACTCGGCGTGCCCGTCACCACGCAGCTTCTCGGCTGCGTCGCTGAGGCCTCGCTCGCCGTCCTTCAGCGTCTCGACCAGCTGCTTGGCCGCCTTGGCGTCATCAGACATGGGGTGCTCCTTCGTGTCGTGGATCCCTTCAGCCTCGCCGACCCACGGCCTTCTCGGTCCACCCTCGCGAATGACGCTCCACAGGTGTCGCCGGGGCCGGGCGGCGGGCCTGCTGCCTTGGTCACCGCTCCCCGTCGCCGACTCGCCCGTTGCGCTGTAGCCCACGACGGCACCGACGCGAGAGGGTCGTCACTAGCCGACACTCTGTCGGCCTCAACGAGAAGGAATCACCATGATCATTCTGGGCGTCATCCTCATCATCATCGGAGCGGTCGCGAACATACCGATCCTCTACACGATCGGTGCGATCCTCGCGATCGTCGGCGTCGTGCTGTGGGTCCTCGGTGCCACCGGCCGGGCCGTGGGTGGTCGAAAGCACTGGTTCTAGCCGTCACCCGCAAGGACGGCTAGCTTCCGCCCGCCCGGGATGTGCCCGGGCGGGCGGAGCCATGTCCAGCCCGAAACCGTCCCGACTCACCAGGGCTGGATGCCGGTCTCGTCGCGGAAGGTGCCGCGCGGCCCGTCGTCGGGGAGGGTGGCGAGCTCGAGGAAGACCGCGGCCCCCTGCTCCGGCGTGCGGAACCCCTGGTGCCCGTTGAGGTCCGTCGCGACGTAGCCCGGGCAGCCGGCGTTGATGAGGACGTTCGTGTCGGCGAGCTCCTTGGCGTACTGCACCGTCACCGCGTTGAGGTACGTCTTCGTCGGGGAGTACACCGCCGAGATCGGGCCGACGGCGTCGGCCTGCGCGGTCTGCAGGCCGAGCGAGCCGACCGTGCTCGAGACGTTGACGATCCGCGGGGACGGGGCGCGGCGCAGCAGTGGCAGCAGCGCGTTGGTCGTACGGATCACTCCGATCACGTTGACCTCCACCGCCTCGCGCACCTGGTCGGGGCTGGCTTTGGTCGGCTCCTGCGGCGCCCCGCCGGTGATGCCGGCGTTGTTGACCAGCACGTCGAGGCCACCGCGCTCCTCGAGCTGGGCCGCCGCGGCGGCGACGCTGGCGTCGTCGGTCACGTCGAGCGCGACGCCGAAGACGTCGAGGCCCTCGGCACGCAGCCGGTCCACCGCGTCCTGGCGACGCGCCTCGTCGCGGGCGCCGACACCGACGCTGAAGCCGAGGCGGGCCAGTCCGGCGGCGATCTCGTACCCGATCCCCTTGTTGGCCCCGGTGACCAGGGCCGTCCTCCCGTTGCCGGTGAGCTTGTCTGTCGTGTTCTCGGTCATGGCGCGAGTCTGTGCTCGCGCCGTGCGGCTCCCCCAACACCGGCTGGGTCAGGCTTGATACCGCCGGGGTATGGCACCAGGTGAGGACTATTCTCGGCTGGGTGGAGAGTCGCGAGCTGCGCTACTTCGTGGCCGTCGCCGAGGAGTCGCACTTCGGCCGGGCCGCCGAGCGGCTCAAGATGGCCCAGCCGCCCCTGTCCCGCGCGATCGCCCAGCTCGAGCGAAGGCTCGGCGCCGACCTGTTCGTGCGTACGCCCCGCGGCGTCGACCTGACCAGCACCGGCGAGACCCTCCTGCGCGAGGGCCGAGCCGCCCTGGCGGCGTTCGAGGCGGCGGAGCGGCGCGCCCTCCGCGACGCCCGCTCCCCCGGGCGGGCACCGGTCGTGCTCACGGCGAAGGCGGGCGCCTCGAGCGAGCTGATGGCCAAGCTGCTCGACGCGTACGCGGCCGAGCCCGACGCGGTCGAGGTCGACGTGGTCCTCAGCCCACCCCGCCACCAGGCCCTGATGCTGCGCGACGGCCGGGCCGACGTCGCGATCCTGCACAAGCCGTTCGACGACCTGAGCGGCTTCGACACCGACCCGCTCACCGTCGAGGATCAGGTCCTCATCCTGCCCAGTGGTCACCCGCTCAGCACCCGCAGCTCGATCACGGTGGCCGAGGCGAGCTCCATCCCCGATCTGCCGCTGCCGCGGTGGCCGAACCTGGACAGCAGCTACCCCGACGGTCCCGGGCCCGAGCTGTTCGACCTCACCCAGGTCCTTCAGCTCGTACGACTGCGCCGCACCGCGATCATGCTGCCCGCATCGGCGCAGGAGAACCTGCGCGACGGCCTGGCCGTCGTCCCCCTGAGCGACGCGCCCCGGGTCACCACCGTGATCGCGTGGCCGGCGCACAGCACGTCGCCGGGGGTCGCCGGCCTCGTGCGCGCCGCCGCTCGGCTGTGAGAGCGGCGCCTGGTCCCGCCAGGCTCGACCTCCGCGATCGAGCCGCCTCAGAACGCCCAGGTCGAGCGCCCAGCGGTCTTGGCGCGGAGCTCCTCCTCCCGGGTGTTCCCCTCCAGCGCAGCCCGCGACTCCGCGACGGCCCACCCGTAGACGCCCTTGGCCATCGTCGAGGTCGCCCGCTGCTCGAGCTCGCGGTAGACCTTCACCCTGGCTCGGTGTGCGTCGACCGACTCCGGGTCGGCGTCGACCGCCATCTGCGCGAAGTGACCCGCGAGGCGCCACTCGCCGCGGTCCAGCAGCTCGCCGGCGCGGGCGGCGAGCTCGGGCGCTCCCCCGCCGAGCGCGGCGACCTCGCGCGCCAGCTCCCGTGACGTCGCCGGCTTGAGGTGGGCGGGATCGCCGTCCCACCAGCCGCCGTAGCGCCGCCACACGTTGCGTACGACGAACTCTGGCTCGTCGTACGACGGGCGCAGGTAGGGACGCTCGAGCAGCTCGGAGGGCGCCTTCACCTCGTGGACCACCTCGTCCAGCAGGGCGCCCTCGTTCATCAGCGCGACGGTCTGGTCGTGCACGACCTCGAGGAGCTCGGCGGCCTCGGAGAGGCTCTGCGCGACCCGCTCGACGCCGACGATCGGCAGTCCGTGACCCGGCAGCAGCACCTGGGCGCCGAGCCCCGCCATCCACCGAAGCGCCTGGGCCCACTCGCGGGCGAAGCGCTGCACCTTCTGCGGGTTGCCGGCGTTCGGGCTGGCCCAGATGAAGAAGTCGCCGCAGGCGAGGACCCCCTTGTCGGGCAGCCAGGCCATGGTCGCGTCGTCGGTCTCCCCCAGGCCGTGCCGCAGCTCGACGCCGACGCCGCCGACGTCGAGGGTCAGCTCGTCGGCGTACGTCAGGTCGGGATAGCGGTAGCGGTCGGGCCACTCCAGCCCCGGGGCCTGGAACTGCCGCTGGTTGATGACGGTGTTGAACCCGCGGGTCAACCGGTAGCGGTCGAAGCGGGGAACGACCAGCTCCTGCGCCACCACACGGGGAGCGGGCAGGCCCTGCTCGGCAGCGACCCGGTCGAAGGGGTCGACCCCGAAGACGTGGTCGATGTGCCCGTGGGAGTAGACCGCGGTGTGCAGCGGACGGTCGTCGAGGTCGCGGACCACCGCGAACAGGTCCTCGGCCCGGCGCTGGTCGCCGGTGTCGAGGAGCATCGGCCCGTCGTCGGTGGGCACGACGTAGACGTTGCCGAACGCCGGCCACATCCACACCCCGTCTGCCACCGGCTGCAGACCGTCGCCGCGCCACTCGCCACGGTGGTACGACGCGGCGTCCTCGGCGCCGCGCCACACCCGGTCGGCGAAGTCCAAGAAGTCGCTCATCTGATGCTCCTGTTCGTCTCGTGGTCGGAGAGTGTGATCAGCGCGTCGAGCGCCAGCAGGCGGCCCTCGTACGGGCACAGCGGGTTGAGGTCGACCTCGGTGACGTCGCGACGCTCGGTCATCAGCCGCTCGAGGCCCCGCAGCACCGGGTCGACCAAGCCGGCGCTCACCCCGAGCTGGTCCTCCACCCAGGTCAGCAAGCTGAGCCGTTCGGCGTCGGGCGCCGGGACGTGCAGGCTGCGCCGCAGGGTTGCTTCGCCCTCGACGTCTCCACCACCGGCCGAGACCAGCAGGTTGACGCCGTACGTCGGGTCGCGGACGGCACCAAGCGCGAGCTCCAGGTCGTGGGCGACGAGCGGCTGGGCGACCACCGCGGCCCCGTCTGCGTGCGAGGCCTCTCGCAGCCGGGCGAGCACCTCCTCGGTCCGCTCGACCAGCTCGTCGCGCTCGACGCCGAGGTGTACCAGCCCGGCGCTCGCGCGGTGCGGCAGGTCCGCCGCGTCGCCCTTGAGCACGTACGGGCCAGTCCACCCGGCGTCGTCGACGAGCCCGGCCAGGGAGGCGTCGGACGCCCAGAGCGTCGGCACGTGCTCGACGTCGTACGACGCCAGCAGGTCGCGAGCGAACCGCTCGGAGAGCACCGTGGTGTCGGGCCGGTGCGTGACCTCCTCCTCGGGCTCGTCGACGGCGCCGGTGACGAGCAGCGGGTCGAGCCGCCGCAGCAGTGCGCCGATGCTCGGCAGCACCGTGTCGGGCATCGCCAGCCCCTCGACGCCGCCGGGCGGGGCACAGGCCCAGACGAACCAGGCCGGCGTCCGCAGCGCTCCGACGAGTGCGGCGATGTCGGCGTACTGGTCGGGGAACCGGTCCCCGAAGGTCAGGTAGACGACGATCGCGTCGATATCGGGGTCGGCGTCGAGGATGTCGAGGAGCTTGTCGACCTTGCCCAGCGAGCCGAAGAAGTTGCCACCCAGGTCCACCGGGTTGTCGATGCCGGCCTCGACGACGCCGACGTCCCCGAGAGCCGTGACCGTGTCCCGCGAGAGCGCAGAGAGCCGCGCCCCGCGAGCGGTCAGCGCGTCGCCGAGCACTCCACCGGCACCGCCGGACATCGTCAGGACAGCGAAGCGTGGCCCCGCGGGGAGCGACAGGCCGCGTCGGGCGTTCAGCACCGCGTCGACCACGGCGTCGTCGTCGCCGACCAGCTCGATACCGACCTGGTCGCACAACGCCCGCAGCAGTGCGTGGTCGCCCAGGACCGCCGCCGTGTGGGACAGGGCGGCGCGACGTCCGGCGTCGCTGCTGCCCACGGCCAGCAGGACGACCTTCTTGCCCTGCTCCCGGGCGCGGCGGCCGAGGGTGCGCAGGCCCTCGGCGTCGCGCACACCCTCCAGGTAGAGCACGAGCACCTGCACCTCGTCGTGCTCCAGCAGTGCCGTGGCCATCTCCGTGGACGTCAGCACCGCTTCGTTGCCCGTGCTCGCGTAGCCGGTGAAACCCACGCCCGCGGACTCGAGCAGGTCGGCGAGGACGAAGCCGACGGCACCGCTCTGGGTGACCACGGCCACCGGGCCGGCCGGCCCCGCCGGTCGGTCGAGGAACGCGGTCGTGGTCACCGAGAGCCTCGCCTCACGGTTGACGACGCCCAGACAGTTCGGCCCCAGCAGGGGCATCGAGCCGGCCGCCTCGCGCAGCTCCTCCTGCAGCTCGACGTACCCGAGGTCGGCGAAGCCCGAGGCGTAGACGACGGCCGCACCGACGCCGAGCTCCGCGCATCGACCGACGACGTCGACCGCAGCGAGAGCCGGCGTCGCCACCACGACCAGGTCGGGCACGAAGGAGAGCTGACCGAGGTCGGATGCGCACTCGGCCCCTGCGAGCTCCAGACCCTCTCGACCGACCGCGCCGACCGGGCCCGGGAAGCCACCCTGCAGCAGACGGTGGAGCGTGAGACGACCCCAGGAGAGCCGGCTCGTCGCCGAGACACCCACGACGGCGACCGAGCGCGGCCGGAGCAGCGGGTCGAGCCGCGACGTCACCGGACACCCTCGACTGCGTCGGCGCCGCGCCCGTGGATCCGCAGCAGGTCGCGGTCGGGGTCGATCGCCAGCGCGCCGATGACGGAGCAGACGACGCAGAGCGCCGCCAGGACCAGGAACCCTGCGTCGTACCCGTCGAGCGCGGTGCTCGCGCTCCCCACCAGCGAGCCCATCACGCTCGGTGCCAGCACTCCGGCCAGCGTGGAGACGCCGACGCTCACCCCGAGGACAGCGCCTCGCTGCCCCGTGGGGCACAGCCCGCCGGCCAGGGTCTGCCCGAGCGCGAACACCGTCCCCGGTGCGCCCAGGCCGACCACGAGCAGCAGCAGGCTCAGCACCGGACTGTTCACCGAGACACCGGCGGCGACCAGCAGGCCACCGCCGCCGACCATCAGCACCGCCAGCATGCCGCGGCTTCGACGGGGGGCGAGGCCGCGTCGCGTCAGCCGCTCGGACCAGACCCCCACCCCAAGGGTCATCAGTCCCCCGACGGTCCAGAACACCGCCACCGCGACGCCGGCCTGGGAGGCCGAGAATCCTCGCCCGTCCTCCAGGAAGAGCGGCAACCAGGTCACCGTCAACGCCAGTCCGAAGTAGGCGGCGAAGCCGAGCAGAGTGCTGCCGACCCAGGTCCCGTTGACGAAGAGCCGCCAGTAGGCGACGCGCTGCTCGACGATCGCCGAGTCGGTGCTGGCTCGCTCATCCGCACCCGAGGCGGTCGTCTGCTCACGGCCGTCGCGACCGAGCCACAGCCACAGCACCGCCCAGACCAGCCCGATCGCCGCCAGCAGCCCGAAGGCCGCCCGCCAGCCGAAGGACACGATGACCGCCGTCAGGCCCGGTGCCGCGAGCAGGCTGCCCACACTCGCCCCGAGAGCCACGATGCTGGTCGGCGTCTGCCGCTCGGCGTCCGGGAACCACTTGTGCAGCGCATGGTTGGCCGTGCCGTACGCGGGCCCTTCCGCCGCCCCGAGGACCACTCGGCTGCCCACCAGCAGCGACACCGATACCGTCCACAGCAGTGGGAGCTGCGCGACGGACCAGACCAGCGCCATCCCCAGGAGCACCCACTGCGTGGGAACGCGGTCGGCGAGGAACCCGACGAGGATGGCGGCGATGCTGAACAGCAGGTAGAAGCTGCTCGCCACGTGCCCGAACGCCTCGGCGTCCAGACCGAAGTCCCGGCTCAGCGGCTTGGCCGCAAGACCGAGTGCCGCCTTGTCGGCGAAGTTGATGAGCATGAAGGTGAACAGCAGTGCGGTCACCACCCAGCGACGGGAGCCCTCGACCCGGACCGGGCGGGATCGTAGGTCGTGCTGTGCCGCGGTCATGACGCGAGCTCCTCGATCGGTGCTCCGGGACGGTTGCTCGTGATGGGCATAGATCCACCCTCTGGCGGGATCGACGTGACCACCATCACGTCTTGACCCAACCATCGTCGTAGGGTGTTGTGAGATGTCACAACAGGAGGCGCCCGACCTGAGCGCAGCACTGCGTCGTACGAGGTCCGCGCTCCCCGCGAGGATCACGGCCGCAGTGGACACCTACGTCGCCGACTCCCCGCTCTACCGCAGCTCACCGACCGAGCGCCGTCACGACCTCGATGCGCTCTACCGACGCGTCACCCAGACCGGCCGGCAGGCGGGCTACCTGCTGCTGGACTGCCTGGAGGACCGGTCCGAGCTGTCAGAGAGCCAGCTCTCGCCGTTCGTCCGCAGGGCCGAGGAGCGTGCCGACGAGGGCCTGCCGATCAGCGAGTTCCTGGACGCCCACCTTCGGATCATCGACGTCGTCCAGCAGACGCTGCTCGAGCAGCTTCATCCCGTCGCACCCGGACTGGTCGCCGCCGCCCTGGCCCACCTGCGCAGCGAGGGCAGGCGGTTGGTGCGCGCGGTCGGCACCGCCTACCAGCGCGAGTACGTCACGGTGCACGCCCGGGACGCGGAGACCGCCACCGACGTCGCCCTGGGGCTGGTGCACGGACGCCCGGTCGAGGAGACGGCCGAACGGGTCGGGGTACGTCTCGCCGCGTCGTACGTGACCCTCGCCGTCGCGATCGGCGACACCCCGGCCGAGGTCCGCGCGGACGACCTGGGGCGACGCATCGGCACCCGCCGCAAGCTGCGCCACGCGACCGAGCTGCTGCACGGCGGGCTCGGCGAGCACGTCCTGGTCGCCATGACCGACTCCCGCGGCCACGTCCTCCTGCCCGTGACCTCGCAGGGCCCCGCGCCCGGGGAGTTGGAGGAGACGCTCGACAGGCTCGCCGACGCCCTCGGAACGACGGTGATCGCCTCCTGGGAGGACGCCTGCGCCCGCACCGACCTCCCTGCGGCGTCCCGTCGCGCGGACCGTCTGCTCGACGTCGCCCTCCCGACCCGCGAGCACGGCCTCGTCCGCCGCAGCGACCACCTGCTCGAGCTCCAGCTCACCGTGAGCACCGAGGCCTCCGGCCCGCTGCGGACCATGCTCGACAGCGTCGCGCGCGAGCACGGCCTTCTCGAGACGCTACGGGTCTTCGTCGACCAGGACCTCAACCGGACGCGCACGGCCCGCACCCTCGGCGTGCACCCCAACACCGTCGACAACCGGCTGACCCGCGTCGAGGCGCTCACCGGTCTCGACGTGCGCACCTCACGCGGGCTCATGCTGGTCGGTGCCGCCCTGCTCACCAGAGACGCCGACGCGGGGAGAGCTCGGCGCGGCTGAGCGCGCTCGCGGAGCAGGGTGGCCGCGGGCCGGTACGGAGACCCACGCCGGCCGCCCGTCACGCAGCAGCCGAGGTGGAGCACCATCGACCCACGAGCCCCTCCCACGACGAGTCCCCTCGTCCCGCGGGTGACCGCGACGGGACTCCCAGTCGCAAGCCCGTGACCGGACCCGACGACCGGCTCTAGCAGCCCCGCTCAGCCCAGCTCGGCCAGCAGCCAGGTCGGGGTGAGGACGGTGGCGCCGTAGCGCTCGACGCGGCCCATGAGGATCCGGTCAGCGGTGACGACGTAGACGCGGTGCCCGGCCTCGGAGGCATCCTGGGCGGCGGCGACGATCTCGTCGTCGCCGTTGCCCTTGGCGTGGCGGGTACGCACGTGGCCGTCGCGCCCCGGCCGTACGCCGCCCTTCGCTGCGCCCTCGAGGACGAGGACGACCTGTTCCTGGGGCACGTCCGCGACGAGCAGGCTCTCGTGCAGGCGCCGCGCGGCACCGGCGCGGTCCTTCCACCAGCCGTCCGGGCGGGCGCCGACGACGTTCGCGCCGTCGACGACGAGCACGGTGGTCACGGCCGCTACTTCGCGGGGCGTACGGCCTTGCGCTCGCGCTTGACCCGCCGGCGCAGCTGCAGGATGCGGGCCGAGCCGGCCGCCACGGCGACCACGAGCCCGGCCGCCGCGCTGATCATCATCGCGGCAGCGAGCGGGATGCTGCCGCTCCAGCCGAAGAAGTCGATCTGCACTTTGCGGGTGTTCTGCAGGACGAAGACCGCCAGCAGCACCAGCACGACGACGAGGACCACGACCGTCGCCCAGAAGCCGCTGGCCTTGGAGCCGCGCAGCGGGTCGGTGGTCTGCGCGGGGGCCGACCCCTGCTTCGTCGGCGGCGCCGACGTGTCCGGGGCCGCCTTCGTGTCGGGGGCGGCCTTCGTGTCCGACGGCGGCTTCGGCGTCTCGGCCGGCCCGCCCGCCGGCTTCTCGGTGGGCGTCAGGCGTGACGGCGGCGGCTCGTTGCTGCTCATGGGGCCAGCGTAGGGCTCGCGGCGCGTCCTGGCTGGACCCTCGCGGGTGCGCACGGCGCGGCGCAGGCCCGAAAAATTAAGAGAACCGCTGGCGTCTCGGGTCACCAGCGGTTCTGAGGAAGAGATTACGTGGGTGGGACAACCCCGTCCGGCGAATGCCGAAGTTCATCGACATCGACGCGGGTGGGCTAGACCACTACTCGTCCTCGTCGGAGACGTCCTCCCCGTGGGTGCCCGGCCGGGGCGCCCAGGGCAGCTCCTGCGCGGGTCGTACGACGATCAGCCGGTCGCCGCGCGCCAGCAGGGCCACCGCGGGGTCGAAGTAGCGGAACACCTTGTCGTCACGGGCCACCGCGATCACCTGGTCGCGCAGCTGCTGCGGCTGCTTGCCGACCTCGGTGACCAGCAGCTCCCGCTCGGCCACCTCCAGCCCCTGGCCGTACGTCAGCAGGTCCTCCATCACCGAGCCGAGCGTCGGACTCATCGAGGAGATCCCCAGCAACCGCCCGACGGCGTCGGAGGAGGTGATCACCGAGTCCGCGCCGCTCTGCTTGACCAGCTCGACGTTGTCCGACTCCCGGACCGCGGCGACGATGTAGGCGTCGGGGTTGAGCTGGCGAACCGTCAGCGTCGAGAGCACGGTGGAGTCGTCCCGGCTGGTCGTGATGATCACCTGCTCGGCCCGGTCCACGCCCGCGCGACGCAGCACCTCGCGGCGCGTGGCGTCGCCGGCGATGACCGCCAGCCCGTCCGCGTTGGCGTCCTCGACCGCGTGGCTCGCCGGGTCGACGACCACGATCCGCTCGCGGTCGACGCCGTTGCCGGCCAGCAGGTCGACCGCACTGCGGCCCTTGGTGCCGTAGCCGATCACGACGACGTGCTCGTCCATCTTCTTCCTCCAACGGGCGATGCGGAACTGCTCGCGCCCCTGCGAGGCGAGCACCTCCAAGGTGGTGCCGATCAGGAGCACCAGGAAGGCGATCCTCGCCGGGGTGATGACGAAGGCGTTCACGAGGCGCGCGCTCTGCGTCGCGGGGGCGATGTCGCCGTACCCGGTCGTGGAGAGCGTGACGGTCGTGTAGTAGATCGCGTCGGACAGGCCGATCGTGCCGCCGGGCTTGGCGCTGTCGCGGTACGCGTCGCGGTCGAGGTAGACCAGCAGCACCGTGCCGACGAGGATCGCGACCGCCAGCAGCAGCCGGCGCCCCAGCTGCCACCACGGTGATCTCGAGGCCGCTGGGAAGCGGACGAGCTTGGTCGTCGTGTCCCGCACGAGGACGTCAGCCGATCAGGTCGCCGTAGATCACGACGGTGCTCGAGCCACTCCCCTGGTCACCCTCCTGACCGGAGACCTCCTGGGTCACGAAGCGGAACTCCTCGCCGGCCTTCGGGTCGTCCCGGGTCGCCGGGTTGCTGCGCCGCCACACCCCGCACAGCTCGCCGTCCTCGGCACCGCGCTGGTCCTCGACCGCCTCCCCGCGCAGGCACAGCCTGCTGTCGTCGCGCTGGTAGCTCACCACGGTCGCGGTCGTACGGTCAGGCGTGTCCGGCCCGGTCACCGCGCCGAGCAGGTAGCCCCCGACCAGGCAGAGCGCTCCCCCGGCCAGCAGCACCGGGGTCGGCAGGGTCACGTTCGCCACGACGTCAGCATGTCACGCAGGCAGGCGCCGACCGGGCAGCGGGATCACCACCGCGTCGGCGCCCTCGGGACGCCGCGGCGTCAGGCACTCCTCGATGGTGGTGCGCCCGTCGGGCCAGGACCGCAGGCGTACCCAGTCCCCCGGCGCCGGCGCCGCGGCCGGGTCCCGCGCGACCCGGGTCAGCATCCGTCCGGAGTACGACGCCCGCCGCCGCCCCGCCGCCGTCAGCACCTCCGCGACACCGGTGTCCAGGCGCAGCACGCAGCCGCGGTCCTCGGTGACGAGCCGTGCCGGCAGCATCCTGTGAGGATACGAGTCGCTGCCCGACCCGGTGGCAGATTTATCCGCGCTGCTCCGGCTCGTGGGGTACGGCGTCGGCCGGCCGCTCGCCGCCGGGGCGCCAGGTCCGTACGGACCGCTGCACCCGGCGCAGCAGCTGGAGCCGTGCGCCGGTGGTCTCCGGCTGGGGCCAGAGCCGGTCGAAGGTCGCGTTGATCGCGGCACCGATCAGCACCGCGATGGAGAGGATGTAGAGCCAGATCAGCACCGCGATCGGCGCGGCGAGCGGGCCGTAGATCGAGGTCGACTGCCCCGCCGTGCCGGCCAGCACGAGCCGCAGCAGGGCGGAGCCGAAGATCCACACGCCCATCGAGAACACCGCACCGGGAAGGTTCAGCCGCCAGCGCGTCCGCACCGGGACCGAGACGTGGTAGAGCGTGGCCAGGAAGCAGATGCACAGCACCAGCACGACCGGCCAGTACAGCGCGTTGAGGAAGACCAGCCGGTCGGGCAGGACGTCGCGGACCAGGGTCGGCCCGGCCAGCACCAGCGGGATGCTGACGATGCCGGTGATCAGCCCGAGGACGTAGAGGAAGAACGACAGGGTGCGGGTGCGCACGATCCCGCGGACCCCGCCGAGGCCGTACATGATGGTGATGGTGTCGACGAAGACGTTCAACGCCCGCGACCCGGACCACAGCGCGAGGACGAAGCCGACGGAGACGACGTCGTACCTCCCGCCGGCGAGCACGTCGTTCAGCGTCGGACGGATGATCGTGTTCACGGTCTCCGGGGTCAGTGCCTGCCCGGCCAGCGAGAGCACCGCCTCGCGCACCTCGTCGACCCGGTTGGCCGAGAACCGCTCGACGACGTAGCCGATCGCGCCGGCCAGCGCGAAGATCAGCGGCGGCAGCGACAGAATCGCGAAGAACGCCGCCTCGGCGGCCAGCCCGGTCACCCGGTGGTGGACGCACGAGAGCGTCGTCTCCTTGGTCAGCCGCCACACCGCGCGCAGCAGGCGGGCGGGGCCGATCCGGCGCAGCTCCGCGGCGCGCGAGGCTGCGGCGGCGGGCTGCGGGGGCCCGCCGTCCGCGTCCGTCGCGCCCGTCGCCATGGCGCCTACGGTACGGCCAGGAGCGGTGCCGGCTCAGGACCCGGCGTACGTCCCCGGGCGCTTCTCCGCCATCGCCGCCATGGCCTCGTCGTGGTCGGCGGTGTGGTGCGAGAGCGCCTGCATCGTCGCGGAGAGCTCGAGCACCTGGGGCAGCGTGGCGCGCTGGGACTCGCGCAGCAGCCGCTTGGCCATCCGGGTCGCGTGCGGCGGGTTCTTGGCCACCCGGCCGGCGAGGTCCTGCGCGGCGGGCAGCAGCTCGTCGGGCTCGACGACGGAGGTGACCAGGCCCCAGTCGAGGGCCTGCTCGGCGAGCACGCGGTCCCCGGTGAGGGCCATCTCCGCGGCGCGCTGCGGGCCGACGGCCTGGGTGAGCAGCCACGCCCCGCCGTCGCCGGGGATGATCCCGAGCTGCACGAAGCTCTCGGCGAACCAGCCCCTGGTCGAGGCGATCCGCAGGTCGCACATCAGCGCGAGGTCGCACCCGGCGCCGACGGCGGGGCCGTTCACGGCCGCCACCATCGGCACCTCGCACGCGGCCATCGCCAGCGGGATCCGCTGGATGCCGCTGCGGTAGCCGTTGCGCACCTGCCACGGGTTGCCGGCGAAGATGCCCTCCTTCGCCCGCATGTCGGCGACGTTGCCGCCCGCGGAGAACGCCGACCCGGCACCGGTCAGCACGACGCAGCGCACCTCGAGGTCGTCCTGCACCCGCCGGGTCTGCTCCTCGAACGCCTCGATCACGTCCAGCCCGGAGATCGGGTTGCGCTGGTCGGGCAGATCGATGGTCCAGGTCTCGACGTTGCCGTCGCGCTCGGTGCGGAGTACGTCGCTCATGGTGGGGTCCTCTCGGGCGGTGGGCTGCTCTGGGAGCAGGCTGTCACGCCTCGTCGGCGCCCCCTCAGTGGCGTACGGCTGCGGCCGCCTCGTCGCTCGCCTCGTGGTCGTCGACCATCGTCGCCTCGTCGAACGGCAGATCGCCGGCGAGCACCCGGTCCAGCCGGGCCTTGTCGACGCTGTGCGTCCACGAGCCGATGACGACGGTCGCGATCGAGTTGCCGGCGAAGTTGGTCAGCGCCCGGGCCTCGGACATGAACCGGTCGATGCCCACGATCAGGCCGACGCCCTGGACCAGGTCGGGCCGGTGCGCCTGCAGGCCTCCGGCCAGCGTCGCCAGGCCGGCGCCGCTCACTCCCGCGGCGCCCTTGCTGGCGATGATCATGAACACCAGCAGCGAGACCTGCTGGCCGATGGAGAACGGCTTGTCCAGCGCCTCGGCGATGAACAGCGAGGCCATCGTGAGGTAGATCGCCGTCCCGTCGAGGTTGAAGGAGTAGCCGGTCGGTACGACCACGCCGACGGTGGTCTTGTCGACGCCGGCGTGCTCCATCTTGGCGATCAGCCGCGGCAGCGCCGTCTCCGACGACGAGGTGGACAGGATCAGCAGGAACTCGCGGCCGAGGTACTTCATCAGGGCGAAGACGTTGACGCCCGCGACCACCTTGAGGATCGCGCCGAGCACGATGAACACGAACAGCACGCAGGTCAGGTAGAAAGCGCCCATCAGCAGCGCGAGGCCCTTGAGCGCGTCGACGCCGGTGGCCCCGACGACGGCGGCGATCGCACCGAAGGCGCCGACCGGCGCGACCCACATGACCATCGCCAGGACGCGGAAGACGAGCTTCTGGAAGTGCCCGATCACGGTGAGCACCGGCTTGCCCGCCGGTCCCATGCCGAGCAGCGCGAAGCCGACCAGCAGCGCGACCAGGAGCGCCTGCAGCACCGAGCCCGAGGTCAGCGAGGCCAGCAGGGACGTCGGGATGATGCCCAGGATGAAGTCCGTGGTCGAGCCCTCGCCTGCGGAGGCCTGCTTCTCCCCCGCGGCGGCCGCGCTGTCCGTCAGGTGGATGACGTCGCCGGGCTGGATCAGGTTGCCCACCAGCAGGCCGATGAACAGCGCCACGGTGGAGAGCACCAGGAAGTAGACCAGCGCGAGGCCGCCCACCTTGCCGACCTGTGCCGCGCTGGCGACGCTGCCGACGCCGAGGACGACGGTGCAGAAGATCACCGGCTGGATCATCATCTTGATCAGCCCGATGAAGATGTCGGCCAGCACCTGCAGCGACTGCGCGAAGTCGGGGAAGGCGAAGCCGACGATGATGCCGAGCACCACCGCGACGACCACCGCGATGTAGAGGAAGTGGGTGCGGTCCCGCTTCTGCCGGGGCTGGGACGGTGCGGCGCTCGTACTCACGGGTCCTCCATCGAGTCGTTCTGGTCGCCTGGACTGGTGACGAGCGTCATCCTGCGCCACCGTGTGAGCACGGTCACTGTTCTGGTCGTTCTGTTCACCCGCCGTGCGGCACGATGCACCCGTGGATCTCCTGCGCCGCGGCCGCCGTGCCGAGCCGTCGATCGCGCGACAGGTGCTGCTGACGCAGCTGCTCGTGGTCCTCGTGCTGGTCGGTGTCTCCGCGGCCCTCGCGGCGTACGACGCCCGTGCCGACGCGCGTGACCGCGCCTCGAAGGTCACGCTGACCGTCGCCCGCAGCGTCGCCGACGCCCCGGGCCTGCCCGCCACGCTCGCCGGGAGCGAGCCCTCCCGCACCCTGGAGCCGTACGTCGAGCGGCTGCGCCGGGCCACGGGCACCGACTTCATCACCGTGATGACGCCGGACCGGGTCCGGCTGACCCACCCCGACCCGTCCCTGATCGGGCGAAGGTTCATCGGCGACGTCGGTGACGCGCTGGACGGGCGCGCGTTCCGGCAGACGCACGCCGGCACGCTCGGCCCGTCCGTGCGCTGGGTGGTGCCGGTCGAGTCCCAGGGCCGGGTCGTCGGCCTCGTCGCGGTGGGGATCACCGTCTCCCGGATCGACTCCGGGCTGCGCTCGGACCTGCTGCTGATCGCCGTCGCCGCGGTGCCGGTGGTCGGGGTCGGGCTGCTCGGCAGCTGGTGGGTGACCCGGCGGCTGCGGCGGCGCACCCACGGTCTCGGCGAGCGCGAGATCACCCGGATGTACGAGTTCTACCGCGCGGTCCTCCACGCGGTCCGCGAAGGACTGGTGCTGCTCGACGACCGCGGCACCGTGCAGCTGGTCAACGACGAGGCGCGGACCCTGCTGGAGCTGCCGGCCGACGTCGTCGGCTCGGACGTACGACGCCTCGGTCTGCCGCCGGCGCTGGTCGCGGCCGCGCTCGGCCGGACGGCCGAGTCCGACGACCTCTACCTGGTCGGCGAGCACCTGCTCGTCGTCTCCTCGGCCCCCGCGCAGTGGGACGGCCGCGAGGTCGGCGTCGTCCTCACGCTGCGCGACCACACCGAGCTGCAGTCGGTCACCGGCGAGCTCGACGTCGCCCGCGGGCTGACCCAGGCGCTGCGCGCACAGACCCACGAGGCCGCGAACCGGCTGCACACCGTGGTGTCGCTGGTCGAGATGGGTCGGGCCGACGAGGCGGTCGATCTCGCCACGGAGGAGCTGCAGGTCGCGCAGGTGCTCACCGACCAGGTCGTCGGCGGGGTCGGCGACCCGGTGCTGGCGGCCGTGCTCCTCGGGAAGAGCGCCGAGGCCGCCGAGCGGGGCACGACCCTGAGCGTCGAGGGCGGCGCCTCGGTGGCCGACCTCTCGGCGCGCGACCTCGTCACCGTGCTGGGCAACCTGGTCGACAACGCGCTGGACGCGGTCGCGGAGCGCCCGGACGGCACCGACCGCAGGGTCCGGGTGCGGCTGACCCCCGACGCCGACGGGCTCGAGGTCGCGGTCGGCGACAGCGGTCCGGGGTTCACCGACGCCGAGGCGGCGCGGGCCCTGGAGCAGGGGTGGAGCACGAAGGCCGGGTCCGCCGTGGGCGGGCGGGGCGTCGGCCTCGCGCTCGTACGACGAACGGCGCGGCGCCACGGCGGCGACGTCCGCATCGGGCGCTCGGACCTCGGCGGCGCCGAGGTCGCGGTCCACCTGAGGCGGGGCGCATGAGTGTCCGCGTGCTCGTGGTGGAGGACGAGGAGCTGGCCGCCGAGGCGCACGCGACGTACGTCCGACGCGTGCCCGGCTTCGAGCTGGCCGGCGTCGCCCGCTCGGCCGCCGACGCCGCACGCCTGCTGGCCGCACGCCCGGTCGACCTGGTGCTGCTGGACATGAACCTGCCCGACGGCCACGGCCTGGTGCTGCTGCGCCGGCTGCGCGCGGCGGGTCACGACGTCGACGTGATCGCGGTGACCTCTGCTCGCGAGGCGGAGGTGGTGCGCTCGGCGGTGGCCCAGGGAGTGGTGCTGTACCTCCTCAAGCCGTTCACGTTCGCCTCGTTCGCCGAGAAGCTGCGGCAGTACGCCGAGTACCGCGCGCGGCTCGGCGGCGAGGACGGCCAGGTCGCGCAGGACGAGGTGGACCGGGCCTTCGGTGCGCTGCGGCCCGCCGGCGGCCAGGTGACGCCGAAGGGGATGAGCCCGGAGACGCTCGAGCAGGTCCTCGAGGCCGTACGCGCCGCCGAGCAGGCCGTCTCCGCCACCGAGGTCGCCGAGCGCACCGGGGTCTCGCGGGTCACCGCGAGGCGCTACCTCGAGCAGCTGACCGAGCGGGGCCTGCTGGCACGCGCCGCGAGGTACGGCGGCTCCGGCCGCCCCGAGCTGGAGTACCGGCGGGTGTGACGGCGGAGGCCCGGCTCACCGGGTCTCGACGCGCTCGCTGACGCTCGCTGCTCGACCACCTCGCGGTGGTCGAGCCCGACCAGGCAAGGTGGTCGAGCCCGACCGAGCGCCAGCGAGGGAGGACGTCGAGACCACCCGTCCCCACGACCGGGAGGAGGTCGAGACCCTCGCGCTAGCCCTCCAGCGCCGCGGCCACGACCTCGCGCGCCTCCTCCTGCACGAGGTGCAGGTGGTCGGCGCCCCGGAAGGACTCGGCGTAGATCTTGTAGACGTCCTCGGTCCCCGAGGGACGCGCCGCGAACCACGCCGACTCCGTGGTCACCTTCAGCCCGCCCACGGCGGCGCCGTTGCCCGGCGCCTCGGTCAGCTTGGCGGTGATCGGCTCGCCGGCGAGCTCGGTCGCACCGACGTCGTCGGGGCTCAGCGCCGCCAGCTTCGCCTTCTGCTCGCGGGTCGCGGCGGCGTCGATGCGGGCGTACGCCGGGTCGCCGTGCTCGGCGACGAGGCTGGCGTACAGCTGGCTCGGCGTCTGCTCGGTGACCGCGACGATCTCCGAGGCCAGCAGTGCGAGCAGGATGCCGTCCTTGTCGGTGGTCCAGGTGCTGCCGTCACGGCGCAGGAAGGACGCGCCGGCCGACTCCTCGCCCCCGAAGCCGAACGACCCGTCGAGCAGCCCGGGCACGAACCACTTGAAGCCGACCGGCACCTCCACCAGCGGCTTCCCGAGCGACTCGGCGACCCGGTCGATCATCGAGGAGGACACCAGCGTCTTGCCGATCCGCGCGGACTCCGGCCAGTCCGGGCGCGCGCCGCCGAACAGGTGACCGATGGCCACCGCGAGGTAGTGGTTGGGGTTCATCAGCCCGGCGTCGGGCGTGACGATCCCGTGCCGGTCGGAGTCGGCATCGTTGCCGGTGGCGATGTCGTACTCGTCCTTGCGGCCGATCAGCGACGCCATCGCGCTCGGCGAGGAGCAGTCCATCCGGATCTTGCCGTCCCAGTCCAGCGTCATGAACCGCCAGGTCGGGTCGACTGCCGGGTTGACCACGGTCAGGTCCAGGCGCAGCCGCTCGGCGATCTCGCCCCAGTAGCCGACGCTGGCACCACCCAGCGGGTCCGCGCCGATGCGTACGCCGGCCGCGCGCACGGCGTCGATGTCGAGCACGTGCGGGAGCTCCTCGACGTACGCACCGAGGAAGTCGTAGCCGGTGCAGGCCGCGCGGGCGCGGGCGTGCGGAACGCGACGCACGCCCGAGAGCCCGTCGCGGATCAGCGCGTTGGCGCGGTCGGCGATCGTCCTCGTCGCCTCGGAGTCCGCGGGCCCGCCGTGCGGCGGGTTGTACTTGAACCCCCCGTCCGAGGGCGGGTTGTGCGAGGGGGTGACCACGATCCCGTCGGCGAGCCCCGCTCCCGCCGTCCGACCTCCGTTGGCCGCCAGGATCGCCAGCGACACCGCCGGCGTCGGGGTGAAGCCGTCGCGCTCGTCGACCAGCACCGTCACGTCGTTGGCGACCAGCACCTCGATCGCGGTCGCGGTCGCGGGCGCGCTGAGCGCGTGCGTGTCGGCGCCGAGGAACAGCGGCCCGTCGTACCCCTGCGCCTTGCGGTAGTCGCAGATCGCCTGCGTCGTGGCCAGGATGTGCGTCTCGTTGAAGGCGGTGCGCAGGCTGCTCCCCCGGTGCCCGGAGGTGCCGAAGACGACCTGCTGGTCGGGGTCCTCGGGGTCCGGGACGCCGGTGAAGTACGCCGTCACCAGCGCCGGGACGTCGACGAGGTCCTCGGATCGGGCCTGCGTACCCGCTCGGGAGTCGTTCACCGCGGGACCTCCTGCTCCTTGGCCAGCACCGTCAGGCCGTCCTCGACCACGAACCCGCGAGCCCGGTCCTCCTCGGGGTCGACCCCGATCCTGGTGCCCGGCGGCAGCACGACCGACTTGTCGATGATCGCGTGGCGGACCACGGACCCCTCCCCCACGCGGACGCCGGGCAGCAGCACCGAGTCCGAGACCTCGGCCCCCGGCTCGACCCGCACCATCGGCGAGAGGACCGAGGTGCTGACCTGCCCGCCGATGACGACCGCACCCGGGGAGAGGATCGAGTTGAAGACCTTGATCGGCTTGCCCAGGTCGCCCTCGACGATCTTCGCCGGCGGCTGCGGGCCGTAGGTGGTGTAGATCGGCCACTCGGAGTTGTAGAGGTTGAAGATCGGCAGCGGCGCGACGAGGTCCATGTGCGCGGCGAAGTACGAGCCCATCGTCCCGACGTCGCGCCAGTAGCCACGGTCGCGGTCCAGCGAGCCGGGCACGTCGTTGTCCTTGTAGTCGTAGACGCCGGCCTCGCCGCGGGCCACGAAGGCCGGGACGATGTCGCCGCCCATGTCGTGCGCGGAGTCCTCCTGCTCCGCGTCGCGGGTGACCGCCTCGCGCAGCGCGTCGGCGTCGAAGACGTAGTTGCCCATCGAGGCCAGCACCTCCCCCGGGCTGTCCGGGAGGCCCTGCGGGTCGGTCGGCTTCTCCAGGAACGCGCGGATCCGCGACGGGTCGGCCGGGTCGACGTCGATCACGCCGAACTGGTCGGCCAGCCCGATCGGCTGCCGGATCGCTGCGACGGTCGCGGCGGCACCGGACTCGACGTGCGCGTCCACCATCTGCGCGAAGTCCATCCGGTAGACGTGGTCGGCACCGACCACGACGACGATGTCCGGCTTCTCGTCGTTGAGCAGGTTCAGCGACTGGTAGATCGCGTCCGCGCTGCCGAGGTACCACCGCTTGCCGACCCGCTGCTGGGCCGGCACCGGCGTGACGTGGTTGCCCAGCAGGGTGCTCATCCGCCACGTCGTCGTGATGTGCCGGTCCAGGCTGTGCGACTTGTACTGCGTCAGCACGACGACCTTGAGGTAGCCGGAGTTGACGACGTTGGACAGCGCGAAGTCGATCAGCCGGTAGATCCCGCCGAACGGCACCGCCGGCTTCGCCCGGTCCGCGGTCAGCGGCATCAACCGCTTGCCCTCGCCGCCGGCCAGCACGATCGCGAGGACGTTCTTGCGCGAGGAGGAGGCCATGGGGCGAACCTATCCGTGACACGGGTCACCGGGCGAGGCTCCCCGCGGATAGGTTGAGACGCATGGACCGCCTTCGCGTCGACGTGCTGAGCAAGGAGTACCCGCCCGAGGTGTACGGCGGCGCCGGCGTCCACGTCGCCGAGCTGGTGCGCGCGCTGCGCGCCCGCGCCGACGTCGACGCGTGCGTCCACGCCTTCGGCGCCCCGCGCGCCGAGCCGGGCACGACGTCGTACCCGGACCTGGCGGAGCTGGCCGGCGCCAACCCCGCGATCCGCACCCTCGGCGTCGACCTGTCGATGGTGGCCGGGTGCGAGGGGACCGACGTCGTCCACTCGCACACCTGGTACGCCAACATGGCCGGCCACCTCGCCTCGCTGCTGCACGACGTGCCGCACGTGGTCAGCGCGCACAGCCTCGAGCCGATGCGGCCGTGGAAGGCCGAGCAGCTCGGCGGCGGGTACGCCGTGTCCAGCTGGGCCGAGCGGACGGCGTACGAGGCGGCCGCCGGGATCATCGCGGTCAGCGCGGCGATGCGCGAGGACGTGCTGCGCAGCTACCCGTCCGTCGACCCCGCCAAGGTCACGGTCGTGCACAACGGCATCGACACCGACGACTGGGCCCCGGTGGCGAACCCGGACCGGGTGCGCGAGCTCGGCGTCGACCCGGACCGCCCGGCGGTGATCTTCGTCGGGCGGATCACCCGGCAGAAGGGGCTGCCGCTCTTCCTCCGCGCCGCCGCTCAGCTGCCGCCCGACGTGCAGCTCGTGCTCTGCGCCGGCGCTCCGGACACCCCCGAGATCGAGGCCGAGGTGCGCGGGCTGGTCGACGGGCTGGCCGCCTCGCGCGACGGTGTGGTGTGGATCGGCGAGATGCTGCCGCGCCCCGACGTCGTGGCCCTGCTGACCGCGGCGACCGTGTTCGTCTGCCCGTCGATCTACGAGCCGTTGGGGATCGTCAACCTCGAGGCGATGGCCTGCGAGACCGCGGTCGTGGCCACCGCGACCGGCGGCATCCCCGAGGTGGTGGTCGACGGCGAGACCGGGTGGCTGGTGCCGATCGACCAGGCCCAGGACGGCACCGGCACCCCGCTGGACCCCGATGCGTACGTCGCCGATCTCGCCGCCGCGCTGACCGACGCCGTCAGCGACCCGCAGCGCGCCGCGTCGTACGGCCGGGCCGGCCGCGCCCGCGCGCAGCAGCACTTCAGCTGGCCCGCCATCGCCGAGCGGACGCTGGAGGTCTACCGCTCCCTGCGGTGACGATCACCCACGGTTCGCGACCCACCAGGGGAGGTCTCGACGTCCTCCCTCGCTAGCGCTCGGTCGGGCTCGACCACCTACGGCTAGGTGGTCGAGCAGCGAGCGCCAGCGAGCGCGGATGGGTGGTCGAGCAGCGAGCGCCAGCGAGCGCGGATGGGTGGTCGAGCAGCGAGCGCCAGCGAGCGCAGATGGGTGGTCCAGCAGCGAGCGCCAGCGAGCGCGGATGGGTGGTCGAGCAGCGAGCGCCAGCGAGCGCAGATGGGTGGTCCAGCAGCGAGCGCCAGCGAGCGCGGATGGGTGGTCGAGCAGCGAGCGCCAGCGAGCGCGTCGAGACCCGGTGAGACGAGAAGCAGCCTTCTCCACAGGCCGCGACCGACCTCTTCCGCACCGCTGCGCGGCAGACGATCGTGAAGCGCATGGCCTGGGTCTACATCGTCCGCTGCTCGGACGGCTCCTACTACGTCGGCAGCACCCTCGACCTCGATCGGCGCATGGCTCAGCACAACGCCGGTGAGGGCGCGGCGTACACCCGTACACGTCGACCGGTGGTCCTCGTGTGGTGCGAGCACCACGACGACGTGGCCAACGCGTTCGCCTCGGAGAACCAGATCCAGGGCTGGTCGCGAGCGAAACGCGAGGCCCTCATCGAAGGGAGGATGCGAGACCTACCAGGGCTCGCGTGGGGTTACTCCGGCGAGCGGCGAGACGGGGCGACCTGAGCCGGGTCGTGGTCTCGACGTCCTCCCTCGCTAGCGCTCGGTCGGGCTCGACCACCTACGGCTAGCCGGTCGAGCAGCGATCGCCAGCGTGATGCCCTGAGCCTGTCGAAGGGAGCGACGTCGAGACCCGGTGGGATGACAGCGACAGCGGACGTCGCCGGCACCTCTAGGCTCAGGCGCCGTGACGTCGTACCTGCTGCTGCTCGCGCCGTCGGCCAACCGGGTGTACGCCGAGCAGGCGCCGGCGCTGGCGGCGGCGGAGCTGCGGCTGCTGTGCCCGGAAGTCACCGCCGTGGCCCCGGTCCAGGTCGCCGGGGTCGACTACCTCGCTCTCGAGGCACCGGAGCAGCCGGCGCTGGGGACGATGTCGAGCCGTTTCGCGCTCTTCCGGCGCGAGGGTGACCTGCTGGCGCCGGTGCCGGTGCACGTCCCTGACGTGCTGGACGACGACCTGGTGAGCATCCCGAAATACCCCGGCAAGACGAACGAGCAGCTCACCCGGCTGCTGCTCAACGTGACGCTCGCCGCGGTCGACCGCGCCCCCGGCCCGCGTCGTGTGCTCGACCCGATGTGCGGACGCGGGACCACGCTGACCACGGCGCTCACCCTCGGCCACGACGCGACCGGCGTCGAGCAGGACGAGAAGGCGCTCGACGCAACGGCGGCGTTCCTCAAGACCTACCTGCGCCGCAAGCGGCTCAAGCACCGGGCCGACGTCACGCCGGTCCGCCGCGACGGCCGCAAGGTCGGCCGCCGCCTCGACGTCGAGGTCACCCCGGCAGAGCGCACGCAGACGCTCAGCATCCTCTCCGGCGACGGTCGCCGCTCCGCCGAGCTGCTCGGCAAGCGCAAGTTCGACGCGGTCGTCACCGACGCGCCGTACGGCGTGGTGCACGGCGGCCACACCGGCGAGGGCCGCGAGCGCTCCCCCGAGGCTCTGCTCCGCGAGGCCCTGCCGGTCTGGGCCGGCCAGCTGGTCGGCGGCGGCGCGCTCGGCATCGCCTTCAACACCCTCACCCTGCCGCGCGCGACGCTCGCCGCCATCACACGCGATGCCGGGCTCGACGTCCGCGACGACGGCCCGTGGCTCGACCTCGCGCACCGGGTCGACGCCTCGATCCACCGCGACGTGCTGGTGGCGACGCGTCCGACGTAGGCCGTCTCAGCCGACGAAGCGAGCTCCTCGCCATCGGTCGAGCGACGTCGAGCCACGAGAGGTACGTGCGTCGGCGACGGAGGTCTCGACGTCCTCCTTCGCTGGCGCTCAGTCGGGCTCGACCACCTCGGTGCGTCGCTCGCCGGGTCTCGGCGTCCTCCTTCGCTGGCGCTCAGTCGGGCTCGACCACCTCGGCGCGTCGCTCGCCGGGTCTCGACGTCCTCCTTCGCTGGCGCTCAGTCGGGCTCGACCACCGACCTCAGGCCAGGTCGAGTCCCGGGTAGAGCGGGTGCTTGTCCAGCAGCTCGTCGATCCGCGCGTGCGTACGGTCGGCGACCCCGTCGGCGGTGACGTACGACGCCTTCGAGGGCCCGCCCGCCTTGGTCGTCCCGGGCTGGGTCTGGGAGAGCACGTCGACGATCATGTCGGCCACCTCGTCGAACTCGGTCCCCCCGAAGCCGCGCGTGGTCAGGGCGGGTGTACCGAGGCGGATACCCGAGGTGTACCAGGCGCCGTTCGGGTCGGCGGGTACCGAGTTGCGGTTGGTGACCACCCCGGCCTCGAGCAGCGCGGTCTCGGCCTGGCGCCCGGTCAGGCCGAAGCCGGAGACGTCGAGCAGCACCAGGTGGTTGTCGGTGCCGTCGGTGACCAGCTTCGCCCCTCGGGACATCAGGCCGTCGGCCAGCGACTTGGCGTTGTCGGCGATGGCCTGCGCGTAGGTGCGGAACCCGTCCTGGCGCGCCTCGGCCAGCGCCACGGCCTTCGCCGCCATCACGTGCGAGAGCGGCCCACCGAGCACCATCGGGCAGCCGCGGTCGACGCTGGAGGCGAACTCCTCCTGCGCGAGGACCAGGCCGCCGCGCGGACCGCGCAACGACTTGTGCGTCGTCGTGGTCACGACGTGGGCGTGCGGCACCGGGTCCTCGTCCCCGGTGAAGACCTTGCCCGCAACCAGACCGGCGAAGTGCGCCATGTCGACCATCAGCGTCGCGCCGACCTCGTCGGCGATCTCGCGCATCTTCGCGAAGTTCACGCGGCGCGGGTACGCCGAGTAGCCGGCGACCAGCACCAGCGGCTTGAACTCGCGCGCCTTGGCCGCGACCGCGTCGTAGTCGAGCAGGCCCGTCTCGGGGTCGGTGCCGTACTGCTGCTGGTGGAACATCTTCCCCGAGATGTTCGGGCGGAAGCCGTGCGTCAGGTGGCCGCCCGCATCGAGCGACATCCCGAGCAGCCGCTGGTCGCCCATCTCGCGGCGCAGGCCCTCCCAGTCCTCGTCGGTGAGCTCGTTGACGTTCTTCATGCCCTTCTCGGCCAGCGCGGGCGCCTCGATCCGGTGGGCGAGGATCGACCAGAAGGCGACGAGGTTCGCGTCGATGCCCGAGTGCGGCTGGGCGTAGGCGTACGGGGCGCCGAACAGCTCGCGGGCGTGCTCGGCCGCGAGGGCCTCGACGGTGTCGACGTTCTGGCAGGCGGCGTAGAAGCGGTGCCCCACGGTGCCCTCGGCGTACTTGTCGCTGAACCAGGTGCCCATCGTCAGCAGCACGGCAGGTGAGGCGTAGTTCTCGCTGGCGATCAGCTTCAGCGAGGCGCGCTGGTCGGCCAGCTCCTGGCGGGTGGCCTCGGCGATCCGCGGCTCGACGGAGGCGATCACCTCCAGCGCGGCGTCGTACGCCGTCGAGGCGGCCTTGGCGTAGGGCAGCGGGGCATCGCTCATGGCGAGGAGACTAGTGGCCGACAGCCCCCGGTCGGGCCCCGCACCAAGTCGGGTGTCTCACATTACAGACGGCAATCTCACATCACGAGATCTCAGTTTGTGGGCGGCTGTCCACAGACCGAGACTCGACCCATGCTCGCGCGTACGTCGACCCGACTGGTGGTTCGCCGCCACGTCGACCTCGGCCGTACCCGCAGCATGATCTGTCGCTCCCGCTGACCGGCTCCCTCCCCAGCGAGCCGCAGCCGACGTCCCGAGGCCGACACCGTCGTCCGCCCGCGCCGTCGACCCGCGGCCCGCGACGACGAACAGGACTCACCTCTGTCATGGTCTCCACCCAGACCGGCAAGAACGGCACGCCCATCCCCCGCACCAAGCGCGGTGAGGGTCAGTGGGCGCTCGGCTACACCGAGCCGCTGAACAAGAACGAGCAGTCCAAGCGCGACGACAACCCGCTCAACGTCCGCGACCGGATCCTGAACATCTACTCCAAGCGCGGCTTCGCCTCGATCGACCCCGCCGACCTGCGCGGACGCTTCCGGTGGATGGGGCTCTACACCCAGCGCGCCCCGGGCTTCGACGGCGGCAAGACCGCGATGCTCGAGGAGGAGGAGCTCGACGACGAGTTCTTCATGATGCGCGTGCGCTCCGACGGCGCACTGCTGACGCCGGCCAAGATCCGCGCCCTCGGCCAGGTCGGCGAGCGGTACGCCCGCGACACCGCCGACGTCACCGACCGCGAGAACATCCAGTACCACTGGATCCGGATCGAGGACGTGCCCGCGATCTGGGAGCTGCTCGACGAGTCCGGGCTGGACACGATGGAGGCGTGCGGCGACTCCCCGCGCGCGTTCCTCGGCTCGCCGGTCGCCGGGATCGCCGCCGACGAGATCATCGACGGCACGTCCGCCCTGGAGGAGATCAAGCGGCGCTACGTCGGCGATCCGGAGTACTCCAACCTCCCGCGCAAGTTCAAGACCGCGCTGACCGGGCACCCCAGCCACGACACGACGCCGGAGACCAACGACGTCTCGTTCGTCGGCACCGTGCACCCCGAGCACGGCCCGGGCTTCGACCTGTGGGTCGGCGGCGGGCTGTCGACCAACCCGATGCTGGCGACGAAGCTCGGCGTGTGGATCCCCCTCGAGGACGTCCCCGACGTCTGGGAGGGCGTCATCAAGATCTTCCGCGACTACGGCTACCGCCGGCTGCGCTCGCGCGCCCGGCTGAAGTTCCTGGTCGCCGACTGGGGCCGCGACGTGTTCCGCGAGGTGCTGGAGAAGGAGTACCTCGAGCGCGAGCTGGTCTCCCTCGACTCCCCCGAGGCGCCCAAGCGCCAGGCCGACCACATCGGCGTCTTCGACCAGAACGACGGCCGCAAGTACGTCGGCGTCGCCCCGACGGTGGGCCGGATCTCCGGCTCGACGCTGACCGGGCTCGCCGACGTCGTCGAACGCTTCGGCGCCGACGGGATCCGGCTGACCGCCTACCAGAAGATCGTCGTGATCGGCGTGGACGCCGACAAGGTCGAGGACTTCACCGAGGCCGTCGAGGAGATCGGGCTGACCCCGCGCCCCTCGAACTGGCGGCAGAACACGATGGCCTGCACCGGCATCGAGTACTGCAAGCTCGCCATCGTCGAGACCAAGCAGCGCGCCAAGGACCTGATCGGCGAGCTGGAGGAGCGGATCCCCGAGCTCGACGTGCCGATCACCGTCAACGTCAACGGCTGCCCGAACGCCTGCGCACGCACCCAGGTCGCCGACTTCGGCTTCAAGGGACAGCTGGTGATGGACGCCGACGGCAACCAGGTCGAGGGGTTCCAGGTGCACCTCGGCGGCGCCACCGGGCTCGACTCCAACTTCGGGCGCAAGCTGCGCGCGCACAAGGTGACCTCGGCGGACCTCGGTGACTACGTCACCAACGTGGTCACGTCGTTCCTGGAGGACCGCGAGGACGGCGAGGCCTTCGCCGACTGGGTGGTCCGCGCCGAGGACGACCAGCTGCGCGGCGACCGCGCGCTCGAGAGCGCCGGCTCGTGAGCGCCCGCGCCTTCCCCAACCTGTGCCCGTACTGCGGGGACGAGAACCTCTGGCCCCACGAGCCCGGCGAGGGCGTCAAGGCGGCCGGGGCGTGGGAATGCCGCTCCTGCCTGCGGGCCTTTTCCCTGTCGATGCTCGGGCAGATCCCCCGTCCCGAGCCGACGAGCCCGAGGAGCACGACATGACCGTCCCCACCACCGAGCGCGCGCGACTGGCCCGTGGCACCGAGACCCAGGGCCGCAGCGAGGACGAGCTGCGCGACCTGGTCAACGGCGTCGGCGCGGACCTCGAGCTCGCACCGGCCGAGGTGATCGTGGAGTGGGCCGTCGCGACCTTCGGCAAGCGGTTCTGCATCACCGCCTCGATGGGCGACGCCGTGCTCTCCCACCTCGCCTCGAAGGTCGCCCCCGGCATCGACGTCGTCTTCCTCGACACCGGCTACCACTTCGCCGAGACCCTCGGCACCCGTGACGCCGTCGAGGCGACTCTCGACGTCAACATCGTCACCGCGGAGCCCGAGCTGAGCGTCGCCGAGCAGGACGCGCAGTACGGCAAGGACCTGTTCAACCGCGACCCCGACCTGTGCTGCGCGATGCGCAAGGTGGAGCCGTTGCGCAAGACCCTCGCGGACTACGACTCCTGGGCCACCGGCCTGCGCCGGGCCGAGACCCACGACCGCGTGATCGCCCCCGTCGTCGGCTGGGACGAGAAGAAGAAGAAGGTCAAGGTCTCGCCGCTCGCGCGCTGGAGCGACGCCCAGGTCGAGCAGTACGTCATCGACAACGGGGTGCTGGTCAACCCGCTGCAGTACGACGGCTACCCCTCGATCGGCTGCTGGCCCTGCACCCGCCGGGTCGCCCCCGGCGAGGACCCCCGCAGCGGCCGCTGGGCCGGGACGAACAAGACCGAGTGCGGGATCAACCAGTGATCCCCCGCCCCATCCACCGCACCCGAGGAGGCCGGCCATGACCGCCCCCGCTCTCGTCGCGCTGGCCCACGGCAGCCGCGACCGCCGCCACAAGGCGACCATCACCCAGCTCGTCGCGCAGGTGCGCCGGCTGCGTCCGGACCTCCGGGTCGAGACCGCCTTCCTCGAGCTGAGCGAGCCCGGCTTCGGTGAGGTCGTCGACGGCCTGGTCGCCGTCGGCGTCGAGGAGGTCGTCGTCGTCCCCCTCCTGCTCAGCGAGGCCTACCACGCCAAGGTGGACGTCCCCGCCGCCGTGCGCGAGGCGATGGCCCGCCACGACGGCCTGCAGGTGCACGCCTCGAAGGTGCTCGGGCTGGAGCCCGCGTTCCTCGACGTGCTCGACCGTCGGCTGCGCGAGGCACTCAGCGACGCCCGCGTGCGCGAGCTGGACGCGCTGGTGCTGGCCGCGGCCGGGTCCTCGGACCCGCTGGCCAACCAGGCCGTGGCCCGGCTCGCCCGGGTCTGGGGTCAGCACCACCACCTGCCGGTGACCGCCGCGTTCGCGTCGTCGGCCCCGCCGGCGACCGGCGAGGCCGTCCGCGCCTTCCGCGCGGAGGGACGCCGACACGTCGCCGTCGCGTCGATGTTCCTCGCGCCCGGCTTCCTCCCCGACCGGGCCAAGGAGCTGGCGCTGGAGGCGGGTGCCGTCGCGGTCTCCGAGCCGCTCGGGTCCGACGAGGTGCTCGCGCAGGCGGTGCTGGCGCGGTACGCCGTGGGCGCCGTGGAGCTCGTACCCGTCTGAGGAGCCGGCGCCTGCCGCACGAGGGGTCTCGACGCCGCTCCCTCGCTGGCGCTCGGTCGCTGCTCGACCACCGGTGGTGACGGTGAGCGAGCAGCGTCAGAACCCCCTGACCCACGCTCGCCCCACGAGAGGTCTCGACGCCGCTCCCTCGCTGACGCTCGGTCGCTGCTCGACCACCGGTGGTGACGGTGAGCGAGCAGCGTCAGGTCTTTGTGACCCGCCGGTGGTCGAGCAGCGAGCGCCAGCGAGCGACGTCGAGACCCCCCGTCGCGTCACACCGTTGTCACAACGGCGACCTAGTGTCGTACGGCATGACGACCAACGCCGACCTCCGTGACCGTGTCCTCGCCGCCAAGCAGGCGGCGGGGCTGAGCTGGGCGCAGATCGCCGAGGCCCTGGGCCGGCCCAAGGAGTGGTCGACCTCCGCGCTGCTCGGGATGCACCCGATGCCTGCGGAGACGGCCGCGAAGGCCGGCTCGCTGCTCGACCTCTCCGCCGACGACGTGGCCCGGCTGCAGCGGATGCCGTACCGCACCCGTGAGCCCGAGCTGGCCACGGACCCGACGATCTACCGCTTCCACGAGGCGCTGCAGGTCTACGGGCCGGCGCTGAAGGAGCTGATCCACGAGGAGTTCGGCGACGGGATCATGAGCGCCATCAACTTCCGGCTCAGCGTCGAGCGGCACCCGGACCCGGGCGGCGACCGTGTGGTCGTCACCTTCGACGGGAAGTTCCTCGACTACGCCTGGTGAGGCTGCTCGGCGCGGACCGCCGTGTGCAGTCTCACCTCGCGCTGCACGAGGACCGGGTCGGGGAGCAGCGCCCGGATCCGCGCCAGGGCGGCGGCGCGCTCGTCCTCGGGGAGCACGATGAAGGCCGAGACCGTCGAGAGGTGGCCGAGGAGGTCGTCGGCGGAGAGCTCGTACTCCTCGGTGAGGTCGTGCTCGCGGACGTCGGTGAACAGCGGTGAGCCCCGCAGCTCGTCCGCCGGCCACGAGGTCGCGCCGTCGGCGGTCCGGGTGCGGGAGGTGTTCTCGTCGCCGAGGTCGCTGCGGCGTACGGCCATCACCCGCGCGTCGAGGTCCGCGTCGGCGATGCTGATCGGACCGCCCAGGCAGGCGAACACCCCTCCCGGGACGAGCAGCTGCGCAGCGCGCGTCCACCGGGTGTCCGGATCGGTCCAGTGGAAGGCGGCCGCGGCGTACACCAGGTCGACGGGCTCGGCGGAGAGCTGCTCGAACGTCGACTCCTCGACGCTGACCGGCAGACCCCACGTCGTGCGTCGCAGCACCGCGGCCATCGCCGGGTCGGGCTCGACGGCCAGGACCGCGATCCCCCGGCCGGCGACCGCACGGGTGGCCTTGCCGGTACCGGCGCCGACCTCGATCGCCGAGCGGGGACCACGGGCGAGCAGCAGGTCGACGACGTCCTCGCCGTAGCCGGGACGGAACCGCTCGTACCGCTCCGCGACCGGGCCGAAGCTCAGACCGCGGGGTGAGGGCGTGGCCACAACCGGAGCCTAGGGTCGAGCGGGTGAGTCGTCACGTGCGCCTGGTCTACCCCCACCAGCTCTTCGCGGCGCACCTGGAGGCGCCGCGGGGCACCCGCTTCGTGCTGGTGGAGGACGACCTGTTCTTCCGCCAGTACGCCTTCCACACCCAGAAGCTGGTGCTGCACCGGGCCTCGATGCGCCGCTTCGTCGACCGGCTGCGCGCGGCGTCGTACGACGTCGACGTGATCGAGACCGACGGCCGCTCCCCCAGCGGCAAGCGGCTGGCGGAGGTGGTCGCGGACCTGCGCCCCGACCGGGTCAGCGTGTACGACGTGTGCGACGACTGGCTCTCGCAGGGGTGCTCGGCCTCGCTGTCCGACGCCGGCTACGAGCTGCGCGCCGAGGACGTGCTCGACTCGCCCAACTGGATCTGCACCCGCGCCGAGATCCGCGACTGGTTCGGCGAGCACCCGGCACGGATGCAGCACTTCTACTCCTGGCAGCGCCAGCGGCTCGACGTGCTCGTGGAAGGTACAGGGCAGCAGCCGGTCGGCGGGCAGTGGTCCTTCGACACCGAGAACCGCAAGAAGCTGCCGAAGGACCACCCGGTCCCCTCGCCGACCTGGCCCGACCGCGCGCCCGAGGTCACCGACGCGATCGACTGGGTGCGCGAGCGCTTCCCCGGCAACCCCGGCGACGCGACGGCGTTCCACTGGCCGACCTCGCACGAGGAGGCGGAGTCGTCGTACGCGCAGTTCCTCGACGAGCGCTTCGCGCAGTTCGGGCCGTACGAGGACGCGATCGCCGCCGACCAGTCGTTCCTCTTCCACGCGGCGATCACGCCGGGGCTCAACATCGGGCTGCTCGACCCGCGCGACGTGCTGGCCGGCGCGCTGGACGCCTCCGAGGACGTCGACCTGCCGTCGCTGGAGGGGTTCGTGCGCCAGGTGATCGGCTGGCGCGAGTACATGCGGGCGACGTACTTCCTCTACGGCCGCCGGATGCGGACGACCAACCACCTCGGCCACACCGCCGCGCTGGACGAGGGCTGGTGGACCGCCGAGACCGGTCTGGCTCCCGTGGACCGCGTCGTCGAGCGGGTGCTCGAGCACGGCTACGCCCACCACATCGAGCGGCTGATGGTGCTCGGCAACGCGATGTGCCTGACGCGCACCGACCCCGACGCGGTCTACGAGTGGTTCATGGAGATGTTCGTCGACGCCTACGACTGGGTGATGGTGCCGAACGTGTACGCGATGAGCCAGTTCGCCGCCGGCGAGGCGATCACGACGAAGCCGTACGTCTCGGGCTCGAACTACCTGCGCAAGATGTCGGACTTCGGCTCGGCCCTCGACGACGGCGACTGGCAGGAGGCGTGGGACGGGCTGTACTGGACCTTCGTCCGCGACCACCGCGAGGTCTTCGAGGGCAACGGGCGCTCGCCGTTCATCGTGCGGCAGTACGACGCCATGGATGCCGCCACCAAGGCCGCGCACACCAAAGCGGCGGGTCGCTGGCTGTAGCGCCATACTCGGCACGTGACGTACGACATCGCCGTCTGGGTGCCCAGTCGACCCGGGCGCCCCTCGGACCGCGAGGCCACCGCGGACTTCGAGCGACGCGTCGAGGCCAGCGAGGAGCGCTACCTGGCACGGCGGCCTCCGGCGCCGCAGCTGGCGCGTGTCGCTGACCTGCTGGAAGCACGGTTCGACGGGCCCGAGCCGCCGTGGGAAGAGCTGCGCGGTGAGCTCGACGGAGACTCCCTCTACGTGACGATCGGTGGTCTGGGCGGTCACGAGGGCCCTGAGGTCGAGCGCTACCTCTCCCAGATCGCCGCGGACGTCGGCGTCGTCGTCTACAGCCCGCTGGGCGAGTCGGTGGTCGCCGCACCGCTGACCTGATCCTGCCCACGACGAACCAGCACTTCCCACGACGTACCCCTCGTGGGGAGTGCTGTTCCACCGTGGGAGGCGGACGTCGTCGTCCGGTTTGTCGCGGTCATTCCTGCATACCGTGGGGAAGCCGCACCAGCCGCGCCAGCAGGTCGGCGAGGGTGGCGGCGGGGTCGGCGGTGAGGCCGCCGTGGACCGGGCCGGGCTGGAGGACGGTGGACCGCGGCGCCTTGAGGAAGCCGAACCGGGTGCCGAGGTCGTCGGCGGCGACGCCGCCGAGGGCCGCGTCGCCCCGGCACACGCCGGCGACGAACTCCAGGCCCGCGCAGACCGTGTCGACGTCGAGCGAGGGTGCGAACGACGCCAGCCGCTCGCGCGAGACGTCCCAGGCGACGTCGAGGAAGTCGGCGCGCTGGCAGTAGACGACCACCCCGACGTTGAGGAACTCCTCGCGCTCGACGCGCGGCACGCAGCGCAGGACGGCGTACTGGTACGGGTTCACCGCGCGCTCCCCGGCAACCACGTGCGGCCTCCGTCGCGCCGTGCGCGCAGGAAGTCGACGTACGCCGTGCGCAGCGCCGCGGCGTCCTCGGCCCCGGGCACCGGGACCAGCCACTCGTCGGGGACGTCCGCCACCGCGGTCTCCAGCACCTCGTCGGTGACGACCCCCGCGAGCGCGTCGTCGAGCGCCGCGGCCGAGGCCGTCCAGCGCGACAGCACGTGCGCGGAGGCGTCCCACGGCTGCACGGCGAAACGCTCCGGCGAGGTGAGGCCGCCGGCCCACCCGTGGTGGAAGTACAGCGAGGCGCCGTGGTCGATCAGCCAGGGCCGGCCGTGCCAGACGAGGAGGTTCGGGTTGCGCCAGGAGCGGTCGACGTTCGCGACGAAGGCGTCCAGCCACAGCACCCGGCCGGCCCACTCGGGGTCCACGTCGACGGACGTGTCGAACCCGAACGACCCCGGCAGGAAGTCCACGCCGAGGTTGGCGCCCAGGCTCGCCGTGAGCAGGTCCTGGACCTCCTCGTCGGCCTCGTAGCGCGCGATCGCCTCCTCCAGCTCGACGACCACCAGCCGCGGCGTGTCCAGCCCCAGCGCACGCGCCAGCCCGGCGACCACGACCTCGGCGACCAGCACGTTCAGCCCCTGGCCGGCGCCCCGGAACTTCGCGACGTACGTCCCCAGGTCGTCGGCCTCGACGATCCCCGGCAGCGAGCCGCCCTCGCGCAGCGGCGCGACGAACCGCGTGGCGCGGACGCTCTGCAGGCTCATCCGGGCGGCGTCTCGTCGAGGAGTCGCTGCCGCTGCTCGTCGACGTCGTAGTCGGGCTCGGGCCAGGACAGGTCCATGCCCCGCAGCGTCTCGAGCAGCAGCGAGCCGATCGCCCAGTTGCGGTACCACTTGCGGTCCGACGGGACCACGTACCACGGCGCCACGCCGGTGTGGCAGCGCTCCAGCGCGATCTCGTACGCCTCGCGGTACGCCGGCCAGAGCGCCCGCTCGTCGACGTCACCGGGATTGAACTTCCACTGCTTGGTGGGGTCGTCGAGCCGGGCCAGCAGCCGCTCGCGCTGCTTGTCGGCGCTGATGTGCAGCATGCACTTGAGGATCGTGACGCCCTCGGCAGCGAGCCCGGCCTCGAAGTCGTTGATCGCGTCGTAACGGCGCTCGATCTCCTCCGCGGGCGCCAGCGAGCGGACCCGTCCGATCAGCACGTCCTCGTAGTGCGAGCGGTCGAAGACGCCGACCTTGCCCGCGGGCGGCACCTCCTTCTCGATGCGCCAGAGGAAGTCGTGGGCGCGCTCCTCGTCGGTCGGCGCCTTGAAGCTGTGGATCCGCAGCCCGTTGGGGTCGAACAGCCCGGCGGTGTGCTTGAGGACACCGCCCTTGCCGGAGGTGTCCATCCCCTGCAGCACCAGCAGGATCCGCCGACCGTCCTCGACGTACCCGCCGGCGTAGAGCCGCTCCTGCAGGTCGAACAGCTCCTCCCCCATCGCGGGGAGCGCCTTCTTGCCGTCCTTCTTCTTGCCGTCGAAGCCCGGCTTGCCGTGCGGGTCGATCGCGCGGAGGTCGACCGGACCGCCGGGCAGGCGGAGCAGGTCGGAGATCGGACCGGAGGGTTGGACTGCAGCGGCGGCCATGGGGTGAGGATAGGAGGATGTGGGTCCTCCTCGCCGTCGCGGTCATCGTCGTGGGGTTCGCCCTGCGCCTCAACGCTCTCGTGGTGGTGACCGTCTCGGGCATCGTCGCCGGACTGGTCGCCGGGCTCGGACCGGTGGAGATCGTCGAGGCCTTCGGCTCCGGCTTCGCCGGGTCTCGCTCGGTGACGGTGTTCATCTTCGTGCTGCCGGTGATCGGGCTGGTCGAGCGCTTCGGCCTGCAGCACCAGGCCCGGCGGCTGATCGGGCGCCTGGCCCGGCTGACCACCGGGCGGCTGCTGGCGTCGTACCTGCTGATCCGGCAGGCCACCGCCGCCCTCGGCCTGCTGGCCGTCGGCGGCCACGCCCAGGCGGTACGCCCGATCGTGGCGCCGATGTCGGAGGCCGCCGCCGAGCGGGCCCACGGGGAGCTGACGCAGACCATGCGCGAGCGGATCCGCTCGTACGCCGCCAGCGCCGACAATGTGGGCGCGTTCTTCGGTGAGGACATCTTCGTCGCGGTCGGCTCGATCCTGCTGATCACCGGCTTCGTCGACACGACGTACGGGCTGAAGCTCGACGCCCTCGACGTCGCCGTGTGGGCGATCCCGAGCGCCGTCTGCGCGTTCGTCATCCACGGCTGGCGGATGGTGCGGCTCGACCGGCGACTGACCGCGATGGCCACCGCCGACCTGGGGGCGGGCCGATGATCACCGCGGAGTTCGTCTACTGGCTGGTGGCCGCGTTCTTCGCCGCCGTCGCCGTCGTCCGGCTCACCGACGCAGGCGACCCGAAGCGGTACGGCAGCGCCGCGTTCTGGGCGCTGCTGGCCTTCGCCTTCGTCTACGGGACGTACGTCGCCGCCGGCACCGCCAGCGCCTTCGTCGAGGGGCTCGCGGTGCTGGCCGTGGTCGTGCTCGTCGCGCTCGGCTTCCCGAGCCGCGGGAGCGACACCACGACCGACGACGAGGCCCGCGAGAGCCTCGCGCGGCGCTACGGCAACCGGCTCTTCGTCCCGGCGCTGGTGATCCCGCTGGTCGCCGTGATCTTCGGGTCCGCCCTCAAGCTGGTCGACGTCGGCGGGCAGCCGCTGCTGGCGGAGGGCTCGGAGACCGTGATCGGGCTCGGTGTCGCCGCGGTGGTGGCCCTGGGCGTCGGCATGGCGATGTTCCGGGTGCCGAACCCGGTCACGCCGCTGCGCGAGGGCAGCCGGTTGCTGGGGCAGATCGGGTGGGCGGCGGTCCTGCCGCAGTTCCTCGCCACGCTCGGCCTGCTGTTCACCACGGCCGGTGTCGGCACCGCCGTCGGGCGGATCACCGACGCGGTCCTGCCCGACCACGTGCTGCTGCTCAGCGTGGTCGTCTACTGCCTGGGTATGGCGGTGTTCACGATCATCATGGGCAACGCGTTCGCCGCGTTCCCCGTGATGACGGCCGCGGTCGGCTGGCCGGTCCTCGTGCAGGCGTACGACGGCAACCCCGCGGCCGTCTTCGCGATCGGCATGCTGGCGGGGTTCTGCGGCACGCTGGTCACGCCGATGGCCGCGAACTTCAACCTCGTCCCGGCGGCGCTGCTCGAGCTCAAGGACACCTACGGCCCGATCAAGGCGCAGCTGCCCTCGGCGGCGCTGCTGTGGGTGGCCAACGTCGTGATCATGTACGCCTTCGCCTTCCCCCACTGAGGAGCCCGTCGATGACCGACACCCGCGAGCAGACCTGGGCACGCACCGTGCACACGGTGCTCACCACGCCCTACCCGTACGCGACCCAGCACGTCTCGCTGTCCGCCGACGACGTCGACGTCACGCCGTCGCGGCTGCACCCCGCGTTCCACGGCAGCTTCGACTGGCACTCGTCGGTGCACATGGTCTGGTCGGGCCTCACGCTGCTGGCCGAGGGCGTCGAGGACCCTGCCCTGGAGGCGCTGCTCGAGGAGCGCCTGACGGCGTCGCACGTGGCGGCGGAGGCGGCGTACCTGCGGCAGCGACCGAGCTTCGAGCGCCCCTACGGCTGGGCGTGGGCCGCACGGCTGACCGCGACCTGCGCCGTCACCGGCCGGTGGGCCGACGAGACCGCACCCCTGCTCGACGCGGTCGCGGACCTCGCCCGCGCCTGGCTGCCCACGCTGGGCACGCCGAACCGGTCCGGCGAGCACGCGAACCTCGCGTTCGCGCTCACGCTGCTGCACTCCTCCGCGCTGGACGTCGGGCGGGCTGACCTGGCCGACCTGGTCGAGGTGACCGCGCACCGGCTCTACGTCGACGACCGCGACGCGCCGGTGGCGTACGAGCCCGGCCCGTCGGACTTCCTCTCCCCGTCGCTGACCGAGGCCGCGCTGGTGCACCGCGTGCTGGACGTCGAGGACTGGCTGGGACGGTTCCTCCCCAGGCTGGGCCTGCCGGACGACCCCCTGCTCACCGTGCCGCAGGTGAGCGACCCGACCGACGGCAAGGGTGCCCACCTGATCGGGCTGGCGCTGAGCCGATCCTGGCAGCTGCGCACGCTGGCGGACGTACTCCCCGACGAGCGGAGCGCACGCGTCCTCGCCGCCGCCGACGAGCAGGAGGCGAGCGCGCTGGCCGCCGTCGACGAGGGCGACTTCATGGCGACGCACTGGCTGGTGTCGTTCGCGCTGCTCGCTGCTGGCGGGCTGGCGCGGTGAGCTCCCCTCGTCGCAGCGGCGTCCAGCTCCACGTCACCTCCTTGCCCGAGGGGCGGCTCGGTGACTCCGCTCGGGCGTTCGTGGACTGGCTGGCGGCGGCCGGCCAGTCGGTGTGGCAACTGCTCCCACTCTCGGTGCCCGACGAGGCCGGGTCGCCGTACAAGTCGCCCTCGGCCTTCGCCTGCTCCCCTGCTCTGCTCGAGCACCCGGACGCTCCGGTCACCGACGAGGAGGTGGCCGCCTTCGCCGAGCGCGAGGGCTACTGGCTGGACTCCTGGACGTCGTACGGCGGTGACGTCCGCGCCCAGGTCCGCTTCGACCGCGAGTGGGGCGCGCTGCGCGACTACGCCGCCGAGCGGGGCGTACGCCTGATGGGCGACGTCCCGATCTACGTCGCGCCCGACGGGGCGGACGAGCGGGCGTGGCCGGCGATCTTCGACACCTCGGCCGTCGCCGGCGTGCCGCCGGACGCGTACGCCGAGACCGGGCAGCTGTGGGGCAACCCGCTCTACCGCTGGGACGTGCTGGAGGCGCAGGACTACCGCTGGTGGGTCGAGCGGCTGCGCCGGACGTTCGCGCTGTTCGACCTGGTCCGGCTGGACCACTTCCGGGGGTTCGCCGCGTACTGGGCGGTGCCGGCGGACGAGGAGACCGCGATGAACGGGACCTGGGAGCCCGGACCGGGACGCGCGCTCTTCGACGCCGCGACGACGGAGCTCGGTCCCTTGCCCGTCCTCGCCGAGGACCTCGGCGACATCGACCAGCCGGTGCTCGACCTGCGCGACGCGCTGGGCTACCCGGGGATGGCGGTGCTGCAGTTCGGCTTCGAGCCGGGAGCCGCGAAGGACCCCGGGGACAGCCCGCACGAGGTGGCCAACCTCGTCGAGCACCAGGTCGTCTACACCGCGACCCACGACAACGACACCACGGTCGGGTGGTGGGCGGACCTGCCGAGGAAGCGGCGCCGCACGGCGCGGCGACTGGGTGTGGACCCGGACGATCCCGCGTGGAGCCTTGTCGAGCTGGCCTGGCGCAGCCCCGCCGAGCTGGCGATGACCCAGGCGCAGGACCTGCTGCGCCTCGGCAGCGAGGCGCGGATGAACACCCCCGGTGTCGAGGGCGGCTGGCGCTGGCGGATGCAGCCCGGTGCGCTCACCGAAAGGCTCGCCACCGAGCTGCGCGCCCTCACCGAGGAGACCGGCCGCGCGTAGCCGGTCGTACACGGCGGGCGGGTCGTGGTCTCGACGTCCTCCTTCGCTGGCTCTCAGTCGGGCTCGACCACCCCGGAGGCGGTCGAGCAGGAGCGCCAGCGCGATGCCCTGAGCCTGTCTCAGGGCATCGCGTCGAAACCACCACCGCGCCACGCCCCGGACCTAGGCTCGGGCCATGGATCTGCCCGTCATGCCGCCGGTCAAACCGATGCTGGCCAAGCCGAGCCCGGGGATCCCCGATCCCGCGACGCACGACGGCGGACTGCTCTTCGAGCCGAAGTGGGACGGCTTCCGCTGCCTGGTCTTCCGCGACGGCGACGAGGTGGAGCTGGCCTCGCGCAACACCAAGCCGCTGACCCGCTACTTCCCCGAGGTCGTCGAGGCCGTCAAGGACCAGCTGCCGGAGCGCTGCGTGCTCGACGGCGAGATCCTCGTGGCGCGCGACGGCCGCCTGGAGTTCGAGGTGCTGCAGGAGCGGATCCACCCGGCGGCCTCGCGGGTCGAGATGCTCTCCCGGGAGACGCCCGCGTCGTACGTCGCCTTCGACCTGCTCGCCCTCGGCGACACCTCGTACGTCGACCGCCCGCTCGCCGAGCGCCGCGCCGCCCTCGAGGAGGCGCTGGCGGGGCTGGACGGCCCGTGCCACCTGACTCGCGTCACCACCGACCCCGAGGAGGCGCAGACCTGGTTCGAGCAGTTCGAGGGCGCCGGGCTGGACGGCGTGGTCGCCAAGCCGCTGGCCTCGACGTACCAGCCCAACGCCCGCGCGATGCTCAAGGTCAAGCACAAGCGCACGGCGGACGTCGTGGTGGCCGGCTACCGGCTGCACAAGACCTCCACGCCCGAGCGCCCGCTCCTCGGCTCCCTGCTCCTCGGCCTGTACGACGATGCGGGCTCGCTGCAGCACATCGGGGTCTCGGCCAGCTTCACGGAGGCACGGCGAGCCGAGCTGGTCGAGGAGCTGCACCCGCTGGAGTGCCCGATCTCCGAGCACCCGTGGGGTGCGTGGCAGGAGTTCCTGACCGCCAACCCCGACCGGGTGCCCGGGACGCAGAGCCGCTGGAGCGCGGGCAAGGACCTCTCGTTCACCGCGCTGCGCCCCGAGCGTGTGCTGGAGGTCGGCTACGACCACATGGAGGGCCGTCGCTTCCGGCACACCGCGCAGTTCAAGCGCTGGCGGCCCGACCGCGACCCGGAGTCGTGCGGGTACGACCAGCTCGAGGAGCCGGTGTCGTACGACCTGGGCGCGGTGCTCGGCGGGGGCCGGGGATAGGTTCGGTCCCGTGAGCACCTACGACGTCGTCCTGCTGATCGAGACCGGGCTCTCCGAGCTCGACGTGCGCCAGGTCCGCAGCCTGCACACCGAGCTGCCCGACCCCGTCGCGTATCACGTCCTGCTCCCCGTCGACGACGCCGCCGCGCGCGTGGAGGGCGCGGTCGGCGCCCTCGGGTCGCCGGCGGAGCCGGTGACGCCGAGCGCGGTCTACCGCCCCGAGGACGTCGCCGACCTCCAGCAGGGCGTCGAGGCCGAGGCGCGCCGGGTGCTGGACGAGACCGTCGCCGCGCTGAGGGGCGCCGACGGGGTCACCGCGGACGGCGACCTGGTGACCGTCGACCCGATCGACGCTCTGGCGACGAAGGCCAACGAGGTCGAGGCGGCCGAGGTCATCGTGCTCACCTCGCCGCACGTGGTGAAGGAGTTCTTCCACGTCGACTGGGCCTCGCGCGCCGAGCGTCGCCTCGACGTGCCCGTCCTGCACCTGCTCGAGCGGGAGACCTTCGACCAGCAGGCCGAGCGCTACGGCGACGAGGGCGTCACCGGCTACTGATGGGCATCTTCCGCTCGCGCCCGAGAGGAACCGGGCGGCCCGTGCCGGGCGACCCGGACGACTTCTGGGCGTGGTGGAGCGAGCGCGGGCGTGCCCTGGTCACCACCGCCGTCGGTGGGGAGCAGCCCGGCCAGGCGTTCGACGCGCTCACCACCGCGGTCCACGCCCTCCACCCCGGACTCGCGTGGGAGGTGGGTCCGGGTGAGCTCTCGGCGTACGTCCTCGCCCTCTCCCCCGAAGGCGACCCCGAGCTGCGCGCCCCGGCGCGCCGGTGGCTCCTGGCCGCGCCGGAGCCGGACCCGACCTGGTCGTTCACCGATCACCGGCCGCCCGACCCCACCCCGGGCTCGGGGACGCTGAGCATCGACGGCGGACCCGAGCTCGATCTCGGCGACGTGCTGGTCAGCGCTCGTTCCTCGGGAAGCCGGTTCGACGTCGCGGTCTTCCACCCCGCCTTCACCGGCCTCGACGAGACCGTCCGCGAACGAGTGACCTACCTCGTGCTCGACGGTGCCCTCGGCGAGAACGACGTCGAGCTGTGGCTCGGCACGATCGAGGCGACCGACGTGCGGCCGCCGGACGGCTTCGGACTCGCGGCGCTGCGGGCCGCCGTCGACGACCGGCGCTCGGCACACGTGGACGCCGACGGCCGCCCGACGTGGACGCTGCTGCGCGGCGAGACCGCCGACGGACCACTGATCGCCTCGGCCCAGACGCCGCTGCACCCCCTCACGGCAGCACAGCTGACGCGCTACGCCGCCGTCACCCTCCCGTACCGCGAGCGCTCGCCGGACGGCTTCCCGACCGGGGCGTCGCTGGACTCCCTGCGCGAGATCGAGGACGGGCTGACCGAGGCCCTCGGCACCTCGGGCGCCGTCGTCGCGCACCAGTCCTGCGCGGGCACGAGGCTCGTGCACCTCTACCTCGACGACGCGACGAAGGCTCTCGAGGTCGTACGACGCACGGCGTCGACGTGGGGCGAGGGTCGAGCACGGGTGGAGAGCTCCCTGGACCCCGGCTGGGACCGGGTGCGGCACCTGCGCTCCTGACCGGGAGCTCCCGCCACCCAGTCGCCGTCAGCGGCTGGCGAGCAGCCCGTCCGCGACGACCTCGAGCATGGGGCGTACGACGCTGGCGGCCAGCTCGCCCTGGTCGGCCACGGTCGCCACTCCCCCGACGAGCCGACAGACCTCGAGCGGGTCGACGTCGGCCCGGAGCGCTCCGTCGGAGTCGAGGTCGGCCAGGAAGCGGGTCATCGCCGCGGAGAGCGCCTGGCACTTGGTGCGGATCGGGGACGCCTCGTCGCCCATCGCGCAGGTGAGCTTGGCCGGGCCGCCCTTGTGCAGGCTGATCAGGCTGACGTAGTCGGTGAACCAGCCGACGAGCACCTCACGGGGTGAGCCCTCGCGGGCCAGCGCCTTGCCGACGGTGTCGTCGACCCGGTCGACCCAGCTCTGCATGACCGCGTCGAGCAGGGTCTCGCGCGTCGGGAAGTGCCGGTAGAGCGTGCCCGCGCCGACCCCGGCCTGCTTCGCGACGAGGTCGAGAGAGGCGTCGTACCCGTGGTCCCGGAAGACTTCGCGCGCGGTCTCCACGATCTTGTCGCGGTTGCGCTGGGCGTCGGCACGCATGATCCACCTCACTCTTGCTAAACGGAGACTGTCTCCGGTACTGTTCTGGAGGAACCGGAGAACTCCTCCGGATCGAGAGTACCGCTCTCCTGTCGAGAAGAACAGGACCACGCCATGCCTGCCACCTCACTCCACCTCCCCGGCCCCGTCTCGCGCCGGAACGCCGTCGTCGAGGACCTCGCCGCGGCCCGCGCGCTGCGCAGCGAGCCGATCACCGTCATCCGCCGGACCCCCCACCCGCCCATGCGAGGCGACGACCGCCCCGCCCGTCGTCTCTCCCGCGCCGTGTCGAGCCTCGGGCAGGGTGCCCGATGAGCGGCTGGATCGACGCCCGGCGCGCCGGCATCGCCATCGCGCTCGTGCTCAGCGCCCAGCTGATGCTCGTGCTGGACACCACCGTCGTGAACGTCGCGCTGCCCCGGATCGCCACCGACCTGGGCTTCGGCCCGGCGTCGCTGTCCTGGGTGCTCAACGCGTACGCCCTCGCCTTCGGCGGCCTGCTCGTCCTCGGCGGACGCATCGGCGACGCCATCGGACGCCGCCGCGCCTTCACCGTCGGGCTGTGGATCTTCGTCGCCGCCTCCGCACTCGCGGCGATCGCCCAGACCCCCGCGGACCTGATCACGTTCCGTGCGCTCCAGGGGGTCGGCGCCGCGCTGGCCGCACCGAGCACGCTCGCCCTGCTCACCACGAGCGCCAGGGACGAGTCCGGACGGCTGCGTGCCCTGGCACTGTTCGGTGCCGTGTCCTCGGGCGGGCTCTCGCTCGGCCTGATCCTCGGCGGCGCGCTGACCGATCTCGGGTCGTGGCGCTGGACCATGGTCATCAACGTGCCGATCGGTCTCGCCGTGCTGGCCCTGGTCCGTCGCTTCGTCACCGAGACCGAGCCGCAGCGCGGTCGCTTCGACGTCGTCGGCGCGATCACGGCCACCGGCGGAGCGATCGCGGTCGTGTGGTCCCTGATCGGCGCACCCGAGCACGGCTGGACCTCGGCACGCACGATCGGCGGCCTCGTCGTCGGCGCGCTGCTGCTGGCTGGGCTCGTGCTCACCGAGCGCCGGGTCGCCCACCCCCTCGTCGAGCCGACCCTGCTCCGCGACCGCAACCGCGTCGGCGCCCTCGTGGCGATGGCGCTGGTCGTCGGTGGTCAGCTCTCGATGTTCTACCTCGTCGTCCAGCTGGTGCAGGGTTCGCTGGGCTTCGGGCCGATGGCGTCCGGACTGGCCTTCCTCCCGCTGTCGCTGACGGTGCTCGTCATGTCGCGCTTCTCACCGCGCGTGGTCGCCCGCTTCGGGGCGGCGCGGCCGCTGATGGTCGGCGCCGCCGGGCTGGTGACGTCGTACCTCTGGCTGGCGGAGGTCGGCACGACGAGCTCGTACGCGGTCGGGATCTTCGGGCCCATGCTGCTCATCGGTCTGTCCATGTCGCTGTGCTTCATGCCGATCACCTCCCTCGTGCTCGGCGGCGTCGCTCCCGAGCACGCCGGCTCCGCCTCCGGGCTGCTGCAGACCACGCAGCAGCTGGGCAGCGCGGTCGGGATCGCGGTGATCGCGTCGGTGTACGCCGCCGGCGCCGTCCCCGGCCAGGTCGTCCCGGGCATGCGGGGAGGGTTCACCGCGGCGGCCGTGTTCGCCGCGCTCACGCTGCTGACCGCGACCGCGTTGCACGTACGCGCGGTGCGGTCCGCGCGCACCGTCGAGGCGCCGGACGCTCCCGCGGAGGTCCTCGAGGCCGCCTGAGCCGAGCGGCTCCGAGCAGCGCAGCACGCCCCGGGCACCGCGCCCGGGGCGTGCTGTCGTCCCCAGGCCTCGCCTAGACGTCGAGGCGGTTCCCGGCCTCGTCCCAGTGCGCGGCGACCTTCTTCGACGGCTGGACCCGCGGAGGCTCGCCAGGCATCTTCGGGTAGTCCGGCGGGAAGTTCAGCTCGCCGCCGGGGAGCGTCTCCCACAGCTCCAGCAGCGGGTCGAGGGAGTACGCCACGTCCTCGATGCCCGCCCAGGGGTCACCGGCGGCGAGGCGTTCCGGGACGGTGAACAGGTTCAGCTCGCGCGGGTCCTCGAGGATCGCGAGATCGTCCCAGGTGAGCGGCGTGGAGACCGGCGCACCCGGCAGCGGGCGCAGCGAGTACGCCGACGCGATCGTGCGGTCGCGGTTGTTCTGGTTGTAGTCCACGAAGATCCTCGTCCCCCGCTCCTCCTTCCACCACGCGACGGTGACCTGGTCGTCGCGACGGGCCAGCTCGCGCCCGAACCCGATCGCCGCGTGCCGCAGGTCGGTGAACTCCCAGCGCGGCTCGATGCGGACGAACACGTGCACCCCCCGGTTGCCCGAGGTCTTGACGAAGCCGCGCATCCCCAGCTCCTCCAGCAGCTCGCGCGCGACCCCGGCCACCCGTACGGCGTCGGCGAACGACGTCCCCGGTTGCGGGTCGAGGTCGATGCGCAGCTCGTCGGGGTGGTCCACGTCGTCGTCGCGGACCGGCCAGGGGTGGAAGACCAGGGTGCCCATCTGCGCGCACCACACCGGCACCGCGATCTCGTGCGGACAGATCTCCTCGGCGGTCCGCCCGGAGGGGAACGTCACCCGCACCGTCTCCAGGTAGTCGGGCGCTCCCTTGGGGACCCGCTTCTGGTAGAACCCGTCGGCCCCCCTGTCCTGCGGGCCGACCGCCAGTCGCATCCCCTCGCGCACCCCGGAGGGCCACCGCTCGAGCGCCGTGGGGCGCCCGCGCAGCGCGCGCATCAGGCCCTCGCCGACCGAGGCGACGTAGTCGCACACCATCAGCTTGGTGACCTCTGGCGTGCGCTCGGTCGCCTCGTAGATCACCCGGTCGGGGCTGGACACCCGGACGAGCCGCTCACCGGCCTGCACCTCCGCGGCCTTCGCCATGCGAACAAGGCTAAGGCCGCGGACACCTCGCCGGGTCTCGACGCGCTCCCTGCGACAGGCTCAGGACACCGCGCCGGCGCTCGACCACCGTCAGGCGGGGATGGCCGGGTCCTGCTGGTCGGGTCCCGGCGACAGGTCGTCCTGACCGGGAGCGCACAGCCCGAGGGTGACCGCCTTCCAGCGCTGGAACTCCAGCGAGCTCGCGGATGCCTCCGGGTAGTCGTTGGCGGGCAGGGCGGCGTAGTAGCGCACCGCGCGCAGCAGCAGCCGCGCCTCGCGCGAGGAGTCCTTCCTGCGCGCCGCCTCCGCCAGCGGTACCGCCTCCTTGAACTCCACAACCGTGTCCTGCAGGTCGCCGGCGTTGAAGGCGTTGATGCCGGCCCGCACCTTGGCGCACACCGCGTCGCGGCCGCTGCCGGCCCCACCTGACGGGCGGTCCGACGGGCGCTCCGACGGTCGGGAGGACGGTGACGGCGTCGTCGAGCGCTCGGCGCCGGCGTCGCCACTGCCTGACGAGCACCCGGCGAGCAGCAGGGCGGCAGCGAGCAGCGGCGGGAGCAGGCGGGGCACCTGCTCGAGGTTACCCAGGATCCGAGGAGTCGTGTGCTGGAGCGGCTGCCAGAGCGACCGCTGCAGCACATGACGTGCGTTAGCGTGCGGCCGTGACCGAGGAGCAGCTGCGCTTCGAGACGCTCGACCCGCACACCGACGACGAGGAGTCGCAGGCGCTGCTGGCGGGGTACGCCGACTGCTTCGCCCAGGCCTTCTTCTCGGGCCGGATGAGTGAGAGCCAGCGCGCGGTCTGGCTCGACGGGTGCCGCGCCGACGACGCCCTGCTCCGCGCCGCGTACGACGACTCCGGCACGCTGCGCCCGGCTGGGGCGCCGGTGGCGACCTACTCCTCCTGGCGCGGGGAGATCAACGTCGGTGCGGGACGGACGCTGCCGCTGCACCTGGTCAGCGACGTCACCGTCGAGCCGACCCACCGCCGCCGCGGCCTCCTGCGACGACTGATGACCGAGGACCTGTCCGAGGCCGCCGCCCGCGGCCTGCCGCTGGCGGCGCTGACCGCCAGCGAGGCCACGATCTACGGTCGGTACGGCTTCGCCGCGGCCACCCGCGAACGCCGCGTGCAGGTCGACACCGGGCCCCGGTTCGCGCTGCGTCGACCGGGGGTCGCCGGGACGATCGAGGTGCTCGACCCGACGACCGCGTACGACGCGGTGCGCGCCGTCGACCAGGCGGTGCTCGCCCGTACGCGAGGCGCCGTGGCCAAGCCGAGCTTCTACGCCGCCGGGGACTCCGGCCGCCTCGACTGGGACACCGACGGTCCCGAGCGCCGCGCCCGGGTCGCGGTCCTCCTCGACGACGCGGGCTCCCCCAGCGGCTACGTCCGCTTCGTCCCGAAGGACCTCGACGACCGGCCGGGCGGGATGGCCCACGTCCAGCAGCTGGCGGCGACCGACGACGCGGGCTACCTGCAGCTGTGGGAGTTCGTCGCGCGCCTCGACCTCGTCCACCACGCCACCGCGACGATCCGGGTCGACGACCTGCTCGACGTCGCGCTGGCGGACCACCGCGTGGTGCGCACCGAGCGGGTCAGGGACCAGCTGTGGCTGCGCGTGCTCGACCCGGTCGCGGCGCTCGGCGCACGACCCTGGCGCGAGGACGGCGAGGTCGTGCTCGACGTCGAGGACCGACTGGACCTGGCCGCGGGCCGCCTCCGCGTGTGCACGCGGTCGGGTACGGCCACGGTGACGCCCGTGGCCGACGAGCCGGACGTCCGTCTCGACGTCGAGACGCTGGCGGCGGTCTACCTCGGCGACCGCACCGTCACCGAGCTCGCCGCGGCCGGTCGGATCACCGGTCCCGCGGTCGAACGGTTCGCCGCGATGGCCGACCACGCCGGCCCTGCGCCGTGGAACACCACGGACTTCTAGCGGCGGCTCAGAGCGGAACGGTCTCCAGCACGGAGTTCGGCCGGAACGTCGGACGCCGGTCCAGCTCACCGGGCTGGGGCCGGTCGTGGTCGAACCCGCCGGTCGTCACCATCACCCACGAGGCCGTGGCGTCGTCCTGTCCGAGCACGCCGTACGGGGCGTCCCCGGTCGTCGCGACCAGAGCCCGACCGCACTCCACGTGCACCGGCGGGAAGTGGAACGCCTCGCGGTTGGCCTCCGCGAGCGGGCCGACGAACGCGACGGGTCGCCCGAGGGAGTCCCCGCAGACCCCGCAGATGCGTGAGAGCGCGCACTGGGTGACGCGCTTCTTGTTCAGCAGCCGCACCGAGGCGCGGCCGTCGTCGTACTCGCAGACGAACGGCACCGGGGCCCCGTTCTCGGGGTCCCGGGGCCGCTCGTCGATGCCCGTGGTGCCGATCAAGGAGCTGCTCCTCAGGCGGTCGCGCGGGCCGAGTAGCTGCCCGTCTCGAGCCGGCGCGAACCGAGCTGTGCGTCGGTCTTGCGGCCGCGCGGGACCTCCTGCTCGACGACCTCGCGGTCGTAGGAGCGGTTGGACTCCGTGAACCGGTTGGGCAGCGAGAGCTTCATGATCGTCCGCAGCGCTTGGCCGTACTGCTTGTGCAGCGGCCCGATCGTGTACGGCAGCTCGTACTTCGCGCACAGCTCCTTGACCCGCACCGAGATCTCGGCGTAGCGGTTCGAGGGCAGGTCCGGGTAGAGGTGGTGCTCGATCTGGTAGCCGAGGTTGCCGCTCATGATGTGCAGCAGCGGGCCGCCCTCGAAGTTGGCCGAGCCGAGCATCTGGCGCAGGTACCACTCGGCGCGCGACTCGTTCTCCACCTCCTCCTCGGTGAAGTGCAGCGCCCCGTCAGGGAAGTGGCCGCAGAAGATGATGACGTACGCCCACAGGTTGCGCATGACGTTGGCGTAGGCGTTGCCCGCCGCCGTGGTGGCGAAGGCGGGGCCGCTGAGCAGCGGGAAGAAGAGGTAGTCCTTCGCGGCCTGGCGACGTCCCTTGCGCCAGATCTGCTTGAGCTGCTTCTTCATGACCTTCGGGTCCTTCTCCATCTTGCGGATGGCCTCGATGTCGAGGTCGTGAAGGGCCACACCCCACTGGAACAGCGCCGCGAGCATGGCGTTGTAGACCGGCTGCCCGAGGTTGAAGGGGTTCCACTTCTGCTCGCGCGCCATCCGCAGGATGCCGTAGCCGATGTCGTTGTCGTAGCCGAGCACGTTGGTGAACTGGTGGTGCACGTAGTTGTGCGAGTGCTTCCACTGCTCGGCGGGCTGGGCGGTGTCCCACTCCCAGTTGCTGGAGTGGACCTCGGGGTCGTTCATCCAGTCCCACTGGCCGTGCATGACGTTGTGGCCGATCTCCATGTTCTCGAGGATCTTGGCCAGCCCGAGCATCGTCCCGCCCAGGATCGTGCCGGGGACGCGGGTCCTCCGGTTCCACGCCGAGGCCACCATCGTGGCGCGCCCCGCGGCCGCGAGCCGGCGCTGGATCTTGATCATGGTGTAGATGTACGCCGCGTCGTGGTCGCTGCGGCTCTCCTCCACCTGCGCACGGAGCTCGTCGAGCTCGCGCCCGAGCTGCTCGACCTCCTCGTCGGTGAGGTGGGTGTACTCCTGCACGTCGGCGATCGCCATGGTGTGCCCTTTCCTTGGTTCCTCGGTCTCGTCGCGCTCGCAGAGCTCGCTGCTCGACCAGCGGGTCGGTTCAGATGTTGAGCGTGCAGTCCCCCACGGGGACGGTCACGCAGGTCTGGATGTTCTCGTTCGGCTGGTCGAACTCGTCGCCGTTGCGCAGGTCGCGGACCGTGCCGTCGATCATGGTCACGGTGCAGGTGTGGCAGATGCCGGTACGGCAGCCGTACGGCATGCCGATGCCCGCCTCCTCCCCGGCCTCGAGCACCGTGGTGGCGCCGTCGACCTCGGCGGTCTTGCCGGAGTTCTGGAACGTGATCGTGCCGCCCTCGCCACCGTCCCCGGTGAGGTTGAGCGAGAACCGCTCGAGGTGCAGCCGGTCCTCGAGGCCGGCCTGCTGCCAGAACTCCTCGGTGGCGTCGAGCATCGGGCCGGGGCCGCAGGCCCAGACCTCCCGCTCGCGCCAGTCACCGCACAGGTCGTCGAGGTGCTTGTCGAGCTCGAGCATCCCGTCGTCGTCGGTGGCGCGTGGATGCAGCGTCAACCCGTCGTTCTTGGCCGCCAGCTCCTCGATCTCCTCGCGGAAGATCATCCGGTCGTGGGTGGTCGAGGAGTACGACAGCACGACGTCGGGCATGGTGCCGCGCCGGTCCATCGTCCGCAGCATGGCCATCACCGGGGTGATGCCCGAGCCGCCGACGAGGAACAGCAGCTTGGCGGGCGGCGGGTCGGGCAGCACGAAGTCACCCGACGGCAGCCCCAGACGGATGATCGTACCCGGCGGCACACCGTTGACGAGGTGGTCGGAGAGGAACCCCTCGGGCATCGCGCGCACGGTGATCGACACGGTGCGCCCCGACCGCTCCGGCGCGCTGCTCAGCGAGTACGAGCGCCAGTGGAACTTGCCCTCGACCTGGATCCCGATGCCGATGTACTGCCCCGGCGCGTGGTCGAAGCTCCAGCCCCAGCCGGGGCGGATCACCACGGTCGCCGCGTCGTCGGTCTCGGGCTTGACCTCGACGATCTCGCCCCTCACCTCCCGTGCCGTCCAGCGCGGGTTGAGCATCGCGAGGTAGTCGTCGGGCAGCAATGGGGTGGTCAGCTGCCGACCGGCGAAACGGACCCCCTCCCAGAGCTTGTCCTTGGGCAGACGCGAGGTGACCCGGTCCATCAACGCCACGTCGACCTCCTGGGAGCACACTCGGCACTTGGGTTACCGGGCAGTAAACACCTGTCCCCCGCCGACGACAACACGTTCCGGCGAGGAGGGCCCGAGAGGGTGGACGCCGTTCCCGGTTGGACTGCGACCGGCACTCCGGTGGGCTCAGACCTCGACCCAGTCCAGGGTCCGCTCGATGGCCTTGCGCCACCCGGCGTACCCCGCCTCGCGGGCCGCGTCGTCGGTCTGCGGCTCCCACCGCTTGTCCTCGGCCCAGTTCGCCACCAGCTCGTCGGTGCCGGACCAGAAGCCGACCGCGAGGCCGGCGGCGTACGCCGCTCCGAGCGCGGTCGTCTCGGCCACGACCGGCTTGCTCACCGAGACGCCGAGGACGTCGGCCTGGATCTGCATGCACAGCTCGTTGGCGGTGATGCCGCCGTCGACGCGCAGCGCCTCGAGCTCCAGCCCGGCGTCGGCGACCATCGCGTCGACGACGTCCTTGGACTGGTAGCAGACCGCCTCCAGGGCAGCCCGCGCGATGTGCGCGATCGTGTTGTAGCGCGAGAGACCCACGACGGCGCCCCGCGCGTCGGGACGCCAGTACGGCGCGAACAGCCCGGAGAACGCCGGGACGAAGTAGACCCCGCCGTTGTCGTCGACCGAGGCCGCGAGGGTCTCGGACTCCGCGGCGGCCTTGATCACGCCGAGCTGGTCGCGCAGCCACTGGATCGCCGACCCGGTGACCGCGATCGATCCCTCCAGCGCGTACACCGCCGGCTGGTCGCCGAGCTTGTAGCCCAGCGTGGTGAGCAGGCCGTTCTCCGAGCGGACGATCTCGGTGCCGGTGTTGAGGACGAGGAAGTTGCCGGTCCCGTAGGTGTTCTTGCACAGCCCGGGCTCGAAGCACGCCTGCCCGAACAGCGCCGCGTGCTGGTCGCCGAGGTCGCCGGCCACCGGCACCGCACCGCCGAGCGGGCCGTCCGCGACGGTCTCGCCGTACACCTCGGAGGAGGAGCGGATCTCCGGCAGCATCGAGCGGGGGACGTCGAAGAGGGCGAGGAGCTCGTCGTCCCAGTCGAGGGTCTCCAGGTCCATCAGCATCGTGCGGCTGGCGTTGGTGACGTCGGTGACGTGCAGGCCGCCGTCGGTCCCCCCGGTGAGGTTCCAGATCAGCCACGCGTCGGTGTTGCCGAAGATGGCGTGCCCGGCCTCGGCGTCCTCGCGGACGCCGTCGACGTTCTCGAGGATCCACTTGAGCTTGCCGCCGGAGAAGTACGCCGCGGGCGGCAGCCCGGCGCGGTGCTTGATCAGCTCGTCGTGGCCGGCGTCGGTCAGCGCCTTGGCGATCTTGTCGGTGCGGGTGTCCTGCCAGACGATCGCGTGGCAGTACGGCTTGCCCGTGCGCTTGTCCCAGACCACCGTCGTCTCGCGCTGGTTGGTGATCCCGATGGCGGCCAGGTCGTCGGCACCCAGACCGGCCTTGTCCAGGGCTCCCTTCAGCACCTCCTGGGTGCGCTGCCAGATCTCCTCCGCGTCGTGCTCGACCCAGCCCGCCTTCGGCAGGATCTGCTCGTGCTCGAGCTGGTGACGGGCCACCTCGGCGCCGTCGTGGTCGAAGATCATGAAGCGGGTGCTGGTGGTGCCCTGGTCGATGGCGCCGACGTACGTCTTCTCGGCCATGTGTGGCTCCTCGGGTTGCTCGAGTCGTGGTGGGCGGGTGGATCAGGGGGTGCGCCCGACCGGCTCGGCGACGGTGACGTCCTCCGGGTCCGAGGGCAGGTGGATCTCGATGAGGTACTTGAACACTGCGCCACCGACCAGCCCGCCGACGAGCGGCGCGACGATCGGCAGCCAGAAGTAGAGGGTGTCACCGCCGGCGACGTTCAACGCGTTGCCGTAGCCCGTCATCAGCGAGGCCAGGCGCGGGCCCAGGTCGCGGGCCGGGTTGATCGCGTAGCCGGCGTTGGTGCCCCAGGCCATGCCGATGGCGACGACGAGGAAGCCGACGAACAGCGGCCCGATGTTGGCCATCGGCGGGTTGTTCGTGGCCGTCGTCAGCGCCAGGATCACCGCGACGAGGATCGCGGTGCCGACCACCTGGTCGGCGAAGGCGGTGAGGATCGAGACGCCGGGCCCGGGCGAGGTCGAGAAGATCCCCTGCGTGTCACCGGTGTGGCTCGGGTCGACGTTGGCGATCTGGTCGGCGTACACGAACCGCACGATGATCGCGGCGACGAACGCGCCGAGCAGCTGCGCCAAGCAGTACGGCGCGACCCGCCGCCACTCGAAGCCGCGGAAGACCGCCAGCGCGAGCGTCACCGCCGGGTTGAGGTGCGCGCCGCTGAGCCGAGCCGAGATGTAGATGCCGAACGTGACCCCGAATCCCCACGCCCAGGCGATGGAGTCGTGGTCGCCGCCGACCTGCGCGTCACCGCCGGTCACCACCTGCGCGACGACGCCGCAGCCGAAGAGGATCAGGACCATCGTCCCGAGGAACTCCGCGGACAGGTCTCCCCACTTGCTACCGGTCACAGCCGGCCTCCTCCCCCACGGGCGACGCTGCCCGTACCGGTAGAGGACCGTAACCCACGTCACGCCACGGCGGCGAGAGGACCCTCGGGCAGGAGCCCCTCACCGCCGTCGGCCTCAGGACACCTTGACCAGCAGCTTGCCCGTGTTGGCGCCGCGCAGCATCCCGGCGAAGGCCTCGGGCGCGTTCTCGAGGCCCTCGACGACGTCCTCGCGGTAGCGCACCTTGCCCTGCGCGACCCACTGGCCCATCTCGGCGAGGAAGTCCGCGTAGTGGTCCTTGACGAACTCGGTCTGGATGAACCCGCGCACGGTCAGGCTCTTGGTGAGGATCTGACCGAGGAAGCCGGGCAGCGTGTCGGGTCCCTCCGGGGCGGCGGTGGCGTTGTAGTTCGCCACCAGCCCGCAGACGGGAACCCGGGCGTACAGGTTGAGGTGGCGTCGTACGGCGTCGAGCACCGGACCGGCCACGTTCTCGAAGTAGACGTCGATGCCGTCGGGCACGGCTGAGGCCAGCTGCTCGCGGAAGTCGTCGGCCCGGTGGTCCAGGCCGACGTCGAAGCCCATCTCCTCGGTCAGCGCGCGGGCCTTGTCCGGCCCACCGGCGATCCCGACGGCGCGTGCGCCCTTCAGCTTGGCGATCTGGCCGACCGCGGAGCCCACCGGTCCCATCGCCGCGGCCACCACGACGGTCTCGCCCGGCTGCGGCCGACCGATCTGGAGCAGGCCGGCGTACGCCGTGAAGCCGGGCATCCCGAGCACGCCGAGCGCGGTGGATGCCGGGTTGGCGCCGGTGTCGAGCTTGCGCACGGCCCTGCCGGGCTCGACGGCGTGGGTCTGCCAGCCGGAGTACGACAGCACCTGGTCGCCCTCTGCGAGGTCCGGGTGCCGGCTCGCCAGGACCGTGCCGACCGTGCCACCCATCACCACGTCGCCGACGGCGAGCGGCTCGGCGTACGACTCGGCCTCGGAGAGGCGACCGCGCATGTACGGGTCGAGCGAGAGGTGGTCGATCTGCAGCAGGACCTCTCCGTCTGCCGGCTCGGGGAGGTCTACGGTCGTGGTCTCGAAGGTGTCGGCGGTCGGCTCCCCGACGGGGCGCTCGCGCAGACGGATCTGGGTGGAGGTGGTCGTGCTCATGACCTCACTGTGGCAGCGGCTGGTCAGGAATGTGACCGGGGGTCGGGTGGTTGACCCCGACATGACCACCGAGCAGAACGAGCAGTCCTACGCCGTGTCCAAGTCCGACGCCGAGTGGCGCGAGCAGCTCACCCCGGAGGAGTACGACGTCCTCCGCAAGGCGGGCACGGAGCGGGCCTTCGTCGGCGAGTACACCGACACCGAGACCGAGGGCGTCTACTCCTGCAAGGCCTGCGGCGCCGAGCTGTTCCGCTCCGAGACCAAGTTCCACTCCGGCTGCGGCTGGCCGTCGTTCTACGCGCCGGAGGACGCCGCGGTGATCGAGCGCGAGGACAACTCCCTCGGCATGAAGCGCGTCGAGGTGCTCTGCCAGAGCTGCGGCTCGCACCTCGGCCACGTCTTCCCGGACGGGTTCGGCACCCCCACCGGCCAGCGCTACTGCATCAACTCGGTCTCGATGACGCTGAAGCCCACCGAGAAGTAGGGCAATCGACGGGCGAGGCGCGCCTCAGCGGGCTTGGCGCCAGAGCGCGATCGCCTCGTCGACCTGCCCGGTGCGCGGCAGGTCCGCGACCTCGTCGAGGGTGAACCAGCGGGCCTCGTCGGTGGTCCCGTCGACCTCGGCGGCCAGTGCGCCGCCGACGATCGAGACGGCGTAGAAGACGCGGACCGCCTTCATCGGCCGGTCGGTGTCGCGCATGCGCCGTGCGGCGGAGAACGTCGCGGTGCCGATACCGAGCAGACGGTCCACGACAACCACGTAGCCGGTCTCCTCGCGGACCTCCCTGACCACGCCCTCCTCGACCGACTCGGCCAGCTCGACCCCACCGCCCGGCAGGGTCCAGCGCGGCCGGTCGGGCTCGTTCCACAGCGCGAGCAGCACCTGTCGGTCCTCGCCCTCGCCGCGGCTGACGATCGCGTACGCCGCGAGCCGGGTGTCGTACTCGGTGTAGTCGGGCAGCGCGGCGCTCACGGCAGCACGGCCAGCAGGTCCGCGGGCGCGATCCGGCGCCCGGTGTAGAAGGGCACCTCCTCGCGCACGTGGCGCCGCGCCTCGGAGCCGCGCAGGTGCCGCATCAGGTCGACGATGCGGTAGAGCTCGTCGGCCTCGAAGGCGAGGATCCACTCGTAGTCGCCCAGGGCGAACGAGGCGACCGTGTTGGCCCGCACGTCCTTGTAGTCGCGCGCCATCATCCCGTGCTCGGCGAGCATGGCGCGACGCTGCTCGTCCTCGAGGAGGTACCACTCGTACGAGCGCACGAACGGGTAGACGCAGATGTGCGCCTTCGGCTCCTCGTCGGCGAGGAAGGCCGGCACGTGCGACTTGTTGAACTCGGCCGGACGGTGCAGGGCGACCTGGGACCAGACCGGCTCGAGGCGGCGGCCGAAGGTCGTGCGCCGCAGGCCGTGGTACGCCTCCTGCAGCTGCTCGGAGGTCTCGGCGTGCCACCACACCATGACGTCGGCGTCGGCGCGCAGGCCGGAGACGTCGTACAGACCGCGCACCACCACGCCCTCGGCGTCGAGTCCGTCGAGGAACCCGGTCAGCTCGGCGGTCTCGGCTGCCCGGTCGGCGTCCCCGACCAGGTCCCGCAGCCGGAACACCGACCACATCGCGTAGCGGATGTCCTCGTTGATCTCCCGTGCCCGACGTCCTGCCTCACTCATGGCGCCATTGTGTCGCGCGCCTGCAGCGCGGCCAGCACCGCCTCGGCGGCGGCCTCCGCGGACCCGATGACCGCCGGCACGCCGACACCGTCGTACGACGCCCCGCACACGGCCAGCGCGGGGACGCGCGCCACGGCGCGGCGGATCCGGGCGACGCGGTCGAGGTGCCCGACGGCGTACTGCGGCAGGCCGCCGCCCCAGCGCTGCACGTGCGAGTCGACCGGCTGCGAGGCCAGGCCGACGGCGGCGGCGAGGTCGGCGCGCGCGAGGGCGACCAGCTCCTCGTCGGTGCGCTGCAGGACCTGCTCCTCGCGGTGGCGCCCCATCGAGCAGCGCAGCACGAGGACCCCGGCACCGGCCTCGCGCACCCAGGCCCACTTGGCGAACGAGAACGTGGCGCCCTTGACCGCCCTTCCCTCGACCGGCGGCACCAGGAACCCCGAGCCGGCGGCGACGCCGTCCGACACCTCGTCCGCACGGAAGGCGAGGGTGACCACGGCCATCGACGCGGTCTCGATGCCCGTGAGCTCGGCCGCGGCCAGGGGTACGGGACCGTCGAGCAGCCGCGCCGCAGGGGCGGCCGGGAGCGCGAGCACGACGGCGTCGACGTCGAGCACCTCGGGCTCGGGCACCGGACCGGCGACCAGGCGCCACCCTGCCGGCCTCCGCTCCAGCCCACGCACGGTGACGCCGGTCCGTACGCGTGCCCCGCTCGCCGCCAGGACCGCCCCGGGCAACCGCCCCACGCCGCCGACGAGACCTGCGAAGACCGGCGGACCGGGTGCGGCGCCGGGCGCCGGCATCGCCGCCGCGACGGCCTGGCCGAGGGTGCGGGTGCCGTCCAGCTTCGCGACCAGCCCGGCGACGGCGGCGCGGGCGGAGAGGCGGTGGGCGTGGCCGGCGTACACCCCGCCGAGCATCGGCTCGACCAGCCGCTGCACGACCTCCTCCCCCATCCGGTCGGCGACCAGGTCGCCGACGCTGACATCGCCCTCGAGCACGACGGGCGGAGCGGTCGCGTCCTCGCGGGCGCGGGCCAGTCCCTCCTCGGAGAGCAGCCCGGCCAGCACCTCGACGTCGGGCGGCACACCCATCAGGCTGCGCGGGAGGGGCGCCAGCGTGCCGCGCGACCACAGCCGGGCCGAGACGGGCTCGGGGTGCACCACGTCCTCGGCGAGCCCCACCTCCTGCGCGAGCGAGACGGCCTCCGGCCGCCGGGCGAGGAAGGCCTCCGCCCCGGTGTCGGTGCTCACGCCGGCGACCTCGGCGGTCGCGAGCTTGCCGCCGGTCCGCAATGCCGCCTCGAGGACCACGACGTCGGCGTCCGGCCGCTCGGCGGTGACCCGGTGCGCCACCGCTGCGCCCGCGATCCCGCCGCCGACGACGGCGACGCGCGGTCGCGGGGCCGCCGTCACGACTCCGGCGTCCAGGCGTGCACGAAGTCCGTCAGGCGCGCCAGCTGGTCGGGGTCGGTGTCGGGCAGCACGCCGTGGCCGAGGTTGAAGACGTGCCCGGGCGCCGTCCGTCCCGCCCGCAGCACCTCGGCCGCCTTGGCCGTCATGACCTCCGTCGGCGCGAACACCAGCGCGGGGTCGAGGTTGCCCTGCACCGCCCGGCCGCCGACGCGACGTACGCCGTCGGCGAGCGGGACCCGCCAGTCGACGCCGACGACGTCGGCACCGGCCTCGCCCATCAGGCCGAGCAGCTCGCCGGTTCCCACACCGAAGTGCGTGCGGGGCACGCCGAGCGCACCGACGCGGTCGAGCACCTGCGCGGAGTACGGCATCACGAGCGTCGCGTAGTCGGTCGGGTCGAGGTAGCCCGCCCAGGAGTCGAACAGCTGCACGGCGCTCGCGCCGGCACCGACCTGCACCTCGAGGTACGTCGCCGCCTGGTCGGCGATCTTGCGCATCAGCGCGTCCCAGACCTCGGGCACGCCGTGCATGAGCGCCTTGGTGCGTGCGTGCTCCTTCGAGGGGCCGCCCTCGACGAGGTACGACGCCACCGTGAACGGTGCCCCGGCGAACCCGATCAGCGGGGTCGCCCCCAGCTCGGCCACCAGCGTGCGTACGGACTCGGCGACGAAGTCGACGTGCCCGGGCTCGAGGTCGGGGATCGCCTCGACGTCGGCGAGCGTACGCACCGGCCGCTCCACGACGGGTCCGACGCCGGGCCTGATGTCGACGTCGAGCCCGACCGCCTTGAGCGGGAGCACGATGTCGGAGAAGAAGATCGCCGCGTCGACCCCGTAGCGCCGCACCGGCTGCAGGGTGATCTCCACGACCAGCTCCGGGCGCATGCACGACTCGAGCATCGTGGTCCCCTCGCGCAGCGCGCGGTACTCGGGCAGCGAGCGACCCGCCTGCCGCATGAACCAGACCGGCGGGTGCGGGACCTCCTCGCCGCGCGTGGCGAGGAGGTACGACGACTGCGCCAGGCCGGGGTGCGGGGCAGGAGGGGCAGGCGTCCCGGGGGTGGTCGTCACCGCTCAATACTCGCAGGTCACGGCGGCGCGTCGGGAGGTCACCCACCGCGGTACCGACCTACTGTGACCCCATGCCCGCACGCCAGGAGACGCGGCTCGACGAGCCGGAGCCGCCCCAGGAGTTCCGTGCCGCCGTCGCGGGACTGCGAGCGGCACGGTTCCGTCCGCAGGTGCTGGTGGAGGAGATGCCGGCGCCGCAGCGCATCGCGCCGTACTCCTGCGCGCTGGCCGCCGACGTCTCCCTCGACGACGTGGAGGTCGGCGGCGGACGCCTGGTGCTGCTGCACGACCCGGACGGGCAGGACGCGTGGGAGGGCACCTTCCGCTGCGTGGCCTACGCGCGCGCCGAGGTCGACCCCGAGCAGGTGCGCGACGAGGCGCTGGCGGAGGTCGGCTGGTCCTGGCTGCTCGAGGCGCTCGAGGCCCGCGGCGCTGCGATGGCGGCCCCGTCGGGGACGGTGACCTCCGTGGCCTCCGAGAGCTTCGGCGGCCTGGCCCCGGAGGGCCCGACGGCCCAGCTGGAGATCCGGGCGTCCTGGTCCCCCGTCGCCACCGACGGCGAGGCCCTCACGAGCGGTGACATCGCCGCGCACGCCGAGGCGTGGGGCGACCTGCTCTGCGCGGCAGCCGGCATGGAGCCGCTGCCTGAAGGCGTCGCCACCCTGCCCACACGCCGGGGTCAGCGCGGCCGAGGCTGATGCCGGACCCGACGCACGCGACCCCGGACGCTCCGGACGAGACCCCTGACACCGCGGAGGAGCCACAGCTCCCGCTCCTCGAGCTCGCCGACGGCCTCCCCGCGCCGGTCGAGAGCGTGGCGGCCCTCGCCGAGGCGGTCGCCGACCTGACGGCGGGCACCGGCCCGATCGCCGTCGACGCCGAGCGTGCGTCCGGCTACCGCTGGTCGGCGCGCGCCTACCTCGTCCAGCTGCGTCGCGCGGGATCGACGACCTGGCTGGTCGACCCCATCGCCTTCGAGACCGCCGAGCTCGCCCCGCTCCAGCAGGTGATGGGCGAGGCCGAGTGGGTCCTGCACGCCGCCAGCCAGGACCTGCCCTGCCTGCGCGAGATCGGCCTGGAACCCCCGTCGCTGTTCGACACCGAGCTGGCCGCGAGGCTGCTGGGCTATCCCCGCGTCGGTCTGGCCGCCCTGGTCGAGGCCCTGTGCGAGCGGCGGATGCGCAAGGAGCACTCCGCGGCGGACTGGTCGACCAGGCCGCTGCCCGAGTCCTGGCTGGAGTACGCCGCGCTCGACGTCGAGGTGCTCGTCGAGATCCGCCACCGGCTGGCCGCCGAGCTCGAGGAGGCCGGCAAGGCGCAGTGGGCGCAGGAGGAGTTCGCGCACACCCTGGCGCACCGTCCGGTCCCGCGGACCGACCCGTGGCGTCGTACCTCCGGGATGCACAAGGTCCGCGGCCGACGCTCGATCGCCGCCGTCCGTGAGCTGTGGGAGGAGCGCAACGCGATCGCCCAGGAGCGCGACGTCACCCCGGGCCGGATCATCCCCGACGCCTCGATCGTGGCCGCCGCGACGGCGATGCCCGCCGACCGCGGGAGCCTCCGCGCGCTGCGCGGCTTCCACGGCCGAGGGGCGGACCGCTACGCCAACCGCTGGGTCGCGGCCCTCCAGCGGGCCCGTGACCTGCCCGAGTCCGACCTGCCCCCGACCTCGCTGCGCTCCGACGGTCCGCCGCCGCCGCGTGCCTGGTCGGACCGCGACCCCGAGGCGGCGGCTCGGCTGGCGACCGCCCGTCCGGCGATCGCCGCGCTGGGCGAGGACCTCTCCGTACCGGTGGAGAACCTGATGACCCCCGACGTCGTACGACGGACCCTGTGGCAGCCCCCGTCGGCCGGTACCGAGGCCGACCTCGACGCCGCGCTGGCCGAGCAGCTGGCCGCACGGGACGCGCGTCCCTGGCAGATCGCCCTGGTCGGACCGATCCTCCGCGAGGCGATCCTGCGCCCGGCGCCTCCCGAGCCCGAGGAACCGACCACCACGGAGTAGGGCCCGGCCCTAGGGCGTGTCTCTCAATTCTGGTCGTGTCGAGCGTCGTCCAGCGCGTGCGCTGGCAAGGCGCCGGAACGCACGCATACCGGGCGTCTGTGCAGTGACGGCAACGCCGCCAGCGCGCGTGATGGGCGGCGCGCAGCAGGCCACTTAATTGAGAGACATGCCCTAGTTGCCCGTCGGCGAGATGCTCGGGGTGTCCTTCGCACTCGGGCTCGGCGTGGGCGTGAGGCTCGCGGGGGCGAGCACGCGCTGCGCGGCCTGGTCGACGGCGAGCAGCCGCTGCTGCAGCTGGTCCTCGTCCAGCGGCCCGGAGACCGACTCGTTGAACAGCGGCCGCAGCACCCGGTCGGCCGCGGCGAGCGCCGTCGGGAACTCCTGCGTGCTGGGCAGCTCCTGGATGTAGCGCACCGAGTTGGAGAACACGGTGTCGCCGCCGAGCGGGTCGAGGTCGGACTGGGTGAACTCGTCGGAGTTCAGGGCCGTGAGGTTGGCGGGGACGACGTACCCCGTCGCCGCGACCCGGGTCGATGCGTCGTCACCGACGAGGTAGGCGAGCAGGTCGCCGACGGCCGTGGCCTTCTGCTTGTCCTCGGTCGCTCCGCGCGACACGCAGAAGCCGGTCACGGTCCCCGTCGTCGCGGTGGACCCCACCCGCGGGATCGGCATGACGCCGAAGCTGAGGCCCTTGGTGGCCCGCAGCTGCGGGACGAGGTCCCGCTGGCCCGCGATCATCGCCAGCTCGCCGTCCTTGAAGCGCTGGACCGCCGACTTCTCCGCCAGCTGCGCGGAGGTGACGGTCTGGCTCGGGTTCCGGAGCACCGGGAGGACCCGCTTCATGACGCTCAGCCCCGAGCCCTCGGAGAGCTCGAGCCGCGTGGGGTCGTCGGCGTCGTCGACCACCGTGCTCCCCCCGCTGAACAGGAAGGGGGCCAGGCTCTCCACCCGCGGCGGCAGCGCGAACCCGCGCACGTCGCCGCCCCGTGCCGAGGCCTGCTGGATCGCGGTGACGAAGTCGTTGAAGCGCCAGCCGCTGTCGGAGTTCGGGGCCGGGTCACCCGGCGGGCGCAGCGCGGAGAGTCGTACCAGCCCTGCGTTGTAGTAGACGACCGTCGGCGAGACCTCCGCCGGCATGCACTGCAGCGCGTTGTCGCGGCTGAAGTCCTCGACACCGATGCGCTGGTAGTTGTCACCGAGGTCGATGTTGCGCTCGGTGAGCATCTCCGAGACCGGCTGGGTCCGGTCGTTCGCGAGGAGCTGGTCCAGGTCGTCGTGGTCGGCGAGGAAGATGTCGGGCGCGCCCTCGTCCCGGTCGGCCGCGGCGAGCGCCTGCTCCCGGGAGGCGTACGGCTTGACGCTCACCGAGACCTCGGGGTGCTCGGCGCTGAAGGCCGCCGCCGCCCGGGTGTAGGCGGAGTTGACGGCGTCCGGCCCGTAGACCGCGAGCGTGACCTGCGCCGGTCCCGCCGGCGCCGAGGACGCCGGGGCGGGCGTCTGCCCGTCGGGCGTGCAGGCGGCCGCTCCGATGCAGACCAGTCCGGCCGTCGCCGTCGCCACCGCGACCCTCATGCCGGCCTGCCACCGCCGCGTACGCATTGCTGCCCCTCCCGTTGTCCCGATGCCGCGGCCACGATATCGGGCTGCCCCAGTGCCTCCGGCGCGGTCCTAGGCTGGCGGGCGATGTCCTCCACCGATCCCGGCCCTGGCCGCTTCCACCGCCCGACGCTCCCCGGCGCCGCACACTTCGACGCGATCGAGGGTGGGCCGGACCCCGCCGACCTGCGCACGGCCGCCGAGCAGGCGGCGACGGCACTGGTCCGAGGGGTGCACGGCAGCGGCGAGGACCCCGGTCTCGCGGACCGCGTCGTGCACCTCGCCGAGACCGAGGGCCTCGACGCCCTGGCCGAGCTGTGGTCGACCTCACCGTCCGACAGCGTGGCGGGGGCACTGTGGCGACTCTTCGCGCTGCGGACCTGGGTGTACGCCGACCCGGTCGGCGCCGCCCGCGAGTTCGCCGCCGGCCGGGCCCACCGCCCGGTCGCCGAGGTCGTCGCCGGCGTGCCCGACCCGCCCGGTCCCGACGAGGTACGTCTGCTGCTCGACGAGGTGCTCGGTGGTGTCGTACGCGGCGACTTCGCCGACGTGCTGTTCCGGGCGGCGGCGTTCGCACGGGTGACCGCGGGCGGCCGTGAGGGAGACGACGGCGCACGGCTCGCGGCGACGGCCGACGAGCTGGAGCGGGCCGGACACCTGGAGCTGGAGGGACGCCTCGGGTAGTCGCGCGGTCCTTGCCCGGCTTGTAAAATCGAGAGTGCGCCGGGCGGTGGCAGCCCCGGGTCCCAACATGAAGCCGCTACGAGCGGCCACGCGCCGTGAGGCGCTCCCCGCCCGGCGCCCTCCTTCTAGTCCAGCGCCTTGCGGATCCGCGCGTCCGAGACCGGCTGGGCGGTGCCGAGGCGCTGGGCCCACAGGCTGACGCGGTACTCCTGCAGCAGCCAGCGCACCTCGCGGAGCGCCCGTCCGGGCGGGGTGCCGGGCGGGAGCGCGTCGACCCGGTGCTGCCAGGCCTCCTGGAGCGGGACGACCTGATCCATCAGCTGCCGGTCCCGGTCGACGTCCCCGGCGAGCCGGTCGAGACGCTCGCGCAGCGCGGTGAGGTAGCGCGGGTAGCTCTGCAGCGCCGTGGTCCCGGCACCTGCGACGAAGCCCTCGTGCACGAGATCGGCGAGCTGGGCGGCCATGTCGTTGCGGGCCGGCAGCATCGGCAGCTCCACCCGCCCGCTCAGCGCCTTGTCGGTCTCGCGCCAGCGGACCAGCAGGTCGCGGACGCGGGCCACCACCTCGTCACTGCGCTGCCCGACCTCGGCGGCGGCGCGACGGCGCAGCTCCTCGTACGCCGCCTCGGTGCGGACCGGCTCCTGCGCGTCGACGAGGTCGCCGAGCGCGGCGAGGACGCAGTCGTCGACGAGCGCGGCGACCGAGGGGTACGGCGACCCCGCGAGCCCCAGCTTGCCCGCGTTGTCGAGGCCGTCGACGATGCGCCGGGCGGGGCTCGGCACCTGCAGCGCGAGCAGACGTCGTACGCCCAGACGGTGCCGTGCCTCCTGCTCCTCCGCTGTGCCGGCCACGACCAGTCCGACGCTGTCACCCTCGTCGTCGAGCGCGGGGAAGCCCTGCACCTCGTGACCCGCGCGGACCTGGGTGAAGGACTCCTCGATCGTGTCGAAGACCCAGGCGGTCTCGCCGGTGCGCGCGAGACCGGAGGCCTCGGCGGCCTGGGCGACGGCGGCGTCGAAGCTCGGACGCAGCGGGGCGGCCAGCGCCACCAGGTCGCGGCCCTGCGCGACGACCGACCCGTCGGCGTCGAGGACGCGGAAGCGGACGCGCAGGTGCGCGGGGACCTTGTCCCAGTCCCACGCCTCGGGTGGGACGTGGACGCCGGTCCTCGCCCGCAGGTGCCGGCTCAGCGCCTCGGTGAGCGGCTCCTCGCCGACCGGCACGGTGGCCAGGAACTCTCGTGCGACGTCCGGGGCGGGCACGAAGTGGACGCGCAGCGGCTTGGGCAGGCTGCGCAGCAGCGCGACGACGAGCTCGTGCCGCAGGCCCGGGACCTGCCAGGTGAACGGCGCGGGGCCGACCTGGTTGAGCGTCGCGACGGGGACGTCGACGGTCACCCCGTCGTGATCGGCACCCGGCTCGAAGGCGTACCCGACCTGCAGGTCGAGCGCCCCCTCCTGCCAGGTGTCGGGGTAGGCGCCCGCATCCACCTCGGCGCCGTCGTGGACGAGCATCGCGGGGTCGAAGGTGAGCAGGTCGGGGTGCTCGCGGCGCTCGGCCTTCCACCAGGTGTCGAAGTGGGCGCCGGACACCACCTCGGCGCCGACGCGGGCGTCGTAGAAGTCGAAGAGGGTCTGCTCGTCGACCACGATCCCCCGACGCCGGGCACGGTGCTCGAGCTCCTCCGCCTCCTCGAGGAGACGCCGGTTGTCCACGAGGAACCGCTGCCGGCTGTGCCACTCCCCCTGCACGAGCGCGTGACGGATGAACATCTCGCGCGCGAGCTCCGGGTCGTGCTTGCCGAGACCGACCAGGCGGTCGGCGACGAGGGGCACCCCGTACAGCGTCACGCGCTCACGGGCCATCACCTGGGCGCGCCTGGCCGACCAGTGCGGCTCGGCGTACGTCCGCTTCACCAGGTGCGCGCCGAGGCGCTCGGCCCACTCGGGCTGGATCGCCGCGTTCTGGCGGGCGAACAGGCGCGAGGTCTCGACCAGCTCGGCGGACATCACGAGGTCGGGCTGCTTCTTGGCCAGCCCGGAGCCGGGGAAGATCGCGAAGCGGGTGCCGCGGGCACCGAGGTACTCGGTGAGCGGCCGCCGCCCGCGCTGGGCCTGCTTCTTGTCCTGCACCTCCTTGAGCCCGATCTGGGAGAGCAGTCCGGACAGCAGAGCCTGGTGGAGACGGTCGCCGTCGATCTCCCGGTCGTCCTCCCACGCGGGGCGCCCCGGCTTCATCCCGATGCCCTTGGCGATCTGGCGCAGCTGGGACTCCAGCTCCTGCCACTCGCGGACGCGGAGGTGGTTGAGGTGCTCCTCGCGGCACATCCGGCGGAAGGCGCTGGACCCCTTCTCCCCCTGCTGCTCGCGCAGGTAGCGCCAGAGGTTCAGCCAGCCCAGGAAGTCGCTGGTCGGGTCGCGGAAGCGTGCGTGCAGCTGGTCGGCACGCGCTTGCGCGTCGACGGGCCGCTCGCGCGGGTCCTGGATGGACAGCGCGGCGGTCACCACGAGCACCTCGCGCAGGCAGCCCAGCCGGTCGGCCTCGAGGATCATCCGGCCCAGTCGCGGGTCGACCGGGAGCCGCGCCAGCCGGCGGCCGGTGCCGGTCAGCCGGCCACCCCTGCGGGACCTGCCGGTACGCAGCGCCCCGAGCTCCTCGAGGAGCTGCACGCCGGCGCGCACGTTGCGCGCGTCGGGCGGGTCGACGAAGCCGAACCGCTCGACGTCGCCGAGCCCGAGGGAGGTCATCTGGAGGATGACGCTGGCCAGGTTGGTGCGCAGGATCTCGGGGTCGGTGAACGCGGGCCGGCCCTCGAAGTCCTCCTCCGAGTACAGCCGGATGCAGATCCCGTCCGCCACGCGCCCGCAGCGACCGGCTCGCTGGGCGGCGCTCGCCTGGCTGACCGGCTCGATCGGCAGGCGCTGCACCTTGGTGCGCAGGGAGTAGCGCGAGATGCGCGCCAGGCCGGTGTCGACGACGTACCGGATGCCGGGGACGGTCAGCGAGGTCTCTGCGACGTTGGTCGCGAGGACGACGCGCCGGCGCCCGCCGGTGCTGAACACCTTGTGCTGCTCGGCCGCGGAGAGCCGGGAGAACAGCTGGAGCACCTCGAAGCCGCCGCCGCGCGAGCGCGGCTCCGTGGCGAGGCTGCCGAGCACGTCGGCGGTGTCGCGGATCTCGCGCTCGCCGGGCAGGAAGACGAGCACGTCACCGTCCCCCTCGCGGCCCAGCTCGCGTACGGCGTCGACGATCGCCTCGGTCTGGTCGCGGACGACGGTCTCGCCCTCCTCGTCCGCCTCGTCCTCCTGGACCAGCGGCCGGTAGCGGACCTCGACCGGGTACGTCCGCCCCGACACCTCGATCACCGGGGCCGGCTCGCCGTCGGTGCCGGCGAAGTGCCGCGCGAAGCGGTCGGTCTCGATGGTGGCGGAGGTGATGACGACCTTGAGGTCCGGGCGGCGCGGGAGGAGCTGCGCGAGGTAGCCCAGGATGAAGTCGATGTTGAGGCTGCGCTCGTGCGCCTCGTCGATGATGATCGTGTCGTACTTGCGCAGCTCCCTGTCGTGCTGCAGCTCCGCCAGCAGGATGCCGTCGGTCATCAGCTTGACCCGGCTGGCCGCGGACGTGCGATCGGTGAACCGGACCTGGTAGCCGACCTCCTCGCCCAGCTCGGTGCCCAGCTCCGAGGCGATCCGCTCGGCCACGCTGCGCGCCGCGATCCGCCGCGGCTGGGTGTGCCCGATCAGCTTCCCGTCGCTCCCGCGGCCCAGCTCCAGGCAGATCTTCGGCAGCTGGGTGGTCTTCCCCGAGCCGGTCTCCCCCGCCACGACGACCACCTGGTGGTCCCGGATCGCGGCGGCGATGTCGTCGCGGCGCTCGGAGACCGGGAGGTCGGGCGGGAAGGTGATCTGCACAGCGCGATCCATTCTGCCGCACGCCGTCGGGGTGGTTTCGACGCGCTCGCTGGCGCTCGCTGCTCAACCACCTGCTCATGGCGAACCAGCCCACGGTGGTCGAGCCCAACGCGACCCAGGTGGTCGAGCCCGACCCAGCCCAGGTGGTCGAGCCCGACCCAGCCCAGGTGGTCGAGCCCAACGCGACCTAGGTGGTCGAGCCCGAAGCGAGCGCAGCGAGCGAGGACGTCGAGACCACCACCACGGACCCACCGACCGCATGCACAGCCCTCGTACGGGTATCGCCCCCTCATGCAGACACGCAGCATCGGCACCACCTCCGTCGGCGCGATCGGGCTCGGCCTGATGACCTTCGACCAGGACGGCGCGGCTCCGCGCGAGCAGCTCAAGGCGACGATCACCGCCGCCCTCGACGCGGGGGTGACGCTCTTCGACACCGCCGACGCCTACGGCCACGGCGACCTGGGCCCGGACGCGATGGGCGCCAACGAGCGCCTGATCGCCGGGCTGCTCGACGAGCTCGGCGTGCGCGACCAGGTCCTGCTGGCCACCAAGGGCGGGCACGTGCGGACCGACGACGGCGGGTGGGACACCGACTCCTCGCCGGAGCACCTGCGCGAGGCGGTCGTGGGCAGCCTGCAGCGGCTCGGCGTCGACCGGATCGCGCTGTGGCAGCACCACCGCCCGGACCCGGACGTGCCGTACGCCGAGGTGATCGGCACGCTCAAGGAGATCCACGACTCGGGCCGGGTCGCCCGGATCGGGCTGTCCAACGCGGACCCGGACCAGATCCGGGCGGCGCACGACGTGCTCGGCAGCGCGCTGGTCAGCGTGCAGAACCAGTTCTCCCCCGCCTTCCGCTCCAGCGCACCGGAGATCGAGGTGTGCGAGGAGCTGGGGCTGGCGTTCCTGCCGTGGAGCCCGCTCGGTGGCCTGAGCAGCGCGAAGGGTCTGGGGTCCGACAACCCCGCGTTCGCCGAGGTCGCCTCCTCCCGCGGGGTCAGCCCGCAGCAAGTCGCCCTGGCCTGGGAGCTCGCCCAGTCGCCGTGCGTCATCCCCATCCCCGGCGCCAAGCGGCCGCAGTCGGTCAGCGACTCCGCCGCCGCCGCTGACCTGAAGCTGAGCGCCGACGAATTGGCGCGCCTCGACGCGTCCTGAGCACGCGCGGGACGTCATGCGAGCTGGTCGCCCCAGCGCCCAATTCGTATGACGTTGACGGCTCTCGTCTCACGAGGGACGGCACCACCGACCTCACGGGCTCGACCAACACGCGCAGCGGCTGATCAACCGTTCGCGTACAAGCAGAGCACGTGCCCGTCCGGATCGAGCAGCACGCGGACGTCGTCCTGCGGCTGGTGCTCGTGAAGTCTCGCTCCGAGGTCGAGCGCCGACTGCGTGGCCGTCGCGACGTCGGTGACCTCGACGTCGAGGTGGAGCTGCATCTGCTGCTCACCCGGGCTGCTGGGCCAGGTCGGCGGCTCGTACGCCTCGTCGAGCTGGAAGGCGAGGTTCGCAGGCAACGGTCGTCCGTCCCCGTCGTGCATCTGCATCGTGACCCACGTCGGCTCGTCGGTGGCGATCCCCCACCCCAGCAGCCGCTCGTAGAACCGAGCGAGTCCGCGGGGGTCCGGACTCTGCAGCACCACACCGAGCCAGCCGGTGAAGCCCGGCACGCCGGCCATCAGCCGGCGTAGGTCCGCAGCCAGATGGTCTGCGACATCGCGCGCAGCTTCTCCACCACGGCGTCGTCGACGTTGCCGGCGACATCGGTGACCGCGTACCCCTGCTCCCCCTGGGTCGCCAGGTTCTGCGAGACGACGTTGACGTTCTCCTCCAGCAGCACGCGGTTGATCTCCGCGAGCACGCCGGGGACGTTGACGTGCAGGTGCGCGATCCGGAAGTGGCTCTCCAGCGGCGCCGGCTGGAGCTCGGGGAGGGTGACGGAGTTCGCGGTGCTGCCCTCCTGGAGGTACGACGACAGCTTGCCGGCCACGAACCGGCCGATCTCCTCCTGCGCCTCCTGGGTCGAGCCGCCCACGTGCGGGGTGAGGATCACGTTGGGCAGGCCGCGCAGCACCGACTCGAACGGCTCGCCCTGCGCCTTCGGCTCGACGGGGAACACGTCCAGGGCGGCGCCGGCGAGGTGGCCGGACTCGATGTGCTCGCGCAGCGCCTGGTCGTCGACGACCATGCCGCGCGAGGCGTTGATGAACATCGAGCGCGGCTTCATCTGGCGGAACTGCTCGTCACCGAACAGGCCGGCGTTGCCCGGTCGGCCGTCGACGTGGAGGGTGACGACGTCCGCGCGGCCCAGCAGCTCCTCGAGGCTGTTCACCCGCTCGGCGTTGCCGTGCGCGAGCCGGTCGTTGGTGTCGAAGTAGATGACCCGCAGTCCCACCGCCTCGGCGACCACGGACAGCTGCGAGCCGATGTTGCCGTACCCGACGATCCCGAGCACCCGACCGCGGATCTCGTGGCTGCCCTTGGCCGACTTGTCCCAGACGCCCGCGTGCATGTTCTCGGTCTTCTCCGGGAGCCGCCGAGCCAGCGAGATGATCTCGCCGATGACCAGCTCGACCACGCTGCGGGTGTTGGAGTACGGCGCGTTGAACGCACCGATCCCGCGCTTCGTCGTCGCCGGCAGGTCGATCTGGTTCGTACCGATGCAGAAGGCGCCCACCGCGAGGAGGTCCGGGGTGTGGTCGAGGACCTTCTGGGTGAGGTTGGTGTTCGACCGGATGCCGAGGACGTCGAAGCCCTGGACCGCCTCGATGAGGGCGTCCTCGCCCAGCGCGTGGGAGACGGTCTCGACGTCGATCCCGTAGCGGGCGAACGTCTCGGTCGCGGAGGGGTGGATGTTCTCGAGCAGCAGCGCCTTGGTCACGGCTCCACGATAGTGAGCCGACGCCCGCTCCTCACGTACGGTCTCACGTGGTGCGGTCCGAGCGGCGGCTCGTGCCGCTCGGCGGCGTGGACTGGCCGTTGTTGCCGGGTACGCCGGCACTCGGCGCCCCCGGCGTGCCGCCACCCGGCCCGCCCTGGCCCTGGCCCTGCTGGCCCTGTCCGTTGCGCTGACCGGTCATGCCGGGCATGCCGTTCATGCCGGGAGGGCCGCCGTGGCGGCCGAAGCCGCCGGGCCCGCCGCGCCCGGAGTCGGCGCCGTTCGACGCGACGGCCAGGGCCGCGCCTGCGCCACCGCCGACGATGACGGCGGCGAGCGAGGCCGCGATGGTGACCCGCAGGGCCCAGACCTTCTCGCGCCAGGTCCGGGAGGAGGTGGTGTTCTCGTCCATGCCGCACACCGTGGGTCGCGCACCTGTGGGCAGGCTGTGCGGTCCCTCTGGGGCGGCTGCGACTGTGGCCGAGGTCGGTGCGCGCCTCGCCGGGTCTCGACGCGCTCAGTCGCTGGCGCTCCCTCGCTGCTCGACCACCTCCGTGGGCCCTCCCACGCTCACGGCGGAGAGGTGGTCGAGCCCGAACCGAGCGCAGCGAGGGAGGCGATGTCCTGAGCAGCGACGAAGGAGCGCGTCGAAGGGACCTCGAGACCACCTGTCGGAAGGTGGTCGAGCCCGAACCGAGCGCAGCGAGGGAGGACGTCGAGACCACCGCCACCCGCGCACCCACCGCACCCACCGCACCCACCGCACCCTCGGTCGGCGTACCTCACAGGAACCGCACAGGAGCGGCACAGCACGAACGCACACAGGTGGGTCACAGTGGTGCCGTGCCTGCGACGAACCTGCCTCCGCTCACCCGGCCCGACGGGTCTCCGCTGCGCGTGCTCGTGGTCGACGACGAGCCGAACATCGCCGAGCTGCTGCGGATGGCGCTGCGGTACGAGGGCTGGGACGTCGACGTCGCCGGGACCGGCGGCAAGGCGGTCGCGGCGGCGAAGGCGCAGCGGCCGGACGCCGTCGTGCTCGACGTGATGCTCCCCGACACCGACGGGATGAGCGTCCTGCACAAGCTGCGCGAGCAGCGCGACGACGTCCCCGTCCTCTTCCTCACCGCACGCGACTCGGTCGAGGACCGGATCGCGGGCCTGACGGCGGGCGGGGACGACTACGTCACCAAGCCGTTCAGCCTCGAGGAGGTCGTCGCCCGGCTGCGCGGGCTGATGCGGCGCACCGGCGCGCTCGTCGAGAACGAGGACAACCTGCTCACCGTCGGCGACCTCACGCTCGACGAGGACTCCCACGAGGTACGACGCGCCGGGACCGAGGTCACGCTCACCGCGACGGAGTTCGAGCTGCTGCGCTACCTGATGCGCAACCCGAAGCGGGTGCTGAGCAAGGCCCAGATCCTCGACCGGGTCTGGTCGTACGACTTCGGCGGGCAGGCCAACATCGTCGAGCTCTACATCTCGTACCTGCGCAAGAAGGTCGACGCCGGCCACGCGCCGATGATCCACACGATGCGCGGGGCCGGGTACGTCCTCAAGCCCGCGGAGTGAGCATGCGGGCGCACCTGAGGGACCGACTCCCCCGCACCCTCGCGGCCCGGCTGACGATGACGGTGGTCGGCCTGGTGGCGGTGGTACTGGTGCTGGTCGCCCTGGTCACGTCGCTGGTGATGAGCCGCTACCTCACCTCGCGGCTGGACCAGCAGCTGGTCGACGTCGCCCAGCGGGCGGCGCGAGGCGGGCCCAGCACGGGGAGCGGGGGCGATCCCGGTCGGGGCTTCGGCGGCGAGCCGCCCGACGGCTTCCGACGGCCGTTCAGCCCCGGCACCCTGCTCGCCGTCATCGACGACGGCTCCGCCTCGGGCTCGAGCGACAGTCGTTCGGGCGTCGTGCCCGAGTCGGGCGGGCCGCTCGACTCGGTCTCCCGCGCGTCGATGCAGCGCCTCGCGGACGTCTCCCCCGGCCGCCCGACGACGGTCTCGCTGGACGGGCGCGGCGACTACCGCGTCCTCGTCCTGCTCACCGACGGCGGGAGCAGCGACGGGGCTCTCGTGGCGATCGGGCTCCCCGAGGATGAGCTGGACTCCTCCACGCACCGGCTGCTGCTGCTCTCGCTGCTGCTGGCGCTGGCGGGGACGCTCCTGGCGGCGGGCACCGCGACGTACCTCGTACGCCGCCAGCTGCGGCCGCTGCAGCAGGTCGCCGCCACGGCGTACGACGTCACCGGCCTGCCGCTGGACTCCGGCGACGCGGTGATCGAGACCCGCGTCGACGCCCGCCTGACCGACGAGACGACCGAGGTCGGCCAGGTCGGCAGCGCCCTGAACACCCTGCTCGACCACGTCGAGGATGCGCTCTCGGAACGGCACCGCAGCGAGCAGCGGGTACGCCAGTTCGTCGCCGACGCCTCGCACGAGCTGCGCACGCCGCTGGCCACCATCCACGGCTACGCCGAGCTGAGCCGTCGTACGCCCGACGACGCCGCGGCCCTCGACACCGCCATGCGCAAGGTCGGCACCGAGGCCACGCGGATGTCCGCCCTCGTCGAGGACCTGCTGCTGCTCGCCCGTCTCGACTCCGGGCGGCCGCTGGAGAGCGCCGAGGTGGACCTGACCCACCTGCTGCTGGAGACGGTCGTCGACGCCCGCGTGGTGGCGCCGGACCACGACTGGCGCCTGGAGCTGCCCGACGAGCCGCTGACCGTGGCCGGCGACGAGCTGCGGCTGCACCAGGTGCTCGGCAACCTCGTCGGCAACGCGCGGCGGCACACCCCTGCCGGGACGACGATCACGGTCACCGCGCTGCGGGACGACACGGCCACGGTCGTACGCGTCCACGACGACGGTCCGGGCCTGCCGGACGGTCTGGCCGACCGCGCCTTCGAGCGGTTCACCCGCGGCGACGCGGGGCGTACCCGCGACGAGGCCCAGGGCGAGGGTGCCGGGCTCGGCCTGTCCCTGGTGCGCGCCATCACCGAGGCCCACGGCGGGACCGTCGAGGTCGACAGCCGGCCCAGCGACACCACGTTCACGCTGCGTCTGCCCTGAGCCGCTGCGGTCAGGGACGGCCGGGAGGTCGCAGTCGGGCGCGGCGCATCACGAGCGTTCCCACGAGCAGGCACCCGCCGCCGAGCCAGAGCCAGCCGGACCACGGTCCTCCGGTGTCGGGCAGCGCGACCGTGCCCGCCCCGACCGTGCCGGAGGTTCGCGGCGATCGGAGGAAGGCGCCGCCGGCCCGCTGGCCGTGAGCCGGGCCCGGGGTCGGAGTCGGAGTCGGGCTCGGAGTGTCCCGAACCCAGGTGACGGTGAAGTCCTCGCCGTCGAAGACCTCCCCGGCGTCCGTGACCGTCACCGCGCGGGTCGTCACTGCGGCCGTGGTCCCGGCGGGAGGGGTGAGCCTGATCGCGTACGTCCCGGCCCCGAGGCCGTCGACGAAGTACCGGCCCTGCTGATCGGTCCTGCTGCTCTGCCGGTAGCCGTCCGGGCCGGTGACCGTCACCGTGGCCCCCGCGACCGGGCCCTCACCGGCGACGACGCCACCGACCGCTCCGAAGCGGCTGAGCGCGAAGTCGACCCCTGCCCGGTCCTGACGGCCGACCGTCACGGTCTGCGGGCCCGGCACCTGATAGCCAGGGGGCGGGTCGGACACGCGTACGGTGTAGCCCCCCGCAGGGACCCGCTCGAAGCGGTAAGCGCCGTTCTCGTCGGTGACGGCGCGCTCGGTGACGCCCATGCCGGTCAGCTGCACCGCCGCCCCGGCGACCGGTCCGCCTCCCGCCGTCACCGTGCCGGACACGTCCGGGGCGGGCACGAGCGCAAAGTCGTTGCCATTGAGCGGGCTGTCGTCACCCTGCGGCACCAATACCACGGTCGAAGCCGGGTCTGCCGCTGTGTAGCCCGGTGGTGGCGACACGCTCACCGTGTAGTCACCGGGGTCGTTGCCGTCGAAGACGTACGTCCCGTCCTCGGCTGTGGTGGTGACCGTCGGGGTCCCGCCCCCGATCGGCGTGAGCGTGACCGTGACGCCGGCCAGCTCCTGGCCCGAGCCCTGCTCGGCGACCCTGCCCGTGATCGCCGCGGGGACCAGCGCCCGGACGGCGAAGTCGGCGGTCCCGTCCGCGCCGGACAGGTCGACCCCGACGCGCCGGGACGGCCCGTCGATCCGACAGGCCTGCGGCACGTCGCCGATCGCGACGGCGTACCCGGGCCCGGCGGGCAGGCCGGCGACGTCGTACGTGCCGTCGTCGGCGGTGCGCGTCGTCGCCACCACTGCACCTGTGCCGTCGCGCACCTCGACCTCGATGCCACCCAGAGGACATGTGCTGCCGGCCGGGCTGGAGTCGCTCACCGTGCCGGCGAGGTCCTGGGTCCGGACGGCGAACCAGGTCTGGTAGACGGGAAAGCCCGAGCGTCGGGTGTACTCGAACGTCAGCGTCCGCAGCGGCACAGTCGGCTCGAACCACCCGCTCGCCCCGGTGGTATCCGCAGCGGCACGGTTGCCGGTCAGCGTCCGTGCCGAGCCGTTCCAGGTCGGTTCGTCGCTCTGCAGGGTCCTGCAGACGCTCGGCCGAGGGTTCTGCCCGCAGTAGTTGAAGGTGCCGCGGAATCCGAGCTGGGTGCCGCTGGCCTCGCGTCCGTCCTCGGTGAGCGCGCTGACCCGCACGGCGTCGGCGTCGACGTCGCCGAGCACGAAGGTCCACCCCTGCGGGGTCGCACGGTCGAAGGTGTAGGTCGTGGTCGAGGGCTCGTCCGCGCGGTCGGCGCGCGGACGGAGGTTGAGGTAGGACTTCCCACGGCTCGAGCCGTACCGCTGCCCGACGGGTGTCCAGTCCGGCAGCCAGGTGCTGGAGCCGCTCTGCACACCCACCTGGCCGCCGCGCGAGTCCGAGGTGTACGAGGCGGCGGGAAACCTCGGCGAAAGCTGCACGTTTCCCGCGAAGTCGCCGGCCGAGCCACGCATCGGCTCCCAGGACGCGTACGCCTGGCCGGCCACGGCGAGCGCGGGCGGCACGAGACCGAGCACGACCAGCGCGACAAGGCATAGCACTGCCCGGCCTGTACGTCGGATCATCGGCCCTCCTCGCCTCGCGAGTATCGTGCCGTCTTCGCACGGTCTTGGCGAGACCGACGGGCGACGACCCTCACAGGTGGGGCACAGAGGTGACACGGTCTCCTCGCAGCCCGGTCGCCGAGATTGAGGGACATGACCTCCCCGACCGCGCTCCGAGCGCACGACGTGACTGCCGAGACGTCAGCCGACCGGCGGGCGACACGCCCGCGCGTCGGCCCGTCCCCCGCCCGCCTGGTGCGGGGCCGCCCGGACGACCCCGCCTGGGTCCGCCCGGCGCTCCTCGGGCTGCTCGCCCTGACGGCGCTGCTCTACCTGTGGGACCTGGGCGCCTCCGGTTGGGCGAACTCCTTCTACTCCGCCGCCGTCCAGGCCGGCTCGGAGTCCTGGAAGGCGTTCTTCTTCGGCTCCTCCGACGCCAGCAACGCCATCACCGTCGACAAGACGCCGCTCGCCCTGTGGCCGATGGCGCTCAGCGTCCGGATCTTCGGCCTGCACGGCTGGGCGATCCTGCTGCCGCAGGCGCTGGAGGGCATGGCCACGGTCGGCCTGCTCTACGCCGGCGTCCGCCGCTGGACCGGCTCGCCCGCCGCGGGTCTGATCGCCGGCGCCACGATGGCGCTGACCCCGGTCGCGGTGCTAATGTTCAAGTTCAACAACCCCGACGCGATGCTCGCGCTGCTGCTGGTCGGTGCGGCGTACGCGACGCTGCGCGCCCTGGAGGCCGGTCGTACCGGTACCCGTGGCTACGTCGGCCACCCCGTCCGCTGGCTCGCCCTCGCCGGCGCCCTGGTCGGCCTGGCCTTCCTCGCCAAGCAGCTCCAGGCGTTCTTGATCCTCCCCGCCCTGGTGCTGGTCTACCTCGTGGTGGCCGCCGTGCCGCTGCGCAAGCGGATCGGCCACCTCCTGGTCGCCTTCGTCGCCATGGTCGTCGGCGCCGGCTGGTGGATCGCGATCGTGTCGCTGTGGCCGGCGGCGAGCCGCCCCTACATCGGCGGTTCGCAGGACAACTCGATCCTCGAGCTGACGCTGGGCTACAACGGCCTGGGCCGGATCACCGGTGACGAGACCGGCTCAGTCGGCGGCGGGGGCGGCAACGGCGGCGGGATGTGGGGCTCGACCGGGATCCTGCGGCTCTTCGGGTCCGAGATCGGCGGCCAGGTCGCCTGGCTGCTGCCCGCCGCGCTGATCGCGCTCGTCGCCGCGCTCTGGCTGACCCGCCGGGCCGCGCGTACCGACCTGCTGCGCGCCTCCGTCCTCGTCTGGGGCGGCTGGCTGGTGACCACCGCACTCACCTTCAGCTTCATGGCGGGGATCTTCCACGCCTACTACACGGTCGCCCTGGCCCCCATGATCGGCGCCATGGTCGGCATCGGAGCCTGGCTGACCTGGACGCACCGCCGCTCGGTGGCCGTCCTGGCCGTGGCCGCCGGCACGGTCGCCCTGACCAGCGCCTGGTCCTTCGCGCTGCTGGGCCGCTCGGCCGACTTCGTTCCCTGGCTGCGCTGGGTCGTGCTGATCGGCGGGCTGGCCGTCGCCGCCGCGATCGTCTTCCTTCGGGTGCTCCCGCGCCGGCTGGCCCTGGGCATCGCCGGCCTGAGCCTGCTGGCCGTTCTCGCCGGCCCCGCGGCGTACGCCGTGCAGACCACGACCACCGGCCACGAAGGCTCCATCCCCAGCGCGGGCCCGACCAGTGGGCAGGGCGGTCCCGGTGGGGGCGGCACGGGACGGCCGGGTGGCTTCGGCGGCCAGCGTGCCGGCGGTCAGCAGCAGGGGCAGGCGCCCGGCGGCGGCCAGGCCCAGGGCGGCAACGCCACCCAGGGGCAGGGTCGCACCGGTGGCGGCGGGGCAGGCGGGGTCGGTGGACTGCTGAACGGCAGCACCTCGAGCACCCGGATCACCGCGATGCTGCAGGCCGACGCGAGCGACTACCGCTGGGCCGCGGCTGCCGTCGGCTCCAACTCCGCCTCCGGCTACCAGCTGGCCTCGGAGGAGCCGGTCATGGCGATCGGCGGCTTCAACGGCACCGACCCGTACCCGACGCTGGCGCAGTTCAAGGCCTACGTCGCCGCCGGCGAGATCCACTACTTCATCGCCGGAGGCGGCATGGGTGGGGGTCCGGGCGGCAGCGGGTCGTCGACGAGCAGCGCGATCAGCAGCTGGGTCGAGGACAACTACACCGCGACGACCGTCGACGGCGTGACCGTCTACGACCTGAGCGGAGCCACCTCGTGAGCGCCCTGGTCACCGCACCCGGCCGCGACGGATCCTCGGAGGCGCACGTGTCCACCACCCTCGACGTCGTGGTGCCGGTCTACAACGAGGAGTCCGACCTCGGCCCGGCCGTCCGTCGGCTGCACGAGCACCTGTCGACGCTGCCGTACTCGTTCCGGATCACGATCGCCGACAACGCCAGCACCGACGCCACCCCGGCGGTGGCGCGGAGCCTGGCCGAGGAGTACGACGACGTCCACGTGCGTCGCCTGGAGCAGAAGGGTCGGGGGCGGGCGCTGAAGCAGGTGTGGGCCGAGTCCCCGGCGCACGTGCTGGCCTACATGGACGTCGACCTGTCCACCGACCTCAAGGCGCTGCTGCCGCTGGTGGCACCGCTGATCAGCGGCCACTCCGACCTCGCCATCGGCAGTCGGCTGCGCCACGACTCGAGGGTGGTGCGCGGGCCGAAGCGCGAGCTGATCTCGCGGACGTACAACCTGCTGGTCAAGGGTGCCCTGCGCACCCGCTTCTCCGACGCGCAGTGCGGCTTCAAGGCGATCCGCGCCGACGTGGCCCGGGCGGTCCTGCCGCTGGTCGAGGACGACGCGTGGTTCTTCGACACCGAGCTGCTGGTGCTGGCCGAGCGTGCCGGCCTGCGCATCCACGAGGTGCCCGTCGACTGGGTCGACGACCCGGACAGCCGCGTGGACATCGTCCGGACGGCGTACGACGACCTGCGCGGCATCGCCCGGGTGGGCACCGGCCTGCTCACCGGCCGCATCCCCGTCGCGGAGGTCGCCGCGGCGCTCGGCCGGGCCAGCGCCCGGGCAGGGCAGGGGCGGCTGCGGATGCAGGTGCTGGTCTTCGGGCTGATCGGCGTCGCCTCCACGCTGGCGTACGCGCTGCTCTACCTCTGGATGCGGCAGGGGACGTCGGCGCAGGTCGCGAACCTGCTCGCGCTGGTGATCACGGCCGTCGCCAACACGGCGGCGAACCGTCGGTTCACGTTCGGCGTACGCGGGCCACGCAACCGGCTGCGTCACCAGGCGCAGGGGTTCGCGATCTTCGCCGCCGGGCTCGGGGTCACCAGCGGCACCCTCTGGCTGGTCGACCGCACCGGCACCGACCACCACACGGTGGAGGTGGTCGCGCTGACGGCCGCCAACCTGTTCGTCACCGTCATGCGCTTCGTGCTGATGCGGGTGTGGGTCTTCACCCCAGCCGGGCTGCGGGCCCGTGCGCGCGACGTGCGCGCAGCCGGCGCAGCCGCAGCACCACCAGCGGCGCCGCCTCACGAGCCGTCGGCAGGTCGATCAGCCGGTTGAGCAGCTGGTAGTAGCGGACCGCCGTGAGGTCGAACGTCTCGCGGATCTGGCGGTCCTTGGCCTCGGGGGTCTGCCACCAGCGGCCCTCGAAGTCGAGGATCGCCAGCGCCAGCTCACTGAGGCCGAGGGCGTCGGCGCGGGCCGCGGCGGCGTCCGGGGTGGGGTCGAGCATCGGGGAAGTGGTCATGCCCAGGAGGCTGGCAGGACCCTCCGACAGTTTCGGTCGGCGCGCACCACCAGGTCTCGACAGGCTCGACCACCGCAACCACCGCGACCACCGGAGGTCGAGCTCGTCGAAACCCGACCCGCCCGGGCGCGCGGGATCAGGTGGCGGCGTCGAGGGCGCCGAAGAGGGAGCCGGCGAGGCTGGCGAGCAGGTCGTCCTTGCTCATCGCCGTGGGGTCGTTCGCCCAGCCGAGGACGACCTCCTCGGCCAGCGAGGCCCAGCCGCGGACCATCAGTCGCGTGGCGGGGGTGTCGTCGTAGCCGAGTGAGCGGATGCCGGTCTCGCCGGCGCGCTCGAACATCCGGCCGGTGAGCGCGGAGCGCGCCTGCTCGTACAGCTCGCGCAGGTGCTCGTCGCCGCCGTGCGCCGTGCGGACCAGCGAGGCGTACCCGACGCGGTTGGCGACCACGTAGTCGACGTACGCCTCCAGCGACTCGGTGAGGATCTCGACCAGGTCCTCCCCCTCGCGCGGCGCGGTGACGGCGACCAGGTCGTCGACGGCGCGCGCGACGACGGCCCGGTGGAACTCCTGCTTGTTGCCGAAGTAGTGGTAGAGCAGCCCGCGCGAGATCCCCGCCTCCTCGGCGAGCGCCTCGATGGACAGCTCGTCCAGGCTCCGGGTCGAGAGCAGGCGCACGCCGTGGTCGAGCAGCTGCTCGCGGCGGCGCTCGGGGGTCATCCGTACCCGCGGGGTGTCGACCGTGCTCACGTGACGCAGCCTACTGAACTTTGTTCAACAACGCTATTGACGCTCGTTCAATACGGTCGCTAGGTTCGTCCCATGACTTCCGGAACATCTCTCCCCGAGCACGTGAAGGTCCTCGTCGTCGGCGCCGGCTTCGCCGGTCTCGGCATGGCGATCAAGCTGCAGGAGAGCGCCCAGACCGACTTCCTCGTGGTCGAGAAGGGCTCCGACGTCGGCGGCACCTGGCGCGACAACACGTACCCGGGCGCCGCCTGCGACGTGCCCAGCCAGCTGTACTCGTTCTCGTTCGCCCCCAACAAGGACTGGTCGCGCTCGTTCTCCCAGCAGCCGGAGATCCAGGCCTACATCCGCCGGACCGCGGAGCGGGCCGGGGTGCTCGACCGGTTCGTCTTCGACACCACCGTCGAGGACGCGGCGTACGACGAGGCCGACCAGCGGTGGAGCGTCACCACGTCGGCCGGGACCGTCACCGCCGACGTACTGGTCTCGGGCGCCGGCGGGCTGTCCTCCCCCAAGCTGCCCGACATCGAGGGCATCGAGGACTTCGCCGGCGAGACCTTCCACTCCGCGCGGTGGAACCACGACTACGACCTGACCGGCAAGCGGGTGGCGATCATCGGCACCGGAGCCTCCTCGATCCAGATCGTGCCCGAGATCGCGAAGACGGTCGGGCACCTCGACGTCTACCAGCGGACCGCGCCCTGGGTCATGCCGCGCCACGACCGGACGTACCCCGCCCTCGAGCGGGCCGCGCTGAAGTACGTCCCCGGCCTGCAGAAGCTCTACCGCACCGCGATCTACTGGGGCCGGGAGACGTACGTGCCCGCCTTCACGTGGAAGCCGGCGATCGCCCGCCCGGTGCAGGAGATCGCCAAGGCCAACATCGCCAAGGGCATCGCCGACCCGGAGCTGCGCGCCACGGTGACCCCCGACTTCAAGATCGGCTGCAAGCGGATCCTGATCTCGAACACGTACTACCCCGCGCTGGCGCAGTCGAACGTCGACGTCGTCACCGACCGGATCGAGCGGATCACGCCCACCGGCGTGGTCACCGCGGACGGCACCGAGCGCCCCGTCGACGTGCTCATCGTCGCCACCGGGTTCTCCATCACCGACCAGCCGATCGCCCACCACATCAAGGGCCGCGACGGTCGTACGCTCGCGGACGCCTGGGGCGAGGCGGGGATGCGGGCCTACAAGGGCACCACGGTCAGCGGCTTCCCGAACTTCTTCCAGATCGTCGGTCCCAACACCGGGTTGGGCCACACCTCGATGGTGTTCGTCATCGAGGCCCAGATCGCGTACGTCCTCGACGCCCTGCGCACCATCGACGCCCGGCGGCTCGGCGCCGTCGAGCCGCGCCCGGAGAAGGTCGCCGAGTGGAGCGCCGACATGCAGCGGCGGATGAAGCCGACGGTGTGGCACACCGGCGGCTGCGCCAGCTGGTACCTCGACGAGCACGGCAACAACACGACGCTGTGGCCGCGTGCCACGTTCACCTTCCGTCGGCTGCTGTCGAGCTTCGACGAGGACGCCTACGTCACCACCCCCCGGAACACCAAGGAGAACGCCGCATGAAGTCCTTCGACAACAAGGTCGTCGTCATCACCGGAGCCGGCTCCGGCATCGGACGGGCCCTCGCCCTCGACGTGACCCGGCGCGGTGCGCTGCTCGCGCTCAGCGACGTGAACGAGGAGGGTCTGGCCGAGACCGTCGACCTGGTCAAGGCCGCCGGTGCGCGCGAGGTCCGCTCGGACCGCCTCGACGTCGCCGACCGCGAGGCGTTCACGTCGTACGCCGCGGCGGTCAAGGAGCAGTTCGGCCGGGTCAACGTGATCGTCAACAACGCCGGCGTCTCCTACACCGGCCCGATCGACGAGATCGACTACGAGGGCTTCGAGTGGATCATGGGCATCAACTTCTGGGGTGTCGTCAACGGCACCAAGGAGTTCCTGCCGCACCTCATCGAGTCCGGCGACGGGCATCTGGTCAACATCTCCTCGCTGTTCGGCCTGCTCTCGATGCCGGGCCAGTCGACGTACAACGCCGCGAAGTACGCCGTCCGCGGCTTCACCGAGTCGGTCCGCGAGGACATGCTCCTGGCCAAGCACCCGGTCGGCGTGACCTGCGTGCACCCCGGCGGCATCAAGACCGGCATCGCGCGCAACGGCCGGGCGACCTCCGGCGAGAGCATGAGCAACATCGCGAGCACCTTCGACGAGAAGCTCGCCAAGACGACGCCCGAGAAGGCCGCAGAGATCATCGTGAAGGCGGTGCTGGCCGACAAGCCCCGCATCCTCGTCGGGGCGGACGCGCACGCGCTGCACACGTTCGCCAAGGTCGTCGGTGCGCGCTACCAGGACATCGTGGTGAAGGTCGCCGGGCGCTCCGGGCTGCTGCCGAAGCGGCCGTAGCGAGCGGTTGTCCACAGATCGCCGCCGCCCGGTTCCGCCGGGCGCCCGTCCCGACGAGGATCGTCGGCATGGGACTGGTCGGTGGCGAGACCGCAGGACTGGCACGGGAAGGGCACACGCTCGTGGCCGTGTCGAGCGCCACGACCGCGGCCGGGAGGTCGCTCGACGCCTGCGCTCGCGCCTGCGCGAGCGCCCTCGAGGGTGACCTCGCCCAGGAGCTGATCCGCTTCGCCACGGCGACGTCGCTGTTCTCCGACGCGCTCGCCACCCACGTGCGCGCCACCGGGTGGCTGGCCGAGCACATCGGCGACGACCTGGACCGGGCGGACGGGCGGTGACCGGCGCCCTCGCGCCGCTGCCCGGCGACCCCGCCGCACTGGCCGGGGCGGCCGAGCGGCTCGGCTCGGTCGCGGCCGCCGCACGCGCGGAGGCGACCCGGTTCCACGAGGGATCCCGGCTGGCGATCACGGCACTGTGGCGCTCGAGCTCGGCCCTGCGCAGCACCGCACTCACCGACGGTCTGCGCGGGGTCGAGGCGGAGTACGCCCGCCTCGAGTCCTCCGGCACCCGCGCCGCCGGTGTCCTCGCCGAGCACGCCCGTGCGTGGGGGCGGGTCGAGGACGAGCTGGACGACCTGCGCGCGCAGGTACGGCGCTCGGCCGCCGCGGCCGAGTCCGCGGCCGCCGAGGTGGCGGCCTCCCCCGACGCCGGCGCTGCCGCCGCGCTCCACGCGGAACGTGCACGTCGTACCCGCGAGGACGCCGAGGCGCGCGGCAGCGAGCTCAAACGCGCGCTCCTCGAGCAGCGTGCCGCACTGGTCGGCGAGATCCGCAGCCTGATCACCGGCTACGACCCCGCGTGGTCCGAGGTCCCGGCCGCCGCGCTCGCGTCGGCCGCCCTGGGCTCCCCCCTCCGTGCCCTCGGCAGTCGCTTCTCGGACGGCACGGCGACGACCGACGACGCCTGGGCCGCGATGCGCGACGCGTACGGCGAGGTCGGTGACGACGACTACCGCGAGTGGCACGCAAGCACGACGTACCAGGTCCTCGGCGGCCTCGACGAGTTCACCACCCTGCTCACCGGCAGCATCACCGGCACCGGCGAGGTGCTGCGGCACCCGATCGACACCCTCGAGGGCGTCGCGCGCCTGGGCTGGACGTACCTGCGCGACCCGGTCGGCACCGACACCCTGCTCCTCGACTCCTTCCTCGACCCGTTCCGCGAGGACTGGGCCCGCGGCGAGTACGGCCGTGCCGTCGGCCGGGGCACCGAGAGCGCGTTCGAGGTGTTCCTCGGCGGCCAGGGCCTCACCAAGGGCGCCGGGGCCGCGCGCGAGGGCGCCGGGATCGAGCGGCTGGTTGCCGGTGTCGCGGCGACTCGCAGACTTCGCGAGGCGCGTGAGCTCCGTGCACTCGGCACGCGTGTCGGCGACTCCTCGACGTACGTCTTCGCCTCCGAGGAGGTCGCTGCCCGGGCGTTGGCGAACCCGGTGGCGCAATCGACGTACCGGGTGCGCTTTGGGGACCGGCCCACGGACTACGTCTTCGGGCCTGAGCGTGAGCTCGTCGTCGTCCGTGGATCGGGCGCCATGCTGCGTAGCGATGCCCCCGTCCCTCCCCCGGCTGCGTTCGAGGCGTGGCACCACATCAGCCGCCACGGTGGTGCGACACCGCTGAGGTTCAGAGGGAACAAGGTCTACGCCAATCAGCCCACCAAGAAGGGCGGCGAGGCTCGGTTCCCTGCGTTCGAGCCAGACGGGCAGTCGATCAGCTACAAGGAGTACGACATTCAAGCGAAGAGGCGCGGGGACCCCCGCCCTGGGGACCGGTTGCTGACGGGGTCAGACGGCTCACTGTGGTACACCGACGACCACTACAGGACGGGAGTGAGAATCCGATGACGGAGAGCATCGAGGAGATCGACGCTCGTGTCGCCGCCGGGACGAGGCAGCTGCTGTCGAAACTCGAGCGCGACGAGTGGTGCACCGTGGCAGTTCTGACCAAAGAGCTGGACTGGAACTACGTGCTGCGGAGCACAGGACGCGTCGTCCGGAAGCTGCGTGGACGCAAGATGCGGGCCTGGCCGGCACTCATGGACGAGTTCGGGGCCGCGCTCCAGTTCGGCGACTACTTCGGTGAGAACTACCCCGCGCTGGACGAGTGCCTGTGCGACCTTGACTGGCTCCCGACCGACAAGGGATACGTCTTGATCATTGTGAACCCTGAGCAGGTTCTCACCGACGATGAAGACAACCACGAATCGCCAGACGCCGAGCGGTCGGCCCTAGTGCAACTGCTGCAGACCGCCGTCGACACCTATGCCGAGCCGATCGAGCTCGGCGAGTACTGGGATCGCCCGGCTGTTCCCTTCGACGTCATCCTCGTCACCGACGCCGAGCACCGCGACGAGGTCGTACGCCGCTGGAAGGCGGCCGGCGCGCCGCTCGAGGACTGAGCACCGTCCTCTCCACGACGAAGTCGCACTTCCCACGGTGGGTACGCCGTGGGAAGTGCGACTTCGTCGTGGGAAGCGTCTCGGCGTGTCCGTTTCACCCGAAACGACCCTGCATACCGTGGGGAACCTGCAGCGGCGTCAGCGGATGGGAGCCCCGGAGATCGTGCGGGCGATGACGAGGCGCTGGATCTCCGAGGTGCCCTCGAAGATCGTGTAGATCCGGGCGTCGCGGGCCATCCGCTCGACGGGGTACTCGCGCGTGAAGCCGTTGCCGCCGAGGATCTGCATCGCCTGGTCGGTGACCTTGCGGGCGGTCTCGCCGGCGAAGAGCTTGGACATCGAGCCCTCGGCGGACTCGAACTGCTTGCCGGCCGACGCCATCCACGCGGCGCGCCACACGAGGAGGCGGGAGGCCTCGACGGCGGTGGCCATGTCGGCGAGCTGGAAGGCGATGCCCTGGTTCTCGATGATCGGCTTGCCGAACTGCTCGCGGGTCCGGGCGTAGTCGAGGGCGTACTCGTACGCCGCCCGCGCGATGCCGACCGCCTGGGCGCCGACGGCCGGGCGGGTCCGCTCGAAGGTCGCCATCGAGGCGTTGCCACGGCTGCTCGCGCCCTCGCGGGCCTTCGCCAGGCGGGCGTCGAGCTTGTCCTTGCCGCCGAGCAGGCAGCGACCGGGGACGCGGACGCCGTCCAGCACCACCTCGGCGGTGTGCGAGGCACGGATGCCGTGCTTGGCGAACTTCTGCCCCTGCGAGAGTCCCGCGGTGCCGGACGGGACGACGAAGCTGGCCTGACCCTTGGTCCGCAGCTCGGGGTCGACGACCGCGGTGACCACGTGCACGTCGGCCATCCCGCCGTTGGTCGCCCAGGTCTTGGTGCCGTTGAGCACCCACTCGTCGCTCGCCTCGTCGTACGTCGCCCGGGTACGCATCGCGCCGACGTCGCTGCCCGCGTCCGGCTCGGAGGAGCAGAACGCGGCCGTACGCAGGTCGCCCGGGGTGCCGAACATCTCCGGGACCCACTCCCCCACCTGCTCGGGGGTGCCGTTGGCCGCGACACCGGCGGCGGCCAGGGTCGAGCCGACGACCGCCAGCCCGATGCCGGCATCGCCCCAGAAGAGCTCCTCCATCGTGATCGGCATGCCGAGCCCGGTGGGGTCGAAGCTCTGCGCCGCGAAGAAGTCCATCGAGTAGATCCCCACCTTGGCGGCCTCCTCGAGGACCGGCCAGGGGAACTCCTCCTTCTCGTCCCACTCCGCGGCCGCGGGACGGATCACGTCGGCGGCGAAGGTGTGCAGCCAGCCGCGCAGCTCCTGCTGGTCCTCGGTCAGGTCGAAGCTCGGGGCGGGTCCGTTCTCGGCATCGCTCATGCGCCGGATATTACCGACCGGTAGCCCGACCGGGCACCCGCCCGCCGGGTACTCCTCCGTCGTAGCGTGGCGCCTCGTGACCCCCGTGCGCATCGAGTGCCGCAAGTGGCCCGACTCACCGCACTGGGAGATGGACGCCCACCGGCTCGGGATGGACGAGCACGGCGTGTGGTGCGGGATCCGCAAGGGCACGGTCATGACCCGCCCCGGCGCCGCGATCACCGCGGTGGCCGACCACGTCACGCTGGCGCCGTACGACGACTGGTGGCTGGCGACGTTCTACGGCGCGGACCCGGTGGCCGACGCCGGGCGCCCGTTCGCGACGTACGTCGACATCACCACGCCGTCGTACTGGCTCACCGACACCGTGCTGCGCGCCGTCGACCTGGACCTCGATGTCATCCGCGGGACCACGGGCCGGATCTGGGTCGACGACGAGGACGAGTTCGCCGAGCACCGGCGGACGCTGGGCTACCCGATCGACGTGGTCGAGCACGCCCGCGAGTCGTGCACCAGCATCGAGGCGGCGATGCGCGCCGGCGAGCCGCCGTTCGACTCGGCCACGGCGCACGGGTGGCTGGCACGCTTCCGCCGGAGCTGAGGTGTCAGCCCTCGCGGTCCTCGGGGCCGCCCCGCACGCCTGACGCCAGCTCGGCCATCGCCGAGTCGAGGGTGACGCGCGGCGTCCAGCCCCACCCGCGCGCACGACCGGTCAGCAGCTGGCCGGTCCAGGCGGGCTCGTCGTCCCAGGTGATCTCGACGCCGAGGGCGTCGGCGACGGTACGGAGGTAGCGCTCCTCGGTGGCCGGCTCCCCCGCCAGGTTGACCGGCGTGCACCCACCGGGGACCGGACCGCGGGACGGGTCCTCGGAGTCGGCGATCGCACCGCCGGCGACGAGTGCGACGAGGTCGGCGAGGTCATCGACGTGGACCCAGGCGAAGGTCTTGTCCGCGATGCCGTGGCGCTGCTCGGGGTCGTCGCGCAGTGCGGCGGGCCGCAGCGTGTTCCACACCGACGACTCCGCCGCGCCCAGGATCGCGGGCGGACGGACCAGCACCCGGGTGATCCCGCCGATCTCGGCGATCGCGGCGTCGACGTCCCGCTTGACCTCGGGGTACGTCCCGGCGCCGTCCCCCACGAGCGCGCCCGCCTCGTCGACGTCGCCCGTCCCGGGATCGCGGACGTAGACCCCCGCCGTGGAGACGTGCACGTGCCGTCCGACGCCGGCCTCGACCGCGGCACGCAGGAAGGTCGTCGTGCCCGTGAGGCCCACCTCCTCCTGCGCGGACCGGTCCGAACCCATCGGGTGCACCGTGGTGACCACGGTGTCCGCGCCGCGGACCACCTGCGCCGCGAACGACGAGTCGGCGAAGTCGCCGACGACCTCCTCGATCCCCTTCACGTCCTGCGGGGCCGCGCCCTCCCGGCGGACCACCGCCCGCACCCGGGCTCCGTGCGCCAGCAGCGCGGCACAGGTCCGCGCGCCCACCAGCCCGTTCGCTCCGGTCACGACCACGACAGGGGCGGCGCTCTGCTCACTCATGAGGCCAGCCTGCCACCCGGACCCGACTGGTACGGTTGCGTACCACGTACGTCTCGCACTTCGGAGGCACCCCGATGGCACTGCTCACCCGTCCGACCGGCGGTCCGGTCTCCTCACTCGCGGCGCCACTGCGCCAGCCGACCCGGTGGGTGCTCAACCACGCGCTGCCGAACCTGATGGCCACCCGTGCGGCCAGGCGCGGGGACCTGCAGGGGCGGCTGATGGTCGGGTCCGTGGGCATGACCCCCGACGAGGTCGGGCACGTGGCCGACGAGGTACGGGCCTCCGGCGCGGTGCACAAGGGGTTCTTCTCCTACATGACCGCCTCGCTGCCGGTGGTCAAGGAGGTCCTGAGCAGCAACGACTTCCGCACCGGCATCTTCGACCCCGGCGAGGGCCGGATCGCCGACCTGAGCCGCTGGGCGCAGGACCCCGAGCACCGCTTCGGGCCGCTCGAGCCGCCGTCGCTGCTGGCCACCGAGCCGCCGGACCACACGCGCTACCGCAAGCTGGTCACCCGGGTCTTCACCGCCCGCGCGGTCGAGGCGCTGCGCGAGCGCACCCAGGCGATCGCCGACGAGCTGGTGGACTCGCTCGACACCACCGGGCCGGTGGACCTCGTCGACGCGTACTGCTCGCAGCTGCCGGTGACGGTGATCGCCGAGATCCTCGGCGTCCCGGCCGGGGACCGCGACCGCGTGCTCGGCTTCGGTGCCGCGGCGGCCCCGAGCCTCGACACCGGCCTGGGCTGGTCGAGCTTCCGGCGGGTCGAGGCGGGCCTGCACGACTTCGACCACTACCTCGAGGACCACCTCGAGCAGCTGCGCCGCGACCCCGGTGACGACCTGATGAGCCGGCTGGTGGCCGCCGAGGACGACGGGGTCGGCCTCGACATGCGCGAGCTCAAGGCCACCGCGGGCCTGGTCCTGGCCGCCGGGTTCGAGACCACCGTCAACCTGCTCGGGAACGCGATCGCGCTGCTGCGCGCCCACCCCGACCAGCTGACGGTCCTGCGCGAGCGCCCCGACCTGTGGGCCAACGCGACCGACGAGGCGCTGCGCGTGGACCCGCCGGTGCTCCTCACCGGACGGCTCGCCGCCCGTGACACCGAGGTCGCCGGCGTCCCCGTACGTCAGGGCACGCTGGTGACGACGATGCTCGCGGGGGCCAACCGCGACCCCGACGTGTTCGAGGACGCGGACCGGTTCGACGTCACCCGCGAGAACGCCCGCGACCACGTGTCGTTCTCCTCGGGCCGCCACTACTGCCTCGGTGCGGCGCTCGCCCGGATGGAGGGCGAGGTCGGGCTGCGGACGCTTTTCGACCGCTACCCCGACCTCGAGCTGCAGCCGGGCGCGCGGCGTCGTACGACCCGGATCCTGCGTGGCTACGACCGGTTGCCCGCGCGCCTCGGCGCTCCCGCCTGACCTCAGGTCTCGGCCAGCGGCGGGATCGCGTCGGTCGCCTCCATCGGATCCATCCCGCTGACCGCGAGCAGGTCCGCGATCACCGAGCGGACCTGGGCCAGCACCACCTCGCCGGACAGCCCGTGCGCCCGGGCGACCGCCGAGCTCGCGTGGCCCAGCGCCACCAGACCCGGTCGCGCCGCCTCGGCCAGCCGACCCGCGCGCAGCTCGTCGGCCACCGCGTCGGCGCAGGCGGCGAGGTCGCGGACGAGCTGGGGGTAGCCCTCCGGCAGCGGCTCGCGCCGGTACGCCGCGATCGCCACCCGCCGGGCCAGCACCCGGGTGTTGCGCAGGGCGTTGTCCAGCGGACCCACCAGGTCCGCCATCCGGCGTACGCCGGCCGCGTGCCGACGACGGAAGGGCGAGGACGCCACCACCGACAGCCCCTCGTCCGCCGCGGACTGCAGCTCGCGCACGAACCGGTCCGTCGACCGCGCGTCGGCGAGCACGTCCATCGCGTGCTCGACGTCGCCGTCGTCCATGCAGTCCCCCGTGGCACGGAGCAGGTCGGCCACCTTGTCCACCACGAGAGCCGCCTGCTCGCGGGGACGGCGCAGCGGCGCCCGCGGCACCAGGCTCGCCGCGACCAGGGCGACGACCCCGCCCACCACCGCGTCGAGCCACCGGGTGAAGGCGTACTGCGAGTTCGCCGACAGCACGCTGACCACCACGGACTGGACGGCGGCCTGGGTGACCAGCAGGTTGCCGGCGTCGAGCAGCAGCGCCGTGGTCATCGACAGCGCGACGATCAGCGCGATCTGCCAGTAGCCGGTGCCGATCGCGTGCGAGAGCAGGTCGCCGAGGAACACCCCCACAGCGACGCCGACGGTCACCTCGCCGACCCGGCGCAGTCGTTGGCCGTACGAGGTGCCGAGCCCGACCACCGCCGCGATCGGCGCGAAGAACGGCATCGGGTGGCCGATCAGGTCGTGGGCGACGAACCACGCCACGCCGGCCGCGACCGCGCACTGCCCGATCTGCCAGGACCGCAGCCGCAGCCGCAGCAGCCGGGTGCCCATCGACGTACGACCGCGGGCCACGACCAGGTCGAGGGTCTCGCCGGGTCGCTGCACGAGGGGCAGCCTAGGGCGACGGCCGTGGTCGCGGTGGGTGCGCACCCCACCGGGCCTCGACGCGCTCGCTGCTCGACCACCCACGGGTGGTCGAGCCCGAACCGAGCGAAGCGAGGGGGGACGTCGAGACCACCGCCACCCGCGCGGCACCGCGACCACGGGGCCGCGGCAGGTCAGCCGAGGATCCGGCGGACCACGCCGTCCGCCAGCAGCCGGCCGCGGCGGGTCAGGACGACCGCGTCCTCCCGCGGCTCGGCCAGGCCGTCGGCGACGAGTCCGGGAACGCGTCCACGCTCCGCGTCGTCGAGGGCGTCGAGCGGCAGCCCATCGGCCAGGCGCACCTCCAGCAGGACGCGCTCGACGTGGCGGTCCTCGGCCGAGAGCACCTCACGTCCCTGCCCCGGGGAGAGCCCGGCGGTGAGGCGGGAGGCGTACGCCGCAGGGTGCTTGCGGTTCCACCAGCGGGTGCCGGCGACGTGCGAGTGGGCGCCCGGCCCGATGCCCCACCAGTCGCCGCCGGTCCAGTACAGCCGGTTGTGCTCGCAGCGCGTACCCGGCCCGGTCGACCAGTTCGAGACCTCGTACCAGCCCAGTCCTGCGGCGGCGAGTGCGTCGTCGGCGACGAGGTACTTGTCGGCGAGGTCGTCCTCGTCGGGCGCCGGCAGCTCCCCACGACGTACCTGGCGGCCCATCGCGGTGCCGTCCTCCACGATCAGCGAGTACGCCGAGACGTGGTCGGGACGTGAGGCCAGCGCGACCTCCAACGAGCGCGACCAATCCTCGGCCGACTCCCCCGGCGTGCCCCAGATGAGGTCCAGGCTGACCTGCCCGATCCCGGCCTCTCGCGCCCACTGCACCGCACGCGGCACCCGCTCCGGGTCGTGCGTGCGGTCCAGCACGGACAGCACGTGCGGCACCGCGGACTGCATGCCCAGCGAGACCCGCCCGAACCCGCCCGCGGCCAGCTCGGCCAGCGACTCCGGCGTCACGCTGTCCGGGTTCGCCTCCGTGGTGACCTCAGCGTCGGGTGCGAGCCCGAGCTCGTCGTCGATCGCGCGGAGCACGCGCACGAGGTCGCCCGGCGGCAGCAGCGTGGGGGTGCCCCCGCCGACGAAGACCGTCGACACCGGCGGCGCCGCGTCGCCCAGCACCCGCGCGGCCATCCGTACCTCGGCGATCGCCTGGTCGACGTACGTCGTCCGCGAGACCCCGTTGCCGAGCTCCTCGGCGGTGTAGGTGTTGAAGTCGCAGTAGCCGCAGCGCACCGAGCAGAACGGCACGTGGACGTAGATCCCCAGCGGCGCCCGTCCGACCTCGGCGGCGGAGGTTGCGGGCAGCGCGCCGTCGTCCGGGACGGGCTCGCCGTCGAGGGGTACGCCGGGCACAGGCCCAGCGTAGGTTGCCCAGGTGCAGCCCCGACGCGCCGCGGTCGCCGCCCTGACCGCCCTGACCGCCCTGACCGCCACAGCCCTGTGCGCGAGTGCGTGCGGCGGTCCCTCGGCGCCCTCCTCGGCGCCGGCGCCGATCGAGCGCCCGTACGTCCTGCCGACCAGCGACGCGCGCGTGCCGCTCGACGGCATCAGCTGGATGCAGGGCACGACGCTGCACGTCGACGGACGCAGCGTGGACGTCGGTGTGCACGCCGAGAGCTACGCGCTGGTCCCCGACGGCGTGCTCCTGGTCGCGCGGCGCCGGCTGTGGTTCTCCGACTCGCGCTCTGCGGCGAGGCCGGTCGGCGACGGAGTCGTGGCGCCCGACGGACCGTTGGTCTCCCCCGACGGGCACCACGTCGCCTTCCTCGACGACGCCCGGGGCCCGGTCGACCGCACCGGCGAGCGGTTCTACCGCCTGGACGTGCTCGACACCCGGACCGGACGCCAGACGGTCGCCAGCACCGAGGGGATGGGCGACCTCGACGAGTACCGGGCCGAGCAGTACGAGGACGCGGACCCCGCCGTGCGCTACCTCGACGACCGGGCGGCGTACGTCGACGGCATCGGCGGGAGCTGGGCGTACCCGCTGGACGGCTCGCGGCCGCGCCGCGTGAGCGAGATCCCGCCCCTGCCCACGCAGCCGCCCGTGGCCGTACCCGGCGAGACGCTGGTCCTCGGGGGCGCGAACTACCTGTTCTCCCTGCGCGAGACGAGCACGGGGAGGCGGGAGCGCTTCACAGTGCCGGGCGTCGCCACCGCGAACAAGTTCGCCCTCGGCGGGTGGCTCGGGCCTCGACGCTTCTGGGGCTTCGCCTTCCACGGCCGCTACGCCGCGGTGCTCGGTCGCGGACGCATGGTCAGCTGCTCGGTCGCGAGCCGGTCCTGCCGGGCGGAGTCGGGGCTGCTGGACTCCACCGGGTCCGCGCCGGTGCTCGTCGGAGGGGCGCCCCCGACCGGAGGGGGCGTCCCCTAGCGTCAGGAGTAGAGAGCGTCCAGCTCGGCCTGGTTGTTCGACTCGACGACCTTGCGCTTCACCTTCATCGACGGGGTCAGCTCGCCGGTCTCCACCGACGGCTCGTGGTCGAGGACGATGAACTTCTTGACCGTCTCCCAGCGGTTCAGCCGGGCGTTGGTCTGGTCGACGTACCCCTGCACCATCGCGCGGCAGGCGTCCGAGCCGACGATCTCGGCGTAGCTCTTGCCGCCCAGCCCGTTGCTCTGCGCCCACTCGGTGATCGCGTCGGTGTCCAGCGCGACGATCGCGGAGACGAAGTTGCGCTCGTTGCCGTGGACGACGAACTGGGAGACGTACGGGCAGATCGCCTTGAACTGCGCCTCGATGGCCGACGGGGCGACGTACTTGCCGCCGGAGGTCTTGAACAGGTCCTTCTTGCGGTCGGTGATGCGCAGGAAGCCGTCCTCGTCGAGCTCACCGATGTCGCCGGTGTGCATCCAGCCGTCCTCGAGCGCCTCGCCCGTGGCCTCGACGTTGTTGTGGTAGCCCTGCATCACGTGCGGGCCCTTGATGAGGACCTCGCCGTCGGAGGCGATCTGCACCTCGCTGCCCGGCATCGCCGGCCCGACGGTGCCGATCTTGTAGTCGTCGGGGTGGTTCACGAAGGCGCCCGCGGAGGTCTCGGTGAGCCCGTACCCCTCGAGGATGAGGATGCCGGCGGCGTGGAACCACTCGGCGATCTCGCGGTTGAGCGCGGCCGAGCCGGAGATGAAGAAGCGCACCCGGCCACCGAACCGCTCGCGGACCTTAGCGAAGACCAGCTTGTCGAGGACGGCGTGCTCGCGCTCCAGCACGAAGCCGGGCTTCTTGCCCTCCCGCTTGAGGCCGTCGTACTTCAGACCGGTGGCGAAGGCGCGGTCGAAGATCTTCTTCTTCGCGCCGCCCTCGGCCTCCTGCATGGTCTGGATACGGCCGTAGGCCTTCTCGAAGATCCGCGGCGCCGCCCCCATGAAGGTCGGCTTCACGATGGCCAGGTTGTCGATGATCTTGTCCACGCGGCCGTCGACCGCGGTCGGGAAGCCGCACGCCAGCTGGGCGCTGAGCAGCACCTTGCCGAACGAGTGCGCCATCGGCAGCCACAGGAACTGCAGGTCGGACTCGTCGAGGATCCCCTGCCCCTGGATGACGGCGCCCTCGTAGGTCCACGACCCCTGCAGGAGACGGACGCCCTTCGGCTTCCCCGTCGTGCCGGAGGTGTAGATCAGCGTCGCCAGGTCGTCGGGACCGATCGCCTCGACGATGTCGTAGATCTCCTCGGGCTTGGCCGCGATCCGCTCGGCGCCGAGGCTGGCCAGGTCGTCCAGCCCGATCACCCAGTCGCCGTCTGCGGTGCCGTCGAAGGTGATCACCTTCGAGACCTCGCTGAGCTGCGCGCGGTTCTCGCGCAGCTTGGCGATCTGGTCGTCGTCCTCGGCGAAGACGACCTGCGAGCCGGAGTCGGTGAGGATGTACGTCGTGTCCTCGGCGTTCGTCGAGGGGTAGACCGTCGTCGTCGCCGCTCCGGAGCACATGATCGCCAGGTCGGCCAGGATCCACTCGTAGCGCGTGGCGGCCGCGATCGCGACGCGCTGCTCCGGCTCGACGCCGAGCGCGACGAGCCCCGCGGCGTACTGCAGGACCCGCTCGCCCGCCTGCTTCCAGGTCAGCGAGGACCACACCTCCTCCCCGCCCATGGAGACGGGGAACCGGTAGGCCTCGTTCGACGGCGTACGGCGTACCCGGTCGAGGAACTGCGCAGCGATGCTCGGCAGCCGGTCCGTGACCGCGCTCATGTCGAAGTCGTCTCTCACGGGGGCTGCGGGCATCCGGGACTCCTGGGGTCTGGCGCACGGATCGGCGCGGTACGGCGGTGCGTGACGGGGGTTACCGTACGCAACGTCGGACGGCCGCGGAGCGTCCCCCGGCGGATCGATGAGTTCCGCTGCGGCGCCGGGTCGGTGTGGGCGAGGCTCACCCCACTCACGACCCGGAGGCCACCATGACCGCGATCCTCACGCCGTACCTCAACTTCGCCGGCAACGCCCGCGAGGCGATGGAGTTCTACCAGTCGGTGATCGGGGGTGATCTCCAGGTCATGACCTTCGCCGACATGGGCGGCATGGGCCTGCCCGAGGACGAGCAGGCCCAGGTCATGCACGCCGCGCTCACGGCCGGCGACGGGCTGGTGGTCTTCGCCTCCGACGTCCCGCACGGGATGTACGAGACGCCGCAGGGCTTCGGCGTCGCGCTCTCCGGCACCGACCTCGAGCGCCTGCGCGGCTGGTGGGACGGGCTGTCGGCCGGCGCGACGATCCAGATGCCGTTGGAGAAGGCCCCCTGGGGCGACTGGTTCGGCTCGCTCGACGACCGGTTCGGGATCAACTGGCTGGTCAACATCACCGGGTCGTAGGCGAGACGCACTCGGTGGTCCGGCGGGGTGCGTCCCTCGCTGGGTCTCGACGTCCTCCCTCGCTGGCGCTCGGTCGGGCTCGACCACCGGTGGTTGAGCAGCGAGCACCAGCGAGCGCGTCGAAACCACCAGCTCCTCCCGATCAGCAGCGAGCGCCAGCGAGCCCACCGGTGGTAGAGCAGCGAGCGCCAGCGAGCGCGTCGAAACCACCAGCT
>NZ_BMKQ01000001.1:858860-1985458 GCF_014644415.1 Marmoricola endophyticus
CGATCAGCAGCGAGCGCCAGCGAGCCCACCGGTGGTAGAGCAGCGAGCGCCAGCGAGCGCGTCGAAACCACCAGCTCCGCCCGATCAGCAGCGAGCGCCAGCGAGCCCACCGGTGGTAGAGCAGCGAGCGCCAGCGAGCGCGTCGAAACCACCGGCTCGTCCCGGTCACAGCGTCCGGCGCATCACCAGTCGGGGCAGCTTCGACGCGACGGCGTCGGTGGTGCCGACCACCTCGAAGCCGGCGTGCTCGAACATCGCCCGCGTGCCGACGAACGCCATCGTGGTGTCGATCCTGCCCTCGCCCGGGTCGACCGGGTACGCCTCGACGGCCGGGGCGTCGTACGACGCGGCATGCTGCACCGCGCCCTCGATGAGGTGGCCGGTCACGCCCTGCTTGCGGCGACCGCCACGGACGACGACGCAGACGATCGACCAGACGGCGACGTCGTCGACGGGACGGATAAGCCTCGAGCGCTCCAGGCGCGGGATCGACGAGCGTGGGCTGACGTGGCACCAGCCCACCGGCTCGTCGTCGCGGTAGGTCACGACTCCGGGCGGGACCTCGGCGGCGGCGAGGCGCCGCATCGCCTGCTCCCGGCTGCCGTCGCCGAGCTCGTCGATCACCTTCGCCTGCAGCCGGTGCGACAGGCACCAGCAGTGCGTCGAGCGGCGGTTCGGGTTGATGACGTCGGCGAAGTCCTCGAACGTGTCCGCCGTCAGCGCACGCGTCTGCCAGGTCCGGTCGGCCATGGGCCATGCAACCACGGCCGGTAGGTTCGCGCCGGTGTACGACGTCGTCGTGGTCGGGGCGGGACCGGCCGGCTCCTGCGCGGCCGTCGCGGCCGCCGAGCGAGGCGCCGACGTGCTGTTGCTGGACCGGGCGTCGTTCCCCCGCTACAAGACCTGCGGCGGCGGGCTGATCGGCGTCACCCTCGCCGCGCTCCCCCACGGCTTCGTGCCGCCGGTGCGCACGCGCGTCGACACCGCGACCCTGACCCGGCTCGGCCGGACCGAGCGCACGCGTACCGACCCGCGCGGCGTGGTCCAGCTCGTCGCGCGCAGCGAGCTGGACGCCGCGCTCGTCGAGCACGCGGTGGGGCGCGGGGTCGAGTTCCGGCACCGGGTGCTGGTCACAGGCGTCGAGGAGGACGCGGACGGCGTCACGCTGACCACCTCGGACGGCCCGGTGCGTGCGCGCACCGTGGTCGCCGCGGACGGCAGCACCAGCCGGCTCTCGAGGTACGTCGGTGCGACCTTCGGCCAGGCCGACCTCGGCCTGGAGGACGAGCTGGTCGCGCCCGACCCGACCGCCTGGGCGCACCGGATCCACCTGGACTGGGGGCCGGTGCCCGGGTCGTACGCCTGGGTGTTCCCCAAGGGCGAGCTCCTCACCGTCGGCGTGATCACGCCGCGGGGGGACCCGGCGACGACGAAGGAGTACCTCGCCGCGTACAAGCGCTCCCTCGGCCTGGCCGACGCCCACGTCGTGCACCACAGCGGGCACCTCACCCGCTGCCGCGAGCCCGGGTCGCCGGTCGGCCGCGGTCGGGTGCTGCTGGCCGGCGACGCCGCGGGCCTGCTCGAGCCCTGGACGCGCGAGGGCATCTCCTTCGCGGTCCGCTCGGGCACCTGGGCGGGGACGCTGGCCGGCGAGCCGGACGCGGCGGCGTCGTACACCGCACTGGTCGAGGCCGAGCTCGGCGCCGAGATGGCCGCGGGTGCGCAGTGCCTGGCGGCGCTGTCCAGTGCCCCTGCACTCCTGCACCGGCTCCTCACCGGCCCGGCCTGGGGGCAGTTCACCCGGCTGACCCGCGGCGAGACCACCCTCGCCCGGGCGGTACGCCGACGCCCGGTACGACTGGCGCTCGCCGCGCTCGACGCTCAGGCGCGGCGCTCGCCCACCGCGTAGCGCAGCCACACCGCGCCGGCGCCGAGCTGGCGCACCTCGCGACGCTCCAGCGCCGTCGACCCGCCGGGGAACCAGGCCAGCCCGCCGCCGACCAGGTGCGGCACGACGGTCACCTGCACCTCCTCGACGAGGCCCGCCGCGAACGCGTGCGCGGCCAGCGTCGGCCCGAACACGTTGACGTCGGCCTCCGAGTCGCGGACCAGCGTGCGGACCTCGTCGACGTCGAAGACGCGGCGCAGCGTGGTGTCTCGGGTGGAGACGGCGTCGAGCGTCGTGGAGTAGACGATCTTGCTGGCCTGCTGCCAGATCCGCGCGAACCGCCCCGACTGCGGGGAGTCCGCGGCCACCGAGCCCGGGTCGTGCTCCCAGACGGTCATCATCTCGTACGCCCTCCGGCCGTAGAGGTAGGTGCCGATCCGCTCCTCCTGGTCGTTGACCAGCGCCAGCACCTCCTCGTCGGGCTCGGCCCAGTCGAAGCGACCCGCCTCGTCGGCGAGGTAGCCGTCGAGCGAGGCGATCACGGCGTACACCAGACGTCCCATGTCCCTACCGACCCGGACCGGTGCGTGGAGTCATCGGCGGGTGCTCGGCGACCCAGCGCTCGGCGCTGGCTCGCGCCCGGGGAACCAGGTCGTCGACGGCGAGCAGCTCGGGCAGCAGGTCGGGCTCGGTAGTGATCGCGCGGAACATCGTCGCCACCGTGACGCCGTGGCCGGGACGCCGCAGCACCTCGATCGCGTCGCCGGCACGCAGCGGGCCCTCGGCGACCACGCGGAGGTACGGCCCCGGTCGCGCGGCCTGCGTGAACCGCTTCTGCCAGGCGCGCGTGTCGTACCCGTTGGTGGCCTGCCAGCCACGGAACGTCGCGCACGGGATGCGTACCGAGGCCACCTCCAGCACGGCGTCACCGATCGCCCACCGCTCACCCAGCTCGGCGGCGTTGACGTCGTAGCCCTCGGTGGTCAGGTTCTCCCCGAACTCCCCGTCGGGCACGTCCGCGCCCAGCTCGGCACTCCACCAGTCGAGGTCCTCGCGGGCGTAGGCGTACACCGCCTGGTCCGGCCCGCCGTGGTGCTTCGGGTCGCCGACCTCGTCACCGTCCAGACCCAGCCGTCGTACGACGACCGGTCCGTCGGCGGCCCGCTTGTCGATCGCGCTGCGCCCGATCGTCGCGTACGACGCCTCCCGCGGCCGGGCGAGGTTGACCGAGCGGATCCGTGGGAGCACACGGCCAGTCTCCCGGGCTGGTCGGCTGGGGGACAATGGCTCTCATGTGTGGCATCGCCGTCGTCCACGACCTGACCGGCCCCGCTCCCTCCCCCGAGCGGCTCGCCCGTACCCGTGGGATCGGCGAGGCGATGCTCGCCGAGATCCACCACCGCGGCCCGGACGGCTCGGGCACCCGGCAGGTCGGGGCGACCTGGCTGGGGCACACCCGGCTGGCGATCGTCGACCTCGACGGCGGCGAGCAGCCACTGCGATCGGCCGACGGCGAGCGCTGGGTGGTCGCCAACGGCGAGATATACAACCACGTCGCGCTGCGCACCCGTCTCGGCGGCGACTTCCGGACCGGCTCGGACTCCGAGGTCGTGCTGCGGGTCGTCGAGCGGCTCGGCACGGACGGCATCCACGACATGCGGGGCATGTACGCCTGGGCCGTCGCCGACCGGTCGGGGGACGTCGTGCTCGCCCGCGACCCGCTGGGCGTCAAGCCGCTGTACTGGGCTCGCGTCGAGGACCGGGTCCTCGCCGCCTCCGAGCTGCGGGCGTTCCCCGCGGACGTACGTCCTCAGGTCGAGGAGTTCCCGCCCGGGCACTACTGGACCGCCGGTGACGGGCTGGTCGCCTTCGTGGACCTGCGTACCGACCCGCTGGGCGTGGAGGCGCCGCCGCTGCCGGCGTACCCGACGCGGGACCAGGCGCGCACCGCGATCGAGGAGACGCTGGTCACCGCGGTGCAGGAGCGGACGATGGCCGACGTCCCCGTCGGGGTGTTCCTCTCCGGCGGCCTGGACTCCAGCATCGTCGCCGCGATCCTCGCGCGTCTCGCAGCGCCGGGCGTGCCCGTGCACTCCTTCGCCGCCGGCACGGCGGGCTCCGGCGACCTCGCGGCCGCGCGCGTGGTCGCCGAGCACCTGGGGCTGGTGCACCACGAGCGCGTCTACACCGACGACGACGTGGTCGAGGTGCTGCCCGAGGTGGTGCGCTCGATCGAGAGCTACGAGCCGTCGCTGGTGCGCAGCGCCGTGCCCAACTACCTCGTGGCCGAGCTCGCTGCCCGTCACGTGAAGGTGGTGCTGACCGGGGAGGGTGCCGACGAGCTGTTCGCCGGCTACCACCACTTCCGCGAGATGGACGTGGCCGAGCTGCAGGACGCCCTCGCGGACGGCATCGACACGCTGCACCACCTCAACCTGCAGCGCTGCGACCGGGTGACGATGGCCCACGGGCTGGAGGCCCGGGTGCCGTTCCTGTCCCGCGACCTGCTCGCCGTGGCCGGCCGGATCCCGATGGAGTGGAAGCTGCTCGGCGAGGACGGGCAGGAGCAGGCGCAGGAGAAGGCACTGCTGCGGGAGGCGTTCGCCGGCTGGCTGCCCGAGTCGATCCTGTGGCGCCGCAAGGAGCAGTTCGGCGACGGCTCCGGCACCGCGGACGTGATGTCACGCCAGGCCGAGCGGCTGGTGCCGGAGGCCGACTGGCGCGACGAGCGGATCGAGGGTCTGCCGCCCGCACGCACCCGCGAGGAGCTCGGCTACCAGCGGATCTTCGCAGGCGTGCTCGCCGGGGTGCGCGCCGAGCAGGTGCTGGGCCGCTTCGCCACCGCCTGAGCCGGTAGTCCCTGACGTTTCTGCGGTCGATGGTCCGTTCTGACCGCAGGAACGTCCTGGACTACCCGGCTGGGAGGCTTACCCGGTGAGCTCTGACCCCACCCTCGACCCGACCCGGCTGGACGCGCGTGCGCTCGCCGACGCCGTACGACGTGGTGCCGTCAGCGCCGTCGACGTCGCCCGCGCCCACCTCGCGCGGGTCGCGGCCGACCGGCACCACGCGATCCTCGCGGTCGACCCGGACCGGGTGATCGCGCAGGCGACGGCGGTGGACGCACGCCCCGACCGCGACCGGCTGCCGCTGGCGGGGGTGCCGGTCACGGTCAAGGACAACGTCGACGTGGCCGGCGAGGTGACGACGGCCGGGTCGCTCGCCCACGACGGGATGCCGGCAGAGGCGGACGCGCCCGTCGTCACGCGGCTGCGAGCCGCGGGCGCCGTCCTGCTCGGCCGCGCGAACATGGACGAGGTCGCGATGGGTGCCTCGACGCAGACCTCGGCGTACGGCCCGACCCGCAACCCCGCCGATCCGCGCCGCTCCCCCGGCGGCAGCAGCGGCGGGTGCGCGGCGGCGGTCGCCGCCGGCCTGGTGCCGCTCGCGGTCGGCACGGACACCGGCGGCTCGATCCGCGAGCCGGCGTCCCAGTGCGGGGTGGTCGGGATGGCGCCCTCGCCGGGACTGGTGCCGGCGGACGGCGTGCTCCCCTTCCACCCCGAGCTCGACCGGGTCGGACCGCTGGCCCGCACCGCCGCCGATGCCGCGCTCCTGCTCGACGTGCTGGCGGGAGGACTGGCCGACCCGTCGCCGGTCCGTCGGATCGGCGTCGTCGCCGAGCTGTCCGGCCCCCGCAACCGGCCCGACGTCCTCGATGCCTTCGACCGCTGGAGCCGCGACCTCGAGACCTCGGGCATCGAGGTGGTGACGGTCTCGGTGGCCGACGGGCCGGAGGCGCTCGCGGCGTACATGACCCTGACCTCGGTGGCCGCGCTGGACTGGCTGGGCCCGTGGCTTGCCAGCGGACGCGCCGGGGAGGAGGTCGTACGCCGGGCGGAGTACGCGGCCAGCCTCGTCGAGGAGGGCGCCGAGCGCGTCGAGTGGGCCGAGCAGGTCCGTACCCGTCTCCACGACCAGGTCGCCGCGGCGCTGCGCGAGGTCGACGTCCTCGTGTCGCCCACGATGCCGACCGTGGCGCCCCCGCTGGTCGGCGAGATCACGCCGGAGGAGCTGGCCGACCCGCTGGCCGCGCCGTACACCGACTGCTGGACCGTCGTGGCCAACCTCGCCGGCGTCCCTGCGCTGTCGGTGCCCGCCCCCGCGGTCGGCCTTCCCGTCGGCGCCATGCTGATGGGCCGCCCGGGCGCCGACGCAGACCTGCTGGCGCTCGCACCCACCCGTTGAGTGGTGCCCCCTACCGGGTCGAGTCCTCAGTTCTGCGGGCTCGAGTAGTCGTTTTTCGCCGGCGGGCCGATTCAAGGCACCACTCGAGCCAGCAGGAGGCACCACTCAACCTGGAGTGGGAGCGGCTAGGCGAGCTCGGCCAGGTCGTCGTCACCGAGCTGGACGTCGGCGACGGCGAGGTTCTCCTCGAGGTGCGCCAGCGAGGACGTGCCCGGGATGAGGAGGACGTTGTCGGCCTTCGCGAGCAGCCAGGCCAGCCCGACCTGGGCAGCCGTGGCGCCGACCCGCTCGGCGACGCGCTGCACCGCCGGCTGGTCGACGACCTTGGGGATCCCGTCGAAGGCCGAGCCGAGCGGGAAGTACGGCGCGTACGAGATTCCCTGGTCGCGGCAGTACTCCAGCGTCGCGAGGTCCTCCTGATTGGTCAGCCCGAAGGCGTTCTGCACCGTGACCAGGCCGACCGACTCGTGCGCCTGCTTCACCATCTCCAACGGGACGGTGGAGATGCCGATGCCGGCGATCTTGCCCTCGTCGCGCAGCGCCGCCATCTCGGCCAGCTGGTCCTCGAGCGGGACCTGCTCGGCGCCCTCGTGCTCGTCCATCCGGCGCAGGTTCACCGCCGCCAGACGCTCCACGCCCAGCCGGGCGAGGTTGTCCTCGACGCCCTGACGCAGCTGGGCGGGCGTCTGCCCGGGGAGCCAGTTCCCCTCGTCGTCGCGGAAGGCGCCGACCTTGGAGACCAGCGCGAGCTTCTCGTCGTACGGGTGCAGCGCCTCGCGGATCAGGTCGTTGGAGACGTACGGGCCGTAGAAGTCGGAGGTGTCGATGTGGTCGACGCCCGCCTCGACCGCGCGCCGCAGGACGGCGATCGCCTGGTCGTGGTCCTTGGGCGGACCCATCACGCCCGGGCCGGGCAGCTGCATGGCGCCGAAGCCGACGCGGTGGACGGTGTACGAACCGATCGCATAAGTGGAGGCCATGTCCACTTACGCTACACCTCTCAGTCCTGGACCGCCTTGGCGACGGCCACGCAGTGCGTCGCCTCCTCGTGCGGTCCCGCCGTCGGGTTGGTCAGGCCCCAGGTCGCGTTGCACATCATCCGCAGCACCACCCAGTCCCGCGCCCGGTCCTCGTCGAGTCCGCCGGCGTCGACGACGGCGTGGAAGCGCGCGCGGAGCGCACGTCGTACGTCACCCGCGACCTCGTCGAACCGGTTCCACAGCAGCGGCGCGACCTCGAAGTGCGGGTCGCCGGAGACGGGCTTGGGATCGATCGCCAGCCACGGCTCGCGGTCGCCGGCGAGGACGTTCTCGTAGTGCAGGTCCCCGTGCACGAGCACCCCGTCGGTGGCCGGGTCGGCGGCGAACGAGCGCCCGATCGAGACCGCCTGCCGCACCATCCGGTGCGGCAGCGGCGCGTCGCGCGGCAGGGCGTCGAGCTCCGAGGTCCAGCCCTCGACGTACGACGACAGCGTGCGCAGCTGCGGCGGAGCGGGAACGTGCAGGCGCCCGTACAGCGACCCCACGACCTCGCAGGCCGCGACATCCCACTCCGCGACGAGCCCGTCGGGGTGCAGCCGCTCGAGCAGGAGCGCACAGCGACGCGGGTCGGCGCGCAGCAGCTCGACCGCGCCACGGCCGGCCCAGGTCTTGAGCGCCACGTGCTCGTGCTCGGCCTCGGGGTGCGGCCAGGTCACCTTGAGCACTGCCGGCCGGCCACCGGCGGTCCGGACCGGCACCACCAGGGCGCAGTACCCGTGCACCGGCGCACCGTCCGGTGTCAGCTCCCACTCCTCCACGAGCTCGTCGACCAGGGTGGGCAGCCGGTCCAGCCACGCCGCCATCGACGGACCGCGTCGGCGGTACGCGTCGAACGAGGCAGGAACGTCGACCACGTCGTACGACGCTACGACCTCACAGGTCGCGCACCAGTGCCAGGACCCGGCCGGGACCGTCGTGCATCACGTTGTGGCGGGTGTCCCACACCAGGTGCTCGACGTCGGGCTCCTCCGCCACGCGGTCGATGGAGATCCGCATCGGCGTGGGGATCTGCCACTGCGTCGCCTCGACGTACACCAGCCTCGGCACCTGCCGCCAGGCTCCGGTGAGGTGGACGGCCTGCAGGAGGGTGCCCACGGGGTGCGGCCGCGCCCGGTCGTCGAAGAACGGGAGCGGGTCGACAGCATCGCCGAGACGGCGCGAGTCCTCGATGAACCAGTCCCGCTCCTCCTGGCAGGTCAGCGTCCAGGACGAGTCGCCGTCGCGCGGGAAGTACGCGTCCAGGTAGACCAGGCATCGCACGCGGTCCGGTCGCACGTCTGCCGCTGCGGTGATCAGCAGCCCGGCGTAGCTGTGCCCGACGAGGACGACCTCACCGGCACCCGACCCGAGCGAGTCGATCGCGGCGACGACGTCCTGCACGTGCGTCTCCAGGGATATCCGCCGGTCGGTACGCGGGTCCGCCTCGAGCCCGGTCGGCGTCACCGCGACCGCGCGGTGGCCGAGTGCCTCGAGCTCGGCCACCAGTGGCTCGTACCACCACCCGCCGTGGTTCATCCCCGGCACCAGTACGTAGTCGGTCATGCCCTGCTCCTCCGGTTGTTGAGTACGACGACTCCCCCGCACGCGGCTGCCATGACGACGGCGAGCAACCACCATCCCCGTGCGCCGGCGTGCAGCACCAGCGGCAGGGCCAGCGAGGGGCCGACGATCCGCGCCAGGCTCGTGCCCATCGCGAACGTCGACTGGTAGCGCCCTTCCGCCCCTGGCGGCACCCGGTCCAGCGCGACCACCCACGTCGCCGCGCCCGCGGCGATCTCACCGACCGTCAGCGCCAGCACCGCCAGACCGAGCAGGGTCGCGGCGCCGGCGGCGCCGGACGGTCCGGCCGCAGCTCCGAGGAGGACCCCCGCGAGGAGGAGTCCTAGGCCACCCAGCCCGGCCGACCGGGACACGGCCGCCGGCGAGACCAGCGTGCGCGCCCAGCGCCGCTGGCCGACGAGCACCAGCACGGTGTTCAGTGCCAGCGCGGCGCCCGGTGCCCATCCCGGCGCCGTGGTGCGCTGGGTCACCCACACCGGGATCAGCACCGAGAGCACGGGCATCGTCAGCTGCACCGCCGAGGACAGCCCGACGGCGACCAGGAAGGGGCGGTCCCCCAGGACCGTCCACCGCCCCGAGGGCGGCGTCACCGCGACCTCGCGGCCGTCCGGCAGTCGACGCGCCGCCCCCGCGACCCCCAGGCACGCGACGGCTGCGACGACGTAGGAGGACCGGAAGGCGCCGTCCGCACCGGTCCAGGCCAGGCCCGCTCCGACCGTCGTGCCGAGCCCGATCCCGACGTTGAGCCAGGTGTGCATCTCCGCCCGCACGGCGACCCGAGCAGCCGGTACGACTCCGGTCACGGCGATCGCCTGCCGGATGGCCTGCGAGATGGACTGGGTCGCGACGAAGAGCAGCACGGAGACGGCGAACAGCGCGAACGACCCCGCGACGGCGTAGCCCACCAGGCCGAGCGCGGCGGTCGAGGCGGCCGCGACGTACGCCCTGCGCAGCCCGACCCGGTCGGCGAGCGCGCCGATCGGCACCGCCAGGAGCAGCGCCACGCCCGCGGCCGCCCCGAGGACGAGGCCGGTGAGCGACGCGGAGAGACCGAGCCCCGTCGTCGCGTGAAGGACGAGCGTGGACAGCGCCAGCCCCTCGGTGGTCGAGCTGACCAGGTGCAGGCCGCGCAGCCGGCCGGTCACCGCCGGTGCGCGGCAGGCGGGCGGGCGAAGCACGGTCGTGGTCGTGGTCGTGGTCGTGGTCGTGGTCACGAGACGAGTCTCCGCGGGAACGGATGAGAACTCCAACAGATGATAATGCTAGTTGCTATCATCACGGCTGATGGAGATCCACCAGCTGAGGTACGCCCTCGCCGTGGCACACGACGGCACGTTCACGGCCGCCGCCCGGCGCCTGCACGTCGCGCAGTCCGGCGTGAGCGCCCAGGTCGCGCGCCTCGAGCGCGAGCTCGGCACCACGCTGTTCGAGCGAGGCTCCCGCGCCGTGGTCCCCTCCGCCGCCGGGCGAGTGCTGCTCCCCCGGATGCGCGCGGTCCTGGAGGCGCTGGACCGGGTGGAGGACGCCGCCGCCGAGCTGAGCGGCCTGCTCACCGGGACCGTGCACCTCGGAGCGGTCGCCGGACTCGGCTGGGCGCCGTTCCTCGACGCTTTGGAGGAGGTCCGCGAGCGCTACGCCGGGCTGGACATCTTCCTGCGCGAGGGGCTGGCCGCCGACCTGCAGGCGGCGGTCGCCGACGGCCGCCTCGACGTCGCCGTCGTCTCGTGGGCCCGCGAGCCGCTCGCCTCGCTGCAGTCCTGGGTGGCCGTGACCGAACGCGTCGCGGCCGTCGTCCCCCAGGACCACGAGTGGGCGACGCGCCGGTCGATCCGCCCCCGCGACCTCCTCGACGTGAAGGTGATCTGCACCAGTCACGGCACCGGCATGCGCGCGGCGTACGAGACGATGATGGCGGCCGAGCGGCTGGCGGCGCCGGTCGCGCTGGACGTCACGCTGCCCTCCACTGCCCGCGCGCTGGTCGCCCGCGGGCTGGGCGTCGGCGTGCTGACCACCTCGCACGCGGACCTGCCCGACGACCTGACCCGCGTGGAGATCAGGTCCCACCACGCGACGTCGTACCTCGGCGTGGTGTGGCGCGGGAGTCCCTCCGCCGCGGCGACCGTGATGCTCGAGACGCTGCGCCGTCGGCTCGCCGCGTGAGCACCCCGTCACCCGCCGGCCACCTCCCCCTCACCGCGCGGCCACCGCGACACGTTGTGATGGACCCATGACCACTCTCGGGAAGCACACCAGGGTCCTGCTGCGCGCAGGTGCCGTCGCGACCGTCACCGCACTCGCCGTCGGGCTCGCGCCCGGCGCGAACGCCGCCGACCAGACCACCTCCTCCGGCAGCAGCACCGCCGCGCGCCGTCAGGCGCCCGTACCGATCGTCATCGGTCACCGCGGTGCCTCCGGCTACCGACCCGAGCACACGCTGGCGTCGTACCAGCTGGCGATGCAGCTCGGCGCCGACTACGTCGAGCAGGACGTCGTGTCCACCAAGGACCACGTGCTGGTGTGCCGTCACGAGAACGACATCACCGGCACCACCGACGTCGCCGACCACCCGGAGTTCGCGGACCGGAAGACGACCAAGGTGGTCGACGGCAAGAGCATCACCGGCTGGTTCACCGAGGACTTCACCCTCGCCGAGCTCAAGACGCTGCGCGCCAAGGAGCGGCTGCCGCAGGTGCGCCCGGGGAACACCCGCTACGACGGCCGCTTCCAGGTGCCGACGCTCGACGAGACGCTCGACCTCGTCGCATCGGAGAACAAGGTCCTGCACCGCAAGGTCGGGGTCTACGTCGAGACCAAGCACCCGACGTACTTCCAGGGCATCGGGCTGCCGCTGGAGAAGCCGCTGGTGCAGACCCTCGCCCGGCACGGCATGGACCAGAAGGGGTCCAAGGTCTACCTGCAGTCCTTCGAGACCGGCAGCCTGAAGAAGCTGGACCGGCTGACCGACCTGCCTCTGATCCAGCTCACCGACTCCTCGGGAGCGCCGTACGACCTCGTCGCCAAGGGCGACCCGCGGACGTACGCCGACCTCACCTCCGCGCAGGGGCTCAAGGACGTCGCGACGTACGCCGACGGGGTCGGCCCCAACGTCGACCAGGTCCTCCCCCGCGACGCCTCGGGCGCCACCGGCCGACCCAGCAGCCTGGTCGCGCTGGCCCATGCGCGCGGCCTGCTCGTGCACCCCTTCACCATCCGTGACGAGAACCAGTTCCTGCCGACCAACTACCGCACCGGCACCGACCCGAACGCCAAGGGCGACGTGCACGACTACGTGGCTGCGGTCCTCGACGCCGGCGTGGACGGCTTCTTCGGCGACTTCACCGACAGCCTGGTCGACGCCCGCACCGACTGGCTGGGCGAGTCCCCGAAGCTGCGGGCGGCCGGCAGCGCCGCCTGACGACGTACGGGGACACACCGAAGTCCAGGAGCGACCCGCGGCACGCCTGCGTGGGGCCCCGCGGGCCGACTTCGGTGTATCCCCGCAAGAGCCTGCCGGGCGTGGCGGCCGGCGTCGGTCGCCCACGAGCCGAGGTTCAGCCGCCCAGGATCCAGACGTCGTACGGGAGCTCGGGCTTGCCCGGGACCGGGCGCCGCTCCTCGCGCCACCCGTCGGGGAACGCCACGTCGGCGGTGCGCCGCCAGAACCGCGCCGCGGTCGGGTTCTCGTCCTGGAAGGCGATCTCCCAGCGGCCCGGGTGTTGGGCGACCACGTCGAGCGCGAGGTCGCGCGCGGCGCCCGAGCCCCGCATCCGGCGTACGACGAAGAACGCCATCATGTGCCACTCGCCGTGCTCGCCGGCGCTGACCACCGCGAACCCGACCGGCACCTCGCCGTGGCCCTGGTCCGGGTCGTGCCAGGCGAGGTACGCCGCAGCGTCCTCGCGGTGGTCGTCCAGCGACGCATGGTTGAAGCGTCCGTCGGGACGGGGATAGGAGTCACGGAAGGCCGAGAGGTCGGCGGCGTACGCCTGCCACAGCCACTCCAGCACCGGCCACTGGTCGGGAGCGACCGGCCGGACGTCCACTACTTCCTGCCCTTCTCCTGCGTCCCGCCGCCGGAGGTGGACAGCGCGGCGACGAACGCCTCCTGGGGGACCTCGACGCGGCCGACCATCTTCATCCGCTTCTTGCCCTCCTTCTGCTTCTCCAGCAGCTTGCGCTTGCGGCTGATGTCGCCGCCGTAGCACTTGGCGAGCACGTCCTTGCGGATCGCCCGGATCGTCTCGCGCGCGATGACGCGGGTGCCGATCGCGGCCTGGATGGGGACCTCGTACTGCTGGCGGGGGATCAGCTCGCGCAGCTTGCCGGCCAGCATCACGCCGTAGGCGTACGCCGCGTCGCGGTGCACGATCGCGCTGAACGCGTCGACGGTCTCGCCCTGGAGCAGGATGTCGACCTTGACCAGGTCCGCCGGCGCGTCGCCGGTGGGCTCGTACTGCAGCGAGGCGTAGCCCTTGGTGCGCGACTTCAGCTGGTCGAAGAAGTCGAAGACGATCTCGGCCAGCGGCAGCGTGTAGCGCATCTCGACGCGGTCCTCGGAGAGGTAGTCCATCCCGCCGAGCTGGCCGCGCTTGGACTGGCAGAGCTCCATGATGGTGCCGATGTACTCCGCCGGTGCGAGGATCGTGGACTTCACCATCGGCTCGAGCACCTCGTCGACCTTGCCGGTCGGGAACTCGCTCGGGTTGGTCACCTCGTGGACCGCGCCGTCCTCCATGCGCACCTCGTAGACGACGTTGGGAGCCGTCGAGATCAGGTCGAGACCGAACTCGCGCTCGAGCCGGTCGCGGGTGATCTCCATGTGCAGCAGGCCGAGGAACCCGCAGCGGAAGCCGAAGCCGAGCGCGCCGGAGGTCTCCGGCTCGTACGCCAGCGCCGCGTCGTTGAGCTGCAGCTTGTCCAGCGCGTCGCGCAGGGTCGGGTAGTCGTCGCCGTCCATCGGGTAGAGCCCGGCGTAGACCATCGGGTTGGGGTGCTTGTAGCCGCCGAGCGGCTCCTCCGCCCCGCCGTTCTGCGCGGTGACGGTGTCGCCGACGCGTGACTGGCGCACGTCCTTCACCCCGGTGATGAGGTAGCCGACCTCGCCGACGCCGATGTGGTCGGCCTTCACCGGCTCGGGGCTGATCACGCCCACCTCGAGCATCTCGTGCACGGCGCCGGTCGACATCATCTTGATCCGGTCGCGGTGGGTGAGCTTGCCGTCGACCACGCGGACGTACGTGACGACGCCGCGGTAGGTGTCGTACACGGAGTCGAAGATCAGCGCGCGCGGCGGCGCGTCGGCCTGGCCCACCGGGGGCGGGGTCTGGGCCACGATCTCGTCGAGCAGCGCCTCGACGCCAAGACCGGTCTTGGCCGAGACCAGCAGCACGTCCTCGACGTCGCAGCCGATGATGCCGGCGAGCTCGGCGGCGTACTTCTCGGGCTCGGCGCCGGGCAGGTCGATCTTGTTCAGCACGGGGATGACGTGCAGGTCGGCCTCGATGGCGAGATACAGGTTGGCCAGCGTCTGGGCCTCGATGCCCTGGGCCGCGTCGACCAGCAGCACCGCCGCCTCGCAGGCCTCCAGCGAGCGCGAGACCTCGTAGGTGAAGTCGACGTGCCCGGGGGTGTCGATCATGTTGAGGACGTACGTCCCGGGCTCGGCCGTCGTGGAGGTCTCCGCGGCGACCGTCCAGGGCATGCGCACCGCCTGGGACTTGATGGTGATCCCACGCTCGCGCTCGATGTCCATCCGGTCGAGGTACTGCGCCCGGGCGCTGCGCTCGTCGACCACGCCGGTCAGCTGCAGCATCCGGTCGGCCAGCGTCGACTTGCCGTGGTCGATGTGGGCGATGATGCAGAAGTTGCGGATGATCGCGGGGTCGGTCGATCCCGGGGCCGGGGCGCTGCTGGTGCGGGTCACGGGCGGCTCTCGTCGCGGGGCAAGGACTGCTTCATCATCCCACGCCCGCACGCGCCGCCCGAATCGCGCGGGGCGGGCGGCTCAGGCGAGGACCGGCTCCCGATCCAGGTCCGGCGCGACGACGTCGAGGGGGGCGGACCGCGGGTCCTCCGCCGGCACGGCACCCGTCTCGAACGTCTCGGCCGTGCCGGACGGGTCGGTCGCGCGTGACCGCACCAGCGCGACCAGGGCGATGAGCACCCACACCACGTTCGCCGCCGCCGACGGAAGGCTGTCGTGGGCCAGCGCACTCACCGTGAGCATCGCCGCCGCGGCGGCGTTGGTCGCCTGGAACGTGCGCGAGGTCGCGCTGAGGACCTTCTGGGAGACCAGCGCGTAGGCGACGACGGTGCCGAGGGCACCGGCCCACCCGAGGGCCGAGGCGAAGGACAGGACGGTGGGGCTCATGGGAAGAACGATGCCGAGCACGCAGCCTAAGCACAATTGAACATCACGGAACCACGGGTTAAGTTGAAGTTATGTCACTCCACCCCGGCCGGCTGACCACGCTGCTCGCGGTGCACCGGTACGGCGGGGTGCTCGCCGCTGCCGACGAGAGCGGCGTGACCGCCTCGGCGATCAGCCAGCAGATGTCGAAGCTCGAGGCGGAGGTCGGCACCCCCGTCCTCGACCGGCAGCCGGGCGGGGCGGTCCTCACCCCGGCGGGACGGATCCTCGCCGACGCCGCCGAGCGGATCGAGGCCGAGCTGATCGACGCCGAGCGCGCGCTGGCCGTGCTGCACGGCGAGCTGAGCGGGGTGGTGAGCATCGGCGCGTTCCAGAGCTTCCACCAGGCGGTGCTGGTGCCGCTCGTCGAGCAGCTGTCGACGACGATGCCGGGGATCGAGCTCGTCCTGCGCGACGTCGCGGCCGAGCAGGGCATGCGCGAGCTGCGGGCGGGTTCGCTGGACCTGCTGATGCTCGAGGCGGACAGCCCGGCCGGGCTGACCGCGCCGCGCGGCACCCACGACGTGGCCGTGCTCGACGAGCGGTGGCTGGTCGCGCTCCCCGTCGCGGCGCCGACCCCGACCAAGGTCGACGACCTCGCCGGACAGACCTGGCTCGGCGCCGACCGCGAGGCCGCTGCATGGGCAGCCACCGAGCGGGTGCTGTCCGCGTTCGACCGACGCCCGCGGGTCAAGCACCTCTACAACAACAGCGACGTCGCCATCTCGATGGTCGAGGGTGGGCTCGGTGTCGCGCTGCTGCCCTCCCTGGTGCTGGCCGGCGGGCTCCAGGTCGACGGGGTCCGGATCGCGTCCCTCACCGGACTGGGCAGCCGGCGCGTCGTCGCTCGGCACCGCAGCACTCGGGCCGAGCCCCGGCGCGAGGTGGTCGCGGTGCTGGACGAGGTCGTGGCGGCCGCGCAGGCCCTCGACCTCGGCGTCGACGGCTGAACCGGCTCAGCGACCGCGCCAGCGGCGCCACGCACCCACCAGCGGGTCGTCCAAGGCGACCAGCAGCATCGGCCAGTAGCTGAGCCACGGCAGGACCAGCATCAGCAGGAGGGCCAGGACGAACAGCGAGGCCGTGACCAGGGCGAAGAACGGTGCGGGTGCCCGGTCGGAGTCGCGGAGCCCACGGTTGCGGGCAACCGCCCAGGCGATGCCCGAGAGGAAGAGCGTGCTCACCACCATCGTCGCGACGTAGAACACCTTGATCCCGGGCTGCTCCCCCGCCTCGGCCACCAGCGAGGTCGGGAACGGCAGCAGCACGATCGAGAAGAGCCAGAGCACGAGGAACCGCGTCACCGCCGCGTCCGCGGCGACCAGGTCACGCACCAGGGCGTGCTGGACGAACCACAGCCGGGCGATCACCGCGAAGCTCAGCGCGAAGGCGATCAGCTCACGCACGTGCTCCTCGAGCAGGTGGGCCACCGACTCGTCCGGTCCGAGCTCTCGGGCGACGTCGACGAGCGGCAGCACCAGCAGGGTGATCGCGATCGCGACCACCGCGTCGACGAACGTCAGGAGCCGGTCGACGTCACGATCGCGCTCGCGCTGCTCAGCCACGCGCAGAGCGTAGGACCTGCTCGCCCTCGAGAAACGACCGCAGTGCCGCGAGCGTCTGGGACGGGGACTGCTCCGGCACGAAGTGCCCGCCGGGGAGGGGAACGCCGCTCAGCTGCGCGGCGTACGACGACCAGACGTCGAGCACGTCGTAGTGCCGGCCGACGAACCCGTCGGCTCCCCAGAGCACCTGGACCGGCAGGTCGAGGCGCCGACCGGTGTCGGCACGGTCGTGGTCCTGGTCGACACCCAGCGCCGCCGGTAGTCGCCGATCGTGCCCGCCAGGACCTCGGGCCGCTCGTGTGCCTTGACGTACCCCGCCAGGGCATCGGGGTGGAAGTCGCAGCCACCGGCGAGCGGGCCACCGAGGACCGTGCGGACCCAACCGGTCGGGTCGGCACCGAGCACGTTCTCGGGCACCGGAGCCGGCGCACCGAGCAGGAACCAGTGGAAGTACGCCCGGGCCAGCGCCTGGTCGGCGGTCTCCAGCACGTGCCTCGTCGGCACGATGTCGATCACCGCCAGGCCGGTCAGCCGCTCGGGGGCGTCCAGCGCGAGCCGGTGCCCGACCCGGGCGCCCCGGTCGTGCCCGACCAGCGCGAACCGGTCGTGACCGAGCGCGTCCATCACCGCCAGCTGGTCGGTGGCCATCGCACGCTTGGCGTACGCCGCTGAGCGCTCCCCCGGTGGCGGCGCGTCGGACTCGCCGTACCCGCGCAGGTCGGTGAGCACGACCGTGTGGTCGCGCGCCAGGTCCGGCGCGACGGCGTGCCACATGTGGTGGTCCTGCGGCCAGCCGTGGAGCAGCAGCACGGGCGGACCGTCGCCCGCCGTCCAGGTCGCGATGCGCACGCCGCCGGGTGTGACGACGTCGCGCCGGACGAACCCCTCGAGCAGCACGCCGGGCTCAGCCCTGGGCGAGCTCGGCGACGTCCTGCCACTCCCGCCACGTGGACAGGCGGGACTCATAGTCCTGCTCGGCGATGCCGAGCGGCGCGGTGCCGAAGAAGCAGCGCAGCGGCGGCTCGTCGGCGTCGACCAGCCGCAGCACGGCGGCAGCACTGGCCTTCGGGTCGCCCGCGGCCGCGGTGCGCTGTGCGCGCTGCTGCTGCGCCTTCTCGCGGAAGTCGTCGTACGCCGAGAGCTCCTCGGAGTGCGAGGCCGACGGTCCGGCCCAGTCGGTGGAGAAGCCGCCCGGCTCGATGAGCGTCACCTTGATGCCGAAGTCGGCGACCTCCTGCGACAGCGTCTGGCTGAACGCCTCGAGCGCCCACTTGGAGGCGTGGTAGGCGCCGACCAGCGGGAACGCCGTGATGCCGCCGATCGACGAGACCTGGAGGATGTGCCCGCTCCCCTGCTCGCGCATCAGCGGGAGCGCTGCCTGCGTCACCCACATCGCCCCGAAGAGGTTCGTCTCCATCTGACGGCGGAGGTCGGACTCGCTGAGCTCCTCGACCATCCCGAAGTGACCGTAGCCGGCGTTGTTGACGACGACGTCGAGCCGGCCGAAGTGCTGGTGTGCCTGCTGCACGGCGGCGAAGTCCGCGTCGCGGTCGGTCACGTCCAGCTGCAGCGGGAGCAGCGCGTCGCCGTAGGTCTCGACGAGGTCGTCGAGGGTCGAGGTGTCGCGGGCCGTGGCGGCGACCTTGTCGCCCCGCTCGAGGGCGGCGATCGCCCACTCCCGGCCGAAGCCGCGGGACGCGCCGGTGATGAACCAGTTCTTCGTAGCCATACCTCTCGTAACCGAGGGGGGACGGCGCATCATCCCGGCGTCCGCTCCGGCACCGCCCTCGTCCAGCGTCGGGCCACCAGGAAGACATAGACCGCCACGCTGGTCACGACCATCGATACGAGCATCGCATCGAAGCCGGCCCAGGTTCCTCCGCCCGGGAGTGCGGTGTTGGCGCCGAAGATGCCCGCGATCAGCGTGGGCACAAGCAGCAGTGCCGTGACCTTCTCGAGCCGGCCCTGGAAGACCTGGTCACGCTGCGCGCGCTGCTCAGCCATGTAGCCCTGGAAGGCCACTCGGTCCATCGAGACCAGCTCCATCGATGCCCGGATGCCCTCCAGGAGTACGCCGCAGCGCTTGAGCCCTGAATCCATGAGGTCGTCCACGCGAGTCTCGAGCGGTGCCGCGACGGCGTTGCGGAACCGGTGCTCGTCCGGACGGAGCATCAGCCGGGCGTTCTCGAAGGCGCTGAGCCGACGACGGATCTCGTTGACCGTGGACAGCAGGACCTTGAGGTCGCGGGTGTCCGCTTGGTCGACAGCCACCCGCTCTCGCGACGCGGAGTGGTAGTGCTGCTCCCACCGCTGCAGACCGTGCTCGAGCTCGGCGACACACCGACGTGAGCGCACGAGGAGGCCCGCGACCACGGCCGAGGCGAGATCGGCAGCGGTCTCGCAGTCCTGCGACGTCCAGGTCCGGCACGCGTCCCTCACCACGTCCTCGTGGAGGATCGGCTCACCATCGGTGGCCTCGTCCAGCCCGTGCAGGAGTCGACTGCGCTGCCAGCACGAGACCAGCAGCCGGCTCCCGACGAGGGTCTCGACCATCTGCACGACCAGGCTTCCGGGACCGCGATCGATCGTCGGTCCCGGCTGAAGGTCGAAACCGACGAACGAGGCGTTACGGAACTCCTCCGCCCGGTCATGGGTCTTGGCGAGCTCGTCGCGCTCGAGCAGGTCGACGACGTCCTCGAGACTGAGCGTCGGCGCAAGCGACGACAAGGCCGCAAACGCCTCCGAGGGGTCGGCATCGGCCTGCACGTCCACCCACAGGATGCTGACGGCGACCTCGGGCAGTGCAGCCGGGAGGCCCTCGAGCCTCACCGGCGCCTCCCCCGGGGTGCAGACGTATGCCGTGCAGAGCCCACTGTCGGACGAGCTGGACGGTTGAGGTTCCATCGACGTGCCTCCGAAACGACGACCGACGACGCCTCACCGCCGGGTGACCTCGGCATTGTGCGACCGCGACCGACCGGTTGTTCACCGATTCGCCGAACAGAGGGCCCAGCGGATCCCGCCGACGTCACTCGGGAGCGACCACGAACTCCTTGGTCTTCGCGATCGCGAAGCCCCAGCCCTGGGAGACCGTCGGCTTCGGCGGGATGGAGACCTCGTCGGGGTTGGTGAGGACGTCGAGGAGGACGGGCCCGTCGTGGGCGAAGGCCTCCTTCACCGCGCCGTCCACGTCGCCGGGGTCGGCGACCCGGATGCCCTTCATGCCGATCGCCTCGGCCAGCTTGGCGAAGTCGGGGTTGTGCAGCACGGTGCCGAACTCGGCCAGACCCGCCTGCTCCATCTCCAGCTTGACCATGCCCAGCCGGCCGTTGTCGAACACGACGACCTTCACCGGGAGGTTCTGCGCGACCGCGGTGATCAGGTCGCCCATCAGCATGGTCAGCCCACCGTCCCCGGAGAACGAGACCACCTGGCGCGACCGGTCGAGCGCCTGCGCGCCCAGTGCCTGCGGCATCGCGTTGGCCATCGACCCGAGGTTGTAGGAGCCGATCAGCCGACGAGCGCCGGTGAAGCGGACGAAGCGGGACAGCCACACCGTCGACATCCCGGTGTCGGTGGTGAAGATGGTGTCGTCGTCGGCGTGCTTCTCGACGGCCGCGGCGACGACCTCCGGACGGATCCGGTGGTCGGGGTTGTCGGCCTTGCTGCGCAGCCTCCCGAGCAACTTCTTGTCGTGCTTGGGATCCGCGAGCCGCGCCTGCAGGTGGCCCCACTCCTCGTAGATCTTGCGCGCCGCCTTGAGGTGCTTGGCCGACCGCTTCCTCGCCACCAGCGGGGTGAGCGCCTCCAGGGTCAGTCGCGCGTCGCCGACCACGGGGTGCGTGACCTGGGTACGACGGCCGATGTGTGCCGGGCGGGAGTCGATCTGGATGACCGTCTTCCCCTTGGGGTAGAACTCCTTGTACGGGAAGTCGGTGCCCACCATCAGCAGCACGTCGCACGCCGCGAACGCCTCGGTGGTCGCGGGGTTGCCGATCAGCCCGGACTGGCCGACCTCGTACGGGTTGTCCTGCTCGAAGCCCTCCTTCGCCTTCAGCGACAGCACCATCGGCGCGTTGAGCTTGTCGGCCAGCGCCAGCACCTCCTCGCGTGCCGGGCGCGCCCCGGCCCCGACCAGCATGGTCACCCGGTCGCCGGCGTCGATCGCCTTCGCCGCGGCGTGCACCTCGGCGGCGTCCGCAGACCCCAGCGGCGCAGGGCCGACGAAGGTCGGGGTACGGGTGCCGTGCGGCACGTCCAGCGACCCGACGTCTCCGGGCACGCTGAGCACGGCGACCCCACGCTGACCCAGCGCGGCGTTGACGCCCGACTCGAGCAGCTCGGGCAGCTGGTCGGGGTGGGTCAGCGTCTGCGTCCAGACCGCGACGTCGGCGAAGAGCTTGTCGTTGTCGACCTCCTGGAAGAAGTCCTGCCCCATCTCCTCGCGCGGGACCTGGCCGACGATCGCGAGCACCGGGGCGTGGGACTTCTTGGCGTCGTAGAGCCCGTTGAGCAGGTGGATGGCCCCCGGCCCGACCGTGCCCATGCAGACCGCCAGGTCGTCGGTCAGCTGCGCCTGGGCGCTGGCGGCGAAGGCCCCCGCCTCCTCGTGGCGCACCCCGACCCACTCCACGCGGTCCTCGCGACGGATGGCGTCGGTGATCGGGTTGAGCGCGTCGCCGACCACCCCCCACACGCTCTTCACGCCGTGCTCGGCGAGCGCGTCGATGATCAGCTCGGCAACAGTGGTCACAGGGGGTCTCCTCGGTTCGGGTCGGTCGGGCGGGGCCGTCGGCTACTCGCCGCGTCCCTGCCAGGTGGTCAGGCAGGCCTGGTTGCCCTGGGCGTCGGCCAGCACCCAGTACGCCGGCGCGGCGTCGTCGGAGACCAGCGTGCCGCCGGCCTCGAGCGCGGCCTCGATCCTGGCGTCGACGACCTCGGGAGGCACGCGTACGTCCAGGTGCCAGCGCTGGTGCGGCGTCTCGTGGTCGTCGGACTCCTGGAACCAGATCGTCGGGTGGTTGCCGTCCGGGGCGACGACCTCGTCCTCGTCGACCTCCCAGTCCAGCAGCGCCGCCCAGAAGTCGCGGATCTCGGCGTGGTCGGGGGTGTCGAGGCTCAGCTCAAGGCCCCAGACCTGGTCGGGGCGCGCCGCGGCCCCCGCCTCGGCGGCGAGCGCGGAGATCGTCCGGGCCATGTCGATGTCGCGGGAGGTGATCCCGCCGACGTCGTGGCTGGTCAGCCGCACGTCGAGCGTCGGGTAGGTCAGGTCGAGGTCGGGGTGGTGCTGCACCTCCTCGGCCTTCTCGCCGATCCGGTTGACCAGCGCCAGCCCGGTCGCGAAGTCGCCGGTCTCGAAGCGGGCGTGCAGCACGTCGAACACGATCCGCCAGTCGGCCAGCACGGCCTCCTCGACGTCGCTGGCACCCAGCAGGGTCTTCTCGTCGGCCATCTCGCGCTCCTCGTCTAGGGGACGAACCGGTCAGGGTCGGCCTGTACCCAGTCCGCGGCCCACGACTCGGGTGGGTTCTCGAGCAGGGCGCCGGGCTCGAGGTACTCGACGATCTCGTCGTACGACGCGATGTCCCCGTGCCCGATCCGGCGGCGCAGCATGTGCGGACGCAGCTCGTCGAACGACGACAGCCCCATCGAGGCGAGCACCTGCATCGCCTGCTCGACCGTGTGCTTCTGGTACGACGTGACGCGCTCGCTCTTGCTCGCGACGTCCAGGGCCCGCATCCGCTTCGGGTCCTGGGTCGCGACGCCGACCGGGCAGGTGTTGGTGTGGCACTCCTGGGCCTGGATGCAGCCGACCGCCATCATCATCGCCCGCGCCGCGTTGAGGTAGTCGGCACCCTGGAGGATCCGCTTGACCACGTCGACGCCCGTGGCCACCTTCCCGGAGGCACCGATGGCGATCCGGTCGCGCAGCCCGACGCCGACGAGGGCGTTGTGCACGACGGCAAGGCCCTCGGTCAGCGGCATCCCGACGTGGTCGGAGTACTCCACCGGCGCGGCGCCCGTGCCGCCCTCGGCGCCGTCGACCGTGATCATGTCGGGGTAGGTCTGCTCCTCGAGCATGGCCTTGCAGATGGCCAGCACGTCGCGCCGCGAACCCACGCACAGCTTGAAGCCGGTCGGCTTCCCGCCGGCGAGGTTCCGCATGTGCGCCATGAACCGGACCAGCTCGCGCGGGGTCGAGAAGACCTGGTGGTACGCCGGGGAGATCACCGTCTGGCCCTGCGGGACGTCGCGGGTCTCGGCGATCTCCTTGGTGACCTTCGCCCCGGGAAGCACGCCGCCGATGCCGGGCTTCGCGCCCTGGCTGAGCTTCAGGTGCACCATCTTCACCTGGTCGTCGGCGGCCTTGCGCGAGAACTCGTCGGGGTCGAAGTCGCCGTCGTCGGTGCGGCAGCCGAAGTAGCCCGAGCCGACCTCCCAGACGAGGTCGCCGCCACCCTTGCGGTGGTACGGGCTGATCGCCCCCTCTCCCGTGTCGTGGGCGAACCCGCCCGCGGCCGCGCCCTTGTTCAGCGCCTCGATCGCGTTGGCGGACAGCGACCCGAAGCTCATCGCCGAGACGTTGAGCAGCGCCATGTCGTACGGCTTGGTGCAGTCCGGGCCGCCGATGCGGACCCGCGGCGGAGCATCCATCGGCTTCACCGGAGCGGTGGAGTGGACGAGGTACTCGTAGCCGACCTGGTAGAGGTCGCGCTCGGTGCCGAACGGGTGCTCCTCCTTGGTGCCCTTGGCCTGCTGGTAGATCACCGTGCGCGTGTTGCGGTCGTAGGGGCGGCCGTCGAAGTTGCGCTCGATGAAGTACTGCTGCAGCTCGGGCCGCAGCGACTCCATGAGGAACCGCATGTGCCCGAGGATCGGGTAGTTGCGCAGGATCGAGTGCTTGGTCTGCACCAGGTCGTAGACCCCCAGCGCGACCAGGCCGGCGAGGATCACCAGCAGCACGATCCACGCCCAGCTGCCGATCGCGGCGATGACGCCGACGACGACGAGGAGCAGGCTGAGGACACCGATCAGGAAGAAGCGAAGCACGCCGTCGAACCTAGACCCGTGCACCGACCGTCACGAGGTGGGCACCCAGAACCGGAGCTTCCCGCCGCGCTGGTCCTCGAGCTCCCCGCCGTTGCTCACGATCGTCCGGCGCGACGCCTCGTTGTCGGTGTCACAGGTGACCAGCGCCGGGTCGATGCCCAGGTCGTGGGCCACGGGGAGGGCGGCGGCCAGCATCGCGGTCGCGTGGCCCCGACGGCGGGCCGAACGGCGGACGTCGTACCCGATGTGGCCGCCGAGCTCGCGCAGAAACGGTGTCGAGAGCTCGTGGCGGATCGCGATCCGGCCGAGCCAGGCGGCTGCGTCGACCCACCACAGCGAGGTCGAGCACACGTAGTGCGCGAAGCGCGGGGTGTGCCGCTCCGCGACCAGCGCCTCGACGTACGCCGCGAAGCCGTCGGCGCTGTGCCAGGTCGAGGAGTACGTCGCGAGGTCGTTGCCGACCATCGACCCGTCCCCCGCACGCCCCTCGGCCGCGAACTCCTCCATCGCGGCGAGGAACGACTCCCGGTAGCGGACGTCGGGGGTCACCAGCTCGGCCATGGGGCCTATCGTCGCGCCTTCGTCAGCGAGGTACCGCCACCACGGAGGTCGAGACTGTCGAGACCACCGCCACCACGGTGGTCGAGCCCGACGCGAGCGCAGCGAGCGAGGACGTCGAGACCACCGCCGTGGCAGCATCAGCGCCGATGAGCCAGCCCACGCCCCGCGTCGACCTCCCGCAGGTGCCGCACGGGGCGACCGCCCAGCGGCTCACCTGGCGCTTCCTGCCGCGAGCGCTGCGAGCGGCGGTGGAGCAGCGTCTCGGTGGCGAGGTCGTCGCCGACGAGTCCAAGGAGTCGGGCTTCACCACCGGCTTCGCCTCCGTGCTGCGTACGGCTGACGGCGGCAGCGTCTTCCTCAAGGCCGCCAGCGTGGTGGCCCAGGAGCAGGTGGCGGCGGCGTACCGCGACGAGATCACGGTCCTGCGGGCGCTCGCGGCCCACGACCGAGCACTGCCGATGCCGCGGCCGCTGTGGGTGCTCGACGACGACGCGTGGGTCGCGATCGGCTTCGAGGTGGTCGAGGGCCGACCGCCTCGGCGACCGTGGCGCGCGGTCGAGCTGGAGCGTGCGCTCGACCTCGCCGAGGAGATCGCCGCGGCGACCGACCCCGTCCCGGCCGGCCTCGCGCTGCGGACGATCAGTGAGGCGGAGCCCTCGCTGCTGCACGCCTGGGAGATGCTCCCGGACCGACCGCACCGGGACGAGGCGCTGGCGCTCGCGTCGTCGTACGCCGACCTGCCGCTCACCGCCTTCTGCCACAGCGACCTGCGCGACGACAACGTGCTGCTGGACGACGGGTCGGCGTACGCCGTCGACTGGAACCACGCCTGCCTCTCCACACCCTGGCAGGACACCGTCGACCTGCTGGTCTCGGCGTACGGCGACGGCCTCGACGTCGAGGAGGTCCTCGCCCGCCGGGCGCTGACCCGCGACGTCGACCCCGAGCACGTCGACCGTTGGCTCGCCGCGCTGTCCGGCTTCATGGCCGACGCCGCGCTGCGCCCGGCCCCGCTGAACTCGCCGCACCTGCGGACGCACAGCCGGTGGTACGCCGAGGCGACCTGGCGCTGGCTCGGCGAGCGGCGCAGATGGCACTGAGGCGGATCGACGGCACGGTTCGAGACGATCAGCCGTTGACCGCGACCCGCGGCGGTCGGTAAGCCGGAGTCGTCGCTCCCGACCCCGGGGGCACGCCGCCGTCTCGGGCGGTCATCGATCACCAGGAGTGATGAATGACCACAGCACGACCCCTCTCCCCGGCACGGCGCCTGACCGGCGCCCTGCTGGGTACGACGACCGCCGCCGTCGTCGGTCTCTCCCTCGTCGCCGCGCCCGCTGCCACCGCGGCTGCGGGCGACGGTCCCGACACCACGACCGGCCAGCGGCTCGAGGCGTACCAGGCCCGGCACGACCTGCCCGCCACCGGACGGACGGACGCCGCGACCGCCCGGTCGCTGCGGTCCGCCTCGCGCGCCGAGCTGGCGCGGATCTACCCCGCCGCGCAGGCGTCGGCGACTCTCAGCGGGCAGGAGTGCACCAACGCGCGCACCGTCATCGGCGTCGGCAAGGGCAAGGGCATCCCGCGTCGCGGGATCGAGATCGCGCTGATGACCGCGATGCAGGAGTCGAAGTTCGTCAACTACACCACCGCCGTCGACCACGACTCGCTCGGCATCTTCCAGCAGCGGCCGAGCACCGGGTGGGGCACGCCGGCGCAGATCACCAACGTCGTCACCTCGACGCAGTCGTTCTACGGCGTCGCCGCGTACGGCTCGAACGCCGGTCTGCTGCAGATCCCGAGCTGGCAGACCCGGGACCGCGGTGAGGTCGCGCAGGCCGTACAGGTCTCGGCGTACCCCGACCGATACGACCAGTGGACCGACTGGGCGGTGAGCTTCTACGACCAGCAGGCGGGCAGCACCGCCGCGATCACCGGCGACAGCGGCAGCGCCAGCCCTTGCGCCGGCGGCGGCAGTGGCGCCGGGAAGTACTACGTCGACACCTACGCCGACGCTCCCGTGTACGCCTCCCCGACCAGCACCGCGCAGACCGGCACGCTGTACGGCGGTACTAGCTACGTCTACTGCAAGGCGTACGGCCGCCAGGTCGGCAGCGGTGGCTCGTACAACCACTACTGGCTGCGCACCGACCCCGACCAGGGCCCCGGCGGCCAGTACGTCTCGGCCTACTACCTCAGCCGCTGGGGCAACGACGAGGCGAAGGACAACAACGGGGCCGTGATCCCGGACTGCTGAGCGGATTTGGGGGGCGCGACGCGCCGCTGATACCTTTGGCGCTTGTGCCCGGCGGGCCAGGTGGCTCGTCGCGCCCTCCCGACTCGCAGCAGAGTTTCAATCGCACCCGCACCACGACCCACACGAAGAGGCAATCAGTGGCCAACATCAAGTCGCAGATCAAGCGCATCCGGCAGAACGACGCCGCCCACGAGTACAACAAGGCGATCAAGTCGGCGCTGAAGACCTCGGCTCGCCGCTTCCGCCAGGCCGCGGACGCCGGCGACAAGGAGCAGGCCACCGCGCTCGCGCAGGAGGCGTCCAAGCGCCTCGACAAGGCTGCTTCCAAGGGCGTCATCCACAAGAACCAGGCGGCCAACCGCAAGTCGGCCATCGCCAAGCGGGCCGCTTCTCTCTGAGCGCCGCGCCGCGCCGACGAGGCGTCGACCCTCCCGCACGGGAGCCGGTCGGCGCCTCTTCTGCTGTGCGTGGGTGGTCGAGCCGGATGCGAGCGCAGCGAGCGAGGCGATGCCCTGAGCAGCGACCGAGGAACGAGGCCGCGCGTCGAAGGGACGTCGAGACCACCGAGCCGCGGACCCGGGTCAGCGACCGGTGTCGGCCAACCCGGCGACGCTGAGCACGAGCTGCTCCAGGGTCCACGACGCGTCGTGCGCGCGGCCCTTGATGTCGGCGTCGGCCCGGGCGACGAGGCGGATCGCCGCTCCGAGCCGGTCGGCGTCCCAGACCCGCAGCTGGTTGCGCAGGACGCGCAGCTTCCACGGCGGCGCCCCGATCAGCCGGGCGATCTCACCGTCGCTGCGACCGCGCGGGGCGGCGGCGTACTTGGTGAGCTGGCGCAGGCCGTTGGTCAGCGCCGAGGTGACCAGCACCGCGGGGAGGTCGGTGACGATCCCCCAGCGCAGCTCCTCGAGGGCGGCGGCGGTGCGCCCGAAGATCGCGTGCTCGGCGATGTCGAAGGAGCGGGCCTCCGCGCGTCCGCCGAAGTACCTCTTGACCAGCTCGGTCGTCACCGTGACCGGCTGGCGGCCGTCCGGCCCGGCGGCCACCGAGGCGTCGCTGGCCAGCTGCTCGCAGGCCGCGGCGAGCCCGCGCAGGTCGGCACCGACCGCGCTGACCAGGGCGGTCGCCGCCTCGGGCTCGATCCGGGTGCGGTGACGACGCAGCTCGGCGTTGACGTACTGCGGCAGCTCGCCGCCCTTCAACGACGCCGAGCGCATCTCGAGCACCCCGAGCTTGCGCAGCTTGGTGAGCACCCCGGAGCCCTTCTGGCCGCCGGAGTGGGCGAGCACCAGGGCGACGTCCTCGACCGGCGAGGCGACGTAGCCGAGCACCGGGTCGACCGACTCCTCCGGCAGGTCCTCCAGCCGGCGCACGAGGACGAACCGGGTGCTGGAAAACAGCGACGGCGCGCTGAGCTCGCCCAGGCTGGCCAGGGTCAGCTGGTCACCGGTCGTCTCGCTGAGCTCCGCCTCCGGGTCGGCCTCGCGGACGTGGTCGCGAGCCGTGGCGATCGCGCGCTCGTTGAGGAACTCCTCGGGCCCGGCCACCAGCAGCACCCGGCCGAGCAGCTCGCGCGGGACCTGGTCGAGGGTCTTCGCGGCGGGGGCCGTACGCGCTGGCATGACGGCACTCTCTCACCCGCCACCGACAGCACTACCTGCTCCCGGTGACCCGCAGGCCGTCGGGCCCGGCGAGGACGGCGACGTCGCCGACCTGGTCGGTACGACGCACCGAGGCGCCCGCGCGCCGCAGCAGGTCCAGCGTGCGCGGAGCCGGGTGCCCGTAGTCGTTGTCCTCGCCCACCGAGATCACCGCCAGCCGTGGGTGGAGCCCGACGACGAGGTCGGGGTCCTGCTTGGCCGAGCCGTGGTGCGCCACCTTGAGCACGTCGACCCCGCTCACCCCGAGTCCCGCGAGCTCGGCAGCGAGGTCCTCCTGCACCTCGGTCTCCTGGTCGCCCATCAGCAGCAGGCTGATCCCGTGGCTGCGGACCAGCAGCACGATGCTGGCGTCGTTGGGCGGTGAGTCCGAGGAGCCGGACGGCTGGTGCTCAGGGGCGAGGACGGTCCAGCGCAGGTCGGCGACCGCGCCGCGCTCGCCCAGGACGGCACGGCGTACGGGCACGTGCGCCTCGGCTGCCTCCTCGGCGACCTCGCGCGCCTGTCCCTCCGGCTCGTCCAGCGTGGTCACCTCGACCGCCCCGACGTCACGGCCCTTCAGCACCCCGGCCAGGCCGCCGGCGTGGTCGTCGTGGAAGTGGGTGAGCACGACGAGCGGGACGCGGCGTACGCCCAGGCGACGCAGGCAGCGGTCCATCGCGGCCGGGTCGGGGCCGGTGTCGACCACGACGCCGGCGTGGTCGCCGGCGTTGAGGACCAGCCCGTCCCCCTGCCCCACGTCGCAGGCGACCATCACCCAGTCCTGCGGCGGCCAGCCCGGGTGCGGCAGGGGCGCCACGAGCAGCACGACCGCAGCGACCCCACCGACGACGGTCACCGAGCGGCGGGCGAGCAGCGGCGCCAGGCCGACGGCGAGCAGCAGGCAGATCAGGGTGAGGAGCAGGATCGAGGCCGGTCGGGCCGACCACTCCACCGCCGCGCTGGGCAGTGCGGCCGCGTGGTGCGCGACCGCGATGATCCAGCGCCCGCACCAGCCCGCCACGGCCCCGGGCACCCGGCCCAGCGGCTCGCTGAGCACCGCGACCAGGCCGCCACCGAGGCCCAGGACGGTGGCAGGGGCGACCACGGGCGCCGCGACCAGGTTGGCCGCGACGGCGACCAGGCTGACCTGGCCGGAGATCGCGGCGACGACCGGCGTGCAGGCCAGCTGCGCGGCCAGCGGGACGGCCACCGCCTCGGCGGCCCAGCGCGGCAGCCAGCGGGCGAGCGCGTCTCGCCAGCCGGGCGCGAGGAACAGGATCCCCGCGGTCGCGAGCACCGACAGCGCGAACCCTGCCTGCACCGCCAGCCAGGGGTCGAGGAGCAGCAGGACCAGCACGGCCAGGCCGAGCGCTCGGGTGCCGCGCTCGCGGCCCGCGCTGCCCATCCCGAGCAGCGCCACCGACCCCATCACCGCCGCGCGGAGCACGCTCGGCTCCGGCCGGGCCAGCAGCACGAACCCGACCACTCCCAGCGCACCGACCGCCACCAGTCCGCGGGCCCGCACGCCGCACCCGCGCGCCAGCAGCAGGAGCGCGCCGACGACCAGCGTGAGGTTGGTCCCGGAGACCGCGAGGAGGTGGGTCAGGCCCGTGGTGCGGAAGTCGTCCTGCGTCTCCTGCGGCAGTCCCGAGTCGTCGCCGTCGACGAGGGCCGGGATCAGCGCGCGTGGCTCCTGCGGCTGGTGGGCCACCGCGTCCCGGACGCCCTCACGCACCCGTTCGGCGACACGGAGTGCAGGCCCCTGCCTCGCGACGACCACCGGGTGGGTCCGTACGGAGACCACGGCGGCCAGGTCGCGGCCCTCGGCACGCTGCAGGCGGGCGTCGACGCGCACGCTCTCGCCGAGCCGGACCCCGCGCCACGACTCCGAGCCGATCACCAGCACCGGGGCGTCGAGGTCGTGCCACCGCGTGCCGCGCGAGGTGATCGAGGTCACCGTCGCCCGCACGATCACGTAGCCCCCGAACCGGCCCTCGCGCAGCACCGGGTCGCTGGACACGTGCAGGACCAGCCGGGCCGAGGAGTCCTGCCGGGCCAGCGCGGGTACGGGGCCGGTGGCGACCTCGTGCACGTGCAGCGCCGCACCGGCGGCCACCGCCGCAGCCACCGCCGCCCAGCCGAGGTACCCGACGCCGGCCCGGCCGGCACGTCGTCGTACCCACGGGAGGGCCAGCAGCAGTGGCACCCCGAGCAGCCCCCACCACGCGCGGCCGGGCAGCAGCAGCCCGGCGAGGGCGGAGAGCCAGGCGACCGCCCCGAGCGCAGGGGCCCGCAGGTCCCGAGGCCGCTCGGGAGGGTCCGCGGCGGCCACGGCCGTCAGACGGTGACGCCCGGCTTGATGTCGGCCAGGGTCTTCTCCCCGATGCCGTCGACGTCGAGCAGCTGGTCGACCGAGGTGAAGCCCCCGTGGCTCGTGCGGTAGTCGATGATCTTCTGCGCCGTCACCTCCCCCACTCCCGGGAGCGTGTCGAGCGCGGCAGCGTCGGCGGTGTTGAGGTTCACCAGCTGCCCGCTGCCGGACCCGGTGGTGCTGCCCGAGGGCGACCCGCTCCCGGCGGTCGGCGCCCCGGCCGCGCCCTTCACGCCGACCAGGATCTGCTCGCCGTCCACGAGCACCCGGGCCAGGTTGAGGCTGGTCAGGCTCACCCCCACGCGTGGTCCCCCGGCCCGCTCGATCGCCTCGTGCACGCGCGACCCCGCGGGCAGGGTGACGATCCCGGGTCGGCGGACGCGCCCGGCGACGTCGACCACCACCGAGCCACCGGCCGCCGTCGGGGCTGCCGACGCAGCCGTCCCGGGGGCAGCGGCAGCCGTGGTCGGTGCGCCCGAGGCCAGCGCCGCCGGCGAGGCCGACGCCGGCGCCTGCACCCGCGCCGCCGGCACCGGGTCCCCGTCCCCCGAGCGCAGCGACGTCCAGCCGACGATGCCGACGGCCAGCACGGCGACGACGACCAGTGCCGCGACGGCTCGACCGGACAGTGCCACCCGCCCCCGCAGGGTCTCCGGCAGCCGGTCGGCCAACCAGGCCGTGGCCCCCGCCGGTGCGGGCTCGGTCTCGTCCTCGACGTCGAGCACGCCGCGTCGTACGTCCCGCTCGTCGCCTCGCAGCGGGTCCACCCGCAGCGGAGCGGTCTCGTAGGCGTACCCCGACTCCCCCGCCCGCTCCTCGCCCGCCCAGGACGTGCTCGGCCCGAAGGCCGGTCGCTGCGACCACCCCCGGTCCTCCTCGAGCATCCCGGGCCGGCCCGCCCGCAGCGGCGGTCGCTCGCGCTGCGCAGCCGGGCGGGGCTGCTGACGGTGCTGGCCGGGCTCCCGGAGGGTACGACCGGCAGTGTCGCCCCGCTCGGAGTCGGTCGGGCCGGCGTCGCCCGCCTCGTCCCGGAGTCCGGCCAGCTCGGCCTCGAGCAGTGCCATGCGGCGGCGGGCCACCGCGGCCACCTGGTCGCGCTCACGACGACGGCTCCTGCCCATCGCTGCCCACCTCCGCTGCTCGACGCCCCGACACCGATCAACCTAGGAACGGCACCGACGGATGTCAGCAGCCCGTCGCGAGCCTGTGGACAACCACGCGGCGATGCAGGCCGTGGACGGGCGACGGATGAAATCGCGCCACTCGGACGCTGCACCCGGGGACAGGCACCCGAAGAGAGGAACCCATGCGCGTCACCATCGCCGGAGGACACGGACAGATCGCCCAGCACCTCGAGCGCCGCCTGAGCAGGGCCGGCCACGAGGTCGTCGCCATGATCCGCAAGCCCGAGCAGGCCGGGGACGTCGAGGCCAACGGCGCCTCGACCGTCCTGATCGACCTGGAGAGCACCGACGTCGAGGAGATGGCGCGGGCCATCGACGGCTCCGACGCCGTGGTCTTCGCCGCCGGTGGCGGCGGCGACGGCAACAAGGAGCGCAAGGAGACCGTCGACAAGGGCGCCGCGATCATGCTCGCCGACGCCGCCGAGCAAGCTGGCGTGAACCGGTACCTCATGGTCTCGGCCATGGGCACCGACCAGATCGACCCGGACTCCGACGAGGTCTTCCAGGTCTACCTGCGCGCCAAGCTCGCAGCCGACGAGGACCTGCAGAAGCGGGACCTGGCGTGGACGATCGTGCGCCCGGGGAAGCTCACCGACGACCCCGGCACGGGCCTGGTCCAGGTCGGCTCGCTGGGCCGTGGCGAGGTGCCGCGCGACGACGTCGCCGCAGTGCTGGTCGCCGCGCTGGACTCCACGAAGACCGTGGGCAAGACCTTCGACCTGCTCGGCGGCGAGAACGAGATCGAGGAGGCGTTCCGCACGCTGTGAGGCGTCGAGCGGTCTGCGTCAGCCGAGTCGTCGGCTGACGGAGACCGCCACGGTGCCGGGGCCCACGTGCGCCCCCAGGACGGCACCGAGCTCGCCGAGCACGGGCGTACGCCCCTCGAGCTGGTCGCTCAGCCGTGCCGCGAGCGCGCCGGCCACCTCGCTCGCGCGCTCGTGGGCGGCGAGGTGGAAGACCGCGACGTCGACGGGCGTCTCGGTGCCGTCCTCTCCCGCGGCCTCCACGGCCAGCTCCTCGAGCCGGGCGAGCGCGCGGGTCGAGGTGCGTTGCCGCTCCAGCGGGCACACCAGCCCGTGCTCGACGCGCAGGATCGGCTTGACCGACAGCGCCGACCCGAGCAGCGCCGACGCGGCGCCGATCCGGCCGCCTCGCCGCAGGTGCTCGAGGGTGTCGACGTAGAACAGCGACGTCGTGCTCGCGGCACGAGAGCGCACGGCGGCGGCCACGGCGTCGGCGTCGCCCCCCGCATCCCGGACGCGTGCGCCGGCGAGCACGGCGAAGCCGGTGCTCATCCCGACCTGGAGCGTGTCGAGTGTCGTGACCGGCACGCTGCAGCGTCGCGCCGCGACCTGGGCCGACTCGTACGTCCCGCTCATCTGCGAGGACAGGTGCACCGACACGATCTGCTCGGCACCGGCGGCCGCGAGGCGGTCGTAAGTCGCGAGGAGCACCTCGGGCGACGGCCTGCTGGTGGAGACGGGCACCTTGGCCCGCATCGCCTCCGCGATCGCGTCGGGCGTGCCGCCCGGCGCGTTCTCGGGGTACGTCGTGCTCCCGATCGCGACCTGGAGCGGCACCACCTCGATGCCCAGGTCGGCCGCGGTGGTCGCGGACAGCGACGCGGTCGAGTCGGTCACGAGGCCCAGCACACGGGCACGCTAGCCGAGCCACTCCTCGAGGCGTTCGGGGTGCTGCAGGGTCAGCGTCGCGCCGGGGTGCCGGATCCGTCCGGTCGGCTCGATGCCCGCCACCGGGGCCTCGAAGCGCAGGCACAGGCCCGCGTGCCCGTTCGTGGCGAAGCTGATGCCGTGGTCGGCGAAGGACAGGTGCGGCGGACCGGCCGTCTTGAGCACGGCGTACCCCTCCGACCGCTCCGTGCCGACGATGTTGCTGCGCGCGGTGCGCAGCCGCCACGGTCCGAAGCGGACCCTCAGCTCCTCGGGGGCGAGCTCGACCCACGCCGTGCGCGGGGTGATGCCGAAGGGCAGCGCGAGGACGCGGTACGCGGGCGTAAAGGCGAAGGGCAGACGAGTGGTCACGCGAGCGATGTACCCACCCGGGTGGGCTGGACTCCCGCTCGGACGGGTACTCCCCGCCCATGAGCATCCGCAAGGGCACCGACGTCGAGTGGGACTGGGGCGACAGCACCGCCCGCGGCACGGTCACCGAGGTCCACCACGAGAAGGTCAGCCGGAAGACCAAGGGCAGCACGATCACCCGCGACGGCACCAAGGACGACCCGGCGTACGTCATCGAGCAGGACGACGGCACCACCGTCCTCAAGCTCAAGAGCGAGGTGCGCCGGGCGTAGCCAGCCCTATCCCGGCTCACCCCAGCGCCACGACGAGCGCGAGCACCTCCTCGGGGTCGTCGAGCGTCTCTCCGAACAGCTCGCGCAGCTGACCGACGCGGTAGCGCACCGTCTGCGGGTGCACGTGCAGCAGCGCGGCCACCTCGTCGCGTCGCCCGCGGCACAGCAGCCAGGCGCGCAGGGTCTCGACCAGCTTCTCGCGCGAGGCCTCGCGGAGGTCGTCCAGCGGTGCGAGCACCCGTGCACGCAGGTCGCGCAGCGCCTCCTCGTCGGCGCCGAGGACCAGGCGCACCAGGTGCGCGTCGGTGTCGACGACGCCGCGGCGGGGGGCGAGCGCGCGGGTCCGCACCGCTCGTCGGTACGACGCCGCCGCGCGCGCCCACTCGACGGTGGGGCCCACGACCGCCGAGCGTCCCTGCAGCGCGTGCAGGAGCGAGGTCCGCCTCGCGTCGGGGACCAGCAGCACGGAGACGTCGTCGCGCTCCAGGCCGGGCAGGTCCTCCTCGGCGGCGATCGCGCGCGGGCCGAGGGCGGAGAGCGCGGACCGGACCTGGCCCTGCCCCAGCAGCACGACGGTCACGGTGGACGGCAGCGCCCACTCGGCCCGCCGGGCGGTCGCCTCCACGGAGGCACGCGGCCCCTCGGTCACGACCTGCCGCACCAGTCGCTCCAGCAGGCGCTGGCGTACCCGCCCGGAGGTCTCGGCCTCGTCGGAGTGCCCGGCGACGCTGGCCGCGGACAGCTCGTCGATGTAGGCGAAGACCAGCTCGGCGAACGACGCGACCTGCTCCCCACCCATCCCCGCCGTCACGGCCCGCTCGGCGAGGCTGCGCCAGGCGACCCGAGCACCCACGCGGTACGCCGCCAGTAGCGCCTCCATCGTCCGGCCGGACCGGGCCTCACCACGGCCGAGCTGGTAGGCACCCTCCACCACGGGCTCCAGGGGCGTCCCGGCGTCGGTGACGGCGTCCGCGCCGCGGGAGGCGAGCTTGAGGAAGCCGTCCAGCGCGAGCCGGACCGCCTGCTCGATGTTCTGACCCATCGGGCCGAGGAAGGCGTCGCGGTAGGCGGGGACCTCCGCGATGACCACCGCGACCACCTGCTCACCGACGGTGTGCAGCTCCTCGCGCAGCGTGGCGACGACCGCGGGGTCCATGCTGGGCGCGACACCGGAGGTGTTGTTCACAGCGCACAAAGTACGCGCTCAGCGGCGCCCGCGCGCGTCAGCCGGTGATCTCTCCGGCCAACCGCTCCGCGACGGCGTAGTGGGTGGCCACGTCCTCGGCGAGCACCCCGCACCGCCACAGCGGCAGGCTGGCCTTGAGCGCCAGGCCGATCGCCAGCGCGCTGTCGGGGTCGTCGAGCCGCTCGCCGAACATCGCGCGCAGCTTGCGCATCCGGTAGCGCACCGTCTGGGCGTGCACGTCGAGCCGCTCGCCGAGCGCGGGCGCGCTGGCGTGGGTCTCCAGCCAGGCCATCAGGGTCTCGGCCAGCACCTGCCGGTTGTGCGGGGTCTCCTCCAGCAGCGGGCCGAGCGCCTGCTGGGTCAGCCGTCGGCGCAGCACCGGCTCGGAGTGGATCCACAGCATCGGCAGGTGCTCGTCGCAGTCGACGACCGGCCCGACCTCGAGCACGCCGAGCTCGGCCAGTTCGAGCGCGCGACGCGCCCAGCGCAGGGCGTCGGGGACCTCCTCCAGCGGCACCGGCCAGGAGTTCACGACCCTGCCGTGACAGAACCACGACCGCGCCTGGTGCAGCGCCTCGGGGCCGTTCATCGCGTCCACGACGAGCAGGGACACCGGACGGCCGAGGCGCGCCAGGACGCCGTTCTCGCGCGGCACCCGCTCGGGCAGGACGTGGGACGTCGTGGTCTCGGCGAGGCAGACGATCACCTCGGCAGGCGGCACCCACCGGATCGCGTCCGCGAGCCGCTCGATCTCGGCGCGGTCGGCGCGGGAGAGCAGGGCGTCGAGCAGCTTGTCGCAGCCGCGCTGGAGGTCTCGCTCGAGGGCGGCGGTGCCGGCGGCGTACCCCGCTGCGACCTCGTCCCCGAGCCCGTCCATGAAGGCGAACAGCGCGTCGCCGAAGGCTCCGAGCTGGTCCGCCGAGAGCCCGTTGCCCAGCGCGAACCGGTGCAGCTGTGCCCAGGCGTCGCGCGTGGCGATGTCGAGGGCGCGCCGCATCGACTGCAGGTCGTTGCCCTCCATCGCCTCGCCGCGGCCCATTCGGCGGAAGAGCTCCTCGACCCGCGGCCCGGAGCCGGCGCGCCCTTCGAGGATGTCGACGAAGAGCTGGGTCGCGCCGCCGACCGCCTGCTCGATCACCAGGCGACGCCGCCCGGAGGCGGAGCCGGCGTACGCCGCGACGCGCTGCTGGATGCTCCTGGTGATCTGGCTGACCAGGCCGGGCAGGATCGGGCGCATCAGGTACGCCATCCGCCCCGGCAGGTCGGCCAGCTCCTCCTGAGCACGCCGGAACGCACTCGTCGCGGCCCCCTCCTCGCCCTCCCCCATGACGCTCCCCCCGGTGCGTTGCGATGTCGGCCGTTCACCTGTGCGGACGGGCGCGATCGCACCCCACGACGTGGCGTGGGGTGTCGCTGCGGCCCGAGACGTGGTCATGGTGACGGTGGTGCTAGTCGGTGGTGCGACCGGTGCCGGTGCTCCGACCTCGTGTGCTCCCTGCCCGTGGGGCGGAGGAGTCGATCAGGCGGTTGTCGCTCATTGCTGCTCCCGAGAGTGGAGACGGATGTGGACCGGTGTCGCCGTCCTCCTTTCGGGGGGTCGGCGACCAGGTGTGACGCTAGACACTGCTGCGCGATGGGCGCCATACCTGGACGCCCCATTTCGCTCCGGGCCCCTCCCGTTTGTCACCGTCGTGACTAAACGCGGTCACGGGCCCGTCACGGCAGGGCGTGCCGTCGAACGCAGACGACGGCGGCACCCACCGTGGGGAGGTGCCGCCGTCGCGTGCCAGAGCTACTGCTTGATCCGCCCGTTGCTGACGGTCAGGTCGAGGGTGTTGCCCGACCCGGGGACCAGCAGGTTGATCAGCGGCGTGGTGAGGCCGCAGTGCTCGAACGAGCCGATGTCGAACGTGCCGGTCAGGTGGCCACCGGAGACGATGTTGAAGCTCTCGCCGTCGGGGGTGTCGGCCGGCACCGAGATCGGCTCCTTGGTCTGGCAGGTGTCGCCGACGAAGGCGGGAAGGCCGGCGGCCTTCACGTCGGTCAGCTTCAGGTAGTACGACGCGGTCGACTTCACGACGGTGCGGGTGCCGTCGCGCCCGAGGGTCCCGGTGATCGGGGCTGCCTCGACGAAGTCGACCTTGGCGCTGATCGGGAGGAAGCCGACCGCCTTGAACGACGTGCTGGTCTGCGGGATCGGCAGGTGCCCGGTCAGCGCGCCACCGGCGGCCTGCACCGTGGTGCTCAGCGTGGTGGGGCCGATCGCGACGTCGGAGTCGGTCTTGGCGACGTGCGAGGTGCCGACGGCGTCGTAGTCGACGTTGAGCGGCGGTGCCGCGGCCGGGGTGGCGGCGTGCGCGGACAGCGCGGTGGCGGGGACGGCGGCGGCGGCGAGCGCGGCTGCCGCGACGGCGGCCTGGCGGGTACGACGAGCGGGGAGGGCCATGGATTCTCCTGTGGACGGGCTGGGACGAGTGGTGGTGGGACAGCAGTGGTGCGGGCGACCCGGGATCGCCCGCACCACCGGAAGTGCGCTGGCTCGGGTCAGCCGACCCGGCCAGACGGTCGTACGGTCAGGAGATGGCGATCGCGCCCGCGTCGGCGACGACGTCGTACGTCGCGGAGAAGTCCGCCGTGTCGCCGTCGTTGAGGATCCCGAAGCAGCCGTTCACGTTGGACAGGGTCAGCACGTTGCCACTGGTGACGTTGAGCTGCTGGTTGGCGGAGTCGAAGTTGCCGTCGACCGCACCGGTGACGTCGAAGTCGCACTGGCCGTCGGGGTTCGACACGTGCGCCGAGACGCCGGTGATGCTGCCGTCCGTGACCGCACCCGGCGTGCCTGTGGCGTTCAGCGTCCAGTCCCCGGTCTGGGTGACGTCGAGCGGGATACCCAACGGGCCGACGCAGTCGGAGAACGACGCGGAGGAGATGTCGGCGATGCCGGTGCCGTCGCTGGTCCCGAGGTTCAGCGTGCCACCGGCGGTACCCCCGCCGCAGCTCAGGTCGGCCCCTGGCGTCGTGAAGGAGATCGAACCGGCGGTGCCGGTGAAGGCGGTCGTCCCGGTGGACTGGCCGCCCGCGGTGACGGTGTACGAGCCGGCCGCGAAGGCGGGGCCGGAGAAGGCGAGGACACCTGCGGCGCCGAGGGTGGCGAGGGCGGTGGGCAGCTTGCGCACGATGGATCACTCCTGTTCCGAGAGGCCACCACGTGTTTCGCGGGGCCCCGCTCCACCGCTCGGATGGGTGAAGCGTCGAGATGGCTGTGACGCTAGGCACCGCCCAACGGGTCGCGCCATACCAGCGATCGAAGTTGGTGCGACCGCTGCGAAATATTGTGACGCCGATGACATTTGACTGTCACAGAACTGTCACGACAGCGCCGGCGCTGAAGCCGTCGAGCCGGGTCGAGGCGTCAGGACTCCGAGATGGCGAACGGACCCGCCGCGGTGGTGATGTCGTACGCCACGTCCGTCTCGACGGTGTCACCGTCGTTCACGATGCCGAAGCAGCCGGAGACGTTGCTGATCACCAGACGAGCCCCGGCGACAGGCGTGGTGGCGCGAAACTGCTGAGCGGTTTGGTCGATGACCCCGTCCACCGAACCGTTCACGTCCAGATCGCACTGCCCGTCGGGGTTGGACACGTGGAGGGAGATGTTGCTGACGCGCTTCATGTACGTCCCGTCCTGCTTCGTTCCTGTGGTGCTGATCGTCCAGTCTCCGGTATGAGTGAATTCGAGCGGAATCCCGAGCGGGCCGACGCAGTCGGTGAACGAGCTGCTCTGCACGGTGGCGACGTCGGTGCCGTCACTGGTGCCCAGGTTGAGGACTCCGCCGAGTTGGCTGCCCCCGCATGACAGATTCACACCGGGAGTCGAGAACTCGACCGGCTCGGCCGATCCAACAAATGTCGTGGTTCCACTCGTCTGGCTGCCCGCGGTGACGGTGTAGGAGCCCACCGCGAAGGCGGGGCCGGAGAGGGCGAGGACGCCCGCGGCACCGAGGGCGGCGAGGCAGGGGACAGCATGCGCACGATGGATCACTCCTGTTCTGAGAGGCCACCGCGTGTCTCGCGGGGCCCGCTCCACCGCTCGGACTGGTGGAACGCTTCGATGGATGTGACGCTAGACACTGCTCATCGGGGTTGCCAGACCTGACCGCCTTATCCGGCCGCCGACCGGCCAAGGATTGTGACGTACGTGACTTACGGTGGGGACAGAACCGGGGTTACCGCAGATGAACCGCCGGGCCGCTGCGGGCCGTACCGGCCGAAGAGGACTCGGTGATCGTGGGCGGACCGGCCCCGATGACCACCTCACACGTCAACGTTGACGTCGACGAGCCACGGGCCGAGCCGGCCCGACACGGCCTGCCTCAGCCGGGACGACATGGAGGCGTCGGCACGTAGGCGGTCGCGCGCGTCGCGTGCGACGGATTTCACGACGCCGGTACGGGGACCGGACCCGCCGGCGGACTCGACTTCTCCGGGCGACTCGACGGCACGTCCAGCGGAAGCAGTCGGCTCGTGCACGCGCCTGGGACGTCCTGCGGGAAGCACGTCGCTGAGCTCGGCGACTGGAAGATGCTGATCGGGTTGCTCTCGCCGGACACGGCGTTGGTAAGGATGCGTGAGACATCGTCGCCGGAGGACCCCTTGCACCCGGAGAAGGGAGGAATATCCACGATGCCGGTCAGCAGTCCGCCGCTGGCTCCGGCATAGGTGCCCTCCGGTTGCGTGCTCGATCCGCCTTTGTAGTTGTAGTACCCCTTGCCAGCGAGGTTCAGTGATCCGCTGCGGGTCGTACGGCACGAGGCACCCACGTCGACCGGCTTCCCGTCGATGGTCAGGTGTGAGAGCCGGACGGCCACCTCGCCCTTGCCGTAGGCATTCCGGTAGATCTGGTTGATCCGTCTCCCGCTCTCGTCGTTGGGCGGGAAACCGATCCCACGAGAGTTGGAGGTGACACTGGCCTGTTGGACTTCGATGGGTCGCACAGTCCCGTCCGCGCGTACGGGCTGGGTGATGTGCACCGTCACTTGCACCGGCACAGCGCCGAAGGCAAGGGTCCGCACCCGGAACGGCGGCATCTCGCCGACGCGCTTGCGGTCCGCAGACAGGAACCAGACCCGAGGGTAGAAGTGCAGGACCGTCGACACATCTGAAGGCTCACCCGAGGGAGCGGGCAGGTTGGCATAGTTGAACGAGTGGATCGGGACGACGGCCACCGATGACGCGGCGGGGATCTTGATCCACTGCGCCGCATGCCGAGCACCCTGAACACCGAGCGTTCCCACCCCACTGGCCTGGGTCAACGGTGCTTTGATGAACCTCGACGGGTCCTCGCCCTTGGACCCCACCACCGTGCACTCGGTCGTCTCGCGAAGTCCTTGCGGCGCAGCGAACCCCTCCGGCGGGCGCACGTAGTTGAGGGGACATTGGTAGTCCGGGACGCCGAGCGGGATGACGTCCTTCGACCCCTCCGCACCGGTGTCCAGGGGATTGTAGTCGGCCGCGGAGGCCGCCGGCACGATCAAAGCGCCAACCACTCCGAGGGCTGCAACGGCCGCCCTGCGGGCTCGATGTCCTGGTCGACGGAGTCGCCGCTCGGCTCCCGGAGCGCTCGCACCCAGTCCCCTCACAGCGGCCTCAGTCCCGTGATCTTCCAGGTGCCGTCGACGTCGCGGGCCGTGATGGCGACCTGGGCGGCGGCGACGTTGGACTGATTGTCGGTGGCGCGGGTGGAGGTCTGGTCGAGGAAGACCAGCAGCTTCGCGCTGTCGTCGCTGAGACTCTCCACGCCGGCCGTGCGCACCTTGGCGGTCAGGGTGAGCTTCTGGCCGGCCGCGCGCTTCTGCAGCTCGGTGAAGAGCTCGTCGTACTGCGTGCGGGCGTCGCCCTGGAGCAGCTGCTTCGCGCTGGCCTCGGTGGGTGCGGGGTCGGTGTAGTCGTAGCTGAGCACCTGGGTCAGCGCCTGGGAGACCTCCGCCTCGACCTTGGCGGTGGACGCCGAGTCGACCAGCGCGTCGTTCTGCGCGGCCGGGACGGAGCGGATCTGGTGGCCGCGGACGAAGCCGATGATCCCGACGGCGAGGAGGACGACGCCGAGCACCGCGAGGAGGCTGAGCCCTAACCGGCCCTTGAGGATGCTCATGAGGCGTCCACCGGGACCTGGGTCAGCGTCTCCAGCTTCCAGCGGCCGTCGACGCGGGTGAGGTTGGCGGTGAAGCGGTTGCGCTTGATGGTCGGCTCCCCTGTCGTGCCGCGGACGGTGATCTCGACCGCGGCGATCGCGGTCGCGGTCCCCTGGTCGGCGTCGAGGTCGGTCAGGGCTGCCGAGACGACCTTGCCGGTGGTGACCTTCTTCTGGTCGGCGAGCAGCTTCTTCTGGTCCGCGCCGGCCGAGGCGAGCTGGTCGCGGAGCGTGCCGGTGGTGGCGGCCAGCCAGGACTTCAAGCCGGCGTCGACGTCGCGGTAGTCGAGGGTGTTCAGCGTCGCGATCTCGCTGCTGGCCGCCACCAGCGCCGCGTCGCGGGTGCGAGCGGTGTCGATGCCGTCGTCGTGGGCGGCGCGGTACCAGCTCAGGCCGCCCAGGATCGCCGCGCCGAGGCCGACGAGGGCGAGGATGCCGGTGGCGAGGCTGAGGCGGGAGCCCGGTTTGGGGTCGCGGGTCTCGACAGGCTCGACCTCCGGGGGTTGCGCGCCGCCGTCGGGTGCGGGGGTCTCGACGCGCTCGCTGGCGCTCGCTGCTCGACCACCCGCGGCATCATCGCTCGCTGCTCGACCACCGTCCGAGGTGGTCGAGCCCGAACCGAGCTCTGCGAGGGAGGACGTCGAGACCTCCGGTCCCTGCGCACCTGCTTCGGGTACGCGGGTCTCGACGCGCTCGCTGGCGCTCGCTGCTCGACCACCTTGCGAGTCGGGTGCGGGGGGATCGACGCGCTCGCTGGCGCTCGCTGCTCGACCACCCGCGGAATCATCGCCCTCTGCTCGACCACCTTCGGAGGGGTCGTTCTTCTCGTCGCTCACGTCGTCCATGACAGCAGTGCTGCGGCGCAGTCTCACTCGGTGCCTCCCATCAGGCCTTGCAGGGAGTCGGGCACGGTGACCTTGGCTCCGGGCTGGGTGGTGATCCTCGAACCGGGGGCGGCGCGGGGGCCGCGGACGTCGGTGCCGGACGAGGGGTCGGCCGTGCAGCCGGCCTGGGTGTTGAAGGCGCGGCCCTTGCCGGTCTGCAGGCCCTGGCGCAGGTCGGTGCCGGCGTACCCCTGCACGCAGGGCACCGGGTTGAAGAACGTCGTCACGGCGCCCAGGTCGATGCCGCGGGAGTTCGTGGTGGCGTAGCCGACGCTGACCGCCTTGGGGACGCCGGAGAACAGGTCGCCCACGCCCTTGGCGTTGTTGCCGAAGACCTGTGCCGGGGTGATCAGGTTGGACAGCAGCACGCCCAGCGGGGTGCCGAGCTCGCGGAACAGCGCATCCACCTCCCGCGCCGCCGGCGGCGCCGTCGAGATCAGCCGGCGCAGGTCGCCGTCGGAGTCCTTCAGCGCGCCGGAGAACTGCCTCAGGCTGCGGCTGAAGTCGCGGATGCTGCCCGCAGACTCCTCCTGGGTGGCGAGCACCGTGTCGGAGTTCTCGATCAGCCCCTGGGTGACGAGGTAGTTGCGGTCCGCGGTGGACAGGAACTCCTGCGAGGTCGACAGCAGCCGCCGCAGGTTGGGCGCAGAGCCCTGGAAGGCGACGTACGACTCGTCGACCAGCGTCCTCAGGTCGTCCAGCGGCACCGAGCCGGCGAAGTCCGTCGAGTCCTTCAGCAGCTCGGCGATGTCCGGCGGCATCGTGGCCTCGGAGCCCTTCACCGTGTCGCCGGCCTCGAGGTAGGGCCCCTTGTCGGACTTCGGGCGCAGGTCGACGTACTGCTCGCCGATCGCCGAGCGGTCGGCCACCGCGACGGTGACGTCCTTGGGGATCCTCGGCGCGTCGGAGTCGATCTTCAGCTCCGCCGCCACCCCGTCGCCGCGCAGGCTCAGCTCGCCGATCCGGCCGACGGGTACGCCGCGGTACGTCACCTCGCCGTGGTCGAAGATGCCGCCGGTGGAGGGCAGCTCCGCCGAGACGGTGTAGCCGTCGTCGCCGAACCAGTCGCCGATGCCGACGTACTTCGCGCCGAGGTAGGCGATGCCGAGCAGCGCCACCACCACGAAGGCGACGACCTGGACCCGGATCCGTCGGGTGATCACTGGTCGTCCCCCTTCGTAGAGGCGCTCGACTGCGGCTTCGGCGAGCTGCTCCCGGACTCCTGCGGGCTGCTCGGGCCGCTCGGTGACGGCGACGAGCTGTCGCTCGGCGACGGAGTGGCGGACCCGCTCGGGCTCCCCGACCCCTTCGGCACGGTCGGCGACGGGCTGCCCGGGATGGCGGAGTCGGTGCTGGGCAGGATCATCGGCGGCGCGGTCGAGTCCGACTCCGAGGGCGTCGGGATCGCGAGCTGCGCCTGCCGGGAGACCTGGCCGGCCGCGGTGCCGGCAGGCCACATCGAGTCCGGCTGCTGCCACGGCCCACCCGGCGTGGTCAGCGCGAGGCTGGCGAAGACGTTGATGTAGTCGCCGTTGATCGCGCCGAGCACCGAGTCGGGGAACGGATACGTGAACAGGATCTGCAGCGCGCGCGGCAGGTCGCTGCCCGACTTCGCGAGCTGGGTGAGGATCGGGTCGAGCCGCTTGAAGTCGGCGACGATGTCGTCCTGCGCCTCGTTCAGCGTGCGCACCGAGACCGTCGAGAGCCGGTCCAGCGCCTTCAGCATCGTCACCAGCTGGGTGCGCTGGTCAGCGAGCGTCGCCAGGCCGGGACTGAGGTTGTCCAGCGCGTCGGCGATCTGCGGGCGCTGGTCGTCGAGGGTCTTCGACAGCTGGGCCAAGCCGTCGATGGCGCGGGTGATCGAGCCGCGTCGCTGGTCGAGCTGGGCGACGAAGCCCTGGGTCTGGTCGAGGAAGGCGCGGATCTCCTCGGGGCGGTCGGTCGACACCTTCTGCAGCTCGCGGGAGATCTCCTGGAACTGCCCGAGCCCGCCGCCCGAGAGCAGCGCCGACAGCGCGCCGAGCACCTGCTCGACCCCCACCGCCTGCGAGGTCTGGTCCAGCGCCAAGACGTCCCCGTCGTGGAGGTAGCCGCCGCCCTCGCTGCTCGCCGGCACCGCGTCGGAGGAGTCGGCGGGCGGGACGTCCTGGTCGCCGAGCCGGTCCGGCCCCTGCTCGCCCGGTCGGACGAGGGCGACATACTTCTCCCCCAGCAGCGACGTCTGCTGCAGCCGGGCGGTCGTGCCGACCGGCAGCTTCACGTCGTCGTTGAGCGTCATCCTCACCCGGGCGCTCCTGCCCCCCTTGTTGAGGGTGATGCCGGAGACCCGGCCGACGGCGACGTTGTCGACCTTGACCGAGGACTGCGGGACGAGGTCCATCACGTCGGAGAAGTTCGCCGAGAGGGTGTACGGGTCGGAGCCGACGTCCGCGCCGCCGGGCAGCGGGATGTCGTACGCGCCCTTCGACAGCCCGCACGAGCTGAGTCCCACCGCGAGCGCGGCCACGGCGGCGACCCGGGCGGCGAGGGTGCTGCGGCGGGTCACCGGTCCTCCCCCAGGCCGGGCAGCAGCACCGGTGGCACCGGTGCGTCCTGCGTGGTCGCGACCCGCTTGCCGGCCGCCTTCGCCTTGCTGTTCGGCGTCGCGGTCGGCGCCGGCTGCTGCGCGGCTCCCGCCCACACCGACAGCTCGTTGAGGTTCAGCCGGGTCTGCAGCTGACCGTTCTTCGCGTCGTAGGTCTTGAGGAAGTTCTGCAGCGCCAGCGGCAGGTCGCGTACGGACTCCTCCAGCGAGTCCTGCTGGCGCACCAGCGTGCGGGTCGGGCCGATCAGCTTGGTCACGCTGGCGGTGAGGTTGTCGCGGTTCTCGCGGATGAAGTCGTCGATCACCGCGAGCGCCGCGCCGAGGTTCTTCACCGCGTCCTGCAGGTCGGTGCGGTCCTCGGCGAGGTAGCCGGTGACGTCAGCGAGCTGGTCGTTGACCTTCGCCACCCCGCGGTCGTTGGCGGCCAGCGTGTCGTTGAAGTCCTTGAGATTCGACACGGTGTCGAACAGGTCGTCGTCGGAGCCCGACAGGGTGCCGGTCAGCTTGCCGAACTCGCGCAGCACCGTGTTGATCTTCTGGCCGTTGCCGTCGAGGTTGTCGGCGCCGACCTTCACCAGCCTCGACAGCGAGCCGTCCTTGTTGGCGCCGTTCGGGCCGAGCGCCTTCGACAGGTCGTCGAGGCTCTTGTAGAGCTCGTCGACCTCGACCGGCGTCGCCGTCCTCGACTCGGGGATGAACGCCCCGCTGCGCATCGAGGCCGACCCGGTGTCCCAGGGTTCGGTGAACTGGACGTACCGGTCGCTGACCAGCGTCGGCGCGACGATCGCCGCACCGGTGTCGGCGGCGACCTTCTGGTCCGGGTCCACGTCCATCGAGACCCGGACCTCCTTGCCGACCGGGGTGATCTTCGTGACCGTCCCGACCGGCAGGCCGAGCACGCGCACGTCGGAGCCGGGGTAGAGCCCGACCGAGTTGGAGAACATCGCGGTCACCCGGGTCGGGTCCTGGCGCGTGACGAGCCTCCAGCCGACGGCCACGAGCGCCACCGCCAGCACGACGAGCGCGACCAGCAGCACGCGGCTGCGCGCCAGTCCTCTCAGGATGCCGCTCACTGGGCTCCTCCCTTGCCGCCGGGGTTGCAGTTGCGGGCGACGTCGTTGTCCAGCTGCGGGTAGCCGGCGTCCGGCCCCTGGGTCTGGAACAGGCCGCAGGCGTAGACGTCGATCCAGGGCCCGTTGCCGATCGCCGAGGTCAGCACCCGGTAGTACGGCCCGAGCAGCTTCACCGCCGAGTCGAGGTTGGTCTGGTTGCGGCTGAGGATCTCCGAGACCCGGTCCAGCTTCGCGAGCGCGGGTCGCAGGGTGTCCTGGTTGTCCGCGACCAGTCCTTGCAGCTGGGTGCCGAGCTCGGCGGTCCCCCGCAGCAGGTCGCTGATGGTCTGCCGGCGCTGCTGCAGCTCGGCCAGCAGCCGGTTGCCGTCCTGGATCAGCGAGCCGATCTGGGCACGCCGCTCGCGCAGGACCTGGGAGATCTTCGCGGTGTTGGCCAGCAGCTCGGCGATCTGCTGGTCCCGTGTCGAGATCGTCTTCGACAGCGCCGTGAGCCCGTCGAGGGTGCCGCGCAGGTCATCCGGGGTGTTCTCGAAGGTGCTCGACAGGGCGTCGAAGCTCTGCTCGAGCTGCCCGGTGTCGATCTCGCTGACCTGGCTGGAGAGCCTCGAGAGGGTCTGGGTGACGTCGTACGGAGCGGTGGTGCGCGACAGCGGGATCGTGCCGCCCTTCTCCATCTCCGTCGAGCCGGTCGAGTCCAGGGCGAGGTACTTCTGACCCAGCAGCGTCTTGATCGCGATCGAGGCCGACGACGAGCTGCCGACCCAGGTGTCCTTGACGGCGAAGTCGACCATGATCTGCTTGCCGTCCAGGTGCATCCCCTGGACCTCGCCGACCTTCACGCCGGCCAGGCGGACCTCGTCGCCCTCCTTGAGACCGGCGGCCTCGGAGAACGCCGCGTGGTACGTCGTACCGGCGCCGACCACCGGCAGTCGGGAGAGGTTGAAGGCCAGCGCGAAGAGCACCACCAGCGCGACCGTGCCGATCGTCGCGATGACCTTGAGGTTGCGCTCCTGGAAGGAGCGGTCGGGCAGGAGCCTCATCCGTTGCACCTCTCCGCCACCGGCTTCGCGCCGTAGTCGCCGCGGTAGCCCTCGGGCTGCGGGAAGGTCGTGCCCGGCTGGGTCTGGATCGAGCAGACGTAGCCGTTGAGCCACGAGCCGTAGCTGGCCGTACGCCCGAGCGCGTCGAGCTTGATCGGCAGCTTCGCGAGGAAGTCGTCGATCACCGGCTCGTTGTCGGACAGGTTCTTCGACAGCGCGCCGAGGGAGACGATCGAGCGCTTGAGTGGTGCACGCCCCTCCTCCAGCAGCCCGGAGACGCTGACCGTCAGGTCGCCGAGCCCGTCGAGGGTGCTGCCGATGGTCTTGCGGTCCTCCGCCAGACCGCTGACCAGCCGCTGCAGGGTGACGATCGTCGTCGACAGCTCGTCGGCGCGGCCGTTGACGACCGCGAGGACCGAGTTGAGGTTGTCGATCAGCTGACCGATCACCCGGTCCTTGGCCGCGATCGTCTTCGTCAGCCGCGCGGTGCTGGACAGCAGGCTCTCCACCGTCGAGCCCTCGCCCTGGAAGACCTGGACGATCTGGTAGCTGAGCTTGTTCACGTCGTCGGGGTCGAGCAGCCGGAACAGTGGCTGGAAGCCGTTGAACAGCATCGTGAGGTTGAGCGCCGGCTGCGTGTGGTCGGTGTCGAAGACCGCACCGGCCGGCATCGAGACGCTCGAGTCGCCCTGGTTCAGCGCGATGTAGCGCTGACCGACGAGGTTGCGGAAGCGCAGCGCAGCGACGGTGCCCCGCATCAGCGGCACGTCGGGGTCGACCTCGAAGCGGACCTTGGCCACCCGGTGGTCCGAGACCGAGATGTCGTCGACCTGGCCGACCCGGACCCCGGCCATCCGCACGTCGTCGCCCTTGTTGAGGCTGGTGGCGTCGGTGAACAGCGCGGTGTACGACGTACCCCCGCCCGAGGAGCTGCGGATGGTGGCGCCCAGCGCGACCGTCGCGAGCACGGTCACCACGATGAAGACGAGGCTCTTGACGATCGTCGGTGTCAGCGACTTCACGAGACCGCCACCGTCCTCCCGCGCATCGTCGGGCCGAGCAGCAGGCTGCTCCAGCGCGGGTACGTCGCCGGGTCCTTGCCCTCGCCCGGCGCGACCAGCTCGGCGATCAGCTGGTTCTCGGCCGGCGAGTTCGCCTTGCCCAGGCCCTCCCCCGCGGCGGCCTGGGCGCTGGCGAGACTGCGTGCGGCCGAAGCCTTCGCGACACTCGGCTCGCCCTCGACCGTCGGCGTGGCCGCGGTCGCCAGCGAACCGGCGGCACCGTCCCTCGCACCCGGGAAGTACGGGCACGCCGCCTTCTTGCGCGAGTAGCGCACCGCGTCCTTGCCGGGGCGGTACGGCGCCGGCGCGTCGGTGACGGTGAGTGTCGCGTGCAGGCCGGGCTCCTTGGTCCCCTTGCCGAGGACGGTGTCCATCCGCGGGATGAACTCGCGCAGCGCCTTGAGCGTGCACGGGAACGTCGAGGCGTACGGCGCGACCGCATCCAGCGCCCGCCGCCCCTGCTGGGAGACGACGACGATGGTGTCCTCGTTGGGGACCAGGAACCCGCGTGTGGTGTCGCTCGCGCTGGCGACCGTGGCGTAGACCGCGCTCAGCTCCTGTCGCTGGTCGGCGATCGTGCGCGAGGTGACGCTCAGGTCGTCCAGGCCGGCCAGCAGGTCCGGGACGGCGTCGTCGTACTGCTGCGCGACGGTGCCGAGGCGGTCGAGGTCGCGCGCCAGCTGGGGGACGTCGGGGTTGAGCTTGGTGAGGTAGCCCCCCGCCTGGCTCAGCGTGTCGCCGAGGTCGCCGCCCTGCCCGCGCAGGGCGGTCGCGATCTCGCTCAGGGTGGCCGAGATCTTCTCCGGCTGCACGGCGGTGAGCAGCGGGAGCAGCTGGTCGAAGAGCTGCTCGAGCTCCTGGGCCTGGCTGGAGGTGTCCTGCATGACGGTGTCGCCGCTCCGCAGCGGGTCGCCGGCGCTGGCCCCGTCGGAGCTGTCGGCCAACGAGACGTACCGCTCGCCGAACAGGGTCTTGGGCAGCAGTCGCGCGGTCGTGCTCGCCGGGATCTCCTTGGCCTTGTCCGGCTGCAGCTGCAGGTGGATGGTCGCGCCGCCCTCGCTCGGGTCGATCTCGGTGACCCGGCCCACCGGGACGCCGCGCACCTTCACGTCGGAGCCCTTCTGCAGCGCGTTGCCCACGCTGTCGGCCTTGAGCGTCACGTCGACGGTGTCCGTGAACGCCTTGTCGTAGACGAGCACGGCGACGAGGACGACGACGAGCGCCGCGGCGACGTACACCACGCCGAGGCCGGCGCTGACCGTCCGCCGCACCCGCGCCTTGCGCACCGCCGCCGTCAGCGGCGCCTGGCCGGAGTGCTGGCCGCTCATCCGGCGATCCGCACGGTGGTGGTGGCCCCCCACAGGGCGAAGGACAGGATCAGGTCGAGGACCGCGACGGTGACGATGGAGCGGCGCACGGCCAGGCCCACCGCGCGGCCGACCCCACCGGGCCCGCCCTCGGCGCGGAAGCCGTAGAAGCAGTGGATGAGGATGATCAGCACCGCGAAGACGATCACCTTCACGAACGACAGCAGGATGTCCTGCGGTGGCAGGAAGAGCCCGAAGTAGTGGTCGTACGTGCCTGCGGACTGGCCGTAGAAGTTCACCGTCACCACCCGCGCGCCGAGGTACGACGTCAGCAGCCCGATCACGTAGAGCGGGATCACAGCGATGAACCCGGCGATGATCCGGGTCGAGACGAGGTACGGGACGCTCGGCACCGCCATCACCTCGAGCGCGTCGATCTCCTCCGAGATCCGCATCGCGCCGAGCTGTGCGGTGAAGCCGGACCCGACGGTCGCCGAGAGCGCCAGGGCGGCCACCAGCGGGGCGATCTCGCGGGTGTTGAAGTACGCCGAGATGAAGCCGTTCAGCGTCGAGGTGCCGATCTGGTCGAGCGCCGCGTAGCCCTGCAGGCCCACCACCGACCCGGTGAACAGGCTCAGCCCCACCATCACGCCGATGGTCCCGCCGATGACCGCCAGGGCACCGGAGCCGAAGGAGACCTCGGCCAGGAGCGCGACGACCGCCTTGGGGTAGCGGACGATCGCGCCGGGGATCCAGGCCAGCGAGCGGGCGTGGAAGCGCAGCTCCTCGCCGAGCCCGACGAGGGTGTCGTACGGCCAGCGCAGGCCGCTGCCGATGACGTCGCGTGCCGCCATCTCAGGCCCCCTTCGCCGGGACGATCTGGAGGTAGAGCGTGGTGATCGCGAAGTTCACGAAGAACAGCAGCAGGAAGGTGATCACGACCGACTGGTTCACCGAGTCCCCCACGCCCTTCGGCCCGCCCTTGGGGTTGAGCCCGCGGTGCGCGGCGACCAGCGCCGCGATGAAGCCGAAGATCGCCGCCTTGATCTCACCGACGAACAGGTCCTGGATCTGCGCCAGCGCGGTGAAGCTGGCGAGGTACGCCCCGGGCGTACCGCCCTGCACGACGACGTTGAAGAAGTAGCCGCCGAGCACGCCGACCACCGAGACCAGACCGTTGAGCAGCAGCGCCACGAGCACGGCGCCGTGGGCGCGCGGCACGATCAGCCGCTGCACCGGGTTGACCCCGAGCACCTTCATCGCGTCGATCTCCTCGCGGATGGTCCGCGACCCGAGGTCCGCGCAGATGGCGGCACCCCCCGCCCCTGCGATGACCAGCGCGGTGACGATGGGGCTGGCCTGCTGGACCACGGCCAGCACGCTGGCCGCGCCGGTGAACGACTGGGCGCCGATCTGGACCGTCAGCGAGCCGAGCTGCAGCGCGATCACCGCACCGAACGGGATCGCCACCAGGGCGGCGGGGAGGATCGAGACGCGGGCGAGGAACCAGAACTGCTCGATCGTCTCGCGCCAGGCGTACGGACGCCGCAGGCTCAGGCGCAGCACCTCCAGCCCGAGCGCGAGCACGTCGCCGAGCAGGTCGATCCCGCGACCGATGGCCGTGGTCCTCGGTGGCGGGGGCAGAGGCGCCTTCTCCTCGCGCCCGCCGACGGTCAGCAGGTCCGCGGGGTCGGTGCCGACGAGACGGTCGCGGTGGCGCAGCGCGCCCTCGCGCACCGAGCCGTCGCTCGGCGTCAGCTGGTCGGGGATCGCGGGGGCGGCGACCGGCTCGGACGCGCGCCGAGCGCGGGTGAGCAGTGCCGTACCCCCACCGGCGTGGTCCTCGGACGCGCTCGCCTCGGCGATCGTCGTGTCGGCCTCCTCCGACATCGCGATCGGCCCCTGGCGGCGGCCCTCCATGAACTGCTCGACGACCGGGTCCTGGCTGGTCAGCACCAGCTCGCGGGGGCCGAAGACGACCAGCTCGCGCCGGTAGAGCATGCCGATGTTGTCGGGGAGCGTGCGCGCCAGCTCGATGTTGTGCGTGACCATCAGGATCGTGGCGTCGGTAGCGGCGTTGACGTCCATGATCAGCTGCGCGAGGAACGCCGTACGGACCGGGTCGAGGCCGGAGTCGGGCTCGTCGCAGAGCACGATGTCCGGGTCGGTGACCAGCGAGCGGGCCAGACCGGCGCGCTTGCGCATCCCGCCGGAGACCTCGCCGGGGAGCTTGTGCTCCTCGCCGACGAGGCCGACCAGCTCGAGCTTGTCGTACACGGTGCTGCGGATCTCGGACTCGCTCAGGTGGGTGTGCTCGCGCAGCGGGAAGGCGACGTTGTCGTACACCGACATCGAGCCGAACATCGCGCCGTCCTGGAACAGCACGCCGAAGCGGCGGCGCACCTCCTGCCGCTCGGCCTCGCTGGCGGTGACCATGTCGACGCCGTCGATCACGCAGGAGCCGGCCTCGGGACGCAGCAGCCCCATGACGGACTTGAGGAAGACCGACTTCCCGGTGCCGGACGGGCCGAGCAGCGCCGTGATCTCCCCGGGCGGGAGGTCGAGCGAGACGTCACGCCAGATGTTCTGGGCGCCGAAGCTCTTGGTCAGACCGCGGATCTCCACGCTCGCGCCGCCTCGCGCCATCAAGCCGTCCTCCCCGAAGGTGTCTCGGACGCGGGCCCGGCCGAGAGAGGCACCGAACCCGGATTCGGTGCGGAGGCCATGTGACCAAGGCGACAGACCGGCGGCAAGGGTGTAGCGCCGACAATCTGGCGCAGTTACCTGTTCGAGACCCTGTCTTGTCACCGGTGTGACAACCGCCATGGCTCGAGGCCGCCACCGGCGTCTCTGCGCGGGCCGGACAGCGCTTTGTTCGTCGCGAACAACGATTCGTTGCAGAATCACGTTGCGGACCCATGTGCTCACACCTGCGGACAGCCAGGATGGAGCCATGAGTTCGGCAGCACTCCCCCACCGCGGGGCCCGCCTGCGCGACCGGCTGACCCGCGTCGCCGAGGCGGCGACCACGCCGCTGCTGCCCGCCGACTACCTTGACATGTTCGCGCCGCTGCGCTCGGGCGCAGACCTGCGCGGCCGGATCGAGGAGATCCACCCGGAGACCGCCGACGCCGCCACCATCGTGATCCGCCCGGGCGCGGACTGGGCCGGCCACGTGCCGGGGCAGTACCTCCGGATCGGGATCGACGTCGACGGCGTACGCCTGTGGCGCGCGTACTCCCTGACCCACGGCCCTCGCGCCGACGGCCGGATCTCGGTCACGGTCAAGGCCGTGCCCGACGGCAAGGTCAGCAACCACCTCGTCCACCAGGCCCGACCGGGCACGCTGGTGCACCTCGAGCAGGCGGCGGGCGAGTTCGTCCTGCCGCCCGAGGGAGGCAAGTTCCTCTTCGTCACCGCCGGGTCCGGGATCACGCCCGTGATCGGGATGCTGCGCAACCTGTTCCCCGCGACCGACGAGGGCGTCGTCCGCCTCCCGCGCAGCGAGGCCTTCGACGTCACCGTCCTGCACGTCGCGCCCAGCGCGCCGGACTCGATCTTCGCCACCAACCTGCGCGAGCTGGCCGAGGCCGGGGTGATCGACCTGGTCGCGAGGTACGACGACGAGCACGGCGTGCTCGACCTCGCCGACCTCGAGTCGCTGGTGCCCGACGTCGGGGCGCGCGCGACGTACGCCTGCGGCCCGGCGGGTCTCCTCGACGCGCTGGCCGTGCACCACGACGAGCGCGGCCTCGCGCTGTTCGTCGAGCAGTTCCGCACCGGCACCCGCGTGGTCGCCGAGGGCGGGACGCTCACCTGCTCCAAGAGCGGCATCGACTCGATCGAGGCCGACGGCGCCACCCCGCTGCTCGACGTCGCCGAGGAGGCCGGCGTGCTGATGCCCTCCGGCTGCCGGATGGGCGTGTGCTTCGGCTGCGTCCTCCCGCTGCGCGAGGGCTCCGTGCGCGACCTGCGCAACGGCGAGATCACCAGCGCCGAGCCGGGCGACAACGTCATCGTCCAAACCTGCATCAACGCCGCCGCCGGCCCGGTCGACCTCGTCGTCTGACCACCACCCCACTGCTCTCCCCACCGAGAAGGAGAATCTGATGACCACCATCCAGACCAAGTCCAAGGCGGACCAGACCGACCCGGTCGCGCACCTCTCGGCCGCGCAGGTCGAGGAGCTGGGCCGCGAGCTCGACGCGATCCGCCAGTCGGTGCTGGACACCCGCGGCGAGCGCGACGCGGCGTACATCCGCAAGGTCATCAAGGCCCAGCGCGGACTCGAGCTCGGCTCGCGGGCCGTGCTGCTCGCCTCGATCTTCCCGCCGGCGTGGTTCGTCGGCACCACCGGACTCGCCGTCGCCAAGATCATCGAGAACATGGAGATCGGCCACAACGTCATGCACGGCCAGTGGGACTGGATGCGTGACCCGAAGATCCACTCGACCACCTGGGAGTGGGACAACGCCTCGCCCGCCGAGCAGTGGAAGCACTCGCACAACGAGCTGCACCACACGTACACGAACGTGATCGGCAAGGACAACGACCTCGGCTACGGCATCATGCGCGTCGACGAGGAGCAGCGCTGGCACCCGATGTACCTCGCCCAGCCGCTGTGGAACTTCATCAACGCCTGCTTCTTCGAGTACGGCATCGCCGCGTACGACCTCGAGCTGGGCAAGAACCTGTCCAGCAAGAAGCGGCGCCGCAGCCCGCAGTTCAAGGCCGCCGCCAAGGTGACGCTGAAGAAGATCCGCAACCAGATGACCAAGGACTACGTCGTCCACCCGCTGGTCTCCGGCCCGTCCGCGCTGACCACGCTGTCGGCGAACTTCACCGCCAACCTGATCCGCAACCTGTGGACCCACTCGGTGATCATGTGCGGGCACTTCCCCGAGGGCGTGGAGACGTTCGAGAAGAAGTCGATCGACGGCGAGACCCGCGGCGAGTGGTACCTGCGCCAGATGCTCGGCTCGGCCAACATCTCCGGCTCCAAGGCCATGCACTTCATGACCGGCAACCTCTCGCACCAGGTCGAGCACCACCTGTTCCCCGACCTGCCCTCCAACCGGTACGCCGAGATCGCGCCGCAGGTGCAGGACCTGTTCCGCCGCTACGGCCTGAACTACCACTCGGCGCCGCTCCCGGTGCAGGTGGCGTCGGCCTGGCACAAGGTCATCCGGCTCTCCCTGCCCAACGGCGCCTCGAAGGCCCCGCTGGCCACCGTCACCGCGCTGACCACCAAGCAGGGTCGTCGCGAGCTGCGTCGGCGCCCCGCCGCCTGACCCGCCACGGGTAGTCCCTGACGTTTCTGCGGTCCTGGCGCCGAAACGACCGCAGAAACGTCAGGGACTATCCCTTCAGGACGGCTTCAGGGGGGCCTGACAGGCTGGTGCGGTGCGCGCACTGGTGTGGTTCCTCGTCGTCGTGGTCGTCCTCGCCCTGGTCCTCGACCGGGGCGGCAAGGCCATCGCGGAGCAGGTCGTGGCCTCGAACCTGCAGAGTGAGCAGGGTCTGAGCCAGGAGCCCGACGTCTCCATCGACGGCTTCCCGTTCCTCGACCAGTTCGCCGAGGGTCGCTACGACCACGTCAGCGCGAGCGCCGACTCGGTCCCGGTCGAGGACACTGCACTGACGCTGCGCTCGGTCCGGGTGGACTTCCGCGGGGTCACGACGAACCGCGACTTCAGCCGGTTCACCGCTCAGCGGGCGGCGGCCACCGCGACCATCGGGTACGCCGGGCTCGGGCGCGCGCTGGGGGTGACCACCTCGTACGCCGGCGACGGGCGCGTCAAGATCTCCAAGAAGCTCAGCGCACTCGGCGGGTCGATCACCCCGTCGGCGACGATCGAGCCGACCTACGAGCGGGGCTCGCTGAGGTTCGGTGACCTCGATCTGGGCGACGACCTGCCCGACTCGATCGGCTCCGCGCTGCGCGACGCGGTGGACGACGCCGTACGCCTCGACGACCTGCCCTTCGACGTCACCGTGCAGTCCGTGCGCGCGACCGAGCAGGGACTGCGGCTCACGTTGCGCGGGAAGGACCTGAGCTACTCCAAAGCCTCCTGAGGCACACTGGCCCTTCGTGGGCGCGATGATCTGGACCGGGCTGGTCGCCGGGGCACTGCTGGGACTCGTGCTGCAGCGCTCGGGGATGTGCTTCCACTCGATGTTCGCGACCGCGGGCCGCAACGAGACCCGGCTGCTGCGAGGCTGGCTGGTCGGGGTCGCGATCGCAGGGGTGCTGCTCTCGGCGGTCTACCTGACCCCGGCGGGCGACGCCCTCAACTCCGGCCTCCCGTTCCGCCCCGTCGGCAACGTCGTGGGAGGGCTGCTGATCGGTGTCGGCATGGCCGTCGCCCGCTCGTGCGCCTCGGGGCTGTTCTACAAGCTCGGGACGGGGATGCTCGGTGCGCTGGTCGGGATCGTCGGCTTCGTCGGCGGCGAGTACGCCGCCACCTTCACCGACCTGCGCGGCCCCACGGTGCTCCCCGGTGGGGACGCCGGCACGATCAGCGGCTCGCTCGGGTTGCCGCGGCTCGTGGTGGCGGTCGTCATCGGGGCGGTGCTGCTGGTGGCCGCGGTCCTGCTCGGGCGACGGGCGGAGGCCGCGGCGCCGAGGTCGTCGTACGACGGCTCCCAGCCGGACGACCGCTGGTCCTGGCGCGCCACGGGGGTCGCCATCGGGCTCGCGGTCCCGGCGGCCTGGCTGCTGGCGCGGGTGGGCGGATCCACCTACGGCCCGAGCACCGTGGGCGCCACCGCCAGCCTCGCCGCGGGCAGCCCGAACTGGTGGCTGATCGCGTTCCTCGTCGGGCTGGTCCCCGGCGCGTTCGTCGCGGCGCGACGAGCCGGCGACCTCTGGGTGCGCGGCGAGACCCCCGTCAGGTACGTCCAGCTGCTGGTGGGAGGCTTCCTGCTCGGTGCCGGCGGCTGGATCGCCGGTGGCTGCAACCTCGGCCACGGGCTGTCCGGCGTCGCGCAGCTGAACGTCGCCTCCTGGGTGGCGGTCGTGTCGATGTTCGTCGGCGTCGTCGCCAGCCGTACCCTCCTCGACGCAAGGAACCGCCGATGAAACGCACGCTGACCGTCTCCGACTCCGTCGAGATCGACGCCCCCGCCGACGAGATCTGGGCGCAGCTGGCCGACCCGTCGCAGATGGGGCGCTGGAGCCCCGAGAACAGCGGCACCGAGGCGCCGTCCAGGGGCGTCCTGTCCGTCGGCGACGAGTTCGTCGGCCGCAACAGGCGCGGGCGCGCACGATGGGTCACCAAGTGCCGGGTCAGCGACAGCGACCCGGGCAAGCGCTTCGCCTTCGACGTGCTCGCGATCGGCCCCAGCAAGCCGGTGATGGGCGGCCGGATCGCCAGCTGGTCCTACGACCTCTCCCCCGCGGGTGGCGGGACGCGGGTCACCGAGACGTGGACCGACAACCGTCCCTGGCCCGACCTGGCGGCGAACCTCTTCGACAAGGTCGCCGCCGGGAAGCCGTTCGCGGAGTTCCAGCGCGGCAACATCGCTCGTACGCTCGCCGCGCTGAAGGCCGACCTCTCCCGCTGAGCCCCCGGCGCCTCGACTCAGACGACGAGGTTGACCAGCTTCGGGGCGCGGACGATCACCTTGCGAGGCTCGCGACCGTCGAGGGCGCGTACGACGTCGGCGTCGGCGAGCGCGGCGGCCCGCAGGTCCTCCTCGGTGACGTCCGGCGACACCTCCAGCCTGGCCTTGACCTTGCCCTGCACCTGGACGACAGCGGTGACGGACTCCGCCACCAGCAGTGCCTCGTCGACGACCGGCCACGCGGCGTTGGCGATGCACGGCTCGTGCCCGAGCCGCTCCCACATCTCCTCCGCGACGTACGGGGCGACCAGCGACAGCAGCACGGCCACGGCCTCGGTCGCCTCGCGCACGGCGGGGTCGGCCGGTCCGGCGCCGGCGTCGATGGTCTTGCGGGTGGCGTTCACCAGCTCCATCGTCCGGGCGACCATCACGTTGAACCGGTGACCGTGCTCGATCAGGTCGGCGGCGTCGTGGACCGTACGCGCCACCGCCCGACGCAGCTCGAGGTCACCCTCGGCGTACGGCGTGCCCGGCGCGGACGTGACGTCACCGGAGAGCCGCCAGGCCCGCTGCAGGAACTTCAGCGACCCGGCGGGTGACATGTCCGCCCAGTCGATGTTGTCCTCGGGCGGGCCGGCGAACACCAACGTGAGGCGGACGGCGTCGACGCCGAACTCCGCGAGCTGCTCGCCCAGGTTGACGCCGTTGCCCAGCGACTTGCTCATCTTCTTGCCCTCGTTGATCACCACGCCCTGGTTGAGCTGGGCGGCGAAGGGCTCGACGAAGTCGACCAGGCCCATGTCGTGCAGGACCTTGGTGAAGAAGCGGGCGTACAGCAGGTGCAGCACCGCGTGCTCGACGCCGCCGACGTACACGTCCGCCGGCATCCACGCGCGCACCTGCTCGGGGTCGAAGGCGGCCGTCGTGAGTCCCGGCGAGCAGTAGCGCAGGAAGTACCACGACGAGTCCACGAAGGTGTCCATCGTGTCGGTGTCGCGCTTCGCGGCCGCGCCGCACTGCGGGCAGGAGACGTTCACCCAGTCCGTCGCGGCGGCCAGCGGCGAGACGCCCTTGGGCTTGAGGTCGGCACCGCGCAGGTCCGGCAGCTCCAGCGGCAGCTGGTCGTCGGGTACGGCGACCTCGCCGCAGTCGGGGCAGTGCACCACCGGGATCGGCACACCCCAGTAGCGCTGCCGCGACAGCAGCCAGTCCCGCAGCCGGAAGTTGACCGTCCCCTCGCCGCGGCCGTCCTTCTCGAGCATCTCGACGACCGTGCGGATCCCGGCGGCCTTGTCGCTCAGGCCGTCCAGCGGGCCGGAGGCGACGTACGTCCCGTCGCCGGTGGTCGCGACGCCGGAGACGGCCGGGTCCTCCTCGCCGGGGACCGCGACGACCATGCGCACCGGCAGGTCGTGCGCCCGGGCGAAGTCGAGGTCGCGCTGGTCGTGCGCGGGCACGGCCATGATCGCGCCGGTGCCGTAGTCGGCCAGCACGTAGTCCGCCGCCCACACCGGCATCTGCTCCCCGGTCACCGGGTTGGTCGCGGTGACGCCGAGGTCGACGCCGGTCTTGGGCCGGTCGCTGGCCAGCCGCTCGATGTCCGAGGCGGCGCGCACCTGCTCGACGTACGTCTCGTACGCCTCCCGCTGCGCGTCGGTGACCAGTGATGCAGCCAGCGGCGCGTCGGCGGCGACGACCATGAAGGTCGCGCCCCACAGCGTGTCGGGACGCGTGGTGTAGACCGTGAGCGGGTCGCGACCGTCGACCGAGAAGGTCACGTGCGCACCCTCGGAGCGCCCGATCCAGTTCCGCTGAGCCGTCAGCACGCGCTGGCCCCAGGTCGTCTCCAGCGGCTCCATGTCGTCGAGCAGCCGCTGGGCGTAGTCGGTGATCTTGAAGTACCACTGGTTCAGCTCACGGCGCGTCACCTCGGCGCCGCAGCGCTCGCAGCGACCGTCGACGACCTGCTCGTTCGCCAGCACGGTCTGGTCGTTGGGGCACCAGTTGACCGGCGCGTCCTTGCGGTACGCCAGCCCGCGCTCGCGGAAGCGCAGGAACAGCCACTGCGTCCAGCGGTAGTACTCCGGGTCGGAGGTGTGCAGGCGCCGCGTCCAGTCGAAGGAGGTCGCGTAGTGCCGCATCGACTCGGCCTGAGTCTCGATGTTGGCGTACGTGTACTCCGCCGGGTGCGTGTCGTTGCGGATCGCGGCGTTCTCCGCCGGCAGGCCGAAGGAGTCCCAGCCGATCGGGTTCATCACCTCGAAGCCGCGCAGCCGCCAGTAGCGCGCGATCACGTCGTGCAGCGCGAACGCCTCGCCGTGCCCCATGTGCAGGTCGCCGGAGGGGTACGGGAACATCGTCAGGGCGTACCGCTTCTCCTTGCCGGAGTTCTCGTCGGCGGTGAACGGCGCCTCACGCTCCCACACCGGGAGCCATTTGGCCTGGACCGCCTCGACGTCGTAGCGGTCGGTCTCCTCGGTGCTGTGCTGCTGCTCGGTCATCGCGCTCTTCCTCGAGTGGTCTCTCCCCTGGACACAACAAAGCCCCTCGCGAGGAGGGGCGGCCGCGTCGAATCGACGCGGCTAGGGAAGGAGAAGGGTCTGCACGTGACGAGGGTAGCCGACGCCTGCATCGTCGCCGGACGTACCTGATGCGGGCGGACACGCAGCACGTCGCCGTGCAGCGCTCGGTGCACGGGCGTTGGGTACGTCCGGCGACGAGGCAGCACTCCGTGCCGACCGTGATCGCGCGTCAAGCACTACCTTTCGACCATGACGCGGATCGTGCACGACCGTCCCTCACGCCTGGTCACCAGCGGCATGGTCGAGCTGGCCGCCGGTGCGCTCACCGGGTGGGTGTACGCGCTGACGCACACGCAGCCGGAGCGGGCCGAGGCGATCGGCATCCGGTCCGGCGAGCGCGTCCGCCAGTGGCACCTCGACCTCGTGATGATGGGCTCGGCCACGGTCGCGGCCGGGCTCGCCGCCCCGGACGCCTCGAAGGTCGCCGCCGGTGCGCTGGCCGTCGGCGCGTGGACGAACCCGTCGGCGTTCCTGTGGCTCGCGCTGGACCCGAAGGCGTACGCCAAGCCGACCTTCCGCGCGGCCTCGGTCGCGTCGTTCGTCGTGACCACGATCGGGTTCACCGGTGTGGTCGCGAGCGTCGTGCGTCGTAGGTTGGCCGCATGAGCGACTCGGCCTCGATCGACCAGCACCAGGACTCCATCCACATCGCCGCCGACCCGGGCGACGTGTACGACGTGGTCAGCGACGTCACCCGCACCGGCGAGTGGAGCCCGGTGTGCAAGGAGTGCTGGTGGGTCGACGGCGACGGCCCCGCCCGCGGTGCGCGCTTCGGCGGTCGCCAGGAGGTCCCCGGCCGCACCTGGGAGACCGAGTCGGTGGTCACCGAGGCCGACCCCGGCAACGTCTTCGCCTGGCAGGTCGGCGGGAGGTACGTCGAGTGGTCCTACCGCATGCAGGCCGTGCAGGGCGGGACCCGGCTCACCGAGACCTGGTCCCTCAACGACGCGACCAAGCAGATGTTCGCCGAGAAGTACGCCGACCGTGCCGATGAGGTCCTCGACGCCCGCCGCCAGGAGGCGCTGACCGGTATCCCCGAGACGCTGGCCCGGATCAAGGACATCGTCGAGCGCGAGGTCTGACCGGGTCTCGACGAGCTCGACCACCGTGCCCACCGGAGGTTGAGCCCGTCGAAACCCCACCCGAGGTGGTCGAGCCCGGACCCACCCAAGGTGGTCGAGCCCGAACCGAGCGCCAGCGAGGGAGGACGTCGAGACCACCGCCGGCCGAACGCCTACCCCAACCACCGGGTCTCGACAGGCTCGACCACCGTGCCCACCGAGGGTTGAGCCTGTCGAGACCCCACCGCTGGCTAGGGTGCTCGCCATGAAGGTCCTCCTCACCGGCGGAGCCGGCTACCTCGGGTCCACCACGGCCAAGGCGCTCGAGCAGGCCGGGCACACGCCGGTGATCCTCGACTCGCTGGTCACCGGGCCGCACGCGTTCGTCCGCGACCGGATCTTCTACGAGGGCGACATCGCCGACCGGGCGCTGCTGGCGCGGATCGTCGAGGAGCACCCCGACATCGAGGCGACGGTGCACATGGCCGCGATGATCCTGGTGCCGGAGTCGGTGCAGCAGCCGTACACCTACTACCAGAACAACGTCGCGAAGAGCCTCGAGCTGTTCGACACCCTGACCGCGCTCGGCAAGCCGCGGGTGCTGTTCTCCTCCTCGGCCTCGCTCTACGCCACAAAGGACGGCTTCGAGGTCCTCGAGAGCGACCCGCTCGCGCCGGGCTCGCCGTACGCCCGGACCAAGCGGGTCATGGAGTGGGCGCTGATCGACCTCGCGGCGGCGACCGACCTGCGTGCGGTGATCCTGCGCTACTTCAACCCGATCGGCTCCGACCCCGACCTCGAGTCGGGGATCTACGCCAAGGAGCCCAGCCACGTCCTCGGGCAGCTGGTGCTGGCCGCCCGCGGGCTGAAGGACGCCTTCACGATCACCGGCACGGACCTGCCGACGCGCGACGGCACCGGGATCCGCGACTACCTGCACGTGTGGGACCTCGCGCAGGCGCACGTCGCCGCGGTCGAGGGGTTCGACACGATCATCGAGGCCGAGGGAGCGCCGAGCGCGGTCCTCAATGTCGGCACCGGCGACGGCACGACCGTGCGCGAGCTGGTGGCGATGTTCGAGGAGGTGTACGGCGCCGAGGTGCCGCTCGCCGAAGGTCCCCCGAGGCCCGGCGACGCCGTGGGCGCCTTCGCCAACGTGGACAAGATCCGCGACGTCATCGGCTGGGAGGCCCAGCTGAGCGTCAAGGAGGCCATCGCCTCCGCACTGGCTTGGGCGGACAAGCGCGAGTCGATCCTGGGGTACGAGTGAACACCCCACCACGACACTCGCTGCGCTCGCGTCGCACCGGAGACCCCGAGTGATGAGCACGCTGGACCTGTTCCGTCTCGACGGCAAGGTCGCCGTCGTCACCGGCGCGTCCTCCGGGCTGGGGGTCGCCTTCGCGCGGGCGCTGGCCGAGGCCGGTGCCGACGTGGCGCTCGGCGCGCGCCGGGTCGACAAGCTCGAGGAGACCCGCGCGATGGTCGAGGGGCTGGGCCGCCGCGCGATCGCCGTGGCGACCGACGTCGCGGACCCCGGCTCCTGCCAGGGTCTCGTCGACGCGACGGTCGAGCAGCTCGGCGGGGTCGACGTGCTGGTCAACAACGCCGGCATCGGCACCGCGTACCCCGCCACCCGGGAGACCCCCGAGCAGTTCCGCGAGGTGATCGACGTCAACCTCAACGGCTGCTACTGGATGGCGCAGTCGTGCGGCCGGGTGATGCAGCCCGGCTCCAGCATCGTCAACATCTCCTCGGTGCTGGGCCTGACCACCGCCGCGCTGCCGCAGGCGGCGTACTCCGCGTCCAAGGCGGCGCTGATCGGCCTCACCCGCGACCTCGCCCAGCAGTGGACGGGCCGCAAGGGCATCCGCGTCAACGCCCTGGCCCCGGGCTTCTTCGAGTCCGAGATGACCGACACGTACGTCGAGGGCTATCTCGAGTCGATGGTCGAGCGCGTCCCCGCCGGCCGCACCGGTGACCCGGCCGAGCTGGCGGCGACGCTGGTCTGGCTGGTCTCCCCCGCCGGCGGCTACGTCACCGGTCAGACGCTGGCCGTCGACGGGGGTCTCACGATCACCTGATCGTCAGCTCACGCTCGGCTCGTCGATCGCCCAGAACCAGTCGTTGTCCGCGTTGGTGAGCGCCCAGCGCACCCGCAGCGTCTTCGCCCCTGCGGGCAGCGTGACCGCCACGCTCGAGCGCTGCGCGACGACGTCGGCGGCGTACGTCGCGGCGGTCGTCCACGCGCCGCCGTCGACCGAGACCTGCACCTGCGCGGTCTGGTTGCCGCTGCGGCGGTAGTGGTTCCAGAACGACACGGTCGCTCTCGTCCTGCCCGACACGTCGTACGCCGGGGACACGATCCGGGAGCTGAACGTGCCGGTGAAGGACTTGTCGGCCCACTCGTCGGAGTCGGCGACAGCGAAGACGCCGCGCTCGCGCACGTTGCCCTCACGGCCCTGGTCGGGAGCCGCGCGGGTCCAGAAGTCGTCGGTGGTGAGCGCCCACCCGCGCCACTCGGTCACACCGCCGGTGCCCATACCGGTGTTGTCGACGCTCCAGCCCGACGGCATCGAGTGCGTCCAGCCCTTGACGTCGGCGGGGACGCCGGTCTCGTCCTGCCTCGCCTGCAGCGAACCGACCATCGCGTCGAAGGGGTCGGCGGACCGGGTGGCCAGCGGCCGCCCGTCCAGCACGGCGGGCAGCGGAACACCGAACGTGGAGAGCACCTCCGCGGCGATGTCGACGTTCTTCGGGGCGATCGCGGGTGTCTGCCTGCCGATGCCCGGACCGGTCTCGAGGATGAACGAGCCGCGCTCGACAGGCGTGCTGCCGCCGTGGCCGCCGACGTCGGTGTGACCGTGGTCGGCGGTGACGATCACCTTCCACCGCTCGCTGCTGGGGCGCGCCTGGACCGCGCGGAGAACCTGACCGAGGCGGGCGTCGGCGTCGTGGACGGCGTCGAGGTAGGCCTGCGAGGCGCCACCGGAGGCGTGACCGGCCTCGTCGACCTCGTCGAGGTGGAGGAACGAGGCGTTCGGGGCGGCGCTCGTGATCTGGTTCGCCGTGTCGGAAGCGGCCTTGGCGTCGTCCTCGGACTCCGCGCGCACCGTGTCGACCTTGCTCGTGATCAGCGGCGGGCCGGCGGATCCGTCGACGATCGGGTTCCAGCTGGCAGCGGCGAACGTCGTGAGCGACGGGTTGGCCTGCTCGAGTCGGGTCAGGAAGTCGGGGTACGACGTGATCGTGCTGCTGGTGCCCCAGGAGTTGCTCTTGACCTGGTGCTTGTCGGGCCACACGCCGGTGAGGTTGGTCGCCCAGCCCGGCCCCGACAGCGTGGGCGCGAACGGGTTCGCGTAGAGGGTCGTACGCGCCGAGTAGCCGTTCGCGATCATCGCGTCGAGGTTCGGTGCGTCGGCGGGCGCGATCTTGTCGTAGCGCAGGCCGTCGATACCGACCACGAGGACGTGCTGGTCGGAACCGGCGGCGTCGGCGCTGCCGGTGGCGACAGCACTCAGGGACAGTGCGCCGAGGAGTGCGGTGCCAGCCGCTAGCGCGCGCCGACGGCGTAGCGGTGGGAGGTCCGGGGTGTGTCGCATGGTTCGCCTTCCGAGAGATGATCTGCCGACGCCCAGACTTGTTCATACAAGTAGCCAGGGCAAGAGCCTGCGGTGGCCGTACGGCGAACACGCCCGCCGCGGCGAGATGAACGGTGGACCCCTCCGATCCCCACCACCCCTGGGCAGGCCCGCCTACGGTGGGCGCATGACTTCCCCGCTGCGATGGCTCCTGGTCGTCGTGGTCGCAGCAGCGGTCCTCTCCCCCGTGCTCGTGCCGCGCGTCCTGCCCGCCGCGGCGGCGGACGTCTCCGCTCCCGCCCTCGCCGACCGCGTCCGCTCCTCGGCCGACGTCGGGTGGTCGGGACAGGTCAGCACGGTCGGCACGCTGGCGGTCCCGGACGTGGACTCCTTCGGCGGCGTCGCCGACCTGCTCGGCGAGTCCTCGGACCTGCGCGTGTGGTGGCGCGACGCCGAGCACTGGCGGGTCGACAAGACCAGCTCGAGCGGCGAGTCGGACCTGGCCCGCCGTGGCGACCGGGCGGCCACCTGGAGCTTCGAGAGCCGACGCGCGACGACCACGCGGTACTCCTCGGTGCGGTTGCCGGACACCAGTGACGTCCTGCCGGCCACGCTGGCCCGACGGATGCTGTCAGGGGCGAAGGACGCCGACCTGAGCCGGCTCCCGGCGAAGCGGGTGGAGGGGCACTCCTCGGCCGGTCTGCGCCTGGTCCCCAGCGATGCTCGTACGACGATCAGCCGCGTGGACCTGTGGGCCGACGAGAAGACGGGCGTCGCCACCCGGGTCGAGGTCTACGCCGGCGGGCGCCTGCCGGTGCTCACCACCACCGCAGCCCACCTCGACCTCGCCCGGCCCAGCGCGGAGGACGCCGGCTTCTCGTTCGCCGACGCGGTGGACGTACGTCAGAGCTACGCCCTCGACGACGCGGCCGGCGCCAACGCCTTCGCACCCTTCGTGCCGCCCGACCGGGTGGCCGGGCTGCGTCGCACCGGTGACCTGGACGGTGCGGTCGGCGTCTACGGACGGGGGACGACGGCGCTGCTCGCGATCCCCCTGCGCCGCGACATCGCACGCGAGGCCTTCGCGCAGCTCGAGGAGAGCCCCGCCGCGAAGCGCGACGACGACGGCATCTCGCTCGCCGTCGGCCCGGTCTCGGTACGACTCGAGGGCGCCGGCCGCGGGGTCTTCCTGCTCACCGGCACCGTCACGCCGGACACCCTCGACCGCGCCGGTGAGGACCTGGGCTCGGTGCGCTTCCGTCCCGGCAGAGGAGAGAGCCGATGATCCGCACGCACGGACTGACCAAGCGGTTCGGGCGGGTGAGGGCAGTCGACGACGTGGACCTCGACGTGCGCGAGGGCGACGTCTACGGCTTCCTCGGGGCCAACGGCTCGGGCAAGACCACCACCGTGCGCATGCTGCTCGGCCTGGTCCTGGCCACCTCGGGCGACATCGAGGTGCTGGGGCGGCGGATGCCCCGCAGCGCCCGGGACGTCCTGCCGTCGGTCGGCGCGCTGATCGAGGGTCCGGGTGCGTACCCGCACCTGTCCGGGCGCGCCAACCTCGCCACCGTCGACGCGGCCGGTCCGGGCCGTCGCGCCGGGCGGCGCCGGGTCGCCGAGACCCTCGAGCAGGTCGGGCTCGACCCCGCCGACCGGCGGCCGGTGCGGGCGTACTCCCTCGGCATGCGCCAGCGCCTCGGGCTCGCTTCCGCCCTGCTGCGTCGCCCACCGCTGCTGATGCTCGACGAGCCCACCAACGGCCTGGACCCGCAGGGCATCCGCGAGATGCGGGACCTGCTGGTCACCCTCAACCGGGAAGGGACCACCATCTTCCTCTCCAGCCACCTCCTGGCCGAGATCGAGCAGATGTGCACCCGCGTCGGCGTGCTGGACCGGGGCCGGCTGGTCGTCCAGGACGAGCTGACCACGCTGACCGGCCCGACCGGGCTGGTGCGGGTCGTGACCACCGAGCCGGCCCGGGCGGTGCAGGTCCTCTCCTCTGCCGGGCACCGCGACGTACGCCCCGAGGGGGAGACGGTCCTCGTGCCGGGACGCAGCGCGGAGGTCAACGAGACCCTCGTCCGCGCCGGCGTACCCGTGGCGGAGGTGGGGCCGCAGCGCCGCTCGCTGGAGGACGTCGTGCTCGAGGCGACCGACCCGGGCGTGTTCCGTGGGGCGGGGGCCGCATGATCCGTGTCGAGCTGATCCAGATGCTGCGCCGACCGCGGACCTGGATCACCATCGCCGCGCTCAACGTGCTGCCGCTGGTGGTCGCGATCCTGCTCTCGGTCACCGAGCTCGGGCCACGCCCGGGCACCGGTCCGCCGTTCCTTGCGGCGGTGCTCAGCGACGGGTCGCTCTACCCGCTGGCCGCGATGGGGATCGTGCTGCCGCTGTTCCTGCCGATCGCCGTGGCCGTGGTCGGCGGCGACGCGATCGCCGGCGAGGCGCAGACCGGGACGCTGCGCTACCTGCTCGTCCGCCCCGTCCGGCGGGGTCACCTGCTGATCGCCAAGCTGGTCAGCGTCGTCGCGTTCGTCCTGCTGGCCGTGGTCGCCGTCGCGGTGGCCGGCCTCGTGGAGGGCCAGCTGCTCCTCGGACGTACCCAGGTCGGCGGCGTCGTCTCGATCTCCGGCACCGACCTGGACACCCAGGCGCTGGTGCAGCGCAGCCTGCTCGCGGTCGCGTACGTGACCCTGTCGATGCTCGGCGTCGCCGCGGTCGCGCTGTTCTTCTCCACCCTCACCGACTCCGCGATCGCCGCCGCGCTGGGAACCGTGGGCGTGCTGATCGCCTCCACAGTGCTGCTGGGCCTCGACGCCGCCGAGTCGCTGCGGCCGTTCCTCCCGACCCGCTACTGGCTCTCGTTCGTCGACCTGTTCCGCGACCCGATCCGGTGGACCGAGGTGGTCCGCGGCGTGCTCACGCAGGCGTCGTACCTCGTGGTCTTCCTCGCCGCGGCCTGGGCCAGCTTCGCGACCAAGGACGTGAAGAGCTAGGGCGTGTCAAGCCCTAGCCGCAGTCCACCCGGCCCGGGCGGGACGGCGCCGCCTTGCCGATCGTCGCGTCCAGCGCGGCCAGGCTGACCGGGTCGCGCGGCAGGTTGCCGTGGTCGGTGGAGCGGTCCGGACAGTACGTCTGGATCCGCAGGTTCAGCGCACCCTCGAGCTCGGCCGTGTCCGTGGGCACGACGGTCCGGTCGGCGTCGGAGCGCACCGTCACCCACCGCTGCTGGTCCGGCGTCTCGTCCCCGGCGTCCAGGCGCCGGATCAGCGAGGAGTCGGTGGCGAGGGCCTCGCAGCCCGCCGGGCACCCTCCGGCGGCGTCCTTGGCCTGCTGGGCGACCTCGGTGCCGTGGTGCGGGCTGCCGACGGTGAGGACCCGGCGTACGAGCGCGTCGCCGCCGTCGTACCGGATGAAGACGCGGGCCACGATTCCGCCCGCCGAGTAGCCGACGAGGTCCACCGATTCCGCCCCGGTCCGGGCCAGCACCCGGTCGACGAAGCGTGCCAGGGCCCGGGCCTCGGTACGCAGGTCGCCGGTGCCGTCACCGGGCGGGTCGAAAGGGTACGCCGCTCTCCCGAGGGCACGCGCCCGGTCCGTGAGGGGCTCCAGGTCGCCCGCGTCGCCGCCGTACCCGGGCACGAGCACCACCGGTCCGGGGTCGTCCTGGGACGGCCCCGAGCCGGTCGAGCGCACGACCAGGACGACCGCCCCCGCCACCACGACGACGACCAGGGCGCCGAGCAGCGCCAGCACCAGCCGACGACGCGCCGGCGCGAGGGAGTCGAGCACCGGGCAAGCCTAGGCAGGCCGGCCTCAGTGCGCCGAGTGGCCGCCCATCTCCTCGGCCTCGGCCTTCTGCTTGGCCAGCTCGGCCTCGTCCACGATCGTCGGGCGGAGCATCGCCCAGCCCTGCATGAGCACGGCGAAGACCACGAGCGCGATGCCGACCCAGAGGTTGGCGTTGCCGGGCGTCTTCGTCCCCGTCGTCGTGGTGTCGGAGCCGAAGATGCCGGCAAGGACCAGGATCACGCCGAAGATCCCCATCAGGGCGGCGATGAAGGTGCGCACGTCGAACGCGCCGGCGGTGTGCCTGACCGGCTGCTCGGTGGTGTCGGACTCGCTCATGACTGGCTCCTCACCAGAAGATGATGTTCAAGATGATGACCATGACCAGACCCACACCGGCGAGCTTGGTCGGCTGCTGCCACCAGGACAGCTTGCCCTCGGAGTCGTCGTGGAAGTCGGACTTCGGGGTGAGGCTGTAGACGAGGCCCCGCAGTGACGACTCGGGCTTCGGCGCGGTCACCAGGGTGACCGCGACGCTGACGATCAGGTCGACCACGAAGGCGGCACCGGCGGCGACGAAGCTCGCGCCCTGCCCCGTCAGACCGATCACCCCGAGCGAGAGGCCGCCGAGCACGTCGGTGCCGAGGACGCTGACGACGATCGCGGCCACCGTGCCGGAGACGAGCCCGATCCACCCGGCGCTCGCGGTCATCCGCTTCCAGAACATACCGAGGATGAAGGTCGCGAAGAGCGGGGCGTTGAAGAACCCGAACAACGTCTGGAGGTAGTTCATGACGTTGGAGTACGACGCCGCGAAGGTCGCCGTACCGATGGCGACCACGGTCGCGCCGACGGTGGCCCACCGCCCGACGGTGAGGTAGTAGCCGTCCTCGCGGTCCTTGACGACGTACGTCTGCCACAGGTCGTAGGAGAACACCGTGTTGAAGGCCGAGATGTTCGCCGCCATGCCGGCCATGAAGGCCGCCAGCAGACCGGTGACCGCCAGGCCGAGCAGGCCGTTGGGCAGCAGGTCGCGGATCAGGTAGAGGATCGCGTTGTTGTAGTTGGGACTGCCGCCGGAGTTCTTCGGGTCGGAGATCTCGTTGACCAGCACCGCGGCGATCATGCCCGGCAGGATCACGATGAAGGGGATGAACATCTTCGGGAAGGCACCGATGATCGGCGCCCGCTGGGCCGCCGAGATCGACTTCGAGGCCATCGCTCGCTGCACCTCGACGAAGTTGGTCGTCCAGTAGCCGAACGAGAGCACGAACCCGAGCCCGAAGACGATCCCGATCACCGACAGCAGCGAGCTGTCGAAGCCGGTCAGTCCGTTCCCGGGCCAGGACGAGAGCTGCGCCGACCCGCCCGCGCTGGCCGTCACCTTGTCCTTCAGACCACCCCAGCCGCCGACCTTGTTCAGACCGATGATGGTCAGCGGCGTCAGGGAGGCGACGATCACGAAGAACTGCAGGACCTCGTTGTAGATCGCCGCCGACAGCCCGCCGAGGGTGGTGTAGGTGAGCACGATCGCGGCGGCCACGATCAGGGAGACCCAGAGCTTCCACCCGAGGATGATCTCGACGATGTTGGCCAGGAGGTACAGGTTGATGCCGGCGATCAGGAGCTGGGCGACGGCGAAGCTGATCGCGTTGACCAGGTGGGCCGTCGGTCCGAACCGGCGCAGCATGAACTCGGGGACCGAGCGCACCTTGGAGCCGTAGTAGAACGGCATCATCACGACGCCGAGGAACAGCATCGCCGGCACGGCGCCGATCCAGAAGAAGTGCACCGACGGCAGTCCGTAGTTCGCGCCGTTGGCGGAGTTGCCGATGATCTCGACCGCCCCGAGGTTGGCCGAGATGAACGCCAGCCCCGTCACCCAGGCCGGCAGCGAGCGACCGGAGAGGAAGAAGTCCAGGCTGCTCGAGACGGCGCGACGCGCCATGATCCCGATGCCGAGGACGAAGACGAAGTAGATCGCGATCACCAGGTAGTCGACCCAGTTCGTGCCGAGTCTCAGTGCGTCACTCATGTCCGGTGCTCCTGTTGTACGTGTGCACACCGGGATCGGTGGTGCGCGCGGCAACTTACTCCTCGGCGCGAGCAGTGCCTAGCGCGAGGACCGCCGTTGTTGAATCGTCACCTTCCGCGACGGCAGTGGCAGCATGCGGTCATGGCGACGACGGAGATCTCCCTGCCCGACTCCCCCGGTGGCAGCCGGGGCCTGCGCGGCGTCCTGGCCGAGCCGGACGGCCCCGGCCCGCACCCCGGCGTGGTGGTGGTGCACGAGGCCTTCGGGGTCGACGACGTGATGCGCCGTCAGGTGCAGCGGCTGGCCGATGCGGGCTTCACCGCACTGATGCCGGACCTGTTCTCCCAGGGCGGTGCGCGTCGCTGCCTCGTGGCCACCATGCGCGCGCTGCTCGTTGGCGAGGGGCGGGCGTACGTCGACATCGAGACCGCCCGGGCACACCTCGCGGCGCGGTCCGACGCGAACGGCTCGGTGGGCGTGATCGGCTTCTGCATGGGTGGCGGCTTCGCCCTGATGACGGCCGCAGGACACCGCTTCGACGCCGCCTCGGCGAACTACGGGCAGCTGCCACGCCACCTCGACGCGGCACTCGAGGGGGCCTGCCCGGTCGTGGGGTCCTACGGCGGCAAGGACCCGTCGCTGCGCGGAGCCGCCAGCAAGCTCGCCGGCGCCCTGGCCCGGCAGGGCGTACCCCACGACGTGAAGGAGTACGCCGAGGCGGGGCACAGCTTCCTCAACGACGCACCCAACATCCCTGGCCCGGCGCTCGTCGGCCGGGTGGTCCAGCGGGTCCTCCACGTCGGACCGGAGCCGGACTCGGCCACGGACGCGTGGCGGCGGATCGAGGCGTTCTTCGACGAGCACCTGCGGTGAGCGGCCCGAGCCCGGCCGAGGTCGTCGACCTGCAGCACCGGCCGCCCGCTCAGGCACCCGCGGACGGCGGCACCTCGTCGTCCTCGAGGACGTCGTTGCGGACGAACAGGGCAGCGACGACCCCACCGAGCGCCACCGCGCCGGCGGCGATCCACAGCGCGTGCCGGTAGCCGGGCGTGAAGACCGACGGGTCGGCGTAGCCGGCGCCGCTCAGCCCGACCAGTGCCGGTACGGCGGCCACCGCGAGCAGCTGTCCCGTGCGCGCCACGGCGTTGTTGACCCCGGACGCCATCCCGGCGTGCTCGGCGGGAGCGGCCGCAAGCGCCGCCGCGGTGAGCGGTGCGACGAGGGCGGAGAGCCCGGCACCGAAGACGACGACGCCGGGCAGCACGTCCACGGCGTACGACGCCCCCGGGCCGACGCGGGAGAGCAGCAGCAGGCCGACGGCCGCGAGCGCCGGCCCCACGGTCATCTGCACGCGGGGACCGATCCGGGCGGCGAGCGCGCCGGAGCGCGGGGAGAGCAGCAGCATCAGCACGGTCACCGGCAGGCTCGCCACCCCTGCTTCGACCGGCCCGAAGCCGGCCGAGACCTGCAGCTGGACGACGAGCAGGAAGAACAGCAGGCCGATGCCGCCGTACACGACGAAGGTCACCGCGTTGACCGCGCTGAACTGCGCGGAGGCGAAGACCCGCAGCGGCAGGACCGGGTACGCCGCCGTCCGCTCGCGCAGCGCGAACGCGGCGCCCGCGACCACCGCCACGCCGAGCGCCGGCAGCAGCGCCCGCCCGCCCTCGATCAGCGCGTAGCTGAGCGATCCGAGGGCCACTGCTCCGGTCACACCGCCCAGCCAGTCGACGTGCTGGCCCTCCACCGTCGCGTCTCGGCTCTCCGGCACGTGCCGCAGGGCCACCAGGACCACGAGCGCGGCGAGCGGGACGTTGATGAGGAACACCCACCGCCACGACGCGACGTCCACCAGCCAGCCGCCGAGCAGCGGCCCGACCGCGGTGGCCACGCCGCCCAGCCCGGACCAGGCGCCGATCGCCCGCGCGCGGTCCGCGCGCTCGAAGCCGGCCTGCAGGATCGACAGGCTGCCCGGCGTCAGCAGGGCGGCGCCGACGCCCTGCACGGCGCGGGCGGCGATCAGCATCGTGACGTCGACCGACAGCCCGCACACCAGCGAGGCGACGGCGAACCAGACCACCCCGAGGAGGAACACGCGGCGCCGGCCGAAGAGGTCGCCCAGGGTGCCGCCGAGGAGGATGAACGACGCGAGCGTGAGCGCGTACGCCGTGACCGTCCACTGCAGCCCCGTGAAGCCCGCACCCAGGGAGTCGCCGATCGCCGGCAGCGCGACGTTGACGACGGTGGCGTCGATGCCGGCGAGGGCCGAGCCGAGGATCGTCGCGAGCAGCACCCAGCGCCCGGAAGGGATGGCGAGCCGCAGTCCCCCGCTCACGGCAGGGCGCGACCCGCCGCGACCGCGGCAGCCACCGCGGGCGCCTCGTCTCGCAGGCCGCCGACGACGCCCGCGCGGTCGGCCTCGGAGCGGTTCTGGCTGAGCTTGGCCTTGCCCTCGGCCCGCTCGACCCGCACCTCGACCCCGACGATGCCGCGCAGCTGGCCCTCGGTGAACGCCACCGGTGCGTCGGCCACCGCCCAGGGCTCGACCCGGCCCGCCTCGTGGTGGTCGGTCAGCCCGGTCACGGCGTCGCGCAGCCAGTCGACGTCGCGGACGACGCGGGCGGTTCCGGTCAGGTGGACCGCCGAGTAGTTCCAGGTCGGGACGACGCGCCCGTGCTCGGCCTTGGCGGCATACCACGACGGCGAGACGTACGCGTCGGGCAGTGTGCACACCACCAGCGCCGGCGCACCGTCCGTCTCCGGGATGCTGCGCCAGTGCTCGTTGGCGAGCGCCATGTGGGCGACCACGACGTCCTCGCGCCAGAGCACCGGCAGCAGTGTCGCGAGGGGTACGCCGTCGGGCCCCACCGTCACCAGCTGCGCCGTACGAGCGGCCCGGACCATCGCGCGCAGGTCGGACTCGGAGACGGCGTTGGCGGGAGGCACGTACACGCCCGCGACCCTATCGAGCGGGAGCGGTCGGAGCACGGCCTCGCGCACGACGTCGACGCCGCTGGTCGGTGGATAGTCCGGAGGCCTTGCCGGCTCGCTCGGCGTGTGGGACTGTCAGCCCACCTTACCGAGTGGGACACCTGACCCACTTCGGAGCCGACCAGGAGCGGGGCGGGCAGATGCCACGGATCAGCGCGGTCGAGCGCCGGGCCCTGCTCTGCGAGGCGGCGCTGCTCGTGCTCTCGCGCGACGGCCTCGGTGCGCTGACCACCCGGGCGGTGGTGGCCGAGGCCGGGATGTCGCTGGCCAGCTTCCACTACGCGTACGACTCGCGCGAGCAGCTGCTGGGCGACGTCATCGCGGCGGTGATCGCGAAGGAGCGTGAGGCGGGGCTCGCTGGTCTGCTCGCCGAGGCGGGCAGCGCCGAGCAGGCCCTGCGGGCCGCGGTCCGCGGCTACCTCGCCCTGCTCCGTGCCGACCCCGGTCGCGAGCAGGGCATGCTCGAGCTGACCCAGGCTGCGCTGCGCACCGAGGCGCTCTCGCCGCTGGCCGCCGCGCAGTACCGGCACTACCACGACGTCGCGGCCGACCTGCTCGCCCAGGTGGCCACGCGTCACGACGTCGTCTGGAGGGCTCCGCTCGCCGACCTCGCCGCGCTGGTCGTCGCGCTCACCGACGGCATGACGCTCGCCTGGCTCGCCGAGCGCGACGACGCTGCGCTGGACCGTCTGGCCGACCTCGCCGTGGCCGCGCTGGTCGGACAGCTCGAGCCCGCCCTCGCCACCGAGGCCGCGCGATGAGCCGGGACACCGCCGGGGTGGGCACCACACAGGCACCCGCCGAGCCCACCACCCGCGTCGGAGGCCGCTGGCTGAGCCTGTTCACCCTGGCCTGGCTCGGCGTCTGGCTGGCCCAGCTGACGCCGATCCAGCTGCTGCTGCCCGAGCAGGTCGACGCCGTCCGCGGCTCGTCGGCGTTCACCACCGGCGCCGGCGACTGGGTCGGCAGCGTCGTGGCCTTCGGTGTCGTCTCGGCCGTCGCGGGCGTGCTGGCGCTCGTGGCGTACCCGCTCGCCGGCCTGGCCTCCGACCTCACCCGCTCGAGGCTGGGACGACGACGGCCGTGGGTGGGGGTCGGCACCGCGCTGTTCGCCGGCGGGCTGCTGGTCCTGGGTCGGCAGCAGTCCCTGCCCGGCGTCACCCTCGGGTGGAGCCTGGCGCTCGTCGGCTTCTGCGTGCTCACCGCCGCGATCACCGCGATGATCTCCGACCAGGTCCCGGTCGACCAGCGTGGCCTGGTCTCCGGCCTGGTCTCCGCCCCGCAGGCGGTCGGCGTGATCCTCGGCCTCGCGGTGGTGACCGCCGCCGGCTGGGGCGCGGTCGGCGGCTACACCTTCTCGGCGGTCGCGCTCGTGCTGCTCGTGGTCCCGTTCGCCCTGCTCGTGCGCGATCCGGCGGTGGCGCGCGGGCCTCGGCTCGGTCGGCGCGAGCTGCTCGGCGCGTGGTGGGTGGACCCGCGACGGCACCCCGACTTCGGCTGGGCACTGCTGGGCCGGCTGCTGGTCAACCTCGGCAACGCGCTCGGCACCACGCTGCTGCTGTTCTACCTCGAGTACGGCCTGCGCCGCGACGACGCCCCCGGCGACCTGCTGACCCTGTCTGTGGTCTACATGGTCTTCGTCATCGCCACCTCGGTGTGGCTCGGCCGCCTCAGCGACCGGCTGGGCCGCCGCAAGCCGTTCGTGGTCGCCGCGGCGCTCACCCAGGCGCTGGCTGCCCTGTTGCTCGTCGCCGCGTCCTCGCTGCCCCTGGCCGTCGTGGCCGCGGGGCTCTCGGGCGCCGGCTACGGCTGCTTCCTGGCCGTCGACCAGGCGCTGGCCACCCAGGTGCTCCCCGACCCCGAGACCCGGGCCAAGGACCTCGGCATCATGAACGTCGCCGTGGTGGCTCCGCAGGCCTTCGGCCCGCTGCTCGGTGCCGGCCTGGTCAGCCTGACCGCCGGCTTCGGGCTGCTCTTCGTCGTCTCGGCGCTGACCGGTCTGGCCGGCGCCGCCACCACCTGGTTCGTACGGAGTGTGCGATGAGCATCCATCCCGGTGACAGCCCCGCCCGACCACTGGCCGCGGTCCCCGACCTCGCCACCCCTCCCGGACAGGAGCCGTGGCGCGAGCCGCAGCGGTGGTGGCCCGCGCTGGACGCGGCCACCGCCTCCCTCGACCCGCCGCTCGGGGTCCTCTCGCTCGAGGCGCTGCGCTGGAACGCCCACGACCTGCTCCGCCGCGCGGCCGGCCTGCCGATCCGACTGGCCAGCAAGTCGGTGCGCGTGCGCGGGGTGATCGAGGCGGTGCTGGCCCTGCCCGGCTGGGCCGGCGTGCTGGCGTACACGCTGCCCGAGGCGCTCTGGCTGGCAGCCGGAGAGGCCGGGCAGCGCGACGTCGTCGTCGGCTACCCCACCGTCGACCGCGCAGCGCTGGCCGCGCTCGCCGGGTCGCCCGAGCTCGCCGCGCGGGTCACCCTGATGGTCGACGACGTCGCGCAGCTCGACCTCGTCGACTCCGTTGTTCCGCCGAGCCGGCGACCGGCGCTGCGGGTCTGCCTCGAGCTCGACGCGAGCTACCGCCACCGGCTGCTCGGTCACGTCGGGACGCTGCGCTCACCGGTGCGCGAGGCCGCCGACCTCCAGACGCTGGCTCGCACCGTCGTCGCGCGGCCAGGCTTCACGCTGGTCGGGGTGATGGCCTACGAGGGGCAGATCGCCGGGCTCGGCAACGCCGGGAGCGGACGCGGTCACGTCGTACGCGCCCTGCAGCGGGCCTCGGCGCTGGAGCTGGCCGAGCGGCGCGGCGCGGCCGTCTCCGCGGTCCGGCGGGTGGCCGACCTCGAGTTCGTCAACGGTGGCGGCACCGGCTCGGTGGAGTCGACGCACGCCGACCCCTCGGTCACCGAGGTGGCCGCGGGCTCGGGGCTCTTCGGGCCGCACCTGTTCGACACCTACGCCCACTTCTCCCCCGCACCGGCGGCAGCGTTCGCCCTCGGTGTCGTCCGCAAGCCGGCGCCGGACGTCGTCACCCTGCTCGGCGGCGGCTGGGTGGCGTCCGGTCCCCCGACGGCGGACCGGCTGCCGCAGGTGGTGTGGCCCCAGGGCCTGGCCACCGTGGGGCGGGAGGGCGCCGGCGAGGTGCAGACGCCGCTGCGCGGCGAGGCCGCGCGGTCGATGGCCGTGGGCGACCGGGTGTGGCTGCGCCACACCAAGGCCGGCGAGCTGAGCGAGCACGTCGACCGGCTGGTGCTCGTCGAGGGTGGGCCGGGGCTGGACACCGGCGAGGCCCGCACGGTCGGCGCGCTGGACACGTACCGAGGCGAGGGGAAGGCCTTCCTGTGAGCACGAGCAGCACGAGCGCCTCGGCGGCTCGGTGGCGCAACTGGGGCCGGTGCGTCTCGGCCGAGGTGGCCGAGGCGGCTCGGCCGCGCAGCGTCGCCGAGGTCGCCGACGTCGTACGCGCCGCGAGCGAGCGAGGACTGCGCGTCAAGGCGGTCGGCGCCGGACACTCGTTCACCCCGGTCGCCGTCACCGACGGGGTGATGCTCGACCTCGACGCCCTCAGCGGCGTGACGGGCGTCGAGCCCGTGACGGGCCGGGTACGCCTCGGGGCGGGAACCCGGCTGTGGCAGCTGCCCGCGCTGCTCGGTCCGCTCGGCCTCGCCCTGGAGAACATGGGCGACATCGACCGGCAGAGCATCGCCGGCGCGATCTCCACCGGCACCCACGGCACGGGCGCACGCTTCCGCGGCCTCAGCGCGCAGGTGGCGGGCGCCCGGCTGGTCACCGCCGACGGCGAGCTGCTCGACGTCGACGCCGACCACCACCCCGAGCTGCTGCCGGCGGTGCAGCTGGGCCTGGGGGCGCTCGGCGTCCTGGTGGAGGTGACGCTGCAGTGCGTGCCCGCCTTCCTGCTCCGTGCGCACGAGAGCTCGGCCAGGCTCGAGGACGTGCTCGACGGCGCGGCCGACCCCGGCGGCTTCTTCGACTCCGGGGACCACGTCGAGGCGTACTGGTGGCCGGGCACCGACACGGTCGCCACCAAGCGCAACACCCGCCTCCCGCTCGACACGCCCCACCGGCCACCCGGCCGGCTCTCCCGGCTCGTCGACGAGCGGCTGGTGCAGAACGGCGCCCTGCGCGCGGTGTGCGCGGCCGGGACGCTCGCGCCCGCGCTCACCCCGCCGCTGAACCGGCTGGCGACGCGCGTGCTGGGGCAGAAGACGTACACCGACCACGCGCACGCGGTCTTCACCAGCCCGCGCACGGTGCGCTTCCGCGAAGGCGAGTACGCCGTCCCCCGTGCGGCCCTGCCCGACGCCGTCCGAGCGCTGCGGGACCTCGTCGAGCGCCGCCGGTGGCGGATCTCCTTCCCCGTCGAGCTGCGGGTGGCGGCTGCTGACGGCGTGTGGCTCTCGACCGCGTACGAGCGCGACGCGGGCTACGTCGCGGTGCACCGCTACTGGCGCGAGGACCCCGAGCCGTACATCGGCGAGGTCGACGCCCTGATGCGCGACTTCGAGGCTCGGCCGCACTGGGGCAAGCTGCACCACCAGGACGCCGCCTCGCTGGCCGAGGTGGTGCCCCGGCTGGGGGACTTCTCCGCCGTGCGCGACCGGCTCGACCCCGACCGGGTCTTCGGCAACGACTACCTCGGCATGGTGCTCGGCGACTGAGGCCGTGCACCATGCGCCGACCGGACGCCAAGGGCGCGAGACGCGATCATCGGGTGGAGCTGAGGGGATTCGAACCCCTGACCCCCTCCATGCCATGGAGGTGCGCTACCAACTGCGCCACAGCCCCGGGTGGGACGTCGCCGCCTCTCGGCGAGCAACCTGGTGAACTCTAGCCAACGAGGGCGGCGGACGCGAAATCGGGGCCGGGTCTGCCGTGGTCCCCGTCCTCGTCTGTCTCACGGCTGCCGGTCTCGACAACCGCTCCCTCGCTGGCGCTCGGTCGGGCTCGACCACCGATGGTGGCGGTCGGTGGGCGGCTCACCGGGTCTCGACGTCCTCCCTCGCTGGCGCTCGGTCGGGCTCGACCACCCGCGCGTGCACACTGACACTCGGTCGGGCTCGATCACCCAGGGACGACGACACCACCCGCGCGCCTACGCGTGCTGGTTCCAGGTGTCCAGCCGGGTACGCCCGTCCTCGTCGGAGACGAGAACGCCCCAGTGGCAGTTGTTCATGCCGCGGATGACGCGGTCGGCCTCGGGGGGCAGGCCGAGGAGGCCGACGACGGCGGCCTTGAGGCTCCAGCCGTGGCCGACGGCGATGCCGGTCTCCCCCGGCTCCAGTGCGGCCAGGCCGTCCTGGAGCGCGGGGACGGAGCGGGCGAGGAGGTCCCCGCGGGTCTCGGCGCCGGCGACGTGGGCGTAGCCGGTCTCCCGCCAGCGCGCGTGCTCCTCGGGGAAGGCCTCGGCGAACTCGGTGGTCGTCAGGCCGGCCCGCTCGCCCAGGTGCAGCTCCTGCAGGCGCGGGTCGACGACCGGCTCGAGCCCGGCGGCCGTGGCGACGTACGACGCCGTCTCGCGTGCCCGGGTCAGGTCACTGGTCCACAGCCGGACGGGCCCGAGAGCGGCGAGAACGCTCGCGGCAGCGGCCGCCTGCGCGTGGCCGGTCTCGTCCAGCGCGATGTCGGTCTCGCCCTGGGCGCGGAGGACGACGTTCCACGACGTCTGCCCGTGCCGCAGGAGCACCAGCCGGCGAGGCGCTGCGCTCACGTCAGCTGCAGGTCGATCGTGGGGCAGTCGCGCCAGAGCCGCTCGAGAGCGTAGAACTGCCGCTCCTCCTCGTGCTGGACGTGCACGACGATCTCGGCGTAGTCCAGCAGCACCCAGCGGCCGTCCCGCTCGCCCTCACGGCGCACGGGCTTCGCGTCCGCCTCGCGCAGCGCGTCCTCGACGGCGTCGACGATGGCCTTCACCTGACGGTCGTTGCCGGCCGAGCAGATGACGAACGCGTCGGTGATGACGAGCTGGTCGGAGACGTCGAAGGCGAGGACGTCGGTGGCCAGCTTGTCGGCGGCCGCCTGCGCGGCGGTGCGGACGAGGTCGAGGGCGTGGTCAGTGGCGGTCATGAGCGGCTCCGGCGTACAGGTCGTGCTTGGCGATGTACTGCACGACCCCGTCGGGTACGAGGTACCACACCGGCTCCCCGCGGGAGCGGCGTGTGCGGCAGTCGGTCGAGGAGATGGCCAGCGCCGGGATCTCGATCAGCGTGATCCGGTCCGTCGGCATCCCCTGCAGCGCGTCCTCGTCCAGCTCGTGGCCGGGGCGCGTGCAGCCCACGAAGTGGGCGAGGTCGAAGAGGTGCTCGTGGTCGCGCCAGCCCAGCAGCGCGGCCATCGCGTCGGCACCGGTGATGAAGTACAGGTCCGTGTCGGGGTAGACCTCGGCGAGGTCGCGCAGCGTGTCGATGGTGTACGTCGGCCCCGCACGGTCCACGTCGACGCGCGACACCGTGAACCGCGGGTTCGACGCCGTGGCGATCACCGTCATCAGGTAGCGGTGCTCGGCCGCCGAGACCTCGCGCTCGGCCTTCTGCCACGGCTGCCCGGTGGGGACGAAGACGACCTCGTCGAGGTCGAACCAGGACTGGACCTCACTCGCGGCCACCAGGTGGCCGTGGTGGATCGGGTCGAAGGTGCCGCCCATGACGCCGACGCGTCGACGGCGACCTCGCGGCTGCTCCATGGACGGGCGAGCGCTCAGGAGTGCTCGCGGCCCTTGCCCATGGCGAGCAGCCCGAGCAGGGCGCCGATGAGGATCACCAGGACGATCAGGGCGATGAGGAAGGGCGCCGCTCCGGGGCCCTCCTCGGCGGCGAGCACGGTGACGAGAGGCATGTGCGCGATCCTAGCGTCACCGCAGGATCAGGTGCGCTCCGCCCAGGATCGCCCAGAAGAACAGAGTCCGCCCCGCCAGACCCGCGAGGAAGAACACCACGACGTTCATCCGCAGCGTCCCGGCGACGATCGCCATCACGAAGAACGGCGGCACCCCGATCAGCGCCGACCCGAAGGTGAGCACTCCGGCGGTGCCCGGCCGCGCCTGCATCCGCGCGGTCCACTTCTCCAGCTGGGCCTTGCGTCGCGGCGACTGCAGACGCCGCTGCAGGAACGGCGCCTGCATCGAGCCGCGCGCGAGGTAGTACCAGACCAGCTTGCCGAGGTTCATCCCCAGCGACCCCACCAGCGCCACCTCCCACGCGGCGGCGTCGGAGCGGGCGTAGGCGAGGACGATGTACGCCTCCATGTTGAACAGCGGGACCGCGCTGGACAGGATCCCGTAGCCCAGGGTCAGCAGCAGCAGCTTCACGATCGGGTCTGGCCGTGCCCGGAGACGACGTACTTGGTCGTGGTCATCTCCGGCAGCCCCATCGGTCCGCGCGCGTGCAGCTTCTGCGTGGAGATGCCGATCTCGGCGCCGAAGCCGAGCTCGCCGCCGTCGACGAAGCGCGTGGAGGCGTTGACCAGCACCGCCGCCGCGTCGACCTCGGCGACGAACCGGTCGGCGGCGCTGCGGGACTCGGTGACGATCGCCTCGGAGTGGCCGGTGGACCAGCGTCGTACGTGGTCGATCGCGGCGTCGAGGTCGGGGACGACACGAGCGGCGATGTCCAGGGAGAGGTACTCGGTGGCCCAGTCCTCCTCCGTCGCCGGTACGACGCCCGCGTGCGCCGCGAAGCGCTCGTCGCCGTGCACCGTCACCCCGGACTCCTGCAGCAGCGCGACCAGGCGGGGTACCAGCTCGTCGGCCACGGCCTCGTGGACCAGGAGCGACTCGGCGGCGTTGCAGACCGACGTCCGCTGGGTCTTCGCGTTGGCCACGATGGACAGCGCCATGTCCAGGTCGGCCGAGGCGTCGACGTACACGTGGCAGTTGCCGACGCCGGTCTCGATCACGGGCACGGTCGAGGACTCGACCACCGACCGGATCAGGCCGGCGCCGCCACGTGGGACCAGCACGTCGACCAGCCCCCGGGCCCGCATGAGTGCGGCGGCCCCCTCGCGCCCCTCCCCCGGGACGAGCGCGACCAGGTCGGCCGGCAGCCCGGCCTCCTCCAGCGCGGTGCGCAGCACGCGGACCACGACCGTGTTGCTGCGAAGCGCGCTGGCCGACCCGCGGAGGAGGACGGCGCTGCCGGCCTTGAGGCAGATCCCGGCGGCATCGGTGGTGACGTTCGGTCGCGCCTCGTAGATCACGCCGACGACCCCGAACGGTACCCGGAGCTGACGCAGCTCCAGCCCGTTGGGAAGTCGTGAGCCACGCACCACCTCGCCGACCGGGTCCGGCAGCGACGCGACCTGCCGCAGCCCTTCGGCCGTGGCCGCGACCCGCTCGGCATCGAGACGCAGCCGGTCCAGCAGGTGCGCGGCCGTGCCGCTCTCCCGCGCCGCCTCGACGTCCTCAGCGTTGGCCGCCAGCACGTCCGCACGGGCCTCGAGAACGGCGTCGGCCATCGCGTGCAGCGCGGTGTCCTTGACCGCGCGCGGAGCCGTGGCCAGCCGCCGCGACGCCTCTCTGGCGCGGTCGGCGACCGCGCGGAGGTCGTCGGGCATGGGCGCGAGCCTATCGACGCCCGGACCCCGCCCCGGCGGCACCGTCGCTCGGCGGCCTCAGAGCGGCTGTGGCCGCACCTCCTGCGGGCTGATCGAGCCCGGTGGGGCGGTGTTGCCGCCCTCGTGCAGCTGCTGCTCGGTCACCTCGAGACCGAGCACCTCCCAGCGTGGCAGACCGGCCGACTCACGGTGCTCGTTCCACAGCCGCAGCGCCAGCGAGGCGACGTCGAGCATCGAGTCGCCCTCGTCCCAGAAGGCCACCTCGGCGCCCTCGTCGGTGAACCGCATGGTGTCCAGGAAGGGGCGTTCCTCGGAGAAGCGCAGCAGCGCCGAGCGCATCAGCATCGGCTCCACCGGCTCGCCGCCGACCGTGACCTTCACGTACCAGTGCCGTGGGCCACCGGTCGTCGCCGTGCCCGATCCCGACTCCGCAGGGGTCTCCATCCCCGTCCTCCCTCCCGTTGGCCCGAAGTCTTCCAAATCCCGACGGACGGCACAGCCGAACCGAGGACATCGCGCTCAGGGCGGCGTCGGTCCCTCCAGGACGACCAGCGCGTCGCGGTGCACGATCTCTCGCTCGTACGCCGCCCCCCGCTCCTGCGCCAGCGCCATCGTGGACCGCCCGGCCAGGTCCGGGATCTCCGCGGCGTCGTAGTTGACCAGTCCGCGGGCGACCAGCTGCCCGTCGGGGCCGACGAGGTCCACCGGGTCACCGGACCAGAAGTCCCCCTCGACGCCGGTCACGCCCGCAGGGAGCAGCGACGCGTGCCGTTCGGCGACGGCGCGTACGGCACCCGCGTCGAGACGGACGACGCCCTTGCCCTCGGTCGCGTGGGCGAGCCAGAGCTGACGGGTCGAGCGACGCCGGCCCGTGGTGTGGAACAGCGTGCCCACGGGCTCCCCGGCCAGCGCCCGACCGGCACTCGGTGCGTCGGTGAGCACCACGGGGATCCCGGCGCCGGTCGCGATCCGGGCCGCGTCGAGCTTCGTCCGCATCCCGCCCGTGCCCACACCGGCGGTGCCCGCTCGGGAGACGTCGACGTCGGCGAGCTCGGCGAGGTCGTGGACCTCCGGGATGCGCTGTGCGCCCGGCCGGTCCGGGGCGTCGTCGTAGAGCCCGTCGACGTCGGAGAGCAGGACCAGCGCGTCGGCGCGCACCAGGTGCGCCACCAGGGCGGCCAGCCGGTCGTTGTCCCCGAAGCGGATCTCGCTGGTGGCGACCGTGTCGTTCTCGTTGACCACCGGCACCACACCCAGCTCGAGCAGCCGGTCGAAGGTCTGTGAGGCGTTGCGGTAGTGGCTGCGGCGCGTCACGTCGTCCTGGGTCAGCAGCACCTGCCCGGTCACCAGCCCGTGACGGGCGAACTCCGCGGTGTAGCGGTGCACGAGCAGCCCCTGGCCCACCGACGCGGCGGCCTGCTGCGCCGCCAGGGCCCGCGGGCGGCGGGCCAGCCCCAGCGGCGACAGCCCGGCGGCGATGGCGCCGGAGGAGACGAGGACCACCTCGGTGCCGCGCCCGCGTGCCGCGGCCAGGGCATCGACCAGTGCGGCGAGGCGGTCCGGGTCGATCCCGCCGGCGGCCGTCGTCAGCGACGACGACCCGACCTTGACCACGACCCGGCGCGCCTCCACGACCTCCGGCCGGCCCTGAGACCGACGCTGAGGCCGGTCCTGGGTCACAGGTCGTTCTCCCAGGTGTCGCTCCCCTGCTCGTCGTCCGGCTCCGCGTCCGGGTCGGCGACGCCGATTCGCCGCGCCACGTCGGCCCGGGTCTCCCCCTCGGCGCGAGACGGCATCGCCGCATCGATCTCCCGGCGGCGCTGGGCTGCCGGGCGCGTGGTCGTGAAGCGCTGGTCCTCCCCGCGTCGGCCCAGCATCTCCGCACCCGCCTCCATCGAGGGGCGGAAGTCGAAGACCACGGCGTCGTCGGGGTCGCCGATGAGGACCGCGTCGCCCTCGACCGCGCCCAGCTGGACCAGCCGCTCCTCGACCCCGAGCCGGTTCAGCCGGTCGGCGAGGAAGCCGACGGCCTCGTCGTTGCTGAAGTCGGTCTGGCGGATCCAGCGCTCCGGCTTGTCGCCGCGCACCCGCCAGCCCTGCCCACCCTCGACGGTGACGCTCTTGACCGTGAAGTCGGGCCCCGACGCGGTGGCGGGTCGGATGACGATGCGCTCGGTCTCGACGATCGGGGCCATCGCTCGCTGGTCCTCGACCAGCTTCGCCATCGCGAAGGACAGCTCGCGCAGGCCCTCGTGGCTGGTCGCCGACACGACGTGGACGGGCCAGCCGCGCTCGGCGATCCGGGCGGCCCAGTCCTGGTCGGCGGCCATGATCTCGGCCATGTCCCGCCCGTCGGGGACGTCGACCTTGTTCAGGGCGACCAGGCGCGGCCGGTCGGCGAGTCCGCCGTACTGCTCCAGCTCGCGCTCGATCACGTCCAGGTCGCTGAGCGGGTCCCGGCCGGGCTCGACGCTGGCCAGGTCGACGACGTGGACCAGCGCGGCGCACCGCTCGACGTGGCGCAGGAAGTCCTGGCCCAGCCCACGACCCTCGCTGGCCCCCTCGATCAGGCCGGGGACGTCCGCGACGGTGTACGTCGTCTCCCCCACGCGGACGACGCCCAGGTTCGGCACCAGCGTGGTGAACGGGTAGTCGGCGATCTTCGGCCGGGCGCGGCTCAGCGCGGCCACCAGGCTGGACTTGCCGGCGCTGGGGAACCCGACGAGACCGATGTCGGCCACCACCTTGAGCTCGAGGTGGATGTCGAGCTCGTCGCCGGGCTCGCCGAGGAGCGCGAAACCGGGGGCCTTCCGCTTGCTCGAGGCGAGCGCCGCGTTGCCGAGCCCGCCCTTGCCGCCGTGGGCGACGACCATCTCGGTACCGGGGCCCACCAGGTCGGCCAGGACCTCGCCCTGGGGGTCGGTGACCACCGTGCCGTCCGGGACCGGGAGCACCAGGTCCTGCCCGTGCGTGCCGTTGCGGTGCGCGCCGGCGCCGTGCCCGCCGTGCTCCGCCCGCCGCGCGCGACTGTGGTGGTAGTCGATCAGCGTGGTGACGTCGGGGTCGACCCGCAGCACCACCGAACCACCGGGGCCGCCGTTGCCACCGTCGGGCCCGCCGAGCGGCTTGAACTTCTCGCGGTGCACCGAGGCGACACCGTGCCCGCCGCGCCCCCCGACGACGTGCAGCGCAACCCGGTCCACGAAGGTCGGGACCGCCATGGCGTGCTCCTCTCAGTGACGAGGTGGACAGACGACGAGGGCGCCTCCGGGATCACCCGGAGACGCCCTCGCAGCAGATCAGGACCGGGTCACTCCCCGGTCGGCAGGATGTTCACCACGCGGCGACCGCGCCGGGTGCCGAACTCGACCGCACCGGCGGTCAGCGCGAACAGCGTGTCGTCGCCACCGCGACCCACGCCGGTGCCCGGGTGGAAGTGCGTGCCGCGCTGCCGGACGATGATCTCGCCGGCGTTGACGCTCTGGCCGCCGTACCGCTTCACGCCGAGGCGCTGGGAGTTGGAGTCGCGACCGTTCTTGGTGGACGCGGCGCCCTTCTTGTGTGCCATGAGTTCAGTCCTTCGTACGTCGGAGCCGGCGGCCTGCGTGGCTCAGAGGGAGATGTCGGTGACCTTGACCTGGGTGTACTTCTGGCGGTGACCCTGGCGCTTCTTGTAGCCGGTCTTGTTCTTGTACTTCTGGATGACGATCTTGGGGCCCTTGGTCGCGCCGAGGACCTCGACCTGGACGCCGGCCTTGCCGAGCGAGGACGCGTCGGAGGTGACCGACTCGCCGTCGACGACCATCACCACGGGGAGGGTCAGCGACTCGCCCGCGGCGGTCTCGACCTTGTCGATCTCGATGACGTCGCCCACGGCAACCTTCTGCTGCTTGCTGCCACTGCGCACGATCGCGTACACGAGCCACTCTCCTCGGAACTTGTCTCTGTCGGTGCCGCGCTGCCGCGAGTCAGCCTCTGGTCGGCACTGGAGGGGACCAGGAGCGACCGGCGCGCGTGAGGGCGTGCGTGAGCACGCCGAAGACCAAGAGTACGGGGCGGGCCGGAGGGGGTCAAAATCGCGGCCCCCTCCTGCCCGCCCCGGGGAGTCTCAGCCGTTGGCCAGCTTGGTGAGCTGGGTGGCGGCGCCGTTGAACCGGTCCTGGTCCAGCGGCGACGAGGAGTACTGCCAGAACGTGTAGTAGCCCCAGCCGGACGGCAGGGTCCCGGCGCTCGAGGAGTACCGCGCGATCCACAGCGGGTTGGTCGTCGAGAACGCCGAGGTGTTGCCGGTGCACGTGGTCCACCAGTCGGTGGTCGAGTAGATCACCGCGTCCCGGCCGGTCAACGACTTGTAGGTGGACAGGAACGAGGAGATCCAGCTGCGCATCGACGCCTGGCTCAGGCCGTAGCAGGTGCCGCCGGAGTACGGGTTGTACTCGATGTCGAGCGCGCCGGGCAGGGTCTTGCCGTCCTTCGACCACCCGCCGCCGTGCTGGACGAAGTAGCGCGCCTGCGTGGATCCGGCCGAGCTGCTGGGGACCGCGAAGTGGTAGGCGCCGCGGACCATCCCGACGTTGTAGGAGCCGTTGTACTGCTGGGTGAAGTACGGGCTGGTGTAGGAGGTCCCCTCGGTCGCCTTCACGTAGGCGAACCGCTTGCCCTGGCTGTAGTACGTCGACCAGTTGACGTTGCCCTGGTAGCTCGCGACGTCGATCCCCGCGACCGTCGCGCTCACGGCCTGCTTGCGGGCCTGTGCGGCGTCGGCCGCCTTGCCGGAGGCGGAGGTGTCGGCGGAGGTGGGTGCCGACCACCCCATGAACCCGCCGCCTGCCCGGGTGACGCCGGCTGCGCGGGCCGAGCCGTTCGGCGTCGAGCCCGTGTCGTCGGCACTCGCGCCGCCTCCGGCGGCCAGCGCCGGGGCTGCGAGGGCGACGGTGGCGGACAGTGCGGCCCCGAGGGCCAAGGTGGTGCGCTTGCGGTGTGACATGCGAGACGACCTCACTGGTGACGTCGGGCCCGGCCCCGAGTGGTCGGACCCTCGTAGTGGCCCTCCTACCCACGGCGAGCCGGTCTCAACCATCCCCGTCACACCGGTCGACGTCCACCCCGGCAGTCGACGAGCGCCTCGACCGCTCGGACGCGGGCCGCCCCACACGTGCACGGTGCCCGGCCCGGGTCGCAGTGGCTGCGACCCGGGCCGGGCACTCGTACGGGCGTCGGAGGTCTCTCGTCAGCTGGTCGGGCCGTCCTCGTCCGCCGACGGGGTCGCCGGGGCCGACGGGTCCGGGGTCGGGGCCTCGGAGTCCGACGTGGCGGTGGCCTCGGGAGCCGGGTCCGGGACCGCGGTCGGGGCCGGCGGCTTGTTGGCGGCCGGCGTGCTCGGGGTGGTCGGTGCCGGCGGCGTGTACGACGACTGCCAGGTGTCGGAGGGACCGCTGCGCAGCTTGGCCACGGCGTAGGCCGCACCGCCGATGACACCGAGCAGCACGAGCTTCTTCAGCCGGCTCTTGCGCTTCTTCTGCTTGGGGGTCGGCTGACCGGTGACCTCGGCCCGCTTGGTCTCGGCGTACGCGCGGGCGTGCTCCGCGCCCTCCGCGGCACGCTCACGCGCGTCCTCGAGGTAGGGCTTGGCACGCTTCTGCGCCTCGGCCACCGCCGGGCCCGCGGCCGCGACCGCACGGTCACGCGCCTCGGCCAGCGCGGGGCCGGCCTTGTCCCGGGCGTCGGCGAGCGCCGGACCCGCCTTGTCACGGGCGTCCTTCAGGGCCGGACGGGCGGTGTGGTCGACGAAGTCCCCGACGGCGTCCCGGGTCTGCTCGAGTGCCGACTCGACGTGCGGGCGCACGGAGTCGACGTAGTCGGCAGCCTGGTCGAGGAAGGTCTTCTTCTTGCGGAACGGCATGGTCGGTCACTCTCCTGTTCGGCGTTGGGACGAACCTATCTGTACCCACCGACGTCACGACAAGCGCACCGGACCTGCGGGCGCGTCGGACGTCCAGGTCATCCGCACGTCGGGGGCACGCTCCTCGTTGTCGTGCCCGTCGGTGGTCTCGACCTCGACGAGGCCGTGGCGCCGGTAGAACGCCCTCGCCGGGGCGTTGGAGACGAAGACCCACAGCCCGAACCCGGCCGGGCGCAGTGCCTTGACCAGCTCGATCAGCGCCGAGCCGACACCGCACCGCTGGTGGGCGGGCGCGACGTACAGGGCGTCGAGCCAGGTGGGGGTGAGCGTGACGTAGCCGAGCAGGCCGACGTCCCCGCGGGCGACCCAGGTCTCCTGGGTGCCCGAGCGCACCGTCCGGGCGACGTGGCGTCGTACGTCCTCGCGCGGGTGCACCGCCGGCGGCATCAACGGATAGGCCGCCTCCCGCGCCGCGAGGTGGAGCGCGGCCACCTCGTCGGCGTCGCCGGCCACCGCAGGCTGCAGGACGACGTCCTCAGACCGCGTCACGGATCCGGTCGAGCGCCTGCTGCAGGTCCTCGGGGTACGTCGTGGAGTACTCCACGTGCTCGCCGCTCTCCGGGTGCTCGAACCCGAGACGCACGGCGTGCAGCCACTGCCGCTCGAGGCCCACGCGCCGGGCGAGCGTGGGGTCGGCGCCGTAGGTGAGGTCACCGACGCACGGGTGGGCCAGCGCGGACATGTGGACCCGGATCTGGTGCGTGCGCCCGGTCTCCAGGTGCACCTCGAGCAGGCTGGCGAAGCGGTGCGCCTCGAGCGTGTCGTAGTGCGTGACGCTGGGCTTGCCGTCGGCCCGCACCGCGAACTTCCAGTCCGAGCGGGTGTGCCGTCCGATCGGGGCGTCGACGGTGCCGCGGAGCGGGTCGGGGTGCCCCTGGACGAGAGCGTGGTAGACCTTGTCGATCGCGCGCCGGCGGAACGCGTTCTTGAGCACGGAGTACGCGTGCTCGGACTTGCAGATCACCATCACGCCCGAGGTCCCGACGTCCAGCCGCTGCACGATGCCCTGACGCTCCGAGGCACCGCTGGTCGCGATCCGGACGCCCGCGGCCCGCAGGTGACCGACGACGGTCGGGCCCGACCACCCCGGCGAGGGGTGCACCGCGACCCCGACCGGCTTGTCGATCACGACGATGGCGTCGTCCTCGTGGACGATGCCGATGCCCTCGACGGTCTCCTCGACCACCTCGAGCGGATCGGCCACGGACGGGATCTCGACCTCGAGCACGGCACCGGCCGAGAGCCGGTCCGACTTCGCGACCACCCGGCCGTCGAGGCGTACCAGTCCGTCGTGGGCCAGCTCGGCGGCCCGGGTGCGGGAGAGCCCGAACATCCGTGCCAGACCGGTGTCCACCCGCTCGTCGCTCAGCCCGTCGGGCACCGGGACCGTGCGGTGGTCGGCACCGCTCACGCGGCAGACCCCTCGTCGGGCCCCTCGTCGGGCTTCGCCTCGGTCCGGTCGGCCTCGCGGCGACCGTCCAGGCGTACGCCGCGGAACGCCTGCAGCACCAGGACGACGGCGCCGACGTTGATGCACATGTCGGCGACGTTGAAGACCGGCCAGGACGGCAGCTGGAGGAAATCCACGACGTGCCCGCGCATCGGACCGGGTGCCCGGAACAACCGGTCGGCGAGGTTGCCGGTCACGCCCGCCAGCAGCAGACCCAGTCCCACCGACCACAGCGGCGTCCGGGCCCGGAACCCGAACCAGAGGACGACCACGCTGGCGACGATGGCCAGGACGCTCAGCCCCACGGTGAACTGGGTGCCCGTGCTGAAGGCCGCCCCCGGGTTGAAGACGAGCGTGAACCGCAGCAGGTCACCCACGACGCGTACCGACGCCCCGTCGGCCAACCGGTCGGCGGCGAGCGCCTTCGTGACCTGGTCGACGACCAGCGAGAGGACACCGACGCCCAGGAAGGTGAGGACGTACGGTCCCGGCCGGCGCTTGCGGGTGGGTGGGGTCGTCGCGTCCGCCTCGGCGCCGTTCAGCGCCGCTCCTCCCGCTGCTTGCATGACATGCACAGTGTGGCACGCGGGAACGCCATCAGTCGCAGCTTGCCGATCGGCTCCCCGTTGCGCTCGCACACGCCGTAGCTGCCGTCCTCGATCCGCTCCAGCGCGTGCCGGGTCTGGTCCAGCATGTCGCGGGCGTTGTTGGCGATCGAGAGCTCGTGGTCACGCTCGAACGAGCTCGACCCGACGTCGGCCTGGTCGTGACCGGACCCGTCCCCCGAGTCCACCATCAGGTCGTGCAGCCCCGAGTCGGCGTCCTCCAGCTCGGCCGACAGGCGGGTGACGTCCTCCTCCAGGTGCTGACGGACCTCACCCAGCTCCGCGGACGTCCACGGGTCCTCGCCCTCGCGCACCACCAGGGCAGCCGGACCCGCGCCGCGGGCGGTCGTCTTCGCGGACGTCTTCTTCGCCGTCTTCTTGGCCGTCTTCTTCGCAGGTGTCGCCTTCGTCGACGGCTGCTTCGTCGCCGACTTCTGGGCGGGCGTGGACTTCGTGGCGGCCGTCTTCTTCGCGGCGGACTTCTTCGCGGGAGCGGAAGCGTCCGCCGTGGCCTTCGCGGTCGTCTTCTTCGCGGGCGTCTTCTTCGCCGGCGCCGTCTTCTTCGCCGGCGCCGTCTTCTTCGCCGCCGTCTTCTTCGCCGCCGTCTTCTTCGCCGCCGACTTCTTCGCCGCCGACTTCTTCGCCGCCGACTTCTTCGCCGCCGACTTCTTCGCCGGAGTCGAGGCGGCCTTCTCGGCAGGCGTCGACTCGGCCGAGCCGGGCTCGGCGGTGGGGGCGCCGCGGCGCACGGCACGGCGTACGGCGGACCCGGCGCGGCTCGCGAGCGACTTCTTGGGGGTGGCCACGTGGACTCCTTCGCAGCGGCTCGTGCCGGGTGCACGAGTCGGGTGGACAGTAAGGGTGCCGACGGCCACCGACAAGTCACACGCCGTACCGCGAGGGGTGGAGACCGCGGCGGAGCAGCAGAACGGGCCCGGAGCCATGTCGGCTCCGGGCCCGTTCGGGCGACTCAGTCGGCGCTCAGACGCCGTCCTCCTCGCCGAGCAGCGACCGCAGCCGCTTCGGCGGACGCTCCGCAGAGGCGAGCGGGGACAGCCCGCCCTCCGACCCGTCGCCGGTCTCCAGCGCGTTGAGCTGCTGGGTGAAGTAGTTCTTCAGCCGGCTGCGGTACTCGCGCTCGAAGGTCCGCAGCGTCTCGATCTCGCCGTTCAGGCGACCGCGCTCCTTCTCGAGGTCCCCGACCAGCTTCGTACGCCGCTCGGTCGTCTCGGAGTCCAGCATCTGAGACCGCGACCGTGCGTCGGACTCGATCTTGTCGGCCTTGGTCTTGGACTCACCCTGGACGCGGTCGGCCTCGGCCTGGGCGGTGGTGAGGATCTGCTCGGCCTCGGCACGCGCCTCGCCGACGAGCTGCTCGGCGTTGTTGGTGGCGATCTCGAGCAGACGCGCGGCAGCGGCGGAGGCCTCGGGGACCGTGGAGACCCTGATCTCCTGGGGGCCGCTGACGCTGGTGCTGGTCGGCGTGGCCTCGACCGCGGTCTCGGCGACCGGGGCCGGGGGCGTCTGGGAGCCCGGCAGCGAGGCCGGCGGAACCGCGGCGACCGCCTGCGTCTCCTCGGGCAGGCTCGGCTTCTCCGGGCCCGGCTTCGCGGCCGGCTCGTCCTCGACGGCCGGCGTCTCGGGCGCGTCGACCGGCGCGGCCGGAGCATCAGCGGCACTCGCGCCGCTCGCAGCGTTGTCCTCCGCGACCCGGACCTGCTCGCGCAGGTCGTCGTTCTCCCGGATCAGGCGGGCCAGCTCGGCCTCGACCTCATCGAGGAACTGGTCGACCTCACCCATGTCGTAGCCCTCGCGGAGCCGCACCGGTGTGAATCGCTTGTTGCTCACGTCATCCGGTGTCAACGGCATGACCTTCACCCACTTCGTTCTTCGAGAGGGACCTCTGTCCCGTGCCTGCACGACAATAGCGGCAACACGGCCTACGTGCTCTCACTGGAGGCAACTTCCGTCACAACAGTGTTCTGCAGATGTTGCTTTCGCTCACAGCCCGCCGGAGAGGAAGACCAGACCGTTCACCCGTTGCAGGACCAGGCAGACGATCAGCACGACCATCGGGCTGAGGTCGAGACCCATCCCTCCCAGACGCACCATCGGCAGGACCTTGCGCACGGCCTTGATCGGCGGGTCGGTGATCGAGTACACGATCTCCAGCAGGGCGAGGACGATCCCGCGTGGTCGCCAGTCGCGGGCGAACAGCTGCACCCAGTCCATGACGAAGCGGACCAGCAGCAGGAAGACGAACAGTCCGAGCGCCCACGCGATGATCTGGCCGACGATCAGCATCTGCTCTCAGCTCTGGTTGAAGAAACCGCCCTCGGCGATCCGCTGCTTGTCCTCGGCGGCGACGAAGACGTTGGGCGGCGAGAGCAGGAAGACCTTGCTGGTCACACGCTCGATGCTGCCACGGACCGAAAAGATGAGGCCAGCTGCGAAGTCGACCAGGCGCTTGGCGTCGGCGTCGGTCATCTCGGAGAGGTTCATGATCACCGGGATGCCGTCGCGGAAGTTCTCCCCGATGACCTTGGCCTCGTTGTACGTCCGCGGGTGCAGCGTCACGATCCGCGACATCGCCGAGGACGCCGTGACCGGGGCCGCCGTGGGCGCAGCCGCGGGAGCGGCCGTGCGACGCCGGTCGGCCAGGTGGGCGACCTCGCCGCGCTGGGGCGGTACGTCGGGGCGCCGGGTCGTCGTGGTGTCCTCCGCGTCGGCCACGACCGGACGCGCACGCCCGCCGTCGCGCGGGGTCGGGTGCCCGCCCCGCTCGGCCCGCTCGACGGGCTCGCGGCGCGGCTCGTCGTCGTAGCCGAACTCGTCCTCGGCCCCCTCGAGCAGTCCGAGGTAGACGCCCATCTTGCGCATCGTGCCGCTCATCAATGTCCTCCGTGACCGCCGGTGCCCCCGATGGAGCCCTCCAGCGGCGACACTATCCGCGCGAGGGCCGCGCACCGAGCACCGCGCTCCCGACACGCACGTGTGTCGCGCCGGAGGCGATGGCGGCCTCGAGGTCACCCGACATCCCGGCGGACACCCAGGTCGCCGACGGGTGCTCCTCGCGCACGCCGCTCGCCACCTCCGAGAGCCGCTCGAAGGCCGGCGCGGGGTCGACGCCGAGAGGCGCGACGGCCATCACACCACGCAGGTCGAGACCGTCGGCGGCAACGACGGCATCGGCCAGGACCGGGACGTCGTCCGGCGCCGCACCCGCTCGACCGGAGCCGGGCGCACCGTCGGGGTCGAGGTCGACCTGGACGAGGACCGCCAGCGGGCGGCCCCGCTCGACCGCGCCCCGCGAGAGCCCCGTCACCAGCTTCGAACGGTCCACCGAGTGCACGACGTCGGCGTACGACGCGACCGCCGCGGCCTTGTTGCTCTGCAGCCCCCCGATGTAGTGCCAGCGCAGCGGCGGCTCGAGATCCCGCAGCTCGGCCGCCTTCGCCTGCGCCTCCTGGTGGCGGTTCTCCCCCACGTCGCGCACACCGAGGCCGTGGAGCAGCCGCACCTCCTCGGCCGGGAAGAACTTGGTCACCACGACCAGGGTGATGTCGTCCGCGTCCCGCCCGGCCGCGCCGGCGGCGGCGGCGATCCGCGCGTGCACCCGCTCCAGCCCGTCTCGCAGCTCCGCCTCGCGACTCATGCGGCGTGCCTGCGGACCAGACCGGCCAGGCGGCCCGCGCCGGCGCCGTCCCGGCGGTAGGAGAACAGGTCGGTCCGCTCGCGCGTGCAGGCCGACCGGTCCCTGACGTCCACCCCGACGCGCTCGAGCTGGGCCCGCACCCCGGCCCCGATGTCGAGCGCCGGAGTTCCCCAGGTGGTGGTCGCCCAGGCGGCCGGCTCCACGGCAGCCACCTCTGCGCGCAGCTCCTCGGGCACCTCGTAGCAGCCGCCGCACACGTGCGGCCCGATCCACGCCGTCGTACGAGCCGGGCGCGCACCGAGCTCTTCCATCCGGCGGATCGTGGCGGGCACGACGCCGGCCGCCAGGCCGGGTCGACCCGAGTGCGCCACGGCCACGACACCGGCCTCGGCGTCGGCGAGGACCACGGGCACGCAGTCGGCGACCCGCACGAGCAGCACCAGGTCGGAGCGGTCGGTGACCAGCGCGTCGCACTCCGGGCGGACGGCCGGATCGGCGGCGCGCACGACATTGCCGTGGACCTGGCTCATGTCGGCCAGGTCCGCACCGCCGGCGAAGTCGGAGAGCAGCAGCTCGTGGTTGCGGTGGACGTCCTCGGCGGCGTCGTCACTGCTGACAGCGAGGTTGAGCGAGTCGTACGGCGCACGACTCACCCCTCCCTCGCGATCGGTGAAGGCGACCTCGACCGGGCCGATGCGCTCGCGGGTGAAGTACACCCGCGCAGTATGGCGCGCGCCTACTTCAAGAAGTCGGGCACGTCCAGGTCGTCGGGACCGGGGGCCGGCGGCAGCGGTGCCGAGGGCCGCTCGGTCGAGGGCGACTGCTCGGCGGGGTGGTCGTCGGACCGCTCGGCCGGCGCGGGTGGCGTCTCGGGCCGCGCCGGGGCCGAGGGGCGCTGGTCGTCCGCACGGTGCGTGGGGTCGACCGGGGAGTCGGGGCCGGGGAGCGAGGGGCGCGAGGGCTTCCGGGCCGCCTCGGGGTCGCGGCGCTTGGGCTGCCCGCCGTCGAAGCCGGCCGCGATCACCGTCACCCGCACCTCGTCGCCCAGGGCGTCGTCGATGGTGGCACCGAAGATGATGTTCGCGTCCGGGTGCACCGCGTCGGAGACCATTGCGGCGGCCTCGTTGATCTCGAACAGGCCGAGGTCGGAGCCGCCGGCGATGGACAGCAGGACGCCGTGGGCGCCGTCCACCGACTCCTCGAGGAGCGGGCTGGACACCGCCATCTCTGCGGCGGAGACGGCACGGTCCTCGCCTCGGGCGGAGCCGATGCCCATCAGGGCGCTGCCGGCGTTCGACATCACCGACTTCACGTCCGCGAAGTCGAGGTTGATCAGTCCCGGCGTCGTGATCAGGTCGGTGATGCCGGAGACACCCTGCAGCAGCACCTGGTCGGCCTGCTTGAACGCGTCCAGCATGCTCACGTTGCGGTCGGCGATGGCCAGCAGCTTGTCGTTGGGGATCACGATCAGCGTGTCGACCTCGTCGCGCAGCGAGCCGATGCCGGTGTCGGCGGAGCCCGCACGACGCTTGCCCTCGAAGGCGAACGGGCGCGTCACCACGCCGATGGTCAGCGCCCCGAGAGAGCGGGCGATCTTGGCCACGACCGGCGCGCCGCCTGTGCCGGTGCCGCCACCCTCACCCGCTGTCACGAAGACCATGTCGGCGCCCTTGAGCACCTCCTCGATCTCCTCGGCGTGGTCCAGGGCGGCCTCGGCCCCGACCTCGGGGTTGGCGCCGGCGCCGAGACCCCGGGTCTTCTCCCGGCCGATGTCGAGCTTGACGTCCGCGTCGCTCATCAGGAGGGCTTGCGCGTCGGTGTTGATGGCGATGAACTCCACGCCCTTCAACCCGACCTCGATCATCCGGTTGACGGCGTTGACGCCACCACCGCCGATCCCCACGACCTTGATGACGGCCAGGTAGTTCTGCGGTGCTGCCACGATGGACTGCCTCTCGTGCTCGACGGCGGGAGTGCCTGCTGGTGCTGGCGGGTGCTGGTCTGTGCCGGTCGAGGTCCGAACCCTAACCCTCCACTAGAGGGTTATAGTTATGTCAACCTCGGCCAGTGGGAACACGTTAGGCACGGCCCGTCCCCACACCGCGGCAACACGCCCTCGACACGCCCGGACGTTTCCGCGAGGTGGGCAGACCGGGCGACTCGAGGCGGCCGGCGCGTGCGGCGAGGTACCCCGCTCAGCGGGTGGTCGGGCGCGAGGGGACGCTGACGTCGAGGGTGCGGAACCTCTTGTCCGTGAACAGGGCGAGCACCTTCGCCTTGTCGGCGGAACGGCCCGACGAGCCCCACTGCACGGTGCGGTCGTCGCGCAGGGTCAGCTCGATGCCGTCGACGGTGGCCACCGAGACGTGGTCGACGCGACGCAGCACGTCGGCCGGCAGCGCTCCGACCACCCGGGCCGCCTCCTGGAGGGCGTCCTGGTCGGCGCCGGTCTCGTCCTCGATCTCGGGCAGCCCCTTGGGGCGGGCGTCGTACCGGCGGAACAGCACGCCGTCGGCGGACAGTGCCCGCCAGGAGCCCTGACGGGGTACGACGGCGACGGGCGTCCGCTCGGTGACGTCGATCCGCACGGTGCCCGGCCACTGCCTGGACACCCTGGTGGACTCGATCGCGGGGATCGCGGAGAGCCGGGCGCGGACGGCGTCGGTGTTGATCCGCACCATGGGGACGCCCATCGGCACCCGGGCGGCGTCCTCGACCGTGACGGGGTCGAGCGAGTCGACGCCGTGCACCTCGACGTCGTCGGAGGCGAGCACCGACGACCAGCCGACCAGCCACACCAGCACCCCGGCCAGCACGACCGCGAGCGCGATCCACAGCGGACGGTGCCGGCGGCCGCGGCCCTGCTGGCGGCCTTCACGGCGGCGCCGCTCGAAGAGCTCGCGCTCGATGCGCACGGTCTCCTCGTCCGTGCCCACCGTCGGGGGCTCCACCGGGCCTCCCCGCGTGCTGGTGCTCATCGGCCCGCCTCCTCCAGTGCGGTGACCAGCCGGGGCGCCAGCTCGGTGACGTCGCCCGCCCCGAGCGTCAGCAGCACGTCGCCGCGCCGCGCTGCCGCGACCATCGCAGCGGGGACGTCGGCGGCGAGGGGGACGAACGTGACGGCGTCCTCCGCGAGGGGTACGGCGCCGGCGACCAGGGCGCCGGTGACCTCGGGGTCGGGGTCCTCACGGGCGAGGTAGATCTCGAGCACCCAGACGAGGTCGGCTGCGCCGAGGGCCTGCCCCATCGCGGGGCCGAAGGCCCGCGTGCGCGAGACCAGGTGCGGCTGGAAGACCACCAGCACCCGTCCCTCCCCCGCCAGCGAGCGCGCCGCCTGCAGGTCGCCGCGGATCTCCTGCGGGTGGTGGGCGTACGAGTCGTAGACGCGCACTCCCCCGACGTCCCCCCGCAGCTCCATCCGACGCCGGGTGCCGGTGAAGCCGGCCATCCCCTCCAGCAGCGCGGGAGCGTCGTACCCGAGCTCGAGGCCGGCGCCGAGCGCGCACAGCGCGTCGAGGACGTAGTGCCGGCCGGGGATCTGCAGCGCGAGCTCGACGTCCTCTCCGCCCGGCAGACGTACGCTCGCCCGCGCGGTCGACCCGACCAGCCGCAGGTCGCTCGCGCGGAGGTCGGCCTCGGCGGACTCGCCGACGCCCACGACGCGCAGGCCGCGGTCGCGGGCGGTGGCGGCCAGCGCCGCGGCACCGGGGTCGTCGACGCACGCGACGAGCACACCGCCGGGTCGCACCCGCTCGAGGAAGGTCTCGAAGGCCGCGTGGTAGGCCTCCTCGGTGCCGTAGTTGTCCAGGTGGTCGGCCTCGACGTTGGTCACGACCGCGACCTGCGGGGAGTAGACGAGGAACGCACCGTCGCTCTCGTCGGCCTCGGCCACGAAGACCTCGCCGGTGCCCTCCTGGGCGTTGACGCCGGTGGCACTCAGCTCGCCCCCGACGGCGTACGTCGGGTCGGCCCCGGCCGCCTGCAGGGCCACCGTCAGCAGCGACGTGGTGGTCGTCTTGCCGTGCGTGCCCGCCACGGCGACGACCCGCCGGCCCTGCATCACCGACTCCAGCGCGGCCGAGCGCGGCAGCACCCGCAGCCCGCGCCGCTGCGCCTCGAGGACCTCCGGGTTGTCCTCCCGCACGGCGGTGGAGACGACGAGGGTGTCCGCGTCGGCGACGTAGGCGGCGTCGTGACCCACCCAGGTCGTCGCGCCGAGCTCGCGCAGAGCGGCCAGGCCGGGCGTCTCCCGGGCGTCGCTGCCGGAGACGCGTACGCCGCGCGCCAGCATGAGGCGGGCGATGGCCGAGAGCCCCGCACCACCGATCCCGACGAAGTGCACCGCACCGAGGTCCTCGGCGGGCAGCAGCACGTCGGGCACGGGGACCCTCACGACGCCCGCTCCCCCGCTGCGTCGAGCACCATCGCGGCCAGCTTGTCGTCGGCGTCCAGCGGGATCACGGTCGCCGCGACGCGACCCATCGACGCCAGCCGGCCGACGTCGCCGAGCAGGTCGGGCAGGGTCGTGGCGACGTACTCGGGGGTCAGGTCCGCGTCGGCGACCAGGAGCCCTCCCCCGGCCTCGACCACCGGGGCGGCGTTGAGCGCCTGCTCGCCGTTGCCGTGCGGCAGCGGGACGTACACCGCCGGCAGCCCGACGCCGGAGACCTCGGTGACGGTGTTGGACCCGGCGCGGCACAGCACCGCGTCGGCCGCGGCGTAGGCGAGGTCCATCCGGTCGACGTACGTCTGGACGACGTACGCCGCGCCCCGGGTCAGCGCGGAGTCGAGGTGAGCCTCGCCGGCGGGTCCGACGACGTGCAGCACCTGCACCCCGGCGGCGGCGAGCGCGGGGGCCGCGGCGGAGACCGACCGGTTGATCCGGCGCGCCCCCTGCGACCCGCCCGTGACGAGCAGCACCGGGGCGTCCGGCGAGAGCCCGAAGTGGGCCAGCGCCTCGGCCCGCAGCGCAGGCCGGTCCAGGGTGGAGATCATCCTGCGCACCGGCAGGCCGACGTACGTCGCGTGGCGCAGGTCGGTGCCCGGGAAGCTGGTGGCGACGTGACGCGTCAGGCGGGCGCCGAGCCTGTTGGCGATCCCCGGGACGGCGTTGCCCTCGTGCACCACGATCGGCACCCGGCGTCGGCGGGCGGCGAGGTAGGCCGGCACCGAGACGTAGCCGCCGAAGCCGACCACCACGTCGGGCCGCACCCGGTCCAGCACGTCCAGGGCGGCGCGCACCGTCGCGCGCAGCCGGCCGGGCGTACGGAGCAGGTCGGCGTCGACCTTGCGCGAGAGCGGCACCGGCGGCACCAGCTCCAGGGGGTAGCCCGCGGCCGGGACCACCCGGGTCTCGAGGCCGCGGGAGGTGCCGAGCGCCGTGATCGCGACGTCCGGCACGGCGCGCTCGAGGGCGGCGGCGGTCGCGAGCAGCGGAGAGGTGTGGCCGGCGCTGCCCCCGCCGGCGAGGAGCGCCCGCATCAGGCGACGGGCCCGGGACCGGTGGCGGCCGAGGGACGGCGCGCGGGAGCGGCAGGACGGCGGCCGCTGTCCTGCCGGCTCTGCTCGCGGCGGCGCGCCAGGGCGCTCGCCGCGGCCGGCTCGCGCCGGGCGAAGGAGACGAGCAGACCGATGGCGACCAGCTCGGGGACCAGGGAGGAGCCGCCGTACGAGACCAGCGGCAGCGGGATGCCGACCACCGGCAGCAGCGTCAGCACCATGCCGATGTTGATCAGCGTCTGCACGGCCAGCCAGATCGTGATACCGGCGGCGAGGTAGCGGACGAAGGGCTCCTGGGCCTGCGAGGCGATCCGGATGCCGGCCCAGAAGATGCCGAGGAACAGCACCAGCACCAGCAGGGTGCCCACCAGGCCCAGCTCCTCGCCGAGCACGGCGAAGATGAAGTCGGTGTGCGGCTCCGGCAGGCTGCCCCACTTCTGCTGGGAGGCGCCGATGCCCTTGCCGAAGATCCCCCCGGAGGCCAGACCGAGGATGCCGTGCCCGCTCTGGTAGCCCTCCTTGTCGAAGTGCTGGAAGGGGTCGATGAAGCTGGTCATGCGGGAGAGCCGCTCGGGGCTGGAGGCCGCCAGGACCAGCGCGACCGAGCCGGCCAGGCTGGCCGCGATCGCGAACAGCCGCAACGGCGCGCCGACCACCCAGAGCATGCCCAGGATGATCCCGCCGAGCACCAGGCCGGTGCCGAGGTCACCACCCATGCCGACCACCATCCCTGCCATCACGAGGAAGACCGGGATGACCGGCACCAGGACGTGGCGGGTCTGGTCGAGGTAGCGGTCCTTCATCGCGTAGATGTGCGCGCACCACAAGATGAGTGCGAACTTCGCGATCTCGGCCGGCTGGATCTGCAGCGGTCCGCCGAACGAGACCCAGTTGCGGTTGCCGTTGACGGTCACGCCCAGCGGTGACTGGGTGAGCGCGACGAGCACCAGCGCCACGCCGATCGCGGGCCAGGCGAGCCCGCGGATGAGTCGTACGGGCAGCTTGCTGACGAGGAAGGCCGTCGGGACACCGATCGCCATCCAGACGGCCTGCCGCTCGAACCAGCGGTAGCTGTTGCCCGACTGCCGGTACGACAGCACGGAGGAGGCGCTGAGCACCTCCATCAGCCCGATGCCGAGCAGGAGGGTGGTGGCGCCGATGAGGACGAAGTACGGCGCCAGCGGGTGGTTCACGCGCTCGCGGAGCGTGGCCCGCAGGCCGGCGGCGACCGGAGCGACACCGCGCTGCCCGGCGGTGGCCGGGCTCGAGCCCTGGGCCGCGCTCACCGCTCGCCCCGCGACACCGAGCGGACGGCGTCCGCGAAGGCGTCGCCGCGGGCGGCGTAGCTCGCGAACTGGTCCATCGAGGCGCAGCCGGGGGCGAGCAGCACGGTGTCACCGGGCTCGGCGAGCCGGCGGGCAGCAGCCACGACGCCTTCCATGACAGGAGTCTCACCCGCGGGTACGTCGACCACGGGGACTTCCGGCGCGTGTCGCTGCAATGCCTCACGAACCACATCAGCATCACGACCGATCAGCACCACCGCACGCAGCCGGTCCCGCACCTGGCGGACCAGGTCGTCGAAGCGTGCCCCCTTGGCCAGGCCGCCCGCGACCCAGACGACCGGGTCGTACGCCTGCAGCGACGCCTTGGCCGCGTGGGGGTTGGTGGCCTTGGAGTCGTCGACGTAGCTGACGCCGTCGATCGTGGCGACGGTCGCGATCCGGTGCCCGTCGGGGGTGAACGTGCGCAGCGCCTCGCGGACCGCCTCCGGCGCGACGCCGTGCGAGCGGGCCAGCGCGGCCGCGGCGAGGGCGTTCTGCACGTGGTGCGGGGCGGGGCTGGAGAGCTCGCCCACGGTGCACAGCTCGACCGCCGAGGTCTGCCGCTCGGCGATGAACGCCCGGTCGCAGAGCACGTCGTCGACGACCCCCAGCATCCCCACGGCGGGCGTGCCGAGGGTGAACCCGATCGCCCGGGCGCCCTCGACGACGTCCGCCTCGCGGACCAGCCGCTCGGTCTCGGGGTCGAGGACGTTGTAGACGCAGGCCCGCTGCGCGCGCTCGTAGATCCGGCCCTTGTCGGCGGCGTAGGCGCGCATGTCGTCGTACCAGTCGAGGTGGTCCTCGGCCAGGTTGAGCACCGCGGCCGACTCGGCCGACATCGAGGAGGTGTAGTGCAGCTGGAAGCTCGAGAGCTCGACGGCGAGGACGTCGTACGGGTCGGGGTCCATCACGGCCTCGACGATCGGCAGGCCCACGTTGCCGGCAGCGACCGTGCGCAGGCCGCCCGCGCGCAGCATCGCCTCGAGCATCTGCACCGTCGTGGTCTTGCCGTTGGTCCCGGTGACGGCGAGCCAGGGCGCGGGGGACGCGGGGTCGCGCAGCCGCCACGCGAGCTCGACCTCGCCCCAGACGGGTACGCCGCGCTGCGCCGCCTGGGCGAGCAGCGGAGCACTCGGGTGCCAGCCGGGCGAGGTGACGAGGACGTCGACCTCGTCGGGCAGGCGCGCGGTGCTCCCCTCCCCCAGCCGGACGGTCGCGCCGAGGCTCTCCAGGAGTGCGCCGCGCTCGGCACGGTCGCCCGCGTCGGACTCGTCCAGCGCGGTCACCTGCGCGCCGAGGAAGGTCAGGTTGTCGGCGGCGGCGTAGCCGGAGACGCCGAAGCCGGCCACGGCGGCGCGGACGCCGGACCAGTCCGAGGTCCGTCCCAGGGAGCCGGGATCGCTCATGCGGGGTCCCCGCGGCGTTGTTCGGAGGAGCGCAGCGGAGGAGAAGAACGTCGTGGGGTGTTCATGCGCCGGCGACCCACTCGGCGTAGAAGACGCCGAGCCCGGCGGCCACGAACAGCCCCGCCATGATCCAGAACCGGACCACGACGGTGATCTCCTCCCAGCCGAGCAGCTCGAAGTGGTGGTGCAGCGGCGCCATCCGGAACAGCCGCCTGCCCTTGGTCAGCTTGAAGAATCCGACCTGGAGGATGACCGAGACGGTCTGCAGGACGAACAGGCCGCCGAGCAGCGCGAGCAGGAACTCGGTGCGGGTCAGCACCGCCATCCCGGCCAGCGCGCCTCCGAGGGCCAGCGAGCCGGTGTCGCCCATGAAGATCTGCGCCGGGGAGGCGTTCCACCACAAGAACCCGAAGCAGGCGCCGGTGATGGCGGCCGCGACGACCGCGAGGTCGTACGGGTCGCGCACCTCGTAGCAGGCGGGCCCGGGGTTGCTCACCCCGCAGAACTGGTTGTTCTGCCAGATGTTCATCACCGTGTAGGCCCCGAAGACCATCGTGGCCGACCCCGCCGCCAGGCCGTCGAGCCCGTCGGTGAGGTTGACCGCGTTCGACGCACCCGCGATCAGGATCACGATGAAGACCACCGCGAGGATCGCCGGCAGCACGAGGGTCTGGGAGTCGCGGATGAACGAGATCGCCGCGCTGCCCGGGGTCTGCCCGCGGTCGTCGGCGAGCGCGGGCCACAGGCAGGCGGCGCCGAAGACCACGGCGATGACCGTCTGGCCGATGAACTTCGCCTTGGAGCGCAGCCCGAGGTTGCGCTGCTTGTAGATCTTGATGAAGTCGTCGAGGAAGCCGACGGTGCCCAGCCCGACGTACAAGAAGAGCAGCAGGAGCGCGGAGGCCGACGGCTCGGAGCCGGTGAGCAGCTTCGCGATGAAGTACGACAGCACGCTGGCCAGCACGATCACCAGGCCGCCCATCGTCGGCGTGCCACGCTTGGTCTGGTGGCTGGTGGGGCCGTCCTCGCGGATCAGCTGGCCGAACCCGCGCTCGGAGAGCACGCGGATCGCGATCCGGGTGCCGATGAGCGTGAGGACCAGCGAGAGGCCACCGGCGAGCAGGATCGCTCTCATCAGGTGGTGCCCTCCTCTGCCAGCAGTCCGTCGACGACGCGTTCCAGCCCGACCGAGTGCGAGGCCTTGACCAGCACGACGTCGGGCGCCCGCACAGTCTCGCGCAAGTGGTCCACCGCCTCGCGCACGCCCCGCGCGCGGTGTGGCGACCCCCACCCCCGGGCACCCTCCAGCAGCCCCCACACGGCCGGCGAGTCCTCGCCGACGACCACCAGGTGGTCCACGCCGAGCTCGCGGGCCAGCGCGCCGGTCGCCTCGTGCGCCGCACGCGAGGTCTCTCCCAGCTCGGCCATCTCCCCCAGCACCGCGATCGTGCGGGCGCCGGTGCGCCGGCCGATCCCCGCGAGGGTCTCCAGAGCGGCCCGCACCGACTCGGGGTTCGCGTTGTAGGCGTCGTTCACGATCCGTACGCCGTCGGCGCGCTCGGTGAGCTCCATGCGCCAGCGCGAGATCGCGGTGACCTCGCGCAGCGCCGCGGCGGCCCGGTCCAGCGGGACCCCGACGGCGAGCGCGGCCGCGGCCGCGGCCGCGGCGTTGCCCGCGTGGTGACGCCCGAGCAGGCGCAGGTCGACCTCCTCGGTACGCCCGCTCGCGGTGAGCGCGAAGGAGGGTCGGCCCAGGTCGTCGACGACCAGGTCGTGCAGGCGTACGTCGGCCCCCTCGCCCTCGCCGAAGGTACGGACGTGCCCGCGGGTGCGCGCGGCCATCGCGGCGACCCGGTGGTCGTCGGCGTTCAGCACCGCCGTCCCGTCGGGCCCCAGGGCCTCGACCAGCTCGCCCTTGGCCTGCGCGATCGCGTCCCGGCTGCCGAACTCACCGATGTGGGCCGTGCCGACGTTGAGCACGAGCGACACGTCCGGCGGAGCGATCGCGCACAGGTCGGCCAGGTGCCCGATGCCCCGCGCGCCCATCTCCAGCACGAGGTACCGCGTGGCCTCGTCGGCGCGCAGGACGGTCAGCGGCAGGCCGAGCTCGTTGTTGAACGACCCCTGCGTGGCGACCGTCGGGGCACTGCGTCGCAGGACCTGGCCGAGCAGGTCCTTCGCCGAGGTCTTGCCCTGGGAGCCGGTGATGGCGACGACGTGGAGCGGGCCGAGCTCACGCCGCCGGGCCAGCCGCTGCCGCGCCAGCGTCTGCAGGGCGCCCTGCACGTCGTCGACGACGACCGTGGGTGCGTCGGTCGGTCGGGAGCCGAGGACCCCGGCCGCACCGGCGCCACGGGCGACCTCCGCGTAGTCGTGCCCGTCGACGTGCTCGCCGGCGAACGCGACGAAGAGGCCGCCGGGCTCGGCGAGCCGGCTGTCGATCACCGCGGGCGCCGTCACCGGGGCGTCGGCCCCGTGCAGCGCACCGCCGACGAGCGCGGCGATCTCGGACAGGCTGGTCGCGATCACGGCCGCCTCACCTCGACCCTTCGATCAGCTCACGGAGCACCACGCGGTCGTCGAAGGGGTGGACCACGCCGTCGACCTCCTGCCCGGTCTCGTGACCCTTGCCGGCGACGAGCACGACGTCGCCCGGGCGGGCCAGGTCGACCGCGAGCGCGATCGCGTCGCGTCGCCCGCCCACCTCGTGCACCTCGGCACGGGACCCCTCGGTGACGCCCGCGAGGAGCTCCGCACGGATCGCCGCCGGCGACTCGGTGCGCGGGTTGTCGTCGGTCACCACCAGGACGTCGGCGAGGGACGCGGCGATCTCGCCCATCAACGGACGCTTTCCGGTGTCGCGGTCACCGCCCGCGCCGATCACCACGACCAGCCGGCCGGTCGTGACCGGGCGCAGGGCCTCCAGCGCGGCGCGGACCGCGTCCGGCTTGTGGGCGTAGTCCACGACCGCCTGCCACGGCTGGCCGGCGTCGACCCGCTCCAGCCGGCCCGGGACGCCGTGCCCGGCCGCGACGCCGCCGGCCACTGCGGCGACGTCCAGGCCGGCCTCGACGCACCCGGCGATCGCGCACAGGGCGTTCGCCACGTTGAACCCACCGGCCAGCGGGACCCGGGTACGGACCCGCTCCCCCGTCGGCGTCACCACGGTGAACTCACTGCCGTCGGGGGCGGCGTCGACGTCCTCGGCCCGCCAGTCGGCTGGGTCCCCGGCGGCCGAGAAGGTCACCAGCGGCACCTCGCCGCGCGTCCTCACCTGGTCGGCCAGCCGGCGCCCCCACGCGTCGTCGACGTTGACCAGCGCACGGCGGCAGCGCTCGGGGGTGAACAGCGACGCCTTGGCGGCGAAGTAGTCCTCGACGGTGTCGTGGAAGTCGAGGTGGTCGCGCCCGAGGTTGGTGAACGCGGCGACGTCGAAGACGACGCCGTCGACACGGCCCATCACGAGCGCGTGGCTGGAGACCTCCATCGCGCAGGCGCGTACGTCGTGCTCGCGCATCACCGCGAAGAGCGCCTGGAGGTCCGGCGCCTCCGGCGTCGTCAACGACGAGCGCACGTCCTCGCCGGCGATCCGCGTGCCGTTGGTGCCGACGACGGCCGCGGTGGTCCCGCTCGACTCGAGCGCCGCCTCGGCCAACCGCGTGGTCGTGGTCTTGCCCTGGGTCCCGGTCACCGCGAGCAGCGCGAGGTCGAGCGCAGGGTGACCGTAGACCCGTGCCGCGAGGTCGCCGAGCCGTGCCCGAGGCTCGTCGACGACGAGCACCGGCACCGCCGCGTCGACCAGGTCCGCACCCTCGGTGTCCGTGACCACCGCGACCGCGCCCGCCGCCACGGCCGCACCGGCGTACGACGCCCCGTGCGCGCGGCTGCCGGGGAGCGCGGCGTACAGGTCACCGGGGCGGACCCGCTGCGAGCTCAGCGACAGCCCGGTCACCTCGACGGCCGCCTCCTCGAGGCCGCCGGGGGACGGCACACCGAGCCACTGCGCCACCACGGCCAGCGGGGTGCGCGCGGGATCGCGCGGCCGGGTCAGATCGGGCACGCCGTGACGCTACCGAACGGTCCTGGCTACCAGTCGATGGGCAGGGCGGCCGACTTCGTGCCGGTGGGGGCCACGCCGTAGCGCTGGAGCAGGTAGGTCTGGATCTTCGAGAACGCCGGACCGCCGATCGAGCCGCCCCCACCGCCGTTGCGGGGGTTCTGGACCACGACGTAGACGGTGAACCGCGGCTTGTCGGCCGGCGCGAAGCCGGCGAACGAGACCGTGAAGGTGCCGTCGTACCCCTTGCCGTCGGCGCCGACGCGCTGCGCCGTGCCGGTCTTGCCCGAGACCCGGTAGCCGTTGACCTGGGCGCCGGGTGCGGTGCCGGTCTCGGGGTTGGGGACCATCTCCATCATCTGCGCCATCTGCGAGGCGGCCTTGGCGGAGATCACCCGGTGGCTGGTGGTGTGGTCGGTGCCGACCGTCTCGCCGGAGTCGGTGGTCGCCGACCCCTCGATCAGGCTGGGGCTGACGTACGTCCCGCCGTTGGCGATCGTGTTGACCGCGCTCGCCATCTGCAGGGTGTTCACCGAGACGCCCTGACCGAACGCGATCGTGGCGTGGTTGATGGGCTGCCAGCCGTGCCAGTCCGGCAGCAGACCGCGGGTCTCGCCCGGCATGCCGACCTCGGTCCTCGTGCCGAGCCCGAAGCTGCGCAGGTGCTGCCACATGTCCTCGTCGCTGAGCTGGCGCGAGGCGAGCGCGGTGCCGATGTTGGACGAGCGGGCGATCACGCCGGTCGTGGTCAGGTGGATCGCGGGGTGGTCGAACCAGTCGTGGATCGTCCGGTCGCCGATGTCCAGCTGGGGCGGTACGACGAGCTTGGTCTCCGGCGTGAGCCGTCCCTCGTCGAGCAGCGAGGAGAGCGTGAGCACCTTCGAGACCGAGCCCGGCTCGTAGACGTCCTGCAGGGCGCGACTGCCGAGGTCGGACTTGTCGGCGGTCGAGGTGTCGTTGGGGTCGAACGTCGGGTAGTCGGCCAGCGAGAGCACCTGGCCGGTCTTGGTGTCCATCACGACCGCGGAGCCGGAGTCGCTGCGCGAGCTCTCGACGGCGTTGCGCAGGACGCGCTGGACGTACCACTGCAGGTCGCGGTCGATGGTGAGCTTCAGGTCCTTGCCGTCGACCGGCTTGACCGTGGAGTTGTCACCCAGGGGGATCCGGTTGCCGTCGCCGACCTCGTAGGTCTCCTTGCCGTCCTTGCCCGACAGCAGGTGGTCGAACGCGGACTCCAGGCCGGCCCCGCCGGTGATCTTGCCCTTGTCGTCGCGGCCCTGCGCCTGGACGCCGACGAGGTTCGCGGCGACGTCCTTCGCGGGGTACGTCCGCAGCGGGTCGGGCTTGGTGTAGACGCCCGCCAGACCGGCCTTGTTGAGCTTCTTGACCACCGCGGTCGCGACCGTGGAGGGCACGCGCCGCTGGAGGTACTGGAAGCGGCTCTTCGGCTTCTCCAGCCTGGTCAGGGTGTCGAAGTAGTCGACGTCGATGTCGTCGGCCAGGATGCGGGCGATCTGCGCCGCGTGGTCCTTGGTCTGCGCGGGGTCGGCGACGAGCATGTCGCCGTCGACCGACTCGGCGAGGGCACCGCCCTTGCGGTCCACGATCTCGCCGCGTCGCGCCGGGAGCACGGCGGTGACGGCGCCCGCGGCCTCCGCCTGCGCGGCGTACGCCTTCGGGTCCAGGCCCTGCAGCTGGAAGGCACGCACGCCGAACAGCGAGAGCCCCATCGCCACGACCACCATCAACCAGCGCAGCCTCACGTGCGCCGTGCCACGGCGCCCCGGGGCACCCTCCGGGCCCCGGCTCACCCCGCGTTGCCGTTCTGCTGGATGTTCTGCTGCACGCGCCCCTGCACGGTCGAGGCCTGCCGCTTCTTCGCGGCGGCGTCCGCCTGCGCCTTCGCCTTCACCTGGGCGGGCGTCAGCGCGGGTGTCGGCGCCGGGACCCGGACGACACGCGGCCGGGGGTTCAGGTCGGCGGGCTTCGCCGCGGGCCTCGGGTTGATCCGCATCGCGTCGCCGGCCGCGGCCGCCTTCGGCTCGCCCAGGACCTTGCCGTCACCGAGACGGACGAAGGCCGGGTTCACGGCGGGCACCAGGCCGAGACCGCGAGCCCGTACGGCCAGCTCCTGCGGGTCGTTCTTCTTCTCCAGCGCCATGGACAGCGACTGCTGGCGGTTCTCCAGGTCGTCGGCACGGTCCTGCAGCCGGGTCGCCGTGAACGCGGACTGCTGCATCCAGGTGTTGAACAGCAGGAGTCCGCCCACACCGAGAACAAGTACCAGCCCCACGAGCCCGAGGAAGGGAACCCGCGAGCGCCGGGCGATTCGCTCGGGCACGACCGCCAGCCGCGGCCGCCTCGGGGTCCGGGCCTGCGGACGCGCCTGGGGTCGGGGCTGCGGGCGGCTGGCGGGCCGGCGGGGGGCCCGGGCCGAGGACGTGGTGCTCACGCCGCCACCTCGCGGACGCGCTCGGCGGCACGGACGCGGACGCTGGCCGCACGGGGGTTCTCGGCGACCTCCTCCTCGGAGGCCTGCTCGGCCCCACGGGTGAGGAGCCGCAGCTCGGGCTCGTACCCCTCCGGGACCACGGGCATGTCGTCGGGGACCCTCGACCGGGTCCCCTGGGCCAGCACCTGCTTCACGATCCGGTCCTCCAAGGACTGGTAGCTCATCACCACGACCCGACCTCCTCGCCCGAGCGCCGAGACGGCGGCCGGGATCGCCCGGCGCAGCACGCCGAGCTCGTCGTTGACCTCGATGCGCAGCGCCTGGAAGGTGCGCTTGGCGGGGTGTCCGCCGGTGCGGCGGGCCGGGGCCGGGATGACGTCCCGGATCAGGTCCACCAGCCGGGCGGAGTCCGTGAACGGCTCGGCGGACCGCTCGCGGACCACGGCACGGGCGATCTGCCGGGCGAACTTCTCCTCGCCCCAGGTCCGCAGCACCCGTGCGAGGTCCGCCTCGGCGTAGGAGTTGAGCACCTCGGCGGCCGTGAGCTCGGTGGTGTCGTCCATCCGCATGTCCAGCGGCGCGTCCTCGGCGTACGCGAAGCCACGCTCGCGCACGTCGAGCTGCATCGACGAGACGCCGAGGTCGAACAGGATGCCGTCGACCCGCTCGACGCCGGCGGCCCCCAGGATGCGGGGCAGGTCGTCGTACACCGCGTGGACGAGGGTGGTGCGGTCGGCGTACGCCGCCAGCCGCTGCCCGGCGAGGTCGAGGGCGTGCCGGTCACGGTCGACGCCGACGAGTCGCGCGTCGGGGCACCGCTCGAGCAGCGCCTCCGCGTGGCCGCCGAGCCCGAGGGTCGCGTCGACGCAGACCGCACCGGGCCGCTCCAGCGCCGGGGCCAAAAGGCCGACGACGCGCTCGCGCAGGACCGGCACGTGCCGCGGGGAGGTCCCCTGGCGTTCCGGCTGCGTCATCGCTCGACCTCGATGGTGCGGGTGTCTGGGTGGGTGCTGTGAGTGCTGCTCAGCGGCTCGCAGGCCCCGGTCCGGGTCCGCCGGATCGGGGCCCTCCGGGTCGCGCTCTGGCACCGGGGAAGGGGTGTCAGAGCGAGAGGTCCGGGTGGCGCGGCACCGACGTCGGGGAAGTACGCCGGTGCGGGTGCGGGCCCGGGCCGGGGCCTGCGAGCTGCTGTGGAGTTGTGGTCTGCGGGTGGTGCGGGCTGCGGGAGCGGGATCAGTCGTCGACGAACCCGAAGGCGCCGTCCAGGTCGGCGAACTCGTCCTCGGCGCCGCCCTGGGCCAGGTCCCACTGCTCGGGGGCCCAGATCTCCACGTGGTCCAGCACGCCGGTCACGACCACGTCGCGGTCGGTGATCCGGGCGAACTCACGCAGCTGGCTGTTGAGGCCGATCCGCCCCTGCTTGTCCGCGGTCTCCTGGGACGAGAGGCCGAACAGGAACCGGATGTGACGACGGGTCTCGCGGTCGGTCTGACTCTTGCGTCGCAGCGCAGCCGAGCTCTCCTCGAACCCCGCCTGCGACCAGACCTGGAGACAGCGGTCCTGGCCTGGTGCCACCACGACCTCCCCTGTCAGCGCTTCGCGGAACCTCGCCGGCAGCACGAGCCGGCTCTTGTCGTCGAGCCGAGGCCGGTAGTTGCCGGTGAAGTACATCCGGCACTCCTCTCTGCTCCACTGCGCCCCACAGTACCCCACTTTCCCCCACCGTCAACCACCATTCCCCACCACTCCCCCCACCTGCCCCCCACCCGCTCCCCACCGCCCCTGCGCGGCGCCACCGCGTGGCCGACGGCGGCGTGCGTCCTCCACCGAGGGGCACTCCGGGCTCGAGGGGCGGCGGGTGTTGACCCCGTGCTGTTGACTGGGCGGAGCCGGCCGAGAGCCGCCGCCGGCGCCATCGACCCGGGAGCACCGCAGGTGACCAGCAGCCCCTCGACGACCGATGTCCCCGGACCGGTGCCGGACCCGGCAGCGGGCCCCGACCGCCTCCACGCCCTCGTCGAGACCACCGGCCGGATCCGAGCCGCCGTCGACGGGGTGATCGAGGGCAAGTCGGAGGTGACCCGGATCGCCCTCGTCGCCCTGCTCGCGGAGGGGCACCTGCTGATCGAGGACGTGCCGGGCGTCGGCAAGACGATGCTCAGCAAGACGCTGGCGCGGGCCCTCGACTGCACCGTCAAGCGGGTGCAGTTCACGCCCGACCTGCTGCCCTCGGACGTCACCGGCGTCTCGGTCTACAACCAGGAGACCCGCGACTTCGAGTTCCGCCCCGGCGGGGTGTTCGCCAACATCGTCGTCGGTGACGAGATCAACCGCGCCTCCCCGAAGACGCAGTCCGCGATGCTCGAGTGCATGGAGGAGCGCCAGGTCACCGTCGACGGGACGACCTACGCGCTCGAGACGCCGTTCCTCGTCGTCGCCACCCAGAACCCCGTCGAGATGGACGGCACGTACGCCCTCCCTGAGGCGCAGCGGGACCGGTTCATGGCGCGGGTCTCGATGGGCTACCCCGTCAAGGCCGCCGAGATCGCGATGCTGGCCTCGCACACCGACGGCGCCTCCACGCCGTACGACCGGCTGCGACCGGTCGCCGACGCCGCGGAGGTGCGCTCGATGATCGCGACCGCCGCGGGCGTGCACGTCTCCGAGGCGGTGCAGCGCTACGCCGTGGCCATCGCCGACGCGACCCGGAGCGCACCCGAGCTCCGCCTGGGCGCCTCACCGCGAGCGACCCTCCACCTCGTACGCGCCGCGAAGGCCAGCGCCGCGATGGAGGGCCGGGACTACGTCGTCCCGGACGACCTGCTCGCCCTGGCCCCCGCCGTGCTGACCCACCGGTTGATCCCGGGCGTCGAGGCCCTGTCCAGCGGGCGGAGCGCACGAGAGGTGCTCGACGGCCTGCTCGCGCGGATCCCCGTCCAGGCCGGCTGACGAGGCACCCGTGCGTCGCACGCTCGGCGCGCTGACCCTCCGCGGTCGCGCCTTCCTCGCCTCGGGGCTCACGGCCGTCGTCTGCGGCCTGGTGCTCCGCGAGCGCGACCTGACCCGGATGGGCCTGCTGGTCGCGGTGCTGCCGCTGGCCGCCGCGCTGTTCGTCGTACGCCGCTCCCAGCACCTGTCGGTACGCCGGGAGCCCACCGCCGACAGGGTGGGCGTGGGCGACACCGTCCGGGTCGCGGTCCGCGTCGAGAACGGCGGGCCGGGGACCGGTGTGCTGCTGCTCGAGGAGCACGTGCCCGACGAGCTCGGCGGAGCCCCCCGCTTCGTCGTCCCCGCGCTGGGGCGCTCGGAGGTCTCCCGGCTGGAGTACTCCGCGACACCCACGACGCGCGGGCGGCACCAGGTCGGACCGATGACCGTTCGTCGCCGCGAGCCGTTCGGCATGGTCGAGGTGCAGCAGGAGCTCAGCGGGTCGACCTCCGTCCTCGTGCTTCCACAGGTGGTGCCGCTGCCCGCCCTCCGGCTCTCCGGCGGCCGGTTCTCCACCGGCGAGGAGTCGCCGCGCTCGTACTCGATCGGGACGGTCGCCGACGTCGTGGTGCGCGACTACCGCCGTGGCGACGACCTGCGGCGCATCCACTGGCGCAGCACCGCACGCACCGGCGACCTGATGGTCCGCAACGAGGAGCAGCTGTGGCAGGCGCGTGCCGTCGTCGTCCTCGACAACCGGCGAGCTCGCCACCGCGGGAACGGCGCCGGCTCCTCGCTGGAGAGCGCCGTCGTCGCCGCCGCCTCGGTGGTCGCCCACCTGCGCGACGCCGACTTCACGGTCCGGCTGGTCACGGCCGACGGCGTCGTCGACGGGCGTACCGAGCCCGGCAGGCCCCCCGACGCCGCTCCGCTGCTGGACGCCCTGGCGGTCGTCGGGCTCTCCGGTGCCACGACCATGCCCGACCTGTCGACCGGTGAGGACTCCGCCCCCGGGGTCGCGGTCGCGGTGATGGGCGACGACCGGCCCGAGGACCGCCCGTGGTGGTCGCGGCTCACCGGGCGCGGGGCGCAGGGCCTCGCCCTCCGGCTCGACGTCGAGGACTGGGCGGTCCACACCGGGACACGAACGCAGGTGACGCCGCCGGCCTGGCTGCTCCAGCAGGGATGGCACGTGGCTGTGCTGGACCGGCGCACCTCGTTGCCCACAGCGTGGCGGGGCCTGCTGTGACGCGTCTCGACTCCACCTCCGCGCGCCTCCAGGGCGCGGCCGAGGCCCTGCTGGCCGTCCTCACCGGGTGGACGGCGGTCCTGGCCTGGCGCGGTCTCGTCGAGGACCCCGGCGCCTTCACGACCCCTCTGCTCGCCGGCGCGCTGCTGGTCGGCGCGGTCGGCTGGGTGATGCGTGTCCTGAGCGGTCGGTGGTACGTCGTCCTGCCGGTCCAGCTCCTGATCGGCCTGCTGTGGGTGCAGGAGCGCTACACCGGCACCTGGTTGCCCACGATCGGCGACCTGAGAGGTGTCGGCGACTGGCTGGGGTCCGGAGCACTGGCCGGGCAGAAGTTCGTCTCCCCGGTGCCGGCGGAGTACCCGCAGCTCCCCTACCTCCTCCTGCTCGGCGGGCTCGGCATCGTTCTCGCCGTCGACCTGCTGGCCTGCACCCTGCGCCGCGCCCCTCTCGCCGGGCTGCCGCTGCTCCTCGCCCTCACCATCTCGGCCAGCCTGCTGATCCAGCCTGTCTCGCTCGGCGTCTTCGTGCTCAGCGCCGCGGGCTGGCTGCTGCTCATCGCGCTCCAGGCCGGGGAGGAGCTGGCCGGCTGGGGCCGTGGACGGCTGGGCGGTGCCCGCGGCGCACTGACCTCGATGACGGCGAAGATCGGGCTCACCTGCGCGGTCGTGGCGGTGCTCGCGACCAGCGTGCTCTCCGCCGAGGGGCGCCAGCTCGGCGACATCGGTCAGGGCCCCGGCGTCGGTTCGATCACCACCACCAACCCGTTGCTGGACATGCGGCGCAACCTGCGCCAGCCCGACGACCGTCCGCTGGTGCAGGTCCGCACCTCCGCGGGCACGCCGACGTACCTCCGCACCACGGTGCTCGACGACTTCACGGGACAGGTGTGGCGCCCCTCGCGGCGTACGGCGTCGGGCACCGAGCCGGTGCCGGGCGTGCTTCCGCCGCCCCTCGGCCTGCAGGTCGCGTCCCAGGGGCCCGAGCGTGAGTGGGACCTGCGGGTGTCGCCGAGCTTCTCCTCCCGCTGGCTGCCGCTCCCCTTCCCGACCCGGGACCTGTCGGTCGACGGACGCTGGCGCTACGACCCCGACACCCTCGACGTGGTCGCCACCGGGGGCCTGACCACGGCGGGTCGCTCGTACTCCGCCACGACCGCCGCGATCCGTGCCGACGCGGCGCTGCTGCGAGAGTCCGGCCCGGCGCCGAGCGCGCTGCGACGGAGCATGACGCGCCTGCCCGATCAGCTGCCCGACGCCTTCGCCGACACCGCGCAGCAGGTCACGGCGCAGGCGTCCAACGACTTCGACCGGGCGGTGGCGCTGCAGGACTGGTTCCGCGGGGACGGCGGCTTCCGCTACAGCACCTCCCCCGCTCCTGGGTCGGGGATCCGGACGCTGGAGCGGTTCATCACCACCGACCGGGTCGGCTACTGCGAGCAGTTCTCGACGGCGATGGCGGTGATGGCACGGACCCTCGGCATCCCGGCGCGTGTCTCGGTGGGCTTCCTGCGACCTCAGGAGGTCGGCGGCGAGTACGTCTTCTCCGGGCGCGACCTGCACGCCTGGCCCGAGCTGTACTTCAACGGCGTGGGCTGGCTGCGCTTCGAGCCGACGCCTGCCGCGCGTACCGCGGACGCACCCGCGTACACCCGACAGCCGGCCGAGCAGCAGGTGCCCGACGCCCAGCCCTCGGCGCAGCCGACCGCCCAGCCGTCGGGTACGGCGCCCAGCCGCGCACCGCGGGCGCTGGACGACACCGGCAGCGCCACCGACGACGGCGGCGTCCCCGTCCTGGTCTGGCCGCTCGGGCTGCTCCTCGTGCTGCTGCTGCTCGGCGCGCCGCGACTGCTCCGCTCCGCACTGCGACGACGACGCTGGGCGGCCGCGACGTCGACCTCCTCCGCCGCGGAGGCCGCGTGGGCCGACGTCCGTGGCACCGCGAGCGATCTCGAGCTGCGCTGGGTGCTCGAGGGCACGGTGCGCCAGAACGCCGCCGAGGTGCACAGCACGGTCGAGGTCTCCGCGGAGGCCGAGCGAGCGCTGGCGGACGTGGTGCGGTTCGTCGAGGTCAGCCGCTACGCGCGGGGCAGCGACACGCTGCAGGTCGACCGCGTCCGCGCCGACGTCGAGGCCTGGCGCGAGGAGATGTTCGCGGCCGTCGACCCGCGCCGTGCGCGTCGGGCGCGGTGGTGGCCTCGGTCGCTGCTCCGACGCAACCGGTAGGAGTCAGCTTTCAGCAGCCCGTTGTCGCCGCGGCGGCGCTGCCAGCGGTCTTCCCCTCGGCTGCACGAACGAGCCGCGGCGAAACACGTGGTCCACGCCGACGTCGAGGCCTGGCGCGAGGAGATCTTCGCGGCCGTCGACCGCGCCGTGCGCGCTGGTGGCCTCGGTCGCTGCTCCGGCGCAACCGCTGGGAGTCAGCGCTCAGTAGCCGTTGTCGCCGCGGCGGCGCTGCCAGCGGTCTTCCATCCGCTGCATGAACGAGCCGCCGGAGGAACGCTTGGTCCGTCCCTTGCCGGGCTTCGCCTTGCGCGAGTCCTTGCCGCCCTGGATCAGGCTGAGGCCGGACTGCCCGCCGTCGGCGTCGGCCGCCTCACGGTCCTCCTGCTCGCTGGAGGCCTGCCGGTGGTGCCAGGCGTTCAGCCCAAGGGTGGCGGAGGCGAGCATCACCACGAAGCCCACCACTCCGAGCACGGCCTGGACGGCCGCGCCGGCGCCGAGGACGACACCGCTCATCAGCAGCACCACGCCGACCACGAAGGCGACGCCGGAGACGACCAGCCGGAACCGGGTGGCGCGGGCGAAACGCGTGCCCCGCAGCGTCGAGGCGAACTTCGGATCCTCCTCGACGAGGGCACGCTCCATCTGCTCGAGCAGTCGCTGTTCCTCGTCGGAGAGTGGCACCGGAGCCTCCAGTAACGATCGGTCATGGCAAGTGTAGGCAGGTGACGGTCGCGCCGGTAGCGTCCCCCGGAAGGATTTTCGGACATCTCGTCCGATCGCCTCCCGGTGGTCCTCCCCGGTGACCGGTCACGGACGATCCTCTCGCAGCAGCGACGCAGGGCGTACGGCGTACCGGCCGAACCGGCGCACGGCGCGGTCCGACGCGCGATCGGCGTCCGCCCAGCCGTGCTCGCGCGCCCCCAGCACCAGCTGCTCGTGCACCCCGTCACGGCGCTGCAGCCCCTCGAGCCGGACACCGACCAGCCGGACCCGGGTCCGCCGGAGGCCGAGGGCGGAGTACAGCTCGCATGCGGTCGCGTGGACGGTGGTCGTGACGTCGGTGGGATCGGCGAGCGTGCGGGACCGGGTGAGGGTCGTGAAGTCGGCGAACCTGACCGTCAGCGCCACGGTCCGTGCGACGAGGCCGGCCGCGCGTGCCCGCCGGGCGACCGCGGCGCTGCGTCGCAGCAGCTCGCGCCGCACGAGTGTGGTGTCGTCGGTGTCGTGACCGAAGGTCGCCTGCGAGCCGATGCTGCGCTCGCTGGGCCGCGCGGCCCCTGCCGGGCTGACCGGGTGCGGGCTCACCCGGCACGAGTCCGTCCCCCAGGCGAGGGCGTGCAGGTGCGTCCCGGCGCGGGGACCGACCGCCCGGCACAGCTCGGGCAGCGGAAGGTGGGCCAGGTCGGCCACGGTCCGGACGCCGAGGCTCTCCAGTCGCTGCCGCGAGCGCTCTCCGACGCCCCACAGCTCGCCCACGTCGAGCGGGTGGAGGAAGTCGACGACCGCGTCGGCCGGCACGCGTACGACACCGTCGGGCTTGGCCCGCCGACCGGCGAGCTTGGCCACCGAGCGGGTCGGCCCGATGCCGACCGAGCAGGTGATCCGCTGCTCGTCGTGCACGCGGGCACGTACGTGCTCGGCCACGTCGACCGGCGAGGCGAAGCGCCGCAGCGCACCCGCCACGTCCACGAACGCCTCGTCGACCGACATCATCTCGACCATCGGGGTCACCTGGAGGAGGAGCTCGCGCACCGCCGCGGAGCTCGCCTCGATCTCGGGGTAGGCCGCCGGCAGCACCACCGCGGTCGGGCACAGCCGCCAGGCCCGGGTCATCGGCATCGCGGAGCGCACACCGCAGCGGCGGGCTTCGTACGAGGCCGACAGCACGACGCCCCTGGCGCCGCCTCCCACGATCACCGGGCGTCCGTGCAGCTCGGGCCGGTCGCGGATCGTGACCGAGACGAAGAAGGCGTCCATGTCGACGTGCAGCAGCGTCGACCGGTCCGACCGGTCACCGGCCTCGCCGGTCAACGCCGGGACCGCTCGAGCGGCTCAGGCGCCGGGCAGCGAGGCGAGGACGTGCAGCTGGGCCGCGAGGGTGAGGTACTCCGGCCGGTCGGTCGCCAGGCGCTCCAGCTCCAGCAGCGCCTCGGTGGCGCCGGCCTGGAGGTCGAGCAGCGACCCCGGGACCAGGTCGGCGAACACCCGGACGCCCTGCATCCGGTCGAGGCGCAGCCCGACCTCGTCGAGCAGCTCCTCGACCTGCCCGGCGGTGAACCGTCGCTCACCAGCGACCCGCTCGGACCCCGCCGGCGCCAGTGTGCCCTCGAGCAGCGTCCGTGCCTCGGCGAAGCCCCCCGACATCGCGCGCGCGAGCACCGCGGCGTGGGCCTGGGCGACGGTGAGGCTGAGGGCGCCGCCGGGACGCAGCGCACCGGCGATCGTCGCGAGACCGGCGGCGGGTGCGTCCAGCAGGCCGAGCACACCGTGGCAGAGGACGAGGTCGGCCCCGGCTCGCGGCACGAGGTCGAGCAGGCTCGCCAGGTCCCCCTGCAGGCCGGTGACCCGAGCGGCGACATCGGCCTCGGCGGCTCGGCGGCCCAGCGCCGCGAGCGCGTCGGGGCTGGGGTCGACCACCGTGACCTCGTGACCGAGCCCCGCCAGCCGGACGGCGAACCCACCGGTCCCGCCACCCACGTCGAGCACGCGCGCCGGGCCGGGGTCGCCGGGCCGGGCGGTGAGGACGTGCTGGACGGCCTCCCAGACCACCGCGGTGCGTGCCGCGGCTCGTCGCTCGGATGCACGCTCCATGGCCGCCACCCTAGGCGGGTGGTCGGTACGGCGGAGGGCCGGCTCACGCGACCGACCACTGCTCGACCGGGGCGTGCCGCACGACCCCGAGGGCGTCCTCCACCACCGCGAGGTAGCGGTCGGCGTCGCGGAGCAGGTCGTCGGCCTCGCGCTCGGAGACGGCGTGCCGGGCACCGGCCTGGGCGGCCGCCCGCTTGGACGCGCCGGCCGCGAAGAGCGTCGCCCACTCACCGAGCTCGGGCGCGACCCGGGTCAGCAGGACCCAGGCGTTGCGCTGCCGGCGGCCCCGGGGAGGACCGTCGGGTCTGGCCCGCGCGGCCAGCACCGCAGCCGTCGCCTGCAGCGCGCAGACGTGCGCGGCGGCATAGCGCTCGCCGGCCTCCCGGGCGTCGCGCGCCTCGTGGAGCGAGCCGGATGCGCGCTGGAGGTACCCGAGTGCCGCCCCCGATGCGGTCACCACCGCGTCCCCCTCGTGCCGGACACGAGCCTGCGTGCGAGGACCGAGCGCAGCTGCCACCAGCGAGCCCGCACTGCGGGGCGTCCTGCCGGTCGCCGGGGGTCGTGCCGGCCTGGTCGGCGTGGTCGGCGGTCTCGCCGGGTCGCGGTTCGGACGTCGTACGGTCGCACATCAGCCTCCTGCTGCTCCGGCTCGCGCCGGTCTCGTCTGCGATGCCTCGACCCTCGAACAATTGTTCGAACGACGAGAACGCTACACCTCGTCACGGACAGGACTCAACGGGCGCTAGCGTCGGAGCCGTGACGGACGACGAGAGCACCGCGCGCCCGACGGAGCACGCCTCCGTCGCCCGCTTCCGCTCCGAGCTGACCAGGCTGGGCGGCAACGGACGCATCGTCGTGCTGCCCGACACCGTGCACACGGCCTCCCTCGCCGCGCAGGCGCTGGGCTGCGAGGTCGGAGCGATCGCGAACAGCCTGCTCTTCGACGCCGAGGGCGAGCCGGTGCTCGTCCTCACCTCGGGAGCGCACCGGGTCGACACCGAGCTCACGGCAACCGCGACCGGCGTGACGTCGCTGCGCCGCGCCACGCCGGAGTTCGTACGTCGCCACACCGGTCAGGTCATCGGCGGCGTCTCCCCGATCGCCCACCCGGCTCCGGTGCGTACCTTCCTCGACCGCTGGCTGCGTCGTCACGACGAGGTCTGGGCGGCCGCCGGCCACCCGGCCGCCGTGTTCTCCACCAGTGCCGAGGAGCTGGGCCGCCTCACCGGCGCCGTCGAGATCGACGTCGCGTGAGACCGGCGGGCGCACGATGAGAGCGGTCGTCGTCGGCGGCGGACTGGCCGGGTTGGCCACGTCCGCGCGGCTGGCCAAGCAGGGGCACGAGGTCGCGCTGCTCGAGGCCGGCGACCGGCTCGGCGGTGCGCTGGCTCCGCTGGAGCGCGACGGCTTCCGCTGGGACTCCGGCGCCTCGACGACGCTGCTCCCGGCGGTGCTTCGCGACCTGTTCCGCAAGACCGGTCGGCCGCTCGAGCGCGAGCTGGAGCTCGTCCCCGTCGAGCCCGCGCGGCAGCACCGCTTCGAGGAGGGCGGGCAGGTCGACCTGCCCGCCGGCAGCCGCGCCACCCAGATCGCCGCGCTCGACGGGCTCGAGCCCGGGCTGGGCCTGCGCTGGGCGGACTGGACCGCCGGTTTCGCCGACACCTGGGAGGCGCTGCGCAAGGACTGGCTCGAGCAGCCGTGGACCCCGTGGTCGGCCGAGCACGCGTCCCCCGCGACCCGTGCGGCCTTCGCGAGTCGCCGTACGGTCCACCGGGCGGCCAGGGCGCTCAAGGACGACCGGCTCGAGGACATCGTCCGGGCCGAGTGGGTCCTGGCGGGCCAGGACCCTCGGAACGTGCCCGCCTGGGCGGCGATGAGCTGCTACGTCGAGCAGCGTTTCGGGGTCTGGACGGTCCCGGGCGGGCTGAGCCGGATCGCCGACGCACTCGTCGGGCGGCTCGCCACGAGAGGGGTCGAGGTCCACACCGGCACCCCGGTCAGGGACCTCGAGCTGAGTGGTGACCGGGCGCGTGGCGTGCGCACCGAGCACGGCACGGTCGAGGCGGACGTCGTCGTCGTGGCAGTCGACCCCCGCCGGCTGCCTGCCCTCGCACCGCTGGTGCGCCGCACGCTCCCCGCCATGCCGCCGGTGCTGAGCCACGTTGCACTGCGCGGCGACCTGCCCGAGGCGCTGCAGGGCCTGCCCCACGAGGTCGTGCTGCACGGGGACCCGCTGCTGCGCCTGACGACCGGGGGCGGTAGCGGCCCCGTCCCGGGAGACCGTGCGTGGACCATCGCCGGCCAGGGTCGGGTCTCGGAGGACCTGGTGACCGCGCTGGCACGGCACGGCCTCGACGTACGGGACAACCTCGTCCACCGGGTGGACCTGTCACCGAAGGACCTGGTCCAGCACTGGGCCGGCTCGCCGGCGGGCGTGCTGTGGCAGGGCCGGCGCACCGCTGGGCTCCGGCTGGGCACCCGGACCCCGGTCGAGGGCGTCTACTGCGCCGGGGCGCACGTGACCCCCGGGCCGGGGGTGCCGTACGTCGGCCTGTCCGCGGCGCTCGTGGCGGCCGAGATCGGCCCCGCCCGGTGAGTGCTCAGACGGGCAGCGACAGCGCCGCGTAGATCTCCCGCGTCGCCTTGGAGCGGTTCAGCGTGTAGAAGTGCAGGCCCGGGGCTCCCCGGTCGAGGAGCTCCTCGCACAGCTCGGTCGCGATCCGGATGCCCTCGGCGCGGACGGCGGCGGGATCGTCGGCCAGCGGCTCGAGCCGGGCCCGCACCTCCTCGGGGATCTCACGCCCGGACAGCTCGGTCATCCGGGTCATCGACCGCAGGTTCAGGATCGGCATGATCCCCGGGATGATCGCGAAGTCGTCCGGAACGCCGGCCGCGCGGGCGCGCTCGAGGAGTCCGAGGTAGTCCGAGGCACGCAGCACCATCTCGGTGACCGCGAACTGCGCGCCGGCCTCGACCTTGGCCAGCAGTCGCCGGGTGTCCTCCTCCAGCGAGGGTGCGTCGCGGTGCCCCTCCGGGAAGGCGGCCACCCCGATCGCCACCGCGCGGTCGTGCTCCGCGGCGATCAGCCCGACGAGGTCCGAGGCGTAGTCCAGCCCACCGTCGGTCGGCTGCCACGCCGTGCCCGGGCCGCCCGGCGGGTCGCCGCGCAGCGCGAGGACGTTGTGCACGCCGGCCGCACGCAGGTCGGCGACCGTGCGCACGAGCTCCTCGCGGGTGTGGCCCACGCAGGTCAGGTGGGCCATGGGCAGCATCGAGGTCTCACGAGCGATCCGGCCGGTGATCGCCAGGGTCCGGTCGCGGGTGGTCCCGCCGGCGCCGTACGTCACCGAGACGAACGTCGGCCGCAACGGCTCCAGCTCGGAGATCGAGCGCCACAGGACCTCCTCGCCCTCGGCGTCCTTGGGCGGGAAGAACTCGAAGGAGAAGGACCGCCCCCGGTCTCGGAGCAGGTCCGGGATGTGCGTGGCGGGCTCGGGCATGGCACCGAGGATAGGGCGACTACCCTCGGTCCGGTGACGACGCCCGGATCCGTGGACTCGCCCGGTCCAGGCGGCCTCCCGGCCTGGCACGAGCCCTGGCAGGTGGAGGGCTTCCGGGACGCCGTGCAGGAGGTCCTGCTCGACGTCGTCGCCGAGCACGCCGCCTGGCTGGCCGACCTCGGCGAGGACGCCGAGCGGCTGCTGGACGCCGCACGCACCAGCCTGACCGGCGGCAAGCGGTTCCGGGCCGCGTTCTGCTACTGGGGCTTCCACGCGGCGGCCCCGCAGGCACCGGAGGTACGACCGCTGCTGCGGGCCTGTGCATCGCTGGAGGTGCTGCACGCCAGTGCGCTCGTGCACGACGACTTCATGGACCTCTCGGACACCCGGCGCGGTCGCCCGGCGACGCACAAGGCGTTCGCCGCCCTGCACGAGCGGTCCGGGTGGCGCGGCGACGCCGGGCAGTACGGCGCCTCGGCCGCGGTCCTGCTCGGCGACCTGCTGCTGTCCTGGTCCGACGAGCTGCTCACCTCGTGCGGCCTGCCGCCCGAGCGGGTGCTCGCCGCGCGTCCGTGGTTCGACCGCTGCCGCAGCGAGGTGGTCACCGGGCAGTTCCTCGACGTCTCGGCACAGGCCCGCGGACGGGCGGACGTCGACGTGGCGATGCGGGTGCTCCGCTACAAGTCGGCCAAGTACTCCGTCGAGCGTCCGCTGCACGTCGGCGCCGCGCTGAGCGGTGCCGACGAGAGCACGATCGAGGCACTGAGCCGCTTCGGTCTGCCGCTGGGCGAGGCGTTCCAGCTGCGCGACGACCTCCTCGGTGTGTTCGGCGACCCCACCGTGACGGGGAAGCCGGCCGGGGACGACCTCGTCGAGGGCAAGCGGACGGTGCTGGTCGCGCTGGCCCTGGACGCGCTGCCTGCCGCCGACGCGCGACGCCTCGACGCGGCCCTCGGCACGACGCTGCGCCCCGCCGAGGTCGACGACCTGGCGGGGCTGATCGAGACCTCGGGGGCTCGGGCCCAGGTCGAGCAGGTCATCGACCAGCTGACCGAGCGTGCGCTGGCCGGGCTCGACGGCCTGCGCGGACTGGGTGCCGACCCGCACGCGCTCTCGGTGCTGCGAGACCTCGCGGACGCCGCGACCAAGCGTTCGCTGTAGGGAGGCCGTGACATGGTGACTCCCATGTCCTCGTCCGGACCCGACACCGACACCCCGCGCGGGTCGTTCTGGGAGGCCGTCCACGGTCGGCGGCCACCGCCGCCCGCGACCACCACCCTCGGCTACGACCTGCACTCGGCCGACCCGGTGGCCGGCGAGGTCGTCGCGTCGTTCGAGGCCACCGCCGACTTCACCAACACCGTCGGCAACGTCCAGGGCGGCTTCCTCGCCGCGATGCTCGACTCCACGCTCGGCTCGGCGCTGATGTGCACGCTCGGTCCCGACGAGTTCGCCCCCACCCTGGAGCTCAAGGTCAGCTTCCTGCGCCCGGCACCGGTCGGGCGGCTGTGGGGCCGTGGGCGCGTGCTGCACCGCGGCTCGTCCATCGCCTTCGTCGAGGGCGAGCTCACCGACGACGACCGTCAGGTGCTCGCGACCGCCAGCGCGACCGCGAAGATCAACCACCGTCGCGACTGAGACAGGGCGGACTCAGGGCTCGCTGACCTGAGGGGCGTCACCGAGGTCAGGCCCGGGCCCGGGCAGGAGCACGACGAGGTCCGGAGCGACGGCATCGGCGGCACGTTCGGCGAGCACGTCGAGCGCGGTGTGGAAGGCCTGGTGGTCCTCCGCCAGCAGGGTGGACCACCCGTGCCACACGAGGACCGTGCGGTCGGGCAGGTCGCGCAGGCAGTCGGCGAGCGCGTCGAAGTTGGCGGCGTACCAGTCCGGGAAGCGCAGCGCCGTGCCGAGCGCGCGGAGCAGACCGGCGCGCCCGCGCTCCGGGCGTACGACGACCAGCCGCCAGTCCGGCGCCGCGTCCACGTCGACGTCGCGCACGCGGTAGACCCCGGGCTCGGTGATGCTCACGACGCTCCCCCACGGACCCGGCTGAACGACTCGTAGTGGTCAGCGGTCCAGTACCGCTCCCCCTCGTCACCGGCGACGATGCGCCGCGCGCCGCGGTCGCTCTCGCCGGGGGTGCGCACGGTGAACTCGCGGTAGTAGCCCGACCGCTCGCGCGGGAGCAGCCCCTCGCGGTTGCCGAAGGTCACCCCGTCCCGCGCGTACGGGAACGGCCCGCCCGCCGCGATCAGCCCGAGCGTCGCGCGCGCCTCGGCCGGCAGGTCCTCGGCGTCGACCCAGGCGAGCCCGCTGTCGGGGTCGCGTGACGCCGAGGCCGTCGCGGAGGACGACGAACGGACCCCGGCCGACCCCGTGGAGCCGGGTGAGGTCGCGTCGTCGGAGCGCCCGCTGCCGGGCCCGACGAGGAACCACAGCACGGCGAGGACGACGACCACCACGGCGCCGGCGGCCCGAGCGGCGCCGCGAGGCAGGGTCACGTGCTCAGAACGCCATCGACTGCGCGCGCCGCTTGGCCTCCGAGCCACGGTTCTCGCGCAGCGCGTCGATCGGGCGGCCGGGGATGGTCTCGTCCTCGGTGAAGAGCCAGGTCAGCGCCTCGGCGTCGTCGTACCCGCCGTCGTGGAGCACGGTCAGGATCCCCGGCACCCCCTTGACGATCTCGCCGTCCATCACCAGCTCGGCGGGGATCCGAGGCCCCTCCCCCGGGACCGGTACGACCTGGGCGAGCTGGTGCTCGCGGACCCACTGGCGGACCCGGCTGACCGAGACGCCGAGCTGCTCGGCGCAGTCGGCCCAGTCCAGCCAGGCGGGGACCAGGGATGCCAGGCCGGTGGAGGCGGTGTCACTCATGGTCGACAGGCTAGGCGCACGACGCCACCCGGCGCCCGCCCCGGCCTGCCGGGAAGTCGCCGTCGCGGTGCGTAGGATCGCCCGCAGCCGCCGGACACCACAGGAGGTCGACCCGTGGAGCGCAGCACAGCCGACCGGTCTGCGGACCCGGTGATCGGCCGCTTGCTCGACGGCAGGTACCTCGTCGGTGACCGGATCGCCCGCGGCGGGATGGCGACCGTCTACCAGGCTCGCGACCAGCGGCTGGACCGCACGGTGGCGATCAAGGTCATGCACCCGGGCATGGCCGAGGACGCCGAGTTCGCCGAGCGGTTCAAGCGCGAGGCGCAGGCGGCGGCCCGGCTGGCCCACCACAACGTCGTCTCCGTGTTCGACCAGGGCGACGACGACGGCACGCTGTTCCTGGTCATGGAGCACGTGCCGGGCACGACGCTGCGCGACCTGATGCGGCGCGAGGCGCCGATGCCGCCGCTGCGTGCGCTGACCGTCATCGAGCCGGTGCTCGCCGCGCTGCAGGCAGCCCACGAGGCGGGGATGATCCACCGCGACGTCAAGCCCGAGAACGTCCTGCTCGCTCCCGACGGGCGCGTCAAGGTGGCCGACTTCGGGCTCGCCCGTGCGGTCAACGCCGAGACCCGGCACACCAGCACCGGGGTGCTGATCGGGACGGTGTCCTACCTCGCACCCGAGCTGGTGGTGGCCTCGGCGAGCGACCCGAGGGTCGACGTCTACGCCGCCGGGGTCCTCATCTACGAGATGCTCACGGGCTCCAAGCCCCATCAGGCGGAGTCGCCGATCCAGGTGGCGTACAAGCACGTTCACGAGGACATCCCGGCGCCCTCGCTGAAGCAGCCCGGCCTGCCGGCGTACGTCGACGCGCTGGTCGCCCGGGCGACCGTCCGCGACACCTCGCTGCGCCCCACCGACGCCGGCGTGCTGCTGCGTCAGCTCCGGCGCGTGCGTGCGGCGCTCGAGGAGGGCGTCGAGGACGACCCGGACCTGGTCGCCGACCTCGCGCCGTACCCCCGCGGGCACGCCGCCACGCCCGACCCCGACCCCTTCGAGGACACCGACGACCAGATGCCGGTCGCGGTGGTCAGTCCTTCCCAGGCGGCGGCCGTCCCGCCGACCGCGGACGACGAGGACCCGACCCAGGTCGTCGGCGACCTCGAGGCGGCCTACGCGGAGGAGCAGTGGGAGGACTCTCGATCGCCCTCGTCCGCGATGGAGGAGACCGGGCAGTACGACCCCCACTTCACCGACGACGCCATCCCGGTCCAGCAGGGCGGGTGGGACCCGGGCCCCGTCCCGGAGCCCTACGCCGGCCCGTCCCGGGAACCGGACGTCGAGGAGCCCGTCGCCCGGGCACCGGCAGGCCCCCGCCGTCGCCGGCGCGGCCCGGTGCTCCTCGCCGCCGCCCTGGTGGTCGCGGTGCTCGTCGGCGTGGGGGCGTGGTGGTTCGGCTACGGACGCTGGACGGACACGCCAGGGGTGGTCAACCTGGCCCGGGCCTCCGCCGAGCAGCGCGTGGAGGGCGCGGGGCTGACCTTCGAGGTCGCCTCGTCGACGTACAACGAGGACGTGGCGAAGGGCTCGGTCATCCGCACCGACCCGCAGCCGGGCGCGCGGGTGCGCAACGGTGGCACCGTGCGCGCGGTGCTCTCGCTGGGCCCCGAGCGACACGACGTGCCCGACGTCCGCGGGAAGTCGCTCGACGAGGCGCAGCAGCAGCTGGCCGACGCGGACCTGACGTACGCCAAGCAGGTCGGCGTCTACAACGAGAAGGTGGCCAAGGGCGAGGTCATCTCGGCCTCGCCGAAGATCGGGACCGCGCTGCGCCGCGACACGGCCGTCACGCTGACCGTCAGTCGTGGGAAGCGGCCGATCGAGGTGCCCAGCTACGTCGGTGAACCGTCGGGGAAGGCGAAGTCCGAGCTGGAGGACCTCGGCCTGGAGGTCAGTGTCGGTCAGGCGTTCAGCGACACCGTGCCCGCGGGTCGGGTGATCGGTCAGGACCCGGTGGACGGCACCCGCTTCCGGGGCGACACCGTCACGCTCAGCGTCTCCAAGGGCTCGGCGATGGTGACGGTCCCCCAGGTGGCGGGGATGAAGCAGGCCGACGCGGTCGCCGCGCTCAAGAAGGCCGGCGTGACGCCGAAGCTGCGGCGCACCTCGGGCTACACCGGCCTGAACTACGCGGCGGCGACCAGTCCGCCGGCGGGCACGAAGGTCAAGCGCGGCAGTCAGGTCGTCATCCAGCTGATCTGATATCTCGCAAATCGTGCGTTAGTTCACTTCAGTCACATCAGAAACTTGACTCACACCAGCACCTAGGGCAGCGTCGTGTCCGGCGAAAGGACACCTCGTGCCCCTGATCCGACTCCTCGGGACCCTGACCATCACCGTGCTGATCGCGCTCGGCGGCACCCTGCTGACCGCGTCCTCGGCGCAGGCGAAGGCCAAGCCGTGGCCGGGCCACCCCGACCGGCACCTCGTCGACTACCGCGTCCGGCCGGGCGACACCGCCGCCGGCATCGCGACCCGGTTCCACGCCTGGACCGCCGAGCTGCGCCGGGTCAACCACAAGACCACGACGTCCACCTGGTTCGTCGGTGAGCGCGTCACCGTCCCCGTGGTCACCTCGCGCGCGGGTGGGAAGCGTGCCTCCACGACGTCGGCGCAGCCGAAGCGGACCGAGGTCCGCCGCGCGGTGATCCGCGCGGCCGACCGGCACGGCGTCGCACGCAGCCTGGCGCTCGCCGTCGCCTGGCACGAGTCGGGCTGGCAGCAGCAGGTCCGCTCCCCCGTCGGTGCGGTCGGCACCATGCAGGTCATGCCCGGCAACCGCAGCTGGCTCTCGACCCTGGTCGGGCGGGAGCTGCACCTGAAGGACCTGGGCGACAACGCCACCGCCGGCGTGGTACTGCTGAAGATCCTGCGCTCCGAGCACTCCCGTAAGGGCACCCTCGCGGCGTACTACCAGGGCCAGGGCTCCATCGAGTCCAACGGCGTCTACAAGTCCACCAAGCAGTACGTCGCGAACGTCACCGCCAACCAGATGCGGCTCATCAAGGGCTGGCGGCCCGACCGTTAGCCCTCCGGTTCACCGGAGAACCTCAGGTCGAACCTCGCGCCCTCGGGCACGCCGGCCAGCTGGGCACCCGCCTCGGCGTAGAGATAGTTGAGCTCGTCGATCGGAACCGGTCTCCGGCTCACCGCCGCGACATCGCGGCCCTCCCGGGTGAACGGCGGCGGGACGAGGCTGAGTCCGTGGTCGAGCGGGACCGCCCGCACCTCGTCCTCCCACCCGTCCCACCGGAGGTCCTGGTAGAAGTCCGCAAGCCGTGAGCCGAGACACCAGCTCACGAAGGCGGCGTGCCCCAGACCCGTGGTCTCCCAGCTCAAGACGTCGGGCCCGAAGTAGCAGACCTCACCGACCGCCGCACCCAGACCTCCACCGTCGATGGCGAACCGGCCGCCGAGGACGTCGTGGGCGACGACGAGGTACGCCGGCGGTACCCGTCGGTCGTCCAGCTGCTCGGCGATCCCCGGGAGTGACTCGTGGCCCGCTCCGAGGATGCGCAGCCAGCCGTGGTCGACCACCAGCCCGCCGGTGTGCAGCGCGAGTGCTCCGAGGACCGACCGCTCGGTCACACCGAGTCGCTCGAGCTGCTCGGCGCCGACGGTCGGGTCGACCGGCAGTCGCTCGACATGAACGGTCGCTCCAGCCAGCCACGACTCGACGACCGGCCACGCCGCGTCGTCGCTCTCCGAGGTGGTCACACCTCCATGGTTGCTCAGGCGGCGAGCACCGTCGACAGGGCGAGCGCGGCCGCCTCCGCGTCGGCACGGCTGACGTCGAGGTGGGTCAGCAGGCGTACGCGCCGGGGACCGACGGCGCCGACACGGACGCCCGCGTCGGCCGCACGGCGTACGACGTCGGCGGCATCGGGGACGTCGACGACGACGATGTTCGTCTCGACCTCGGCGGGGTCGACGCCACACGCCTCGGCCAGCAGCCGCGCGTGCTCGTGGTCCTCCGCGAGCCGCTCGACGTGGTGGTCCAGCGCGTGCAGGCCGGCGGCGGCGAGGATCCCGACCTGGCGCATCCCACCGCCGAGCCGCTTGCGGCGGACCCGGGCCTGCTCGATGTCGTCTCGGCTGCCGACCATCAGGGACCCCACGGGCGCGCCGAGACCCTTGGACAGGCACACGGCGAGGGAGTCGGTGAGCGCGCCGTACTCCCTCAGCGGGGTGCCGGTGGCCACGTGCGCGTTCCAGATCCGCGCACCGTCGGTGTGCACGCCGCACCCGACCGAGTCGGCCCACGCGCGCAGCGCGCGCAGGTCCTCGACGGGCACGACGCTGCCACCGGCGAAGTTGTGCGTGTTCTCCACCGCGACCGCTGCGGTCCGGACGAAGAACGGGCCCATGTCGGGGGCGTACATCTCCGCGAGCGCCTCCAGGTCCACCTGCCCCCGCGGGTGCGACCAGGTACGGCTGGTCAGGCCGGTCAGCGCGCCGTGGGCGCCCAGCTCGGCGCGCAGCACGTGGGCTCGCGCCTCGCACAGCACCTCCTGCCCCGGCCCGACCAGAGACCCGAGCGCGAGCACGTTGGCCATCGACCCGGTCGGGCAGAACAGCGCCGCCTCCTTGCCGAACAGGTCGGCGACGCGCTCCTGCAGGACGCGGACCGTGGGGTCCTCGTCGTACACGTCGTCGCCGACCTCGGCCTCGGCCATCGCTCGGCGCATCGCCGGGGTGGGGGCGGTCAGGGTGTCCGAGCGCAGATCGATCACGCACGCCACCTTAGGAGCGGCCTCAGGGCAGCAGGAGGGCGGAGTCGCCGAACTCGTGCCACAGGTAGCCCTGCGCTACCGCCGCGTCGTACGCCGTCTGCGCGAGCGCCCGACCGGCGACCGCCTCGACCAGCAGCAGGTGCGAGGCCTGCGGGTCGTGCCAGCCGGTGACCAGGCCGGTCACCACGCGCGGCGGGTGGTCCGGGGTGACCACGCGCTCCGTCCACCCACGGCTCGCGATGACGCGGCCGTCGTCGGCGACGCTGCTCTCCAGCGCCCGCGTGACGGTCGTGCCGACGGCGACCACCCGACCACCTCCGGCGCGCACGGCGTTCGTCAGCCGCGCGGTCGCCTCGCCGACCTCGTAGCGCTCCGGCTGCGGCCCCTCGCCCGCCTCCTGCGAGGACACCCCTGTGTGCAGGGTGATCGGCGCGATCGCGACGCCGCGCGAGACGAGGTCGGTGACCACGGCCTGCGTGAACGGGCGGGCCGCCGAGGCCATCTCGGCGCTGCCCGGCCGGCGGGAGAACACGCTCTGGTAGGCCGAGAGCGGGTAGCGGGAGTCGAGGTAGCCGTACGCGATCGCCCGGCCGTGCCCGGCCACGGCCGCGTCCAGGTCGCCGGTCACGCTGGCCCGCCAGAGCCGGTTGCCGCTGCCGGTCGGCGACGACCCCTCGTGGGGGTACGCCGCCTCCAGCCTCAGCTCGGCGCCGGGCACCAGGACGCGCTCGCCCGGCCGCCCGTCGAGCACCGGCTCGGCCGCGTCCGGGGCCGAGCGCAGCTCGACCACCCAGGCCCCGTCGTCCAGCGGGGCCGCCAGGTGGAGGACCAGTCGGCCTCGGACGTCGGAGCGGGCGTCGAGCTGTCCCGCCACGGTCGCCGAGTCGTTGACGACGACGAGGTCACCGGCCCGCAGGTGGTCGGCGATCTCGGCGAACCGTCCGTGGCGGACCCCCTCCCGACCGGCGACCAGGAGGCGCACCTGGTCGCGCTCCAGCCCGCGGGCCTCCGCCGGGGACGGCGCGAACGCCGACACGGGACGCTCGAAGACGACACCGGGAACCTCCCGCAGCGCGCTCACCGGGCGGCCTCCGGCCGGGCCAGGTCGCTCGCGCGCAGGCGGCCCGCTCGGGGTCGCCGGCGTACGAGCTCGAGCAGCGCCGGTACGACGGTCTCCGGCAGCGGCCGGTCGGAGATGTCCTCGCCCGGGAACGCGTCCTGGTGCATCGCGGTACGCATGTCACCCGGGTCGACGGCGTACGCGGCGATCCCCTCCTCCGCCGCGAGGGTGAGCGTGAGGTGGTCCAGCGCCGCCTTGGTGGCGGCGTAGGCGCCCCACGTCTCGTAGTGCTCGACCGCCGCGTCCGACGAGATCGAGAGCAGCACGCCCCGGGACTCGACCAGCACCGGCAGCAGCTCCCGGGTCAGCGCCATCGGTGCGGCGGCGTTGACGCTCCAGACCCGGTCGAGCTCCTCCGGCTCGAGCGCGCGCAGCGGGCGCATCGGCAGCGGGCCGAGCGTGCTCGCGCCGTGCACGAGCAGGTCCAGCCGCCCGAGCCGGCGTACGACCGCCGCCAGGTCGGCCCGGTGCGTGGGGTCGGAGACGTCGCCCGGCACCGGCACCACCGCCTCCCCCAGATCGGCGACGGCACGCTCCAGCGCGGCGGCGTGACGTGCGTCGGTGACGACCTGCCAGCCGTCGGTGACGAGCGCCCGGGTGAGCGCGAGTCCGAGGCCGGCAGAGCCCCCGGTCACGAGTGCGACAGACATCTGATCCTCCTTGTGGATCGGGTTGATGGCTGCCATGCTTCAAGTTGAAGTGAAGTTGAAGTCAAGGGGAGGAGCAGAGACGTGCGGACCACCGACGTGCTCACCGTCAGCGAGGTCGCCCACCGCAGCGGGTTCGCTGCCTCGGCGCTGCGCTTCTACGAGGACCGCGGCCTCATCGAGGCCGGCCGAAGCGCGGGCAACCAGCGGCGCTACCAGCGCAGCGTGCTGCGCCGGCTGGCGTTCATCCGCGCCGCCGGCAACGTGGGCCTGAGCATCGAGGAGATCCGCGACGAGCTCGAGCGCCTGCCCCGCGGTCGTACTCCCACCAAGGCCGACTGGCACCGGATCACCGTGCACTGGCGCTCGCGGCTCGACGAGCAGATCGCGGCGCTGGAGAAGCTCCGCGACGGCCTCGACTCCTGCATCGGCTGCGGCTGCCTGTCGCTGCAGCGCTGCGGGATCTCCAACCCCGACGACGCCGAGCGCCAACACGGGGCTGGAGCGAGGTTCCTCCCGGCCGCCCTCAGGCGTCCCTGAGCATCTCGGCGACCAGGTAGGCCAGCTCGAGCGACTGCACCCGGTTCAGCCGCGGGTCGACCACCGACTCGTAGCGATGGGCGAGCCCGGCCTCGGTGAGCTCCTCCCCTCCCCCGATGATCTCGGTGACGTCGTCACCGGTCATCTCGACGAGGATCCCGCCGGGCCAGGTGCCGACCTTGCGGTGCACGTCGAAGAAGCCCTGCACCTCGGAGATCACGTCCTCGAAGCGGCGCGTCTTGTAGCCGTTGGAGGCCTCGAAGGTGTTGCCGTGCATCGGGTCGCTCACCCACGAGACCGAGATCCCCTCGGCGGTGACCTTCTCCACCAGCGGCGGCAGCCCCTCGCGGATCTTGCCGGCACCGAAACGGGTGATGAAGGTCAGCCGCCCAGGCTCGTTCTCGGGGTTCAGCGTGCGCGCCAGGGCGATCGCGTCGTCGGCGGAGGCCGTGGGGCCGAGCTTGACCCCGATCGGGTTGCGCAGGTGCCGGAAGTACTCCACGTGCGCGCCGTCGAGCTGTCGGGTGCGCTCCCCGATCCAGACGAAGTGCCCCGAGACGTTGTACGGCGCACCGGTCCGCGAGTCCGTCCGCGTCATGGCGTGCTCGTACTCCAGCAGCAGGGCCTCGTGGCTGGAGTGGAAGTCGACGCGCCGCAGCTCCTCCGGGTCGGCCCCGATGGCGTTCATGAACGACAGCGCGCGGTCGATCTCGGCGGCCATCTGCTCGTAGCGCTGGCCGACGGCCGAGGTCCGCACGAAGTCGGTGTTCCAGGTGTGCACCTGCCGCAGGTCGGCGTACCCGCCGGTGACGAAGGCGCGCACGAGGTTCAGCGTCGCGGCCGAGGCGTGGTAGACGTCGAGCAGGCGACCCGGGTCGGGGATCCGGGAGGCCTCGGTGAAGTCGAAGCCGTTGACCGCGTCGCCGCGGTAGGCCGGCAGGGTCACCCCGTCGCGCGTCTCGAGGTCCGAGGAGCGCGGCTTGGCGTACTGCCCGGCGAGCCGGCCGAGCTTCACGACCGGCACGCTGGCGGCGTAGGTCAGCACGACCGACATCTGCAGCAGCACGCGCAGCTTGTTGCGCACGTTGTCGGCGGTCACGCCGTCGAAGGTCTCCGCGCAGTCGCCCCCCTGGAGCAGGAAGGCCTCGCCGCGGCCGACGGCCGCCATCTTCTCGCGGAGGTCGTCGCACTCGCCGGCGAAGACCAGCGGCGGCAGGGTGCGCAGCCGGGCCACCGAGGCGGCCAGGGCGTCGGGGTCGGGGTACGTCGGCTGCTGGGCCGCCCCGAGGGCGTGCAGGTCGGCGAGGGAGGGGACTGTCACGGACACGGGTCCATCGTAGGCGGCACGAGGAGTGCTCCTCGCGCCGCCGACAGTGGGTGAGAGGACGCGCTCAGTGCGGGTCGGCCAGCGGCCAGCCGCCCGCCACCAGCCGCGTCGAGACGCGCGCGACGTCCTCGGGGTGCGGCAGCTCGTTGGTGACCTTGGTGATCAGCTCACCGATGTCGGTCTCGGAGATCGGCTCGCCGCCGGACTTGAACACGACCTCGTGGGCGATCGCGCGGATCTCGTCCTCACTCATCTGCTGACGCTGCAGCAGGGCGATCAGCGGGAAGTAGTCGGTCGGGGGGACACCCTCGGGGTAGCCGGCACGCAGCCAGTCGAGGACGCGGACGACGGGGTTGCCGGTCGGCACGGGCCTCAGCCCTTGTGGGTGATGATGTAGATGCCGAACACGATCGCGGCGACGACGACCAGCAGGCACAGCCCGCCGACGACGCGGGCGGCGCCGTTGCGGGTCAGCGCGAAGCCGTCGGCGGAGTCGGCGCCGGTGGTGGCCTGGCCGGTGCCCACCGAGAGCACCTTGAGGCCGGCGGCGAAGACCAGCGGCAGCCCGGCGCCGAGCAGGACCCCGGTGGCCAGCACCTGGGCGACGACCTTCAGGTCGATGTAGTCGGACATGTCAGTCTCCTCAGACCGCGGCGGGGACGGAGGCGGCCGGCTCGAGCGCGCCCTCCCACTCGTCGTTGACGTTGTCGTGGCCGATCGGCGCACGGCGCGAGCGGACCCACATGTAGCCGGCGAGACCGACCATGATCGCGAAGACCACCAGGGTGCCGGCGAATCCGCCGATGCCGGCGGCGACGGCGTACGTGATCGCGCCGACCAGGCCCGCGGCCGGGAGCGTGAGGATCCAGGCGATCACCATCCGCCCGGCGATGCCCCACCGGACCTGCGCGCCCTTCTTGCCGACACCGGTCCCGAGGATCGAGCCGGTGGCCACGTGCGTGGTGGACAGCGAGAGACCGAAGTGGCTGGAGGCGAGGATGACCGCCGCCGAGGAGGACTCGGCGGCCATGCCCTGCGCGGGCTCGATCTCGACCAGTCCCTTGCCGAGCGTACGGATGATCCGCCAGCCGCCGAGGTAGGTGCCCAGCGCGATCGCCAGCGCGCAGGAGAAGATCACCCAGTCCGGGGTGGTGGCGCCGGCGGCCAGCGAGCCGGAGACGACCAGGGCGAGGGTGATGACCCCCATCGTCTTCTGCGCGTCGTTGGTGCCGTGAGCCAGCGAGACCAGCGAGGCCGAGGCCACCTGGCCCCAGCGGAAGCCCTCCTTGCGGTTGCCCTCGCGGACCCCGCCGGTGACCTTGAAGATCAGCCAGGTGCCCAGAGCGGCGACGCCGCCGGCGATGAACGGAGCCATCAGGGCCGGGATGACGACCTTGCTGGCGACACCGGTCCACAGCACGCCGCTGGTGCCGACTCCTGCGAGCACGGCACCGACGATGCCCCCGATCAGCGCGTGCGAGGAGCTGGAGGGCAGACCGAGCAGCCAGGTCAGCAGGTTCCACGTGATGCCGCCGACCAGGCCGCAGAAGATCAGGGTCAGGCCCTTGTCCCCCGCCGCGGCGGTCAACGTGCCCTGGTCGATGAGGTCCTTGGCGATCGCGGCGGCGACCGCGAGCGAGAGGAAGGCGCCGACCAGGTTGAGCACGGCCGACAGGGCGACGGCGACCTTGGGCCTGAGGGCGCCGGTGGCGATCGAGGTCGCCATCGCGTTGCCGGTGTCGTGGAACCCGTTGGTGAAGTCGAAGGCCAGAGCCGTCGCCACCACGAGGACGAGGATGATCGTTGCGGTCACAGGAGAAATGGTGAGCCCTCAGCAGAGGTGCTCACGACCATCACGAGGGTCGTTCACCCAGAGTTCATCTCCGCTCGGCCGGCTGTTCGCCGGCTTGGTGAGCGTGGTCACCGGGCCGGCGGTGGAGGCCCTCAGTCCTCCAGGTGCTCGATGTCGCGGAAGCCGGTCGCCTGGGCGCGTACGCCCCGGTTGGTGAACCAGGTGATCGCCCAGAGCACGATCCCGAGCAGCAGCATCCCGCCGGCGATCTGGTACTGCACCCAGTCGTCGCGGTCGCGGGCCCAGGGGCCGGCCAGGAACAGGCAGAGGACGGCCGCGAGGGCGGGTACGACGGTGGGCGCCCGGAAGGCCTTGGACGGGGTCGGGTCGCGCCGCAGGATCAGGCAGGCGACGTTGACGACGGCGAACACCACGAGGAGCAGCAGTCCGGTGGTGCCCGACAGCGCGGAGATCACCGTCGTCCCGGACAGGTAGGTGACCACCACGATCAGCACGAGCGCGAGCACGGTGGAGAAGGCAATGCCCGCCCACGGCGTACGCCGACCGGGCAGCACCTTCGCCAGCGAGCGCGGCAGCACGTCCTGCTTGGCCATGCCGTAGAGCAGCCGGCTGGCCATCAGCATGTTGATGAGGGCGGTGTTCGCGACGGCGAAGACCGTCAGGAACGGGAAGATCTTGTCGATCGGCAGCCCGGGGGCGCCGAGCTGGACGACGTTGAGCAGGACCTTGCCGTCCTCCTGGACCACGGCGTCGATCTGTCCGGCCGGGATCACCGCGATCACCGAGATCGCGACCAGGACGTAGATCACCACGGCGATGCCGAGGCCGGTGAGCATCATCCGCGGGAAGACCCGCTGGGGGTCCTTGGTCTCCTCGACCATGTTCACCGAGTCCTCGAAGCCGACCATGGAGAAGAAGGCGATCGCGGTCGCCACGGTGACCGCCAGGAACAGCCCGCGGTCGGTCTCGGAGTCGAAGGCCACCACCCGGGACATGTCGGCGTCGCCGCGACCCATCACGACGAACCCGATCACGATGACGATGGCCAGCGCGGTCATCTCCACGAGCGTGAGGACGACGTTGAACTTCACCGACTCCCCCACCCCGCGCAGGTTGATCCCGGCGAGCAGCAGCATGAACAGCAGCGCCACGACCGTCACGGCCGTCTTGCCCGCGGGGAGGTCGAGGCCGATCCCGTCGAGCCCGGCGAGCAGGTTGGTGGCCAGCAGGTTCGACGAGGTCGAGGCGCTGGTGATGCCCGAGCAGATCACGCCGAAGGCGACCAGGAAGGTCACGAAGTGCACCCCGAACGCCTTGTGCGTGTAGAGGGCCGCCCCGGCGGCCTGGGGGTACTTGGTGACCAGCTCGAGGTAGGACATCGCCGTCAGGGTCGCGACCGCGAACGCGACCAGGAACGGCACCCAGACGATCCCGCCCACCTCGGTGGCCATCTGCCCGGTGACGGCGTACACCCCCGCGCCGAGGATGTCCCCGACGATGAACAGCAGCAGCAGGCCGGGCCCCATCACCCGCTTGAGGTCACCGCTGGGCTCGCCTGACTGACTCGGGTTCTCGACGGTCGGTGCGCTCACGGTCTCTCCCCTGGGTCGTGATCCGGAGCACACAGCGTAGGGGGTGCGCAGGCCTCAGCCGAAGAACGCGGCCGCCTCGGCGTACTCGGCGTCGCTGACCAGCTTCAGCTCCCCGGTGGCCTCGGCAAGCGGGACGCGGACGACGTCGGTCCCGCGCAGGGCCGTCATCACACCGAAGTCGCCCTCGTGGACGGCCTTGACCGCCTCCAGCCCGAGCCGGGTGGCCAGCCAGCGGTCGAACGCCGTCGGGGTGCCGCCGCGCTGCACGTGCCCGAGCACGATGGCCCGCGTCTCCAGGCCGGTGCGCTGCTCGACCTCCTCGGCGAGCCGCTCGCCTACCCCGCCGAGGCGGACGTGACCGAAGGCGTCCTTCTCCCCGCTGGTCAGCGTCATGTCGCCACCCTCGCGGGGCACCGCCCCCTCCGAGACCACGACGATCGGTCCGACGCCGCGCCCGGCGGCGGAGCGGACGTGGCCGCAGACCTCGTCGACGTCGAACGGCTGCTCGGGGATCAGGGTGACCGCGGCTCCCCCGGCAAGCCCGGTGTGCAGCGCGATCCAGCCGGCGTGCCTGCCCATCACCTCGACGACCAGCGCCCGGTGGTGGGAGTCGGCCGTCGTGTGCAGCCGGTCGACCGCCTCGGTGGCGATGTTGACCGCGGTGTCGAAGCCGAAGGTGAAGTCGGTCGAGGACAGGTCGTTGTCGATCGTCTTGGGCACCCCGACCACGGGGACGCCGTCCGCGGTCAGCTTGGTGGCCACCCCGAGGGTGTCCTCCCCGCCGATGGCGACCAGCGCGTCGACCCCGAGGTCGGCGAAGGTCGAGCGGATCGCGTCGACGCCGCCGTCGACGGCGTACGGGTTGGTCCGCGACGACCCGAGGATGGTGCCGCCGCGGGTGAGGACGTTCTCCACCTCGGGCAGCCCGAGCGGAGTGGTGAGGCCCTCCAGGGGGCCGCGCCAGCCGTCGCGGAAGCCGACGAGGTCGAAGGAGTACTCCCCGATCCCGCGACGGACGACAGCCCTGATGACGGCGTTGAGGCCGGGGCAGTCGCCCCCGCCGGTGAGCACTCCGACGCGCACGGCGCCTCCTCGTGGACTACGGCTCTGCGGACAGCACAGAACCCTAGTGGGAGGCACCGCCCGGACGGTTCGCGCGGGCCTCGGTGCCGGCGGCGGGGTCGGCGGCGGGGTCGGCTGCGGGGTCGGTGCCCGCTGCGGGTGCGGCGCTGTTGCTGATCCGCTGACCGGCGAGCGGCATCACCCGGCCCAGGGGGACGCAGCAGGCGACCCCGAGCAGAGCGATCGCTCCCAGCACGGCCCACACCTGCCACGCACCGGCCCCCAGAAGCGCCAGGAACAGGCCCGGCGCGATCACGGCGGCGGCGTTCCAGGAGAGCTGGAAGGCAGCCTGGTAGCGCCCGCGGAGGTGGACGGGCGGGGCCTCGGCGGCAAGGGTCGACAGGACGGGGCCGCCGGTCATCTCGCCCAGCGTGTAGACGACCAGCGCACCGAGCACGACGGCGATCGCCACGTCTGCCATCGCGACCCGCCCGGCGAGGAAGAACGCGGCGAACGCCACGGCCGAGAAGCTCGCCGAGAGCACCACGGCGCGCCAGCGCACCATGCCGGTCATGGCGCGTACGGCCAGGCCCTGACCCAGTCCGACCATGACGGTGTTCAGCACGTAGACGGCTCCGGAGACCCAGCCCGGCAGCCCGAGCCGGTCGACGACGTACGCAGGGATGACGACGTTGAGCGCCATCGCGGACAGGGCGTAGCAGAGGTTGGCCCCGACCAGCCACCGGTAGCCGGGGTCCGCGAGCACGTCGCGCCACCTCCCGCGGGCACGGAGGCCGGCCTGCTCGGGCGGAGCTGACGCGGCCGGGGCGACCCGGACCCGTGCCATCAGGACGAAGGACACCAGGTAGCTGGCGGCGTTGAGGAGCACCACGGCGTGCAGGGCGTTCTCGCTGCGGACCGTCAGGGCGGCCGACGCCGCGAGGCCGCCGACGGCGAAGCCCGTGTTGCGCAGCGCGCTCAGCAGGCCGAACCACGCCTCTCGCTCGCCCGGCGCGGAGACCGCCGCGACCATCGGCGAGTAGGCGCCGAAGAACATGTTGCGTCCGACCCCGGTGATCGTCGCGACCACGCAGATGGCGACGGGGTCGCGGGCCAGGAGGTACGAGGCGAACCCGAGCAGCTGCAGCAGGTTGCCGGCCTGGAGGGTCCGCCGGGCGCCGAGACCGTCGACCAGCTGGCCGGCCACCAGGGCCGAGGGCAGCGCGAGCACGGCCGCCACCGAGAGCGCGAGACCGACGTGGGCGAGCGGGACGTCGGTGGTGCCGAGGAAGTACAGCACCGAGAGCGGGAGCCAGACGCCGCTGCCCAGCGCGTCGATCCCGACCGCAGCGACGAATCGCCGGTGGGACCCGACGACGGGGAACCCGAGACGCTGCAGCACCAGCCGATTGTTTAGGACGACTTCGGTCGTGCTCAATCGAAAGCAGATGATTGCGCCTTCATCTTCGCGCAGTGCGCTTCTCTGCGCGGCGGACCAACCGTCCTGCAGCGGCGCGACCTACGCTCTCGGCCATGACCTTCTCCATCGTCGCCCGCTCCCCCGACGGCGAGTCGTGGGGCGTCGCCGTCGCCTCGAAGTTCCTGGCCGTCGGGTCGGCCGTGCCCGCCGCGGTGGCCGGGATCGGCGCGCTGGCCACCCAGGCCGACGCCCACGTCGGCTTCAAGGGCGAGGGGCTCGCGATGCTCGCCGACGGCGCCACCGCCCAGGTGGCCCTCGACCGGTTGCTGGGCGACGACCCCGGCCGCGAGCACCGGCAGGTCGGCGTGGTCGACGTCGAGGGCGCCGCCGCCACGCACACCGGCTCCGGCTGCCTGCCCTGGGCCGGAGGGGTGGCCGCGCAGGACGTCGCGATCCAGGGCAACGTGCTCGCCGGTCCGGAGGTGGTCGAGGCGATGCGGGCGTCCTGGGACGCCACGGCGGACGAGCCCGTGCTGGCCCGGCGACTGCTGAGCGCGCTGCGGGCGGGCGACGAGGCCGGCGGCGACCGGCGCGGCCGGCAGTCGGCAGCACTGCTGGTCGTCCGCGACGGCGCCGGCTACGGCGGTCACGACGACCTGGCGGTCGACCTGCGCGTGGACGATCACGAGGCGCCGGTCGCTGAGCTGACTCGGCTGCTCGCGCTCAACGACCTCTACCTCACCGCCTCGACCGAGGAGGAGAAGGTGGCGGTCGACGCCGACCTCGCCGCCGAGCTGGATCGGCGCGCCCGCGACCTCGGCCAGCCGGACTTCGCGTCGTGGGTGGGGTCGGAGAACTACGAGATGCGCGTGGACGCCGCCACCCCACCGACCTGGGTCGACCGTCGGGTGCTCGCCGTCATCCGCGGGAGCTGAGGGACCGCTCCCACTCCCGGCCGATCCCCGGGACGCTGCGCTCCGCGCGCACCACCCACCACCCGACGAGCGCGGGGTCGGCGCCGTACGCCTGCGTGGTGAGCGTCGCGGCCGCCAGCAGGTGCGCGGCCCGGTTCCCGGCGTCCTCCTGGGCCCGGCGCGCGGCGTCGGCGGCAGCGTCCCACGCGCGCCCGGGATCGGGGAGCGGGAGGTCGGCCACCTGGGTGGCGCTGAGCTTGACCGCGGAGGCGGCGAGAGCAGAACCGGCGTACTCCGCCGCGGCGTGGGCGGTCAGGACGGGCGAGAGCAGCGCGGCCAACAGGTGCCAGAGCCGGTGCGGTGGCGCCACGACGCTCAGCACGGGGACGCCGGGCAGCCAGGTCCCGGTCTCGTCCGCGACCGCCTCCAGCACGCGGCCCTGTGTGGCGAGGAGGAGCTTGGGCACCGTGCGCGCCGCCGCCCAGCGCGCCATCGCCGGCTCGAGCCCGCTGAGCGGTACGACGGGGTGCTGCCAGTCGCGCCGCGCGAAGCGCGTGGGGCGCTCGCCCCACGCCGCGTACGCCGGGTCGATCGTGCCGCTGGTCAGCAGAGCAGGGCTGTCGGGGCCCGCGCTGTGCTCGCCGCCTTCGACGACGCAGCCGACGAGCCCGTAGTACTGGTCGCGGAAGTCGGCGGTGACACGAGCCTCCTCACCGAGGCGCCGACGGTGCGCGAGTCCCGGCACCGGGTACGGGTGCTCGGCCAGCAACCGACCCCACCCGTCCTGCGGAGCGGCCACCTCACGGGCCGGGCCGCCGTCCTCGATCACCCGGACCGTGCCGCCGCCCACCGCGCCCCGCCGCAGCACCGGCGCACAGGTCAGCACCGGGGTGCCCGGGAACACCGGGCGGGTGCCGGCCCAGAGCCCGACCAGGGCGGCCCGGTCGTTCACGGCCCGCCGCACGGGTCCGGCGTCGCGGGCGGAGAGCAGCGCACGCGGCTGGACCAGGGCCAGGCGCCCGCCCGGCGCGAGGAGCGCGGCGCCGCGCAGCAGGACCGCCGCGCTGAGGTCGGTGTACGGCCCGAGGGCGACGCCGTCCACCTCCGGCGGCACCTCGGCGTACCCACCTCGGCGCAGCCGGCTGCGGAACGGCGGGTTGCCGACCACCACGTCGCAGGCGCCGTCCAGCCCGGGCAGCGGCCGCAGCGCGTCGGCGACGCGCAGCCGCACGCCGGTGGGCAGGGCCGCCCGCGCGATCTCGACCGCGACGGGGTCGATGTCCACGCCGTGGACGCACCCGGCCGCCGCCGTGACCGGGTCCTGGTGCCCGGCCCGGCGCAGCCGCGAGGCGAGTCGTCGTACGGCTGCGGCGAGGAAGCGGCCCGACCCGCAGGTCGGGTCGCACACCCGCAGCGCGAGCAGGGCTGCCGGGTCGTCGCCGGCCTCGTCCAGCACGGGGTCCAGGGCCTGGTCGAGCAGCAGGTCCACGAGCCAGGGCGGCGTGTAGAAGGTGCCGCGACCGGCGCGCTGCGCGCCGAGCAGCAGCTCGTACGCCGACCCGAGGTCCGTGTCGGCCGGCACCGCCGCGACGGCGGTCCTGACCCGCTCCGGTGAGACAGCGCCACCGGCGCGCGCCCTCAGCAGGACACGGATCGTCTCCCCTGCGAGCGCCGCTGCGGACGGCGCACCGGGAGCGAGCGCCGCCAGGGCGTCGCGGACCGCGAGCACCGCGGCCGCCGTCGGGTCAGCGACCAAGCGCGTCCAGTGCCGCCCGGGCGTCGTCCCGCGCACGCACCGCCTCCGCCAGCAGGTCTCGCGCCTCGTCTCGAGCGGTTTCGGCCTCCTCGACCTGCTCCTCGACGTCCTCGGCCGACTCCTCCAGCTCGCCGATGCGTCGTTGCAGCTCGTCGACCTCGCTGCGCAGCTGCAGGGCCCGTCCCTGCAGCTCCTCGAGGTCGTGGTCGCGCTGCGCGACCTCGTCCTCCGCCCCGGCGACCTCGGTCTCGGCGCGCTGCAGCTCCTCGCGCGCCGCCTCGCGGCGGATGCCCGGGTCCGTGGGCACCGCGTGCAGGGCGGGCCCCGGGTCGGACGGGTCCGGCTCGATCCGGGTGCCCAGTGCCGACGGGACCGCCACGAGCTCGTCGTACGACGTCGCCGGCGGGACGCTGAGCGGCCCGACCAGCAGGCCGGTGCGTACCGCCTCGGCGGCGTCGGCGTCGAGCATCGCCGCGGTCAGCGTGGCCTCGACCTGCTCGGCGACCGACCCGCTGATCCGGACCCCGGCCTCCTGGGCGAGCTGACGCGCCCGGGTGGCCAGTGCCGACGTCAGCTGGCGGCGCTGGCGGGTCAGCGCCCGCAGCCCGTCGCCGTCCAGCGCCTCGGCCGCGGCCCGCAAGGACTCCGCCATCCCCAGCGCCTGGTCGATCTGCTCGGCCTCTCGGCGGACCAGCAGGTTGATCGCCCAGGCGGCGGCCGCCGGCTTGCGGAGCGCCCCGAGCGCGGCAGCCAGGTCGGCGTCCCCCTCCTGCTTGGCCGCCTTGGCGGCCGCGTTGCGGGTCGCCGTGAACTCGTTCGGCACGACGGCGTACAGCCGCTGCGCCTGACCGAGCAGCTGCTCAGGCACGGGCCGGGCGCGTGGAGGACTTCGCGGCCCAGACGCGGTTGAAGTTCGCGAGGTAGGAGGTGTACGTCCGCGGCCCCGGGTAGCGCGCCACGATGTCGTCGCTGACGAAGCCCAGCGCCGTGAAGTTCATCGACCCGGTCCACACCTGCTGGCCGCGGGTGTTGTTCCAGGTGCCGGACACGGCGACGTACTTGCTGTGGCTGTAGTCCGCGACCTTGCCCCCGCGCGACGTGGTCGAGCGGCGCATCGGGATCGGCCCGTGCCCGTGGCCCTTGGCCCGCAGGACGCGCATCACCTGCTTGCTCGCGAACGAGTAGATGATCCGGACGTCGCAACCCTGGTCGGCACGCTGACGGATCAGCTTCGCCAGCGCGACCCCGCGGTCGCCGTGCCAGGCGTACATGCTGATCCGGATGCTGGTGCGCTGCGCCGTCCGCCTCGCGGCGACGGCCTTCGACCGGGCGACCTGCTTGGCCTTCGGCATGGCCTTGATCCGGCGCGCCTGCGTCTTGGTCACCCTCGGCGCCGGACCGACGCAGGAGATCCGGTTCAGGTCGGCCGCGACGGGGTCGTTGGCGGGCGTGGTGCCGGGCCGCGGGAAGACCCAGGCGGTCAGCTTCTTCGTCACGAAGGTGGTGAACGGCGAGGGGGCGTCCAGGGTCATCTGCTCGAAGACCCCACGCAGCCGGGTGTACGTCGCCCGCCCCACGGTCACGTCCAGGTGGTTCCACTGCCCCACTGCGGCGAACCTGGTGAGGTTGGCCGAGGCGATCATCGACACGAACCCCGCGTGCCCGACCTGGCTGAACAGGTAGATCTTCGTGTGCTGGTTGCCGGCCGACCCCCGGCAGGAGCCCCGGCAGGTGCTGACGAAGCTGGTGTCGGGCGTGACCACCGTGCCGCGCGGCCGCTTGTTCAGCGCCTTCGAGAGCGTGCGGAACGGCTTGGACTTCTTCGCCTGGTACCGGTTGACGACGACCTGCACGGAGACGCCCCGGCGGTGGGCGGCCACGAGCGCCTCGGTGATGGTCGCGTCGATGAAGGTGAAGGTGCTGAGCCGGATCTCCGAGCCCGCGGGCGAGGCCTTGACCGCGGCGAGGACCTGGTTCCGGATCCGGAACCGGTCGGCGGCCCGCCTGGCCAGGGGGTAGTTGAAGTACGTCGCGTCGTGCGGCGTCCACGCCCGCTCCTGGGCCAGCTTCCGCGCCGCCGCTGCCTTGCGCACGGCCGCGGCCCTGGCCGCCTTCGCTGCGCGAGCGGCACGCTTCTGGGCCGCCTTCTGCCGAGCAACCTTCTTCTGGGCCGCCTTCTGCTGGGCGGCCTTCTGCTTCGCCGGGCCGGGCTGCTTCGCCTGGACGACGGCGGCAGGGCTCGCTGCGGTGGCCGTACCGGCGAGGACCAGCTCACCGCCCAGCAGCCCGAGTACGACGGCCGCAACGGCGGCGAGGCGTCCGAGACGAGTGCTCACGGGCAGCGAAACTAGCCCGCCGACCGCCGGATCGGACGCAGGCGCGCTGTGACTGATGTGACTAGTGTGACTGCCGAGACTGGGCGTCCCGCTCCGCACGGCGCTCCCTGGTCTGGGTGACGGCGTCGCGGGCGAACTCGTAGCCGGAGGTGATGGTGAGCACCACGGCCACCGCCAGCAGCGCCACGGCGATCCCCGACAGGACCAGACCGGGGACCCGCCAGACGCCGGAGAGCTCGGCGAACGGCGCGATGAACATCCCGAGCGCCAGCGACTGCGCGACGGTCTTGACCTTGCCGCTCTGCCGCGCCGCGATGACGACGTGCTTGGCCACGGAGAGCCGGGCCAGCGTCACCGACCACTCCCGCACCAGGACGACGACGGCGACCACCCACCACAGCCAGGCGGGAAGCACCGGGTGGATGATCGCGAGGCCGACGAAGGCCATGCCGGTGATCGCCTTGTCCGCGATCGGGTCTGCGATCTTGCCGAAGTCCGTCACCAGGCCGTGCTTGCGGGCCAGGTCGCCGTCGATCTTGTCCGTGAGCATCGCCAGCGCGAAGAGCAGCCAGGCCACCCAGCGCCAGAGGAGGTCCTCGCCACCGTCGTAGAGCAGCGCCCACGCGAAGAACGGCACCATCACGATGCGCAGCGTGGTCAGCGCGTTGGGGACGTTCCAGTTGCTCGTACCGGACGTCTCGCTCATCGCGGCGAACCCGTCGGGACGGCGACCAGGTCGGCGCCCTCGGACCCGACCACCCGGGCCGGCACCAGGTCGCCCACGCTCAGCGTGTCGACCAGGTCGGTGAGCACCGTCGTGCCGTCGACCTCCGGACCCTGGTGGGCCGCCCTGCCCTCGACCTCGTCGTCGACCGTCTCGACCAGCACGAGCACATCCTCGCCGATCCGTTCCTCGGCCCGCTGCGCGGTGAGCTGCTCGACCAGGTCGGTGACGTGGGCGACCCGGTCGGCGACCTCGTCGGGGTCGACCTTGCCGTCGTACGAGGCCGCCTCGGTGCCGTCCTCGTCGGAGTAGCCGAACACCCCGCACACGTCGAGACGGGCCTCGACCAGGAAGTCGCACAGCGTCGCGACGTCGTCCTCGGTCTCCCCCGGGAAGCCGACGATGACGTTGGCGCGCACCCCGGCCTCGGGGGCCAGCGCACGCACCTGCCCGAGAAGCCCGAGGAACGACTCGGGGTCGCCGAAGCGGCGCATCCGCCGCAGGAGCGGGCCGGAGGCGTGCTGGAAGGACAGGTCGAAGTACGGCGCCACGCCCTCGGTGCCCGCGATCGCGGCCAGCAGCTCCGGGCGGGTCTCGGCCGGCTGGAGGTACGACACGCGCACCCGCTCCACGCCGTCGACCGCGGCCAGCTCGGGCAGCAGCCGCTCGAGCAGGCGCAGGTCGCCGAGGTCCTTGCCGTACGACGTGGAGTTCTCGCTGACCAGGAAGAGCTCGCGCGCACCGTGCTCGCCGAGCCAGCGCGCCTCGTCGAGCACGTCGGTCGGGCGGCGGGAGACGAACGAGCCCCGGAAGCGCGGGATGGCGCAGAAGGCGCACCGCCGGTCGCAGCCCGACGCCAGCTTCAGCGGTGCCATCGGGCCGCCGTCGAGCCGGCGGCGTACGACCCGGGGGCCGGTCGCGGGCCCGCCCACGCCGACCGTGGTCGGGTCGGTGCCGTGCCCGGGCAGGACCACACCGGCAGAGGACCGCTCGACCGGCGAGATCGGGAGCAGCGCGCGCCGGTCGCCCGGCGTGTGCGCCTGGTGGGTCTCCCCCGCGACGATCGCCCGCAGCCGCGCACCGATGTCGGGGTAGTCGTCGAAGCCCAGCACCGCGTCGGCCTCGGGCAGCGAGTCGGCCAGCTCCGAGCCGTACCGCTCGGCCAGGCAGCCGACGGCGACGACCGACGTCGCCGAGCCGTCCACCTTGAGGTCGGCGGCGGCGAGCAGCGTGTCGACGGAGTCCTTCTTGGCCTGCTCGACGAAGCCGCAGGTGTTGACGAGCACGGTCTCGGCGTCGGCCGGCTCGTCCACGAGGGTGAACCCGTCGGCCTCGAGGCGGCCGGCCAGCTCCTCGGAGTCGACCTCGTTGCGGGCACACCCGAGGGTCACGAGGGCGACGGTCCGGGGCAGGGTCTGGTCAGTCATGATCGTCTCCGATCATCCCTCACCGACGGGCTCCACTCCAGCCGAGGGCCCCGAGTGCACGGCGGGCCCGTCAGCCGAGGGTGGTCGCGGTCGCGCCGACGGTGCGCTCGGCGCCGGCACGCGCCCACCCGGCGTCGCGCTTGCTCACGCGTACGACGTCGGCGTCCGCCGCGACGACCGTCAGCGGGCCCGTGCCCTTCACCCTCTCCGGGTGGCCCGGGGAGACCCGGCCCTGGTGGACCACCCTGCCCGTGGTGTCCCGGACGGTGACGCGGGTGGCCCGGTCGGGAGTACGGATCAGCAGCCGGGTCGTGCCGTCGGCCTGCGCTGCGAGCTGCGCGGACTCGTCGCCGCGCGGGCTCTGAGCCTCCTCCCCGCCGGCGGTCGCGAACCGGGCGACGCTCCAGGCGAGCACGAGGCAGAGCGCGACCGCGGCCACCACGGACCAGCGAGGGCCCTGCAGCGTGGCCTGCACCGCCTGGCGAACCCGGGCGAGGAACCCCGTCGCCGCGCCACCACGGGCGTGGAGGACGGTGCTCGCGCTGACCGGCTCGTGGGCGTACGCCGCGTCGAAGTCGGCGACGAGCTCCGCGGCGTCCAGGCCGAGGACGCCGGCGATCGTCCGCAGGTGGCCGCGGGCGTAGAAGTCGCCGCCGCACGGGTCGAAGTCCTCGTTCTCGATCGCCTCGATGACGTGCTCGCGGATCCGGGTGCGGCCGCTGACCTGCGCCACGCCGAGGCCGACCCGCTCGCGTGCCTCCCGCACACGAGGGCCGATCAGGGGGACCACCTCGGGCTCGAAGTCCTCGAGCACCTCGTCGGCCGCCTCGTGGTCGGCGCCGATCCGGGTCGCGGCCGCCAGCCGGACGCGTACCGACCCCAGCGTGCTCCGGGTCGTCGCCAGCCGTCCGCCCGCGGACACGGAGGTCTCGTCGTACGCCTCCTGGTCGAAGGGCTCGTCGAGCGCCTCGGCGGGCGTGCCCCGGTCGTCCCTGTCGTCACGGACGTCGCGGCCGTCATGACCGTCGCGCTCGTCGACGTCGTCGCCCGGACCGTCCGCGTCTCGACGCTGCATCAGCCCGGCCACCTCCACGACGCGGGCCCGGCCCGCGGCCAGGTCGGTCAGGTCGGCCACGAGCTCGCCGTGGCTGCTGATCGCGGTGGTCATGCCCAGGGGGACGACGAGCGGGCCGCCGTACACCTGCCGGCTCAGCCGCAGGTCGCGCACCGCCCGCGCGTCGAGGTCGGCGAAGGCGGACTCGGGGTCGAGCGGCTCGACCAGGAGACGGCCGTCGTGCAGCAGCGAGGTGCGCGGCTCGACGACGACCTCCCGGACCTCGGCCCACGGCAGTCCGCGCCACGTGCCGCCGAGACGGACCCGGACGCCGAGGTCGTCGGCGACCAGGAGCGGGGTACGGGCGTCACGCACGGTGAGTGCCTGGTGCACGGCGAGCGCGAGGAGCAGCACCGCCGGCACCCAGGCGCCGAGGCCACCGCCGCCCACGGCACGGACGAGGTAGCCCACACCGAGGAGCAGCGAGACGACGAGCACGCCGAGGGCGAGCGCGCCGTTGCGGCGCACCGTCACCTCCGACGTCGTGGTGCCGCGGTCGGGGCGGTCGAGGTCGGTCATGTCCGGGTTCACTGTTCCCCCTGGAGGGTCGCGATCACGTCGTCGAGATCGTCGGGCTTGATGAGGACGTCACGGGCCTTGGACCCCTCGCTCGGGCCGACGATGCCGCGGCTCTCGAGGATGTCCATCAGTCGGCCGGCCTTGGCGAAGCCGACCCGGAGCTTGCGCTGCAGCATCGAGGTGGACCCGAACTGCGTGGACACGACCAGCTCGACGGCCTGGACCACGAGCTCGAGGTCGTCGCCGATGTCGTCGTCGAGCACACGCTCCGACTGCTGCGGGACGGTGACGTCCTCGCGGTACGTCGGCTGGAGCTGGTCGGTGCAGTGCTTGACCACACCGGCGATCTCGCCCTCGCCGACCCAGGAGCCCTGGACCCGGACCGGCTTGCTCGCGCCCATCGGCAGGAACAGCCCGTCACCCTGGCCGACCAGCTTCTCCGCACCCGGCTGGTCGAGGATGACCCGGCTGTCGCCGAGGCTCGAGGTGGCGAACGCGAGCCGCGAGGGCACGTTGGCCTTGATCAGCCCGGTGACCACGTCGACGCTCGGCCGCTGGGTGGCGAGCACCAGGTGGATGCCGGCGGCACGTGCCAGCTGGGTGATCCGGACGACCGAGTCCTCCACGTCGCGCGGGGAGACCATCATCAGGTCGGCGAGCTCGTCGACGATCACGAGCAGGTACGGGTACGGCGCCAGCGTGCGCTCGCTGCCCGGCGGCACGGTGACCTTGCCGGCGCGCACCGCCTTGTTGAAGTCGTCGATGTGACGGAACCCGAAGGCGGCGAGGTCGTCGTAGCGCATGTCCATCTCGCGCACGACCCACTGCAGCGCCTCGGCAGCCTTCTTGGGGTTGGTGATGATCGGGGTGATCAGGTGCGGGACGCCCTCGTAGGCGTTCAGCTCGACCCGCTTGGGGTCGACCATGATCATCCGCACCTCGTCGGGCGTCGCCCGCATCAGCACGGAGGTGATCATCGAGTTGATGAAGGACGACTTGCCGGAGCCGGTGGCGCCGGCGACGAGCAGGTGCGGCATCTTCGCGAGGTTGGCGCACACGAACCCGCCCTCGACGTCCTTGCCGAGCCCGACGACCATCGGGTGGTGGTCGTTGCGCGCGACGCTGGAGCGCAGCACGTCGCCGAGGGAGACGATCTCCTTGTCGGTGTTCGGGATCTCCACCCCGATCGCGGACTTGCCGGGGATCGGGCTGAGGATCCGTACGTCGGCCGAGGCCACCGCGTAGGCGATGTTCTTGCTCAGCGCGGTGATCTTCTCGACCTTGACCCCGGCGCCGAGCTCGACCTCGTAGCGGGTGACCGTCGGGCCGCGGGTGTACCCGGAGACCTTGGCGTCGACGCCGAACTCCTCGAGCACCTGGGTCAGCCGGTCGACGACGTCGTCGGAGGCCTTGGTCCGCGGCTTGTGCGCGGTCCCGGCCTTGAGGGCGTCGCCGCCGGGCAGGGTGTAGGTGATGTCGCCGGACAGGGTCAGCTGCTCCGCGCGCGCAGGCAGCTGCTCGTGCGGCGGCGGCACCAGCTCGGGGGTCGGGGTCGGGTCGATGACCGCGGCGGGGCCGGGATCGACCGCCGGCTCCGGCTCGGGGTCCGGCTTGGGCTTCGAGCGCGTCCTCTTGGGGGCGGGGGCCTCCTCCAGCACCGGGGTGTCGTACGCCGGGTCGCCCATCTCGGGGTCGAACACCTCGTCCGCGCCGCTGCCCCTGCGCCTGCGGGGCTTCGCCGGCGGGGTCTCCTCGACCGCTGCGTCGGCCTCGTCGTCGTACGCCGTGCGGCCGAGGAGGCGGTCGCGCCCCTCCTTCAGCCGGTCCGGGATCCGGTAGACCGGCGTCGCCGTCACCACGAGCACGCCGAAGGCCGCGACGAGGGTGAGCAGGCAGACCGCGATGACGTCGCTGCCCAGCAGGTCGGTCAGGACCTTGTCGACGAGGAAGCCGACCACGCCACCGCCGTCGCGCAACGGGGAGATGTCGCCGTCCGCGGGCTGCGGCGAGCCCTTCGCCGACTGCACGATGCCGAGGACGCCGATGCTCAGCGCCCCCCAGCCGATCAGCTGGCGCCCGGCCGGGCCGTTGTGCTCGGGGTCGCGCAGGTTGCGCCAGGCGATGACCGCGAGGACGAGCGGGACCGCCCAGGCGAGTGCGCCGACGGCGCCCTCGACCAGCGCGCGGACGCCACCGCCGAGGCTGCCGGCCAGACCGAACCAGGTGCTCCCCGCGACCACCACGGCGAGCCCGACGAGGAACAGCCCGACGCCGTCTCGGCGGTGCTCGGGCTCCAGCTCACCGGCCGAGGCACCGACCTTGCGGACGCCCGACCCGAAGGCGTGGGCGGTGCTCACCCAGACGGACCCGACGCCGCTGCCGAGCGCGGTGAACAGCCGCGCGACGGGGCTCGGGCCGCTGCGGACGGCCCTGGGGGCAGGACGGGCCGGACGGCGCGACTTCGCTGCCGTGCCGGTCTTCTTCTTCCCCGTCGTACGGCCTCGCGAGCCCGCGCCACTCTTGCTCGTGGTGGACCGGGATCGCGACGCCGCCGGGGAAGACGTACGGGTCGCCATGCCACGCAACCTACGTCAGCGCCACTTCTGCACCACGTGTCACACGCCGAACAGCAATCACAGATGTCGCGGACGTCGACCGCATCCTCGCGCGGGTGCCGGCGCGACCCACCGGGCTGAGAGAATCGACACGTGACCCCGCGCGACAGGCACCTGATGGACCCGGCGGTCCTGCGCGCGAACTACGAGCGGGCCGAGCGCGCCCGCGAGCAGGCTCGGCGCGAGGGACGACCGGTGAGCACGCGCGGCGAGACGGTGTACGTCACGGACCGGCCGCCGTCCGACCGGCCGGGCATGGCGCTGGAGACGGTGCGCCGGATCGTCATCGCCGCGCTCGTCGTCACCACGCTGGTCCACCTCACCGGCGGCTTCGTGGTGGCCGGGCTGGTCGCCGACGACCGTCCCGCCCGGATCGGGCTGGAGGTCATGGCGAGCGTCACCGGCGTGCTCACCGTGGTCTCCGCGCTGCTGGTCTTCCGGTACGACCTGCGCTCGCGGGCCGCCCTGTGGCTCCCGCTCGGGCTCGTGCCCGGTCTCCTCGGCCTCTGGCTCACCCTGCAGTAGCCGACCAGCCGGGGTCCCGGCCCGTCAGCGCCAGCAGCGCGGTCTCGGCGTCCGCGTCCGACGGCACCTCGACGGCCGGCCCGAACAGGCCGGGCACACCGTCGGGCGCCTGCTGGCTCACGGCTCGTGCGAAGGCGAGGGCACCCGCGACCGCAGCCGGGTCGAGCGAGCAGTCCTGCCCGGTCGCGCGGGCGAGGTCCCAGGTGTGCACGACCACCTCGTCCAGGGCGGTCGCCGCGCACTCGGCTCCGGACTGCTCCACCCCCGCGATCCGCGTGCGCCCCTCCCACGCGTCGCCGTCGCGCCAGGCGGCGGCCAGCGTCTCGAGCTCGGCGGCGATCGCCTCGCGCCACCCGGCGTCCAGGTTCGTACCGTCGGGCTCGGGCGGGTCGTCGTCCAGGTCCTGCTTGCGTGCAGCGGCGGTGAAGCCGCGGGCGCAGCCCTGCACGTGGTCCACCAGGTCGGCGACGTCCCACCCGGGGCACGGCGTCGGCAGCGACAGCTGGTCGTCCCGTACGCCGGCGACGACGCGTGCGAGCTCGGTCGTGGCGGTCGCGAAGTCGATCATGTCCCTACCGACCCGCGCCGCCGCGCGAACTCATCGGTCGGGCTCAGGCCTCGAGCACGACCGGGATGATCATCGGCCGGCGGCGCAGCCGGTTGCCGACCCAGCGGCCCACGACCCGGCGGATCACCTGCTGCAGCTGGTAGTTGTCGGTCGTCCCCTCCGCCACCGCCTTGGTCAGCGCGTCGACGATGCCGGGGCGGATGTCGTCGAACGTGGCCTCCTCCTCGGCGAAGCCGCGCGCCTGGATCTCCGGGCCGCTGATCACCTTGCCGGACGTGGAGTCGACGACGACGATCACCGAGACGAAGCCCTCCTCGCCGAGGATCCGACGGTCCTTCAGCGAGGACTCCGAGACGTCGCCGATCGAGGAGCCGTCGACGAAGACGTACCCGCAGTCGACCTTGCCGGTGACCTGCGCACGGCCCTCGACCAGGTCGACGACGACGCCGTCCTCGGCGATCACCACGTGGTCGTCGGGGACGCCGGCTGCACGGGCGAGGTCGGCGTTCGCCACCATGTGGCGGATCTCGCCGTGCACCGGCATGACGTTGCGCGGCTGCACGATGTTGTAGCAGTAGAGCAGCTCACCGGCGCTCGCGTGCCCGCTGACGTGCACCAGCGCGTTGGACTTGTGGACCACCTCGGCGCCGAGCTTGGTCAGCCCGTTGATGACGCGGAAGACGGAGTTCTCGTTGCCGGGGATCAGCGAGGACGCCAGCACCACCGTGTCGCCGGGCACGATGCTGACGAAGTTGTGCGTGCGCTGCGCGATCCGCGACAGCGCCGACATCGGCTCGCCCTGGGAGCCGGTGGAGATCATCACCGTCTTCTCGGGCGGCATGTTGCCGAGCTCCTTGGCGTCGACCAGCGTGCCGGGCGGCACGTGGAGGTAGCCGAGGTCACGGGCGATGCCCATGTTGCGCACCATCGAGCGGCCGACGTACGCCACCTTTCGGCCGTGCTCGACCGCCGCGTCGAGCACCTGCTGCACCCGGTGCACGTGCGAGGCGAAGCAGGCGACGATGATCCGCTGGTCGCTGGAGTAGAAGACCCGGTCCAACACCGGGGCGATGTCCTTCTCCGACGTCGTGAAGCCGGGGACCTCCGCGTTGGTGGAGTCGGTGAGGAAGAGGTCGACGCCCTCCTCCCCCAGCCGGGCGAAGGCGCGCAGGTCGGTGATCCGACGGTCCAGCGGCAGCTGGTCCATCTTGAAGTCGCCGGTGTGCAGCACCATCCCGGCAGGCGTACGGATCGCGACCGCGAGCGCGTCCGGGATGGAGTGGTTGACCGCCACGAACTCCAGGTCGAAGGGCCCGAAGGAGACCCGGTCACCCTCGGAGACGATCGCCTGCATCGGCTTCTCGATCCGGTGCTCGCGCAGCTTGGAGCCGAGCAGCGCCAGTGTGAGCTGCGACCCGACGAGGGGGATGTCGCGCCGCTCGCGCAGGAGGTACGGCACCGCGCCGATGTGGTCCTCGTGCCCGTGGGTGAGGACGAGCGCCTCGACCGCGTCCAGCCGGTCCCGGATCGCGTCGAAGTCCGGGAGGATCAGGTCGACGCCCGGGTGGTGGTCCTCGGGGAAGAGGACGCCGCAGTCGACGACCAGCAGGCGGCCGTCGTACTCGAAGACGGTCATGTTGCGGCCGACCTCGCCCAGCCCGCCGAGCGGGATGACGCGGAGGCCGCCGGAGGCGAGCGGGGGCGGTGCGGACAGCTCGGGGTGTGCGTGACTCACAGCAGGGATGCGCCTTCCAGGGCCGCGCGCAGCGCCGCGACCTCGTCGTCGTCGAGAGGGACCAGCGGTCCACGTACGTTGCGGTTGTCGAGCACGCCCAAGAGCTCCAGGGCGGCCTTGGCAGTGGTCGCACCGTAGTTCGGCACGCCCATCACCGCCTCGAACGCCGGGACCAGTCGGGTGAACGTGGCGAGGGCGCCGGCGGTGTCGCCGGCGTCGAACAGCCGGACCACCTCCGACAGCTGCTCACCGGCGGCGTGACCGGCCACCGACACGATGCCGCAGGCGCCGTGCACGAGATAGCCGAGCAGCAGGGCGTCGTCACCGCAGTAGACCTCGTAGCCGAGCTCGCGCAGCGCGATGACCCTGGTCGGGTCCCCGGTGGCGTGCTTGACCGTGGTGACGGAGTCGAGTCCGATCGCCTGCTCGTAGACCGACATCGGGATCGCCTGCCCTGTGCGACCCGGCACGTCGTAGAGCATCACCGGCAGGTCGGTGGCCCGGGCCACCTCGGTGAAGTGGTGCAGGATGCCGGCCGGCCCGGGCTTGTTGTAGTACGGCGTCACCAGGAGGACGGCATCGGCACCGGCCTTCTCCGCACCGAGCGCGAGCTCGACCGAGTGCGCGGTGGAGTTCGTGCCGACCCCGGCGATCACGGCCCCACGCCCACCGACGGCGTCCTTGACCGCACGGACGATGTCACCGTCCTCGGCGACGGTCGTCGTCGGCGACTCGCCGGTGGTGCCCGACACGACGACGCCGTCGTTGCCGTGGGTGAGCAGGTGATCGGCGATCGCGGCCGTGCCGGCCAGATCGACCGAGCCGTCGCCGGCGAACGCCGTGGCCATCGCGGTCAGCACCCGGCCGTAGGGAGCGGGAGGCAGGGTCATGGGCCCCACCGTATCGGTGTCCGGGGTCAGCTCCGGATGGCGCGTCGGAAGTCTCGTACGGGGATGCACCGAAGTCCCGCGAAGGCCCGCAACACGCCGCAGTCAGGGGTGTGAGCCCGACGTCGGTGTATCCCCGTACGCGGCGACCCGCCTCAGACCTGGCGCATGGCGACGACGCGCGCGATCGTGCCGTCGCCGGGCACGAAGGTCACGAAGGCGGCGAACTGGGCGCGGCCCTCGTCGCTGCGGCGCACCCCCTCCGCCGCCACCACGTCGCCCTGGCCGAGCAGGTGGCGCAGGTGCAGGTGGGTCACGCGCAGCCGGGCCATCTGCTCGATCGCGGGGCGCACCTCCGCGACGCCGTGCAGCGTCTCGCCGCCGGAGGTCTCGAACACCACGTCGTCGGCGAGCGGGGCGCAGCTGGCGTCGAGGTCGCCGTACGCGAGCGCCACCAGCCAGTCGCGGACGATCCCCGCACGTGGCTCGTCGCAATCGGGGTCGACCTGGACGGTGACGTCTCGCCGGGCGTTCTCGGGCATGCCGACTCCTGCGACTGGGCGGATCGGGGAGGGTGCTCCGACCCTACCAACGCAGGCTCAGGCGTCCGCGTGGTCGCGCACCGCCGCTGCAGCCTCGTCGGCGAGCCGCTCCGGCGGGGCCGCGACGTCCAGGCGTACGCCCGCCTCGTCGGCGCCGAGCTGCTCCAACGTGTCCAGCTGGGAGTCCATCAGCGAGGGCGGCATGAAGTGACCCTCCCGTGCGGCCTGGCGGTCCTTGAGCAGCTGCGGGTCACCGTCGAGGTGGACGAAGAAGGTCCCCGGCGCCCCGGCGCGCAAGCGGTCCCGGTACGCGCGCTTGAGCGCGGAGCAGGTGACCACCACGGGGCCGTCGGTCGACTCCAGCGCCGCGGCGACCCGGTCCAGCCAGGGCCAGCGGTCGTCGTCCGTCAACGGCGTGCCGGAGCGCATCTTGTCGCGGTTGGCCTGCGGGTGCAGGTCGTCCCCCTCGACCAGCGCGGCACCGATCCGGTCCGCCAGCTTCTCGGCCACCGTGGTCTTGCCCGACCCCGAGACGCCCATCACGACCACCCGTGCACTCAACGCCGCTCCCACCGCACCACGTCGTACGCCGTCTCGCCCGGCACGTGCTCGCGCGCCACCTCGACCCACGCGTCGCGGTCGAACGAGGGGTAGCGCACGTCGCCCTCGGGCTCCAGGTCCACCTCGGTCAGGACCTGGGCGTCGGCGAACGGCATCGCGGCCGCGTAGACCTGCGCTCCCCCGGCCACCATCAGCTCACCGTCCAGGTCCGCCGCGAGCGCGCGCGCCTGCTCCATGTCGTGGGCGACGAGCACCCCCTGCGCCGACCACTCGCGGTCGCGGGTGAGGACGATCGTCGTGCGCCCCGGCAGCGGGCGCCCGATCGAGTCGTACGTCGTACGCCCCATCAGCAGGGTGTGGCCCAGGGTCAGCTCCTTGAACCGGCGCTGCTCCCCCGGGATCGACCAGGGGATGTCGGGGCGGCCGTCGGTCGAGGTGCCGATGACGCCGTTGCGGGCGACCGCGGCGACGAGGGTCGTCATACGGCGATCGGCGCCTTGATGCCGGGGTGCGGGTCGTAGCCCTCGACAACCACGTGCTCGAGGTCGAAGGCGTCCAGCGCGGTCACCGACGGGTCCAGCCACAGGGTGGGCAGCGGGCGCGGCTCGCGGGTCATCTGCAGCCGGGCCTGGTCGAGGTGGTTGAGGTAGAGGTGCGCGTCACCGAGCGTGTGCACGAAGTCGCCGACCTCCAGCCCCGTCACCTGGGCGACCATGTGGGTCAGCAGGGCGTACGAGGCGATGTTGAACGGCACACCGAGGAACACGTCGGCCGAGCGCTGGTAGAGCTGGCAGCTCAGCCGCCCCGGCCCGTCGTCCAGCGGCGCGACGTAGAACTGGAACATCGTGTGGCACGGCGGCAGGGCCATGTCGGGCACGTCGGCGACGTTCCACGCCGACACCACGTGGCGCCGGGAGTCCGGCGAGCGCCGGATCTGGTCGACGACCTGGGCGATCTGGTCGACGTGGCGCCCGTCGGGAGTGGGCCAGGAGCGCCACTGGTAGCCGTACACCGGGCCGAGGTCGCCGTTCTCGTCGGCCCACTCGTCCCAGATCGACACGCCACGCTCCTGCAGCCACCTGACGTTGGTGTCACCGCGCAGGAACCACAGCAGCTCGGCGAACACCGAGCGCGTGTGCACCTTCTTGGTCGTCACCAGGGGGAAGCCCTCGGTCAGGTCGAAGCGCATCTGGTGACCGAAGACGCTCAGCGTCCCCGTGCCGGTGCGGTCGCCCTTCTCGACGCCCTCGTCCAGGATCCGGCGGAGGAGGTCGAGGTAGGCCTGCATGGGTCGGAGTCTAGGGGCCCGGCGTACGACGCAGGCCGGCCAGGACCGCGCGTCCCGTGAGCCACCCGACGAGCTCGGCACCCTCGTCGTCGAGGACGGCGACCGCTTCCGTCGCCGGGTCCTCCAGCAGCTCGACCGCCGTGCGTGCGGGGTCGCCGGCCTTGACCGTCGGCGCCTGGACGACGGCGTCGCCGACGGTCCCCTCCTCGTCCGTGTCCGCGACCTCGGTGAGCGCCCGGGTCGACAGCACACCCCGGAACCGCCCGTCGGCGTCGACCACGGGCAGCACCGCGTCCGCCGCCTGCTCGAGCAGCGTCGCCGCCTCCTCGATGGTCGCCGTCTCCACCACCGGGGTGGGCACCGGCTGCATCAGCGCCGACGCCGGCCGGTCCAGCGTGCCCTGCTTGGCGGTCAGGTCGATGCCGCGCCTGCGCAGCTTGAGCGTGTAGATGGTGTCCTTCGACAGCACCTGGGAGACGCCCGTCGCGAGGACGATCGCGGCCATCAGCGGCAGGATGATCGAGTACTCGCCGGTGAGCTCGAAGAGGATCACCACGGCGGTGATCGGGGCCCGGGCCGACCCGGCGAAGGTCGCGCCCATGCCGATCAGCGCGTACGCCCCGACCGGCCCGGCGAGGTCCGGCGCCACCTGGCCGAGCACCTGGCCGTACGCCGCACCGAGCATCGCGCCGATGAACAGGCTGGGCGCGAACACGCCTCCCGAGCCGCCGATCCCGATGGTCAGCGACGTGGCGACCATCTTGCCGACCATCAGGACCAGCAGGAAGCCGATCGCGTAGTCGCCGGCGACGCCCTTGCCGAGGACGGGGTAGCCGACGCCGTACATCTGCGGGAGGACGAGGAGCACGACGCCGAGCAGCAGGCCACCCACCGCCGGGCGCGCCCACTCCGGTCCGCGCCAGGCCCAGTCGCAGGCGTCCTCGATCGCGTAGAGCACCTTGGTGAACACCACGCCGACCACGCCGGCGAGCACGCCGAGCACGGCGAAGAAGCCGTAGTCCACGAGGTGCTCGACGCGGAAGGTCGGCAGCACGAGGAACGGGTCGTCGCCGAGGACCGTCCGGCCGATCACGCTGGCCACCACCGAGGCCAGCACGACCATGCCGAAGGAGCGGGCCGCGAAGTCCACGAGGATCAGCTCCATCGCGAAGAACACCCCGGCCAGCGGCGCGTTGAACGTCGCCGCGATGCCGCCCGCCGCGCCGCAGGCGACCAGCACCCGCATCCGGGTCTCCGGCGCGCGGACGAGGCGGCCGAGCGTCGAGCCCAGAGCCGACCCGATCTGCACGATCGGGCCCTCGCGGCCCACCGACCCGCCGCCGCCGATGGTCAGCGCGGAGGCCAGCGCCTTGACCAGCGCCACCTGCGGCTTGATCCGGCCGCCGCGTCGCGCGACGGCGACCATCACCTCGGGTACGCCGTGGCCACGCGCCTCGCGGGCGAAGAAGTAGACCAGCGGGCCGTACAGGATCCCCGCGATCACGGGGGTGAGCAGCACGAACCACGGACCGACCCCCGGCAGGAAGCCGTGCGGCGCGTGACCGCGGCCGGCGTAGTCGTCGTACCCGGTGAGGACCTTGGTGAACCCGGAGATGAGGTAGCGGAACGCGACGGCGCCGAGGCCCGCCCCGGCCCCGACGAGCAGGGCGAGGACCAGCAGCCCGCTCTCCGAGTCGCGCAGCCAGCGGCCGACCGACCCGGGTCCGATGGCGACCGGGAGCGAGCGTCCCTCGGGGCTCTCGCTGGCACTGGTCACTCGGTGGATCATCGCAGGTGCGAGGACTCCCCCTGCGGGCGCCCCTGAGGGCATCGGCCAGACTCGCCCCCATGCTGATCGGCCTGCTCGCCGCGCTCGTCGCGGCCCTGCTCTACGGCGTCGCGGCCGTCATGCAGGCCTCGGCGTCACGCGGGCTGCCCCCGATCGAGGAGGGCGTGCTGCGGCTGACCCGTACGGCGCTGACCACGCCGGTGCTGGTCGCCTCGATCCTCATGCTGGTGGTCGGCGCCGGGCTGCACCTGGTCGCCATCGGCCGCGTTCCGCTCTACCTCGCGCAGGCCGGGATCGCGGCGCAGCTGCCGATCACGGCCCTCGTCTCCGCCGTGACCCTGAAGGAGCGGCTGACCGGGCGCGACGTCCTCGCCGTCGCCTCCACCTTCCTCGGCATCGCGCTGCTCGCGGCCGATGCCGGGGAGTCCGGCGCCACGCAGGACCGCCCGCTGCTGATCGTCGGGCTGTACGTCGCGACGGCACTGATGCTGGGGCTCGGCACGGTCGCGTACCGCGGCAGCGGACGGGCGGCGGGAGCCTCGCTCGGCCTGCTCGCCGGGCTCGGGTACGCCGTGGTCACCCTGGGTGGGCGTCAGCTCGCGGCGCCGTACCTCTCCTGGCGGACGCTCGTGATCGCCGTGGTCGTGGTGATCGCCGGCGTGTGCGCGTTCTGGCTCTACTCGTTCGCGATGCAGCGGATCTCTGTCGCGGCCGCGAGCGCACCGCTGATCATCGGCGAGACCCTCGTCCCCGCCCTCGTCGGCGTCGTGGTGCTCGGCGACGGCGTGCCCTCCTGGCCTGCCATCGCCGCCGGCCTGGTGCTCGCGATGGCCGGGGCGATCTACCTGGCCGGCTTCGAGGGGCGGGTCCTCGATCGCGGTCGGCCCGATGGTGTCTGATGGGCGTGTGCCCGCTGCCGACGTCTCCTGCCGTGTCGCCTGGAGCGACGACGCCTCAGCGATCGCCGCGGTGCAGGTGCGTGCCTGGCGTACGTCGTACGCCGGCCTGCTGCCGGCCGACCTGCTCGACGCGATGGACCTCACGGAGGTCGCCGACGGCTGGCGGCAGGCGTTGGCAGCGCCCGGCGACGCGCGACGGCGCGTCCTGGTCGCGCTCGAGCGCAGCACCGTCACGGGCTTCGCTCTGACCGGGCCGAGTGCCGACCCCGACCTCGACCCGGTGGCGGACGGCGAGCTGAGCGACCTGACCGTGGACCCCGAGCACCGTCGCGACGGCCACGGCTCGCGCCTGATGCAGGCGGGCGTCGACACCCTCGTCGCGGACCGGTTCACGCGCGCCACGACGTGGGTGAACGCCGCCGACGACGCCACCCGTGCGCTGCTGAGCAGCGCAGGGTGGGCCGCCGACGGCGCGCACCGTGAGCTGGACCTGCGCGGCGACGGAGAGGTCCGGGTCAAGCAGGTCCGCCTCCACGCCGCGATCGGCTGAGCGCCCGGGTCAGGCCGGCTGGACCGCCCCGAGCACGTCGAGCACCTCCTCGGCCGACGACGCCGCCTTGAGCTGCGCCACCTGACCCTCGTCGAGGAACACCTGGGCGATCTGGCCGAGCAGCTTCAGGTGGTCCTTGCCCGCCCCCGCGATGCCGACGACGAACTGCACCTCCTTGCCGTTCCAGTCCACCCCGCCGTCGTAGCGGACGAAGGAGATCGCCGTCCGGCGGATCGCCGACTTCGCCTCGTTGGTGCCGTGCGGGATGGCCAGCAGGTTGCCCATGTAGGTCGAGACCGAGGTCTCGCGCTCGTGCATCGACTCGACGTACGACGGCTCGACCGCACCTGCGGCGACCAGCAGCTCGCCGGCCCGGGTGATCGCCTCGTCGCGGCTGGCCGCCGAGGACTCCAGGACGATCGAGTCCCGGGTCAGCAGACCGGCGTCCACCCCGTCGGCCTCGGCTCCGGCGTCGACCGGTGTCGCCCCTCCGCCGTTGCTCTGCCGGAGCATGTCGACGATCTCGTCGTACTTCGGGCTGCCCATGAAGTTGTCGACCGAGACGTGGATCGCCGAGCCGGTCCGCTGCCTCGCCCGGTCGGTGAGGTCCTGGTGCGACACGACGAGGTCGAAGGTGTCGGTGAGGTTCGAGATCGCCTTGTTCACCACGGTGACGTCGCCGAAGCCGGCGGCCTGGACCTTCTTGCGCAGCACCGAGGCGCCCATGGCCGAGGAGCCCATCCCCGCGTCGCAGGCGAAGACGATCGAGCGGATGGCACCCGTACGGCCGGTGAGCGCGCCGGCGACCGAGGACTTCTTGCCCTTCATCGACTCCATGCTCGCGGTGGCGGAGGCCAGGTCGCCCGGCTCCTCGGCCTTGTCGAACTTCAGCAGGACCGAGGCGACGGCGCAGGACACGGCCGCGGAGAAGACCACGGACAGCGTCACGCCGACCAGGCTGCCGGGAGGCGCCGCGATCCAGACCGCGATGATCGAGCCGGGCGAGGCCGGCGAGCGGAGGCCGGAGTCGAAGACCAGGTTGGTGGCCACACCGGTCATGCCGCCGAGGATGACGGCGAGGATCAGCTTGGGCTTCATCAGGACGTACGGGAAGTAGATCTCGTGGATGCCGCCGATGAACTCGATGAGGATCGCGCCGGGGGCCGACGACTTGCTGATGCCCTTGCCGAAGATCGCGAAGGCGATGAGCAGGCCCAGGCCCGGGCCGGGGTTGGCCTCGAGGAGGAACAGGATCGACTTGCCCGCGGGGCCCGACGACTCGTTGGTGCCCAGCGGGACCAGGATGCCGTTGCCGATGGCGTTGTTGAGGAACAGCACCTTGGCCGGCTCGATGAAGATCGAGGTCAGCGGCAGCAGGCTGTTGTCGACGAGGAACTGCACGAGCTCGGCGGCCCGGTTGGAGAACCACTCGACGATCGGTCCGGCGAGCAGGAAGCCTCCGACGGCCAGGAACCCGCCCCAGATGCCGGCGGAGAAGTTGTTGACCAGCATCTCCAGGCCGGGCTTGATCTTGTGCGCCCACAGCGCGTCGAGCTTCTTCATGCTCCAGCCACCGAGCGGGCCCATGATCATCGCGCCGAGGAACATCGGCACCGAGGCGCCCGTGACGGCGCCCATCGTGGCGATGGCACCGACGACGCCGCCGCGGAGCTGGTCGTCGTACATCATCCGGCCGCCGGTGTAGCCGATCAGCAGCGGCAGCAGGTAGGTGATCATCGGGCCGACGATCCCCATGCCGTCGTGCATCGGGTCACCGTTGGGCAGCGTCCAGGCACCGAGGTGGGAGACGAAGCCGAAGCCCTGCGTCGTCGGGTCGGCCCCGAAGAGCTTCTCGCCGATCAGCGCGATCCACCCGGTCTGGATGAAAAGCGCGGTGATGAGGCCCCAGGCGATGAACGCGCCGATGTTGGGCAGGATCATGTTGGAGAGGAACGTGCCGAACCGCTGCACCTGCAGCCGCGCGGAGCCCCGGGAGGGGCTGGGTGTGGTGGTGGCCATGAGGTCTTCCTTGTCCGTGGGCCGAGGGCCAGGGGTCCGTGAGCGGTTCTCAGCATCTGTGATGCCGATCACCCGATCTGTGTTCATCTTTATACGACTCACTATTGGGCGCGTCAAGCGTTTCAACTCCACACGTTCAAAGAAATTCGGGAGTGAATCAGGTACAGTCGGACATCCCGGCCCCTCGCTACAGTGACGCCGGACACATCGCGCCGGTACGGCGCTCCGAGCGACCAGGAGGAACCAGATGAAGGCCCTGCGCTTTTACGCCCCCGAGGATGTCCGCCTGGAGGACGTCGAGGAACCCACCTGCGGGCCGGCCGAGGTCAAGCTGCGGGTGCGCAACTGCTCGACCTGCGGCACGGACGTCAAGATCTTGCACAACGGCCACCAGAACCTCACTCCCCCGCGCACCATCGGTCACGAGATCGCCGGCGAGGTCGTCGAGGTCGGCTCCGAGGTCAACGCGACGTACGGCGCGGACTGGAAGGTCGGTGACCGCGCCCAGGTGATCGCCGCGGTGCCGTGCGGCGAGTGCCACGAGTGCCGCAAGGGCTGGATGGCGGTGTGCCAGAACCAGACCTCGGTCGGCTACCAGTACGACGGCGGCTTCGCGGAGTACATGATCGTCCCGACGCAGGTGCTCAAGGTCGACGGGCTCAACCGGATCCCGGACAACGTCGGCTTCGACGAGGCCTCGGCCGCGGAGCCCTTCGCCTGCGCGATCAACGCCCAGGAGCTGCTCGGCATCGAGGAGGGCGACACCGTCGTCGTCTTCGGCGCGGGCCCGATCGGCTGCATGCACATCCGCATCGCCCGCGGCGTGCACAAGGCCGGCGCGGTCTACCTCGTCGACGTCAACGCCGACCGGCTGAAGATGTCCGCGGACGCGGTCCAGCCCGAGGAGACCATCAACGGCGCGGAGGTCGACGTCGTCGAGCGGGTCATGGAGCTGACCGGCGGCCGCGGCGCGGACGTGGTCATCACCGCCACCGCCGCCAACGTCACCCAGGAGCAGGCCATCGCCATGGCCGCCCGCAACGGCCGGATCAGCTTCTTCGGCGGGCTGCCGAAGACCGACCCGACGATCACCTGCGACTCCAACGTCGTGCACTACCGCCAGCTGCACATCCACGGCGCCAACGGCTCCGCACCCGAGCACAACAAGCGGGCGCTGGAGTACATCTCCACCGGCCAGGTGCCGGTCAAGGACCTGATCACCGAGCACATCCCCCTCGAGCGCGCCCTCGACGCCTTCGGCATCGTCCAGCGCGGCGAGGCCATCAAGGTCACCGTCGAGCCCTGAGCCGGACGGAGTCCGGCACAGGGCTCAGGACGGTGAGGTCGAGCCGCGTCGGCTCGGACCGCAGCGAAGCAAGGTCCGAGTGACGCGAGTCGAGACCCCCTCAGCTGGACGCGCCAGCCCGGTGGCTCACTCGTCGGTCGAGCCGCGTCGGCTCGGACCGCAGCGAAGCAAGGTCCGAGTGACGCGAGTCGAGACCCCCTCTGCGGGTCGCACCAGCCCTGGACGTGGTCTCGACGAGGCGCGTCCGGCCGCAAGGCCTCACCGTCGACCTCCGGCTCGCGGCAGCGGTCTCGACAACCGCTCGACCTCCGGCGCATGGACACGACCGCCGTGCAGCACGAAGGGCCCGCACCTGCCGGTGCGGGCCCTTCGCTTCGTGTCAGGGGTTGTGCGGACCCGAGATGAACCGCACACGCCCCGCTCGAGGGAGGGTGTGGGACCCGTGTGCCCAGCACGGGCCCCACACCCGGCATCTGCGTGACAGAGCGCAGATGACTCGTGGGGTCAGCCGACGCTGACCGCGCTCCAGGCCTTGCCGACGGCGGCGTACTGGGTGCTGCCGGTGCCGTAGAGGTCCTTGGCGGCGCTCAGCGTGGCCGTGCGGGCCTGGGCGTAGGTGGTGCTCGAGGTGAAGTACGTCGTCAGCGCGCGGTACCAGATGCGCTGGGCGGCGTCGCGGCCGATGCCGGTCACCGACGAGCCGTTGCAGGTGGGCGAGTCGTGCGCGACGCCGTTGATCGTCTTGGCGCCGGACCCCTCGGCCAGCAGGTAGTAGAAGTGGTTGCCGACACCGGAGGAGTAGTGCACGTCGACGCTCTTGGTGCTGGAGGAGTAGCAGCTCTGCGACTTGCCGTCCGAGGCCGGGTCGTCCATCCGCCGCAGCCCCTTCTTCGTCTTGTCGAACTGCTCGCCGATCAGGTAGTCGCCCGGGTCCTTGGCGTCATCGGCGTAGAACTCGACCATCGAGCCGAAGATGTCGCTGGTGGCCTCGTTGAGGCCCCCGGACTCACCGGAGTAGGTCAGGCCGGCGGTGTTCTCGGTGACGCCGTGGGACATCTCGTGCCCGGTCACGTCGACGGAGACGAGCGGGCCGTACTGCTGGCCGTCACCGTCGCCGTACGTCATCTTCGTGCCGTCCCAGAAGGCGTTCACGTAGTTCTTGCCGTAGTGGACCCGGTTGTAGGAGCCCTTGCCGGTGCCGAAGATGCCGTTGCGCCCGAAGGTCTGCTTGTAGTAGTCCCAGGTCAGGTCCGACCCGCGCTGAGCGTCGACGCCGGCGGTGGCGCGATTCGTCGCGGCGCCGCCGAAGTGCGTGGTCGAGGACGTGAAGGTCGTGCCCGTGGGGCAGTTGCCGAACAGCTGGCACAGGGTGCCGTCGGTCTTGTTGTTGACGTCCGTGGTGTAGGTGCCGCCGCGGCTCCCGCTCTTGAGCTGGTACGTCGCCCCCGACTTCGTCAGGTCCAGCGGCACGGTGCCGAGGTAGAGCGAGTCGCCGTCACCGTCGACGGTCTCGATCTGCTGCTCGGTACGGATCGTCTTGCCGGTCGTGGCGTCGACGACGTGCTCGAGACGGCTCGGGGTGCCGTCGGCCTGGGTGCCACCGGTCGTGAAGAGCCAGGCCAGACGCGGCGCCTCGTCGACCGCGTCCACGACCAGCTCCGGCTTGCCCTGCGTCTTGAGGCCGAGACGCGAGACCAGGGTGTCGGCACTCAGCTTCGGGGTGGCCGACATCGAGGGTGCGGACGCGAGGGTCTGCGAGACCCCGGCGACCTTGCCGGCCGCGGTGCGGTGGAGGACCAGGTCGCCGCCGAGGACGCGGAGCCCTGCGTACGTCCGGGTCATCCGCACGTGCGAGGCGCCGGTGCTGTCGACGATCGCGTCCTTGACCGTGAGTCCCTGGTCGTCGCCGAGCAGTGCCTGCCGCGTGCTCTTCAGCAGCGTGACCGCCGAGGTCGCGACGGCGGAGTCGGGGGCGACGTGGCGCGAGGAGGTCACCAGGCCTGAGTCGTCGGCGGTGGGGGCGGCGTCGGCGTGGGCCTGGAGCGCCAGGAGAGAGGCGGTCAACCCGGTGACCGCGGCGGCGGAGGCGAGGCGGCGTGGTGAGCGAGAGCTGCGGGGCATGGCGTGCTCCTGAGGAGGGCGGTCCGGACGAGCCGGCGACGTGGTTCCCCTGAACTCTCACCCACAACCGATTGCATGAAAACGCAATCGCGAGTGCACGTTTGCCAGTTGCACAGATATGCAGCGCGGGGCGCTACTCGTCGAGGAACGACTCCAGCCCGACGGTGAGGCCGGGCCGCGTGGCGATCGCGCGGAGCGCCAGCAGGACGCCGGGGGTGAACGAGACCCGGTCCAGCGAGTCGTGGCGGATGGTGAGGGTCTCCCCCGGCGCGCCGAGGACGACCTCCTGGTGCGCGACCATGCCGCGGATCCGCATGCCGTGGACCCGGATCCCGTCCACGTCGGCACCGCGGGCCCCCTCCAGAGCCGTCGACGTGGCATCGGGCGGTGCGCTCATGCCGGCCTCTCGTCGTGCGGCGGCGACCAGCTGCGCCGTGCGGCGCGCGGTGCCGGAGGGCGCGTCCGCCTTGGTGGGGTGGTGCTGCTCGAGGATCTCGACCGACTCGTAGTAGCGGGCGGCCTCCACGGCGAACCTCATCATCAGCACGGCCCCGACGGAGAAGTTGGGGGCGACCAGGACGCCGACGTCCGTGCCGTCCAGCCAGCCGCGCAGGCGGTCGAGGCGCTCGTCGTCGAAACCGGTGGTGCCGACGACCGCGTGGATGCCGTGCTCGACGCAGAACCGCAGGGAGTCCATCACCACGTCGGGGTGGGTGAAGTCGACCACCGCCTGGGCTCCGGACTCGGTCAGCGTCTCCAGCGGGTCGCCCGCGTCGACGCGGGCGACCAGCTCGCAGTCCTCGGCGGCGTCGACCGCCTCGCAGACTGCGCGCCCGACCTTGCCCAGCGCTCCCAGAACCCCTACCCGCAGCGTGCCCACCCGGCAGACCCTAGCGATTCACTCCGGCCCCACCGTGGCGAGGACCTCCCGGCCGGTGAGCAGGTGCCCGGCCACTGCCGCGATGTCCTCCGGGCCGACCGCGTCGACCCGCTCGAGGACGTCGTCGAGCCCCAGCAGCCGCTCGTGGAACAGCTCGGCCTCGCCGAGCCGCGACATCCGCGAGGCGGTGTCCTCCAGGCCCATCACCATGCCGCCGCGCAGCTGGCCCTTCGCACGGACGAGCTCGTCCGCGTCGAGACCGTCGCGGGCCACCTCCGCCAGCTCGGCCCGCACCACGGTCAGGACGTCGTCGACCTTCCCCGGCAGGCAACCGGCAGCGACGGCGAACAGGCCCGCGTCGGAGTACGACGCGGCGAACGAGTAGACGCTGTAGGCCAGCCCCCGCTCCTCGCGCACCTGCTGGAAGAGCCGTGACGACGGCCCACCGCCGAGCGCGGCGTTGAGCGCGGCGACCGCGTACCGCCGCGGGTCGGACCGGACGATGCCGGGCACGGCGAGCACGAGGTTCACCTGCTCGCTGTGCCGCGTGGCGCGGGCGAGCCCGCCCCGTACCGCCTTGGTACGCCGGCTCGGCCGCGGTGCGGCCGGCCCGGCCGTGCCCTCGAGGAACCCGTGGCGGGAGAACGACGACCGCACCAGCTCGACGACGCTCTCGTGGTCGACGTTGCCGGCGACGGCGACCGTGGTCGCGGGCGCGGCGTAGCGGGTGCGGTAGTAGCGGTGCACCTGTGCCCGGGTCAGCTCGGCCACCGTCTCCGGGCGACCGGCGACCGGTCGGCCGAGCGGTGTGCCCGCCCAGGCGTGCTCGTGGACGAGCTCGTGGACCACGTCGTCGGGGTCGTCGTCGTGCATCGCGATCTCGTCGAGGATCACCTCGCGCTCCGCCTCGACGTCCGCCGCGGTGATCCGCGAGGCGGTCAGCATGTCGCCGAGGACGTCGACGGCGAGCGGGAGGTCCTCGTCGAGGACTCGTGCGTGGTAGCAGGTGTACTCCCGCGACGTGTAGGCGTTCAGCTCCCCGCCCACGCCGTCCAGGGCCGCGGAGATCTCCATCGCCGACCGCTCGGGCGTGCCCTTGAACAGCAGGTGCTCGAGGAAGTGCGAGGCGCCCGACAGCGCGGGGACCTCGTCGCGCGAGCCGACGCCGACGAAGACGCCGATCGCCGCGGAGCGCACGCCCGGCACGTGCTCGGTGACGACGCGCAGGCCGCCGGGCAGCACCGTGCGTCGTACGTCCGGAAGCAGCGACACCGTCGTGCCGGGGGCCTGCTCGTGGGCGGGGCCCACGACGTCCTCGGTACGACGGTGTCGCACGCTGTCGATGCCGATCAGGCTCAGGCCTCGTCCTCGGCCGGGGCCTCGGCCTCGGCCTCGGCCTCGGCGTCGTCGCCCTCGACGACCGGGACCAGGGAGAGCTTCCCGCGGTCCTGGATCTCGGCGATCTCCACCTGGAGCTTCTGGCCGACCGACACGACGTCCTCGACCGCGTCCACCCGCTTGCCGCCGGCCAGCGACCGCAGCTTGGAGATGTGCAGCAAACCGTCCTTGCCCGGCATCAGGGACACGAAGGCGCCGAAGTTGGTCGTCTTCACCACGGTGCCGAGGTAGCGCTCGCCGACCTCCGGCATCGTCGGGTTGGCGATCGCGTTGACCGCCGACCGTGCGGCGTCGGCTGCCTCGCCGGAGGTGGCACCGATGTAGATCGTGCCGTCGTCCTCGATCGTGATCGAGGCCCCGGTGTCGTCCTGGATCTGGTTGATGACCTTGCCCTTGGGCCCGATCACCTCGCCGATCTTGTCCACCGGGATGTGCAGGGTGAAGATCCGCGGTGCGTGGGTCGACATCTCCTCGGGACCGGCGATGGCCTCGGCCATCACGTCGAGGATCGTCAGCCGCGCGTCGCGGGCCTGGGTCAGGGCGCCGGCGAGGACGTCGGCGGGGATGCCGTCGAGCTTGGTGTCCAGCTGGAGCGCGGTGACGAACTCGCGGGTGCCGGCCACCTTGAAGTCCATGTCGCCGAAGGCGTCCTCGGCACCGAGGATGTCGGTGATGGCGACGTACTGCGTCGCACCGTCGACGTCACCCGAGATCAGGCCCATGGCGATGCCGGCGACGGGCGCCCGCAGCGGGACGCCGGCCTGCAGCAGCGACATGGTCGAGGCGCAGACCGAGCCCATCGAGGTGGAGCCGTTGGAGCCCATCGCCTCGGAGAGCTGACGGATGGCGTACGGGAACTCCTCCCGCGTCGGCAGCACCGGCAGGACCGCACGGCGGGCCAGCGCACCGTGGCCGACCTCGCGGCGCTTGGGCGAGCCCACGCGACCGGTCTCGCCGGTGGAGAACGGCGGGAAGACGTACTTGTGCATGTAGCGGCGGTGCTTCTCCGGCGACAGCGTGTCCAGCTGCTGCTCCATCTTGAGCATGTCGAGGGTGGTGACGCCCAGGATCTGGGTCTCGCCACGCTCGAACAGCGCGGAGCCGTGCACCCGCGGGATGACCTCGACCTCGGCGGACAGGGTCCGGATGTCGGTCAGGCCACGGCCGTCGATGCGGACCTTGTCGCGCAGCACGCGCTCGCGGACCAGCTTCTTGTTGACCGCCCGGAAGGCCGCGCCGAGCTCCTTCTCGCGACCCTCGAAGTCGGCGCCGAGCCGGTCCAGCACGCCGGCCTTGATCTCGTCGGTCTTCTCCTCGCGCTCCAGCTTGCCGGCGATGGTCAGCGCCGAGGCCAGGTCGCCTGCGACCGCCGACTCGACCGCGGCGTACGCGTCGTCCTCGTAGTCGAGGAAGATCGGGAACTCCTGCACCGGCTTGGCGGCCTGCTTGGCCAGCTCGGCCTGCGCCTCGCACAGCTGCTTGATGAACGGCTTGGCCGCGTCGAGCCCGGTGGCCACGATCTCCTCGGTCGGCGCCTGGGCGCCGCCCTGGACCAGGTCCCAGGTCTGCTCGGTGGCCTCGGCCTCGACCATCATGATCGCGACGTCGCCGGTCTCGGTGACCCGGCCGGCCACGACCATGTCGAAGACCGCGTCCTCGAGCTGGCTGTGGGTCGGGAAGGCGACCCACTGGCCGTCGATCAGCGCCATCCGGGTGCCGCCGACCGGGCCGGAGAACGGCAGGCCGGAGAGCTGGGTGGAGGCGGACGCGGCGTTGATGGCGAGCACGTCGTACGGCTTGTCGGGGTCGAGCGCGAGGACGGTGATGACCACCTGGACCTCGTTGCGCAGGCCCTTCGTGAAGGTCGGGCGCAGCGGGCGGTCGATCAGCCGGCAGGTGAGGATCGCGTCCTCGCCCGGGCGACCCTCGCTGCGGAAGAACGAGCCGGGGATCTTGCCCGCGGCGTACATCCGCTCCTCGACGTCGATCGTCAGGGGGAAGAAGTCGAAGTGGTCCTTGGGCTGCTTGCCGGCGGTGGTCGCCGAGAGCAGCATCGTCTCGTCGTCGAGGTACGCCGTGACGGACCCGGCCGCCTGGCGGGCCAGCAGGCCGGTCTCGAACTTGACGGTGCGGGTGCCGTACTTGCCGTTGTCGAGAACGGTCTCGACGGCGATGATCTCTGGTGCCTCGCTCACGAGGTCTCCTCACTGTGGTGGGAGCCGGCGGGCGACGTCCGCTGCACGTGAGGCCGGTCTTCGATCGAGGCCGTCGGAGCCCGCCTCTCGGGGGATCCGGTGGCCACTACCGAGGACCGGGCCGGGACGCAGCCGCCCGCTCCATGGGTGGTGACGGTGCCCTGCACGTGGTGTGAGAGCACTCGACCCCGACCATAACGGTCGGGGTCGGATGGTTCAGCGGCGCAGGCCGAGGCGCTGCACGATCGAGCGGTAGCGCTCGATGTCGGACTTGTTGAGGTAGTTCAGGAGCCGGCGACGCTGACCGACCAGCAGCAGCAGGCCACGCCGGCTGTGGTGGTCGTGGCGGTGCTCCTTGAGGTGGTCGGTCAGGTGGCTGATCCGGTGGCTGAGCAGCGCGATCTGGACCTCGGGGGATCCGGTGTCGCCCTCGGCGGTGGCGTACTCGGCGATGATCTTCTTCTTGGTCTCCGCGTCGGTACCGATCGACATGGGAGTTCCTCCTGCTTCCTGTTCGCTGCGCGGCGCGCCGGGGCCTGTTCACCCGGGCACTCTGGTTCCGCGGCCGATTCACGGCGGTGAGTGGTGTCGTCGCCGGGGCACGGTGTGACTGACCTCGACCGGTGACGACGGACTCACGCTACCAGCGGCGCCGCGGCCCGCATAATGCGTGCGTCAGCGGTACGGCGCGTCCGGGTGCGGCTCCTCGGGGCGACGGACCTGCGGGATGGCGCGGGTGCGCTCGTCGGACCCGTCGGGGTCGCGGTAGCCCGTTCCGTCGGGGTCGAACACGATGTCGTTGTCGATGTCGCCGCGGTCCGGCTTGGGGCGTACGGCGACCCAGAACAGCGTGGCGACCAGCGCGGGGACCCACCCCCACTTCACACCGAACGCACACCCCTCGCTGAGCGTGGCCAGGAGCGGCGCCGCGGCCGCACCGCCGGTGACGGTGTCGTAGTCGCCGACGACCCAGTACGCGAGGTTGCCGAAGACCGTGGCCAGGACCATCGCGGTCCACATCGACAGCCAGGCCGGGAACGACCCCGAGCCGGGTGCGAGCGCGCGCAGCGCCCGCCAGGACACGACCACCGCGACGATGAACGCGACCACGCCGTACGCCACCAGGGCCGTCTTGTCGCCGAACGTGTCGGCCGAGCGGGAGTACGGCCCGAACAGGCCGAGGTAGGTCTGGCCCAGCCAGTCCCAGAGGCTCGCAGCGTCCCCCTGCGGCCGGGCACGGCCGTCGTACACCCGGTCGGAGAGCTCTTGCAGCGCGAACGTGCCGCCCACGAGCAGCACCGCGGCGAGGACGGCCGGGAGCCAGCCGCGGCGGCTGCGGAACGGGTTCATGGCGCCGACCCTACGGCCGCCGACGCCCCGATCCCGGGAGGCCGCGGAGGCCAGGGGGCGTCGTGTCAGGCTCGGGCGGTGACGATCCACGACAGCCACCCGTTCGCGACCCCCGAGGGCGACCGCGACCCGTTGCGACGGTTCCGGGGTCGCACGCCCGCCCCGGTGAGCCTGTGGACGACTGGCGAGGGACCCGCCCGGAGCGGCCTCACCGTCTCCTCGTTCCTGGTCGCCGACGGCGAGCCCGCCCGGGTGCTGGGTCTGGTCGACGAGGACTCCGAGCTGTGGGACGCCGAGCCGGAGCGGCTCGTGGTCGCGCTGCTGAGCGCGGGGCAGGAGTACCTCGCCGACGTCTTCGCCGGTCTCGCCCCCTCCCCCGGCGGGCCGTTCCGCCAGGGGTCGTGGGAGCAGTCGGAGTGGGGCCCCGTCCCCGACGGCGCAGCGGGCTGGCTGGGCGTACGACGCGTCCCCGAGCCACCGCGACACGTGGGTTGGGGCCTGCTGGTGGAGGCGGTCGTCGAGCAGGTCCGGCTGGGACCGGCCGACGACGTCCTGCTCCACGCGCGCGGCCGCTACCGCACCTGACCGTTGAGTGGTGCCTCCTGCAGGCACGAGTGGTGCCTGCTCCCGCCCCGAACCGGCACAGCGCGCAACTCGACCCGGCACGGGGCACCACTCGACGGGCAGGTGCGGCCCGCACATCGCTAGAGGCCCAGCACCTCGCGCACCGCGGCGCGGGCGGCCTGGGGGTCGCTCGCGGCGAGGGCCGCCTCGGCGGCGTCCTCGCAGGCGTCCATCGTCACCTTGCCGAGCCCGGCGCCCACCGCGCGCACGGCGGCCGCCGCCATCGAGAGCGAGGTGATGCCCATGCCGACGAGCGCAGGGGCGAGCACCGGGTCCGCCGCCGCCTCGCCGCACACGCCGACCGGCTTGCCGTTGCGCTTGCCGGCCTCGGCGGTGATCGCGATGAGGTGCAGCACGGCGGGCTGCCAGGGGTCGGTCAGGTGGGTGAGGTCGGTGGCCATCCGGTCGGCGGCCATCGTGTACTGGGTCAGGTCGTTGGTCCCGATGGAGAGGAAGTCGACGACCTGCAGCATCTGGTGGGCCAGGATCGCTGCGCTGGGGATCTCGATCATCACGCCGGGCTTGAGCCCTCGGGCGCGGACCTTGCTCGCGAAGTCCTCGGCCTCGGCGACCGTCGCGACCATCGGCGCCATCACCCAGGGGGCCACGCCGGTCTGCTCGGCAGCCAGCGCGATGCCGTCGAGCTGGCGGTCCAGGAGCCCCGGGTTGTCGAAGGCGAGCCGCAACCCGCGCACACCGAGGGCGGGGTTCTCCTCGTGGTCCTTGGTGGCGTACGCGATCGGCTTGTCGGAGCCGGCGTCCAGGGTGCGTACGACGACGTGGGGCCCGGACCCACCCGGGTCGCCCGGGCCGAACGGCGAGAGGACCCCGGCGTACACCTCGGCCTGCTCCTCGGGCGTCGGCTCGACCTTGGTGTTGAGGAAGCTCAGCTCGGTGCGGAACAGCCCCACCCCCTCGACCGGCGCCTCGGCGGCCGAGGCCGCCGACTTCGCGTCCGCGACGTTGGCGAGCAGCTTCACGGGGACGCCGTCCCTGGTCGTCGCCGGACCCGTCCAGCGGGCGAGCTCCTCACGGGCCGCCCGGTCCTGCTCGACGCGCCCGCGCGCGGCCGCCTCGTCCGGGCCGACCTCGACGGTGCCCGCGGTCCCGTCGACCAGCACGAGGGTCTGCGCCGCGAGCCCCAGGGCTCCGGCGACACCGACCAGGCACGGGATGCCCAGCTGGCGGGCGATGATCGCGGTGTGGCTCGTCGAGCCGCCCTTCTCGGTGACCAGCGCGACGACCAGGGAGGGGTCGAGCCCGGAGGTGTCGGAGGGCGCGAGGTCCTCGGCGACCAGGACGGAGGGGACCTCCGGGGTGGGCACGCCCGGTTCGGGCTCACCGACCAGGTGGGCGAGCAGCCGCTTGTGGATGTCGCGCAGGTCGGTGACGCGCTCGGCCATCAGCCCGCCCTGCTGCGCGAACAGACCGGCGAAGAACTCGACAGCCTCCTCGAGGGCGACGAGCAGCGCGCTGCCGGCGGTGAGGTTCTTGCGCACGGTGCTGCGCAGGCCCTTGTCCTTCGCCAGGCCGGCACTCGCCGTGAGGACCTGCTTGGCCTCCCCGGCCGCGCCTTCCGCGCGACGGACGAACGTCTCGGAGACGGCGACGACAGCCTCGTCGTACGCCGCCAGGGCCTCCTCCACCGGCTCCGGAGCGACGAACGCGGCCACCGCCTCCGGGTCGACCTCGGTACGGGCCCGCAGCACGGGGCCGAGAGCGAGCCCGGGCACGACGGGGGTGCCGCTGAGCAGGGCTGGTGTCTCTGTGGCCATGCTCACATCCAACTACACGGGTCGCTTGACAGTCAACACGCTCGCAGGTAAAACCACTCATACACAGATGCGAGTGATCGGCACCACCCGGGAGGGATCGTGTACGCAGCAGAGCGTCAGCAGTCCATCGCGGCCGCCGTCGCCGACCACGGTCGGCTCTCCGTGGCCGAGATCGCCTCGACGTACGACGTCACCACCGAGACGGTACGTCGCGACCTCACCCTGCTGGAGCGCGCCGGCTTCGTACGACGCGTCCACGGAGGCGTCGTGCCCGCGCGCTCGCTGAGCATGATCGAGGCCGCCGTCGCCGACCGGGACAGCGCCAACGCGGAGCAGAAGGACCTGATCGCCGAGGCGGCGCTCGACCTGCTCCCCGACCCCCACGGGACGCTGCTCCTCGACGCCGGCACGACCACCGTGCGCCTGGCCGCCCGGCTGCCGATGGACCACCCGCTGACCCTGATCACGCACTCCGTGCCGGTGGCCGCGCGGGCCGTCGGGCTCCCCCACGTCGACCTCCACCTGCTGCCGGGCAGGGTGCGCAGCACGACCCAGGCGGCGGTCGGCGCGGAGACGGTGGCCGCGCTGTCCGCGCTGCGTGCCGACGTCGTGATGGTCGGCAGCAACGGGGTCACCGAGGGTCTCGGCCTGAGCACCCCCGACCACGACGAGGCGGCGACCAAGCAGGCGATGGTGCGCAGCGGCCGTACCGTCGTCGCGCTGGTCGACTCCACCAAGATCGGGATCGAGTCCACCCACCGGTTCGCCGAGCTGGCCGACGTCGACGTCCTCGTCACCGACGCAGGGATCGACCCGGCCGACCGTCGTGCGCTGGAGAAGCGCGGCCTGGAGGTGAGGACCACGTGATCGTCACCCTCACCCCGAACCCGAGCTACGACGTCACGGTCGCCCTCACCGCGGCGCTCGAACGGGGCGGGGTCGTCCGCACTGCCGGCGAGGCCTCCCAGTGCGGCGGGAAGGGCATCAACATCTCCCGCGCCGCCGTGAGCGCCGGCGTGCCGACCGTCGCCGTCATCCCCGCCACGGACGACGACCCGTTCGTCCACTCGCTGCGGACCGACGGCATCGACACCCGCCCCCAGCTCCCCTCGGGACCGATCCGCAGCAACATCACGCTGACCGAGCCCGACGGCACGACGACGAAGCTGAACAGCCCCGGCCCGGAGGCCACCCCGGCCACCCTCGACGCGCTCGCCGACGCGCTCGTCGCCCGTGCCGAGCGCGCCGACTGGGTCGTCCTGGCCGGCTCGCTGCCGCCCGGGGCCCCCGCCGGCTGGTACGCAGAGGTCGTCACCGCCCTGCGCACCGGCAGCGCGAAGGTCGCCGTCGACACCAGCGACCAGCCGCTGACCGAGCTGGTCGCCGCCCTGCCGGGCGCTGCGCCCCACCTGATGAAGCCCAACGGGGACGAGCTCGCCTCGCTCACCGGTGCCGACGCCGCAGCGGTGGAGGCCGACCCGCGAGCCGCCGCCGACGCGGCCCGTACGCTGCTGGACCGCGGCGTCGACGCCGTCCTCGCCACCCTGGGAGGCAGCGGCGCGGTCCTCGTGACCGCCGCGGGGGCGTGGCACGCCACCCCACCGCCGACCACCGTGGTGAGCACGGTCGGTGCCGGCGACTCGTCGCTGTTCGGCTACCTGCTCGCCGACCTGCGCCACGGCGGGGAGACCGACCGGCTCGCCCTCGCCGTGGCCTACGGCAGCGCGGCCGCCGCACTGCCCGGCACCACCATCCCCACCCCCGACCTCGTAACCCCCGACCTGGTGCGGATCAACCGGCTGCACGACGCGCAAGGGAGCCTCCACGCATGACCGACCTCATCACCGCCGACCTGGTGCGGCTCGACGCCGACCTGGGAGCGGACAAGGACACCGTGATCCGGTCCCTGGCCGAGGTGGTCGGCGCCGCCGGCCGCACCGGCGACGTGGACCAGCTCGTCGCCGACGCGATGGCACGGGAGTCGCAGTCCGCGACCGGGCTGCCCGGAGGCATCGCGATCCCGCACTGCCGCACCGCCGCGGTCGCCGAGCCGACCCTGGCGTTCGCCCGGCTCTCCCCCGGGATCGACTTCGGCGCCAAGGACGGAAGCGCCGACCTCGCCTTCCTCATCTCGGCACCGGCCGGCGGCGACGCCACCCACCTGACGCTCCTCACCCAGCTGGCCCGGGCCCTGGTGAAGCGGGAGTTCACCGACGGCCTGCGTCAGGCAGAGACCCCCGAGCAGGTCGTGGAGCTGGTCTCCGGCGTCGTCCAGCTCGACGACGCGGCGCCCGCGGCCCCCGCGGCCCCCGCGGCTGCTGCCTCGGCCCCGGCCGCACCGTCCGGCAAGCCCTCGCTGGTCGCGGTCACCGCCTGTCCCACCGGCATCGCGCACACGTACATGGCCGCCGAGGCGCTCGAGGCCGCCGCCGAGCGGGCCGGCGTCGAGATCCACGTCGAGACCCAGGGATCGGCGGGGTCCACCCCGCTCGCACCCGAGACGATCGCCGCCGCCGGGGCCGTGATCTTCTCCGTCGACGTCGGGGTACGCGACCGTTCCCGGTTCGCGGGCAAGCCGTTGGTCTCCTCCGGGGTCAAGCGACCGATCGACGAGGGCGACGCGATGATCTCCGAGGCGCTGGCGTACGCCGCCGACCCGGCCACCGCGCCCAAGGTCGAGGGAACCGCCACCGAGGGCGCCGGCACGGCGGGCCGGGGCGGCGAGAGCTTCGGCGCCACGACCCGTCGGGTGCTGATGACCGGCGTGTCGTACATGATCCCGTTCGTGGCCGCCGGCGGGCTGCTGATCGCGCTCGGCTTCCTGTTCGCCGGCTACGAGATCGCGCTGAACTACCGCAACGGCGACCCGGACGTCGCCAAGAACATCGTGCTGAACTCCAGCTTCGCGAACCTGCCGAACCTCTCGGACTACCCGCTCGCCAACAACGAGGTCTTCCCCCACGGCGCGCTGCTGACCTACATCGGCGCCCTGCTGTTCACCCTCGGCGGGGCGGCGTTCGGCTTCCTCGTGCCGGCCCTGGCCGGCTACATCGCGTACGCCATCGCCGACCGGCCCGGCATCGCCCCCGGCTTCGTCATGGGCGCGGTCGCCGGCGTGACCGGGACCGGCTTCATCGGCGGCATCATCGGCGGCGTGCTCGCGGGGATCATCGCCGGGTGGATCTCGGGCTGGAAGGTCCCGGCCTGGGCGCGCGGCCTGATGCCCGTGCTCGTGATCCCGCTGCTGGCCACGCTGCTGACCGGCCTGATCGTCGTCGTCGTGCTCGGCAAGCCGCTGCAGCTGCTCACCACAGCGCTGACCGACGGCCTGAACGGCCTGGGCGACCGGCCGGGCCTGGCCATCGTGCTCGGCGTCGTGCTCGGCCTGATGATGGCCTTCGACATGGGCGGCCCGCTGAACAAGACGGCCTACGCCTTCGCCACCGCGGGGCTCGGCGCCGCGGCCACCGCGACCGACGCGCCGGAGCTGAAGGTCATGGCGGCCGTGATGCTGGCCGGGATGGTCCCGCCGATCGCGCTCGCCCTCGCCACGGTCGTCCGTCCTGCGCTGTTCACCGTCCAGGAGCGCGAGAACGGCAAGGCCGCCTGGCTGATGGGAGCGTCGTTCATCACCGAGGGCGCGATCCCCTTCGCCGCCGCGGACCCGCTGCGGGTGATCCCGTCGATCATGCTCGGGAGCGCGGTCACCGGCGGCCTCGCCGAGGCCTTCGACGTCACGCTCCGTGCGCCGCACGGCGGCATCTTCGTGCTGTTCGCCGTCGGCAACATCGGCGGCTTCCTCATCAGTCTGGTCGCCGGGGTGCTGGTGGCCGCCGCGTCTGTCGTCGCGCTCAAGAGCACCGCCCGGACCACACTGTCCGAGGTCACCCCGATCGGCTGACCCCGGCCGTGTGACACGCTTCACTCACCACCGAGAAGAGGAGAACTGAGGACACTATGGCCACCAGGACCGTGACCGTCGGCTCGGCCGTCGGACTGCACGCCCGCCCCGCGGCGATCATCGCCGAGGCCGCCGCCGAGCTGGACTCCGAGGTCACCCTCGGTGCACCCGGCGAGGACGGTGTCGACGCCAGCAGCTCGCTGCTGATCATGACGCTCGGCGCCGGCGCCGGCGACACCATCGAGGTCTCCGGCGACGACCAGGCCGCGGTGGACACCATCGCCGATCTCGTCGAGAAGGACCTCGACGCCTGAGCCTGACGTCGCCCCGTCGGAGGTGATCGGAGGATCCCCCCGACGGGGCGACGTCGCGCTCGGTACGGTCATCGCATGACCGACCTCATCACCACCGACCTGGTCCGGCTCGACGCGGACCTCGGCGCCGACAAGGACGCCACGATCCACGCCCTCGCCGCCGTGGTCGGCGACGCCGGACGAACCTCCGACGTGGACCGGCTCGCCGCCGACGCGCTGGCCCGCGAGGCCCAGTCCCCCACCGGCCTGCCCGGCGGGATCGCGATCCCGCACTGCCGTACCGAGGCGGTCACCGAGCCCACGCTCGCCTTCGCCCGGCTCTCGCCCGGCGTCGACTTCGGCGCCAAGGACGGCGCCGCCGACCTCGCGTTCCTGATCGCGGCACCCGCCGACGGCTCGCTCCACCTGCGCATGCTCACCCAGCTCGCGCGGGTCCTCGTCACCCGCGACTTCCCGAACGTGCTGCGCGAGGCCCGTACCGCCGACACGGTCGTCGAGGCCGTGCTGGCGAAGGTCAGGCTGGACTAGCCGGACCGCCCGGCCGGTCGTCGCGTCGCCGTACGTCGCGGTAGACGATGCGTACCGCCACCGCCTGCTCGAGCTCGCGCCGTACCCGGGTGAAGAACTCCTTGCGGTACACGTCGTCGGTGACCACCGTGACGGTGAAGTACAGAGCGCTGAAGCCCGCCAGGAAGATCGCCACCTGGGTCAGCTCCAGGCTGAAGATCCGGACGCTGCCGAGGTACGTCGGGGGTCGGCCGATCCACGCCTCCACGACCGAGTCCTGGACGGCGAGGATCCCGAAGACCATGAAGAACGCGAACACGGCGACCGAGAGCAGCAGCACCTGCAGTGCCTGGGAGACCAGCAGCACCAGCAGCAGGTTGGCCTTCTCCAGCCCGCGCACGTGTGCCCGGGCGAGGACGTCCTCCCCCGAGCCGACGAGCCCCCTCGCGCTGGCCTCCCACGCCGTTCCCTCGGTCGCGGCGAGCAGCTGCTCGCTGTCGACCTGGTCGTCGAACTCCTCCAGCTCCTGGTCGAGCCGGGTGACGAGGAAGAAGATCGCGAAGCCGGTGAAGAACACGACGGTCCACCACAAGACACCGCGGGGAAGGGCCGAGGCGAGCTGCCAGACCTCGGCGTTGATGAACAGGAACGTCACGAACAGCAGCAGCATCGGCAGGGCACGAGTGGCCAGCGGCAGCAGCAGTCCGAGGCTGTCGAAGGCGCGGCGGAACGCCCAGCGGGCGAGGACGGCACCTTCCAACGCCGTGACGAGGTACGTCGCCGCCAGCACCGCGACCACCACCGGCGCCAGCGCGACCCCGACGACCAGGTCGTCGACCAGCAGGCCCACACCGGTGCCCACCGCGAAGGCCAGCACCACGGCGCCGAGCCCGAGCCAGGCCAGGCGCCCACCCCGCAGCCGTCGGTGGACGCGCGCGCGCACCTCGTCGACGAAGTAGGGCAGACCGTGGGCGAGGAACCACTCCTCGCTCGCGGCCGCGTCACGCGGCGCGGGCGCCGGACCGCCTCTCACGGGGCGAGGAGCTCGCGGCAGCGGCGCACGTCGAGAGCCATCTGCTCCACCAGCTCCTCGACGGAGTCGAAGCGCGTCATGCCTCGCACGCGGGCCACGAAGTCGACCTCGACCTCCACGGAGTACAGCTCGAGGTCCACCCGGTCGATGACGTACGCCTCGACCCGCCGCTCCCGCGTCCCGTCGAAGGTGGGGTTCGTCCCGACCGAGATGGCCGCGGGCAGTGCGAGCGCGCCGGGCTCGTCGAGGCGCCGCAGGTGACCTGCGTACACCCCGTCGGCCGGGACCGCCTGCACGCCGGGCGGCACGTTGGCCGTCGGGTACCCCAGCTCGCGGCCCCGCTGGTCGCCACGCACGACGGTGCCGGCGAGGGCATACGCCCTCCCGAGCGCCTGGGCCGCACCCTCGACATCCCCGGCGGCCAGGCAGGCGCGCACGTACGTCGAGGACCAGACCTGCGGTCCGCCGTCGAGGGGCACCGCGCGCGTCGTGAAGCCGTGGTCGGGTCCCACGCGCTGCAGCAGGGCCACGTCACCGGCCGCCTTCGCGCCGAACCGGAAGTTCGCCCCGACCACCACCGTGCGCGCGTGCAGCGCGTCGACGAGCACCCGCTGCACGAACTCCTCCGGCGACCAGGAGGCGACCTCCCGCGAGAACGGGATCGCGAAGACGTCGTCGACGCCCGCCTCCGCGAGCAGCCGCGCCCGCTGCTCGAGCGTGGTGAGCATCTGCGGTGCGTGCTCGGGCCGGAGCACGGCCATCGGGTGCGGGTCGAAGGTCACGGCGACCACCCGGGTGGCGTCGTCCGCCGCCTGGGCGCACGCCTGGGCGACCACGGCGCGGTGCCCGAGGTGGACGCCGTCGAAGTTGCCGACCACCACGACCGTCGGGTCGAGGCCGTCGGGGATCTCCTCCAGGGACCGCCAGATCTGCACGATCGGCACCCTACGTCGGGCGGCTGGGCCCGGTGGGCCCGGTGGGTCCGGGCTCAGCAGAAGACCGCGACCGCCGCCGCGACGTCGCCGCGCTGCTCGTAGAGCGCCAGGAAGTCGCCGTCGGGGTCGATCAGCGCGACGGGTCCCTCGCGGGACGGCAGCTCGAGCGGGACCTTCGCCCCGGACCGGACCCGCGCCGCGACGTCTGCGGGGACCGCGAGGTGCGGGAAGGCGAGCCGCGCGGCGTCCGCGATCGGGACCGGTCGCCACTGCTCCGCGAGCTGCTCCAGGGTCCGGGCGACGTCGAGGTCGAAGGGGCCGACCCGGGTGCGCCGCAACGCGGTCAGGTGACCGCCCACCCCGAGCCGCTCCCCGAGGTCGCGGGCGATGGCGCGGACGTAGGTCCCCGACGAGCAGCGCACGCTCACGTCGAGGTCCAGCGACTCGCCCGCGCGACGCACGTCGTGGACGCCGATCGCCTCGATCCGCACCCGGCGGGGCTCGAGGACGACCTGCTCGCCGTCACGGACGCGGGCGTACGCACGCCTGCCGTCGACCTTGACCGCCGACACCGCGGACGGCACCTGGTCGCGGTCGCCGACCTGCTCGGCCAGCGCGGCCCGCACGCCGTCCTCGTCCAGCCCACCGGCGGGACGGGTCGACACGACCTCGCCCTCCGCGTCGTCGGTGGTGGTCGCGACACCCAGCCGCACGGTGGCGTCGTACGACTTCTCCGTGAGCGTGAGGTGCCCCAGCAGGCGGGTGGCGCGCCCGACCCCGAGCACGAGGACGCCCGTGGCCATCGGGTCGAGCGTGCCGGCGTGGCCGACCTTGCGGGTGCCGGCCAGCCGCCGAACCCGGGAGACCACGTCGTGCGAGGTCATCCCGGGCGGCTTGTCGACGACCGCGAGCCCGGGAGCTGGCTCGCTCACTGCGGCAGGTCGTCCTCGTCGTCGTCCTCCGCAGGGTCGCCCTCCGGCGCCTCGCGAGGCTTGCGGTACGGATCGCTCTCGCCGGCGTACGCGGCTCCCGCGGACGCCGCGGTGACCCGCTCGTCCTGCTCGCGGGCCCGGGCCAAGGCCTCGTCCAGCACGCGTGCGGTCTCCGGCAGCGCGTCGTGCACGAACTCCAGGCTGGGCACGTGGCGCATCGCCAGCTGCTTGCCGACCTCGGAGCGGATCAGCCCCTTCGCCGACTCCAGCGCGGCAGCCGTCCCGGCCAGGTCACCGTCCTCGTCGCCAGGGGCGCCGAGGACGGTGTAGAAGACCGTCGCCTGCTGGGTGTCACCGGTGAGCCGGACGTCGGTGACCGTGACGAAGCCCAGGCGCGGGTCCTTGACCCGGCGCTCCAGCATCTCCGCCACGATCACCTGGATCCGGTCGGCGATCTTGCGTACTCGTGGACTGGGCATCGTCCTCAGCCCCTCGGGATCTCCGTGAGCTCGAAGGACTCCACGACATCGCCTTCCTTGATGTCGTTGTAGCCCCGGATCACCAGACCGCACTCGAAGCCCTCGCGGACCTCGGCGGCGTCGTCCTTCTCGCGGCGCAGCGAGGCCAGGTCGGCGCTCTCGACCACGACGGCACCGTCGCGGACCAGCCGAACCTTGGCGTTGCGGCGCACCACACCGCTGGTGACCATGCAGCCGGCGATGTTGCCGACCTTCGAGCTGCGGAAGATCGCGCGGATCTCGGCCTGGCCGAGGACGCTCTCCTCGTACTCCGGCTTGAGCATGCCCTTGAGCGCCGCCTCGATCTCCTCGATGGCGTTGTAGATCACCGAGTAGTAGCGGATCTCGACGCCCTCGCGGTCGGCCATCTCGGTCGCCTTGCCCTGCGGGCGGACGTTGAAGCCGATGATGATCGCGTCGGAGGCCGCGGCCAGGTCGACGTTGGTCTCCGTGATCGCACCGACACCGCGGTCGATGATCCGGATGGTGACCTCGTCGCCGACGTCGATCTTGGCCAGCGAGTCCTCGAGGGCCTCGACCGAGCCGGACACGTCGCCCTTGAGGATGAGGTTGAGCTCCTGGCTCGCGCCCTTCTCCATGGAGGCCATGAAGTCCTCGAGCGTACGACGCACGCGCCGCTTGGCCTGCATGGCCGCCCGCTCGCGGGCCTCGCGCTTCTCGGCGATCTGACGCGCCATCCGGTCGTCCTCGACGACGATCAGGTTCTGACCGGCACCGGGAACGGCGGAGAGCCCGAGCACCATGGCCGGACGCGACGGAGTCGCCTCCTCGATGGTCTCGCCGTACTCGTCGAGCATGGCGCGCACGCGGCCGTGGGCCGCGCCGACGACGATCGAGTCACCGACGTGCAGCGTGCCGCGCTGGATCAGCACGGTCGCCGTCGGGCCGCGGCCCTTGTCCAGGTGCGCCTCGACGACGAGCCCCTGCGCGTCCTGCGTCGGGTTGGCCCGCAGGTCCAGGGAGGCGTCGGCGGTCAGCACGACGGCCTCGAGCAGCGTGTCGAGGTTCAGCTCGGACTTGGCCGACACGTCCACGAACATCGCGTCGCCGCCGTACTCCTCGGGCACGAGGCCGTACTCGGAGAGCTGACCACGCACCTTCGTCGGGTCGGCGTCGGGCTTGTCGATCTTGTTCACCGCGACGACGATCGGCACGTCGGCCGCCTTGGCGTGGTTGAGCGCCTCGACCGTCTGCGGCATGACGCCGTCGTCGGCGGCGACGACGAGGATCGCGATGTCGGTCGCCTGCGCACCACGGGCACGCATCGAGGTGAACGCCTCGTGACCCGGGGTGTCGATGAAGGTGATCCGGCGCTCCTCGCCTTCCACCTCGGTGGCGACCTGGTAGGCGCCGATGTGCTGGGTGATGCCGCCGGCCTCCTTGTCGACGACGTTCGCGTCGCGAAGGGCGTCCAGCAGCTTGGTCTTGCCGTGGTCGACGTGACCCATCACCGTGACGACCGGCGGGCGGACGGCGAGGTCGTCCTCGTCGCCCTCGTCCTCCCCGAACTCGAGGTCGAACGACTCCAGCAGCTCGCGGTCCTCGTCCTCGGGAGAGACGACCTGGACGTCGTAGTTGAGCTCCTCGCCGAGCAGCTCGAAGGTCTCCTCGTTGACCGACTCGGTCGCGGTGACCATCTCGCCCAGGCTGAACAGCATCTGCACCAGCGACGCGGCGTCGACACCGATCTTCTCCGCGAAGTCGGTCAGCGAGGCGCCACGGGCCAGGCGGACGGTCTCGCCGTCGCCCTTGCGGACGCGCACGCCGCCGATCGTCGGGGCCTGCATCGCCTCGAACTCCTGGCGACGGGCCCGCTTGGACTTGCGCCCGCGACGCGAGGGACCGCCGGGACGACCGAACGCGCCCTGCGTCTGACCACGACCGCCGGGACGACCGCCCGGGCGGCCACGGAAGCCACCTCCGGGCGGGCCACCGGGCCCACCGCCGGGTCCACCGCGGCCCGGCGCACCGCCGGGTCCACCACGACCGGGGGCTCCACCGCGACCGCCGGGACCGCCACGACCGGGGCCGGGACGTCCCCCGGGACCGTTGCCGAAGGCGGCGGGCGACTTCGGCATCATCGCCGGGTTCGGGCGAGGCATGCCAGTGCGACCGCCGGCGGCGCCGTCACGGCCCTGCGGCGGGCGCGGCGGGCGCTCGTCGTCGCGGTCCGTGGCACCGCCGGGGGCGCCAGGGCCGCCCGGGGCAGGCGCCGACGGGCGGCGCCCCATGCCCTGGGTGGAGGAGAACGGGTTGTTGCCCGGACGCGGGGCTCCGGGACGGTTGGCACCGCCGGGCTTGCCGACGGGACGCGGCGCGGGCGACGGCTTGGGCGACGCCTTCGGCCCGGGGACCGGAGCGCCACCCTCGCGGGCGGCAGGTGCCTCGGGTGCTTCAGGGGCCTCCGTGGCAGCGGGCTCGGGAGCCTCCTGCGCGGCCGGCTCCTGCGGCGCTGCGGGACGCGGACCCGGGCGGGGGCCCGGCGTCGGGCCGGCCGGCGCCTCGGTCTCCGCCTCGGGGGCAGGCGCCTCGGACGGCGCCGCCTCGCTCGCGGACTCCGCCGCCGGCGCCTCGGCAGGCGTGCCGGACGGCGGCTTCGGGGTCGCCTTCGGAGCGGGAGCCTTGCGGGCGGCCTTCTTGGCCTCCGCGGCCTCCTTCTTCGCCGTCAGGTCGGCGCCGTAGGTGTCCTCGAACTTCTTGACGACGGGCGGCTCGACGCTCGAGGACGCCGCCTTCACGTACTCGCCCATCTGCGTCATCATCTCGATGACGTCGGCGCTCTTGACGCCGTACTCCTTGGCGAGCTCGGAGACTCGCTTCTTGCTGGGGGCCACAGTTCCTCCTGGTCCGGTGCCAGGAGGCAGGCCGGACCGACTAGTGCGGGTGGATGCTCATCGCGAGGTACTCATCGCAGGCTCATGAGCAGGTGCTCCATCTCAGGGTCGGATCTCTCGGTCGGTGTCGTGCGCTGTGCGGAGGTACTCGTCGAGCGTCTGCGTGCTCAGTGCCCCGGAGAACCTCAGCGCCCTGGGGAACGCACGCCGCCGCACGGCGAGCGCGAGACACGCGGACGTGGGGTGCAGGTGCGCCCCGCGGCCCGGCGCGGTGGCCCGAGGATCCGGTACGACGGCGTCGCCGTGCGCATCGACTCCCGTGACCACCCGCAGCAGCTCACGCTTGGTGGCCCGCTCGCGGCACCCGACACAGGTCCGGACGACATCTCGCGAAGCCACCGGTGACACTCTAACGCGCAGCGCCCCACGACGGCGAAACGGGCGACGGGCCGGGTCTCGACTCCGCTCCGGGCGCCGGCACCGGGCTGGGCCGTGGTCACCGGCTGTGCGCACCTCACCGGGTCTCGACTCCGCTCGCACGACCGAGCACCGGGCTGGGCCGTAGTCACCGGCTGTGCGCACCTCACCGGGTCTCGACTCCGCTCGCACGACCTCGTACCTCGGTCGTGTCGCGGGCTCGACCTGGCCGCCCGACGCGCCGGGTTCGTTCCTCACCCGTCGCTGGGCGTCTCATCGCGGGCTCGACCTCGACCCGCTGGCGCGAGGCGTTCCTTCGTCACGCCTCGCTTGCGGGGTCGACATCAGGTCGGATGTCGATCCGCCAGCCGGTGAGGCGGGCGGCGAGGCGGGCATTCTGCCCCTCCTTGCCGATCGCCAGCGAGAGCTGGAAGTCCGGCACCACGACGCGCGCGGCCTTGGCGTCGGCGTCGACGACGGTGACCGAGGTGACCCGGGCGGGGCTCAACGCGTTGCCGACGTAGGTCGCGGGGTCGTCGGAGTGGTCGATGATGTCGATCTTCTCGCCGTTCAGGTCGCTCATCACGGAGCGGACCCGCTGCCCCATCGGGCCGATGCAGGCGCCCTTGGCGTTGACGCCCGGGACGGTCGAGCGGACGGCGATCTTGCTGCGGTGACCGGCCTCGCGGGCGACCGCCACGATCTCGACGCTGCCGTCGGCGATCTCGGGGACCTCCAGCGCGAACAGCTTGCGGACCAGGTCCGGGTGGGTGCGCGAGAGCATCACCTGCGGACCGCGCATCCCACGACGCACGTTGACGACCAGCGCGCGCAGGCGGGTGCCGTGGGAGTAGTCCTCGCCCGGCACCCGCTCGCCGGACGGCAGCAGCGCCTCCAGCTGGCCGAGGTCGACCATCACGTCGGCGGGGTTGCTGCCCTGCTGGATGAGCCCGGAGACGATGTCGCCGACCGTGCCGGCGAACTCGCCGTACTTGCGCTCGTCCTCGACGTCGCGCAGCCGCTGCAGGATCACCTGCTTGGCGGTGGTGGCGGCGATCCGGCCGAACCCGGCGGGGGTGTCGTCGTACTCGCCGACCGGCTCCCCGTCCTCGCCCGTCTCGGTGGCCAGCACCTGCACGCGGCCGCTCTTGCGGTCCAGGACGACGCGCGCCTTCGCCTCGGCGTCCCCGGACTTCTGGTACGCGGTGAGCAGCGACTGCTCGATCGCCTCGACGAGCACGTCGATCGAGATCTCCCGCTCGGCGGCCATCATCCGCAGGATGGTCATGTCGATGTCCATGGGCTCACTTCTCCTTCGCGGCGAACTCGACCTGCACCGTCGCCCTGGCGACGTCGGCGTAGGCGATCTCGCGGTCGGTCCCGCTCACGTCGAGCCGGACCGAGGTCTCCCCCGCCTGCCGGACCCGACCGGTGAGCGTCTCGCCGTCGGTCAGGCGGGTCTTCACCAACCGGTCGGTGTTGCGTCGCCAGTGCCTCGGCAGGCTCAGCGGCCGGCCGACGCCGGGCGAGCCGACCTCGAGGGTGTACGCCGCCGCGCCCAGCCCCGGCAGGGTGTCGCGCGCCTCCAGCACCTCGTTGACCGCACGGGTCGCGTCGGCGACGTCGTCCATCGAGACCCCGCCGTCCTTGTCCACGGCGACCCTCAGCAGGCGGCGCTTGCCGGCGCTGGTGACCTCGACGGCCTCCAGGTCCAGGCCGAGCGCCTCGACGGGCGTGGCCAGCAGGGCGGTCAGCTCGTCGGAGGGGTCGCCGGTCGACCTCTCGGGCTGCTGCGGACCGGTCACGATCGCACCTCCTGCTGTCCAGTTGTCACCGTGCCGTCCTCGACCCGGTGGCCGCGGACTGCCCCACCCTAGCCAGGCGTCGGCGCGGTCCGGCTGCGTAGGGTGACCGGCGTGCCGACGCCGGACCTCCCCTCGCCGCTGACCCGGCGCACGGCGCTGCTCGGTCTGCTCGGCGCGGGAGCGCTGAGCGGGTGCTCGTTCGAGGGGATGCGCGTGCAGGTGCCCGGCTCGGCGACCGAGTCCCCCAGCCCGTCGGCGTCCGCGTCGCCGGACGTGCGCGCCGGGGACACCGAGGCGGACGAGCGGCTGCTGGGCCGGTTGGTCGACGAGCTGATCCCGGTCCTCACCCTCCTGACGCGTACGACGTCGCGGCACCCCGCGCTCCGCGGCAGGCTGGCGCCGCTCTCCGAGTCCCTGCGCACCGACCTCGCGACCCTGCGCGCCGCCGGTCCGGGCGGAGCGACCACCACCCCCTCCCCCACCGCCACTGCCACCGCCACCGCGGTGCCCGCCTCCCAGGACGCCGCGCTGCGCTCGTCCGTCGCCGCCGCCACGAGGTTGCGCGACTCGCTGGGCCGCAGCGCGCTCGCGGCGCTGTCGGGACGCTTCGCCCGGCTGATCGCGTCGATGGCCGCGGCCCTCTCCCAGCGGCTGAGCCGCCTGTCGTCCACGGCCGCCTCGCCGACCACCCGCGTACCGGCCCTCCCGGCGACGTCGTCCTCGGACGTCGGCGGCGACAGCCCGCTGCAGGACGCCCTGGCCGGGGAGCACGCCGCGGTGTACGTCTACTCCGTCCTCGGCGCGCAGACCTCGCAGTCGGCGCAGCCCGAGGCGTACGACGACCTGACGGCGGCCTACACCTGGCACCGCGGCTGCCGGGACCGGCTGGTCGCGACGCTGCGCGAGCGCGGGCTGGCGCCGGCCCCGGCGGCTGCGTCGTACGCCCTGCCGAACGCGGTGGCGACGCCCGCCCAGGTGACTGCGGCCGCGCTCGTGACCGAGCAGCGGGTGACGACGCTCTACGGCCGGCTGGTCCAGGAGACCGTCGCCGGCGACCGGGCCTGGGCGGTCGCGCTGCTGCGCGAGAGCGCGCTGCGCCAGCTCGGCTTCGGCGGCTCGGCGGAGACGTTCCCCGGCACGACGGACTGAGGGCTCAGGACCGCATCACCACGAGGTCGCCGTGGGTGCCGTACCCCAGCAGCGGCCGGCGCCCGGTCCTCCGCCGCCGCGGCTCCAGCGGGGTGCCGTCGAAGGTGACCATCAGCCACGAGCCGTCCTCGCGCTCGACGAGCTGGGGGTGCGGGATGTTGCTGGGGTACGGCGCGTCGAGCGCGCCCAGCCGCTCCCCCGACCACGGGTCGGCGACGACGTACGCCCGCCGGTCCCCGTCGCTGGCCAGCAGCGAGGCCCGGCCACCGCGTCCTACGAGCAGCGGGCCCTCGGTCTGCCCCGGCTCGCCGACCGCCGCCGCTCTCCGCAGCCCGGCGAAGGGCTCGGCGTCGTCGGTGCGGGCGGTGGCGGGGCGGAAGCGCATCGGCCGCAGCGACTCGGCCTCGACGTGCGCGACCAGCCAGCCGTCCCCGTCGCGCAGCAGCGCCGGGTCCCAGGTGCCGAGCGTCCCCGCCGGCACCGGGAGCGCGACGCGCTCGGAGTCGAGCACGTGGACGCCGCCGAGCAGGTCCTCGCGCGACGTCGCGAGCCGGACGTGCACGCCGCGCTGCGGGCTGAAGTCGCCCCACGACGACGTCGCCACGAGCCACCGGTCGCCGTCGCGGACCAGGTGGCCCGCGTGGTCGCCGAGGACGAGACCGTCGCGACGCGCGTAGATCGCGGCCACCCGCTCGAGCGAGTCGACGCGGTCCGGGTCGAGCGCGAAGACGCCCCAGTGCGCCTGCCGGAAGCCTCCCGGGCCGGCACAGGTCATGGTGAGGAACACCCGCCCGCCGCGGACGTACGCCCTCCCGTCGGCGTGGGTGACCAGGTGCGGGTCGCGCACCCCGACCGCACCGAACGGACCGCGGCGCCGCTCCCCCTCGGCGGGGCTCGCCTCGCACCACTGCGCGCCCGCGAGCACCGCCGGGTCGCGCGGGTCGGGGCCGTCGAGCGCCGCGGTGAGCACCGGTCGCCAGCGCCCCCGGCGGTGGACGAAGGCGGTGGCGTGCCGCTCACACAGGGCGAACCCGAGCGTCGCCCCGACCGGCAGGCGTGCCCGACGGGCGGCCAGCTCCTGGGACCCCGCCACGAGGCGTACCCGGTGGCCGTCGTGCGCGGCGTGCACGAGGTCCAGCCCGGCGCGGACGACGCCGTCCGCAGCGCGCACGGTCGTGGCGCCGAGGTACGGCGCGAGCGGTGCGGCCGAGGCGTCGGCGAGGTCCTCCGCGACCAGCTGCACGAGACGCTGCCGGTGCACCTCGTGGAACCGCAGGTCGGCGAACGGGTGGGTCACGGCCCCGAGTCAACCGCAGGTGCGACCCCGGCTCGACGCGCGAGGGTCGACGTGGTCGGGTGGGCGGCGTGGGTGACTACCGCGGGGTGCTCGGTCTGCTGCTGGTCCTGCTCGTCGCGTGGGCGGTCTCGCGGGCGCGACGCGACCTCGCCTGGCGCACCGTGCTGGGCGCGCTGGTGCTGCAGGTGCTGTTCGCGTTCCTCGTGCTGCGCTGGGGCCCGGGACGAGACGCGCTGGGCTGGGTGTCCGACCGCGTGCAGTCGCTGATCGGGTACGCCGACGAGGGCACGTCGTTCCTCTTCGGCCCCCTGCTCGACGTCGGCGGCGGTAACCAGACCATCTTCGCGCTGCAGGTGCTGCCGGTGATCGTGTTCCTCGGGGCGCTGATCCAGCTGCTGTTCTACCTGCGCGTCGTGCAGTGGCTGACCTGGGCGATCGGCGGTGCGATCGCGTGGGTGCTGCGGGTGAGCAAGGTCGAGGCGATGTACGCCGCGACCGTGATCTTCCTCGGCCAGAGCGAGGCGCCGCTGATGATCGCGCCGTACCTCGCACGGCTGCGTACCGGGCAGGTCTTCACCGTGATGACCGGCGGGATGGCCGCCGCCGCGGGGTCCACGCTGGTCGGCTACTCGCTGCTCGGCGCTCCGCTGGAGTACCTGCTGGCGGCCACCGTGATGAACGCGCCGGCCTCGCTGCTGATCGCGAAGATCATGTGGCCCGAGGACCGCAGCGAGCCGGTCGAGGCGCCAGCCGAGGGCGGCACCGGGGACCGGGAGCAGGAGGCCGACCCCGAGGAGATCGACGTCCGCTCGGTCCGCGACACGGAGTCGGCCAACGTGATCGACGCGATCAGCGCCGGCGCGCTGGCCGGCGGCCGGATCGCGGTGACGGTCGGTGCACTGCTGCTCGCGTTCGTCGCGCTGATCGCCCTGGCCAACGGTGTGCTCGGCGCGGTCGGCGGCTGGGTCGGCCTCGACGGGCTCACCTTCCAGGGCATCCTCGGACACGCGTTCGCGCCGGTCGCCTGGCTGCTGGGGGTGCCGTGGGGCGAGGCCACCCAGGCCGGGTCCTACATCGGGCAGAAGACGGTGCTCAACGAGTTCGTCGCCTTCGCGGACTTCGGCCCGCAGGTCGGCTCGCTGTCGACGGTGACGGTCGCGGTGGTGACCTTCGCGCTGGCCGGCTTCGCGAACTTCTCCTCCATCGCGATCCAGGCCGGCACGCTCGGCTCGCTGCGTGAGGGGCTGCGCTCGACCGTCTCCCGGCTCGGGATGCGGGCGGTGCTCGCCGGGCTGCTGGCCAACCTCGCCAACGCCGCCATCGCGGGCCTGGTCATCGCGCACTGACGCCTCGGACGCTTCGTCCGTCAGCGAAGCGTTCTCGTCGCAACGTGGAGCCATGACGACGACGACAACGACGAGGACCGGCACGGCGCCGACGGACGCACCGCGGCAGCGCGGTGTGGCGCTGGTGGCGCTCTCCCTCACCTTCGGCCTCGTCCAGCTGGACGCCACCATCGTCAACGTCGCCCTGGACTCGGTCCGGGCCGACCTGGGCGGCGGTCTCGCGCAGACGCAGTGGCTCGTCGACGCGTACGCCGTCCCCTTCGCCGCGCTGCTGCTGGCCGCGGGGGCGCTCGGCGACCGGTGGGGACACCGGCGTACCTGTCTCACGGGCTTCGCCGTCTTTGCCCTCGCGTCGGTCCCGGCGGCGCTCGCCGGGACCTGGGCGGTGCTGCTCTCGGCCCGGGTCCTGCAGGGCGTCGGCGCCGCCCTCATGCTGCCGGCCTCGCTGGCCCTGGTCCGCGACCTGTTCCCCGAGCCGGGCGCCCGCCAGCGCGCTCTCGGCGTGTGGGGCGGCATCGCTTCGGTCGGCTTCGCCGCCGGCCCGGTGGTGGGCGGGCTGCTGATCAGCACGCTCGGGTGGCCCGCCGTCTTCTGGCTCAACGTTCCGGTGGCCGTGGTGGTCGCCTCTACCATCGCGCTGACCGGGCCTCCGGACCGACCGCGGCCACGGCGGGCCAGCGCGACCAGCACCGCCCTGGGCGTCCTCGCGCTGGGGTCCGTCGTCGCGGCGATCGTGCAGGCCGGTCAGGACCGGCTGGTCACGGCTGCGGTCCTCGGACTGGTCGCGGTGGCCGCCGGCGCGGCGTACGTGCGCAGCGAGCGGCGCAGCACCCGACCCCTCGTCCCCGCCGAGGTGCGCGGGTCGCGCGCCCTGCAGGGGGTCCTGGCGACGGGCTTCGGCTTCAACTTCACGATGTACGGCGCCCTGCTCTGCACGTCGTTGGTGCTCCAGGGCCGCGAGGGGCTGAGCCCTCTGGAGGGCGGCCTGGCCGTGCTGCCGATGGCTGTGGTCGTGGGCGTGGGAGCCACCGCGAGCGGCTACGCCGCTGCTCGCACGGGGCCGCGGGCGCCGATGCTCGCCGGGCTGTGTCTGGGAGGAGTCGGCGTGGTCCTCGTCGGGCTCAGCGGCCCGCTCGGCTCGGCGGTCCTCCTCGTCGTCGGACTGGCCACGTCCGGGCTGATCTCGCTGGCGATGCCGGCGATGACCTCGGTGGCCCTCGACGCGGTCGCGGCCGGGGACGCCGGTCTCGCCGGCGGCGCGCTCAACGCGGTCCGCCAGGTCGGTGGCGCGGTGGGGGTGGCCGTGATGGGCGCGCTCCTCAACGCCGGAGGTGGCAGCATCGGTCTCCTGGCGGCCGGGGCGGCCGGAGTGGTGGCCGTCGGGATCGCAGTCGCCGGGGCTCTGGTCGGCACGAGCAGGGAGGTGGAGCGGTGAGCGGAGGCGACGTCGACCTCGCCGCGGTCGCCGGACTGATCGGCGACCGCACCCGGAGCAGGATGCTGGTGGCACTGCTCGGCGGGAGGGAGATCTCCGCCAGCCTGCTCGCCGACGAGGCAGGCGTCTCCCCCTCCACGGCGAGCGGTCACCTGGCCAAGCTGGTGGACGGCGACCTGGTGGCCGCTCGTACCTCCGGACGGCACCGGCACTACCGGTTGGCGAGTGCCGCGGTCGCCGAGGTGGTCGAGCGGCTGGTCGAGCTCGCGCCCGCCGAGGAGATCGGCTCCCTGCGCGCCAGCCGTCGTGCGGCCGAGCTGCGGGTCGCGCGGACCTGCTACGACCACCTCGCGGGCCGGGTCGGCGTGGGGCTCATGCACGGCCTCCTGCAGCGCGGACACCTCACCGGCGGCGACGGCGGCTACGAGGCCGCCGCCGCCCAGCGGGACGCCCCCGCCTCGCCGGGCCGCGACCTCGACTACCGGCTGACACCCGGCGGGCAGGAGTTCCTGGACCACCTCGGCGTGGACCTGCCGCAGGGCAGACGGGCACTCGTGCGCTACTGCGTCGACTGGACCGAGACCCGCCACCACCTGGGTGGTCGGCTGGGCCGGGGGTTGCGGGACCGGTTCCTCGAGGCGGGGTGGCTGGAACCGCGCACGACGAACCGGGCCCTGCGGGTCACCGCGGAGGGCCGAGCGGTGCTGGCTGAGGAGTTCGGGCTGGACCTCAGCCCTTCCTGACCACCTCGGTGAGCCGCGCGACCGCCTCGCCGACGGGGACGTCGCTCCGCTCGCCGGAGCGCCGGTCCTTCAGCTCGACCACCCCGTCGGCCAGCCCCCGCCCGACCGTGACGATGCTGGGCACGCCCACCAGCTCGGCGTCCTTGAACTTCACACCGGGGCTGACCTTGCGCCGGTCGTCGTACAGCACCGACAGGCCGGCCCCGGACAGCTCGCGGACCAGCTCCTCGGCGGCCTCGAAGACCGCCTCGTCCTTGCCGGTGGCCACGACGTGGAGGTCGTACGGGCTGATCTCGCGCGGCCAGACCAGGCCGAGCTCGTCGTGGTTGCCCTCCGCGACCGCGGCGACGGCGCGGGAGACGCCGATGCCGTACGACCCCATCGTGACGGTGGTCAGCTTGCCGATCTCGTCGAGGACCTGCAGCCCGAGCGCCTCGGCGTACTTCGTGCCGAGGGCGAAGATGTGGCCCATCTCGATGCCGCGGGCGGTCTCCAGGGAGCCGTCGTCGCAGACGGGGCAGGGGTCGCCGTCGCGCACCTCCGCCGCCTCGATCGTGCCGTCGGCGGTGAAGTCGCGGCCCGCGACCAGGTCCAGCACGTGGCTGCCCGCGACGTCGGCGCCGGTGACCCAGCGGGTGCCCTCGGCGACGCGCGGGTCGACGAGGTAGCGGATGCCCGAGGCGTTCTCCTCGCCCAGCACGCCGGGGCCGACGTAGCCCTTGACCAGCGTCGGGTGCCTGCGGATCTCCTCCTCGTCCATCGGCTCGACCTCGATCGGCTCCAGCTGTCCGTCGAGCCGCTTCTGGTCGACCTCGCGGTCCCCGGGCAGGCCGATCGCGACCGGCTCGCGGGTGCCGTCGGGGTGCTTGAGCACGACCAGCACGTTCTTCAGCGTGTCCCCGGCGGTCCAGGGCCGGTCGTCTCGGGGGTGGTCCGCGTTGAGCACGTCCACGAGCGTCGCGATGGTCGGGGTGTCCGGCGTCTTCTCGGCGTGCGCGGCGGGGAGGCCGTCGTACGCCGTGGGCGCGGGCGGACGCGTCGTGACCGCCTCGACGTTGGCGGCGTAGTCGCAGCTCGTGCAGCGGACGTAGGTGTCCTCGCCGGCGTCGGCCTTGGCCAGGAACTCCTCCGAGCGCGAGCCGCCCATCGCCCCGGACGTCGCCTTGACGACCGCGTAGTCGAACCCGAGCCGGTCGAAGATCCGGACGTAGGCGTCGCGGTGCGCGAGGTAGCTGTCCTCCAGACCGGCGTCGGTGGTGTCGAAGGAGTAGGAGTCCTTCATCACGAACTCTCGCCCGCGCAGGATCCCGGCGCGGGGCCGCGCCTCGTCGCGGTACTTCGTCTGGATCTGGTAGAGCCAGACGGGGAGGTCCTTGTACGAGGAGTAGAGGTCCTTCACCGCCAGGGTGAACATCTCCTCGTGGGTGGGCCCGAGCAGGTAGTCGGCGCCCTTGCGGTCCTGCAGCCGGAACAGGCCGTCGCCGTACTCCGTCCACCGGTTGCTGGCCTCGTACGGCTCCTTGGGCAGCAGCGCGGGGAACTGCAGCTCCTGGGCGCCCATCGCGTCCATCTCCTCGCGGATGATGCCCTCGACGTTGCGCAGCACCCGCAGCCCCAGCGGCAGCCAGGAGTAGATCCCCGGCGCGGCACGGCGGACGTACCCCGCACGCACCAGCAGCCGGTGGCTGGCCACCTCGGCGTCGGCCGGGTCGTCGCGCAGCGTGCGCAGGAACAGGGACGACATCCGGGAGATCATGGGCTGAAGGCTAGTGGCGGGACACGGGCCGGGCCGAACGGGTTCTCCCCGTCCGGCCCGGCCCGTCGGCTGCCGCTCACGCCGGCCAGTCCGCCGAGGTCACCTCGCCCCCGCGGACCTCGACCTGCAGGTGGACGTCGTCGGTGCCCTTGGGCATCAGCGTCCACACCCCTTCCGTGAGCTCGGGGAAGACCAGCGACGGCACGACCTCCCCCTCGATCGGGCGCTCGACCACGGCCACGTGGTTGCGTGGCGTTCCCGGCGGGTCGCCGGGGTCGGCCACGTCGATCTCCTCCCCGATCATCGAGGAGGGCATGACGACGACCAGCGCACCGACGTCGCCGCCGATGTCGAGCATGACCGCGCCCTGGCCGGCGAACGGGTTCTCCGCACCGCCGTGCCCGTGGCCGTGGCCGTGCCCTTCGCTCATGCCGCGCTCGTCGTGCCCGGCTTGGTCTGGTAGCCCCCGCCGGGCAGCCCGAGGTACGGGAACGCCGCCAGCAGGTCCGCGTTCGTGTTCGTCGTCCCGTCGGTCAGCTGCCCCGCGGCGGCGTCCGGCGTGTAGGACTTGTCGACCAGCGGGATCGTCGCCCCGGCGACCGCGCGCAGCTCGATGGCGACCACGTCGTCGACGATCCGCCTGCCGTTGGGGAACCCGGCGGCGTCGCCGGCGACGAGGCCGATCGGGTTCTCCTGGCCGGCCGCCGCGGGCGGCACCGCGACGTTGAGCCGCAGCATGTCGGCCGGCGTGGTGCCGGTGAAGTTCTGGAAGCCGTCGACGCCGCCGGTCGGGATGCCCGTGAGCAGGATCGCCTCGAGGTCCTTGCGGTTCTTGCCGTACGCCGCCAGCTTGGGGAAGACCCCCGGGTAGAGCACCGGCAGCAGGCCGGCCAGCTCGGGGCGTCGTACGTAGCTGACGAAGCGGTACTCCTCCGAGGGCGGGGTGGCGTTCCAGAGGTCCTTCTTCGCCATCGGCACGAGCACCTCGTTGAACAGCGGGTTGCCCAGCCGAGAGACCTGCGCGTACGGGCCGGTCCCGGTGTAGCGACCCGTCCCGGGGTTGAACATCTGCGAGCGCTGCCGCGACGCCGACGTCCAGACGCCGATCGTGGCGTTCGGTGCCAGCGGGTCCGTGGGGACCGCGCCGCGCACCAGGTCGCTCTTCGGCACCTGGATGGCGATGGTGTGCACGTTGTAGGCCTGCACGGCGTTGATCCCGTCCATGGCGGCCAGCGGGATCAGGTGCTTGTCGTTGAACGGCCGCAGCCCGCCCAGGTCGAAGACGCTGCCCAGGTCGACGTGGAAGGCGTCCGCACGCTGGCCGGCGAAGACCTTGCCGCCGCCCGGCAGGTCGTGCACCGCGGCCGCGGCGAGGTCGGCGTAGTTCGGGGTGCTGCGTGGCCCGACGTTGACCGGCGGGCAGTACAGCCCCTTGGCCATCTCGCGCGAGCGTCCCGCCTGGCGCCGGATCACCCGGTAGGTCTGGGGGCGGTTCCAGCTGGAGCTGTCCAGGCTCTCGATCGGTCCGGTGTTGTAGAGGAACGACTTGGGGTTGCGCACGGTCGTCGTGAACCGGAACTGGTAGGTGATGTCCGGCTTGCCGTCGCCGGTGTTGTCGATGTTGATGTCGTAGAGCACGTCGGTGCCGAACTCGTAGAAGTTCGGCCCGCCGTCGGGCTGCTGGAGCGGGATGTAGTTCGCGATCAGCGTCACCGTGTCCGGCGCGTCGGGGCTGACGAACGCGTAGACGTCGGTGCTGTCGGCGACGGGGTCCTTGGCGATCTCGGGGGCTTCGCGGTGCGAGGACATCTCACTTGCCTCCCGCGGCGCGCAGGAGGCGGGCGACGAGGTCGTGGTCGGTGACCACGACCTCCTCCTCGCCCGACATGACGTGGACGACGCCGGCACGGGGGTTCTCCACCCAGGCGACGACGGCCTCGGTGCTGGCGGCGGGGGCGGCGTCCGCCCTCCCGGCCAGGCCGACGGCCGCCGTACCGGCGACACCGACGCCTGCACCGGCCAGGACGGTCCTTCTGCTGGTCTGACTCATGGCTGTCCCTTCGAAGCGCGCGGCTCGCGGGGGTGTGAGCCACGTCATACGCGCTTCGGAGGCGTCGCGTGTGCGGATGTGCCGGACCGGCGTGTCGTCCGGAGCGGTCTAGGCCGTCCGGGTCAGCCGCGCGCGGCGCGCAGCGCGATCCGGACCATCGGGAGCTGCAGGGGCAGCCGGCCGTACGCCGCAGCCTTGAACGCGCCGCTGTCGCTGCGTGCGGCGTCGCCGGCCATCTTCAAGTTGCCGGGGAAGACGCCGATCAGCAGGGCGGCGCTGGCCCAGCCGGCGGGGCGGCGGGTGCGCGCGCCGAGCAGCCCCGCTGCGCAGACCAGCTCGACCACCCCGGAGCCCAGGATCACCTCGCGGTGCGCGGGCACCCACGCCGGCATCAACGGCTCGAACGTCCGCGGCCGGACGAGGTGGGCCACTCCACCGGCACCCAGGATCGCGGCCAGCAGGGACACCTCACGAGGACGCGGCATGGCGACGACCCTAGGGCGTGCCCCGTCGCCCTCAGAACATCAGCGTCGAGAAGGTGCTCGTCTGCGCGAACCCGGCCCGCTCGTACGCCCGGCGCGCGGGCGCGTTGTGGCCGTTGACGTACAGCGAGACCGTCGGCGCGATCTCCCGGCGTGCGATCTCCACGACGGCGGCCATGCCGCCGGCCGCCAGCCCCTCACCGCGCCGGCTCGGGTCGACGTAGACCCCCTGGACCTGGCAGGCGTACGGCGACGCCGCGGCCACCTCCGCCTTGAAGACCACCCGGTCGCCGTCGTACCGGGCGAAGGACCAGCCCCGGTTGACCAGCTGCGTCACCCGGGCACGGTAGAGCTCGCGGCCGCCGTCGGCCTCCGGGGAGATGCCGACCTCCTCGGTGTACATCGCCACGCACGCGGGGTAGAGGGCCGCGATGTCGGCGCTCTCCGAGCGACGCACCAACGGGTCGGGCTCGACGGCGGGCGGGCCGGTGAGCTCGAGGTGCGGCTGCTCCCACCGCTCGTCGCGCGGCGTCCCCCACGCGGGCCCGAGCACCCGCCACAGCTCCTCGACCATCGGACGGGGTCCGACGACCGTCGAGCTGCTCCGCGGCGCACGTGCGGCGCGGTCCGCGAACGCCGCGAGCGCCTCGGGGCCGGCGGCGGCGGGGACCAGGTTGGCCGCGGCGTGGCAGACCGCGGCGAGCACGCCGTCGTCGTACCAGCCCCACACCTCGCCGCCCAGCCAGCGCGGCTCCAACCGGGTCAGACGCACGCGGTAGTCGACGAACACGTTCGTGACCGGGTCCCGCTCGAGCAGCGCGAGCACCTCGGGCAGATCGGCGGGGCCCAGGACACGGACCCCCTGCTGAACCCTCGGCACCCGCCGGAGCCTAGTGGGTACGAGCAGCGGTGCGGGTCGGCCTCGGTGGTGGGGGCGGACTCAGCTGCCGGCGCTGACCTCGACGGAGGCGCCGTCGACGACCTCCATGCCCTCGGCGATGCGCATGGCCTCCTCGATCAGGGTCTCGACGATGTCCTTCTCCGGCACCGTCTTGATGACCTCGCCCTTGACGAAGATCTGCCCCTTGCCGTTGCCCGAGGCCACGCCGAGGTCGGCCTCTCGGGCCTCGCCGGGGCCGTTGACGACACAGCCCATCACGGCCACCCGTAGCGGGACCTCGAGCCCGTCGAGGCCTGCGGTGACCTCCTCGGCGAGCTTGTAGACGTCGACCTGGGCGCGTCCGCACGACGGGCAGGAGACGATCTCGAGACGCCGCGGCTTGAGGTTCAGCGACTCCAGGATCTGCAGACCGACCTTCACCTCCTCGACCGGCGGCGCGGACAGCGAGACGCGGATGGTGTCGCCGATGCCCTGGCTGAGCAGGTGGCCGAACGCGACCGAGGACTTGATCGTGCCCTGGAAGGCCGGGCCCGCCTCGGTGACGCCCAGGTGCAGCGGCCAGTCGCCCTCCGCGGCGAGCAGCTCGTACGCCCGCACCATGACGACCGGGTCGTTGTGCTTGACCGAGATCTTGAAGTCGCGGAAGCCGTGCTCCTCGAACAGGCTCGCCTCCCACTTGGCGGACTCGACGAGCGCCTCGGGGGTGGCCTTGCCGTACTTCTCCAGCAGCCGCTTGTCCAAGGACCCCGCGTTGACGCCGATCCGGATGGAGGTGCCGTGGTCCTGCGCCGCCTGGGCGATCTCCTTGACCTGGTCGTCGAACTTGCGGATGTTGCCGGGGTTCACCCGGACCGCCGCGCACCCGGCCTCGATCGCGGCGAAGACGTACTTCGGCTGGAAGTGGATGTCGGCGATCACCGGGATCTGCGACTTGGTCGCGATCGCCGGCAGGGCGTCGGCGTCGTCCTGGCTCGGGCAGGCGACCCGCACGATGTCGCACCCGGCGGCGGTCAGCTCGGCGATCTGCTGCAGCGTCGCGTTGATGTCCGAGGTGAGGGTCGTCGTCATCGACTGCACCGAGATCGGCGACTCGCTGCCGACACCGACCGACCCGACCTTGATCTGCCGGGTCTCCCGGCGGGGCGCGAGCACGGGCGGGGGTGCGGCGGGCATGCCGAGGGACACAGCGGTCATGCCTCCGAGCGTACGACGCGCCCGGCCACCGGACGCAGCCTCGTGTGCTGTGGTGGTCGCCCGGGCGACCGCTGCAGCACACGACCCGACTACTGCAGCGTCACCGGAGCGAGGATGTCGCCGAGGATGAGGACGACCGAGCCGACGAGGATCAGCGTCGCCATCACGTACGTCAGCGGGAGCAGCTTCGCGGCGTCGACGAAGCCGGGGTCGGGACGCCGCCGCAGCCTGGCCCAGCCGCGGCGCAGCGCCTCGTACAGCGTCGGGGCGATCTGCCCACCGTCCATGGGCGGCAGGGGGACGAGGTTGAACAGGCCGAGGAAGAGGTTCAGCCCGGCGATGATGAGGACCACCGAGAAGAACCGGTCGACCACCGGGGTCTGCTGCTGCGAGGTGATCTCGCCCGCGACGCGGCCCGCGCCGACGACGCTCATCGGGCCCTCCGGGTCACGCTCCTCGAGGCCGAGCGCGGCCCTCCCGACGTGGTAGACCTCGACGGGCAGCCGGCCCAGCGTCTTCAGGGTCTGCCAGGTCGCCGACGACATCGTGTCGATGACGTACCCCGGCCCCTGGCGCTCGGTCTCCTGCACGGGCGTGATGCCGAGGAACCCGACCCGCGAGACGGTCTCGGGGTCGTCCGGGTCGGGCCGTGCGGAGACGGTGGTGTCGGTGGTGAGGGTGAGCCGCTCGCCGTCGCGGACGACGCCCAGCCGGGCCGCGCCGTCGCCGTTGCCGCGGATCAGCTTCTGCAGCTGGGCGTAGTCGGTGATCCGGGTGCCGTTGAAGTCGGTGATCTCGTCGCCGGCGCGCAGTCCCGCCTTCGCGGCCGGCGACTGCGGGTCGGCCGACGTGCACTCGCGCGTCTGGTCCCCGTCACGGACCGCGATCACGCACTGCGAGACCGCCTGCACCTGCGGCTTGGCGACCAGCACGCCGTGCCCCATGAACACCGCGCCGAAGAGGATCACCGCGAGCACGAGGTTGACCGCGACCCCGGAGCCCATGATGATCACGCGCTTCCACCAGGGCAGCCGGTAGAACATCCGGTCCTCGTCGCCGGGCTGGACCAGCTCGTACTCCGCGGAGCGGGCGTCGTCCATCAGCTGGCTGAACATCCCGGTGCTGCGGGAGCGGACCCGCTCCCCCTCCTGCGCGTCCTGCTCGTCCTCGGTGCCGCGGCGCTCGTCGGGCGGCAGCATCCCGATCAGCTTGCAGTAGCCGCCGAGCGGGATCGCCTTGAGGCCGTACTCGGTCTCGCCGATCCGCTTGGACCAGATCGTGCGGCCGAAGCCGACGAAGTACTCGCTGACCCGGACGTTGAACAGCTTGCCGGGGATCAGGTGGCCGAACTCGTGCAGCGCGATCGAGACCGCGACGCCCACGGCGAAGAGGAGGACGCCGAGGACGTAGGCGATCACGGTCATGGGCGGGGCAGCTCCTCGAGCAGGCGGGTGGCCTCGGCACGGGCCCAGGCGTCGGCGGCGAGGACGTCGTCGACGGTGAGCCCCTCGGGGGTGGAGCGTACGTCGGCGAGCCCCACGACCTGCGTCACCACGTCGACGATCCCCGTGAACGGCAGCGTGCCGTCGCGGAACCCGGCGACGCACACCTCGTTGGCGGCGTTGTAGACCGCGGGCACGGTCCCGCCGGCCGCGCCGACCCGCCGGGCCAGCGACACCGCCGGGAACGCCTCGTCGTCCAGCGGCAGGAACTCCCAGGTCTGGGTCCGCGTCCAGTCCATCGGCGGCGCGGCGTCGGCGACCCGGTCCGGCCAGGACAGGCCGAGCGCGATCGGGATCAGCATCGTCGGCGGACCGGCCTGCGCGAGGGTCGAGCCGTCGTGGAACTCCACCATCGAGTGCACCTCGCTGGTCGGGTGGACCACGACGACGATGTCGTCCATCGGCACGCCGAAGAGCAGGTGCGCCTCGATCACCTCCAGCCCCTTGTTGACCAGGGTCGCGGAGTTGATGGTCACCACCGGGCCCATGTCCCAGGTCGGGTGGGCGAGCGCCTCGTCCACGGTCACGTCCGCGAGCTCGTCACGCGTACGGCCCCGGAACGGGCCACCGGAGGCGGTGAGGACGAGTCGGCGCACCTCGCCTGCGCGGCCGCCGCGCAGGCACTGCGCCAGCGCGCTGTGCTCGGAGTCCACGGGCACGATCTGGTCCGGTGCCGCCCGGTCCAGCACGAGCGGACCGCCGATGATCAGCGACTCCTTGTTCGCCAGCGCCAAGACGTTGTCCGCCTCGAGCGCGGCCAGAGTCGGCCGCAGCCCGACGGCGCCGGTGATGCCGTTGAGCACGGTGTGGCACTCCAGACCGGCGGCCTCGACCGACGCCTCCTCACCGAGCCCCTCGAAGGCGGGCGCGAACTCGGCGACCTGCTCGGCGAAGAGATCCGGGTGGCCGCCGCCGGCGGTCAGCCCGACCACCCGGAACCGGTCCGGGTTGCGGCGACAGATCTCCAGCGCCTGGGTGCCGATCGAGCCGGTGGAGCCCAGGACGACGACGTCGCGACGGGTCACAGGTCGAGGCCGGTCAGGACCATCACCCGCTCGTAGGTGAAGTCGGCCATCGCGTACCGGATGCCCTCGCGCCCGACGCCGGAGTCCTTGACGCCGCCGTACGGCATCTGGTCGGCGCGGTACGACGGCGCGTCGCCGATCACCACTCCGCCGACCTCCAGCTCGCGGTGGGCGCGGAAGGCCGTGGCGATGTCGGTCGTGAAGACCCCCGCCTGCAGCCCGAAGTCGGAGTCGTTGATCGCCGCGAACCCGGTCTCCACGTCCGGGACCGGCTCGACGACGAGCACGGGGCCGAAGATCTCCGCGCACCAGGCCTGCACGTCGTGGGGCACGCCCTCGAGCACGGTCGGGGCGTACGTCGTCCCCTCGCGCACCCCGCCGGTCAGCACGGTCGCCCCGGCCTCGACCGCGGCGTCGACCCACTGCTCGACCTTGTCGGCGGCGGCGTCGTCGATCAGCGGGCCGACGAAGACGTCCTCGTCCTTCGGGTCGCCGGTGACCAGCGCCTCGACCTGCGCGACCAGCTTGTCCTTGAAGACGTCGTACGCCGCCTGCTCGGCGAAGACCCGCTGCACGCCGATGCACGACTGCCCGGCCTGGTAGTTGGAGAACATCGCGATCCGCTTCGCCGCGTGGTCCAGGTCGGCGTCGGCCGCCACGAGCACGCCCGCGTTGCCACCGAGCTCGAGGGTGACGTGCTTGCCCGGGACCTGGTCGCGGATCGAGTAGCCGACCGGACCGGAGCCGGTGAAGCTGAGCACCGGCAGCCGCTCGTCCTCGGTGAGCGACCCGGCGTCCTCGTTCTTCACGTTGACCACCTGCACCATGCCCGCAGGCAGCCCGTGCTCCGCGCCGGCCTCGGCGATGAGCTCCCCGAGCCGGATGCCGGACAGCGGGGTCTTCGGTGCGGGCTTGAGCACCACGGGCGCCCCCACGGCGACGGCCGGGGCGAGCTTGTGCGCGACCAGGTTCAGCGGGAAGTTGAACGGGCTGATCGCCAGCACCGGACCGCGCGGGACGCGTCGGACGTACGCCAGCCGGCCCTCGCCGCCGGGGTCGGAGTCCAGCCGGATCGCCTCGCCCGACTCCTGGCGGGTCTCCTCGGCCGCCCACCGGAACACCGACACCGCCCGGCCGACCTCGCCGCGCGACCACTGCATCGGCTTGCCGTTCTCGGCGGTGATCAAGGCGGCCAGCTCGTCGGTGTGGGCCTTGATCGCCTCCGACACCGCGCGCAGGGCGTCGGCCCGTACGTGCATCGGCAGCCGGGCCGCCTCGGGTGCGATGGCGGCCGCGTGCGCGACGGCCCGCTCGACCTGGTCGGACGTGGCGTACGTCGTGCTGCCCGCGGGCGAGCCGTCGTACGGGTGGGTCACGTCGAGCACGTCGTCGCCGTGCACGCGCTCGCCGGCGATCAGGTTGGGCATCCGGTTCTCAGTCACGGGGTCCAACCTAGGCCGAGCGGAAAGCCCCCAGCAGCGCCCCCAGGTCGTACGCCGGACCCAGCGCCGCGAGCCTTGCGGCGAGGTCGCCGGTCAGCCGTACCGTCGCCCGCTCGTCCCCTCCCCCGGGCCAGAGGATCAGCGCCGGCGCGTCGGGCGAGAGGTCCGCGCAGCCGGCGGGGTCGGTACGCCCCGCGCGCATGACGACGTCCCACGGCACGGCGACTCCCGCGCTCTGCCCGAGCACGACGACCGCGCCGGGCTCGTGCTCGGCGTCGGCCAGGGCGAGGCCGACCGCCACGTCGTCGGCGGTGACCACGACCCCCGGCTCGGTGCTGTCGACGGCCGCGGCGAGGTCCGGCGACCCGGGCGGCAGCAGGACCGCGACGACCCCGAGTCGAACGGCTGCGAGCAGTGCGACCGCGAGCTCCTCCCCGTCGGGCAGGTCGAGCAGCACCCGGTCACCGGGGACCAGCGCGAAGCCGCGCAGCACGCCGGCGAACGCACCGACCCGCTCCAGCAGCGTCGCCGCCCTGGTGCCGGGCAGCGCCTCCTCCTCGGCCCGACCGTCGAGGATCGCGCGGTCCAGCAGCTGGTAGGACGCGTTGAGGGTCCCCGGCTGGTCGTCCCCGGGCCGCTTGAACCAGGTCAGGTCCCCGCTCGCCCCCTGACTCACCCGTCGTCCCCCTCGGACGCACGCAGCTCGGCCTTCCAGTCGCGGAAGCCCTCCTCGGTGCGTCCCCGGCGCCAGTAGCCCGAGACCGACACGTCCGCACGCGGCAGCCCGCGCTCCTTCAGCAGGTAGGGACGGACCCCGTGCATCACGGCGTCGGCCTCTCCGTGCACGAACGCGTACGCCCGGCCGGGCAGCCACTCCACCGCACGCACCGCGCCGGGGAGGTCGTCGGTGACCCAGGTGACCTCGGTGTCGTCGGTCGTCGGAAGGTCGACGTGGTGGTCCTCGGGCGCGAGGAGGACGACGCGTGCGGTCGCGCTCGCCGGGAGCGCCGCCAAGGCCGCACGGATCGCGGGGAGCCCCGCCTCGTCCCCTGCCAGCAGGTGCCAGTCGGCGTCGACGTCCGGTGCGTACGCCCCGCCCGGGCCCCGCATGCCCAGGCTGTCCCCCACCTCGGCGCGGGCCGCCCACGGCCCGGCGTACCCCTCGTCCCCGTGCACCACGAACTCGATCGCCATCGTCGCGGTCGCCGGGTCCGGCTCGAGGACGGTGTACGTCCGCACCACCTCGGTCCCGTCCGGCTGCGGCAGCGCGAGCTTGACGTACCGGTCGGTGTACGCGCTGGCGCCGAAGCGCTCCGCGAACGCCTCGGCGTCGTCGGCCCGCAGCTCGACCCGCACGAGCCCGGGGCTGGTGCGGGAGGTCCCGGTGACGGTGAACGTGGTGACCGGCCGCTCCCGACGGCCGCGCTGAACAGGTGCCTGGGTCATGTAGGAACCCTAAGTCGGCCGTGGTCACGCCTCGAGCGCCCCTCACCGGGTCTCGACGCGCTCGCTGACGCTCGCTGCTCGACCACCCCGGGTGGTCAAGCCCGACACGAGCGCAGCGAGCCCACGCCAGCCAGGTGGTCAAGCCCGACACGAGCGCAGCGAGCCCACGCCAGCCAGGTGGTCGAGCCCGACACGAGCGCAGCGAGCCCACGCCAGCCAGGTGGTCGAGCCCGACGCGCGCAGCGAGCCCACGCCAGCCAGGTGGTCGAGCCCGACGCGAGCGCAGCGAGCGAGGACGTCGAGACCACCCGCCACCGGAGCCGGGGTCTCGACGCGCGCTTGCTCGACCACCTCGGGAACAACCTCCCCCGTCGATCGCCTTGCGTCGTACGTGACCTCTCAGAGCACCGACACCCAGAACCTGGCCGCCGCCTCCGGCACCTTCACGCTCGGCGGCGACCTGCCCGTCCACCGCCTCGGCTTCGGCGCGATGCAGCTGCCCGGCGAGGGGGTGTGGGGCCCGCCCGCAGACCGTGACACCGCGCTCGCGGTGCTGCGCAAGGCCGTCGAGGTCGGCGTGACGCTGATCGACACCGCCGACTCGTACGGGCCGTACGTCTCCGAGGAGCTCATCCGCGAGGCCCTCCATCCGTACGCCGACGACGTCGTGATCGCGACCAAGGCCGGGCTGACCCGGCAGGGCCCGGGCGTGTGGACGCCGCTCGGACAGCCGGCGTACCTCCGCCAGGAGGTCGAGATGAGCCTGCGCCGCCTCGGGCTGGAGCGGATCGACCTGTTCCAGCTGCACCGCATCGACCCCGCGTACCCCGTCGCCGACCAGGTCGGCGAGCTCAAGGCGCTTCAGGACGAGGGCAAGATCCGCCACATCGGCCTCTCCGAGGTGTCCGTCGCCGACCTCAAGGAGGCCGAGCAGACCGCGGAGATCGTCTCGGTGCAGAACCTCTACAACCTGGCCAACCGCCAGTCCGAGGAGCTGCTCGACCACTGCACCGCGCACGGCATCGGCTTCATCCCGTGGTTCCCGCTCAACACCGGCAAGCTGTCGGCCGACTCCGGCCCGCTGGCCGAGATCGCGAAGGGCCACGACGCGAGCGCTTCTCAGCTCGCCCTGGCCTGGCTGCTCGAGCGCTCGCCGGTCGTCCTCCCGATCCCGGGCACGAAGTCCGTCGACCACGTCGTCGACAACACCGCCGCCGCCAGCATCGAGCTGACCGAGGACGAGTACGACGCACTCGAGCAGGCCGGCCGCAAGGCCGAGGAGGAGGCAGCCTGATGCAGTACACCAAACTGGGAGGCACCGGGCTAGAGGTCAGCCGGATCACGATCGGCTGCATGAGCTGGGGTGACCCCGAGCGCGGGGGTCACCCGTGGGTCAAGGACGCCGGCTTCGCCGACGAGACCGTCGCCGCGGCGCTCGAGGCGGGGGTCAACTTCTTCGACACCGCGAACGTGTACTCGGGCGGCTCCAGCGAGGAGTTCACCGGCCGGGCGCTGTGGAAGCACGCCGACCGGGAGGACGTCGTCCTCGCGACCAAGGTGTTCCAGCGGATGCGTCCCGGTCCCAACGGCGCCGGGCTCTCCCGCAAGGCGATCCTGCACGAGATCGACGCCAGCCTGAACCGGTTGGGAACGGACTACGTCGACCTCTACCAGACCCATCGCTGGGACTACGACACGCCGATCGAGGAGACGATGGAGGCGCTGCACGAGGTCGTCGTCTCGGGCAAGGCGCGCTACCTCGGCGCCTCCTCGATGTACGCCTGGCAGTTCGCCAAGGCCCAGCAGGTCGCCCGCGAGAACGGCTGGACGCCGTTCGTGTCGATGCAGGACCACTACAACCTGATCTACCGCGAGGAGGAGCGCGAGATGCTCCCGCTGTGCCAGGACCAGGGCATCGGGGTCATCCCGTGGAGCCCGCTGGCGCGCGGTCGGCTGACCCGCCCCTGGGACACCGACACCAACCGCACCGAGACCGACGAGTTCGGCGGCACGCTCTACCGCGACGAGGACGCCGACATCGTGGCGACGGTCCTCGCGCTCGCCGAGCGGCGCGGTGTCTCCGCGGCCCAGGTCGCGCTGGCCTGGCTGCTGCACCAGCCCGCCGTCACCTCGCCGATCGTCGGCGTCACCAAGCCGGAGCACCTCGCCGACGCGGTCGCCGCCGTCGACCTCGAGCTGAGCGAGGACGAGCTGACCGAGCTGAGCGAGGGGTACGTCCCCCACGCCATCGCCGGGCACCGCTGAGCGACCAGCACCACTGGGCTCGCCCACCGATGAACGGGCACGCGCCGCGCAGGTGCGGCATGCACACCGTCGTCGTGCCCGTTCAACGCTCCTCATCTCTCAGGTCGACGTCTCGGGCCGAGCGGCGAACGCCCTCTTGACGTCGCGGTACCACCCCATCGACGCGACCGGGTGCTTCCAGCGGCCCCTCATCTCCTCGTGCGCCGGTACGTGCGCTGCGTCCCCGCCCCTGGCGGCGTCCCGCAGGTGGCGGTCCTGGGCCTTGATCACCTCGTCGGCGCTCTCCCCGTGGTGCTCGGTCCCGCAGGGTCCCCCGAGGTCGCGGCAGGTCATCGTCCTCACGTCGTGGTCCTCTCGTGTCACACCGCACGCCGTTCGTGCGTCACCCTCATGACGACGCCCACGACGAAGGTGTGACACCGATGGACCGGACCGAGGCTTTCGAGATCGAGCGGCCTCGCCTGCTGCGCATCGCCACACGCGTGCTCGGGGGGACGGACGAGGCCGAGGACGTCGTGCAGACGGCCTGGCTGCGCCTGCACGACAACGCCTCGGAGATCGAGAACCTGCCCGGGTGGCTGACGACGGTGACGACGCGGCTGTGCCTGGACCGGCTGCGGGCCCGCGCCCCTCGGCCGTACGCCGAGCCGCCCACCGTCGAGCCCGGCCCCACCCCCGACGAGGAGGTACTCCTCGCGGACACGGTGGGGGTGGCGCTCCAGGTCGTGCTGGACCGTCTCGCGCCGCGCGAGCGGGTCGCCTTCGTCCTGCACGACTCCTTCGGCATCGCGCACGCCACGGTCGCAGAGATCCTCGGCACCAGCCCGGCGAACGCCCGCCAGCTCGCCTCGCGCGCTCGTACGAAGGTCGCGGCGACGGCTCACGACCAGGAGGGACGCTCGGACCGGGCCGTCGTCGACGCCTTCCTGGCCGCTGCGCGGCAGGGCGACTTCACCCGCCTGCTCGCGCTCCTCGCTCCGGACGCGGTCGTGGTCGGTGACGCCGCGGCCGTCGCGATGGGGACGCCGTCGCTGATCGAGGGCCGCGAGCCCGTCGCCACCTTCTTCGACGGCGCGGCCAAGGCGGCCTTCCCCGCACGCGTCGACGGTCGTCCTGGTGCGGCCTGGATCCACCACGGCGAGACCCGCGTCGCCTTCGACTTCACCGTCGTGGACGGGCTGGTGGTCCGCATCGCCTTCCGTGCCGACCCCGACGTCCTGGCGAGCGTCGAGCGGAGGGAGCGCCGCGACCGGTGAGCGCGGCACCGGAGCGGGACGTCATACGACCTGGTCGCCAGAGCAGCCCGTTCGTATGACGTCCTGGGTCGCCCTCACCGCCAGGGCAGACGAGGTACCTCAGCACGGCCGGGCCACCGTCGTCAGGCCGCGCCGGCCCGCTCGATCAGCCAGGCGAGGGCGAAGGCCTCGTCGCGCCAGGCGTCGTACCGGCCGCTCACTCCCCCGTGGCCGGCCACCATCTCGGTCTTCAGCAGGATCTCGTGCGGGTCGTTCTCCGCCAGCGTCCGCAGCTTCGCGATCCACTTGGCGGGCTCGACGTAGTAGACCCGGGTGTCGTTGAGGCTGGTGGTCGCGAGGATCGCCGGGTAGCGCGTGGCCTCGACGTTGTCGTACGGCGAGTAGCCGCGCATGTACGCGTACACCTCGGGGTCGTGCAGCGGGTCGCCCCACTCGTCCCACTCGATGACCGTCAGCGGCAGCGACGGGTCGAGGATCGTGGTCAGGGCGTCCACGAACGGGACGTCGGCGTGCACCGCGGCGAACGCGTCCGGGGCGAGGTTGACCGCCGCGCCGATCAGCAGCCCGCCGGCGCTGCCGCCCCGCGCGACCAGCCGGTCGGCCGAGGTGAAGCCCTCGGCGGCGAGGTGCCGGGCGACGGCGACGAAGTCGGTGAAGGTGTTCTTCTTGGTCAGCGTCTTGCCGTCCTCGTACCACCGCCGGCCCATCTCGCCGCCGCCGCGCACGTGCGCGATCGCGTAGACGAAGCCGCGGTCGAGCAGCGAGAGCCGCGGCACCGAGAAGTACGGGTCCATGGAGGCCTCGTAGGAGCCGTAGCCGTAGAGGAAGCACGGTGCGCTGCCGTCCAGCGGCACGTCCTTGCGGCGCACCAACGAGACCGGGACGGCCACGCCGTCCGGCGCGGTCACCCACTCGCGGCTCTGCACGTAGTCGGCCGGGTCGTACGCCCCGTGCTCGGGGTGGTCGAGCACCTCGCGCTGCTTGCGCAGGTGCCGCTCGCCGGTGGCCACGTCGTGGTCGAGCACCTCCGGCGGCGTGACCAGCGAGGTGTACGACAGCCGCACCGACGTGGCGTCGTAGTCGGGAGAGGAGTACGCGCCCACGCTGCGCACCGGCTCCTCGAACTCCAGGTCGGCGCCCTCACCGAGGTCGCCGTCGGCGGTGCGGCCGATGACGCGCACCGCGGTCAGCCCGTCGCGCCGCAGCCCCAGGACCACGTGGCCCTCGTAGGCGTCGACGCCGGTCAGCCGCCGGCCGGGCTCGTGGGCGATCACGGGCTGCCACTGCTCGTGCGAGCCCGCGTCGAGCGGCGCCTCGGCCAGCTCGAAGTCCTCGGCGCCGTCGTTGTGCAGGACCAGCAGCCGGTCACCGGCCGGCTCGACGTCGTACTCGACACCCTCGCGGCGCGGTGCCACGCAGCGCAGCTCGCCCGTCGGGTCGTCGGCCGGCAGGAGCCACGCCTCGGAGGTGATCTTGGACCCGACGCCCACCATCAACCACTCGCCGTCGCGGCTCTCGCCGACGCCGAGCCAGTAGCGCTCGTCGTCCTCGCGGAACACCTCGACGTCGTCCTCGCTCGCGGTCCCCAGGGCGTGCCGCATGACGACGTACGGCCGCCACGCGTCGTCGGCGCGGGTGTAGAGGACGTGGTCGTCGGCGGCCGTCCAGGTGACACCGCCCATGACGTCCTCGATGACGTCGGGCAGCGCCTCACCGGTGGCGAGGTCACGGAACCGGACGGTGTAGCGCTCGGCGCCGGTGTCGTCGACGGCGTACGCCATCACGTCGCCGCGACGGCTGACGTCCAGCCCGCCGAGCGAGAAGAAGGCGCTGTCGCCGGCCTCGACGTTGCCGTCGAGCAGCACCTGCTCGTCGCTCAGCCCGCCCTCGGGGTCGGGCGGGGTGCTGCCCTGGGTCGCGGGGACCCGGCAGGAGATGCCGTACTGCTGCCCCTCGACGGTGCGGCCGTAGTACCACCAGCGGCTGACCGACCCGTCGGCCCCACGGTGGGTCACGTGCGTCGGGACGCTCAGGTCGGTCTGCTTGGTGCGCGCGGCGATGTCGTCGAAGACCGACTGGCGCAGGTCGGACAGGTGGGCGGTCGAGGCCTCCGTCCAGGCGTTCTCCGCCTCGAGGTAGCCGGTCGTCTCCGGCGACTCCTTCTCGCGCAGCCACTCGTAGTCGTCGACCACGGTCTCACCGTGGTGGGTCCGCTCGTGGGGTACGCGCTTGGCCTGGGGAGGTCCGGTGATGTCGTCGGGCACCGCACGAGCCTAGGGCGAGCCGAAACTCCGTTGCGCCCGGCGGTGGCCGGGGCGACGGTGGCGGCGTGCCGCGGGTGGTTTCGACGCGCTCGCTGGCGCTCGCTGCTCAACCACCCGACGTGCTCGCTGCTCAACCACCCGCGTTCACACGGGCGCTCACTGCTCGACCACCCGCGCGTGGTCGAGCCCGACGTGAGCGCAGCGAACGAGACGTCGAGACCACCCGCACCCACCCACCCACACACACCCAGGAGAGAGGAGCGACGCCATGACCGTCGTCGGCCCCACCCCCACCCCTTCTCTCCCCTGGAGCACCTGTGAGCACCGACCCCGCCGACCATCCCTCCTCTGACTTCACCCTCGACTGGGAGGTCGTCGACGTCCCCGACGGCAGCCGGCTGACGTCGTACTGGGACGTCGAGCCGCTGTGCCGCGGACCCGAGCCCGTCCCTGACTGGGTCGTGCTCGACCGTGGCGCCGTCGACACCGACCTCGGCGTCCTCAAGACCGGGAAGGAGGGCGACGTGAGCCTCCTCGAGCGCAGCGGCAAGGACGGCACCGTCGTCCTCGCCGCCAAGCGCTACCGCGACCAGGACCACCGCAGCTTCCGCCGCGGGGAGGAATACGCCGAGGGCCGTCGTGTGCGCGACTCCCGCGTCACCCGCGCCATCGCCAAGGGCAGCGCGTTCGGCCGCGCCGCCGCGGCCGGCCAGTGGGCGAGTGCGGAGTGGGACCAGCTCAAGCGGTTCTGGCTGCTGGGCGTACCGGTCCCGTACCCCGTGCAGATCGACGGCACCGAGATCCTCATGGAGCTGGTGCTCGACGAGGACGGCGCCCCCGCCCCGCGCCTGGCGCGGGAGCGTCCGGGGCACGCCCGGCTGGCGTCGTACTTCGACCAGCTGCGCGAGGCGATGCGGGCGATGGCCGAGCAGGGCTGGGTGCACGGCGACCTCTCGCCGTACAACCTGCTCGCCGCCGGCGACCGCCTGGTGGTGATCGACCTGCCGCAGGCGGTCGACCTGGTCGCGAACCCGCAGGGCAGCGAGTTCCTGCTCCGCGACTGCCACCACGTCTGCGCGTGGTTCGCCGCCCGTGGCCTCGACGTCGACGCCGACGCGTTGTTCGCGGAGCTGATCGCGGCCGCGTGGTGAGGGATTGACACTGTTACTCGTACGAGTAACTTGTTACTCGTGCAGGTAAGCAGATCGGTCACCAACCAGGCCCGCCGCGACCAGATCGTCGCGGCGGCGATCGACCTCGTCGCCGAGCAGGGGTACGCCGCGTGCACGTTCGCGCGGATCGCGAAGGCCGCGGGCCTGTCCTCGACGCGGATGATCTCCTACCACTTCGCCGACAAGGACGACCTCGTGGAGGCGGTGCTGGGGCGCGTGTACGCCGTGATCGGCGACTTCCTCGGCAAGCGGCTGACCGATCTCGCCGACCCGCGCGAGGCCCTGGCGTCCTACATCCGCAGCACCGTGGCGCTCAACGACACCCACCGCGCCGAGATGCGCGTGCTCACCGAGCTGGTGCTCCACCACGGCCACGAGAGCGACGCCGAGGTCTACGACGCCCGGCAGGAGGACACCGCGGTCGGCCGGGTCGAGCAGGTGCTCCGCGACGGCCAGGCCACCGGGATCTTCGGCGACTTCGACCCGACCGTCACCGCGACGGCGGTCCAGCGCTCGCTGGAGAGCATCGCGTTCCAGCTGCGCATGCGACCCGACACCGACCTCGACCACTACGCCGAGGAGCTCGTCGGGCTCTTCGACCGCGCCACGCGTCCAGCACCCACACCGCACAGGAGGAACGCATGAGCACGACGCAGTCGACCGCCACGCACCACGACGCGGACCGGACCGGCGACCCCGCAGCGCTGGACCGCCTGATCCGGCTGATGCTGGTCAACCTCGGTCTCGGGCTTCTCGTCGCCGCCCTCACCCTGCTGCTCCACGGCGCGATCGTCGACCACCAGGCCGCGCACTCCACCCGGTCACGGGCAGCACTGTCGACCGACCTGTGGTCGCGGCCCGGCCCGGCGGTCGCCGTGGCGATCCTCTACCCGCTGTTCATCCGCAGGCTGCGCCAGCGCTCGCAGCGCGGCTGGCGGCGCACGGTCATCGTCGCCGTCGCGCAGCTGCTCTCGCTGGGCTGGTTCGCGATCGGCGCCCACTACCCGGTCTGGCTCTCGGCGCTGATGGGCCTGCAGGCCGTGGTCGTGCTCGCCGTGCTCCGGGCCGCGACGCGCCCTGCCGTACGCCGCCTGTTCGCCTTCCCCGCACCCACCGCGGCCTCCCGTACCGCCCACCGGGCGGCGTGGCTGCTGGTCGTGCTCGCCCCCCTCGTCGCCGAGCTCTCCTGGGGCTCGACGCGGGCCAGCCAGATCGCGGGGCTGACGCTCTACTGGCCCGCGTACGCCGGGGGCGCGCTGCTGGTCCGCGAGGTCGTACGACGCACCGGCGGCGGCTGGGCGAGCATCCTGGCCCTCGGCGTCGGCTACGGACTGCTCGAGGAGGGGCTGGCGCTGCAGTCGCTGACCAGCCCCTCGATCTTCCCCGACATGGCCGCCCTGACCCCGAGGCCGTGGGGCATCGACGTGGGCTACGCCGTGATGGTGCTGACCTACCACGCCGTCATCAGCATCGCGGTGCCGATCAGGCTCGCCGAGCTGGTCGTCCCCTCGGCCGCGCACCGCCCGTGGCTGGCGCGGCCGACGCTGGTGGTCACCGGGGTCGTCGCGGTCCTCGGGCTGGGGCTGCTGCGGCTGATCCCGCTCTCGGCCGACCCGGACTACCTGCTGCCGTGGCCGGCGTACCCCGTCCTCGCGGTGCTGGTCGTGCTGCTCGTCGGGCTGGCGCTGGTGGCGCCGCGACCGGCCGCGCGGACGACGGGGGCGCTCCCCTCCCCCGGCGTCGTCGGCGGGCTCGCCGGCCTGGCCGCGCTCGTCTTCCTGGGGCTGCTGATGCCGCTGCCGGGCGTGCACCACGCAGCGTGGACCCCGAGCGGGGACGCGTCCTGGGTCGCCGTGGTCGCGAGTCTCGTGGTGCTGGCCGGCGCGGCCGTCCTCGGGCGGCGGTGGACCGCGCGGACCGGGTGGACCGACCTGCACGCGACGGCCGCCGTCGCCGGCGTCCTGGTGGCACACACCGTCATCGGCTGGCTGTCGCTGGTGCACACGGCCCTGGACCGGACGGCGCTCGGCGTCGTCGGCCTCGTCGAGGTCGTGCTGCTGGCTCTCTTGATCCGCCGGGTCGGCGGAGCGGCAGACCGAGGATCGCCCCCGGCACGGTGACCGGGTGACCCCCGGCCCCTCGAGGCACTACCGTGCTCTGGTGCGGTCCGAGCGGGCCGCCCGGACGAGGGAGCCGTACCCGGCACGCGACAAGACGGCCATGAGGAGTCGTCATGGCGTGGGTCGTGCTCGTGGTGTCCGGAGTGCTGGAGGCGGTGTGGGCACTGGCTCTCGGTCGCAGCGAGGGGTTCTCCCGACCGGTGCCGACGGTGGTGTTCGGCATCGCCCTCGTGGCCAGCATGGCCGGGCTGGCGACGGCGATGCGCACGCTGCCGGGCGGGACGTCGTACGCCGTCTGGGTCGGCATCGGCGCCGCCCTCACCGTCACCTGGAGCATGGTCACCGGCGACGAGACGGCCGGCGTGGTGAAGGTGCTGCTGCTCCTCGGGCTGGTCGGCTGCGTCGTCGGGCTGAAGCTCGCGCACTAGGTTGACGCTCGTGCGGGTGGTCGAGGTCGAGTCGCTGGAGCAGCTCGACGCGCTGGTCCGCGCCGGGGCGACCTCCGCCCGCGGCTGGCGCCTGCAGTCGGTCGACCTGACCGCGCGGACCGACGTCCTGGCCCGGCTCGATGTCGCCGGTGCGGTGTTCCTGGGCTGTCGGCTCTTCCCCGAGGCCGAAGCCGACGTACGACGTCGAGGCGCGGTGCTCTTCCCCACGCTTCCCGACGTGCCGTTCGACCCGTACCGGGCCCGCCTCTACACCGCCGACGAGCTGTACGCCGGCCTGGAGGGCGGGTACGACGCCACGCTCGACGCCCGTGCGTACGCCTGGGACCGCGGCGAGCGCGAGGTCGCCCGTACGCTCGCCTCCGCGCTGCACGACCACGCGATCGACGACGCGCTCGAGGAGTGGGTCGACGGCCGGTCGGTCGTCGGCGTGATGGGCGGCCACGCAGCCGGACGGGGCAGCGACGACTACCGTGCCGCGTGCCGGCTCGGCCACGCGCTGGCTGCGCGGTTCACCGTCGCGACCGGCGGGGGGCCCGGGGCGATGGAGGCCGCGAACCTGGGCGCCTACCTGCCGCCGGGGACCGACCTGGGCCAGGCGGTCGACGCGCTGGCGCGGGTGCCCGGGTTCGACGACGTCGGCGCCTGGGCGAGGGCGGCGCTCGACGTGCGCGAGCGCCACGAGGGACGCGAGTCGCTGGGCGTGCCCACCTGGTTCTACGGCCACGAGCCGCCGAACGTGTTCGCGAGCGCGATCGCGAAGTACTTCGCCAACTCCGTCCGCGAGGCCGTGCTCCTGCGCGTGTGCCGCGCCGGGATCGTGTTCCTCCCGGGGTCGGCCGGGACGGTCCAGGAGATCTTCCAGGCGGCGTGTGAGAGCTACTACGCCGCACCCGACGACGTGGTCGCGCTGGTCCTCGTCGGCGTGGAGCACTGGACGCGGACCCTGCCCGCCTGGCCGCTGCTCCAGGCGCAGGCCGGGGCGAGCGGGATGGCCGTGCACCTCGTCGACGACGTGGCGGAGGTCTCGGCGCTGCTGGCCTGAGCTGTCCGTCCGGCGGTGACACGATGTCGGTTGCCATGAGCAACGAGACCGAGCCGCACGACCCCAGCCCCGATCCCGCCCCGCAGCCCGACGACGCGCCCGAGCAGGCCCGGACCTGGCGCAGCCTGCTCCGGGGACAGGCCGTCGACACGCGGCCGCTGCGCATCCCCGAGTACAAGCGCCTGCTGATCGGGCAGGGGACCTCCTTCATCGGCTCGATGCTCACCCAGGTCGCGGTGCCGGTCGAGGTGTACGCGATCACCCGGTCCTCGCTCTACGTCGGCTTCGTCGGGCTCGCGGGCCTGGTCCCGATCGTCGCGTTCGGGCTGTACGGCGGCGCGATCGCCGACGTCGTCGACCGGCGCCGGCTCTACTTCGGGGCGTCGGTGATCACCTGGGTCGTCACTCTCGCGCTGCTCGCGCAGACCCTGGTCGGCATCGACGGCGTGTGGCTGATCCTCGGGCTCGTCGCCGTCCAGTCGGCGGCCTTCGCGACCAGCTCCTCGGCGCGCGGCGCGATCATCCCCCGGATCGTGCCGGTGGACCTCGTCCCCGCCGCGAACACGCTGAACTTCACCGTCGGCAACGTCGGGCAGGTGGCCGGCCCGCTGATCGCGGGGCTGGTGATCGCGCTGCCGGGGCCGGTGAGCGGCTTCGCGTACGCGTACGCCATCGACGCGGTGCTGTTCACCGCGGCGCTGTGGTCGGCGCTGCGCCTGCCGCCGATCCCGCCCGACCGCGACGGCCCCGCCAAGCGTCCCGGCATGCGCGAGGTGCTCGAAGGACTCGTCTTCATCGCCAAGAACCCGGTGCTCGTGATGTCGTTCGTCGTCGACATCGTGGCGATGGTGCTGGCCATGCCGCGCGCACTGTTCCCCGCCGTCGCCGACGACCGCTTCGGCGGCCAGGTCGGCCCGCTGTACGCCGCCATCGCCATCGGCTCGGTCATCGCCGGGCTCTCCAGCGGCTGGATCGGGAAGGTACGCCGCCAGGGTCGCGCGCTGGTCGTCGCCATCGTCGGCTGGGGCGTCGCGGTCGCGCTGTCCGGGCTGGCGCACTCGCTGTGGCTGGCCGTCGTGCTCCTCGCCGTCGCCGGGGCGGCCGACCTGGTCAGCGCCGTCTACCGCCAGACGATCCTGCAGACCTACGCCCCCGACGAGCTGCGTGGCCGGATGCAGGGTGTGTTCACGGCGGTCGTCGCGGGCGGACCGCGCCTGGGCGACGTGCGTGCCGGAGCGACCGCGGCGGCCACCACCGCGACCGTGTCCTGGGTCGGCGGGGGGATCGCCTGCGCGGTCGTCGTCCTCGTCGTCGGGCTCGCGGTCCGCTCGTTCTGGAGGTACGACGCGGTCGCCGACCGCCCGGTGGTCGCCGACCCGGCCTGAGGTCGCACCCGGCACTCCGCCGGGATGCGGCGGGCAGGACAAAGGTCGGTGCTGAGTCCTAGCGTCGGAGCATGAGCGACCACGAGACCACCGTCCGCCGGCACTGGGCGTGCGCCGAGGCGCGGGACTGGCGCGGCTACGCCGCCACTCTCGCGACCGACGTCGTCTACGAGGCGCCGCAGACCCGCGAACGGATCCGCGGGCGCGAGGCGCTGGTGGCGTACATGAGCGCCTACCCCGGCGACTGGCACGTCCCGGTCGCGACCGTGGTGGCCGGCGGGTCGGGGGCGGTGAGCCGCGTCGACGCCCTTGTCGGTGCCGAGGAGATGACCGGCATCTGCTTCTTCGAGATGGGCGAGGACGGCCTGATCCGCTCCATGCAGGACTGGTGGCCGCAGCCGTACGACCTGCCACCCGAGCGGGAGGGTTCCTCCGAACGCTACTGACCTACCGGCTCCCCGGGCGCGAACGCCGCGAGGCGGAAGGTCGCGACGTCGCCTCCGGCAGCCGTTCCCCAGCGGGTGCGCCCCCGGAAGTGCGCGGTGCCGACCGGCGACAGCCCGAGCGCACGGGCCCGCTCCGCCACGCGGTGCTCCGCATCCGGCTCGTCGGCACCGCCCCTCCCGTGCGAGTCCGCCTTGTCGACCGAGGTCACCCAGGTGCCACCGGGCGCCAGCACCCTCGCCACCTCGGCGACCACGCGGCTCGCCACCGGATCGGGCAGCAGGTGCAGCAGCCAGAGAGTGAGCACCAGGTCGGCCGAGCCTGGGGGCATCGGCAGCCGAGCGGCGTCGGCCAGGACGGTCCGGCCGGGCAGCCGCTGCGCGGCGAGCGCCAGCATCGAGCGGCTCCGATCGACCACGACCACGTCGTGACCGAGAGCCGTCAGCTCCGCCGCGACGGTGCCGGTCCCGCCGGCAACGTCGAGGCAACGGCCCCGTGCGGAGGCGAGCGCGGCGACCTCGACGGCGGCTGCCGCAGCGCGCTCGGCCCCGCCGCGGGTCTCGTCGTACGTCGCTGTCACGGAGTCGCCGTAGGACTCCTGCGGGTCAGGCGTCACTCGCGGCCAGCTGCCCGCACGCCCCGTCGATCTCGCGACCGCGCGTGTCGCGGACCGTGGTGGGGATCGCCTTGGCCTCGAGCCGGCGTACGAACTCACGCTCGTCGGCGGGCTCGCTGGCGGTCCACCGCGAGCCGGGAGTCGGGTTCAGCGGGATGAGGTTGACGTGCACCCAGCCCCAGTCGCCGCGCGCGTTGAGCACGTCGGCGAGGAGGTCGGCACGCCAGGCCTGGTCGTTGATGCCGGCCATCATGGCGTACTCGATGGACACGCGGCGCTTCGTGACGCGGGCGTAGTCCCACGCCGCGTCGACGGTCTCGGCGACGCTCGAGCGGGTGTTGATCGGCACCAGCTCGTTGCGCAGCTCGTCGTCGGGCGCGTGCAGGCTCAGGGCGAGGGTGACGGGGATGCCCTCCTCGGTGAGCTGGCGGATCCTCGGGACGAGCCCGACGGTGGAGACCGTCACGCCGCGCGCCGACATGCCCAGGCCGTCGGGGGCCGGTGCGGTGAGGCGGCGTACAGCGCCGACGACCGCCTTGTAGTTGGCCAGCGGCTCCCCCATCCCCATGAACACCACGTTGGAGACCCGCCCCGGTCCGCCGGGCACCTCGCCGTTGGCGAGCGCGCGCGATCCGGCCAGCACCTGCTCGACGATCTCGGCCGTCGACATGTTGCGCTGCAGCCCGCCCTGGCCGGTCGCGCAGAACGGGCAGGCCATCCCGCAGCCGGCCTGCGAGGAGACGCACATCGTCGTACGACTCGGGTAGCGCATCAGCACCGACTCGACCAGTGCGCCGTCGAAGAGCCGCCACAGCGTCTTGCGGGTGGTGCCGCCGTCGGCCTCCTGGGTGCGTATGGCACTCATCAGGTCCGGCAGGAGCGCCGAGACCAGCTCGTCGCGGGTGCCCGCCGGGAGGTCGGTCATCTCCTCGGGCCTCGTGGCCAGTCGCGCGAAGTAGTGGTGCGAGACCTGCTTGGCCCGGAAGCCCGGCAGCCCCTTCTCGGTCAGCAGCGCCACCCGCTCGGCCAGGTCCAGGTCGGCCAGGTGCCTCGGCGGCTTGCCGCGCCCCTTGGGCGGGTCGAAGACCAGCGGAAGCTGGCGTACCGGCTCGTCGTTCGGGCCCTCGGGAGGCAGGACGGAGGTACTCATGACCGCCCTAGTCTCCCACCGGGCCGTTCCGCATCCCAAACACGCAGGATGCGACGCCTCAGCGGGTGCGGCGGATCCGGATGGGCCCCTTGGCGAGCGACGGGTCGACGACCGCGCCCTGCTGGGTGATCTCGACCCTTCCCTCGGCGACGAGGCGACGCGCGGCGCGGCGAGCGGGCTCCATCAGGTCGCGCCAGCCGCCGCCGGACCCGTCGCGGTCGCCGACCGCGCGGGCGGCGTCGGAGGGGCAGATCGACTTGCCGCCCCCGCGCTGGTCGAGCAGCGAGAGGATCGAGTGCTCGAGGGCTCGGTCGACGTCGGTGACCCCGTGCTTGCGGCAGGCGGTGGAGCAGTAGCGGACGTTCTCCCAGTCCCGCTCCCACTTCTTGCGCCACTCGACCCGGCGTCCGCAGGACGCGCAGGTCTTGGGCTCCGGGGTGCTCACCCCACCCAGGATGCCCTCAGCCGACGGTGAGCAGCAGGTCCCCAGGGGCGACGTCGCCGTCGGCCACGACCGCGACGGAGTCCTTCGGGGCCTCCATCACCACGACCGGGATCACGGGCGACAGACCGTCGGCGGTCACCGCTGAGGGGTCCCAGCGCACCATCGGGTCGCCGGCCTCGACGGTGCTCTTCTCCGTCGCCAGCACCTCGAAGCCCTTGCCGTCGAGCTTCACGGTGTCGATGCCGAGGTGGACGAGTACGCCGATCCCGCCCTCGCCGAGCACGACGAACGCGTGCGGGTGCACCTTGACCACGCGGCCCGCGATCGGCGAGACGACGGTGGTCTCGCCGGGTGTGGGGTCGATGGCGACGCCGGGACCGACCATGCCGCCGGCGAACACCGGGTCGGGCACCTCGTCCATCGGCAGCACGGAGCCGGGGCAGGGAGCGAGGACCGCGAGGCTCACATCAGGTCCTCGATGTCCTCGGCCAGCGTGTCGGCCTCGGGCCCCACGACGACCTGGACAACGTTGCCGGAGAGCACCACGCCGTGGGCACCGGCGGCCTTGAGCGCCTTCTCGTCGACCTTCGACCCGTCCTGGACCTCGGTCCGCAGCCGGGTGATGCACGGCTCGATCTCGACCACGTTGTCGGCGCCGCCGAGCCCGGCGAGGATCTGTGCTGCCTTGTCTGCCATCTACTGCTCCTTGGGTGGTTCGGTCGCGGTGACCTTGGCCAGGCCGCGCGGGTTGTCGGGGTCCAGTCCGAGCGCGTGGGCGAGCCGCTCGACCAGCACCTGGGAGGTCACGATGCTCCCGATCGGCGCCAGCGTCTCCGGCAGGTCCGGTCCGGGCAGCGCCACGTCGAGCGCGTCGGCGAAGGCCGCGTCCCCGCCGATGCCGATCAGCTGCGCCCCGCGGGCGGACAGGTCGCGCGCGAGCTCGGTCATGGGCGTCACCATCGGCCCGTCGGCCGCCGAGACGAGCACGGCCGCGGTCCCGTCGGCGACGACGGAGATCGGGCCGTGACGGAAGTCTGCGTACGAGTAGCCGCGCACCGGCCGCAGGCAGGTCTCCTCCAGCTTCAGCGCCGTCTCCAGCGCGGTGCCCATCATCAGCCCGCGGCCCGAGACCACGGCGTACGACGTCGAGGTCAGGACGTCGACCGCGGCAGCGACGTCGGCGGACAGCAGCCGCTCGACCTCACCGGCCACCCGGGCCAGGTCGTCGTCGAGCGCGTCGGGATCCGGCGCCAGCGCGGTGCCGAGGACGGCCATCGCGACCAGCTGGGCGAGGTACGACTTCGTGGCCGGCACGGCGACCTCCGGCCCGGCCTGCGTGACCAGGGCCAGGTCGGCACCCTCCACGAGCGGCGAGTCCGCGACGTTGGCCACGGCGATGGTCGCGGCGCCGCACTCACGGGCCCAGTCCTGGGTCGCGACGATCTCCTCGGTCGCCCCGGACTGCGACACGCTCACGACCAGCGCGTCGGACAGGTCCAGCCGAGCCCCGTAGTGGGTGGCCACGCTGGGCGAGACCAGAGCGCCGGAGACGCCGGCGTGGGTCTCCAGCAGGTAGCGGCCGTAGATCGCCGCGTTGTCGCTGCTGCCGCGCGCGGCGAACAGCACGCGGCGGCGGCCGGCGTACCGCGCGACGATCTCGGCCCGCAGCGGCACCAGCGCCTCGAGAGTGCGCCGGCAGGCGTCGGGCTGCTCGGCCATCTCCGTGGCCATCCGGGTCGCCGCCTGCGTCGTCACGTGCACTCCTCTTGACACCGCTGCACTGTGGCGCGGATCATCCTCACTGGTACGGACCAGAACGTACCAGTCCAGGACCACCGAGTCGAGGGGAGGCGAGCGGGCGATGACCCAGCAGCGGACGCTGGCCGAGGACGGACCGGTCCCCAAGCACGCGCAGCTCTCCGACGCGCTCGCCGAGCTGGCCGCCACCCGGTTGCGACCCGAGGAGGCGATCCCGAGCGAGCGCACCCTCATGACGACGTACGACGTCTCCCGCGCGACGGTGCGCCGGGCGATCGACAGCCTGGTCGCCGACGGACTGCTCCAGCGCGTCCACGGGCGCGGCACCTTCGTGGCCCGGCCGCGGCTGGAGAGCCGGCTGCACCTGGCGTCGTTCAGCCAGGACATGCGCCGACGCGGTCTGACCCCCTCGACCGTGCTGCTCGGCATCGAGGCCGAACGGCCCCCCGCCGACGCCATCGCCTCGCTCGGCCTGCGCCCGGGCGGCCCGGGCTCGCTGGCCTGGCGGCTGGACCGCGTACGCCTCGCCGACGGCCAGCCGATCGCGCTGGAGACCGGCTGGTACCCGCGTCCCCTGCTCCCCGACCTCGACCACGCCGACCTGTCTGGGTCGCTCTACGAGGTGTTCCGCGACCGCTACGGCCTGGCGATCGACGCCGCCGAGCAGACCCTGTGGGGCGAGGCGGCCGACGAGCGCACGGCCGCCCGTCTGGACGCGCCGCTGCACACCCCGCTGCTCGTCTTCCGTCGGACGAGCACCTCGGCCGGGGTCCCGGTCGAGCACGTGGTCTCCCGTTACCGCGGCGACCGCTACCAGCTGCACATGTCGTTGAGCAGTACCAGCACCACCGCCCGCACGAACGAAGGGAACCGCCCATGACCACCGTCGAGGAGTCCACCGGCACTACCGGAGCCGGACGCAAACGGCTCAACCTCGCGCCACTGCAGAAGTTCGGCCGCAGCCTGATGCTGCCGATCGCCGCACTGCCCGTCGCGGGCCTGCTGCTCCGGCTGGGCCAGGACGACCTGCTCGGGCCGGACGGCCTCGGGTGGAACAAGGTCGCCGCCGTGATCGGTGCGGCCGGCAGCGGCATCTTCGACAACCTTCCGCTGCTGTTCGCACTCGGGGTCGCGATCGGCATGGCCAAGAAGGCCGACGGCTCGACCGCGCTGGCCGCCGTCGTCGGCTACCTCGTCTTCAAGAGCGTCGGGGACGCGATGTCGCCGATCATCGGCCTGCCCAAGGACGACGCGGGCGTCCAGCAGCTCATCGACTACGGCGTCCTCGGCGGCGTCCTCATCGGTCTGATCGCGGCGTTCCTCTGGCAGAAGTACCACCGGATCAAGCTGCCGCCGTACCTCGCCTTCTTCGGCGGGCGCCGCTTCGTCCCGATCATCACCGCCTTCGCCGCGGTCGCGCTGTCCGTCGTGCTGAGCCTGGTCTTCCCGGTCTTCAACACCGGCCTGACCAACCTGGGCGAGTGGGTGGCCAAGAACGACGTGCTCGGAGGCTTCGTCTACGGCACCCTCAACCGGCTGCTGATCCCCCTCGGCCTGCACCACATCCTCAACTCGGTGCCGTGGTTCGCGCTGGGGTCGTACACCCCGGCCGGCGGCGGCGACGTCGTGCACGGTGACATCGCGCGGTTCCTGTCCGGCGACCCGTCCGCGGGTGCGTTCATGACCGGCTTCTTCCCGATCATGATGTTCGCGCTGCCCGCGGCGGCGATGGCCATCTGGCACGAGGCGAAGCCGGCCCAGCGCAAGATCGTCGGCGGCATCATGATCTCGGCCGCCCTGACGTCGTTCCTCACCGGCGTCACCGAGCCGCTGGAGTTCGCGTTCATGTTCGTGGCCTGGCCGCTGTACGTCATGCACGCGGTGTTCACCGGCGCCTCCATGGCACTGGTGAACGCGCTGGGGATCAAGGACGGCTTCAGCTTCTCAGCGGGGTTCTTCGACTACGCCCTCAACTTCAACATCGCCACCAAGCCGCTGCTGATCATCCCGATCGGTCTGGCCTTCGCGGTCGTCTACTACTTCTCCTTCCGCTTCGTGATCCGCAGGTGGAACCTGAGGACCCCCGGTCGCGAGGACGACGACGAGGAGTCGATCGCGACGGCGGACACCAGCGCGTGATCCTGGCAGCACGACGTCTGGTCACCCCGGCGCGCGACCTCGCGCCGGGGTGGCTGGCGTTCGAGGACGGGCTGGTCGCCGACCTCGGCGAGGGGCCTCCCCCGCGACCGGCCGACCTCTCCCTCGACGGCACCGTCACCCCCGGGTTCGTCGACACCCACGTCCACGGCGGCGGCGGGCGCGCCTTCGACGAGGGCGCGGAGGCGGCCGAGGCCGTCGTCGCCGCCCACCTCGCCACGGGCACCACGACCGTGGTGGCGAGCCTGGTGACGCTCCCGGACCCCGAGCGGGCGGTCAAGGAGCTGTCTCCCCTGGTCGACGACGGCCTGCTCGCCGGACTGCACCTCGAGGGCCCCTGGCTCTCTCCGGAGCACCGAGGCGCCCACGACCCGGCACTGCTGGAGACGCCGACCCCCGATCGCGTCGAGTCCTTCCTCGCACTCGCCGACGGACGGCTGCGGATGGTCACCCTCGCTCCCGAGCTCGACGGCGGGCTCGACGCCGTACGCCGACTCACCGCGGCCGGTGTCGTGGTGGCCGTCGGGCACACGGACGCGACGTACGACGTCACGCGCGCCGCGCTCGACGCCGGCGCCGGCGTGGGGACCCACCTGTTCAACGCGATGCGTCCCGTGCACCACCGCGAGCCCGGCCCGGTCACCGCTCTGCTCGAGCACCCCGACGCGGTCGTCGAGCTGATCGCCGACGGGCTGCACCTGCACCCGGCCGTGCTGCGTCTCGCCGCCAGCGCCAAGCCGCAGCACACCACGCTGGTCACCGACGCGATGGCGGCCGCGGCAGCCCGGGACGGCGACTACCGGCTCGGCGACCTGCCGGTCTCCGTGCGCGACGGTGAGGCGCGCCTGGCCGACGGCACCATCGCCGGGTCGACGCTGACGATGGCCCGCGCCGTCCGGTACGCCGTCACGACTGCCGGCCTGTCCCTGCCGGACGCCGTGCGCGCCGCGACGCTCACCCCCGCACGCACGCTCGGGCTGGACCGAGTCGGCGACCTGCGGCCCGGGTGGGCGGCCGACCTCGTCGTGCTCGACGACGACCTCGCGGTGCGGCGCGTGATGAAGGCCGGCCGCTGGGTCTGAGCACCCCGCGTCGATCACTCGATCCGGGCGAGGAACACCAGCACGAAGGTCACCATCGCGAACGCCAGCAGCACCGCCGCCAGCAGGGTGACCCCGAGGTCGCGGGTGTTGCGCGGGAACGCGACGAGCGCGGCGACCACCGCCGCCGGCGCGAGCACCAGCCCGACCGTGGTGACCGCCTCCCAGACGAGCACGTCGGCCGCCGTGAGCACCGTCGAGGCCAGCAGCACCTGCCGGAAGCTCAGCGGAGCCGGCGCGCCGGTGGTGCTCAACCGGATCGTGGTGACGTCGGGGAAGCCGGTCGCCGACGGGACGTGCGGGTTCGGCTCGGTGCCGGTCAGCTCGGCCGCGACCAGCGAGAGGCAGGTGGCGTGGCCGACCAGGACCAGGTCGCCGCGGGGGTGCTCGCGCAGCAGGCGGCGTACGGCGTCGCGGGCACGCTCGCGGGTGGCGGCCAGCGGCTCCCACCCCTCGTGCGCGGGCACGGACGGGTCGTCGTACGCCGCCCGGACGACGCCGTCGAAGTCGTCGACCCACCCCACGTGCAGGCGTACCTGCTCGCGCAGTCCGTCGACCACCTCGACCGGCCCGTCGGTGAGCAGCGCCGCCGTCTCGCGTGCCTTCGCCTCCGGGGACACGAACCACGTGGCACGGTCCGGGAGTCGGCCGCTGGTCCGCAGCGCCCGGACCGCGTCGAGACCCGCGGGGTCGAGCGACCACTGCGCGGCGGCCACGTCGACGTCGACCGCGGGACGGCCGTGCCGCACGAGGTGGACGTAGCGCTCGGGCACCTGCGTCAGTTCAGGACGGCGTAGTGCAGCAGCAGCCAGATCGGCGCGATCGTGGCCAGCAGCGAGTCCAGGCGGTCCATCAGGCCGCCGTGGCCGGGGATCACCTGGCTCATGTCCTTGATGCCGAGGTCGCGCTTGATCACCGACTCCACCAGGTCGCCCAGCGTCGCCATCACCACGGCGATCAGGCCGAGCACGACGCCGACCCACCAGTCGCCGTCGAGCAGCAGCATCACCAGCAGCCAGCCGGCGATCACGCACGCCACCGCGGACCCGGCGAATCCCTCCCAGGACTTCTTCGGCGAGATCACCGGGGTCATCTTGTGCTTGCCGAAGAGCACGCCGGCGACGTAGCCGCCGATGTCGGAGGCGATCGTCACCACGACGTACGTGATGATCGCCTTCACCCCCGCCGATCCCCGCTCCCCGCCCTCGCGCAGCAGCAAGGAGACGAATGAGCCGAGGAACGGCACGTAGAAGATCGTGAACAGCGCGGCGGTCGAGTTGGCCACGAAGCCGTCGATGCCACGTCGCAGCAGCCACAGCATCGTGACCAGACCGGTGACCGCGGTCGCGGTCACCAGCGAGGGGGTGCCGAGGTAGAACGCGAGCACCACCATCACGACGCCGCCGACCATCAGCGGCTCCTGCGGCAGGTCGATGTCCTTGACCGCGAAGGCGCGGTGCAGCTCCCAGATCGCGACGACCACGGCGATCGCGACGATCAGCATGAACGCCGGCTTGTAGAACACCAGCGACGCGATCACCGCGGCGCCCAGCGCGACGCCCGAGGCGATCGCGGCGGGGAGGTTGCGCCCCGCACGTCCCGGGGCGGGTACGGGCGCGGCGGCCTGCTCGGGATGGCTCATCGGGTCGGCAGCGAGGTCGTCAGACCTCGAGCAGCTCGGCTTCCTTGTGCTTGAGCATCTCGTCGATGGCGTCGGTGTGCTTCTTGGTCGTGGCGTCGAGCTTCTTCTCCGCGCCGGTGACGTCGTCCTTGCCGACCTCGCCGTCGGCGCCGAGCTTCTCCAGCGACTGCTTGGCAGTACGCCGGATGTTGCGCACCGAGACCCGGCCGTCCTCGGCCTTGGCACGGGCGACCTTGGTGTACTCCTTGCGCCGCTCCTCGGTCAGCTCGGGGAACACGCAGCGGATCATCTTGCCGTCGTTGGAGGGGTTCACGCCGAGGTCGGACTCGCGGATGGAGCGCTCGATCGCGCCGAGCGCGCCGACGTCGTACGGCTGCACGAGGATGATCCGTGCCTCCGGCGAGGTGAAGCCGGCCAGCTGCTGCAGCGGCGTCGGGGTGCCGTAGTAGTCGGCGGTGAGCCGGGCGAACATGCTCGGGTGCGCGCGGCCGGCACGGATGCCCGCGAAGTCCTCCCGCGTGACCTCGACGGCCTTGCCCATCTTCTGGTCGGCTTCCTTGAGCGTCTCGTTGATCACTGCGTCTCCTCAGTCGTCGGCCTGGGCGCCCGGCTCGGCGCTGACCAGCGTGCCGATCCTCTCACCCTGCACGACCCGCAGGATGTTGCCCTCGGGCTCCATGCCGAACACGACCATCGGCAGCCGGTTCTCGCCGCACAGCGCGAACGCCGTCTGGTCCATGATCCGCAGGCCCTGCGCGATGGCGTCGTCGTACGTCACGTGGTCGAGCTTGACGGCCGTCGGGTCCAGCCGCGGGTCGGCGGTGTAGACGCCGTCGACGCCGTTCTTGGCCACCAGCACCACCTCGCACTTGGACTCCAGCGCCCGCTGCGCGGCGACCGTGTCGGTGGAGAAGTACGGCAGCCCCATCCCGGCCCCGAAGATGACCACGCGGCCCTTCTCGAGGTGGCGGATGGCACGCCGAGGGATGTACGGCTCGGCGACCTGGCCCATCGTGATCGCGCTCTGCACGCGGGTCTCGACGCCCTCCTTCTCCAGGAAGTCCTGCAGGGCGAGGCAGTTCATCACGATCCCGAGCATGCCCATGTAGTCGGCGCGGGCCCGCTCCATGCCGCGCTGCTGCAGCTCGGCACCGCGGAAGAAGTTGCCGCCGCCGGTCACCACGGCGACCTGCACACCGGCGCGCTGCACCTCGGCGATCTCCGCTGCGACCTTCTGCACCACGTCGGGGTCGACCCCGACCTGGCCGCCGCCGAAGACCTCGCCGGAGAGCTTGAGCAGGACACGCTGGTAGCCGGTCATGGAGGCCTTCCTGGAGGAGGTCGCGGTACGGGACGGTCGGCCCTGGGCCGCGTCCGACCCTACCGGTGCCGGACGCACGCCGAGGGCGGGCCGACGAGTCGTCGGCCCGCCCTCGATACGGGTGTTCGCGTCAGCGCGGTCCTGGTGCGTGCATGGCAAGGCGTAGGAGCGAAGGCGGGCTCGGAGCGGAGCGCCCGTCGAGCCGACGACAACGCCGCCAGGTGCGTGCCAGGGACGCGCTGAGTCAGGCGCCTACCTCGAAGCGGGCGAAGCGCGTGACGGTGGAGCCGGCCTCGTCGAGGATCGCCTTGACCGACTTCTTGGAGTCGGTGACCGACGGCTGGTCGAGGAGGACGACCTCCTTGAAGAAGCCGTTGAGCCGGCCCTCGGTGATCTTGGCGATCGCCTGCTCGGGCTTGCCCTCCTCGCGCGAGGTCGCCTCGGCGATCTCGCGCTCCTTGGCGACGATGTCCTCGGGGACCTCGTCGCGGGTGAGGTACTGCGGCTTCATCGCGGCGATCTGCATCGCGGCACCACGCGCGGCGTCGGCGTCACCGTCGTACTCGACGAGCACACCGACCGCCGGGGGCAGGTCGGAGGCACGCTTGTGCATGTAGGTGACGACCGGGCCGTCGAAGTACGCGACTCGGCCGAGCTCGATCTTCTCGCCGATGGTCACGGCGAGCTCCTGGACGGTCTCGGCCACGGTCCGCTCTCCGAGGGAGACCTCGGCCAGCGCAGCCGAGTCGGCCGCCTTGGCCTGGTCCGCGGCGTCCGCGATCTGCTGCGCGGCCTTCACGAACTCCTCGTTCTTGGCCACGAAGTCGGTCTCGGAGTTGAGCTCCACCAGGGCGTTGCCGCTGGTCGCGACGAGGCCGTTGGTGGCCTCCCGCTCGGCACCGCGCTTGGCGGCCTTGGCGGCACCCTTGGTGCGCAGCAGGTCGACGGCGGCGTCGAAGTCGCCGTCGGCCTCGTCCAGGGCCTTCTTGCAGTCCATCATCCCGGCGCCGGTGCGCTCCCGGAGCCGCTTCACGTCGGCAGCAGCGAAGTTTGCCATCGCGGTCAGTCCTTCTTCTCGGCGTTGACGAAGCCGGCAGCCTCGGCTTCCTCAGCGGTCTTGAACCAGTACTCGGCCTTGGTGCGGTCGTACCACGGGCTGCTCGGCGCGTGGAACTTCATCGAACCCGCGTTGCCCTTGACCTCGTAGCCCGACTCGGGCGAGGAGCCGTCCTCGTTGGCGGCGACGGCACCGGCGTACGGCACCTCCTCGGCACCAGCGGCCGGAGCGGCGGGGGTCGGGGCGGCGACGGCCTCCTCGACTGCCGCGGCAGCCTCGGGGGCGGGCGCCGGCGCGTCGGTGACGGCCTGGGCCGCAGCCACGGAGTCGGCGGTCTCGGCGCTGGCTCCGGTCGCCTCGGCGGCGGGCGTCTGGTCGGCGTCGGCCGCTGCCGGCGCGGAACCGGTGGTGGCCTCGACGGCGGCCTTCTCGGCCTCGCCGGCCAGCAGCTCGCGCTCCCAGTCGGCCAGCGGCTCGGCGGCCTCGTTGCCCTCGGCCGCACCCTCGCGGGCACCCGAGCGGGCGATCAGGCCGTCGGCGACGGCGTCGGCGACGACGCGGGTGAGCAGGTTGACCGCACGGATGGCGTCGTCGTTGCCCGGGATCGGGTAGTCGACCTCGTCGGGGTCGCAGTTGGTGTCGAGGATTCCGATGATCGGGATGCGCAGCTTGCGCGCCTCCTCGACCGCCAGGTGCTCCTTCTTGGTGTCGACGACCCACACCGCCGACGGGGTGCGGCCCATCTCGCGGATGCCGCCGAGCGACTTGTCGAGCTTGTCGCGCTCCCGCTTCATCTGCAGGAGCTCCTTCTTGGTGCGACCGGAGCCGGCGACGTTGTCGAAGTCGACCTCGTCGAGCTCGCGCAGCCGGTTGATCCGCTGGTGCACGGTCTGGAAGTTGGTGAGCATGCCACCCAGCCAGCGCTGGTTGACGTACGGCATCCCGACGCGGGTCGCCTGCTCGGCGATCGCCTCCTGGGCCTGCTTCTTGGTGCCGACGAACATGATCGTCCCGCCCTTGGCCACGGTGTCCTTGATGAACGCGTAGCTGGCGTCGATGTAGGACAGCGACTGCTGCAGGTCGATGATGTAGATGCCGTTGCGGTCGGTGAGGATGAACCGCTTCATCTTGGGGTTCCACCGTCGGGTCTGGTGCCCGAAGTGGACGCCGCTCTCGAGGAGCTGGCGCATGGTGACGACGGCCATGGGCGCATCCGTCCTTCGTGTCTGGGCCGCGCACGCACGCAGCCGGTTCTGTGGTTGTCGCAGACGGCGGGTGCCGGCTGCCCTGACGCCCTGACGGGCGGCCCACCCGCTCGTGAGCGGGACCATCGGGCCGGCGTCTCCGCGGTGCGATCGTCGCGACCGGTGCTGCTGGTCGTGCGAGCCGCAGGCGCGGGAACGGGCGTGCGAAGTCAGCCCCGGAGGGCTGCTGGACTCATCGTAGGTCAGGACCGCGCGGGACGACGAATCGCGCCCGGACCGACGTCCGTCGCGGATCCACAGGCTGCCCTCCGGTCCCCGTCGCCCACAGGCCGGGCCGGTACGGCCACCACCGCCGTCGCCGCCGTGGTGGCGTGGCGCCATGACCGCTCTCTGGACGCGCCGGGTGCTGCGTGTGCTGATCGTCGTGCTGCTCTGCCTCGAGGCGGGCTGCCTCGCCGGCCCGGCGCGGGCCGACCCGGACCACGAGCTGCCGCGGGGCCAGTGGCCGCTGCACCCCCGTCCCGACGTCGTGCGCCGCTTCGACCCACCCGACACGGTGTACGGCGCCGGTCACCGCGGTGTCGACCTGCTCGGCCGCCCGGGTCAGCGGGTGCGGACGGCGCTGGCCGGCACGGTGTCGTTCGCGGGGATGCTGGCGGGCAAGGGCGTGGTGAGCGTGCGCCACGAGGGCGGGCTGCGGACGACGTACGAGCCGGTCACCGCGACGGTCCACGTCGGGGACGTGGTGACTGCCGGGACGGCGATCGGGGTGCTGCGGGTGGGTCCCTCCCACTGCCGACCGGCGCACTGCCTGCACTGGGGGCTCATCCGAGGTGAGACCTACCTCGACCCGCTGCTGCTGGTCGGCGGTGGTCCGGTCCGGCTGCTGCCACTCGCCGGGCGCCCGCTCGTCGTGAACGCCCCGGTGTCCGCGGGCGCCCCACCGGCACCCTCCGTCCCCACGGTGACCGCGGCCGACGCCGCGCTGGCAGGACAGTCGGCCAGCACCGCCCGTTGACCGGGTACCAACCGCGTGGTCTGCGGCGGGCGTGTACCGCCACGCTCGGCGCCGACGCCGGCGGCGACGACCGCGAGCGTGCCGAGGACCTGCGAGGGGCCGAGCCCCTGGCCGAGAAGCACCAGACCCAGCAGGCCGGCGATCGCCGGTTCGAGAGCCATCAGTGTGCCGAAGGCGGCCGTGGTGAGCCGACGCAGGGCGAGCATCTCCAGTGCGAACGGCAGCACCGGCACCAGCAGGGCGAGGCCGAGACCGATCGGGACCAGGTCCCAGGTCCACACCCGGACCAGACTCGGCCCGAAGACCAGCGAGGCGATCAGGCCGGCGACCGGGAGCGACACGCCGAGCCCCGTGATGCCGTCCAGCTCGTCGCCGACCCGCTGCGTGAGCAGGATGTAGCCCGCCCAGCACACCGCGGCGCCGAGCGCGAAGCCCACGCCCACCAGGTCGACCTCTCCCCGCCACGGCTCGGTGAGGCTCACGACGCCGACCGCCGCCAGCACCGGCCACAGCAGGCCTTTGCGGCCCCGGCTGCGCGCCACCGCCACACCGAGCGGACCGAGGAACTCCAGCGCGCTCGCCGTCCCCAGCGGTAGCCGCGCCACCGCGGCCATGAACAGCACGGTCAGGCCCGCGGTCACGACGCCCAGCGCGCAGCCCGCCACCAGCACCCTCTCGCGAGGCCGCACCGACGAGCGCCACAGCGCTCGCTGCCACACCGCGAGCAGCAGTCCGCCGAACGCCAGGCGGAGCGCGGCCGCCCCCTCGGGCCCCACCCGGTCGATCATCCCCACCGACGCGGCGAGGCCGAGCTGGACCAGGCTCATCGAGGCCAGTGCCATCAGTGCACCGCCCCTCGCCGGTGCGGCGGTCGACGGGCGAGCGGTCATGGACCTAGTGGATCTCGCGCAACTGTTCGTGTCCACGTGATGTTGCTGGACAGTTCGTTCACGAAGTCTGAAGATAAGTGTCGTGCTCGATCCTCGTCAGCTCGAGATGCTTCTCGAGCTCTCCCGGCACGGCTCCATGAGGTCCGTGGCCGACCTGCTGGGCGTGACCACCTCGACGGTCTCCCAGCAGATCGGCGCCCTCGGCCGGGCCGTCGGGACTCCCGTGATCGAGCCCGACGGCCGCCGGGTGCGCCTGACCCCGCCAGGGCGGAGACTGGCCGAGCACGCGGGCGCCGTGCTCGCTGCCCTCGAGAGCGCTCGCGCCGCGCTCGACCCCGCGGCGGACCCCCGCGGCACGGTGCGGGTCGCGTCCTTCGCCACCGGCATCCGCCGCTCGCTCCTCCCGGTGATCCGTACGCTGCGCACCACACACCCTGACGTGAACCTGCAGGTGCTGGAGCTCGAGCCGCCCGAGGCGCTGGCGGCCATCGCCGCCGACGAGGTCGACCTCGCGCTGACCTACGACTACACGCTGGCCCGTGCGGCGAGCGACGAGATGCTGGACTCCCACCCGCTGTGGCAGGCGCGGTGGCGCCTGGCCGTGCCGTCCGACCTCGCCGAGGACCTCGTCGACGACACCGGCTCGTCGGTCGAGGTGCTCGCGGCGGTCGCCGACCAGGGCTGGATCGTCAACTCCCGGCACACCGCCGACGAGGACGTGCTGCGGACGGTGTCGGCCCTGGCGGGCTTCGAACCGCGCGTCACGCACCGCGCCGACAGCCTCGACCTGGTGCGCGATCTCGTGGCCGCAGGTTTGGGCGTCGGGCTGGTGCCCGAGGCCCTCCCCGACGTGCCCGGTGTGATCGGCGTCCCGCTGCACGACCCCGAGGTCCTGCTCCGGTGCTTCGCCATGGTCCGACGCGGCCGGGGCACGTGGCCGCCGCTGGCCGCGGTCCTCGAGCTGCTGCTGGCCGGAACCAGACCGGGGTAGGACGGCTCAGGCCCGCGGGTGGGCCATCCGGTACGCCGCGCGCAGCCGGTCCCCCGACACGTGGGTGTAGATCTGCGTGGTCGCCAGCGAGGCGTGCCCGAGCAGCTCCTGGACCGTGCGCAGGTCGGCACCCCCCTCGAGGAGGTGGGTCGCCGCGGTGTGCCGGAGGCCGTGGGGACCCAGGTCCGGCGCGCCCGGGACGTCCTCGAGCCGGCGGTGGACCAGGGTGCGGACGGCGCGCTGGTCAAGGCGCCCGCCCCGTGCGCCGAGGAACAGCGCCGGACCACTGCCGTCGGCGACCAGCCGCGGACGTCCCGAGGCCAGCCACCGGTCCAGCGCCTGCTCGGCCGGGCGGCCGAACGGCACGACCCGCTCCTTGCGGCCCTTTCCCAGGACGCGGACGAGCCGACGCTCACGGTCGACGTCGTCCACGTCGGCACCCACCAGCTCGCCCACGCGCATCCCGGTGGCGTAGAGCAGCTCGAGCACGGCGGCGTCCCGGAGCCCGACAGGGCTCCCGTCGGCGCAGCGCTCGGCCGCCTCCTCGAGCAGCCGGCGGGCCTCGTCGCGGTCCAGGGCGCCCGGCAGGGTGCGGTGGGCCTTCGGCGAGGCCAACCGCGCCCCGGGGTCGGTGGCGATCAAGCCAGTGCGGGCCGCCCACGCGGTGAAGACCCGCACCGCGGTCGAGCGTCGGGCCAGCGTCGTCCGCGCCCGACCGGTGGTCTGCTGCTTGGCCAGCCAGCTGCGCAGGGTGCGGACGTCGAGGGCGGTCAGGTCCTCGTGGCCCAGCGCTGCGGCGTGCTCCAGGGCGGACCAGACGTCGGAGAGGTAGGCACGCACCGTGTGCGGCGTGAGGTCCCGCTCGGAGACCAGGTGCCGCTCGTACGCCGCCAGCGCCTGCGCCATGGGCTCCGGGAGGTCGGCCACAGGCCCACGATAGGCGGGGGCGGACCTCGGACGGCTGCGCCGCGCCTCACGCGCGGCGCAGGCGGTACCGACCCTCCCAGCGCTCGGACAGGCCCGCCTCGAGGAGGCGGTCCAGCGCCGGGATGACGGACTCCAACGACAGCCCGGCCGCGCGCGCGATGTGCTCCGCCGTCACCGGCTCCCACGCCGGCAGGGCGTCGCGCACCTGCTGGTCGTGCAGCGAGAGTCGGTCCTCGGGCCGCTGCGGCTGTCGTGGCACCGGCAGCGTGGCCTGCCCCATCGGTGCGACCGCCTCCAGCACCTCGGCGCCCCGCGTCACCAGCAGTCCCCCGCGGCCGCGGATCAGCTCGTGGACACCCTCCGAGGTCGCGCTGGTCACCGGGCCGGGGACCCCCATGACGATCCGGTTGAGCATCTCCGCCCAGGTGGAGGTGTTCAGCGCTCCGCTGCGCGTGGCGGCCTCGACGACGACCGTCGCCGACCCCAGGCCGGCGATCAGCCGGTTGCGGGCGAGGAAGCGCAGCTTGGTCGGAGTCGCCGCCGGTGGCATCTCGGAGACCACCAGACCGGTCTCGGCGATCCGGGCCAGCAGGTCGGCGTGGCTGGCCGGGTAGGCCCGGTCGACCCCGTTGGCCAGCACCGCCACCGTCTGACCTGACACGGCCAGGGCGCCACGGTGGGCAGCCTTGTCGATGCCGAAGGCGCCGCCGGAGACCACCGGGTGCCCCGCCCTCGCGACCTCCGCGGCGATCTCACCGGCGGCGTCGTCACCGTACGAGGTGGAGCTGCGGGAGCCGACGACCGCGACCGGGGCTCGCTCCACGACCTCGTCGAGCCGCAGCGGCCCCCGGGCCCACAGACCCATCGGCCGCCCACCGCGCCCGAGATGGGTGCCGCAGCGGTCGAGGTCGTCGAGGCACTCGGGCCACTCGTCGTCCCCGGGCACGACGAACCTCACGCCGATCCGAGCCGCCTCGGCCAGGTCTCTCCCCGGGTCGAGCGCCGCAAGCCGGGCGGCCACGTCGGCGACGAGGGTCCGGGAAGCCTCCGCGTCCTCCGCCGCAGCCGCCGCACGTCGGCGCTGAGCAGTGAGCGTCGCCAGCGCACGGACGGCCCCCTCCTCCAGCACCATTGCCGTCAGTCGCGGATCGCCGGGCTCCGCCAGACGTCCCAGCGCGGCCCGTGCGAGCCGCTCGTCGTCGGGCGCCCGCCGAGCCGGGCCGGCGCTCACCACGGGACGGACTCCACGTCCGCCCGCTCCGGTGAGGCGGTCGTCCGGCTCTCCAGCGGGGTGCCGGTCCGCAGCCGCAGGGCGACGTCGGTCTCCTCCTCGCCCGGGTGCTCCACGCCGCGCAGGTCGGCCACGGTCCAGGCGAGCCGGTGGACGCGGGTGGCGCCGCGGCGGGTGAGACGGCCGGCGTACACCTCCTCATCGACCCGGCGCTCGGCACGGTCGCTGAGCGGCCAGCGCTCCCGCAGCACGGGCCCGGGCACGTCGGCGTTGACCCGCCAGCCGGTGCCGTCGTAGCGGGCGGCGGCGAGCACGCGCGCAGCCTCCACCCGCGCGCGCACCGTGGCTGTCGACTCGGGCCGGGCCAACGGGTCGCCCGCCTCGTGCGGACGGACCGGCTCGACGTGACGGACGATGTCGATGCGGTCGGCGACCGGGCCGGTCAGCTTGCGTCGGTAGTCACGGCGCCGGACCTCGGTGCACGTGCAGCGACTGTCCCGACGGGCCGGGTGGTAGTCACCGCACGGGCACGGGTTCGCCGCGAGGACGAACACCGCCCGCGCCGGGAAGGTCGCCGTCTCCTGACCACGGGCGATGGTGATGTCGCCGTTCTCCAGCGGCTCGCGCAGCGCCTCGACGATGTCGGCGGAGAACAGCGGGAACTCGTCCAGGAACAGCACACCGAGGTGGGCCTTGCTGACCGCGCCGGGCAGCACGCGACCGGTACCGCCACCGAGCAGGCTGGCACGCGTGGCCGAGTGGTGGGGTGCGCTGAACGGCGGTCGACGCAGCATCCGGGCACCTGACGGGAACGCGCCGGCGAGGGAGTGGATCGCGGTGAGCTCCAGCGACTCCTCCAGCCCGAGGTCCGGCATGATCCCGGGGATCCGCTCGGCGAGCGTGGTCTTGCCCGCACCCTTCGGGCCGCTGAGCAGGACGTGGTGGCCTCCGGCGGCGCTGACCTCGAGTGCGTAGCGGGCGTCGGTCATCCCGACGACGTCGCGCAGGTCGACCTCGGCCAACCGCTGCTCGCCCCGCCAGCTGAGCAGCCGCTGGGCGGAAAGCGGCTCGACCTCCGGCGCCTCCGGCACGGCCTCGCCGCGCAGCACGGCGAGCACCTGGGCCAGCGAGCGCACGCCGTACACCGAGACGCCCGGCACCAGGCGGGCCTCCTCCAGCTGCGGCTCGGGGACGATCACCGTCGTCATCCCGCGCTTGGCGGCGGCCATCGTCATCGGCAGGACCCCCGGCACCGAGCGCACCCGCCCGTCGAGCGTGAGCTCGCCGGCGAGCACGGTGCGCTGCAGCGAGGCCTGCTCGATCTCCCCGACGGCGCAGAGGACGCCGGCAGCGATGGCGAGGTCGAAGTGCGACCCGCGCTTGGGCAGGTCGGCCGGCGAGAGCAGGATCGTCAGCCGCTTGGTCGAGGGCCAGTCCACGCCCAGGTCGGCGACCGCGGCGCGGCAACGGTCCAGCGACTCCGAGATCGACGTGTCCGGGCGGCCGACCAGGGAGACCGCGCTGGTGCCGAGGCTGACGTCGACCTGGACGTCGACCAGGTGCGCGACAGCGCCGTCGAGGGTGACCGTGCGGGTGGTGGCCACGTCCGCCATCACACGACCCCCCGCAGGTGCTCGACCCGTCCGGCGCCGTGGCCGTCCTGGAGGACCGAGACCACGTCGATGCGGACGTCGACGCGGCGCCGCCCCTGCTCCTCCAGCCAGCGCTCGGCCAGGAGGCGCAACCGGGCCGCCTTGACCGGCGTGACCGCCTCGAGCGGGTGGCCGTACGCCGTCGTGCGGCGGGTCTTCACCTCGCAGAAGACGACCGTCTCGCCCTCGGTCAGGATCAGGTCGATCTCACCGGCGCGACATCGCCAGTTCCTCTCGAGCAGGACCAAGCCCTGCTCCTCGAGCGCCCGCAGCGCCACGTCCTCGCCGTAGCGTCCCAGCGCCAGGTTCTGCTGTCCCGTGCTCATGGGAGGAGCCTCCGGCCAGACGACGACCGGCACGGGCCGGCGAGGCACCGGTTGTGGACGGCCGAGGGGCGGGTGCGGGCTGTGGACGCGGAACGGACGGGTCAGCGTGCGCGCTGGACGATCTCGGCGGTGTGCGCGATGTCGCGCACCTCACCGACCAGCTCCTCGAGCAGGTCCTCCAGCATCACCACGCCCAGCGTCCTGCCCTCGTCGTCGACGACGCGTCCCATGTGCGCGCCCCGGCGCTGCAGCGAGGACAGCGCGACGTGCAGGACGTCACCGGAGCGGACGGTGCCCAGCGGGCGCACCCACTTGTCCTCGACCACGCGCGAGTGACGAGAGGGGTCGGTCTCCAGCACGTCCTTGACGTGCAGGTATCCCACCAGGTCACCGTCGACCTCGACGGGGAACCGCGAGTAGCCGGTCTCCCCGCACAACCGCTCCACCTCGGCCACGGTGACGCCCCGGTGGGCCACCGACAGCGTGTCCAGCGGGAGGGTCACGGCCTCGACGGTGCGCTCGGTGAAGCCGAGGGCGTCGGCGAGGCGCTGGTACTCCCCCTGCTCGAGCAGCCCCTCCTCGCGCGACTCCGCGACCATCGCGCCGACCTCGTCGCGGGTGAACGCCGAGGCCACCTCGTCGCGCGGCTCGACCCGCAGCGCGCGCAGGACGAGGTTGGCGACCAGGTTGAACGACCACACCACCGGCTTGAGCAGCGTGACGACGAGCATCATCGGCGGGCCCAGCACCAGCGCGGCGCGCGTCGGGCCGGCGATGGCGAGGTTCTTCGGGACCATCTCCCCCAGCACCACGTGCAGGTAGACCACCAGCAGCAGCGCGATGGCGAACGCGACCGGGTGCACGAACGCCTCGGGCAGGCCGAGCGCCTCGAAGCCGGGCTCGATCAGGTGCGCCACGGCCGGCTCGCCCAGCGCACCCAGCCCCAGCGAGCAGACGGTGATGCCGAGCTGGGCGCCGGCCATCACCAGCGAGACGTCCTCCATCGCGCGCAGCGTGGTGCGTGCAGCCCGCGACCCCTCGGCCGCCTTGGGCTCGATCTGGCTGCGCCGCGCCGAGACCAGCGCGAACTCGGCGCCGACGAAGAACGCGTTCAGTGCCAGCAGCACCACGGCGACGACGAGGGCGGTCTGGTCACTCATCGCGACCACCCGCCACCTCACGTCGTACGACGCGCAACCGGTCGACCCGCAGCCCGTCCATCCGCTCGACGACGAGCAGCGCCTCCTCAGGCGGACCGAGCGGGTCTCCCTCCTCACCCACCTGCGCGGGCAGGGGTACGACGGCCTCGTCGCCGGTCTCCGGGACGCGCCCGAGCGAGGCCACCAGCAGTCCGGCGACCGTGTCGTACTGCTCGCTGGCCGGCACCTCGACCCCGGTCGCCTCCCGCAGCTCGTCGGGACGCAGCAGCCCTGCCACCGACCACGACCCGTCGCGGCGGGCGACCACCTGGTGCCCGCCCCCGTCGTCGATCCGGTCGTGCTCGTCGGCGATCTCGCCGACGATCTCCTCCACGACGTCCTCGAGGGTGACGACGCCCGCGGTGCCGCCGTACTCGTCGACGACGACCGCCATCTGGAAGCCGCCCGCACGCAGCTCGCCGAGCAGGGGGTCCAGCCGGATGCTGTCGGGCACACGGAGCGCCTCGACCATGTGGTCGCGCACCCGCGCGGCACCCCGCTCGGCGACCGGCACGGACACGGCCTGCTTGACGTGGATGGCGCCGACCACGTGGTCGGCGCCCTCGTGGACGACCGGGAAGCGGGAGTGCCCGCTGCTGCGCGCCAGCTCGACGACCGCGAGCACCGAGGCGTCGCGGTCGACGCTCTCCATCCGCCGGCGCGGCGTCATGATCTCGCCGGCCGTGCGCGGACCGAAGGCGACCGAGCGCTCGACCAGGGCGGCGGTCTCGGGGTCCAGCGTCCCCTCGGCCGCGGAGCGACGAGCGACCGAGAGCAGCTCCTCGGACGTACGAGCGGAGCGCAGCTCCTCCTGCGGCTCGACCCCGAGCCGTCGCACGATCGCGTTGGCCGAGCCGTTCAGCCCGCGGATCGGCCACGCCATCGCCCTGGTGAACACGCGCTGGAAGCCCGAGGTGGCGCGGGCAGTGGCGTACGGCGCGGAGATCGCGAGGTTCTTCGGCACCAGCTCGCCGGCGACCATGGTCAGCGCCGTGGCCACGACCAGCCCGATCACGACCGACAGCCCGGGCACGACACCGGAGGGCACGCCCCACGACTCCAGCGGGCCGTCGATCAGCCCGGCGATGGCGGGCTCGGCGAGGAACCCGATGGCCAGGTTCGTGACGGTGATCCCGACCTGGGCGCCCGACAGCTGCGTCGACAGCGTCCGCAGCGCCGCGAGCACACCCCGCGCACCCCGGTCGCCGGACTCCGCGGCCCGCTCGACGCTGCCACGGTCGACGGTCACCAGCGCGAACTCCGCCGCGACGAACATCCCGCAGCCGGCGACCAGCACCAGCGCCGCGAGCAGGAGCAACCACTCGGTCACCTGGGGGTCCACACTCCTACGATCCCGACTGCACTCACGACTCACGGGGCCCAACGCCCGGGGCGCACGCGAGGTTCCCTACTCCGGCGGCTCCATCTCGGCGGGGCTCAGCTCCTCGACGTTGACGTCCTTGAAGGTGAGCACCTTGACGTTGCGGGCGAACCGCGCGGGGCGGTACATGTCCCACACCCACGCGTCGGTCATCGTCACCTCGAAGAACACGTCGCCCTGCTCGGTGCGCGCCTTCACGTCGACCTGGTTGCACAGGTAGAACCGGCGGTCGGTCTCGACGACGTACTTGAAGATCCCGACGACGTCGCGGTACTCGCGGTAGAGCGTCAGCTCCATCTCCGCCTCGTACTTCTCCAGGTCCTCGGCGCTCACGTCAGACTCCCTTCCAGCTCGGTCTGCGGCCCCGCCTCGATCCCGGCGGCCCGTCGTACGTTGACGAAGCAGCAGCGGTGGATGGGGCACGGCCCGTGCTGCTCCAGCGCGGCCTCGTGCGAGGCCGTGCAGTAGCCCTTGTGCGTCGCGAAGTCGTACGCCGGCCACCGCTCGTGCTCGGCGGCCATCATCCGGTCGCGGGTCACCTTGGCCACCACGGACGCGGCAGAGATGCAGGCGGCGACGCGGTCGCCCTTCCACATCGCCAGGCCCGGGACCTCCAGCCCGTCGACGGGGAACCCGTCGGTGAGGACGTACGCCGGTCGGACGTCGAGACGTGCGAGCGCGCGTCGCAGCGCCTCGATGTTGGCGACGTGCATGCCGAGCCGGTCGCACTCGTCGGGAGGTACGACGACCACCGCCCAGGCCAGCGCGCGGCGGACGACCTGGGCGTAGCACCGCTCGCGCGAGCGCTCCGTGAGCAGCTTGGAGTCGGCGAGGCCCGGCACCTGCCCGGCCTTCGTGGGGGCGAGCACGACGGCGGCCGCGACCAGCGGACCGGCGCACGCGCCGCGGCCGGCCTCGTCGACGCCGGCGACGTGCGCCATCCCGGCCCGCCGCAGCGCGCGCTCGTAGCCGTACAGCCCGGCGTCGCGGCGCACGGTGGAGCCTCGCGGGAGAGTGGTCATCGCAGAATCAGGCTAGCGGGACCCCGACGTCGCGTCGGGCACCGCTCGAAACGTGCTCGGCCGGTGGATGATCTGCGCGCGGTCCCACGGCCAGACCAGCGCGAAGACCTTGCCGACGACGTCGTCCTCGGGCACGAACCCGCCGCCGGGCTCGCCCATGTGGGCACGTGAGTCCGCGGAGTCGCCGCGGTTGTCACCCATCATCCACAGCCGGTCCTCGGGCACCTTGACGTCGAAGTTCTGCAAGGAGGGCACCGTGCCCTTCGGGAGGTACGACTCGTCGAGCGCGGTCCCGTTGACGGTGATCCGGCCCTGCTGGTCGCAGCAGCGCACCCGGTCCCCGCCGACGCCGATCACCCGCTTCACCAGGTGCCCGCCGGCCGGGTAGAGCCCGACCAGCTCGAGCACCCGCTTGAGCCCCGTGGCGGGCGGGGTGTCCTCCGCGCCGAGCCAGTTGCTCGGGTCCTTGAACACGATGATGTCGCCGCGGCTGGGGCCGGAGCCCCAGTACGACGGCTTCTCCACGAGGATCCGATCGTTCTTGACGAACTGCGGCTCCATCGACGGCGAGGGGATGTAGAAGGCCTGGACGAACAGCGCCTTGATCACGATCGCCAGGGCGAGCGCGATCACCAGCAGCAGGATCGTCTCCTGCCAGAGCGGGAGCTGCCTGCGCTGACGGCGACGGCTCCTCGACGGGGTCTGCTGGCCGCCCTCGGCCCCGGATGAGCTCACGACGGGGAAGCCTACGTCGCGCCACCCCGCCGTGAGGCACCCCGGTGGTGCGAGTCCTCAGACCTCGCGGCGCTCCTTGATCTTGGCCGCCTTGCCGCGCAGGTTGCGCAGGTAGTACAGCTTCGCGCGGCGCACGTCACCGCGGGTGACGACCTCGATCTGCTCGAAGATCGGCGAGTGGAGCGGGAAGGTCCGCTCGACACCGACGCCGAAGGACACCTTGCGGACGGTGAAGGTGCGGCCGACGCCGGCACCCTGCACCTTGATGACGATGCCCTGGAAGACCTGGACGCGCGACCGGTTCCCCTCGACGACCTTCACGTGCACCTTCACGGTGTCGCCGGCACGGAAGGCCGGGAGGTCGCTGCGCAGGGCAGCGGCGTTGAGCTCGTCGATGACGTTGGCCATGGTGTCTCCTCGCGAGTGCCACAGGTCAGCCGCGGTATGGAAGTGGTGAACGGATCTCGGCCCGGCGTGTACGGGTCGGCGGCGCGGGTCCCCCCTGTGGCAGGGTCCCGACGCGGATCCCCCGCGTGTTCCTCGGGGCGGTCCTTCGACCGGCTGGGCCAAGGCTCGAGTGTGCCAGAGCCGCGCCGTGCGGCGAAATCAGCGCCGTCCGGACGGGGGACGCCGCTTGGTCAACCTCGCCACGCCCGGCTCGACCTCGCCCGCGGGCCGGTAGCCGGCCCTCGCGTACATCCGCAGGTTGCGTGCGCTCCCCGCACCCGTGAACAGCAGGTACGACGACACCCCGTCCGGCGCTGCCGCCTCGATCCGCTCCAGCAGCACGCGGCCCAGCCCGTGGCCCTGGAGGTCGGGGGCGACCATCAACCGGCCCACGTCCCAGACCTCGCGCCCGTCGTCGGTGGCCCGCGCGACGCCCCGGACCGCCCCCACCAGGCGCCCGGCACGCCGCGCGACCAGCACCGTGCCCCGCGTGACCCAGTGCTGCACGTCGGTCAGCGACTCCCCCAGCGCGGGGATGGTGACGTCCGGGTTGTCCTGGGCCTCCTGCACCCAGCAGGCACGCTGCAGGGTGAGCAGCTCGCCGGCGTCGGCGGCGACCGCGGGCCGGACCTCGGTCTCGCCGGTGGTCGTGGCGGGGAGCAGGTCCGGACGCCGCAGCGTCGTACGACGGACGGCCTGCGCGTGGCGCCACGCGGCGATCCGGGCGTGGTCGCCCGAGAGCAGCACCTCGGGCACCTCGTGACCGCGCCACGCGGCGGGGCGGGTGTAGACGGGGTACTCCAGCAGCCCGTCGGCGCCGTGCGACTCCTCCGCCAGCGACTCCGCGTTGCCCATGAAGCCGGGCAGCAGGCGGCAGACCGCCTCGATCATCGCCAGCGCGGCCACCTCTCCGCCGTTGAGCACGTAGTCGCCCAGCGACAGCTCACGCACCTCCAGCCGGCGCGCCGACTCGTCGAGGACGCGCTGGTCGATGCCCTCGTAGCGCCCGCAGGCCACGACCAGGTGCTCGCGGGCGGACAGTTCCTCCGCCACACGCTGGGTGAACCGCTCCCCCGCCGGGGTCGGGACCAGCAGCGTCGCGCCGTCCGGGGCCAACGCGTCGAGCGCCTCACCCCACGGCTGCGGCTTCATCACCATCCCGGCGCCACCGCCCGTCGGCGTGTCGTCCACGGCGCGGTGCCGGTCGTGGGTCCAGTCGCGCAGGTCGTGGACCGCGAGGTCCAGCAGCCCCTTCTCGCGTGCGCGGCCCGGGAGGGAGAGCTCCAGCGCGCGCAGGTAGTCGGGGAAGATCGAGACGACGTCGACGCGCATCAGGACTCGTCCGCCCCGGCCTCCGCCCGTCCGGCCTCGGTGGCCTCGGTGGGGTCGAGCAGGCCCGGACGGTCGGCGACGACCAGCCGGGCGCCGGCCAGGTCGACCTCGGGGACCAGCGCCTCGACGAACGGCACCAGCACCTCCGCGGCGCCGCCGCTGCGACGGGCGTCGATCACGAGCAGGTCCTGCGCACCGTGGCGGACCTCGCTCACCTCGCCGACGACGCGGCCTGCGGCGTCCTCGGCGACGAGGCCGACCAGCTGGTGGTCGTAGAACTCGTCGGGATCCGACGGCGCGTCCTGCGCGCAGACCAGGGCGTGGAGGGTGGCGCCACGCAGCACCTCGGCGGCGGTGCGGTCACCGAGCTCCTCGAAGCGGACGAGCAGACGACCTTGGTGCCGGCGGACGCCGGAGACGGTCACCGAGCGCGGCGCGCCCGCTGCAGCGCCCTCCAGAGTCAGGAGAGCGCCGACGACGAAGCGGCGCTCGGGCTCGTCGGTGCGCAGCTCGACGGCCACGTCGCCGCGCACGCCGTGCGGTCGCCCCACACGTCCGACGCAGACCTCGACGTCTGCCACGTCAGGGTCGCGTTCAGCGCCCGCGGTCGACGTCGACGAAGTCGACGCGCGCGCCGTCGGGGCCCGCCAGGGCCCCGACGACGGTACGGAACGCAGACGCGGTACGACCGCCGCGGCCGATCACCTTGCCGAGGTCGTCGGGGTGCACCCGGACCTCGAGGACCGACCCGCGACGCAGCTGCTTGTCCTGGACCGTGACGTCGTCGGGGTTGTCGACGATGCCGCGGACCAGGTGCTCCAGCGCCTCTGCGAGCACCGGCTCAGGCCTCGGACTTCTCGTCGTCCTGAGCCGCCGCGTCGGTGCTGTCGGCCGAGCCGTCGGTGGACTCGGTCGCGGCCTCCTCGGTGGTGGCGGCCTCGTCGGGCTTCGGCTCCTCGGTAGGAGCCTCTGCCGCGGGCGTCTCCGCCGGAGCCTCGGCCGGCTTCTCCTCGGCCTTCTTCTTGGCCGTGGTCGCACCGCCCTTGGGCTCGTTGGCGGCGTCCTTGAGGGCCTCGGCGAACAGCTCGTGCTTGTCGCGCTTCGGCTCGGCCACGCGCAGCGTGCCCTCGGCACCGGGCAGGCCCTTGAACTTCTGCCAGTCGCCGGTGACCTTGAGGATCGCCTCGACGGCCTCGGACGGCTGGGCGCCGACGCCGAGCCAGTACTGGGCGCGGTCGGAGGTGACCTCGATGAAGGAGGGCTCCTCCTTGGGGTGGTACTTGCCGATCTCCTCGATCACTCGCCCGTCCCGCTTCTTGCGGGAGTCGACGACGACGACGCGGTAGTACGGCTGGCGGATCTTGCCCATCCGCTTCAGACGAATCTTGACGGCCACGTTTGTGGACCTCTCCTTGCAGCTTGGTGGTGGTGCCGGGGCGCAGACGTCGTGGGGCGACGTCGGAGGATCTCGGCGCGGGGTCCCGCGACGGCCCGGGTGAGAGGGTCCGGGCGCACGGGAACTCAGTGGGTCATCATGCCAGAGACCAGCGGGGAGTCCCGAATCCGGCGAAGCGCCGCCGGGAGCGGCGCCGAGGAGTAGCGTGGCATTTCGATGACGTCGTCAACCAGACAAAGCGGGCTCCGCGACTCCCCTCGGCGCCGTGTCGCCGAGCGCCACCCCGCGCTCTACCCGCTCGCCGTCCGCTACCACCAGCTGCGGCGGCACCTCGCCTGGGCGCGCTCGGGCGCCCGCTGGGTGACGCCGCCCTCCCCCACGCGGCCGACCGCACCGGGACCGTCGTACCGCGTGAAGAAGCACGCCTCCCTGCTGCTGCGCCAGCTCGGCGAGGAGGAGATGTGGCTGCAGCACAACAAGGTCCACAACCTGCGCCTGGCCTGCACGCGGATCGACACGGTGGTGATCCGGCCCGGTGAGACGTTCTCGTTCAACCGGCTGGTCGGCAACTGCACGCGTCGTCGCGGCTACGTCGACGGGATGAAGCTGTCCAACGGCAAGGCGCACGCCGGGACGGGCGGTGGAATCTGCCAGCTGGCCAACCTCCTGGTCTGGATGTTCATGCACTCCGACCTGACCATGGTGGAGCGCTCGCAGCACAGCTTCGACCCGTTCCCGGACAACGGTCGCGTGCTGCCGTGGGGCGTCGGCTGCTCGATCGTGTGGAACTACGTCGACCTCGTCGTCCGCAACGACACCGATGCCAGCTTCACCGTGCGCGTCGGGGTCGGTGACCGCTACCTCGAGGGGGAGCTGCGCTCGGACCGGGAGCCGACCCGGTCCTTCTCCGTCCACGCCCGCGCCGAGGGCTTCGAGCAGGTCGAGGGTCGGTGGTTCCGCCACAACGAGATCTGGCGCGAGGTCATCGACCGCCGTACCGGCGAGCACATCGGCGCGGAGCTGCTGCGGCGCAACCGGGCCCTGGTCACGTACGAGCCCGAGGCGGCGCGGGGCTAGCCTCGCGAGCATGTCAGCCGCGCTCCGCTTCACCGGCCCCGTCCTCCCCGACAGCCCGGACGACTCCCGCGACCTCTACGTCGTCGCCGGCCCCGACGGGGGCGGCGTCGTCACGTACGAGCCGCAGCCGGGCGCGGAGACGGTGGCCTCGGGCTGGATCGTGCCCGGGCTGGTCGACGCGCACTGCCACGTCGGGCTGGACGCGAACGGCGGGGTGGACGAGGAGACCACCGAGCAGCAGGCCCTGACCGACCGGGACGCCGGCGCGCTGCTGCTGCGCGACTGCGGCTCCCCGGTGGACACCTCGTGGGTCAACGAGCGTGAGGACCTCCCCCGACTGGTGCGCGCCGGGCGGCACATCGCTCGGACGAGGCGCTACATCCGCAACTTCGCCCACGAGGTGGAGCCCGCGGACCTGACGGCGTACGTCGCGCAGGAGGCCCAGCGCGGCGACGGCTGGGTCAAGCTGGTCGGCGACTGGATCGAGCGCGACGCCGGCGACCTGCGCCCGTCCTTCCCCGCCGAGGACTTCGCGGCCGCGATCCGTACGGCCCACGAGCACGGTGCGAAGGTCACCGCGCACTGCTTCGGCGAGGAGGTCCTGCCGATCGTCATCGACGCCGGCATCGACTGCATCGAGCACGGCACCGGCCTGTCGGAGGACCTGGTCGACCAGATGGCCGCGCAGGGCACGGCGCTGGTGCCGACCGCGATCAACCTCAACAACTTCCCGACCTTCGCCGAGGCGGCAGGCAGCAAGTTCCCGGCCTACGCCGAGCACATGACGGCGCTGCACGCGCGCCGCAAGCAGACCATCATGTCCGCCTTCGAGGCCGGGGTGGCGATCTACGCCGGCACCGACGCCGGGGGGCAGCTGCCGCACGGGCTGATCGCCGACGAGGTCGCCGAGCTGCACGCCTGGGGCCTGCCAGCGGTCGACGCGCTCGGTGCCGCCTCCTGGCGGGGGCGGGAGTGGCTGGGCCTGGACGGCACGCTGGCCGAGGGCTCGCCCGCCGACTTCGTCGTGCTCGACCGCGACCCGCGCAGCGACATCGGCGCGCTGAAGCGGCCGGCGCGCGTGGTGCTGCGCGGGCGCGTCGTCGCCTGACGGCTCACAGACTCGACGAGGGCTTGCGAGTGAGCCAGAGAACCGTTGTCAGCACCAGCACGACCGTCCCCGCACCGGTGACGACGAAGAGCGAGCCGAGAGCACCGAGCAGAGCGACACCGAAGGAGCCGGCGATCTCTACCGGCTCGCCGACACGGACCGCGCCTCGCCCGATCGCGTAGCAGGTGACGGTGAGCGCACCGCCCGGAGCCTCGACCCGCGCGAAACCCTCCCAGTTCCGCCCGCGGGTGGTGACGTCGGATGATCCATCCACACTCCGCACGGTCACCTCGCGCTCGTTCCGCGTGACCTGGCAGTCCGGAACCGGAGCGCCGACCTCGCGGAAGAGCATCCGCTCGCCGTGCTCGGCCGCGACCTGGTGAGGCTGAGCGTCTGCCGCGAGCTCGCCGTCAGTCCGCGCAACCGCCTCGTGGGTGCGCACATCCACCACGACGGCGAGCACGATGCCCAGCACCACGAGCGCCCCACCTACCGCGAACCACACCGCAGAGGGACGCGGCTTACCGGCCGGCGAGAGGTACGGGGTCCGCGTGCTCAGGGGCGCCTACTTGAGGTACTTGCTCAGGTCGGCGGGCAGCTTGAGGTCGGCGGGGTCGAAGTCCTGGTCCCCGCCCTGCTGGATGCCGAACGGGTTGGCCCCCGCCGAGCGCTCCGCGCGAGCGGCCTCGCGCTGCGCCTCCTGCGCCGCGCGCCGGGCGGGGTTGCCGCCCTTCTTGTTGGCGCCCTTCTTCTTCTTGGGCTGCGGCGCCTGACGGGCGCGGGCACGCTTGCCGCCCCCCATCCCGGGCATGCCCGGCATGCCCGGCATGCCACCGCCGCGGGCCATCGACTCCATCATCTTGCGGGCCTCGAAGAACCGGTCGACCAGCGTGTTCACGTCGGAGACCGCGCGGCCCGACCCCTTGGCGATCCGGGCCCGACGAGAGCCGTCGATGAGCTTCGGGTTGGCCCGCTCGGCCGGCGTCATCGAGTTGATGACGGCCTCGATCCGGTCGATCTCGCGGTCGTCGAAGTTGTCCAGCTGGTCCTTGAACTGCGACATCCCGGGGATCATCCCGGCGATCTTCGACAGCGAGCCGAGCTTGCGGACCTGCTGCATCTGGGAGAGGAAGTCGTCGAGGGTGAACTCCCCCTTCCCGCCGGCGAGCTTCTCGGCCGCCTTGAGCGCCTGCTCCTTGTCGAAGGTCCGCTCGGCCTGCTCGATCAGGGTGAGCATGTCGCCCATGTCGAGGATCCGCCCGGCCATCCGGTCGGGGTGGAACAGGTCGAAGTCGGTCAGCTTCTCGCCGCTGGAGGCGAACATCACCGGCTTGCCGGTCATCTTCGCGATCGACAGCGCGGCACCGCCGCGGGCGTCGCCGTCGAGCTTGGTGAGGACGACGGCGTCGTAGCCGACCCCGTCGAGGAAGGCCTGTGCCGTGGCGACCGCGTCCTGGCCGATCATCGCGTCGACGACGAAGAGCACCTCGTCCGGCTGCACCGCGTCGCGGATGTCGGAGGCCTGCTGCATCAGCTCGGCGTCGAGGCCCAGGCGCCCGGCGGTGTCGACGATGACGACGTCGTGGAGAGTACGACGCGCCTCCTCCACGCCGCCCCGCGCGACCGCGACCGGGTCACCGACGCCGTTGCCGGGCTCCGGGGCGTGCACGGTGACACCGGCCCGCTCCCCGTTGACCTGGAGCTGGGTGACCGCGTTGGGACGCTGGAGGTCCGCCGCCACCAGCATCGGGCTGTGCCCCTGGTCCTTGAGCCACAGCGCGAGCTTGGCCGCCAGCGTCGTCTTGCCGGCGCCCTGCAGTCCGGCGAGCATGATGACCGTCGGCGGGGTCTTGGCGTAGCGCAGCCGGCGGGTCTCGCCGCCCAGGATCGCCACGAGCTCCTCGTTGACGATCTTGACGACCTGCTGGGCCGGGTTCAGCGCTCCCGAGACCTCCTCGCCGCGCGCCCGCTCCTTGACCGCGGCCACGAAGTCCTTGACGACCGGCAGCGCGACGTCCGCCTCGAGCAGCGCGATCCGGATCTCACGCGCGGTGGCGTCGATGTCGGCCTCGGAGAGCCGGCCCTTGCCCCGCAGCCCCTTGAAGGTGCTGGCAAGACGGTCAGACAGCGTGGCGAACAAGGAGCGGACCTCGCAGACGGGAGAACAGGTGGGGCCGGACGATCAGGTGCCTGCGCCCGGCGTCTCAAGACTAACGGCCTCGAGCAGGCCGGAGCGTATGGCGTGGGCCGCGGCGGAGGCGCGGACGTCGCCGAGCGCCCCCGCGCCGGTCTCCTGGACGTAGAACACGTCGATCGCCTGCGGGCCGAGCGTGGTCACGTGCATCGACCGCACGGCGACACCGGCGTCGGCCAGTGCCCGGCACACGGTGAAGAGCACGCCCGGCCGGTCCTCGGCGCGGACCTCGATCACCGTCGAGACGTCCGAGGCCTCCGGGCGGACCGCCACCGTGGGCTCGATCCTGGCCGGGGTCAGCCGGGACAGCCGTTCACGGGCGTCGAGGCGGCCCTCGACGATGTTCTCCAGCCGCTGCAGCAGCACGCTCTCGTCCAGCCCGGTGTCGGCGACCTGCCAGAGCGAGAGACAGACGTCGTCGACGACCCGGGCACGGGCCGCACGCACCGAGACCCGCTGCAGGGCGAGCATCGCCGCGGCGTCGGCGAGCAGACCGACCCGGTCGCCGGAGATCACCGTGACCTGGGCGCCGTCGTCGCTGTCGTCGACCTGGACGAACACGCTGCTCGGGTCCCGGCGCACCTTGCCAGGCACCTCGAAGTCGTGCTCCTCCTCGGGTACGGGGTCCTCCCCCTCCGTCAGCGAGGCCGCCGCGCGGCGGTGCAGCGAGTGGACCAGCCCGGCGCGCCACGACGTCCAGGCCTGGTCGGAGGTGGCGCGCGCGTCCGCCTCGGTGAGGGTCGCCAGCAGGTCGAGGACCTCCCGGTCGGGTACGACCGCGGTCACCTGGGTCAGCGTCGCCGGGTCGTCGGGGTCGCGGGTGGTGGCCACCTCCGGCAGCAGCAGGTGGCGGCGTACGAGCTGGCCGACCAGGTCGACCTCGCGTGCGGCGAACCCCATCCGGGTCGCGACCCTCCTGGCGATCGGCTCGCCGGCGACGCTGTGCTCGACCAGCCCACCCTTGCCGATGTCGTGCAGCAGTGCGGCCACCATCAAGACGTCCGGGCGTCGCGCACGGCGGATCAGGCCGGCCGCCTCGATGCAGGTCTGGACGAGGTGCCGGTCGACCGTCCACCGGTGCACGACGGAGGCGTGCGGCAGCAGGCGTACCTGCTCCCACTCGGGGAGGAAGGTGTCGATGGCCCCGGTCTCGTCGAGCGTCTCCCACACCGGCAGCAGGCCCGGGCCGGCGGCGAGCAGCCGCACCAGCAGGTCCCGGGCCTCGGCGGGCCAGGGGTCGGGCAGCGCGGGCGCCTCCCTCACCAGCCGGGCCGAGGTCGTCGGCGACAGGACCAGCCCTCGCTCGGCAGCCTCGGCGGCGGCACGCAGCAGCAGCATCGGGTCGGCGGCGACGCGGGCGTCGCGCTGCAGCACCACCTCTCCTCGCGAGACGGCGACGCCGGGGGCGACACGCTGCAGGTCGGGTCGTCGCACGGCCGAGGTCCGCGGGCGCGACAGGGCGGCCTCCGCACGGCTCCAGGTCAGCCGGGACAGGTGGGTGATCCGTCGTCCGGCGGCGCGGGTCGAGCGCTGCAGCGTGGTGTCGTCCTCGAGACCGAGGACCTTCGCCATGTCGGACCAGTACTCCGGAGCCACCCGGTCGGTCGCACGACCGGCGACCTCGTGCAGGGCGTCGCGGACGTCGAGCAGGCGGGTGCGCGCTCCCTCGAGCTCGGTGTGGGGCACGTCGACCAGCCAGCTCGCGACCAACGCCTTGAGCACGGTCGCGTCGCGGAGCCCGCCGGTCGACTCCTTGAGGTCGGGGACGGCCGCGTGGGCCAGCTCCCCGGTCACCGAGACCCGGTCGCCGACCACCTCGCGCAGCTGGGGCAGCCGCGCGCGCGCCTCCTTGCGCCAGTCGTTGTGCAGCGCCGTGCGCAGCCGCAGCGTGATCGTCGGGTCACCGGCGAGGTGCCGTGCGTCCAGCAGGCCGAGCGCGACGCGGACGTCGCCGACCGCCGCGGTCGACATCTCGCTCAGCGTCCGGACCGAGTGGTCGATCGCGGCGCCGGAGTCCCACAGCGGGTACCACACGTCGCCGGCCCACTGACCTGGTTCGACCCCGTCGTCGAGGACGAGGACCACGTCGAGGTCGGAGTACGTCGCCAGCTCACCGCGGCCGTAGCCACCCACCGCCACGAGGGCGACCCCGGTCTCGGGGACGCCGGTGCCGTCGTACGCCTTCGTGCAGAGCTCGTCGGCCCACCGGGTGCGCTCGGCCCGCTGCTCCGCGGTCACCCGCGCTCACCCACCGGGCGTGCGGTCACAGCGCCTCGCGGTCCTGCTCGCCGGTGCGGACGCGGACGACGCTGTCCACCGGCGCCACCCAGACCTTGCCGTCGCCGATCCGACCGGTCTGCCCCGCGGCGACGATCGCGTCGACCACCGCGTCGACCTCGACGTCGTCGAGCACGATCTCGATCCGGATCTTCGGCACCAGCGCGATGTCGTACTCCGCACCGCGGTAGACCTCGGTGTGGCCCTTCTGCCGGCCGTAGCCGGAGACCTCCGAGACCGTCATCCCGGTGACACCGGCGGCCTCCAGGGCGGCGCGGACGTCCTCCCACTTGTGCGGCTTCACCACTGCGGTCACCAGCTTCATCGGGTCGATCCTCTCATTGCGTCCGGGTCGTGCGGCGGTAGCGGTCGCGTGCCGAGCACGCTGCGGGTCCCGCTGCTGGTGGAGTGGAAGTCGTACGCGCTCTCCGCGTGGACGACGAGGTCGATCCCCGAGACCTCGTGCTCCTCGTCGACCCGGAAGCCCATCACTCTGTCGACCACGAAGCCGATCACGCCCGAGACGACGAACGCGTAGGCGAGGACCACGGCGACCGCCAGCAGCTGACGGCCGAGCTGGTCGACGCCCCCGCCGTAGAGCAGCCCGTCGACACCGGCCGGTGCGGCCGCGGTCGCGAGCAGCCCGACGCCGACCGTGCCGACGATGCCGCCGACCAGGTGGACGCCGACGACGTCGAGGGAGTCGTCGTAGCCCCAGCGGTACTTCAGCCCGATGGCCAGGCTGCACACCACGCCCGCGACCAGGCCCATCAGCAGCGCACCGAGCGGACTCAGCGACGAGCAGCTCGGGGTGATCGCGACCAGCCCGGCGACCAGGCCGGACGCAGCGCCGAGCGACGTCGCGTGCCCGTCGCGCAGCCGCTCGAGCAGCAGCCAGCCGAGGATCCCCGCGGACCCGGCGCACAGCGTGTTGACCAGGACGACGGCAGCGGTGTGGTCGGCCGCGAGGGCCGAGCCGGCGTTGAAGCCGTACCAGCCGAACCACAGCAGGCCGGCACCGAGCATCACGTTAGTCAGGTTGTGCGGTCGCATCGGGTCCTTGCCGAACCCGACCCGCCGGCCGGCCACGAGGGCCAGCGCGAGCGCGGATGCGCCGGAGACGATCTCGACGGCGGTCCCGCCCGCGAAGTCGACCAGGCCGACCTGGTTCACCAGCCAGCCGCCCGTGTGGCCGGGACGGTCCGCGTCGAAGACCCAGTGCGCGACCGGGGCGTACACCGCCACGGTCCACACGCAGACGAACACCATCCAGGCACCGAACCGGGCCCGGTCGGCCAGTGCTCCGGAGACGAGCGCTCCGGTGATCACGCAGAAGAGTCCCTGGAAGACCGCGAAGAGGATCACCGGCACGCTCAGCCAGCCGTCCGCACTGCCCCGTGCGGGGACCGCGAGCAGGTCCTGCAGGCCGAGGTGCTGCAGCGGGTCGCCGAGGAGACCACCGCCGACGTCGTCGCCGAAGGCCAGCGAGTAGCCCACGAGCACCCAGATCACCACGATCGCGGCCGCCGCCCCGAACGTCATCATCATCATGTTCAGCACGCTCTTGGAGCGGACCATGCCGCCGTAGAACAGGGCGAGGCCCGGTCCCATCAGCAGCACGAGAGCGGTGCTGGCCAGCAGCCAGGCGGTGTCACCTGCGGAGACAGTCACGACCCGGCACCCTAGGACATGTCCTGGGGCACCGGGTCGTGAGCAGCCGAGCCGGGTGCTAGATCGCGGCCCCGTCGCGGTCACCCGTGCGGACGCGTACGACGCTCTCCACCGGGGAGACCCAGACCTTGCCGTCGCCGATCCGGCCGGTCTGCGCGGCCTTCACCACGATCTCCGCGACGTCGGTGACGTCGCCGTCGTCGACCACGATCTCGATGCGGATCTTGGGCACCAGCGCGATGTCGTACTCCGCACCGCGGTAGACCTCGGTGTGGCCCTTCTGCCGGCCGTAGCCGGAGACCTCCGAGACCGTCATCCCCGTGACACCGAAGGACTCCAGCGCCTCGCGGACCTCTTCCCACTTGTGCGGCTTGATCACCGCGGTGACGAGCTTCATGCGTGCGCTCCTTCGCTCTTGCCGGGGGTCCTGGTGGAGGCGTCGAGGACGCCCGTCCTCGGGCCGCCACCGCTGATGGAGGTGTGCAGGTCGTAGCCGGACTCGCCGTGCTGGTTGGAGTCGATGCCCTCCACCTCGTCGTCCTCGCTGATCCGCCAGCCGATCGTGAACTTGATGGCGAACCCGATGACCGCGGTGAACACGCCGGACCAGACGATCGCGACCAGCGCCCCGAGCACCTGGTCCCCCAGCGACCCGAGGCCGCCGCCGTAGAAGAGCCCGTCGACGCCGCCGGCACCGTCGGAGGTGGAGAACAGCCCGATCAGGACGGTGCCCACGATGCCGCCGACCAGGTGGACGCCGACCACGTCGAGGGAGTCGTCGAGACCGAGCTTGAACTTCAGGCCCACCGCCCAGGCGCAGACCGCGCCGGCGATGGCGCCGATGGCGATCGCACCGACCAGGTCGACCGCGCCGCAGGCCGGGGTGATCGCGACCAGGCCGGCGACGATGCCCGAAGCGGCGCCGAGGGTCGTCGCCTTGCCGTGCAGCATGCGCTCGATCAGCAGCCAGCCCAGCATCGCGGCCATGGTGGCGATCGTGGTGTTGGTGAAGGTCCGCCCCGTCTCGGAGTAGAACTGCGCGACGTTGGCGGCGGCGCCCTTGGCGGTGCTCCAGTCGTCGCCGAAGACGATCGAGCCGACGTTGAAGCCGTACCAGCCGATCCACAGCAGGCCGGCGCCGAGCATCGTCAGGGTCAGGTTGTGCGGGCGCATCGGGTCGCGCGGCCAGCCGACCCGCTTGCCGATGATCAGCGCGAGGACCAGGCCGGCGACACCGGCGTTGATGTGGACCGCGGTCCCGCCGGCGTAGTCCTGGGCACCGATCTTGGTGCAGATCAGCGCCGAGTCGCTGCAGCTGAAGACCATGTGGGCCAGGGGGAAGTACGACAGCGTGACCCACAGCGGCAGGAACACCATCCACGAGGACAGCTTGACCCGGTCGGCGATCGCGCCGGAGATCAGTGCCGCGGTGATGACCGCGAAGGTCAGCTGGAACATCACGGTGATGTAGTCACCGGTGTCGACGCCCTTGAGCCCGAACTGCGTGAACGGGTTGGCGAAGAACGTCCCGTCACCGCCGCCGAAGGCCATCGACCAGCCCCACAGCACCCAGAGGATGCCGACGACCGCCGCCGAGACGTACGACATCATCATCATGTTCAGCACGGACTTGGACCGAGTCATGCCGCCGTAGAACAGGGCCAGCGCGGGCGTCGTCATCATCAGCACGAACGCCGTCGCGACCAGCATGAACGCGTAGTAGCCGTCCACGAAACCTCCTGGGTCTTGACCTCCCACGGGCCTGGCGGGGCGTGGATCGCCCCTGCTGTCAGCCGGGCCCGCCGGTCTGCGCAGTAGCGTGCGCAACCGGTGTTTCGCCCGACGAGCACCGATGTGTCAGGCAGGTGACGTCTCTCGCCCCCCGGTTACGAGAGTGTTTCGAGCCGCGGTCCTGAGGGCTCAGTCCGTCTCGCCGAGCAGCGCGGCGACGAAGCCGTCGGGGTCGAACGGCGCGAGGTCGTCGGGGCCCTCCCCGAGCCCGACCAGCTTCACCGGGACGCCCAGCTCGCGCTGCACCGCGACCACGATGCCGCCCTTCGCGGATCCGTCGAGCTTGGTGAGCACGATCCCGGTGACGTCGACGACCTCGGCGAACACCCGTGCCTGGGTCATGCCGTTCTGGCCGGTGGTCGCGTCGAGCACCAGCAGCACCTCCGTCACGGGCGCCTGCTTCTCCACGACCCGCTTGACCTTGCCCAGCTCGTCCATCAGGCCGGCCTTGTTCTGCAGGCGGCCGGCGGTGTCGACGAGGACGACGTCGGCGCCGTCCTCGGCGCCGCGGCGTACGGCGTCGAACGCCACGCTCGCCGGGTCCCCGCCCTCGGGGCCGGTGACGACCTCGACACCCACGCGCTCGCCCCACGTGCTGAGCTGCTCGGTGGCGGCGGCGCGGAACGTGTCGGCCGCACCGAGCAGGACGCGACGGTCCTCGGCGACGAGCATCCGGGCGAGCTTGCCCACCGTGGTGGTCTTGCCGGTGCCGTTGACCCCGACGACCAGCACGACGCCGGGCCCGCCGTCGGCGCCGGTGGTGCCCAGGCTGCGGTCGGCGTCACGCCCGACGAGCGTGGTCAGCTCCTCGCGCAGCACGTCGGCCACCGACGCGGTCGAGCCGCCCTCGACCCGCAGCCGCTCGCGCAGCCGGGCGACCAGCTCCTGGGTCGGCCCGACCCCGACGTCGGCGGTGATGAGGGTGTCCTCGATCTCCTCCCAGGTGTCCTCGTCGACGCGGTCCCGGGAGAGCAGGGCGAGCAGCCCGCGACCCAGACCTCCCTGCGACCCGGCCAGCCGGCGCCGCAGCCGGACCAGCCGGCTCTCGGTGCCCTCGGGTCGCTCGATGGTGGTGGTGGGCGCCGGGCTCTCGACCTCCGGCGGGACGCCGTCCAACGTGCCCGGGTCCTCGGGCTCCGTGGTGGTCGGCGGCTCGTCCGCGGTGAGGACCGGCGCGTCCGGAGCCTGGACCGGCGGCTTGGGGCGGCGGCGGGAGCGGACGAGCAGCCCGACGCCGCCTCCGACGACGAGGACGGCGACGACGGCAAGGACGATGATCAGGGCGAGCACGGTCACGTGCTCATCCCACCACGAGCGACCCGATCATCTCCGCCAGCCCGTCGGCCATCCGGTCCGGGTGCAGGCGCAGCGAGGCCGCCCGCGCCGCCTCGTGGGCCCGAGCGGCGCGGGTCTCGTCGACCACCAGGTCCGTCACCGCGGTACGCAGCGTCTCCTCGAGCGACCCGTCGTCCGCGGGGTCGAAGAGCCGGACGTGGTCGACGTGGTCCCACTCCAGCAGTCCACCGGCCGCCGGTCCGACCACCGGCAGTCCGAAGGTGTGGGCGAGGGTGAACGCAGCCGAGTTGAGGATCGCGCGGTAGGGCAGGACCGCCAGGTCGGCGGCATGCATCCACACCTGCAGGTCGGCGTCGGCGACGAACCCGAACCGGGCCACCACCCGGGGGTCGGCCTCGCACCGCTCGCGCAGCTCCTCGATCCCGTCGCCCGAGGGCTGGCCGGCGACCAGCAGTCGAAGGTCGGGGTCCTCCGCCGCCATCGCGGCGAACACGTCGAGCATCCGGTTCAGGCCCTTGTACGCCCGTATCCCGCCGACCGCCGTCAGCACCCGGTGGTGCGGCTCGAGCCCGAGCCGACGGCGAGCCTCCTGGCGCCCGATCCAGCGCGGGTACACGCCCTCGTAGCTCGACAGGTCGACCTGGACCACTCGCGCAGGATCCACGACGTAGAAGGGCCGGGCCTCGCGCACGGTCACGGGCGCCATGACGTGGACCCGCTCGGCGTGGTCGGCCAGCCACTGGGCCAGCTCGAGCTCGGCCCAGCGCCACTTCACGTCGTGGGGCAGCACGTTGTGGATGGTCCATGCCATCCGACCGCCCGCACCGACGTACCCCTCGAGGGCGGTGAGCGTCCGGCGCAGCGCGACGAGCGCGTCGACGGCCGAGCGGCAGTTCTGCAGGATCGGCGCCGTCCAGTGCAGGTGCAGCACGAGGCCCTGTGCCCGCGGGGTGCGACGCTCCAGCCAGTCGGCCAGCGTCCCGGGCACCGCGACGGGATAGGCGTCGACGTCGCCCAGCGCGGCGTACATCATCGACTGGATCGGGTTGCCCGAGGTGTAGTCGGGCCAGAAGTGCACCGGGTGGCGCGGTGCCGGCCCTCGCCCCCGGCCGGCCTCGACGAGGCGGACGATCTCCTCTGCACGTCGCGCCCACGCGTGCCGCTCGCGCACCGTCCGCCGGCGCTCGTCCGCGTCGAGACCCAGCAGTCCCGCGGCACGCAGCCCGAGCCGGCCGGCGGTCTCGGGGGTCTCCCCCGCCGCGACCGAGGCGAGCCACGCGCAGGACAGGTGACCCGTCCCGCGGGCGGCGTCCTCGTCCGGTGCCGGGTCCGCCGGGCCCGCACCCGTCGCACCGGGGTCGCAGCCGCGCATCAGCACCTCGCCGGCACGGTCGGTAGCCCGGCGCAACCTCTCCGCGGACAGCGGACTGGTCGCGAGCACCTGGTCGTATGCCGGGAGGTGGGGAGCGGCAGCCCAGCGCTCGACCTGCTCGCCGACCCAGGCGATCCTCCAGGCGTTCGCTGCGTACGACGGTTCCGCCGCCGGCGTCGTGACCACCACGACGTCAGCGCCGTCCGCCTCGAGCCAGCGCGCCGGCTCCAGCACCCGCACCGTGTGGCCGCGCGCGACGAGCGCGTCGGCCAGGCCGTGCGCGGCGCGGACGTCGTCGACGCTCCGGTCGTCTCCGGAGCAGAGCAGGACCCACTGCCCGGTGACCGAGGTCACCGCCTGACCCTGCGCACGCGGCGCACCAGCCGCGCCGTCAGGCGCACGGCGCGGCTGTCGCGGACCATGCTCTCGGCGAGCTCGGCCTCAAGCGCGTCACGCCTCCTGCGCAGCCGGTCCCGCTGGGCGAGCAGACGCCTGACCCGGGCCTGCGCGCGGTCGCGCTGCTCCCGGGCGTCGGCCCTCCCCTGTGCCAGGCCGTCGCGCTCGGCACGGACGCGGGCCAGCTCCGCACGGGTGTCCTCGACCAGCACCACCGAGTCCTCGAGGTCGGTCATGAACTGGTGGCGCTCCTCTGCCAGCAGCCGCCGCAGCTCGGCCACCTCGTCCGGCGAGTGCTCGGGTGCCCCGCTCACGACGCCGCCGCCGCGATGCCGTCGACGCCGCCGGTCACCCCGGCACGCGCGTCACGAAGGGCCCGGCGTACGAGCTCCTCGAAGGTCTCCAGCCAGTGCGGTGCGTGCGCGGCGACCCGCGCACGCCAGGGCACGAGGAGATCGCGCTCGAAGGTCTCGAGCACGGGTCCGAAGACCTCGTCGCGGTCGATCCCCAGCACCCGCTCGGCGAAGAGCAGCCGGTTGCGGGTCATGTAGTAAACGTAGTACGCCGTCGGCACCGCCGAGCCCGACCGCTTGAGGTGCAGCATCCGTGCCTCGGGGAGCACCATCACCCGCCAGCCGAGGTCCGCGGCGGACAGGCACCAGGTGGTCTCCTCGAAGTACAGGAAGAAGTCCTCGGGCAGCATGCCGACGTCGCGCAGCGCCGCGGCCCGCAGCAGCATCCCCGCCCCGGCGACGTAGTCGGTGTCCCGCGCCGGCCCCGGCGGGCACTCGGCCTCGGTGCGGTTGAGGTGGTCGGGACGGATCGCCGCCGTGCCGCGGTCGACCTCCGCGCTCTCGAACCAGATCCGTGGCGGGTCGCCCGGCAGGAGGAACCGGGGCGCGACCACGGCGCAGTCGGGAACCGCGTCGAGATGGGCGCCCAGCTGTCCCAGCGTCGACGGCTCGGCCCGGGTGTCGGGGTTGAGCACCCAGACCCGGTCGACGCCGGCGTCGAGCAGCCGGGAGATGCCGACGTTGTTGCCTGCTGCGTAGCCGAGGTTGGCGCCGGTCGCCACCAGCTCAGCACGGCCGGCGATCCCCTCGGCCAGCGCGTGGTGCTGGTCCCCCGACTCCGGACCGTTGTCGACCACCACGATGCGCAGGTCGAGGTCCTCGGACCGCTCGAGGGAGTCCAGGCAGGCGAGCGTGTCGTCGGGCGGGCCGAAGTTGAGCACCACGGCCCCGGTGCGCTCGGTCACGGACGGACCGTAGCCCACACCGGACGGGTCAGCGGCGCTGCAGTCGCTGCAGGCGTTCGCCCTGGTCCTCGTCGAGGGTCTGCAGTCGGCTGCGGGCCTGCTTCATCGCCTTGCCGAGGCCGGGGGCGTACGGCATGTCCTCGCCGCGGTGCGGGAAGGCGACGTACAGCGCGACCAGTCCGGCGAGGACGAGGACGGCGAACATCAGCAGCAGGGTCCAGATCATGGGGAAGCACAACCTCGAGACGAGCAGGTGGGGAAGGAGTCGCGCGGAGCTCGCGACACCTTCATGCTATCCGCTCGAGGGCCTGGTCTCCGGCAGGGCGCGCGCGCAGATCAGGCTCGTCGCCGCGACCACGACGGCGTACGTCGCCACCAGCCACAGGCTCCCGTCACCGCGCACGACCAGCCACGCCGCGATGACCGGCGTCAGGCCGGAGGCGAGGACGCCGGAGAGCTGGTACATCGTGTTCAGCGCGGTGAACCGGTAGCGGGTCTCGAACAGCTCCGCCCAGAACGCGGCGAGTGGACCGTAGATCGCGCCGTACAGCACGCCGAGGCCGCCGACGAACACGATCGCCAGCGCCCAGCGCTCCCCCGTCTGCGCCAGCCACGCCGCCGGGAACGCGAACAGCAGCGCTCCCCACGCGCCCGCCCGGTAGACCGGCTTGCGGCCGACCCGGTCGCTGAGCCGGCCGCAGACGAGCACCAGGACCACCCCCACTCCGGCCCCGACCAGGATCGGGGTGAGGGCCCAGGACCGCGGCCTGCCCAGCTCGCCGACGACGTAGGCCAGCAGGTAGACCGAGAACAGGTTGTACGTGAAGCCCTCGACCAGCCGGGTCCCCATCGCCAGCACCAGGGTCCGTGGCTGGGCGCGGAGCAGCTCAGCCAGCGGGACGCTCGCCACCTCCTTGCGCTCCTGCACCTGCGCGAAGGCCGGGGTCTCCATGACCCGCGAGCGCACGAGCGCGCCGATCGCGAGGAGCACCACGCTGGCCAGGAAGCAGGCCCGCCAGCCCCAGGCGAGGAATGCGTCGTCGGGGAGCAGCGCCGCCAGCGAGAACGCCCCGCTCGCGAGCAGGAGCCCACCGGGGACGCCGATGTGCGCCCACGAGCCGTACCACCCGCGCCGCTGCGGGGGCGAGAACTCGGTGCACAGCAGCACCGCTCCGCCGTACTCCCCGCCGACGCCGATGCCCTGCAGGACCCGCAGCACGACCAGCAGGACGGGAGCCCAGACCCCGATCGAGTCGTACGTCGGCAGCAGCCCGATCAGGGCCGTGCCCAGGCCCATCACGACGAGCGTCCAGATCAGCATCGTCGTGCGCCCGACCCGGTCACCCCAGTGCCCGAAGAGCACCCCGCCGACCGGCCGGGCGACGAACCCGACGGCGAACGTGCCGAAGGCGGCGAGCTGGGCCGCCGCACCGTCGAGGCCGGAGAAGTACAGCGGTCCGAACACCAGGCTCGCGGCCGAGCCGTAGAGGAAGAAGTCGTACCACTCCACGGTGGCGCCGATCGACGCGGCGAGCGCGACGCGGGAGGTGGGGACGACCGAGGTGTCGAGCGACTCTGTCTGCTTAATGTCAATAGACACAGCAGACATTAGACCAGACGGTGAGGGCTACTCCTCACGCAGCCGCTGGCTGATCACCGCCGAGACGCCGTCGCCGCGCATGGTGACCCCGTAGAGCGCGTCGCCGACCTCCATCGTCCGCTTCTGGTGGGTGATCACCAGCAGCTGGGAGCTCTCGCGCAGCTCCTCGTAGATCTCCAGCAGCCGGCCGAGGTTGGTGTCGTCGAGCGCCGCCTCGACCTCGTCGAGGATGTAGAACGGCGAGGGCCGTGCCTTGAACAGCGCCACGAGGAACGCCACCGCGACCAGCGACCGCTCACCACCGGAGAGCAGCGAGAGGCGCTTGACCTTCTTGCCCGCCGGGCGCGCCTCGACCTCGACACCCGACGCGAGCATGTCGTCGGGGTCGGTGAGCACCAGTCGCCCCTCCCCTCCGGGGAAGAGCCGGGCGAAGGTGGCGTCGAACGCCTTCGTGACGTCCGCGTACGCCTCGGTGAAGACCTGCTGCACCCGGGCGTCGACCTCGCGGACGATGTCGAGCAGGTCGCGGCGGGTGCCGCGCAGGTCCTCGAGCTGCTCGGTGATGAACTTGTGCCGGTCCTCCAGCGCCGAGAACTCCTCCAGCGCCAGCGGGTTGATCCGGCCGAGCTGGGCGAGGGCGCGTTCCGCCTTCTGCAGCCGCGCCTGCTGCTCGTCCCGGTCGTACGGCGCGGGTGGCGGTGGCTCCTGCCCCTCCTCGAGGTCGCCCTCGGCGAGCACCACCGGCACCGGCTGGTCCGGCCCGTAGTCGGCGACGAGCCCGGCCGGGTCGAGCCCCAGCTCGGCCAGGGCGCGCTCCTCGAGCTGCTCGATCCGCATCCGCTGCTGGGCGCGGGCCATCTCGTCGCGGTGCTGGGACCCGGTCAGCTCGTCGAGCTCCTTGGCCAGAGCGCGCAGCCGGTCGCGGACCTCGCGCAGGTCGCGCTCGCGACCGGACCGGCCCGCCTCGACCGACTGCCGCTCGGCGGCAGCCGCCTCGACCGACAGCTCGAGCCGGACGAGCACCTGCTCCGCGGCGGCGGCGACCGCCCGACCGACCTCGGCCTGCCGGCCCAGACGCTCGCGCCGGCGCACCTCCCGCTCACGGGACTCGCGCTCCTCGGTCGCCTGCCGGCGCAGTGCCTCGGCGCGTCCCTGCAGGGCCCGGCCGCGCTCCTCGGCGGTGCGTAGCGCGAGCCGCGCGTCCATCTCCTTCTGCCGGGCCTCCCGGGCGGCCTGGGCGAGCTCCTCGCGGTGAGTCGTGTCCGGCTCCTCCTCGGGGGCGTCCTCGGCCTGCGCGAGTCGCTGCTCGAGGTCGGCGAGCCCGCTGACGGCCGACTCCCGAGCCTCCTCGGCAGCCCGCATCTGGGCCGCCAGCCGGTCCGCCTCGGCGTGCGCCGACCGCGCCGCGGACCCGTGCTGCCCCAGCCGCTCGGCGACCGCGGCCAGCGTCGCATCGGACTCGTGCAGCTTCGACAGCGCGACCTGCACCCGGTGCTCGGCGTCGAGCCGCTGCTGGTCGAGCGACTGCGTCTCGAAGGACAGCCGCTCGACCGTGTGGGCGGACGTGGCGAGCTTCTGGCTCGCCTCCTCGACCGCCGCCTGCACCTCGATCAGGCTCGGGGCCGAGGTGGACCCGCCCGAGGCGTAGTGCGCGCCGAGCACATCGCCGTCGACCGTCACCGCGGTGACGTCGGACGAGGCGGCGACCAGGGCGCGCGCCTCGTCGAGGTCCTGGACGACCGCGATCTTGAACAGCATCCGGGCCAGGGCCGGACGCAGGTCCGCCTCGACGTCCGCGGGGCACTCGACGAGGTCGACGGCGTACGTCGCCGTCCCCGGCAGCCCCGGCCAGTCCCGGTCGTCGGGCGCCGGGGCGCCCGGCCCGCCGAGCAGGATCCCGGCCCGGCCGAGGTCCTCGTCCTTCAGCCGCCGGATGGCGCCGACGGCGGACTCCGCGTCCCGCACCGCCACGGCGTCGGCGGCGTCCCCGAGGGCCGCGGCGACGGCCACCTCGTAGCCCGCGCGCACCGAGAGCAGCGCCGCCACCGAGCCGAGCATCCCGGACACGGTGTCGCTCGCGGCCAGCAGTGCTCCCGCCCCGTCCTTGCGGTTGAGACCGACCTGCAGGGCGTCGTGCCGCGCCTCGAGCGCGGCCCGCTCACGCTCGGCGTCGGTGAGCCGGGCTCGTACGTCCGTCTGCTGCGCCTCCACCGACGCCAGCTGCTCGGTCGCCTGCTCGTGCTCGGCGTCCAGGCCCTCCTCGCCCTCGTCGAGCCCGGTGATCTGGGTCTCCAGCGCGGTGAAGTCGCGCTGCGCCTGCTCGGCGCGCTCCTGCGCCGCGTCCCGGGCGGTGCCGAGCCGGCCCACCTCGTCCTCGGCGGCCGCGGCGCGGTTGCGCAGCCCGTTGACCTGGCCGTGCAGCCGCGCGAGCCCCTCGCGACGGTCGGCGGCCGCACGCTGCAGACCCGCGACGCGCTGCTCCTCCGCGGTGTATGAGGACTCCGCCTCGCCCCGTGCCCTCTCGGCTCCGCCCAGCGCCTCCTGCCCGGCCTCGACCTCGGCACGGATGGCGTGCTCCTGGCCGGCGACCTCCTCGGCCTCGGCGTCGAGCCGGTCGGGGTCGCGACGCCCCTCGCCCATCGCTGCAGCCGACTGCGCGGAGTTCTCGACGGCGCTGCGGACACGTTCCCGGGCCAGCCCCTCGGTGCCGCGCACCCGCTCGCGGAGCCCCGAGAGGGCGAACCAGGTCTCCTGCGCCCTCGCGAGCTGGGGAAGGTCCTCGCGCAGCGCGGCCTCCAGGGCCGACTCCTGCTCACGGGCCTGGGTGATGAGCTGCTCGACCTCTGCCTTGCGCTCGACCAGCACCGAGTGGTCGGCGACCTCCTGCTCGAGGGCCTCTCGCGCACCGGCCAGGTCGTCGGCCAGCAGCCGGGCCCGCGCGTCGCGCGCGTCGGCCTGGACGACGGCAGCCCGACGGGCGACCTCGGCCTGCCGGCCCAGCGGCTTGAGCTGCCGGCGGATCTCGGTGGTGAGGTCGGCCAGCCGGTGCAGGTTGGCCTCGGTCGCGTCCAGCTTCCGCAGCGCCTTCTCCTTGCGCTTGCGGTGCTTGAGGACGCCGGCCGCCTCCTCGATGAACCCGCGCCGGTCCTCCGGTGTCGCGTGCAGGATCGAGTCGAGCTGCCCCTGCCCGACGATCACGTGCATCTCGCGCCCGATGCCGGAGTCGCTGAGCAGCTCCTGGACGTCGAGCAGCCGGCAGCCCTGGCCGTTGATGGCGTACTCGGACCCGCCGTTGCGGAACATCGTCCGGCTGATCGTGACCTCGGCGTACTCGATGGGCAGCGCCCCGTCGGCGTTGTCGATGGTCAGCTGCACCTCGGCCCGGCCCAGCGGCGAGCGGCCGGAGGTGCCGGCGAAGATGACGTCCTCCATCTTTCCGCCGCGCAGGGACTTCACGCCCTGCTCACCCATCACCCAGGCGAGCGCGTCGACGACGTTGGACTTGCCCGACCCGTTGGGGCCGACGATGCAGGTGATGCCCGGCTCGAGCTGCAGGGTCGTCGCCGACGCGAACGACTTGAACCCCCGCATCGTGAGCGTCTTGAGGTACACGTGCAGGGGCCTTCCGGACGGGTGAGGGAGCGCCTCACCCTATCCGGGTCACAGGGGCAGGAGAGCCTCGTCGTCGGCGCGCGCGGCGGCCGCGAGCTGGTCGTTCTCGGCCTGCAGACGCAGGACGTACGCCTCGAGGTCCGCGACGCGCTGGCGCAGGAGCCGGTTGTCGGCGGCCAGGCGAGCGGTCACGCGGGGGTCCGCGGCACCGGTGTGCCCGAGGAGTGCCTTGGCCATGGGGGACCTTTCGGTGGTGTGAGGTGGACCGTCGTCCAATGTCTCACGGCCGCGGGCGGGGTGTCGAACGCCGCGCGAGCCCACCTGCCGGGCCGATCTCGGCGAAGCCGCGTCCTCGCGTCGGCACGGCGGACCGGTCACGCCGGCTGGCAGACTCCCCGCCGTGCCACACGTCCCGAACGAGCTGCTCGGTCGACTGGTCGGGATGAGACTCTTCTCGGTCGAGTTCGTCCTCGACTACGTCGTGGTCCGGTTCGACGACGCGGCCGACCAGGCCGCGCTGACCTGTCAGGCGATGCCGCTCGTCGAGCTCCCGGCCCGCGGGCCCGTTCGTGACGGAGCACCGGGCTACGCCGATGCGCTGCGCTCGCTCGTCGGGTACGAGGTGGTCGGCACGGCAGAGGCGAGCGGCCTCGGACTCCGCATCGGGGTCGGCACCGGCACGATCGTGATCAACCCGAGCCGCGAGGAGCTGACCGGCCCCGAGATCGCTCTGCTCGGCGGCTTCGCCGACGCGGCCTGGATGTGCTGGCGCCCCGGAGAGGACTGCTTCACGGAACTCGGCTGACCGGTCGGCGGCTGCGCGGCGGCTTCTGACAGGTCGGGCAGAAGTACGACGACCGGTTCATGAACGCCACCCGCCGGATCGGGGTGCCGCACCGCGCGCACGGCTCGCCCTCCTGGCCGTACGCGTGCAGCGAGCGGTCGAAGTAGCCGCTCTCGCCGTTGACGTTGACGTACAGCGCGTCGAAGGACGTCCCGCCCTGGTCGAGCGCGCTGGTCATCACCGCGCGCACCGCGTCGAGCACCTCGGCGACGTCGGCACGGCGCAGCCGGTCGCCACGACGCTCGCCATGCAGCCGGGCGCGCCACAGCGCCTCGTCGGCGTAGATGTTGCCCACCCCCGAGACCAACCCCTGGTCCAGGAGCAGCCGCTTGATGCCGGACGTGCGGCGCCGGACGCGCGCGATCACGTCCGCCTCGTCGAAGTCGGTGTCCAGCGGGTCGCGGGCGATGTGCGCGATCTCGTGCGGCAGCGTGGCGCCGCCCTCGGCGTACGACAGCCCCCCGAACATGCGCTGGTCGACGAAGCGCAGCTCGGGGCCCCCTGCGTCGCTGTCCACGAACCGGACCCGCACCCGCAGGTGCCGCTCGTCGGGCGCGTCCGCGGGCTGGACCAGCATCTGCCCGCTCATCCCGAGGTGGGCGAGCAGGGCGTCGCCGGTGTCCAGCGGCAGCCAGAGGTACTTCCCCCGTCGCCGAGCAGCGGTGAACCGTCTCCCCGTCAGCCGGGCGGCGAAGTCGGCGGGACCGGCGAGGTGACGGCGAACGGGCCGGGGGTGCAGCACCTCGACGCCTGCGACCGCGCGGTCGAGCACGTGCGCCTCGAGACCGCGCCGGACGACCTCGACCTCGGGCAGCTCGGGCACTGCTCAGTCCTCGGGGACGGTCGCGGCCTCGGCGCTGAGGGTCTCGTACGCCGACGCGGCGGCCTGCTGCTCGGCCTCCTTCTTCGACCGGCCGACGCCGTGGCCGTGCAGGCGGTCCTCGATGCGGACCCGCGCGGTGAAGGTCTTGTCGTGGTCGGGGCCCTCGTCGGTGACGACGTACTCGGGCACGCCGAGGCTCAGCGAGGAGGACAGCTCCTGCAGGCTGGTCTTCCAGTCCAGCCCGGCCCCGAGCCGCGCGGCGTCGGCGAGCAGCGGGTCGAAGAGCAGGTGGACCAGCGGTGTGGCGGCGTCGGCGCCGCCGGAGAGGTACGTCGCACCGATCACCGCCTCGACGGTGTCGGAGAGGATCGAGGCCTTCTCCCGACCGCCGGTGGACTCCTCACCACGGCCGAGGTGGATGTGCTCGCCGAGGCCGATCGTGCGCGCGACGCCGGCCAGCGCCCGCGCGTTGACCACGGCTGCACGCAGCTTGGCCAGCACCCCCTCCGGCAGGTCGGGGTGGGTGCGGTAGAGCGTCTCGGTCACCACGACGCCGAGCACCGAGTCCCCGAGGAACTCCAGGCGCTCGTTGGTCGGCAGGTTGCCGTTCTCGTACGCGTAGGACCGGTGGGTCAGCGCGAGCTCGAGCAGGTCGGGGTCGAGGTCGGGCTCACCCAGGTGGGCACGCAGATCTGCCCGGTCGCCGTGCTCGGCGACCGGGTCGGGACTGCTCTGCTCGCCCAGGACCGGGAGGTGTTCAGATGACCTGGCGGCGGTCGCCCTTGGCGCCGTACTGGCCGCACTCGGGGCACGCACGGTGCGGCAGGTGCTTCTGGCCGCAGGCCGGGTTGCTGCAGGTCACCAGCGACGGCGCGGTGGTCTTCCAGGCAGAACGGCGGTGGCGCGTGTTGCTGCGCGACATCTTCCGCTTCGGGACAGCCACGGTTACTCCTTGGGTGAGGACGAGGGTCGGGAATTCGGGTCTGCGGGTGGTTCCGGGCTTTCGTCCGTCGCCACACCGGCCTCCTTGAGCCGGTCACCGAGCTGCTGCAAGCCCGACCACCGAGGGTCGATCGGGTCCTCGTGGGCCCGCTCGACGTGGTCCGGGTCGTCTGCCAGGCGTGCCCCGCACTCGGGGCACAGCCCGGGACAGTCGTCCCGGCACAGCGGTTGGAACGGCAGTGCGAGCACCACCGCGTCGCGCAGCACCGGTTCGAGGTCGAGCAGGTCGTCCTCGAGCCGGCGGACATCGTCCTCGACGTCGGCGTCCTCGACCTCCCGGCGCGCGCTGCGTCGGGTGTCGGGGTCGTCGTACTCGAAGAGCTCTGTGAAGTCGATCGTGACGGTGTCCTCGATCGGCTCCAGACAGCGCACGCACTCGCCCTCCAGGTCGGCGCGAGCCTCCCCGGTGACGAGCACCCCCTCCATGACCGCCTCCAGGCGCAGGTCGATCTCGACCGGCGCACCTTCGGGGACACTGAGGACCTCGATGCCCAGCTCTGGCGGCGCCTCGGCACGGAAGCTCATCGTGCGCTGGTTGCCGGGACGCCGACCGAGCTCACGGGTGTCGAGCACGAGCGGCGACCGCGGGTCCAGACCTTGCTGGGTGCTCAAGGCTTCACTTCCGGACGAGTTGCAGACAGAACTGTCGAATCGTATCGGCGTGTCACGGCACGGCCAAACTCACGCCCGCTCGGCCAGCCGGGCGGTCAGTGCCTCGAGCACGAGCGGCGGCACCAGACCGGAGACGTCGCCACCGAACCGGGCCACCTCCTTGACCAGGCTGGAGGCCAGGAAGGAGTACTCCGGGCTGGTCGGCACGAAGACCGTCTCGACCTCGGTCAGCGAGGCGTTCATCTGCGCCATCTGCAGCTCGTAGTCGAAGTCGGTGACCGCCCGCAGGCCCTTCACGATGGCGGCCACGTCGTTCTCGGCGCAGAAGTCGGTGAGGAGACCCTCGAAGCCGGCGACCCGGACGTTGTCGAGGTGTCCGCAGGCCTGCTCCAGCATCGCCATCCGCTCCTCGGGGGTGAACAGCCGCGAGGAGGACTTCGAGCGGTTGACCCCGACCGCGACGAAGACCTCGTCGAACAGGCCCGCGGCCCGCTGGACGATGTCGACGTGGCCGTTGGTCACCGGGTCGAAGGAGCCCGGGCAGACGGCGCGGCGCACGGCACGGTGAGAGGTGCTCATGCGTGTCATCGTGCCGGATCGGGCGCCAGCCACCACAGCACGGTCTCGCCGTACTCCTTCGCGCGCTCGCGCTGCAGGCCCTCGGGCCAGTCCGGCTCCCGGTCCCGTGCGGACCGCTCGAGCACCACCACCGCGTCCGGAGCGAGCCAGCCGCGCTCGAGGAGCAGGCCCAGGACGGCGACCACGTCGTCGTTGCCGAGCGGGTACGGCGGGTCCGCCAGCACCAGGTGCACGGGGACCGGGTCGGCGTCGGCGAGGTAGCGCTCGACCGGGCGCGACTGGACCGACGCGCTCAGCCCGACGTCGGCGGCGTTGCGGCGGGCGATCCCCGCCGTACGCCGGTCGGACTCGACGAGCACCACGTCCGCGGCCCCGCGCGAGGCGGCCTCGAGCCCCAGGGCACCGGAGCCGGCGTACAGGTCGAGGACCCGCAGGCCGGCCAGCCCCCCGAGCCGGGACTCCAGCGCGGAGAACAGCGCCTCGCGGACGCGGTCGGAGGTCGGGCGGGTGCGGTCCCCTGGCGGCGTACGGAGCCGGCGGCCACCGTGCGTGCCGCCGATCAGCCGCGTCACGTCTTGCCCAGGAAGTCGGCGCGGCTGGACTCCTCCAGGGCGCCGACCTCGGCACGGAGGTCGGGCGCGGTCGCCAGCTCGGGGTCGGTGGCGACCAGCTCCTCTGCCAGCTCACGGGCCTGCACGATGACGTCGGCGTCGTCGAGGACCGACAGCAGCCGGAGGGTACGGCGACGGCCCGACTGGTCCGCGCCGAGCACGTCGCCCTCGCGGCGCAGCCGGAGGTCCACCTCGGAGAGCTCGAACCCGTCCCTGGTCGCCGCGACGGCGGAGAGCCGTTCCAGCGAGGTGGACCCCGGGTCGGCGCCGGTCACCAGCAGGCACAGCCCGGCGTGCCCGCCACGGCCGATCCGGCCGCGCAGCTGGTGCAGCTGGGAGACCCCGAACCGCTCGGCGTCGAGGATCACCATCACCGTGGCGTTGGGCACGTCGACGCCGACCTCGATCACGGTGGTCGAGACCAGCACGTCGATCTCGCCCGCGGCGAAGGCGGTCATCACGGCGTCCTTGGCGTCCGCGGGCATCCGTCCGTGCATGCGCTCGACCCGCAGCCCCGAGAGCGGACCGACGGCCAGCAGCTCCGCCTGCTCCTCGACCGACGCCAGCTCGACGTCGTCCTCGGCGGGGAGCTCGTCACCGATGCGCGGGCAGACGACGTACGCCTGCCGGCCGGCGGCGACCTCCTCGCGGACCCGCTCCCAGGCGCGGTCCAGCCAGGCGGGGTTGGCCCGCGGGACCAGCGTCGTCTGCACCTCGCCGCGCCCCTTCGGCAGCTCCGAGAGCACCAGGGTGTCGAGGTCCCCGAAGACGGTCATCGCGACCGTGCGCGGGATGGGTGTCGCCGTCATCACCAGCACGTGCGGCGGTCGAGCCGACTTCGCGCCGAGCGCGGCCCGCTGCTCGACCCCGAAGCGGTGCTGCTCGTCGACCACCACCAGACCGAGGTCGGCGAAGCTCACCTCGTCCTCGAGCAGCGCGTGGGTGCCGATCACGATCCCCGCCTCGCCGGAGGCCGCGTCGAGCATCGCCTGGCGCCGCTGCCCCGTGCGCATCGAACCGGTGAGCAGGGCGACCCGGGTGCCGTCCTCGCTGCCGAGCAGCCCACCGCGGCTCATCTCGTCCAGCGCGAGATCGCCGAGGAGCGCGGTGACCGAGCGCGCGTGCTGCTGCGCGAGCACCTCCGTCGGCGCCAGCAGCACCGCCTGACCGCCCGCGTCGACCACCCGCAGCATCGCCCGCAGCGCGACCACGGTCTTGCCCGACCCGACCTCGCCCTGGAGCAGCCGGTGCATCGGGTGGCTGCCGGCGAGGTCGTCGAGCAGGGTGTCGCTGACCTGGCGCTGTCCGTCGGTGAGCGTGAACGGCAGCCGCTCGTCGAAGCGTTCCAGCAGACCGCCGGGCAGCGCCGGCCGGGCGGTCGTGGTGCGCTCCGCGCTCTCCCGGCGGCGCAGCGCGAGGGTCACCTGGGTGACGAACGCCTCGTCGAGCTTGAGTCGCTTGCGCGCGGCACCCAGCTCCCGGTGGTCGGCCGGACGGTGGATGCGCCGCAGCGCGCCCCGGGCATCGAGCAGACCCAGCCGCTCGCGCAGCCCGTCGGGCAGCGGGTCGGGGACGTGGTCGACCAGGTCCAGCGCGAGCGCCACCGCGTCCTGGACGTGCCAGGTGTCGACGTTGCCGGCCGCGGGGTAGATCGGGACGAGGTCGGGGACGTCGTCGTACGCCGCAGACGCGTCGCCCTCGGCCTTGAACGTCTTCGACCTCGGGTTGGTCAGCTCCCACTGGCCGTTGAACCAGTTCAGCTTGCCGGAGAAGAGACCGTAGGAGCCGATGGCGTACTCCTCCAGCCGCCACGTGGCCACGCTGCGCTTGCGGTCGAAGAAGGTCATCGCCAGCGCCCCGTCGCTGCCCTTGACGGTGACGAGGACCCGGTAGGCCTCACGGTGGGTGCGCCGGTCGGTGTACGGCTTGAGGTCGCACCGCGTGACCTGTCCGAAGATGCTGATGAAGTCCCCCTGCGACAGGTCGGAGAGGTCCGAGAGCGTGCCCTTGGCGACGTAGCTGCGCGGGTAGTGCAGCAGCAGGTCGCCGACGGTGTGGAGGCCGAGGGCCTTCTCGACCTTGGCCGCGTCCTTGCCGGCCACCGACGCGATCGGCGCCTGCCAGGTGATCCGTTCGGGCACTGCTGTCCTCTCCGCCTACGCGCTCACTCGACGCCCAGCAGGAGCGGGTAGCGCTCCTGCCCGCCCTCGTGGACGCACACGTCGACGCCGGGGTGGGCGTGAGACACCCAGGCCTCGACGCGGGCGGTCAGGCCACCCGGGCCGTCGACCCCCGGCACCAGGGTCACCAGCTCACCGCCGTTGTCGAGCAGACGACCCAGCAGGTCGCGGGTGACGCCCTCCACGTCGTGCCCCACGACGACGAAGTCGTGCTCGATCGCACCCAGCACGTCGCCGGGCTCGCACGGCCCGACGGAGGTCATCGCCCGGCGCGACGCCACGGTCACCGCCCCGTGGCGGGTGTGGCGGGCCGCGGAGGTCATCGCGACGACGTCGGCCTCCAGCCTCCTGCTGGGGTCGTGGACAGCCAGCGCCGCGATCCCCTGCACCTGCGCGCTGGTCGGCACCACGACGGCCTTCACCCCGAGGTCGACCGCCTCCCGGGCGGCGGCCTCGGCCAGCACCTGCGTCTGCGGGTCGTTGGGCAGCAGCACCACCTCGGCCCCGCCGCACCCGGCCACGGCGTCGAGGAGCTCGGCGGTCCCGGGCCGACGACCGGGGCCGCCCTCGACCACGACGGCGCCGGCCTCCGCGAACACCTCCGCCAACCCGGGCCCGGCGGAGACGGCGAGGACCCTGCGGCCCTGGCGCGAGGCCCGCACCGCCTGCACGGCTGTGCCGCGGCCGAGGTGGGTGATCCGGATCCTGCGCGGAGTGCCTGCGGCGATGCCCGCCTCGACGGCCGCACCGGCGTCGTCGACGTGGACGTGGACGTGCCACAGGCCGTCCCCGACCTGGTCGTCGTCGCCGACGACGACCAGCGAGTCGCCCAGCGCCGCGAGGGACGAGCGCAGCTCCTCGACGGCACGCGGAGTCGCCTCGAGGAGGTACATCACCTCGTACGCCGGGCCCTCCCGGGTGTCCCCCGCACCCTCAGGACACGGCGGCGCCGGCCGGCGGACCGTGGGCCGCGTCGAGCGCCGACCCGTCACCGCCCGCTCGGCCGCGGCGAGGACCAGGCACAGCCCGAGCGCGCCCGCGTCGACGACCCCGGCCTCCCGCAGCGCCGGCAGCTGGCCGGTGGTCCGCTCCAGCGCCTCCTCCGCCGCGGTCACGGCGGCACGCAGGACGGAGGCCAGGGTGGCCCCGCTCGCACGATCGGCAGCGACCGAGGCCGCGGCACGGGCCACGGTCAGGACGGTCCCCTCGACGGGCGTGCCCACGGCGGCGTACGCCTTGTCGGCGGCGGTGCGCAGCGCCTCGGCGAGGACGTCCGCGGGTCGGTCGTCGGCTCCGGCCGCGCCCAGCGCCCGGAGCGCCCCGCCGAGCAGCTGGCTGAGGATCACCCCGGAGTTGCCGCGAGCGCCGAGGAGGGCGGCGCGGGAGTACGTCGCGAACGCGTCGTGGCGCGCGCAGGAGCGGTCCGCGGCCAGCCGCTCGTCCAGCGCGTCACGAGCCGCCTCGAGGGTCAGGAACATGTTGGTGCCGGTGTCGGCGTCGGCGACCGGGAAGACGTTGAGCGCGTCGACCTGCTCGCGCGCCTCCCCCAGCGCGTCGACGGCCAGGTCAGCGAAGCGCGCGAGAGTGGCGACCGCGGGATCCACGGGCATCTCCTGCTGCTCCTCGCCCACGTGCTGCCTCCCCTTCCCGCTCTCGGACCGCCGGGCGAGACTACCGGCAGGGTCGGACGATTTCGTCGGGCGCGGCCGGGGCGTTAGTCTTGTGCGGTTGCCCGAGCACGGTCGTGCCGTCGGGCCCTTCGACCCGATCGTCTTTCACCCGAGGAGTGCACGGTGGCTGCCGTCTGCGACATCTGCGCCAAGAAGCCCGGCTTCGGTCACAACCGGCCGTGGTCGCGCAAGATCACCAAGCGCCGGTTCAACCCCAACATCCAGCGCGTCCGCGCCGTCGTCAACGGCGCACCCAAGCGGATGAACGTCTGCACCGGCTGCCTGCGCGCCGGCAAGGTCTCGCGCTGACGCTCTGAACCCCGCGGCCCGGCCGGACCTCCTGGTCCGCCCGGGCCGTCGTCATGCCCGTCGGAGCCCGGTCACTGCGCGAAGTGGTCCCAGCCGCGGTCACCGTCGTAGTCCTGGCCGTCGACGGTGACGCCCTCCCCCGCCAGCACCGAGCCGATCACGCGCCAGCCGTCCGGCACGGCGTCGAGGGAGTCGTACGTCGCGACCAGCGCGTGGTCGTCTCCGCCGCCGAGGACGAAGCGCATCGGGTCGACCCCGAGGGCGGCGGCGACGGCGTGGAAGGGCTCGGCGAGCTCGAAGGCGGAGGTCTGCACGTCGATGCGGACCCCGGAGTCGGTGGCGATGTGACCGACGTCGGCGACCAGTCCGTCGGAGACGTCGATCATCGCCGTCGCGCCGGCCTTCGCCGCCTGCGGCCCTGCGTCGTACGGCGGCGCCGGTCGCCAGAAGGCCTCCACCAGCGCCCGTGGCGAGCGGAAGCCGCGCCCGAGCACGGCAAGCCCGCCGGCCGCCCAGCCCTGCCGCCCCGCCAGCGCGAGCACCTGACCGGGTCGCGCGCCCGTGCGCAGGACCGGTGCGACCTCGCACGCGCCGATCACGGTGAGCGCGATCATCACCTGGTCGGCCCGGGTCAGGTCACCGCCGACCACACTGGCGCCGACCTGCGCGCACTCCTCGGCGATGCCGTCGGCGAGGTCCAGCGCCCACTGCGCCTCGAGGTCGCCGGGCGTGGCCAGGCCGACGGTGACGGAGTGGGTGCGACCGCCCATCGCCGTGACGTCCGCCAGTGCCTGGGCGGCCGCCTTGTGGCCGATGTCGCGGGCCGTGGCCCACTCGCGACGGAAGTGGCGTCCCTCGACCTGCAGGTCGGTGGAGACCACCACGTGCCCCTGCGGCGTACGCAGCAGCGCGGCGTCGTCCCCGGGCCCCACGAAGACGTGCGCCCCCTGGGCGAACCGCGGGCCGAGATGCCCGATCAGGCCGAACTCGCCGAGCTGGGCGACGGTCGTGCCGCGAGGGGGGTCGGGCGGAGGGTCGGGTACGCGGTCGGGCGGGCTCACGCCCGCCATCCAACCAGCCGGGCTGCGCACGAGGGGTGTGGCGGACGGCACCCCGCGAGCGTGTAGGTTGCGCGGGTCGGCCGCAGGCCGGCGTACGAGACGAAGGAGTCGCACATGGTGGTGCAGGCCTACATCCTGGTCCAGACCGACGTCGGCAAGGCCGCGGAGGTGGCCGCCGAGATCACGAACCTCAAGGGCGTCATCCTCGCCGAGGACGTGACCGGGCCCTACGACGTGATCGTGCGTGCGGAGGCCGGCAACGTCGACGAGCTCGGCAAGATGGTGGTCGCGAAGGTGCAGACCATGCCGGGCATCACCCGTACGCTCACCTGCCCCGTCGTCCACATCTGAGCGGTGCCCCGCAGGCGGAGGGTGAGCCCGGCCGCGGCCGTCCTCGCCGCCGTCGTCGCCGCCGCCGTCGTCCTCGCGGTCGTCCTGGTGCTCCGCGGCAGTGACGTCCGCATCGACGGCCCCTCCCTCTCGCCCGCAGCGAGGAAGGCGTGTGCATCCCTGACCGCCGCACTCCCGGAGCGGGTCGCCGACCGCGACCGCGTCGAGGTCGACACCCCGTCGCGCGGTGCGGCCTGGGGCGACCCCGCGACGGTGCTCACCTGCGGGGTCTCGACGCCGGCCGACTACGACCCCTTCGGGATGTGCCAGGAGACCGCGGGGATCGGCTGGTACGTCCCCCGCGACCAGATCGAGGACCAGTCCGCCGACGTCGTGATGACCACCATCGGGCGCTCGCCCCGGCTGCAGGTCACCGTGCCGGCGTCGCAGCGACCGCCGGTGGACGTGATGACCGACCTCGCCCCCGCGGTGCGCGCGCACACCCGCGAGGTCGGTCGCTGCCGCTGACCGACGACGGCTCAGCGCAGGCCGGTCCCCCGGGCCAGCGCACGCGTCAGCAGGCGGCGTACGAGCGTCGGGTACTCGACTCCCGACGCGGCCCACATCCGCGGGAACATCGAGGTCGGGGTGAAGCCCGGCATCGTGTTCACCTCGTTGATCACCACGCGGCCGCCGTCCTGGACGAAGAAGTCGACCCGGGCGAGGCCCTCGATGCCCAGCGCGAGGAAGGCCTCGGCGGCGTACTGCCGGATCTCGGCCTCCGTGTCCTCCTCCAGGTCGGCCGGGACGTGGAGGTCGGTGGCCTCCTCGGGGAGGTACTTCGCGGCGAAGTCGTAGAACTCGTGCTCGCCCCCGACCAGGATCTCGGCGGCGACGCTGGTGCTCACGCCTCGACCGTCCTCGGTCTCGAGCACGCCGCACTCGATCTCACGGGCACCCGGCCCCGAGAAGCTCTCGACCAGCACCCGCGGGTCGTGCTCACGGGCCGTCTCGATCGCGGCGTCGAGGCCGGACTCGTCGCGCACCTTGCTGATCCCCATGCTCGACCCGCCGCGGCACGGCTTGACGAAGACCGGGTAGCCGAGCGCGCGCACGCTCTCGCGGCACGCCTCGCGGTCCTGCTCCCAGCCGCGGGGGGTGACCAGCACGTGCGGGAGCACGGGCAGCCCGGCCGAGCGGAGCACGACCTTCATGTAGTGCTTGTCCATCGAGACCGCGGAGGCCAGGACACCGGCGCCGACGTACGCCACGTCGGCGAGCTCGAGCAGCCCCTGCAGGGTGCCGTCCTCGCCGAAGGGCCCGTGCAGCAGCGGGAGGACGACGTCGACCTCTCCGAGCGCCCGCGGCACCTCGCCCGGCGGCTGGACGGTCAGGGCGCCGCCGTCCTGGTCGAGGCGTACGACGGGTCGCGCCGCGTCGACCTGCGGCAGCGCGCCGCCGGCACCGATCGCCAGGCGCTCGGGCTCACCGGCCTCCAGCACCCATCGGCCGTCGTGCGCGATGCCGATCGGGACGACGTCGTACTCCTCGGGGTCGATCGCCGCGAGCACGCTCCCGGCGGTGACGCAGGAGATGCCGTGCTCGCTGGACCGACCGCCGAAGACGACGGCGACGCGCGGCCGGACGCGGGGCGTGGGAGTCTCGCTCATCCCGGCCGACCCTACCGGCGCGGGCGGTCCCTAGGCTGACGCACATGCCCGAGGACCGAGCGCACGCGCCCCGTACCACCGTCGTCACCGCGGGCCGGCCGCCACGCGTGCCCGGTGCCCCGCTGAACACCCCGATCGAGCTGGCGTCGACCTACGTCGCGGGTGGCGAGGTCGAGTACGGCCGCGTCGGCAACACCAGCTGGACCGCCTTCGAGGATGCGCTGGGCGCCCTGGAGGGGGGCCGGGCGCTGGCCTTCGCCAGCGGGATGGCAGCGGTCTCGACCGTGCTGGACCTGGTCGCGGTCGGCGACCTCGTCGTCGTGCCGCAGCACGCCTACCAGGGCAGCCTGCAACGGCTGGACGACCTGGAGGCACGTGGTCGCCTCCGGGTCCGCCGGGTGGACGTCGAGGACACCGCCGCCGCGGCCGAGGCCTGCGCCGACGCCGCTCTCGTCTGGCTGGAGTCCCCGACGAACCCTGCTCTCGAGGTCGCCGACCTGCCGCGGCTGATCGAGGCCGCGCACGCCGCCGGCGCCTGGGTCGCGGTGGACAACACCTTCGCCACGCCGCTGCTGCAGCGTCCGCTGGAGCAGCGGGCCGACCTGGTGGTCCACTCGGCGACGAAGCTGATCGCGGGTCACTCCGACCTGCTGATGGGCGCGGTGGTCACCCGCGACGACGAGCTGTACGAGGCGCTCGCCCACGCACGCACGCTGGCCGGCGGGGTGCCGGGTGCCGTGGAGGCGTACCTCGCCCTGCGCGGGATGCGCACCCTCGCGCTCCGGGTCGAGCGCGCCGGGAGCAACGCCGCCGACCTGGTGCAGCGCATGGGCGCGCACCCGGCGGTCTCTCGGGTCCGGTACCCCGGGTTCGGCAGCATCGTGGCGATCGAGCTGCACGACGGCGCCGACGCGGCCGACCGGGTGGTCGCCGCGACCCGGCTGTGGATCCCGGCGACCAGCCTGGGCGGTGTGGAGTCGACGCTGGAGCGGCGCCGCCGCTACGCGACCGAGGCGGCGAGCATCGACGAGTCGCTGATCCGGCTGTCGGTGGGCATCGAGGACGTCGAGGACCTCTGGGCCGACCTGGCGCAGGCCCTGGACCACGCAGCCGACGGGGGTGCCGCGACCAGGTAGGTCCTCAGTCGCGCTCGTGCTTCGTGGCGCGCTCGATGAACGCCTCGACCATGTCCTGGGCCTGCATCCGGCCCTGCACCACCTCGGTGACCGCCTCGGCGACGGGCGCGTCGACACCGATCTGCCGCGCCAGGTCGCGGATCGAGGCACAGGACTTGGCGCCCTCGGCGACCTGTCGGGTGGAGGCGACCACCTCCTCGGTGGTCATCCCCCGGCCGAGCTTCTCGCCGAACGTGCGGTTGCGGGAGAGCGGCGAGGAGCACGTCGCCACCAGGTCGCCCAGTCCGGCCAGCCCCATCAGCGTGAGCGGGTCGGCACTGAGCGCCATCGCCATCCGTGCGGTCTCGGCGAGGCCGCGGGTGATCAGCGAGGCGGTCGTGTTGTCGCCGAACCCCAGTCCGACGGCCATCCCGACGCACAGCCCGACGACGTTCTTGTAGGCACCGCCGATCTCGCAGCCGACCACGTCGGTGGAGGTGTACGGCCGGAACGCGCGCGTGTGGACCAGGTCCTGCAGCCGCAGCGCGACCTCCTCGTCGGCACAGGCGACGACCGACGCGGCCGGCTCCCTCCCGGCGATCGGTGCCGCCAGGTTGGGGCCGCTGACCACGCTGATCCGCTCGGCGTCGACGCCGCCGACCTCGGCGATCACCTCGCTCATCCGCTTCAGCGAGCCCAGCTCGACGCCCTTCATCAACGAGACCAGGACGGTGTCGTCGGGGACGAGTGCCGACCACTGCGCGAGGTTCTCTCGCAGGCTCTGCGAGGGGACGGCGAGGACCATCCACTCCGCGCCGTCGAGCGCGCGGGCCGGGTCGGGGGTGGCGGTGACGGTGTCGGGCAGCCGGACGCCGGGGAGGTACTCGGTGTTCTCGTGCTTCTCGCGGATCGTCGTGCAGACCTCCTCACGGCGCCCCCAGACGGTGACGTCGTGACCGGCGTCGGCGAGGACGACGGAGAACGCCGTCCCCCACGACCCCGCGCCGAAGACCGCGACCCGGCTCACGCCCCGCCGTCCTGCGCGCGCTTGTTCGGGTTGCCGTACGCCCGCACCCCTGCCTTGCGGGGGTCGAAGCGCTCGGCGGGCGCCGTCTCGTCGCGCAGCTCGGCGACCAGCGCCGTGATGGCCGCCATGATCCGGTCGGTGGCCTCCTCGAGCACCTCGCGCGACGGCGTCTGGTCCCCGACGCGCTCGCGCAGGTCGTCGAGCTCGACCGGGTCGCCGGCCTTGACCCTGATCGTCTTGCGCGGCAGCAGGTCCGGCTTGCCGTACGGCGGCAGCAGCTCCTGCACTCCCCAGTGCCCGACCGGGACGACCGGGCACCCGGTCAGCAGGGCCACCCGGGCGGCACCGAGCTTGCCGCGCATCGGCCACAGGTCGGGGTCGCGCGTGATGGTGCCCTCGGGGTAGAACGCGACCAGCTCGCCGGACTCGACCGCTCGGACCGCGGCGTCGAAGGAGTGCAGCGCGTCGTGGCTGGCGCGCGCGACCGGGATCTGTCCCGCGTCGGTGGCGACGCGTCCGACGAACGGCACCGTGAACAGCTCCTGCTTGGTGAGGTAGCGGACGATCCGGCCGTGGTCGTAGAAGAAGTGCGCGAGGGTCAGCGGGTCGACGTGGGAGAGGTGGTTGACCGCGACCACGCAGCCCCCGGTCGCGGGGACCTTCATCCCGTCGCGCCAGTCCCGCTTGGTCAGCGCCAGCAGGACCGGCTTCACCACGAAGGCGGCCAACCCGAAGGCCCAGCCGCGCTTCTGGTCCAGACGGCGCTGACGAGCCATGGTGCGCGGGTCTCCTCGGGGGTGGGCGGGACGTGCAGGACTCACCCTAACTGGCACGATCGGGCCGGTGGAGGCGACGACGGGCCCGGTGAGTGATCCGGGCATCGGGTACGCCCTGCTCGTCCCGGTCAAGGACCCCGGCCTCGCCAAGACCCGGCTGGCCGCCGAGGGTCGGCCCGCGCTGGTGCGCGCGTTCGCGCTGGACGCGATGGCAGCGGCGCGCGAGAGCGCGCTCGTACGTCGGGTGCACCTGGTCGGTGACGACGAGGAGCTGACCTCGGCCGCCCGGCTGCTGGGAGTGACGCCCCTGCCCGACGAGGGGGAGGGGGACCTGAACCGCGCCCTGCACCGTGCGGCCGCTGCGGTGGGCGAGGGCGGTCCGGTGGCCGCCATGCTCGGCGACCTCCCGTGCCTGATCCCCTCGGACCTGGACCGGGCGCTCTCGGCGGCGCTCGGCGCGGGCGAGGCGTTCGTCCCCGACGCCGAGGGCACGGGCACCACGCTCGTGGCGTGCGCCGGCCCGTTCCGCAGCGCGTTCGGCCCGGGCTCCCGCGCGGCCCACGCGGCTCTCGGGCTGGCCGAGGTCGGGATCCAGGCACCCACGCTGCGCCGCGACGTCGACACCCTCGCGGACCTCGACGCGGCTCGGGCGCTGGGGCTGGGCCCCCGCACCCGGGCCGCGCTGGAGGCCTGAGGTCAGGAGGACTTCGTCGCGGGCGTCGACGTCGTGGCCGAGGTCGTCTTCTTCGCCGGCGACGTCTTCTTCGCCGCCGTCGACTTCTTCGCGGTGGTCGACTTCTTCGCCGGCGACGACTTCTTCGCGGTGGTCGACTTCTTCGCCGGCGACGACTTCTTCGCCGCGGGCGACTTCTTCGCCGCGGACGACTTCTTCGCCGCGGGCGACGACTTCTTGGCCGCGGACGACTTCTTCGCGGGCGACGACGCCGTGGCGGACGACGTGGTCTTCTTCGCGGTCGACTTCTTCGCCGGGAGCCGGTCGCTGATCGCGCCCGGCAGCAGGTCCGAGGCGGCGGCGATGGCGTTCTCGGGCAGCTTGCGGGCCCCCGAGACGACGCCCATCAGCTCGGCGCCCGGCTTGAACTTCGCGATGGCGGTCGCCTGCGCCTTGATCCGCTCGCCGGTGGCGGGATTGCGTACCCACCGGGCGTCGCGCACCCGCTTCTCGAACGACCCGAACCCCGTGATCGCCACCTTCTCCCCGCGAGCGACCTCGCGCGTGATGGTGTCGAGGACCGACTCCAGCGCATGGGCGGCTGCCTTGCGGTTGCCCTCGAAGCGGGCGGCCAAGGTGTCGATGAGCTCTGACTTGTTCACGATGACTCCTCGTGGATGATGCTCAGCCGAGCGCGGCCGCGCCCGTCGTACGACGGCACGCTAGCGGGTCAGAGCGTCGCAGGCTTCCATGTCGGCCGCGTGGCCTCGAAGGCTGCGATGTCGTCCTCGTGGCCCAGCGTGATGCCGATGTCGTCGAGACCCTCCATCAGGCGCCACCGGGTGTAGTCGTCGATGTCGAAGGAGTCCTCGATCGCCTCGACGCCCTCGCCGGCCCGTACGGTGCGCGACTCGAGGTCGACGGTGACGCTCGCGCCCGGGTGCTCGGCGAGGTGGTCCCAGATCCGCTGCACGACCTTCTGGTCGACCTGCGCGGCGAGCAGCCCGGCCTTGCCGGAGTTCGTGCGGAAGATGTCACCGAACCGGCTGCTGATCACGACCCGGAAGCCGTAGTCCATCAGCGCCCACACCGCGTGCTCGCGCGAGGACCCCGTACCGAAGTCGGGGCCGGCGACGAGCACGGTCGAGCCGGCGTACTCGGGCTGGTTGAGGACGAAGTCGGGGTCGTCGCGCCAGGCCGCGAACAGCGCGTCCTCGAACCCGGTCCGGGCGACCCGCTTGAGGTAGACCGCCGGGATGATCTGGTCGGTGTCGACGTTGCTCGAGCGCAGCGGCGCGGCGACACCGGTGTGGGTGGTGAACTTCTCCATCAGATGCTCCTTCGAGAGTGCCGAGGTGTCGACTCGCGCCTGCTGATCGAGCTCGTACCTCACTCGACCGGCGCGAGGTCCGCGGGAGACGAGAGCGTGCCCCGCACCGCGGTGGCGGCGGCGACCAGCGGCGACACGAGGTGGGTGCGCCCGCCCTTGCCCTGGCGACCCTCGAAGTTGCGGTTCGAGGTCGACGCGCAGCGCTCCCCGGGCTCGAGCGTGTCGGCGTTCATGCCCAGGCACATCGAGCAGCCGGCACCGCGCCACTCGGCCCCCGCGTCCTTGAACACGACGTCGAGCCCCTCGTCCTCGGCCTGCAGCCGGACCCGGACGGAGCCGGGGACGACGAGCATCCGGGTGTCCTCGGCGACCGACCGGCCGCGGAGCACGTCGGCAGCCGCGCGCAGGTCCTCGATCCGGGCGTTGGTGCAGGAGCCGAGGAAGACGGTGTCGACCGCGACGTCGCGCATCGGGGTACCGGCCTGGAGGTCCATGTACGACAGCGCCTTGCGGCAGGCGACCTGGTCGTTCTCCTCCTCGAAGTCCTCGGGCGCGGGCACCGACGCGCCGAGCGGCACACCCTGGCCCGGGTTGGTGCCCCAGGTGACGAACGGCGTCATCGTCGAGGCGTCGAGGACGACCTCCTCGTCGAACACCGCGTCGTCATCGGTGCGCAGGGTCCGCCAGTGCTCGACCGCGGCGTCCCACTCCGCGCCGGTCGGTGCGCTGGGCCGGCCCTGCACGTAGTCGAAGGTGGTCTGGTCCGGAGCGACCATCCCCGCCTTGGCGCCCCACTCGATGCTCATGTTGCAGATCGTCATGCGGCCCTCCATCGAGAGCTCGCGGATGGCCTGCCCGCGGTACTCGACGATGTACCCCTGCCCTCCCCCGGTGCCGACCTGCGCGATCAGCGTGAGGACGAGGTCCTTGGCGGTGACGCCCTCGGGCAGCGAGCCGTCGACCGTGACCGCCATCGTCTTCGGCTTGGCCTGCGGGAGCGTCTGCGTGGCGAGCACGTGCTCGACCTCGGAGGTGCCGATCCCGAACGCGATCGCCCCGAAGGCGCCGTGGGTCGAGGTGTGGGAGTCGCCGCACACGATGGTGGCGCCGGGCTGGGTCAGCCCGAGCTGGGGGCCGATGATGTGCACGATCCCCTGGTCGTCGTCGCCCAGCGCGTGCAGGCGTACGCCGAACTCCTCGGCGTTCCTGCGCAGGGTCTCGACCTGGGTACGACTCACCGGGTCCGCGATCGGCTTGTCGAGGTCGACCGTGGGGATGTTGTGGTCCTCGGTGGCGATCGTGAGGTCGGGTCGGCGTACCCGCCGACCGGCGAGCCGCAGACCCTCGAAGGCCTGCGGCGAGGTCACCTCGTGGACGAGGTGGAGGTCGATGAAGAGCAGGTCCGGCTCGTTCGCCGCCGAGCGGACGACGTGCTCGTCCCACACCTTCTCTGCCAGGGTCTTGCCCACTGCTGCCCTCCTCGACGGTCCGTGCGTGCGACGCTGTGACGCACGCAGGTCACTCTAGTGGTTGCGTCCCATTTCCTGAGACGGCAGTATTGCCATATGGACAAGGGCAGCGGCGTCGGCGTACTCGACAAGGCGGCGCTGGTGCTCACCGCCCTGGAGTCCGGACCAGCAACCCTCGCCGGCCTGGTCGCCGGCACCGGCCTGGCACGTCCCACCGCCCACCGCCTCGCGGTCGCCCTGGAGCACCACCGGCTCGTCGCCCGCGACCTCCAGGGTCGCTTCGTCCTCGGCCCCCGCCTCTCCGAGCTCTCCGCCGCCGCGGGCGAGGACCGGCTGCTGGCCACCGCCGGGCCCGTGCTCGCCCGGCTGCGCGACATCACCGGCGAGTCCGCACAGCTCTGGCGCCGGCAGGGCGACCACCGCATCTGCGTGGCGGCCGTCGAGCGTCCGTCGGGCCTGCGCGACACCATCCCGATCGGCTCCCAGCTGACCATGCGCGCCGGGTCCGCCGCCCAGGTGCTGCTGGCCTGGGAGGAGCCGGACCGGATGCAGCGCGGGCTGGAGAACGCCGCGTACTCCGCCACCGCGCTGTCCGGCATCCGCCGCCGCGGCTGGGCGCAGTCGGTCGGCGAGCGCGAGCAGGGCGTGGGGTCCGTGTCCGCGCCTGTCCGCTCCCCCTCCGGCAAGGTGATCGCCGCCGTGTCGGTCTCCGGGCCGCTGGAGCGGCTCTCGCGCCAGCCCGGCCGGATGCACGCACCGGCCGTTCTCGCCGCCGCCGAGCGGCTCTCCGAGTCGCTGCGCCGCGCCGCGGCCGACTGAGCAACCCCCACGAGCGCCGGGCCGGCAGCCGTCTGGGCTACCCCTGGGCCGCGAGCGCCGGGTCCTGGCCGGTGTCGGCGAGGATCTGCGTGACCCGGCCCGAGCCGAGCACCTCGGCAAGAAAGGCGCTGACGTAGGACAGCGCGGCGTCGCGCCCGCGCGGCACGGCCATCGCCTGCCCGATCGCGGTGAACCGGTCCGCGAGCACCCGGTGACCCGCGTGGGCCGCGGCCGCGCGGTCGAGCGGCTGGCGCACGCCGGCGACCACATCCGTCTCCCCGGCGAGGTACGCGTCCACGGCCGCGGGCGACGTGTCGTACCGGACCAGCTCGACGTGCTCGGCGGTGCGGCTCAGCGCGAGGTCGTACGCCGTCCCCTGCCCCACCGCGACCCGGACACCCGGGGCGTCGACCTCCGCGCAGGCGGCGCAGGAGGAGGCCTGCGGCACCAGGTAGGTGCCCTCGATCTCGACGTACGGCGCGGTGAAGGCGATGGTCTCCGCGCGCTTGGGGTCGACGGCGAGGAAGGCGAGGTCCCAGGGTGCGTCGGCGAGGGCGGCGGTGACCTGACCCGCCGAGGAGTACGTCGCGAAGTCGATCTCCGCCCCGAGCCGCTCGGCCAGCTCGCGGGCCAGCACGGCCGAGATGCCGCCGGGCGTGCCGTCAGCCTGCTCCTGGGCGAGCACGATGTTGCCGTAGTTGATCGCCACGCGCAGCCGCCCGGTCGGGGCGATCTCGGCCAGCAGGTCGGGGTCCGTCACGGCGAGTCTCCTCAGAAGAGCGCGTGCTGCTCGTGGGCGAGCAGCCACTGCTTGCGGTCGAGGCCGCCGGCGTAGCCGGTCAGCCGACCGTCCGCGCCGACGACGCGGTGGCAGGGCACCACGACCGGGATCGGGTTGCGGCCGTTGGCCAGCCCGACCGCACGGGCGCCGTGGCCGGTGAGGCCGAGGGTGAGCGCGAGGGCACCGTACGACGTGGTCTCGCCGAACGGGATCCTCGCCAGCGCGGCCCAGACCCGCTCCTGGAACGCGGTGCCACCGGCCGCCAGCGGCAGGTCGAAGGCGTCCAGCGTGCCGGCGAAGTAGGCGTCGAGCTGCTCGCGCGCCCTGCCCAGCACGCCGTACCCGTCGGCACGGTCACCGACCGGGCGTCCGACGGCGTTGGTCCACGGGTCGAACTCGATCGCGGCGACCGCCTCGCCGGCGCCGGGCGAGGTGACCACGCGCAGCGGCCCGACGGGCGAGTCCACGCTGGTCCACACGGCCGCGACCCTACGTCGTCGCGACCAGCCAGAGGTGGGTGAGTGCGAGCGACCGGTACGGCCGCCACCCGGGGGACGCCGCGACCACGGCGGGAAGGTCGGTGCCCAGCCGTTCGGCGGCGCGTCGTACGCCGATGTCGGTCGGCAGGAACGCGTCGGGGTCCCCGAGCGCGCGCAGGGCGAGGTGCGCGACCGTCCAGGGCCCGATGCCCGGCTGGGCGAGGAGGTCCGCACGCAGCGTCGGCGAGTCCAGGTCGAGCTCGCCGTCGGCGACCGCGCGAGCGAGCCCGACCAGCGCCCGGCCGCGGGCCCGGGGCATGGCGAAGTCCTCGGGCGTCAGCCGGGCGACCGCCTCGGGCGAGGGGAAAGCGTGCGTCACCGGGCCCTCGCGGGCGATCTCCTCCCCCACCGCGGCGACCATCCGCGCCGTCAGGGTGCGCGCCCCCTTCACCGACACCTGCTGGCCGAGGACCGAGCGGACCAGCACCCCGAAGACGTCGTCGTCGACGTGCACCCGCAGCCCGGGCGTCGCCCTCACCAGCGGCGCCAGCAGGGGGTGGGCGCCGAGCGCCGCGTCCGCCGGCGCCGGGTCGTCGTCGGCCCCGGCCATGCCCCGCGCCCAGTCCAGTGCGCGGCCCTCGTCGCGCGGGTCGCCCTGCCAGTCGACCGCGACGTGGTCGTCGTGGGCCGTCAGCGCGACGACGCCGGGACCGTGCGGCCCCCGCAGGCTGCGGTGGTACGTCGCGCCCACCATCGCCTCGACGCCCTCGACGCAGCCCATGGCCCAGAAGTGGGTCAGCGCACCGGCCGCGAACGGCCGCGTGACCTCGAGCCGGGGCATGGGACCAAAACTAGCCAGGCGGCCGGTCCGCGCGGGACCGGCCGCCTGGCCTGAGCTGATCTGCTGCGTACCCCCGACCGGATTCGAACCGGCGCTACCGCCGTGAGAGGGCGGCGTGCTAGGCCACTACACAACGGGGGCCCGATGGTGATGCTGTGTTGCTGAGCAACCGTTGAACCGTACCGTCGCAGCGACGGAGCGGCCAAATCGGCTTCTCGCTGGGGTACTAGGACTCGAACCTAGACTAACTGGACCAGAACCAGTCGGGCTGCCAATTACCCCATACCCCATGGGATCTCGGCCCCTCGGTCACGCTCGGCGACCATCAGGACCGGGAGCAGACGTTACACGTCCACGCACGTCGCCACCAATCGCCCGATCACGCCGTCACGGTGGCGGCGCGCGTGGTCCGGTCGACCAGGCCGAGCCGCCGGAAGACCGCGAGGACGAGGACCAGGTAGAGGCCGTTCTGCACCACCGTGACGACGATGTTCGACCACGGCACGGAGCTCACGGTGAGCGACTCGGTGACGTCGCCGACGGCCAGGGCGAGCCCGAAGGCGACGATGTTGTTCAGCACGTGCAGCGCGATGCCGGCCTCCAGCCCGCCGGTGCGGACGACGAGGTAGCCGGCGAGCAGACCGAAGGCGAACCGGTCGACGAACAGCGGCGGGTTCTGGGCGCCGTGGGCCAGCGCGAAGACCAGCGCCGTACCGACCACGGCCACGGCGCTGCCGAACCGCGTTCCCGTGACCGCCCCGATCGCCTGCATCAGGTAGCCCCGGAAGACGAGCTCCTCCCCCACCGCCTGCAGCGGGGTCGTGAGCAGGATGACCAGCGCCAGGGCGACCTTCGTGCCGTCCCAGGCGCCGCCGTCGGCCGTCGCCGACGGGGTCGTCTCGTTCGCGCCCGGAAGCAGCGCGCCGACGAGCAGCGAGACGAGGAGGACGACCACCGAGAGCCCGACGCACGCCCCGAGCAGCCGCCACCGCACGCGCCCGGCCACCGAGGTGAGGAACCCCGGCCGCAGCCGGTGCACCCAGGCCGTCAGCGCGATCGCGACGAGCGTGCCGGAGGCCAGCGTCAGGTTGAGGTAGAGCATGCCCGCGGGCGTGACCGGGTCGAGCGAGGCGGCGTCGGAGTACGCCGCCACGAAGCCCTGCCCCGTGAACGCCGTCTGCACGAGCACGGCCAGTGGCAGCAGGGTGATCCCGAGCACCAGCGACGCCACCACGAACACCGCGAGGAGCAGGGCGACGGCACCGAGCACCGGCTGCCAGACGGCGTACGACGGCGTCCGCTGCAGCTGTGCGTAGCCGGTGCCGGGAGCCGGCTCCTGCGTGCTCACCCGGCGGCGACCTCGAGCGCACCGTCGAGCCGGGCCAGGGACTCGTCGCGACCGAGCAGCTCGAGGCTCTCGAACAGCGGCGGGGAGACCCGGCGTCCGGTGACGGCGACGCGCACGGGACCGAACGCGTTGCGTGGCTTCAGCCCGAGGCCCTCGACCAGCCGCTCGCGCAGCGCGGCCTCGATCGCCTCGGTGGTCCACTCCCCCAGCGCGGCGAGCGCCTCCCGCGAGGCACGCACCACCTCCTGGCCGGCCTCGTCGAGCAGCTTGGCGACGTCGGCGTCGTCGTACTCGACCGTGTCGGCGAACAGGAAGCCCAGCATCGGCGCGGCCTCGGTCAGCTTGTTGATGCGCTCGTGCACCAGCGGGACCGCCGCGGCCAGCAGCGCGGACTGCTCGTCGGTGACGGGATCGGCGAGCACGCCGGCGCCCTGGAGGTACGGCACGATCCGCCCGGTCAGCTCCTCGGTCGAGAGCATCCGCATGTGGTCACCGTTGATCGCCTCGGCCTTCTTGAGGTCGAAGCGGGCGGGGTTGGGGTTGACCCGAGCGATGTCGAAGGCCTCCACCATCTCGGCGACCGTGAAGACGTCGCGGTCCTCGGCGATCGCCCAGCCCAGCAGCGCGAGGTAGTTCAGCAGCCCCTCGGGCAGGAACCCGTCGTCGCGGTACATGAACAGGTGGGCCTCGGGGTCGCGCTTGGAGAGCTTCTTGTTGCCCTCGCCCGTCACCAGCGGCAGGTGGCCGAAGGCCGGCACCGCCGCGGAGAGCCCGAGATCGACCAGCGCCCGGTGCAGCGGGATCTGGCGCGGCGTGCTGGAGAGGAGGTCCTCGCCGCGGATCACGTGGGTGATCCCCATGGTGGCGTCGTCGACGGGGTTCACGAGGGTGTAGAGCGGGTCGCCGTTGGCTCGGCAGAGCGCGAAGTCGGGCACGTGCGCGGTCTCGAAGGTGACCTCGCCGCGCACCAGGTCGTCCCAGGTGACCGACCCGTCGGGCATCCGGAACCGCACGACCGGCCGCCGCCCCTCGGCCTCGAAGCGGCTCACCTGCTCCGGGCTCAGGTCGCGGCAGAAGCCGTCGTACCCCTGGATCTTCGAGCCGCTGGCTTTGCGCCGCTCGTCGACCTCCTGCGTGGTGCAGTAGCAGTCGTAGGTGTACGACGACTCGCGCAGCCGCCGCAGCGCGTCGGTGTAGACCTCGCCGCGCTCGCTCTGCCGGTACGGCGCGTGCGGCCCACCGACCTCCGGCCCCTCGTCCCAGTCCAGCCCGAGCCAGCGCATCGCGCCGAGCATCCCGTCGTACGACTCCTGGGTGCTGCGCTCCTTGTCGGTGTCCTCGACGCGGAACACGAACGTGCCCCCGTGCTGGCGGGCGAAGACCCAGTTGTAGAGCGCGGTGCGCGCGAAGCCGACGTGCGGCGACCCGGTCGGGCTGGGGCAGAATCGGACGCGGACTCCCTCAGCCACGGCTCACCACCGTGTTCACCAGGTTGCCGATGCCCTCGACGGAGATCTCGACCTCGTCGCCGACCTCCATCGGGCCGACACCGGCCGGCGTGCCGGTGAGGATCACGTCGCCGGGCAGCAGGGTCATCACCGAGGAGACGTAGGAGAGCAGCGTCGGGACGTCGTGGATCAGGTCCGCCGTGGACCCGTCCTGCTTGAGCTCGCCGTTGAGCCAGGTCCGCACGCGGCGCCCCTCGGCGAAGTCGTTCGGGTCCAGGTCGGTCTCGATCCAGGGACCGAGGGGGCAGAAGGAGTCGAAGCCCTTGCCGCGGGTGAACTGCACGTCGCTGCGCTGCAGGTCGCGCGCCGTGACGTCGTTGCCGACGGTGTAGCCGTGGATCACGTCCGTGGCCTTCTCCGGCGGGACGTCGCGGCAGATCCGCCCGATCACGACGGCCAGCTCGCCCTCGAAGTGCACGTTGCTGGACTGGGTCGGGTAGAAGACCGGGTCGCCGGGACCGACCACCGAGGTGTTCGGCTTGAGGAAGAGCAGCGGCTCCTTCGGCGGCTCCGGGTCGTCGCCCGTGGCCATCTCGGCGGCGTGCGCCGCGTAGTTCTTGCCGATCCCGACGACCTTGCTGCGCGGCAGCACCGGCGCGAGGAGGCGTACGTCCTCGAGCTTCAGCTGCTGCTCCAGCGGCTTGACGCCGACGTAGAGCGGGTCGCCGGCCAGCGGCACGACCACGCTCTCGGGATCGGGGACGCCGTTCTCGTCGACCTCGCCGGTCACGACGGCGTACTGCGGGTCCTCTCCGGTGGTGAATCTCGCGATGCGCACGTGCTCGACCCTAGCCAGTGGCCGTCCGCGCGAGCGACGAGGCGGTCGAGCACGGGTGGTTGAGCAGCGAGCGCGTCGAAACCACCCCACCCACCGACCTGCCGTTGGTCTCGACGTCCTCCCTCGCTAGCGCTCGGTCAGGCTCGACCACCTCCCGCGCGGCGAGCGCCAGCGCGATGTCCTGAGCCTGTCGAAGGGAGCGCGTCGACACCACCCTCGACGCACGCTCAGCCGAGGGCGAACGGGTCCCGGGTGCCCCCGGTCAGCTCCACCATCACCGACTTCGTCAGGAGGTACTCGTCGACCGCCTCGATGCCGTTCTCGCGTCCGATCCCGGACTTCCCGAAGCCCCCGAAGGGCATGTTCGGCGCGACCACGCGGTAGGCGTTGACCCACACCGTGCCGGCGTTGATCCGCGCGGCCACCCGGTGCGCGCGGTGCACGTCCTTGGTCCACACGGCGCCGGCGAGGCCGTAGTCGGTGTCGTTGGCCAGTCGGATCGCGTCGTCCTCGTCGGTGAAGGTGTACGCCGAGAGCACCGGCCCGAAGACCTCCTCCTTGACGATCGTCGCCTCGGGGTCGGCGACCACGACGGTGGGTCGTACGAACAGCCCACCGAGCTCCTCGTTGGGCCCACCGCCGGCGGCGATCGTCCAGCCCTCGTCCCGAGCGCCCTGGAGGTAGCCGAGCACCTTCTCGTACTGCGGCTGGTTGGCCACCGGGCCCATCTCGGTCTCGGCCTCGGTCGGGTCGCCCTGGACGATCGTGTCGGCCCGCTCGGCGACCTTGGTCACCAGCTCGTCCTTGACCGACTCGTGCACGATCAGCCGCGACCCGGCCATGCACGTCTGGCCGGTGGCCGCGAAGACGCCGGCGACCAGCCCGTTGGCCGCGGCGTCGAGATCGGCGTCGGCGAAGACCACCTGCGGCGACTTCCCACCCAGCTCGAGGGTGACCTTGTTGATGTTGGCCGCCGCCGCCTTGGCGACGGCCGCACCGGTCGCTGTCGAGCCGGTGAACGCGACCTTGTCCACGCCCTCGTGGCCGGCCAGCCGTTCCCCGGTCGAGCGGTCCCAGCCGGTGACGACGTTCAGCACGCCGGCGGGCAGACCGGCCTCGTGCAGCACCTGCGCGAAGGCGACCGTCGAGGCCGGGGAGTGCTCCGACGGCTTGCACACGCAGGTGCAGCCGGCGGCCAGGAGCGGGGCGAGCTTGAACGTGAGCAGCAGCAGCGGGGAGTTCCACGGCGTGATCGCGCCGACGACGCCGACCGGCTGGCGCAGCGTGTAGCCGAAGTATGTCTGCGGCGCGAGCTGCGGCACGACTCGACCCTCGAGCTTGTCGGCCAGGCCGGAGAAATAGGTGTACCAGTTGGCCAGGCCGGTGAGCTGCCCGCGCATCTCTCGCATCAGCTTCCCCGAGTCGCGGACCTCCAGCAGCGCGAGGCGCTCGGCGTTCTCGGTGATCGCGGTGGCGACGTCGCGCATGATCGTGGCGCGCTCGAAGCCGCTCTTCGCACCCCACTCGCCCTCGAAGGCGGCGCGGGCCGAGGCGACCGCGCGGTCGACGTCCTCGGGGCCACCGTCGGCGAGCGTGGCCCATGGCTGCCCGGTGTAGGGGTTCTGCGAGGTGAAGGTGCGCCCCGACCGCGCGTCGACGACCTTCCCGTCGATGAACAGGCCGAAGGTCTCCAGGTCGGTGCGCTCGCTGGTGGTGGTCACAAGATCTCCTCGGGTCCGGGACTGACCCGATCGACGTTAGGCACTGATCCGGGCGGCGGATATCCGCTCGGCGCCCGCCGCGGTCACCTCAGCGCAGCAGCCCGGCCCAGGTGTCAGCCCAGGTGTCCGCCGAGAGACCTGCCACCGGGCCGGCCCGGCAGGTCAGCGCAGCAGCGTGCGGCTGGGCAGCTCGCCGGTGTGGCGGCGGTACTGCTGGGCGAAGCGGGACTGGTGGAAGAACCCCCACCGGGTGGCGACCTCGGTGACCCGGGTCGTCGCGGGATCACCCTCCAGGAGCTCGGCGCGCACCTTCTCCAGGCGTACCCGGCGCACGTAGCTCATCGGGGACTCCCCCAGCCGCTCTTGGAACGCGGCGTGCAGGGTGCGCACGCTGACGCACGCCACCCGGGCCAGCACGGCCGGCGTGAGCTCGGTGTCGGCGTGCTCGTCGACGTATGCCACCACGGGCGCGAGCCGCCCCAGCCGCGTGCTGTCGTCGTGGCCCCGCAGGGCGTCGCTGAACTGGTGGTGCCCGGCCATCAGCAACCGGGTGAGGACGTACGACTCCAGCTGGGTGCGGGCCAGGGTCGCCTCCAGGGCACCCGGGCGGTCCAGCTCGGCGGCGAGGAACGCGACGCTGCGCAGCAGGGCCTGCCCCTCCTCGCCCGTGAGGTCCAGGGCCAGGTCGAAGCGGACGGGCTCGGAGACCGGGCGCCCGAGCAGGTCGCAGAGGTGGCTCTCCATCCGCGCGCGCGAGACCTTGAGGATCAGCTGCTCGGCGTCACCGGACCAGCGGACCGTGGTGTCCTCGGTCGGGGTGAGCACCGTGCCGCCCTGGTGCGGCCGGGTGTGCGCCACCGCGCCGTCGCTGCGGTCGGCCCAGGTCTGGCCCGCGACGTCGAGGTTGACGTGGTAGCAGGACTCCGTGGCGGGCATGTGCAGCGCCGTCTCGCCGCCGTACGTCAGGTAGCCCAGGGTCAGCACGGGGTCGCTGACCGCGTTGAGTCGCATGTCGATCTCGTCGCGGCGCCCGTCGAGGCGGTGCGGGAGGTAGACGCGCGTGACCGCCTCCCGCGCCTCCTCCAGGCTGTGGGTGTGCACCACCGGTGAGCCGGCCAGTGCTTCGATCACGCTCCACCTCCGCCGTGTGACTCCGCTCACGCACGATGCTATCGGGCGGGTCTCACCGGCCGAGCAGGTCCAGCGCCGCCCCTGCGACGGCACCGGCGTCGAGCCGGTGGTGGGCGTACGCGTCGGCAAGCCCCGAGGAGTGGCCGAACTCGCTCACCCCGAGGCAGCGGATCCGGTCACCGCGCGCGCCGGCCAGGAAGGCCAGGGTGTGCGGGTGGCCGTCCTGCACCGTGACCAGCGGGGTGGGGTGGCCGGGCGGCAGCAGCAGGTCCAGCACCCCGGAGCCGTCACCCGCGTCGCGGCTGCCGCGCTGCTGGAAGGACCGGAACACCAGGTCCGGGCTGGTCAGGCAGATCACGCCGGCACGTACTCCACGCTCGCCGAGCAGGTCCGCCGCCGCCAGCACCTCCGGGAGCACCGCGCCGACCCCGACGAGGGTGACGTCGTCCTCCGCGGCCCGGTGTGCACTGAGGCGGTAGCCGCCCGCGACGACCTCCCGTCGCCGGCGCTCACGCAGCTCCGGCTCCTCGGGGACGCACGCGGCGGCCGGGTCCAGCGGGCGCGTGCTCAGCCGGAAGTACGACGACGTCCCCCCAGCCACCCCGACCCGATCCATCGCGTGCAGCAGGCACCACTCCAGGTCCTGGGCGAAGGCCGGCTCCCAGGCCACGCAGCACGGCTGCTCCAGCCCGATCGACGGCGTGGTGACCGACTGGTGGGCGCCGCCCTCCGGAGCCAGCGTCACCCCCGACGGGGTGCCGACGACGATGGACTGGCCTCCGGCGTACATCCCGAACGACCAGGGCTCCAGCGCTCGGGCGAGGAACGGGTCGTAGAGCGTGGCGACCGGGATCAGCCGCTGGTCCCAGCGCGACCAGGTCGCGCCGAGCTCGGCGGCCAGGCCGACCAGGTTGACCTCGGCGATGCCCAGCTCCACGTGCCGGCCGGTGCTGCCCTCGGCCCAGCGCAGCAGCCGCTCGTCGTCGTCGGCGAACCAGTCCCGCCGGTCGGTCGTGGACCACACGCCGGACTTGTTGATCCAGCCGCCGAGGTTGGTCGAGGACGCGACGTCGGGGCTGCAGGTGACCACCCGTGCGGCCACCTCCGGCGCGTCGCGCACCAGGTCGGTCAGGAGCCGGCCCAGCGCGGTCTGGGTGGAGACCGGCTTGCGGTGGGCGTGCCCGAGGTCGCGCGGGACGCGCAGCGTCGGGCGGCCGTCGCGGGCTCGCGCGCGAGCACTCGTCGCCGTACGTCGCACAGGTCCGCGGCGTCGCCGGGCTCCAGCGGCGCCCACGGGTCGTCGAGGTCGGTGCCGCAGTCGTGGGCCAGGGTGCGCATCTGCTCCTCGGAGAGCAGCGCCGAGTGGTTCTGCGGGTGCCCCTCCGTGGGCAGGCCGCGGCCCTTGACCGTGTACGCGAACACGACGGTCGGCCGGTCGTCGTCCACGTCGGCGGCGAAGGTGTCGACGAGCAGGCCGAGATCGTGTCCACCCAGGTCGCGCACCGCGGCGGCGAGCTGCTCGGCGGGCACGTCGAGCACCAGTCGGGTGAGCGCGGCTGCACCGTCCTGGCCGGCCAGGAGTCGGTCGGCTACGTCGTCGGGCGCGACACGGAGCATCCGCTGGTACTCCTCGTTCGGCATCTCCTCCAGTCGCCGGCGCAGCTCCTCACCGCCCTCGCGCTCGAAGAGGGCCGAGACCAGACGCCCCCACTTCAGCGTCAGCACCTGCCAGCCGGCGGCCTCGAACATCGCCTCCAAGCGGGCGATCGCGATGTCGGGCACCACCCGGTCCAGCGACTGGCGGTTCATGTCGACGACCCAGAGCACCTCGCCGAGCCGTGCCACCTGCGGGTCGGCCACCGCCTCCCAGATCGCTCCCTCGTCGAGCTCGGCGTCGCCGAGCAGCGCGACGAACCGACCGGCCGGCTCGACCTCCGGGACGTGGGAACGCAGGTAGCGGTGCGCGATCGCGGCCCACACCGTCGCCGTCGCACCGATGCCGACCGACCCGGTGGAGAAGTCGACGGTGTCGGGATCCTTGGAGCGCGACGGGTACGACTGCAGCCCGCCTTCGGCGCGCAGGGTGGGCAGGTACGTCGCGTCCAGGTCGCCGAGCAGGTGGTTGACCGCGTGCAGCACCGGCGACGCGTGCGGCTTGACCGAGATCCGGTCGCGCGAGGACAGCTGGTCGAACCACAGCGCGACCGCGATGTCGACCATCGACGCCGACGAGGCCTGGTGGCCGCCGGTCTTGACGCCGCTGTCGTCGGGCCGGCCGCGGTTGGCGGCGTCGACGATCGCCGCGGAGAGCCAGCGCACCTGACGCGAGATCAAGCGCAGGACGTCGATGCGGTCGGTCATCGGCACTCCGCGCACGGGCACACCGCAGCCGGCAGCGCACCGAGCACGGCATGGGTGTCGGCGCCGAGGTCCGGACCGACGTGGCTAACGGGCAGCGACCGGTCACCGAGCAGCGGCACGATGCCGGGGAAGGCGACGTCCCGGGTCTCCCCGGCTACCTCGACGGGCAGCTGCTGCACCATGTCGCGGGCGGCGTACTGCGGGTCGGTGACGATGTCGGCGGCGGTGTAGATCGGCCCGGCCGGCACGTCGGCCTCCTCCAGCACGCCGAGCACCTCCTCCCGGTCGTGGGCCCGGGTCCACTGCCCGATCGCCTCGTCCAGTTCGTCGCGCCGCTTCCACCGCTCGTTGTTGTCGGCCAGCGTCGCGTCGGCTGCCAGGTCCTCGCGCCCGATCGCGGTCATGAACCGGCCAAAGATCGAGGCCCCGTTGCCGGCGATGACCACCGACTGCCCGTCCGCGCACACGTAGGCGTTGGAGGGGGCGATGCCCTCCATCCGGCCACCGGTCCGCTGCCGACTGACGTCGTACGCCGAGAGGTCGGGGACCAGAGACTCCATCATCGAGAAGACCGCCTCGTGCAGAGCGACGTCGACGTGTCGGGTCGCCGGACCGACGGTCTCCGCGCCCGCGCGGCGCCGCTGCTCGCGGTCGAAGAGCCCCATCACGATCCCGAAGCCGGCGTACAGGCCCGCGATCGAGTCGCCGATCGAGACCCCGACGCGAGACGGCGGACGGTCCGGCTCACCGACCAGCTCCCGCAGGCCGCCGTAACCCTCGGCGACGGCGGCGAAGCCGGGGCGGGAGGCCAGCGGGCCGCTCTGACCGAAGGCCGAGACGCGGGCGACGACCAGCTCCGGGTTCAGCTCGGTCAGGCGCGCGGCGTCCAGGCCCCACCTGTCCAGGGTGCCGGGACGAAAGTTCTCCAGCAGCGCGTCGGACCCGGCGATCAGCGCCTCGACCGCAGCCAGCCCCTCGGGGCTGCGCAGGTCCAGCTCGACCGACTTCTTCCCCCGGTTGAGGGTGCGGTAGAGCATCGAGGTCTCGCCGGCGTACAACCGCCAGCGACGCACCTCGTCGCCGGTCCTCGGGCGCTCGACCTTGACCACCTCGGCCCCGAAGTCGGCGAGCAGGCGCCCGGCGGTCGGCGCGGCGATGTAGTTGCCCAGCTCGACCACGCGCAGCCCGGCCAGCGGGCGGTAGGGGTCGAAGCCCTCGCTCACGACGGCTCCTCCCCCACGCCGCCGAAGCCACCCGCGCGCCCGAGCAGCGCATCGACGCTGCTGTCCAGCTCCTTCGAGAGCCACGCCGAGACGTCGGTGAGGCCGAGGAGGTCCTGGACGGGCCCGGTCACGGGCACCTCGCCGCGGGTCAGCAGGTAGAGCAGGTCCTCGGTGGCGATGTTGCCGGTCGCGGCCGGCGCGAAGGGGCAGCCGCCGAAGCCGCCGACCGAGGAGTCCAGCGCCACCGGTCGGCCGAGGGTGGCGGCGGTCCAGGCGTTCGCGTACCCCGTGTTCCGGGTGTTGTGGAAGTGGTAGCGCAGCCCGGGGGTCGAGGCGCCCGTCGGCAGCAGGGCAGCGTACGACGTGACCTGGCTGGGCACCCCGACGCCGATGGTGTCGGCGAAGGCGACCTCGTCCACACCCATCGCCAGCACCCGGTCCAGCACCTCGGCGACCCGGTCCACCCCTACCGTGCCGGAGAAGGGACAGCCGAAGGCCACCGCGAGCGTGACGCTCACCCCCATCTCGGCGGCGCGGGCCGTCTGGGTGGCGGCGGCCGCCTGCTCGAGCATCCCTTCGACCGACCGGCCCTGGTTGCGCCGGCAGAACTCGTCGGTGACCGGCACGACGACGTTGATCTCCCGGCACGAGGTGGCGGCGGCGCGCTGCGCACCGCGGTCGTTGAGCACGAGACCGATCAGACGGACGTCCTCCGCGACCACACCGGTCGCGGCCAGCCCGTCGAGCACCTCCTCCGCGCCGGCCATCTGCGGCACCCGGTCGGGGTGGACGAAGCTCACCGCCTCGACGCGGCGCGTCCCGCCGACGACCAGGCGCCGCAGCATCTTCACGCGCGTGGCGACCGGGAGCGTCCGGTCCTCGTTCTGGAGTCCGTCGCGCGGGCCCACCTCGACGATCTCGACGCCGGACTCGGACACGTGCTGCTCCTCGATCGTCGGACTGCTGGCGGTGCCTCTCGATCCCAGGCTAGGTGCGGGCACACCCCACTCGCCCAGCCGGTGCGTGCGCCCCTGCATCCGCCTGACGCAGACTTCGGCCGCAGCCGTGGCGCTCCTCGCCTCACGGCACCACGATCGGGCCATGGACTACACCGAGGCACGAGAGGCCTTCTTCGCGCCGCGCGAGGGTGAGGCGGCCGCGCTGACCTGGACCACCCCGGCGCGCCGGCTCCGCGACGCCGTCGAGCCGCTGGCCGGCATCGTCTACTGGAGCGAGCCGGCCTACGACGCGCTCGCGGCACAGGGCCTGGACTTTCTCTCCGGCTACGTCTGGGGCCGAGCCAGCGTCCTCGGCGAGCCCGACGCCGGGGTCGTGGCAGCGGCCTTCGGGGTCTTCGAGCCGAGCCTGGTCGCCGGGGCGTACGACGCCGGGCGGAGGGCCTGCACGCTGACCGAGGTCCGCGCCGCCCGTGTCGCGGGTGTGAGCGAGGCGCTGCGTACGGTCCTCGGGGAACCGACGGACGACGTCGCGACCGTGGCGAGGACTCTGCGCTCGGCGGCGCTGACCGGCGACGGCACCGGACGTGCGCTGTTCTCCGGGCTCGCCGGACTCGAGGAGCCGGAGGACCCGTGGGCACAGCTGTGGCTCGCCTGCTCGCTGCTGCGCGAGCACCGCGGCGACAGCCACCTGGCCGCGCTCGTCGCGGCCGGCGTCGACGGGATCCAGGCCAACCTGCTGACCGAGCGCTGGATCGGCTGGGAGCCCCAGGCGTACGCAGGTTCCCGAGGTTGGTCACCCGAGCAGATGGCCGCGGCCGACTCCACGCTGCAGCGACACGGCCTGGTCGACGGGCCCGCGCTGACCGAGGCGGGCCTCGCCCTGCGCGAGCAGGTCGAGGCCGCCACCGACGCCGCCCAGCAGCCGGTGCTGGAAGCGCTCGCTGACGACCTCGACGCGCTCCTCGACCAGCTGGGCCGGTGGGCGGACCGGGTCGTCGAGCACGGCTGGTTCCCGCCCGACCCGTACAAGCGGGCGGCGGGCTGAGCCGACGCGCTACGGCTCGACGATCACCTTGATCGCGCCATCGGTCTTGGCGTGGGCAGTGGCGAACGCGTCGGCGACGTCCTCGAGCGCGTAGCGGTGGGTGACCAGGGGCTCCAGGTCGAACCGGCCGCTGCGCACCAGCTCCAGCGCGCGCTCGTACTGGCCGCGCCCGCCGTTGCCGCCGATGCCGAAGACGGTCAGCGTCTTGGCCATCAGCGGGACCACCGGCAGCGGAGGCAGGTCGTTGGCCCAGCCGATGTGGGCGACCTTGCCCTCCTTGCGGACCAGGTCCAGCATCATCTCCGAGGACGACGGGAAACCACTGGTCTCGATGACGATGTCGGCGCCCGCTCCACCGGTGAGGTCGAGGATCGCCTGCTTCGCGTCGTCGACCTCGGCGACGTTCACGCAGTCGCTGGCCCCGTACGTCCGAGCGATCTCGAACGGCGCCTCGCGCGCGTCGGTGACGATCAACCGCCCCGCCCCCGACAGCGCACACAGCCGGGTCAGCGCCAGCCCGATCGGACCCTGGCCGAGCACGACGACCGTCTCGCCCAGCAGGATCCGCAGCCGGTCGACGGTGTTCAGCCCGACGGCGAGCGGCTCCAGCAGGGATGCCTGCCAGGCTTCGACGCCCTCGGGACGCGGAATCAGGTTGACGGCCGGCACCGCGATCCGCTCGCGCATGCAGCCGTCGGACCACAGTCCGATCAGCTTCTTCCTCGTGCAGTCCGCCGGCTTGCCCTTGCCGCACTGGTCGCACTCACCGCACGGCAGCGAGGGCTTGACCGCGACGGCCGCGCCGACCAGCGACTCGTCCACGCCCTCGCCGACCCGCTCCACGCGACCGGCGAAATCGTGGCCGGGAACCCTGGGGAAGGGGGTGTCGATGCGCCCGTCGTACTGGTGGGAGTCGGTGCCGCACAGCGATGCCGCCTCCACGGTGACGACGACCCAGCCGGGCGCCGCCTCGGCCTCGGGGAAGTCCTGGACCTCGACCTGCTCGATGCCGGTCAGCACGGCCGCCCGCATCACTGGCCCGCCTCGGCGCTGCTCGCGGCGAAGTCGCCCGCGACCTCCGCGGTCACGACCTCGCGGTTGAGCAGGATGTCGAAGGCCTGCTGCACGTGGTGGGTCGAAGCATGGCCGACGATGAGCGGCAGCCACTCCTTGACGCTCATCGTGCCGAGGTCGGGGATCTCCACCTGGCGCGCGAGCACGTCGGTTCCGATGGCGGAGAAGGCGGTCGCCAATGTGCGCCGGGTGGCGGCCAGCTGCCGCCTGGCGACGTCGACCGTCGGCGGGGGGTAGCCGAGCAGGTCGTGCCCGATCTCCTCGCGGAAGAAGAACCGCAGCCCGGGGTCCGCCTCGAGCCGCGCGAGGTTGCCCAGCCACGCCACGACGCACATGTTCATGTGCGACAGCGTCTGGGCGACCGTCCACCCGCCGTCGTAGTGCGCGCGGTGCAGATCGCCGTCGCCCATCGTCGCCAGCGCCTCGTCCAGGCGGGCGTACGACGCGTCCGCCTCCGCGAGCTGCCCGGCGGCCGGGGACGAAGCGCTCTCTGTCTGGTCACTCATGCGTCGATCGTGCTCAGGCGCCGGGCGGGCCACAAGGCCGCTGAGCGCAGCGCCCGCGCACACCAGCGCCGAGCCCACCTAGAGTCGCTGCGTGGTCGGATACGAGCAGCGCTGGGTGAGCCTCGTCCTCGAGTCCGGCTCCGACGTCCGCCACGGGCGCGACCCGGAGAACCTCGGCCGGACGCTCTGCGGAACCGTCGAGGCGGTCCCCACCACCGTCATGAGGGCACCCTTCGACGGCACGGAAGCAGACGCGTGCGCCGAGTGCGCCGACGCCGTCAGGCGACCCCGGTGACGGCGCAGGATCCGGCGGCGCGCCACGCGGCACGGCTCGCGCCGTACGTCGAGCCGCACCTGGCCCGTCGGCGCCAGCAGGAGAAGCACGCCGTCCACGACTTCCTGTTCACGTACTACTCCTTCCGGCCCGCTCAGCTGCTGCGGTGGCTGCCTCCCGGCCCCGTGCCGGAGGCCAGGCGGCCGCTGGCCGAGGCGACGACGAGGCTGCTGCGGGCGACCGCCGGCCGCGAGGGCAACTTCGGCTGCTTCGGGATGCACGAGTGGGCGATGGTCTACCGCGCACCGCAGACCCGGCACCCGCAGCCGCTGCGCCTCGGCCCTCAGGGCACCGACCAGGTGGTGGAGGGGCACCGGCTGGGGTGCAGCCACTGGGACGCGGTCCGCTTCTTCACCCCTCCCGCGCTGCCGCGGAACACGCTGCGCCCCTTCAAGGACGACCGCGCCGACTTCGAGCAGCCGGGGTGCCTGCACGCGACGATGGACCTCTACAAGCACGCCTACCGGTTGGTCGAGGTGGTGGGCTCGGACCTCGTGGCCGACGCCTTCGAGCTCGCCTGGGACGTCCGCGTCGTCGACATGCGAGCCGCGCCGTACGACCTCACCGGGGTCGTCCTCGACCCGTACGGGACCGAGTGGACCCCGATCGCCGTCGAGACGCCCGCGGGCAAGAGGGAGTACGCCGACCTGCAGCGCGGCTTCGCCGAGCGCGCCGCACCGATCCGTCGGCGCCTCGCCGACCGGCTCGAGGAGGCGCTCGCCGGCTGAACTCGTGCGGGCCGGTGGTCTCGACAGGCTCGACCTCCGGTGGTCGCGGCCGGCGGCGACCTCGGGCGCGCGGTGGGTGGTCTCGACGGGCTCGACCTCCGGTGGTCGCGGCCGGCGGCGATCTCGGGCGCGCGGTGGGTGGTCTCGACAGGCTCGACCTCCGCTGGTCGCGCCACCGCCCGACCTGCGGACGGCGGTGGTGGTCTCGACAAGCTCGACCTCCGACGGTCGCGGTCGGTGGGCGACCTCGGGTGCGCGGTGGCCGGTCTCGACATGTCGGACCGGTCCGCTTGTTGCGCCTAGTCACAAATGACTAGACCAGGAATCGCACCGGTTGCATCTGTCGCTGACCACTCCCGCAGCCTCGTAGCGGCGGTTTGACTACTCACCAGTCCGCGTCGTGCCGCACGGGGGTCGGTACGACGCGGACTGACTGTCGTCACCCTCGCAGCACCGGTCGAGATCCTCCGAAGTGACTACCCCGACGGGCCGTCCGGATCATGTCGGACCCGTTCTCGGCGTTTCGCCCGTCACCCGGGCGGGTGAGGGGTTCTCCTTGGTGCACGCAGTCCCACCGCACCTGGAGCACGTCATGTCCCCCTCGGTCCTCGACCAGACCACGTCCGCCTCTACGCTCGTCCCCCCGCCGCGTACCGCGAGCGTCCACGCCTGCGACTGCGGCCAGGACCTCGACGTCTGCCACGCGGGACACTGCCCGCGCTGCGGTCGCACCCTGCGCGCCTGACCCGGGCGCGGGGCGGCTCGGCTCAGACGAGACCGGCGACCCACCCGAGCACCCCGCCCGACCACGGTGCGCTCGACGCGGGAGCCCAGACCGGCCCCGACGCGACGACCGCGCCGACGAGAGCGGCTGCGAGGACCAACGACGCCACCACGACGAAGACACCGGCGTACTCGCGCTCCGCCGCGCGAGCGACACCGGCGTGCACCGTCTCGCGCACCCGGCCACCGCCGGGTCCCCACCACAGACAGGTCGCCAGCACGGCACCGGCCAGCAGCAGCCCGACCGGGAGCGACGGGCCGAACAGCGCCTCCACCAGGCCGAAGACCAGTGCCGCGGTCACCCCGCAGGCGACCAGCAGCACCGAGCCGAAGGCCGCAACGAACGCGTGCAGCGGCAGACCGATCGCCGCTCTCGGCAGGTCGTGCCAGGCCCGACGACCACCGCGCACCACCCGGCGGACGTTCATCCGCTCCCTCACCACCGAGGTCGTGCGCAGCACCCAGACGACGCCGAGCAGCACCAGCACGCCGGCGTACGGCGCGTACGCGACGACCCCCGCGACGACGGCGAGCAGCGCGACGACCTGGGCGCGCACCAGCAGACCGGATCCGCGGGACGCGGTGACCGGGGCCGGTAGCGGCGGCGGCTCCTCGGCCGGCCGCCGGGCGGGGACGTACACCCCGGCCGGTTGCGGCGTGCTCCGTGCCGGCACGACCCGCGAGTCGGTGCCGACGTACGTGGGCGCCTCTCCCCCGTTCACCGGCGCCGGCACCGAGCGCACGGGCTCGGTCCACCGGCTCTCCTGCCGGCTCGCGCGCGCCACGCCGGTCCGCTCCGCGAGCCACGACAGCAGCTCCGCCAGGCTCGGTCGCCGGTGAGGCTCCGGGTCCAGCGCACGCTCGACCAGCGAGCGGACGGGTTCGGGGACGCCGGTGAGGTCGTGCTCACCGTTGCGGATCCGGTCGAGGACGGCCATCGCCGGGCCGGTGCCGTAGGGCGCCCGGCCGGTCGCCGCGAACGCGACCGTCGCGGCCCAGGCGTGCACGTCGGAGGCTGTCGTCGCGGGGTCGCCGTACAGGATCTCGGGCGAGAGGTAGCCGGGCGTGCCGAGCAGCCAGCCGGTGCGGGTCAGGCGGACGTCGTCGGCGACCCGGGCCAGCCCGAAGTCGATGAGGACCGGGTTGCGACCCTCCATGAGCACGTTGGACGGCTTGATGTCGCGGTGCACCACACCGACGTCGTGGACCGCGCGCAGGCCCTCGGCGAGACCGACCGCGAAGTGCAGCAGGTCCGGTCCGCTCAGCGGGCCCTCCTCGCGCACGTGCTCGTGCAGCGGGAGGCCGGGCACGTAGCGGGTGGCGACGTACGGCGTCGGGCCCTGGCTGTCGGCGTCGACGATCTCGGCCACCCGGAAGCTGTGGACACGACGCAGCGAGGAGACCTCGCGGGCCAGCCGGTCGCGGGCCTCCTGGTCGCCGACGACGTGCGGCCGCAGCACCTTCAGGGCGACCCGCCGGCCGTCCGGGGCCTGGGCCAGGTGCACGATGCCCATGCCGCCCTCGCCGAGCCGGGTCATCAGGCGGTAGCCGCCGACCTGGCTCGCGGGCTCGTGGGCAGTACTGGTCACCGCAGAATGGTATCGGGCGGGGCCCGGCGGACCGGTCATCCACGTGGTCCCCACGAGCCGGGGGAAGATCGCCTCGACCCGCTCGGTTGGGCGGACCATGACCCACAACAGCTACGCAGTCTCCGGCAAGGTCGTCCTCGTCACCGGCGGTGGCTCCGGCATCGGCCGCGCCATCACCCGTGCCTTCCTCGACAACGGCGCGACCGTCGCGGTCGTCGGCCGACGTGCGGAGGCGCTCGAGGAGACCCTGGCCGGGTACGACGACGACCGCGCGCTGGCCGTGCAGGGCGACCTGTCCACGGCGGCGGGTGTCCGCGAGGTCGTGGAGACCGTCGTCGGCAAGCTGGGCCGGCTCGACGTGCTGGTCAACAACGCCGCGACGTACTCCGCGCAGGACATCACCGAGCTCTCCGACGAGGAGTGGGACGGCTTCCGCAGCACGAACATCGACGCGTTCGTCCACCTGGCGCGGGCCGTGCTGCCCGAGCTGGAGAAGACCGGCGGCAACGTCGTGGTCACCGGGTCGGTGTCGGGGATGCGCGGCGACTGGGGCCAGGCGGCGTACAACGCGACCAAGGCCGCCGTGATGAACCTCGTGCAGTCCCTCGCCCTGGACTGGGGCGGTCGCGGCGTGCGGCTGAACTCGGTCGCGCCCGCCTTCACCCTCACCGACGCCACCGCGGGGGTCGGGCGCGACGAGGAGTCGCTGGCGCCGTTCGTCAACCGGATCGCGCTGGGGCGTCCGGGCACGCCGGAGGACATCGCCCCGGCCGTGCTGTTCCTCGCCAGCGACGACGCGGCGTACGTCACGGGCGCCACGCTCACCGTCGACGGGGGCACGACCGCCTCCACCGGGCAGCCGCACGTGGAGTGAGGCTCAGGCGGGGCTGCGCGCCAGGTTGGTGATCGTGATGTCGTCACCCGTCGTCGAGCTCTCGTTGCCGTAGACGAAGGACAGGGCGACGGGATAGCACCCCGACGTGGTCGCCTGGTAGGTCGCGTTGGACACCGAGCCGTTGCCGGTCGCGGTGCCGACCGTGGTGACCGTGCTGTTCGTGACCGTCGTGCCGTTGACCACCAGTGTGAACACGACCGACCTCGGGTTGTCGACGTAGCGGTAGAAGTTGAAGCTGAAGGTGTAGGTCGTGCCGGCGAGGAAGCGGACCCGCTGGTTCGCGGTCACGGTGACCGACGCCGCGCCCGTGGACCCGGGGTCCTGGACGACCTTGTAGCCACCGGTCTGGAACCCGTCGGTCCCACCCGCGGCCGAGATGTTCTGGTTGGTCACCGTCCAGGCGGAGGCGCTCGGCGTCACGAAGTTGTTGCACTGCGACGCGGCGAACGCCGGCGCCGCGGTCGCGGTGAGCACGACCGGCGTCGTCCACACGCCGGCGCGCACCAGCTGACGCCGGCGAGGTCGGGGGTCGATCTCGGAAATAGCGCGTCCTCAGCCTCGGGAAATGGCCGAGCCAGAGCCTAACAATGACTTGGATCGAGGCGCAGCAGATCCTCAGATCACCCGGCGCATCCACCCGAAGGTGTCGTCCACACGGCCGAACTGGATGCCGACGAGCTGCTCGCGGATGGCCATCGTCAGCTCGCCGGGCTCGGTCGCGCCCTCGACCGAGCCGCCGTCCCAGTGCAGCGTGCCGACCGGGGTGACGACGGCGGCGGTGCCGCACGCGAACACCTCGGTGATCTCGCCCGACGCGACACCCTCGCGCCACTCGTCGATGCCGAACGGCCGCTCCTCGACCGGGTGCCCCATCTTGCCGGCGAGCTCGATGATCGCCGAGCGGGTGATTCCCTCCAGGATCGTGCCGAGCGCGGGGGTGACGATCCGGCCGTCGGCGTAGAGGAAGTAGAGGTTCATCCCGCCGAGCTCCTCGACGTACTTCCCCTCGGCGCCGTCGAGGAAGACCACCTGGTCGCAGCCGTGCGCGCTGGCCTCCTGCTGGGCGACCAGCGAGGAGGCGTAGTTGCCGCCGGTCTTGGCGGCGCCCATGCCACCGCGACCGGCGCGGGTGTACTCCTCGGTCAGCCACAGGCTGAGCGGCTTGATGCCGCCCTTGAAGTACGCCCCGGCGGGCGAGGCGATGACCATGAAGGTGACGTGCTGCGAGGGCCGCACCCCGAGGAACGCCTCGGAGGCGAACATGAACGGGCGCAGGTAGAGGCTGGCCTCGCCCGACGAGCCGCCGTACGGGGGCACCCAGCGCTCGTCGGCGGCGACGAGCGCGTCGACGGCGGCGAGGAAGTCCTCCTCGGGCAGCACCGGCAGCGCGAGTCGCCCGGAGGAGGTCGCCATCCGGCGGGCGTTCTCCTCGGCACGGAAGGTCCACACCGAGCCGTCCTCGTGCCGGTAGGCCTTCATGCCCTCGAAGATCTCCTGCGCGTAGTGCAGGACGGCCGTCGCCGGGTCGAGGCTGAGCGGTCCGTACGCCTCCACCCGCGCGTCGTGCCAGCCTCGCTCCGGCGTCCACTCGACGACGTACATGTGGTCGGTGAAGTACGTCCCGAACCCCGGCGCGGTGAGGATCTCGGCGACCTCGGCGTCGCTGCGCGGGGTGGTGGTCGGGGTGGTGGTGATCTCGAGGGGCATGAGTCGGATCCTAGGTCGCGGTGTGGGTCAGAGTCGGGCGGCGATCGCGTCGCCCACCTCGGGGGTACGTCGTCTCGCCGCCCCCGCCTGCTCGGCGAGGTCCTCGAGCACCGCCTGCTCCACGGCGGCCGCCTGGGCGGCGAGCCCGACGTGCTCGAGGAGGAGTGCAGCGGACAGGATCGCCGCCGTCGGGTCGGCGACCTGCTGACCGGCGATGTCGGGGGCCGATCCGTGGACCGGCTCGAACATCGACGGGGTGGTGCGGTCGGCGTTGATGTTGCCGCTGGCGGCCAGACCGATGCCGCCGGTCACGGCGCCGGCGAGGTCGGTGACGATGTCGCCGAAGAGGTTGTCGGTGACGATCACGTCGAAGCGCTGCGGGTCGGTGACCAGGTGGATCATCGTCGCGTCGACGTGCATGTAGTCGACCTCCACCTCGGGGAACTCGGCGGCCACCTCCTGGGTGAGCCGCCACCACACCGCCCCGGCGTGGGTGAGGACGTTGGTCTTGTGGACCAGCGTCAGCCGCTTGCGCCGTCCCGCGGCGCGGGCGAAGGCGTGGCGGACCACGCGCTCCACCCCGTACGCCGTGTTCACCGAGACCTCGGTGGCCACCTCGGCCGGCGTGCCGACCCGCAGGGCCCCACCGTTGCCGGTGTACGGCCCCTCGGTGCCCTCGCGGACGACGACGAAGTCGACGTCACCCCTGGCCAGCACCGCGTCCGAGAGCGGCGAGGTCACGCCGGGGAGGATCCGGGACGGCCGGAGGTTGACGTAGTGGTCGAGCTCGAACCGCAGCCGCAGCAGCAGCCCGCGCTCGAGCAGGCCGGGCGGGAGGTTGGGGTCACCGGGCTTCCCACCCACCGCGCCGAGGAGGATCGCGTCGTGTCCACGGATCTCCTCGAGCACGGGGTCCGGCAGCACCTCGCCGGTCGCGAGGTAGTGCTCGGCGCCGAGGTCGTAGCGGGTCGTGGCCAGAGCGACCTCGGCGGGCACCACCGCCTGCAGCACCTTGAGCGCCTCGGCCGTGACCTCCGGCCCGATCCCGTCGCCGGGGAGGACGGCGAGACGAAGGGCGGCCGGGTCTGCTGCGGTGGTGGACATGCGAGCGAACCTAGTTCGCGGGTGCGCCCTAGTTGTCGTCGGGTCGCTCACCGCTCCAGGCGCCGCCGCCGTCGCGCAGGTCGAGCGCGCGCTGGACGGCATGGCTGGTCGGGCTGTCGGGGTCGTACTTGCTGGGGCCCCACTCGGGGTACATGTCGTACATCTGATTCTCCTCAGAAGATCTCACGGGGAAGGAACAACAGGGGTTCCGAGGAGCCGGTGACGAACCGGTCGTGGGTGGGCCGGCTCGCAGACGCCGGAGGTTCCTGGTCGAGGTGACCGGAGCGGCTCGCTGCGGAGGCGGCAGACCAGGGGATGCAGAGACTCCGCGGCGAGGGGGCCTGCCTTAAGAGGCCTCGCCGCGGCGCGCGATAAGTACGAGCACGTTCCGCATGACAGGCTCGAACGTACGCCCGCCCACCCCGCGCCGGTACCGGTTTCGGTGACACGTCTCTCATCGTGAGACCGCGGTCCAGCATCCGGCAGACTCGGCGAGGTGAGTGCCCCGCCCGACCTCCCGCCGATCGTCTCCCGCGCGTTCGACGTCTCCCGCCGGGCGGGCTACGTCTCCTTCTGCCGCAACGAGACCGGTCGGCTGCTCGCCGTGCTCGCGGCCACGCGCGGCGGCACGATGGCGGAGTTCGGCACCGGCTGCGGCGTGGGCACCGCCTGGCTGCGGTCGGGACTCACCGGCCCCGCGCACATCCTGACCGCGGAGCGCGACCAGGCGCTGGCCGGCGCCGCGGCGGAGATCTTCGAGGGCGACGACCAGGTCGAGGTGGTCGCGGCGGACTGGTCGACGCTGCGCGACCGTGCCCCGTTCTCCCTGCTGTTCCTGGACGCCAACGCCACCGACCACGCCAGCGTGGACGCCGTCGCCGACCTCGTCGAGCCCGGCGGGGTCGTCGTCCTCGACGACATCTCCCCGTGCGAGTCCTGGCCGCCGGTGACGTACGGGCGCGTCGACGGCCTGCGCGAGGGGTGGCTGCTCGACGAGCGGTTCGCCGCCGCCGAGGTGCTCGTCGCCTCCGACTCCGCGGCACTGCTGGCGACGCGGCGCTGACCGTCGCTGGTCACCTCCCTGGGCACCTCACCGGGTCTCGACGTCCTCCTCGCCTAGCGGCTCGTCAGGCTCGACCACCGTGGTCACCGCAGGCACCGCAACCACCGGAGGTTGAGCTTGTCGAGACCCGGGGTCAGCGGGTGAGGAACGTACGCGCGGCGGCGACCAGCGCGCGGGCGTAGCGGTCCCGGCCGCCGGCGGAGCTCATCGCAGCGGCGTCACCGGAGTTGCGCATGTTGCCCAGCTCGACCATCACCGCGGGCGGCTGCGCCCAGTTCAGGGTGCCGAGGTCGGAGCGGAAGGACAGCGCGGACCCGGAGCCGACGTACGAGGAGCGGGCGAAGCCGGCGCGCTGCAGTGCGGCACGCGTGTCCTCGGCGTACGTCGTCGAGCGCGCCCGCAGCCGTGCGGGCTCACCCGCGCGGTCCGAGACGATGACGTGGAAGCCGTGGGCGCCCGGCGAGGACCCGTCGCCGTGCAGGCTGAGCAGCAGGTCGGCCCCGTTCGCGGCCTTGCCGCGCGCATCCACGCACGGCCCCCAGGCCGCGGCGGAGTTCGTCGACCGGGTCAGCACCACCCGCGCGCCGAGCGCCCGCAGCCGGTCGCGGACCCGGGTGCCCACCTCCCACGTGAAGGTCGCCTCGGGATAGCCGGCGTTCGTCGCCGTCCCCGTGGAGTTGCAGGGCTTGCGCAGCCCACGGGCGTCGACCAGCCGACCGATCTGCGCCGGGTGCCGCCCGTTGCCGAGCTGGTGCCCGGGGTCGATCACGACCGTCCGGCCGGCAAGCGGACGGGCAGCGGCAGCCGCAGCCGCGGCGGCACGCTCGCGCTCGCGTGCGGGCTGCTGGCCGAACGCACCCGCCAGCTGCGCGGCCACCAGCGCGGTGGCCAGGCCCTTCGCGATCAGCACCGGGCTCAACCCTCCCGGAGGGCCGCCACGTCGGCACGGCGATCCGGCTCGTGGTCGTCGCTCATGGCCGGGACCCTACGCGGCTAGCCTGCGTCCGGTGACGTCGTCAACCAGTTCTCCGACCCGCACCCCCTCGGTCGCCGCCCGCCTGGACCGGCTCCCGGTCACCCGTACCCACGTGCTGGCCACGATGGTGATCGGGCTGGGGCTGTTCTTCGACGCGTACGAGAACTTCCTCGCCGGGACGATCGGCAAGGTCCTCCAGATCGACCTCGACCTGTCGCAGACCGAGCTGAGCGCGCTCCTCGGGTCGGCGTTCGTCGGCCAGTTCCTCGGCGCCGTCGTGATGGGCCGTTTCGCCGACCGCTTCGGGCGCCGCCGCGCGTTCATGATCAACCTGGCCGTCTACTCGGTGTTCTCGCTGATCGGCGCGTTCAGCCCGAACGCGATCTTCCTCGTCGTGACCCGGTTCGTCGCCGGCGTCGGCATCGGCGCGGAGTACGCGCTGGCCGACACGTACCTCTCGGACCTGATGCCCTCCGACGAGCGCGGCCGCTTCATCTCCTGGGCGTACACCGTCTCCTTCCTCGGCGTGCCCGTCGTCGGGCTGATGGCGCGCTTCCTGGTGCCGCTGGAGCCGTGGGGCGTCGACGGCTGGCGCTACCTCTTCGTCTTCGGTGCGCTCGGCTCGTTCCTCGTGTGGCTGGTGCGCCGCAACCTGCCGGAGTCCCCGCGCTGGCTCGAGCTCGAGGGCCGCCACGAGGAGGCCGAGGAGCTGGTCTCGGCGATGGAGCAGGAGGCGGTCGCCGCGGGGCACACGCTCCGTGAGCCGGACCTCTCGCTGCAGCCCGGCCGCCGCGAGCCGCTGCGCGTCTCGACGCTCTTCAGGGCGCCGTACACCCGCCGCACGATCATGCTCTGGCTGCTCAGCGCGCTGGAGGTCTTCGGCTACTACGGCTTCGGCACCCTGGCGCCGCTGGTGCTGGTCGCCAAGGGGTACGACGTCGTCAACTCGCTCGGCTACATCGCCGCGACGTACGCCGGCTACCCGCTCGGTGCCCTGCTCGCGGTGCCGATCGTGGAGCGCATCGAGCGCAAGTACCTGGTCATGGTCACCGCGGCCCTGATGGCGGTGTTCGGGCTCGCCTTCGGCCTGGCCGGCACCGGGCTGCTGGTGATCGTCTTCGGGCTCGCCTACACGGTGTCGAGCAACGTGTTCTCGAACGCGTACCACGTCTACCTCGCCGAGTCGTACCCGACGAAGGTCCGTGCGACCGCGGCCGGCGCGGCGTACTCGCTGTCCAAGCTGGTCACCGGCGGCCTGCCGTTCCTGCTGCTGCCGGTCCTCGACGCGAGCGGAGCGACGCCGGTCTTCAGCGTCGTCGCCGTGGCGATGGCGCTGCTGGTGCTCAACGTCGGCGTGCTCGGGCAGCGGACGATGGGGCGGTCCGCGGACGCGACGTAGCGCGCGTCTCTAGAGTCGGCCCATGAGCACCCTCGAGTGGGACGTGGCCGGGACGCACGGGCGGGTCGCCGTGCGCGAGTGGAACGGCTCGGCACCCACCTGGCTGTGCCTGGTCGCGCACGGGTACGGCGAGCACATGGGCCGCTACGAGCGGCTCGCCGCAGAGCTGGTCGCCGACGGTGCTGTGGTCGTCGGGCCGGACCACACGGGGCACGGCGAGAGCGACGGCGAGCGCGTGCTGGTCGAGTCGTACGACGACGTCGTCGCCGACCTGCACGCCGTCGCCAGGCGCACGCTCGCCGACCACCCGGGGCTTCCGGTGGTGCTGCTCGGGCACTCGATGGGCGGGATGATCGCCGCGCGCTACGTGCAGCTGCACGCCCGCGTGGTCGACGTGCTCGTGCTCTCCAGCCCGGTGCTGGGTCGCTGGGCGCCGGTGACCGACCTGCTCGGCCTCCCCGAGATCCCGGACGGCCCGCTGGACACCTCGACGCTCTCGCGCGACCCCGAGGTCGGGGCGGCGTACGAGGCGGACCCGCTGGTCTGGCACGGCCCCTTCAAGCGCCCGACCATCGCCGCGATGGCGAGGACGATGAAGGACATCACCGACGGCCCCGACCTCGGCTCCCTGCCGACCCTGTGGATCCACGGCGACGCCGACACGCTGGTGCCGATCGACGGCACCCGGGTGGGGATCCCCGAGCTCGGCGCGAGCGCCCTGACCGAGCGCACCTACCCCGGCGGCCGGCACGAGCTGTTCAACGAGACGAACCGCGACGAGGTGGTCGCGGACGTACGGGCCTTCGTGCGGGAGAACCTGCCGGCAGGCTGACCAGGAACCGCGGCAGCAGCAGCTGCACCAGTGGTCCGATCACGAGCGCGTAGGCGACGGTGGCCACGCCGAAGGTGCCGCCGAGCAGCCAGCCGGCGACCACGACGGTGACCTCGATCGAGGTCCGCACGAGCCGCAGCGAGAGACCCGTGCGGCGGTGGAGGCCGGTCATCAGGCCGTCGCGCGGGCCCGGGCCGAGCTGCGCACCGACGTAGCAGGCCGTCGCCGCGGCGTTGAGCACGATGCCGCCCGCCGCGAGCGCGGCACGGCCCCACCACGTGCCCGGGTCGGACAGGACGGCGAGCCCGAGGTCGGCGAAGAGCCCGACCAGCACGGCGTTGAGCACGGTGCCCAGGCCGGGCAGCTCCCGGATCGGGACCCACAGCGCGAGCACGAGCACGCTGACCGCGATCACGATCGCGCCGAAGTCCCACGGCAGGTGCCGGGCGATCCCCTGGTGCAGCACGTCCCACGGCATCGCCCCGACGTGGGCGCGCAGCATCATGGCCGCACTGACCCCGTACGCCGCCAGCCCGACCAGCAGCTGCGGGAGGCGGCGTCCCAAGCGGCCGGCGCGCACCTGCGCCACGGGCCCGAGGCGGTCCAGCGTCGTCGTCACGGTGTCCATCTCACGCGGAAGTGGCCTGCACGGGAATAGCCAATCGGTGTTCACTGGTCCGGTGACCCGCACCGTCTCCGCCCGCCGCGTGGCCGACCTCGTCGGCGACTTCGACCGCGAGCCCGCCTACCGCGGGCTGGCCGAGGGACTGCGGGTGCTGATCACCGACGGGCGGGTCGCCACCGGGACGCGGCTGCCCAGCGAGCGCGACCTGACCGCGGCGCTGGACGTCAGCCGGACGACGGTGACCCGGGCGTACGCCGAGCTCCGCGAGCACGGCTACCTCGTCTCCCGCCAGGGCTCCGGCAGCCTCGCCGCACTGCCCGGGCCGAGCACCCGCTCGGACCACCTGCTCCACCCCAGCTCCGTGACCCCGGACGAGATCGACCTGACGATCGCCGCCGGGCCGCCGGGGCCGGGCGTCGCCGCGGCGTACGACGCGGCCGTCGCGGCGCTGCCGGCGTACCTCTCGGGGAGCGGCTACCACCCCTCCGGCCTGCCGGTGCTGCGCGAGGCGGTCGCGCAGTCGTACGCCGACCGCGGCCTACCGACGTCGCCGGACCAGGTCCTCGTCGTCCCCGGGGCCCTGGCCGGGGTCGCCGTCGCCGCGCGGGCGCTGCTCGGTACCGGCGACCGGGTGCTGCTGCAGAGCCCGACGTACCCCAACGCGATCGCGGCGCTGCGCGGCTCCCGCCTCGCCGGGGTCGACACCTCCCTCGACGGTGCGGACCAGCACGCCGCAGACCTGGTCGCCGCGGTGCGGCAGGTGGCGCCGCGGGTCGGCTACCTCGTCCCGGACTTCCACAACCCGACCGGCCTCCTGCTCGACGAGGACGGTCGGGCCCGCGTGGCCGCCGCGCTCGGTGTGACCGGCACGACCGCCGTGGTGGACGAGTCGCTCGCCGCGCTGCGCCTCGACGGTGACGCGATGCCGGTGCCGTTGGCGGCGCACGCGACGTCGGCGTGGTCGATCGGCAGCCTGTCGAAGACGCACTGGGGCGGCCTGCGTGTGGGGTGGCTGCGCGTGCCTCGTGCCGACGTCGACCGGGCCTTCCGCGCCCGACTCGCCCTCGACCTCGGCTGCCCCGTCGTGGAGCAGCTGGCCGCCGCCCACCTGATTGGCACGCCCGGCCTGCTGGAGCACCGCCGCGAGCAGCTCGCGGCGTCCCAGGCCGCGGCGTACGACACCCTGCGCAGGCACCTGCCCGACTGGCGCGTCCCGCGACCGCTCGGCGGGCTCAGCCTGTGGTGCGAGCTGCCCGAGCCGCTGTCGACGACCCTGGTCGCCCGGGCCGCCGACCACGGCGTGCTGCTCGCGCCGGGCCCGGCCTTCGCACCCGAGGGCGGGCTGGCGCGCTTCGTCCGCGTCCCGTACGGGCTGCCGCCACACCTGCTGACCGAGGCCGGCGCACGCCTCGGGGCGGCGTGGCAGGACACGCTGGCCGCCCCGGGGCGGATCGGTCGACCGACGGACCCGACGCTGGTCGCCTGATCAGAGGAGCGCGAGCAGCGGCTCGTACGGCGCCGGGTCGGGGTCGCTCAGCCACCGGAAGGCGAGGGCCCTCAGCATCGCCTGACGTCGATCGCCGGCGCCCCACTCCACGACCGCCCGCTCGGGCACGTCGAAGCGGACCACCGCGTCCAGCACGCACACCGCCTCGGCCCACCGCACCGGCCGCCAGGCCGGCGAGACGTCGATGACGACGGCCGACCCGCGCGCGTCGAGCAGGACGTTGCCGGCCAGGTCCGCGTGGACCAGCTGGTCGGGACCGAGCGGAGTGTCGTCGAGCCGGTCGGCGATCGAGGCGAGGCCGGCGGCGCGCAGGTCCTCGTACGGAACCGAAGGCGAGCCGCTCGGCGAGCGCCCAGCGGTCGGTACGCGCGTCGAGGACGTCCGGCCTGACGGGGACGACCGAGGCCAGCCGCGCGTGCAGCAGCCGTCCGGCCGCGAGGACGACCCGGAGGTCGCGGCACGGCGACGTGCCCGGCTCGAACCGGGACGCACCCCAGCCCTCGACCACCCAGGAGCCGTCCCTGGCCGGGACCGGCATCGCGACCCGCAGCCCGCCGCCCTCCTCGTCCAGGCGCACCGCGAGCCTGGCCAGGACGGGGTTCAGCCACTCCGACACCACGGGGTCGCGACCCGGCGCCAGCGCGAGGTCGCCCGCGCTGAACGCCCCGCCCCCGATCGCCGCCGGGTCGTCGGGGACGGCGAAGAGGTCCAGCACGCGCGCCGGCGGGCCGCTCAGGTGCTCAGAGGGTCTCGCCACACCACGAAGCGTCCCAGAAGCGCCACTCCAGGCGGGTGGCCGTGGCGTACGCCGCGTGCATCTCGCGCAGGTGCTCCGACGACGTCGTCGAGGCGAGGGCGTCGGCCGCGTCCTGCACCGCGACGACGGAGGCCTCGAAGTCGGGGTCGGAGTACGCCGCGATCCACGCGGCGTACGGGTGGTCCTCGAGCGCGACCGAGCCGGCGATGGCCCGGCCCACCTCGGCGTACACCCGGAAGCAGGGCAGCACCGCCGCCAGCCCGACCTCGACCGGCGACGTGGCCGCGTGGGTGAGCAGGAAGCCCGTGTAGGCCAGGCAGGTGGGCGTCGGGGCGGGGGCGTCCGGGGCGTCGGGGTCGATGCCGCGCGGGACCAGGAAGGCCCGGTGCAGCTCCCGCTCGGCGACGACCGCGCCGGCGGCGGACCCGGCGAGCAGCCCGATGCCCTCGGGGTCCGGCATCCGCGCGGCGAGCGCGGCCAGGGTGCGGGCGTAGCCGGTCAGGTAGTGCGCGTCGTCGAGCAGGTAGCGCGCGAACACGTCCTCGCCCAGCGTTCCCTCGCGCAGCGCGCTGACGAACGGGTGGTCGAGGATCTCGGCGTACGTCGGCGCGACCGCGCGCCACGCGCTCTCGCTGAAGCCGGTCATCGCAGTCCCTCCAGGTGGTCGACGGGTCCGTGGCCGGCGCCGTACACCCGGCCCTCAGCACTGCGCAGCGCGCGCTGCAGGAAGTCGTGGGCGGTGCGCACGGCGGTGGGGACGTCGTCGCCGGCGGCCAGCCGCGCAGCGATCCCCGACGACAGCGTGCAGCCGGTGCCGTGGGTGTTCGGGCCGGGCACCCGGTCGTGCTCCAGCGTCGTGGCTCCGTCCGGGCCGACCAGCACGTCGACCACCCGGTCGCCGGTGAGGTGTCCCCCCTTGACCAGGGCGTACCTGGCCCCGCGTGCGCACAGCTCCTCACCCGCGGCCGTGAGCTCGGCGACCGGGTCGGCCCCGGGCAGGTCCAGCCCGGTGAGCAGCCGGGCCTCGGGCAGGTTCGGCGTGACGACGGTGGCCCGCGGCAGGAGGCGACCGACGATGGTCGCCACCGCCTCCTCGGGGACGAGCACGTCGCCGGAGGTCGCCACGGTGACGGGGTCGAGCACCAGCGGGACCCCTCGGTCGAGCAGGGCGCCCAGGGCGTCGGCGACCGCGGAGACCACGGCGGCGTCGCCGAGCATCCCGGTCTTGACCGCGCGGACGTCGAGGTCGTCGACCACCGAGGTGATCTGGGCGGACACGAACGCCGGCGGCACCGCGTGGATGCCCTGCACACCGGTGGTGTTCTGCGCGGTCAGCGCGGTGAGCGCCGCGGCGGCGTACACCCCCAGCGCGGTCGCGGTCTTGAGATCGGCCTGCACGCCGGCCCCACCGGACGGGTCCGAGCCGGCGACGGCGAGCACGGCCGGCTCCTGCGCGCCGGCGCTCACCTCAGGGCCTCGCGGATCTCACGGGCGGCGGCCGTCGGGTCGGGCGCCGCGCAGATCGCCGAGACCACGGCGACGCCCGCTCCCCCGGCCGCGACGACCTCGGCGGCGTTGCCTGCGTCCAGGCCGCCGATCCCGATCACCGGGAGGTCGACGCCGCGGGCCGCGAGGCCGTCGACGACCGCGCGTACCCCGTCGAGGCCGAACGGCGGGTCGTGGTCGGGCTTCGTCGTGGTCGCGTGCACCGGGCTGACCGCCAGGTAGTCGATCGCGGCCAGCTGCTCGGCGTCGTCGAGCTGCGCGAGGTCGTGCAGCGACCAGCCCACCACCGCCTCCGGACCCAGCCGCTCGCGAGCCACCGTGGGCAGGACGTCGTCGGCGCCGACGTGCACACCGTCCGCGTACGCGGCGGCGGCGAGGTCGTCGTTGACGACCAGCGCGGCGTCGCCGACGACCGTGCGCAGCCGGTCGAGCTGCGCGACCAGCTGCTCGGTCGTCGCCTGCTTGTCGCGCAGCTGCACGGTGCCGACCCCGCCGGCGACGGCCGCCGCGACGACGTCGACGAGGTCACGCCCGCCCACGAGGACGGGGTCGGTGACCAGGTAGACGGCGAGGTCGAGGCTCGTACGAGCCCTCACGCGAGCTCGCCGGTGGCCCACAGCGCGTCGAGGATCGCGGGGCGCAGCGACCCCGGTCCGACCGCCGTGCCGCCTGCCGCCTGGCCCGCCCGCGCCAGCAGGGCCATCGCGGACACCGAGGCCTCGACCGGGTCGTCGATGATCGCGCAGGCGGCCGCCACGAGCGCGGTCGAGGCGCAGCCGAGCGCGGAGATCAGCGGCATCCGCGAGTCGCCACCGCGCACGAGCTCGGTGCGCTCGCCGTCGGTGACGACGTCCGCAGCGCCGGAGACGACCACGACGGAGCCGGTCTGCCGCGCCAGCGCCTCGGCGTCGCCCTTGACCGCCTCGGAGTCGTCGGTGGCGTCGACGCCACGGCCGGCGCCGGCCTGCGTGGCCAGCGCGAGGATCTCGCTGGCGTTGCCGCGGATCACGGTCGGCTGCAGCGGGAGCAGGTCCGCGACGATCGACCGGCGGTACGCCGTGGCGCCCACGGCCACCGGGTCGAGCACCCAAGGGATGCCGCGGTCGTGCGCGGCGCCGGCCGCGGCGTGCATGCCCTCGACCCACCGCGGGCTCGGCGTCCCGATGTTGACCACCACCGCCGAGGCGAGCCCGGCCAGCTCGGCGGCCTCTTCGGGGTCGTGCACCATCGCCGGCGACGCACCCGCGGCGTTGAGCAGGTTCGCCACCAGGTCCATCGAGACGAAGTTGGTCAGGCACTGCACCAGGGGCGAGCGCTCCCGCAGTGCTCGGGCGAGCTGGTCTGGTCCCACGTCGGGCTCCCTCCGCCGGTGTCAACCGGATCAGGTTCGGCGGGTGTGTTCTCAGCCTCGCGTCTGCTCGCAGGGCACCCCGGCCACGGACGACGAACCTAACGCGTCGCGCGTGAGCGTCAACGGGTGCCCGCCACCAGCCGCCCCAGCTCGTCGGGCGCCCAGGTCTCCATGCCCTCGCAGGCGGCGAGGTAGGCGGTGATCGCCTCGTCGTCGAGCCCGTGGGTGGCGCGCAGCCCGCGCACGATGGTGGCGACGTACGCCCCGCCCGGCGAGTTGCGCGGCAGGTGCTCGGCGTCGCCGGTGGTGAAGGTGAGCACCGGGCGGCCGTCGAGCTCGCCGACCAGGTGCAGCGTCTCGTAGTGCCCGGGGCCGTACGAGTACGGCTCGTCGGCGAGCACCTGGGAGAGGTCCAGGTCGTCGTCGGGGTCGCGGTGCATCTCCTGCGCCGCCACGTCGGCGAACTGGCCGCGGGTGATGAGGAAGGCGCGCGCGTACACCTGACCCCGGGCAGTCGGGTCGTAGAACGCCACCGCGCCGCCGCCCCAGTTCTGGGACTCCCAGCCGAAGAACAGCGCGCCGGGCAGCACCATCGCGCGCTCCTCCAGCGGTGCCGAGGTGTCCCGGGCACCGGGGTTGTCCCGACGGGTGCCGGGAGCACGCCCGCCTTGGAGGTAGGTGCCGAACCGCACCACGTCGAGGTTCGAGCCGTACCCGGCGTACCAGATGTGGTCTCCTGCCGTCACGGGGTGCAGCCCTCGGGCCCGCAGACGGCCCCGGACGCGCTGTCGTCGCCGGGTGCGCCGACCGGCTGCAGCACCGGGTGGCCGTCGGCCCAGGCCTGCTCGAGCGCCCGGGCGAAGGTCTCGGCGGGCTGGGCACCGGAGACGGCGTACCGCTGGTCGAGGACGAAGAACGGCACGCCGCTCGCGCCGAGGTCGGCGGCGCGGTCGACGTCGTCGAAGACCTGCTCACGGAACTCGGTCCCGGCCAGCACCTCTCGCGCCCGATCCTCGTCGACACCGGCGCGCTGCGCGGCAGCGAGGAGGACGTCGGCCGCGGCAGGGTTCTCCGCACGCAGGAAGTACGCCGACAGCAGCTCCTCCTTCAGCGCGCGCTGCACGGCGGGACCGTGCTCGGCGAGAGCCAGGTGCAGCAGCCGGTGGGCGTCGACCGTGCTCGCGCGCTGGGCCTCGGCGAGCCGGAAGTCCAGGCCCTCCTCGGCGGCGACCGACCCGACCTGGGCGACCATCGCCCGACCGGCGTCGGGGCCACCGCCGTACTTGCGCCCGAGGCTCTCGGCGACGGACTCCACCGGCTCCTGCGGCGCGTCGGGGTCGAGCAGGAACGAGTGGTAGACCACCTCGACCTCGTCGGCGTGCGCGAAGCCGGCCAGCGCGCGCTCCAGGCGCCGCTTGCCGATGAAGCACCAGGGGCAGACCACGTCGCTCCAGACGTCGATACGCATGCTCATACCGCTCCCAACGGTGCATCGGTGGTTCGCTGTTCCCGTGCCTGCCACTCCCCCACGTCAGCTCACCGACCTGCCCGGCACCGAGCGGCTCACGCTGCGGCCGTGGACGCTCGACGACGCGCCCCGGGTGCTGGAGCTGTACTCCTCGATGGAGGTCGTCCGCTGGCTGGGCGCCGGTCCGCCGCGGGTGCTCACGACTCTCGACGACGCGCGCGAGCGGATCGCCTCGGACTGGGACCGGTCGCTGGTCGCCCCGCGCGGGGTCTGGGCGGTCGTACCCCGCGCGACCGAGGTGCCCGTCGGCAGCGTGCTGCTCGTCGACCTGCCGAGCAGCGGCGGCGAGGTCGAGATCGGCTGGCACCTGCACCCCGACTCCTGGGGGCACGGGTACGCGACCGAGGCCGCCCGCGCCGTGCTCGCCCACGGCTTCGCCGGCGGCCTGCGGACGATCTGGGCCACCACCCACCTGACCAACGAGCGCTCGCAGGCGGTCTGCCGACGGCTCGGCATGACCGACCGCGGCACGACGCGGGAGTGGTACGACGTCGACTCCCGCGCCTTCAGCCTCACCAGGCCCGGCTGAGGGCGGGCACCTCCCGCGAGACGTCGCGTGTTCGCGACGCCTCGGCGAACTCCAGGCGCCCGACACCGCGAGACGTCGCGTGTACGCGACGCCTCGGCGAACTCCAAGTGCCCGACACCGCGAGACGTCGCGTGTACGCGACGCCTCGGCGAACCCCAGGTGCTCGACACCGCGAGACGTCGCGTGTTCGCGACGCCTCGGCGAACCCCAGGCGCCCAAGACCGCGAGACGTCGCGTGTACGCGACGCCTCGCGGGGTGGGTCAGCGGGCGGCGGTGCCCTCGACGTAGTCGGAGTCGTGGCTCTTGACCCATGCCATCAGCTTGCGCAGCTCGCGGCCGGTGGCCTCGATCGGCGCCTGCTCGCTCTTCTCGCGGAAGGCCTTGAACTCCGGGGCGCCGGCGTCCTGGTCGTCGATGAAGCGCTTGGCGAAGGACCCGTTCTGGATGTCGCCGAGCACGTCGACCATGTTCTGCTTCACCTGCGGGGTGATGACGCGCGGGCCGGAGACGTAGTCGCCGTACTCCGCGGTGTCCGAGCAGGACCAGCGCTGCTTGGCGATGCCGCCCTCGACCATCAGGTCGACGATCAGCTTCAGCTCGTGCAGGCACTCGAAGTAGGCGACCTCGGGCTGGTAGCCGGCCTCGACGAGGGTCTCGAAGCCGTACTGCACCAGCTGCGAGGTGCCACCGCACAGAACGGCCTGCTCGCCGAACAGGTCGGTCTCGGTCTCCTCGGTGAAGGTGGTCTTGATGCCGCCGGCACGCAGGCCGCCGATCGCCTTGGCGTACGACTTCGCGAGGTCCCAGGCCTTGCCGGACTCGTCGTGCTCGACGGCGACGAGCACCGGCACGCCGCGCCCGTCGACGTACTCGCGACGGACCAGGTGGCCGGGGCCCTTCGGGGCGACCATGCAGACGTCGACGCCGTCGGGGGCCTCGATGTAGCCGAAGCGGATGTTGAAGCCGTGCGAGAAGAACAGCGCGTCACCGGGGACGAGGCTCGGCTCGACGGACTCCTTGTACAGCGTGCGCTGCACCTGGTCGGGGGCCAGGATCATGATCAGGTCGGCCTCCTCGCACGCCTCGGCGGGAGTGAGGACGCGCAGGCCCTCGGCCTCGGCCTTCGCCCGGCTCTTCGAGCCCTCGGGCAGGCCGATCCGCACGTCGACCCCGGAGTCGCGCAGGGACAGCGCGTGCGCGTGCCCCTGGCTGCCGTATCCCAGCACCGCGACGTGGCGGTTCTGGATCAGGCTCAGGTCGGCGTCGTCGTCGTAGAACATCTCAGCCACGGTCTCGGGCTCTCCTTGTGTGTAGGGGTGGTGCGGGGTCTCGGGTACGCCTGGCGGGTCGCGCTCAGGCGGTGGTGCTGACCGGCGGGGCGGCCTTGAGGCTGCGCTCGCTGATCGAGCGCGAGCCGCGCCCGATGGCGATGACGCCGGACTGCACGAGCTCGCGCACGCCGAACGGCTCCATGATCCGCAGGAAGTCGGCGAGCTTGTCGGAGTTGCCGGTCACCTGGACGGTGACCGCGTCGACGGCGATGTCGACGACCTTGGCGCGGAACAGCTGGATCGCGTCGAGCACCTGACCGCGGGAGGCGGCGTCGGCGCGGACCTTGACCAGCATCAGCTCGCGCTCCACGGAGTCGCGCGGCTCGAGCTCGACGATCTTGATCACCTCGACGAGCTTGTTCAGCTGCTTGGTGACCTGCTCGAGCGGGGAGTCCTCGACGTTGACCACGATCGTCATCCGCGAGATCTCGGCGTGCTCGGTCGGGCCCACGGCCAACGACTCGATGTTGTAGCCGCGGCGGCTGAACAGGCCCGCGATCCGGGCGAGGACCCCGGGCTGGTTCTCCACCAGCACCGAGAGCGTGTGGGACTCGGTCGACGTCACAGGTCGTCCTCCTCGAAGTCAGGGGCGAGGTCGCGGGCGTACTTGATCTCGTCGTTGGACGCCCCGGCGGCGACCATCGGCCACACCATCGCGTCGCGGTGCACCCGGAAGTCGATCACCACGGGCACGTCGTTGATCTCCATCGCCTTCGCGATGGTGGCGTCGACGTCGGCCGGGTCGTCGCAGGACAGCCCGACGGCGCCGTACGCCTCGGCGAGCTTGACGAAGTCGGGCACGCGCTTGGACTGCAGGTCGGTGCTGGAGTAGCGGCCGTCGTAGAACAGCGTCTGCCACTGCCTGACCATGCCCAGCGACTCGTTGTTGATCACGGCGATCTTCACGGGGATGCCCTCGATCGTGCAGGTGGCCAGCTCCTGGTTGGTCATCTGGAAGCAGCCGTCGCCGTCGATCGCCCACACGGTGGCGTCGGGACGACCCACCTTGGCGCCCATCGCGGACGGCACGCCGTAGCCCATCGTGCCGAGGCCACCGGAGTTGAGCCAGGTGTGGGGGTGCTCGTAGGAGATGAACTGCGCGGCCCACATCTGGTGCTGGCCGACGCCGGAGGTGAAGATCGTCTCCGGGCCGCTGATCGCACCGAGGCGCTCGATGACGTACTGCGGCGACAGGCTGCCGTCGTCCGGCTCGTCGTACCCGAGCGGGTAGCGGTCCTTCACTCCGGCCAGGAAGGCCGTCCACCCCTCGTAGTCCCCGGCCTCGCCGTGCTGGTGCAGGGCCTCGATCGCCTCGTCCAGCTCGTCGATCACCTGCTTGACGTCGCCGACGATCGGCACGTCGACAGCGCGGTTCTTGCCGATCTCCGCGGGGTCGATGTCGGCGTGGACCACCTTGGCCCCGGGGGCGAACGTCTCGAGGTTGCCGGTCACCCGGTCGTCGAAGCGTGCCCCGAGGCTGACGATGAGGTCGGACTTCTGCAGACCGGCCACCGCCGCCACCGACCCGTGCATCCCCGGCATCCCGAGGTGCTGGGGGTGGCTGTCGGGGAAGGCGCCGCGGGCCATCAACGTGGTCACCACCGGGATACCGGTGCGCTCGGCGAGCCGCCGCAGCTCCTCGGAGGCGCGGGCGCGGATCGTGCCGCCCCCGACGTACAGCACGGGCTTGCGGGCCTCGACGACCAGCCGGGCGGCCTCGCGGACCTGCTTGGCGTGGGGCTTGGTCACCGGGCGGTAGCCGGGCAGGTGCAGCTGCTCCGGCCAGCGGAACTCGGTGGTCGCCACCAGCGCTGACTTGGCGATGTCGACCAGGACCGGACCGGGGCGGCCGGTGGAGGCGATGTAGAAGGCCTCGGCGATGGTTGCGGGGATGTCGGCCGGGTCGGTGACGAGGTAGTTGTGCTTGGTGACCGGCATCGTGATGCCGCGGATGTCGGCCTCCTGGAAGGCGTCGGTGCCGATCTGGCTGGCGCCCACCTGTCCGGTGATGGCGACCAGCGGCACCGAGTCCATGTGCGCGTCGGCGATCGGGGTGACCAGGTTGGTCGCGCCGGGTCCACTCGTCGCCATGCAGACGCCGACCTTGCCGGTGGCGGCCGCATACCCCTGCGCGGCGTGGCCCGCGCCCTGCTCGTGCCGCACGAGGATGTGCCGGATCGAGGAGTCGAACAACGGGTCGTACGCCGGCAGGATGCACCCGCCCGGGATGCCGAAGATGGTGTCGACACCCGCGTGCTCGAGAGAGCGCACGAGGCTCTGGGCCCCGGTGATCGTCTCGTCCTGCGCCGGTGCGGGCGCACTGGGCTTCGGGGTGCTGTCCTGGATGGTCATCGTGGGGCCTTCGTGATCCGGTGGTGGCGGGCTCGTCGTGCGGGGCGGGCCGTCGTCACCCGGCCCAACAAAAAACCCTCCGGGCCATGAGGCAGACGGAGGGTCGACGCGGAGGCGGGGCTGCTAGGAGCCGCTGCCTTCGCGCCGGCACGGTACGAGGAGAATGCGCTGGAGTCGCATGGCACCACCCTCGGCCCGCCGGTCGGTCCGGTCAAGCCAGTGTGACAGGCGTCCCAACATCCGGACAGCATTCCCAGGATGTGGGCGCGCACATCGGTCCGCAACCCATCACTGGAAGCTGACGAAGTCGACCCTCGGACGCACCGCCAGGACCTGAGCGGCACTCATCAGCGGGCGGTCCGCGTCGTAGAAGAGCTTGAACCCCTCGGTGAACAGGTCCGGCCGTGCCACCGAGCGGTACGTCGCCAGCTTCTCGCCCGGCGTGCCGTATCCGTCGACGTGCTGGACCAGCGCCAGGTGCGGGCGGCGCTGCACCTGCGCGACCTGTCGCACCATCGACCGCCTGAACTGGTGCACCAGGAAGACCTTCTCCGGCAGCCGGTGCGAGGCGGTGAACGAGTCCAGCCACGCGCTCGTCGCGTCGACCTCGGCGGCGTCGGTGTGGCCGAAGACCCGGCCGGGCACCTGCGTACCGTGCATCCGCCACTCCGGGTCCAGGGCCAGCCCGACCCACGGGTCGGCCAGCGCCCAGGACCAGCGCCTCGCCACGCGGGTAAAGTCCTGCGTCCCCGGCTGCAGGTCGAGCACCACGAGCGCTCCGTGCCGGTGGGCGGCGGCGATCCACGGCTCCACGACGTCCCGCGGGACGTCGTGGCTGTAGTCGCCGCCACCGCCGGGCGATCCGCTGGCCACCGAGACGATCAGCTCCAGCACGATCTGCGGGGTCTGGCCGCGCCGTTGGAACGGCGCGGCGGCCGTCGTCAGGCGGGCGATCGTCTGCTCGGGGTCGCCCTCTCCCAGCACGCCGAGCGCGGGCGTCTGCGGGGTGCCGTAGTAGGCCACCAGGAAGCGCCCGTCGAACACGTGGTGGCGTCCGCCGGGCAGCGTCGGCACCGGGGCGGCCGTCGGCGAGGCGGCTCGTCGCCCGGTGAGGGCGGCGGCGTCGCCGACGGTGCGTGAGCTGGACGCACCGCACGCGGCCGTCGTGCCCAGCACGACGGCCACCAGCACCGCGAGCGCGCGACGGCGCCCCTCCCCCGAGAACCTCACCGGGACGAGGTTAAGAGGTCGCCTCGCGCAGGTCGCGCAGGGATCGCCGTTGCGCGCCGCCCTCGTCGAAGTTCGACGCTGCCAGCCAGTTCTCGTACGCCGCCCTCAGCCGCGGCCACTCGTGGTCGACGACCGAGAACCACGCCGTGTCCCGGCTGCGCCCCTTGACCACCTTGTCCTGCCGGAAGACGCCCTCGAAGGTGAACCCGAACCGCTCGGCGGCGTGCCGCGAGGGCGCGTTGAGCGCGTCGCACTTCCACTCGAAGCGGCGGTAGCCGAGCCCGTCGCGCTCGTCCAGGACGTGGCGCATCATCAGGTACGTCGCCTCGGTCGCGGCGGTCGTGCGCTGCAGGCGCGCACCGAGGGCGACGTGCCCGACCTCGACGCAGCCGTGGGCACGGTCCTCCCGCAGGTACGCCGACACCCCCGCCGCTCGGCCCTCGACCACGACGGCCAGCGGCGCCAGCGCGGAGTCGGCCTCGAGCCGCGCCACGTGCGCGTCGAAGGCGGTCCGCTCGGCGAACGGGCCGTACGGCAGGTAGGTCCACAGCGCGTCCGGGCTCTCCTCGACGAGCGCGGTCCACAGGTCGTCGGCGTGCCGCTCTGCCAGCGCCTCGAGCCGGACCGTGCGCCCCTCGAGGAGGGTGGGTGCGGCCGGCGGTCGGGTCGTCCAGCCAGCGACGTCCTCGCCGACCGGCTGGCCGTGCTCGTTGCGGATCACGGACGCACGCTAGGTGAGGATCGGTGCCACGCGACACCGATATCCGCCGACCGCTCCGTGAGCGGCGAGAGCTCAGCCGGTGACCGCGCCCTGCGATGCCGACTTGACGAGCTTGCGGTACTTGCCGAGCACGCCGGAGGTGTACTTCGGCGGGTTCGGCGTCCAGCCCTCGCTGCGCGCGTCCCAGGCCTCGGCGTCGTCGGTGGCCTCGGCGACGTCCATCCGCCGGTTGGCGATGTCGACCGTGATCGTGTCTCCGTCGCGGACGAAGGCGATCGGGCCGCCGTCGACCGCCTCGGGGGCGACGTGGCCGATGCACAGACCCGTCGTCCCCCCGGAGAACCGCCCGTCGGTGAGCAGCAGGACGTCCTTGCCGAGACCGGCGCCCTTGATCGCACCGGTGATGGCCAGCATCTCGCGCATCCCGGGACCGCCCTTGGGGCCCTCGTACCGGATCACCACGACGTCGCCGGCCGTGATCGCACCGGCGGCGAGGGCGTCCATCGCGGCGCGCTCGCCGTCGAAGACGCGCGCGGTGCCGGTGAAGACGTCGGAGTCGAAGCCCGCAGACTTCACGACCGCGCCCTCGGGAGCGAGCGTGCCCTTGAGGATCGTCAGCCCGCCGCTGCGGTGGATCGGCGCGTCCATGGAGTGCAGCACCTTGCCGTCGAGCGGCTGGGGTGCGAGCGCCTCGAGGTTCTCGGCCATCGTCCTCCCGGTGACGGTCAGCGCGTCGCCGTGCATCAGGCCGGCGTCGAGCAGCGCCTTCATCACCACGGGGATGCCGCCGATCTTGTCGACGTCGGTCATCACGTAGCGGCCGAACGGCTTCATGTCGGCCAGGTGCGGCACCTTGTCGCCGATCCGGTTGAAGTCGTCGATGGTCAGGTCGACGTCGGCCTCCCGGGCGATGGCCAGCAGGTGCAGCACCGCGTTCGTCGACCCGCCGAGCGCCATCACCACGGTGATCGCGTTCTCGAAGGCCTGCATCGTCATCACGTCACGAGCGGTGATGCCCTGCCGCAGCATCTCGACGACCGCGGCCCCGGAGCGCTCGGCGAACAGGTCGCGGCGCTTGTCGACCGCGGGCGGAGCGGCCGAGCCGGGCAGGCTCATCCCGAGCGCCTCGCCGACGGAGGCCATCGTGTTGGCGGTGTACATCCCGCCGCAGGCGCCCTCGCCAGGGCAGATCGCCTTCTCGACCTTGGTGACCTCGGCCTCGGAGATCTTGCCCGCGAGGCAGGCGCCGACGGCCTCGAAGGCGTCGATGATGGTGACGTCGTTGCCGTCGATCTGGCCGGGCAGCGTCGAGCCGGCGTACAGGAACACGCTGGCGAGGTCGAGCCGCGCGGCGGCCATCATCATCCCGGGCAGCGACTTGTCGCAGCCGGCCAGCAGCACCGAGCCGTCCATCCGCTCGGCGCTCATCACCGTCTCCACGGAGTCGGCGATCACCTCGCGGGAGACCAGCGAGAAGTGCATCCCCTCGTGGCCCATCGAGATGCCGTCGGAGACCGAGATGGTGCCGAACTCCATCGGGAAGCCGCCGGCCTCGGAGACACCGCGCTTGACCGCCTTGGCCAACCGGTCCAGCGAGAGGTTGCAGGGGGTGATCTCGTTCCAGCTCGACCCGACACCGATCTGCGGCTTGGCGAAGTCGTCGTCGCCCATCCCGACGGCCCGCAGCATGCCGCGGGCGGCAGCCTTCTCCACACCGTCGGTGACGTCGCGCGAGCGGGGCTTGACGTCGGGGCTGCCATCTCTCGTCGGACCGGTCATGCCCGACAGGCTAGACCCGGCATGATGCGCCCTGATGCGCACCGTGTCCGCCCGCCCCGCCCCCTCCTGGCGTGAGCCGTCCTCGTACGACGTCACCGCCCACGACGGGACCGTCCTGCGCGCGTGGAGCAACGCGCCCGGACCGGACGACCGCCCCACCGTGCTGCTCTGCAACGGCCTGGGCACCAACCCGTGGTTCTGGCCGACCCTGCTGGACCCTGCCTGCCCGGTCCGGGTGATCTCCTGGAACCACCGCGGCACCGGCGGGTCGCAGCGTCCGGACGACCCTTCGCACATCAGCCAGGAGTGGTTCGCCAGCGACGCCGTGGCCGTCATGGACGACGCCGGCGTCGACGCCTGCCCGGTGATGGGCTGGTCGATCGGCGTCAACACGATGTACGAGCTCACCGTCACCCACCCGGCACGGGTCACCGGCCTGCTCGCGGTGGCCGGCGTCCCCGGCGACACGTTCTCCTCGATGCTGGCCCCGCTCCGGGTGCCGCCGCTGGTCGCGAAGCGGCTGATGGTGGGCCTCGCCCAGTCCGCAGCACTCCTCGGGATGCCTGTCGGCGCCGTGGTGAGCCACCTGCCTGTCGGCCCCCGGACCACCCGCACGCTCACCCACTCCGGGTTCCTCCTGCCGGTCCCCGACCCGGCACTCGCGCAGCGCGCGATCGCTGCGTTCCTCACCACCCCGGTCGGCTGGTACGCCCGCCTCGCGCTCGCCTCCTCCCTGCACGGGCGCGTCTCGCTCAGTGCCGTCGACGTGCCGTGCGACTTCGTCGCCGGGAGGTACGACGTCCTCGCCGGCGCCGCCACGATGCGCTCCGCCGCCGAGCGGATCGACGGGGCGACGTACCTCGAGGTCGACTCCTCGCACTTCCTGCCGCAGGAGCGCCCCGACGTCGTACGGGACCGGCTCGACCTGCTGCTGGCGCGGGTCGGGACGCCCTACGCTGGGCCCCATGCCAGCTGAGGCCGCTTCCTCGACGCCCTCGACCCGCAACCCGGGCCTCGCCGTGACCACCTCCGACCTGCTCGCCCTTCCTGCTCGGATGGTCGTGGCCGGCGTGAACGTGACCCTCGCGCTGGGCTCGCTCCTCGCGCCGACCGGCCCGGTGCTGCGCCGCGGGGGCGTCGGCGACCAGGTCTACGCCCTGCTCGGCGAGAACGGCATGATCACCAAGCTCGACGCGATGTCGCGCGACCCGAACAGTCCGCTCGGCCGCATCGCCGCCCTTGCGCGCGCCGCCGCGCCGGACCGTCCGCTGGGCCAGGCCATGGCTCCCGGCGGCCTGCTCGACCGGGTGCTCGCCCCCGACGGCCCCGCCGCGCGACTGCTCTCCGGCGGCGTCCTCGACCGGCTCCTCGCCGAGAACGGTCCGCTGGACCGGCTGCTGGCCGACAACGGCCCCCTCGAGTCGCTGCTGGTGGAGAACGGCCCGCTGGAGCGGCTGCTGATGCCCGGCGGCGCACTGGACCGGGTCACCCGCCCCGACGGCGTCCTCGACCGGCTGCTGGAGGAGAACGGTCTCGCCGACCGTCTCCTCGTGGAGGACGGGTTCGTCGAGAAGCTCGTCGCCGAGGGCGGCACGCTGGACCAGCTGGTCGACCTCGGCGCCCGTTTGGAGGAGCTGCAGCCGCGGCTGGCCGAGCTGATCGAGGCCGTCCCGGAGCTGCGCTCGTCGATCGACGTCCTCGGGGACGCCGTCGGGCCGCTCTCCGACCTCGCCGGCCGGCTGCCGGGCGGGCGCCGCAAGGCCGGCTGACCCGACGGATCACCTGGGACCGGCTGGCTAGGTTCGGGGCATGAGGCTTCCTCGACGCGCCGCGTACGCCGCCCCCCTCGCCGGGGTCCTGCTGCTCTCCGCGTGCGGCGGAGGCGGCTCGGACTCCTCGGGCGACGCGCCCTCCTCCCCCACCGCCACGTCCTCGGGGTCGGCGGCGTCGACCGCGCCGAAGGTGGTCGGGACGGTCGCCACCGACCTCGACGCGCCGTGGGGGATCGGCTTCCTGCCCGACGGCTCGGCCCTGGTCACCGAGCGCGACACCGGCGACATCCTGCAGGTCACCCCAGGCGCCGACGGCGCGAAGGCCACCACGAAGCAGGTCGGCTCGGTGGACCCGAACAGCTCCAAGGGCGCTGAGAAGGGCCTGCTCGGCCTGGCGGTCTCGCCGACGTACGCCCAGGACAAGCAGGTCTTCCTCTACCTCACCGAGGACGACGACAACCGGGTCCTGCGCGGGACGTTCGACAACGGACGCATCAGTGGGCTGACCCCGATCCTGACCGGCATCCCGAGCGCCAACATCCACGACGGCGGACGGATGGTCTTCGGACCGGACGGGTACCTCTACGTCTCCACCGGCGAGAGCGGCGACGGACCGCTGGCCCAGGACCAGAGCAGCCTCGGCGGGAAGATCCTGCGGATCACGAAGGACGGCAAGCCCGCACCCGGCAACCCCGACCCCGACTCGCCGGTGTGGACGCTCGGGCACCGCAACGTCCAGGGTCTGGCCTTCGACCCCGACGGCCGGCTGTGGGCCTCGGAGTTCGGGGACCAGAAGTTCGACGAGCTGAACCTCATCCAGAAGGGCCGGAACTACGGCTGGCCCGAGGTCGAGGGGAAGGGCGACAAGGCCGGCTTCACGAATCCCCAGGTCACCTGGGAGCCGGACAGCAACTCCCCGTCGGGCCTGGCGTACACCGACGGCCACCTGTGGCTCGGCGCCCTGCAGGGCGAGCGGCTGTGGCGCGTCGACGTGGACGGCGCGAAGGCGACCAACCCGACCGGCTTCTTCGTCGGCGACTACGGCCGGATGCGCAGCGTCGTCGTCGCGCCCGACGGCAACCTGTGGGTCACCACGTCCAACCGCGACGGCCGCGGCGACCCCAAGCAGGGCGACGACCGGATCCTCGAGGTCTCCCCCGGCCGTTGACTCAGCGCTCGCGGGGGTCGCGTACGGACACGTGCGAGGTGCCCTCGTCCTTGACCTCGAACAGCTCGGAGGCCTTGAGCAGCTTGCTCCAGGAGGCGTAGCCGTAGTTGCGGGGGTCCTGCGACGACTGGTTCGCGATCCGGTTGCCGACCGAGTTCACCGTCGCCCAGCCGGACTCGTCGGCGGCCGAGGCGACCGCCTTGCGCAGCAGCGCGACCAGGGCGGAGTCGCCCTTGAGCTCGTTGGTGGTCAGGCGGGTACGACGCTCCGTCGGCTGCCCCTGCTCGGCCGAGGCGGCGGCGGGTGCCGGCTCGTCGTCCTCGTCGCCGATCTGGTTGAGGTCGGTGAAGCGGGAGCACGCGGACTGGAACGGCTCGGGCGCCTTCTTCTGGCCGTAGCCGTAGACGTCGAGCCCCTTCTCGCGCAGGTGCATCACCAGCGGCGTGAAGTCGGCGTCGGAGGAGACGATCGCGAAGGCGTCCGGCCGCTCGGTGTAGAGCAGCGCCATCGCCTCGACCACCATCGCCATGTCGGAGGCGTTCTTGCCCTTGGAGTAGTCGTACTGCTGGACCGGGCGGATCGCCCGCTCGTGCAGCACCCCGGCCCAGCCCTTGAGCTCGGGCTTGGTCCAGTTGCCGTACGCCCGGCGCACGCTGGTCTCGCCGTACTGCGCGAGGTCGGCGAGGATGTCGCCGATCTTCGCGGCCGGGGCGTTGTCGGCGTCGATCAGCAGCGCTATCCGGGGGCGCGAGCGCCCGGGGAACGGTGTGTACGGCTCGGTAGTCAGGACAGCTTCTCCAGGATCAGCTCACGGACCCGGGCCGCGTCGGCCTGGCCCTTCATCTGCTTCATCACCGCGCCGATCAGCGCACCGGCGGCGGCGACCTTGCCGTCGCGGATCTTGTCGGCGACGTCGGGGTTGGCGGCGATCGCCTCGTCGACGGCCGCCGAGAGCGCACCGTCGTCGGAGACCACGGCCAGCCCTCGTGCGGCGACCACCTCGTCGGGAGTGCCCTCGCCTGCCAGGACACCCTCCAGCACCTGGCGGGCGAGCTTGTCGTTGACCGTGCCCTCCTCGACCAGCGCCTGCACCCGGGCCACGTCGGCGGGGGTGACTGCGAGGTCGACGAGCTCGGTCCCGGCGTCGTTGGCACGGCGCGCCAGCTCGCCGAGCCACCACTTGCGGGCCGCCTGCGGCGCGGCGCCGTCGGCGACGGTCTGCTCGATCAGGTCCAGCGCGCCGGCGCCGACGGTGTCGCGCATCTCCAGCTCGGAGAATCCCCAGGCCTCCTGCAGCCGGGCGCGGCGTACGTTCGGCGGCTCGGGCAGGGTGCCGCGCAGCTCCTCGACCCACTCCCGCGACGGGGCGACCGGGACGAGGTCGGGCTCGGGGAAGTAGCGGTAGTCGTCGGCGTCGGACTTCTCGCGCCCGGCGGTGGTGATGCCGGTGTCCTCGTGCCAGTGGCGGGTCTCCTGGAAGACCTTCTCTCCCGCGTCGAGGACCGCGGCGTGGCGGCCGACCTCGTACCGCACGGCCCGCTCGACCGAGCGCAGCGAGTTGACGTTCTTGGTCTCCGTACGGGTGCCGAGGGTCCCGCTCCCGGCGGGGGCCAGCGAGAGGTTCACGTCGGCGCGGATCGAGCCCTGGTCCATCCGGGCGTCGGAGACGCCGAGGGCGACGATCAGGTCGCGCAGCTGGGCGACGTACGCCCGCGCCACCTCCGGCGCGCGCGCACCGAGGCCGGTGACCGGGCGGGTGACGATCTCGATCAGGGGGATGCCGGCGCGGTTGTAGTCGACAAGGGAGTAGTCGGCACCGTGGATCCGACCGGAGGTGCCGACGTGGAGCGACTTGCCGGTGTCCTCCTCCATGTGCGCGCGCTCGATCTCGACGCGGACCGTCTCGGTGCCGCCGCCCTCCAGGGGGACGTCGACGTCGAGGAAGCCGTCGAAGGCGATCGGCTCGTCGTACTGCGAGGTCTGGAAGTTCTTCGGCATGTCCGGGTAGAAGTAGTTCTTCCGGGCGAAGCGGCAGTCCTCGGAGATCGAGCAGCCCAGCGCCAGGCCGATCCGGATCGCCGACTCCACCGCGGTCCGGTTGGCGACCGGCATCGAGCCGGGCAGGCCCAGGCAGGTCGGGCAGGTCTGCGTGTTCGGCTCGGCGCCGAAGGCGGTGGTGCAGCCGCAGAACATCTTGGTCGCCGTGCCCAGCTCGACGTGGACCTCGAGCCCGAGCGCGGGGTCGTAGCGGGAGACGGCGTCGTCGTAGTCGACCAGGGTGTCGCTCATGCGGAGGCTCCTTCCAGGGCCGGGGCCTGCGAGAGCAGCGGGCCGCCCCACTGCTGCTCCAGCAGGGACTCCAGCGCGGCGCCGACGCGGTAGAGACGGTCGTCGGCCTGCCGGGGCGCGAGCACCTGGAAGCCCACCGGCAGCCCGTCGTGCAGGCCGTTCGGCACCGAGATGCCGGGCACCCCGGCGAGGTTGGCGGGCACGGTGGCGACGTCGTTGAGGTACATCGAGCGAGGGTCGTGCTGCTTCTCCCCGATCGGGAAGGCGGTGCTCGGCGACGTCGGGGACACCAGCACGTCGACCTGGGCCCAGGCCGCGGCGAAGTCGCGCTGGATCAGGGTCCGTACCTTCTGACCCTTGCCGTAGAACGCATCGACGTAACCGGCCGACAGCGCGAACGTGCCGAGGATGATCCGGCGCTTCACCTCGTCGCCGAACCCGGCCTCTCGGCTCGCGCGCATCACCTGCTCGGCGCTCGGGTCGTCGACGCCGTCGGGCGGGACACGCAGGCCATAGCGCATCGCGTCGAAGCGGGCGAGGTTGGAGGAGGCCTCGCTGGGCATGATCAGGTAGTAGGCAGCGAGCGCGTGCACGAAGCTCGGGCAGGCCACCTCGATCACCTCGGCGCCGGCCTTCTCCAGCAGCGCGAGCGAGTCCTCGAAGCGCTCCTCGACGCCGTCCTGGTAGCCCTCGCCGCGCAGCTCGGCGATCTTGCCGACCTTCAGCCCGGTGAGGTCGCCGGCCGCGCCCCGTCGCGCCGCCTCGACCAGTCCTCCGACCGGATCGGGCAGGCTGGTGGAGTCGCGCGGGTCGTGCCCGCCGATCACCTCGTGCAGCAGCGCGGAGTCCAGGACGGTGCGGGTGACCGGCCCGACCTGGTCCAGCGAGTTGGCCATGGCCACGAGGCCGTACCGGCTGACGCCGCCGTACGTCGGCTTCACGCCGACCGTCCCGGTCAGGGCGCCGGGCTGGCGGATCGAGCCGCCGGTGTCGGTGCCGAGCGCGAGCGGCGCCTCGAAAGCGGCGACGGCGGCGGCGGACCCGCCGCCCGAGCCGCCCGGGACACGACCGAGGTCCCACGGGTTGCGGGTCGGCCCGTACGCCGAGTGCTCCGTGGAGGAGCCCATCGCGAACTCGTCCATGTTGGTCTTGCCGAGGATCGGCAGACCGGCCTCGCGCAGCAGGGTGACGACGGTCGCGTCGTACGGCGGGACCCAGCCCTCGAGCACCTTCGAGCCGCAGGTGGTGGGCTGGCCTCGGGTCGCGAGGACGTCCTTGACCGCGACCGGGACCCCGTCCAGCGGCGACGCCGGCGCGCCCGAGGCGCGGCGCCGGTCGGACTCCTCCGCCGCGGCCAGCGCACCCTCGGCGTCGACGTGGAGGAACGCGTGGACCGCGCCGTCGACCTCGGCGATCCGGTCGAGGTGGGCCTGGGTCAGCGCGACCGAGGTGGTCTCCCCCGCGGCGAGCGCGTCCGCGGCCTCGGCGGCGGTGCGGCGTACGTCGTTCACTGCTCGTCCCCCAGGATCCGCGGCACCTCGAAGCGCTGCTGCTCGACCGCCGGCGCACCCGAGAGCGCCTCCTCGGCGGTCAGGCTCGGCTGCGGGACGTCCTCCCGGAGCACGTTGCGCAGCGGCAGCGGGTGGGAGGTGGCGGGCACGTCGTCACCGGCGACGCCGTCGAGGGAGGCGGCGTACTCCAGGACGACCGCCAGCTGCGGCGCCAGTCGTTCGCGCTCCTCGGCGGAGAGGTCGATGCGCGCGAGGTCGGCCAGGTGCGCGACCTCGTCGGCACTGATCTGCTGCTGCGTCTCGGGCATGCGGTGAGTCTAGGAGCCGGCGGGGACGGTCCCACCGCGCGGTCGGGCACCCATCGCCAGCGCGAGGCCGAGCACCACCACGACGGCGACGGCGAAGCCGGTGACCGCCGCCGCGAGCGCGACGCCGGCCTGGGTGAGCAGGCCGATCCCGACGATCGGCAGCGTGATGCCGAGGTACGCCGCCAGGAAGATGCCCGCGGTCGCCTCGCCGCTGCGACCGGACTCCCCCAGGGCGAGCCCGGTGCCCAGCGCCCCCTTGAGGCCGATCCCGATGCCGGCCCCGCAGACCAGCGCACCGACGACGAACACCGCACTGACCCCGGAGTCGACCCCGACCGCGAGCACGACCATGCCCAGTGCGAGCAGCGGGAGCCCGGCCCTCAGCAGCCCGGGCGGGTCGAGGGTGACCAGCATCTGGGTCGTCGCGGCGACCACGAACACGGCGAAGACGGCGGCGCCGGTGAGGGCCGGCCGACTGATGCCGAGCCGCGTCAGCAGGGTCGGGGCGAGCGCGGTGAACAGGCCCAGGGACATGAAGATCCCGAAGCCCGCGACGCCGGCACCGAGGTAGCGGCGCCTGGCGCTGCTGGGTACGACCACCCGCTGTGGGCGGTACCGCACCGAGGGGTCGCGCTCCACGGTCTCCGGCGCCAGGGTCAGCAGGACCGCGAGCAGCAGCATGAGCACGCCGAAGACGGCGTACGGCGAGACCAGCGGCGACGGGAGCGCCGCCGCCAGCACGCCGCCGAGGAAGGCCCCGAGCCCCAGCCCGCCGATGTTGGCCGCGGTGGAGACCAGCGCGGCACGGCGGGGCGAGGCACCGGGACGGGCGAGCGCGTGCAGCTCGGCCAGGTGCGCCGTCGCGGTCGCGGTGATCATCCCGACCCCGACGCCGCACACGACGCGGGCCACGAGGATCCCCGGTGTCGCCGGCCAGAGCAGGAAGACGCCGGCCGAGACCACCTCCGCACCCACGGCTGCCAGCAGCAGCCGACGGCGACCGACCCAGTCCGAGACGTGACCGAGCAGGAAGAGGCTGACCAGCACCCCGACGGCGTACGCCGCGAAGGCGACCGTCACCGTCAGCTGGCTCATCTGGCGGTCGGCCTCGTAGATCGGCCACAGCGGCGTCGGCACGGTCGCGAACGCCATCACCAGGGCGAAGACGGCCGCCACGACCCAGAACCCGCGCTCGTGACGGACGGAGACCTCACCGCTGCTGCCCATGTCCGGGCCAAGTGCCAGGATCGCCGTCATGTTCCCCTCAGCGGACCACGAGGCGTGGCTCGGCGAGCAGCTGCGCCTCCAGCTCGACTTCGGACGACGCTTCCCCCACCCGGACGGTGGCGCGGCCTGGCTCCGGTCGGACGGCACCCCGGACCTGGAACGCCCCGTCCACACCTGGATCACCGCCCGGATGGCGCACGTGTACTCCCTCGGCCACCTGGCCGGGATCGATGGCTGCGGAGCGCTGGCCGACACCGCCCTCGCCGGGCTGACCGGACGGCTCGAGGACGGGGAGCACGGCGGCTGGTTCGCCTCCTCCGAGGACACCACCAAGTCGGCGTACGCCCACGCCTTCGTGCTGCTCGCCGCCTCGACGGCCCTCGTCGCCGACCGGCCGGGGGCACGCGACCTGCTGGAGCGGGCAGCCGGCGTGCTCGACACCCGGTTCCTCACCGACGCGGGGCTGTACGCCGAGCGCTGGGACGCCGCGTGGACGGACCTCGAGGACTACCGCGGCGTGAACGCCAACATGCACGCGGTCGAGGCGACGCTGGCCGCCTACGACGCGACCGGCGAGCGCCGCTTCCTCGACCGTGCGGTGCACATCGCCGACACGGTCACCGGCTGGGCGGGCACCAACGACTGGCGGGTGCCCGAGCACTTCGACACCGACTGGCAGCCCATGCTGGCCCACCACCTCCGCCAGCCCGACCACCCCTTCGAGCCGTACGGCGCCACCGTCGGCCACGGGCTGGAGTGGTCCCGACTGCTGCTGACGGTGGCCGCTGCCGAGGGCGGTGACCGCACGGCGGCCGCCACCTCGCTCTTCGACCGGGCCGTGGCCGACGGGTGGGCCGTCGACGGGCACGAGGGCTTCGTCTACACCACGGACTGGGAGGGCTCCCCTGTCGTCGCCGACCGGATGCACTGGGTGCTGTGCGAGGCGATCTGCGCCGCCGCGGCGCTGGGACGCTCGACCGGGGACTCGAGGTACGACGACCTCGTCGCGCTCTGGTGGCAGGACGCGGCGACGCACTGGATCGACCCGGCCAACGGGTCCTGGGCCCACCAGCTGGCGCGCGACCTCACGCCCAGCGACACCGTGTGGTCGGGACGGCCGGACCTCTACCACTCGGTCCACGCCGTCCTGCTCCCCCGGCTGCCGCTCTGGCCGACCGCGGCGTCCGTGCTGAGGAACGCCCGGTGAAGGTCCGATGACGCTGCTGTGAGAGTCACCGACCCCGACGGGCAGACCTGGCGGGTCGGCCGCCGCTGGACGCCGTGGCACTGGCGGCTGCGCAAGGTGGACCCGGACGCCGGCTTCGACGCCTTCGACCTCGGCGACGACCTCGTCAGCGGGATCGTCCTCGGGCTGATCCTCCTCGTCGTGGCTCCGGTGCTGGTGGTCACGGTGATCGCGGGGCTGGAGTTCCTGCTGCTCCTGCTGCTGGTGCCGTTCATCGTGCTCGGTCGGATCGCGTTCGGGAAGCAGTGGATCGTCTCGGTGCGCAGGGGCTGGACACCGTGGTGGGAGGTGGCGTCGGGCGACTGGCGCGCCTCGGGCGAGCGAGCCCTGGGCGTCGCCGACGCGATCGCCCGGGGCGAGCCGCCGGAGCGGACGCTGAGGCCGCGCGGCTGAGTCGCCCTCCGTCCTCGACGAGGGCCGGGTACCGCCTCTCCGGACGGACGGTGGAACGTCGAGCGGCCGCTGCTAGTTTCTGCGAAACGTTCGCAACAAGTGGGAGCCGGCGTGAGCAGCACTCTGACCAGCGGGCCAGCGGCGGCTGTCGTGCCCGAGGACGACGTGCTCGGCCACGCCGCCCGACGCCGTACGGCCGTGCTGTGGACCGCCGGCCTCGGTGTGCTGCTGGTCGCCACCGTGCTCATCGGCATCGGCGTCGGCGCGACGGCGATCGACCCGCTCACCGTCGGGCGGATCATCGGCCACCACGTGCTCGGCTGGCCCGGGACACCGACCTGGTCGGCCACCGACGACGCGATCGTCTGGCAGGTACGCCTGCCGCGCGTCGTGCTCGGCATCCTTGTCGGCGGCGGTCTCGCCGTCTGCGGGACGGCGTTGCAGGCGATGGTGCGCAACGTCCTCGCCGACCCGTACCTCCTCGGCATCAACTCGGGCGCCTCCAGCGGCGCGGCGGCGGCGATCCTGTTCGGCGCGGGCGCCGGACTGGGCGAGTACGCGCTCCAGGGCAGCGCCTTCATCGGCGCGCTCGCGGCGTCGCTGCTGGTGTTCGTGCTGGCGCGCAGCGGCGGCCGGGTGACCGCGATCCGGCTGCTGCTGTCCGGAGTGGCGGTCGGCTACGCGCTGTACGCCGCGACCAGCTTCCTGATCTTCGCCTCCGACTCCGCCGAGGGGTCTCGGTCGGTGCTGTTCTGGCTGCTCGGGTCGCTGGGCCTCGCGCAGTGGAACATCCCCCTCGGCATCGTCGCCGCCGCGGTCCTCCTCACGATCCTGGTGCTCACGGTGACCGGCCGCAGCCTGGACGCGCTCTCCGTCGGCGACGAGACCGCACACACCCTCGGTGTCTCGCCCGAGCGCTTCCGCACGGCGCTCCTGGTCCTGGTCTCCCTCTCGATCGGCGTGCTGGTCGCCTCCGCCGGGAGCATCGGGTTCGTCGGGCTCGTCGTCCCGCACCTGGCCCGCCGCCTGGTCGGCGCGGCCCACGCACGGGCGGTCCCGGTGGCGGCGCTGTGCGGCGCCGTCCTCCTCGTCGCCGCCGACGTCGTCGCCCGCACGCTGCTCGCCCCGCAGGAGATCCCGATCGGGATCATCACCAGCCTCGTCGGCGCCCCCTTCCTGCTGATCCTGATCCGCCGCATGCACGCCATCAGCGCGTGACACCCGAGAGGACCCCTTCGATGACCCGCCACCGCACCGCCGCTGCCGCGATCGCCCTGACGTCCTCCCTCGCCCTGGCCGGGTGCGGCGCGGGCGACGACACCGAGGAGGCCGGGGGCGGCGGTTCGTCGTACCCCGTCACCGTGGAGAACTGCGGCCAGCAGGAGACCTTCGACGCGGAGCCCTCGCGGGTGGTGCTCCTCAAGAGCGCCTCGGTCCCCTACCTCGCCGACCTCGGGGTCCTGGACCGGGTGACCGCGAAGGCGGGCGAGTACCCGGCCGAGTACTTCGACGACACGACACAGAAGGCGCTCGACGCGATCCCGAGCCTGACCAGCCGGACCGACTCCTCCGGGCACCTGCTGATCTCCAAGGAGACCGTCCTCTCCCAGCGCCCCGACCTCGTCTTCGGCGAGGTCGACTCCCCCGACCGCGCCTCGCTGAAGGGTCTGGACATACCCGTCCTCGAGGAGCCCGCGCTGTGCGAGAACGGCGCACCCGACACGGTCGACTTCGACGACGTCTACGACCAGATGACGACGTACGGCAAGGTCTTCGGCAAGCCGGCCGAGGCCGAGCGCGCGGTCGCGGACCTCAAGGAGCGCACCGAGGCCGTCTCGGCGAAGGCCTCGAAGGTCGGTGCCGGCCGGAGCGCGGCGTTCCTCTACCCCACGGTGGGCGGCGGTCCGCTGTACGCGTACGGCAAGAAGTCGATGACCGACGCGTCGCTGAAGGCGGCCGGGTTCACCAACGTCTTCGGCGACACCGACGAGCGGGTCTTCGAGATCGGCGGCGAGCAGCTGCTGGCGCGCAACCCCGACGTGATCGTCATGCTCTACAGCGACGGCTCGCCGGCCGCGGTGCAGAAGGCCGTCACCGACCTGCCAGGCGCCTCGAACATCACCGCCGTGAAGAACGGCGACCTGCTGCCGATGCTGTTCAACTTCGCCGAGCCGCCCTCGCCGCTGTCGGTCGACGGGGTGGAGAAGATCGCCAAGCGGTTCGGCGCGCCGTGATCGAGGGACGCTCGCTGTCGTGGCACTACGGGGAGAACGAGGTGCTGCGCCACGTCGACCTCGTCGCCCACCCGGCTCGGGTGCTCGGTCTGATCGGACCGAACGGCAGCGGCAAGACCACCGCACTGCGACTGCTGTACGGCGCGCTGCGCACTGCCACCGGCGAGGTGCGCGTCGACGGCGACCGGCTGGAGGCGCTCGGCCCCCGCGAGACCGCGCGCCGTCTCGCGGTCGTCGTCCAGGAGAGCGGCGGCGAGTCCTCGATGACGGTCGGGGAGATGGTGCTGCTGGGACGCGCCCCCCACCTGGCGACCTTCCAGCGGACCCGCACCGAGGACCGCAGGATCGCCGGCGAGGCGTTGCGCCGGGTGAACGCCGCCCATCTCGGCGCGCGGGCGTACGCCGGGCTCTCCGGCGGCGAGCGCCAGCGCGTCCTCATCGCCCGCGCACTCGCGCAGCAGGCCAGCCACCTGCTGCTCGACGAGCCGACCAACCACCTCGACATCCGCTACCAGCACGAGGTGCTCATCCTCGTGCGCGAGCTGGCGGCCGAGCTGGGCACCACCGCCGCCGTGGTCCTGCACGACCTGAACCTCGCCGCCCGCTACTGCGACGACCTGGTGCTGCTGCACGGCGACGGCCGGGTCGCGAGGGCCGGCAGCACTGACGACGTGCTCGACCCCGTGCTCCTCACCGAGGTGTACGGCATCGAGATCGAGCGGATCGAGGTCGAGGGGGAGATCCACCTGCTCTTCCGGCCCGGCGACGGCACTCGGCACGAGGAGCGGACGGCATGACGGTGCAACAGCGGATCGACGCCTACTGGAGCGGCCGCGCGCCGACGTACGACGCCTTCCAGCAGCAGCGTGAGGCCGAGGCCGGCGACCGCGAGGTGTGGTCCCGGGTCTGGACGGGTGCGCTGCCGTCGACGCCGTGCGACGTGCTCGACGTGGGCACCGGCAGCGGTGTCGTGGCCTGCCTCCTGGCCTCGCTCGGGCACCGGGTGACCGGCATCGACCACGCCGAGGGGATGCTCGCCACCGCTCGCGCGAACGCCGCCCGGGAGGACCGCCCGCCACGGATCCTCGAGGGGGACATGGTCGCCCCGGACTTCCCGGACGACTCCTTCGACGTGGTCGCCGGCCGGTACGTCATGTGGACCCTTCGCGACCCGCACGCCGCGATCGCGGCGTGGTGCCGCGTGCTGCGGCCCGGTGGCCTGGTCGCGATGGTGGACTCGACGTGGTTCCCGCGCGGGGTGGTCGCCGACGGCGACGCCGTCCAGCTCGGCATGCGCGAGTGGTACGACGACCACGTCCTCGCCGCCCTGCCGGTGGCCGAGGCGAGCAGCATCGACGCGACCGCGGACCTGATGCGCGACGCCGGGCTGCGCGACGTCGCCGTCGTACCGCTCGACGAGCTGCTGTCGCTCGACCTCGTGCGCGGTGCGGCTCCCGGACACGTGGTCCGCACGCAGTACCTCCTCACGGGCCGCTCGCCGGACTGAGGGGACTGCGATGATCGGACGCGTGATCCCGGCCCTGGACCCGATGCAGAACCGGTCGGCGAGCGAGCGCACCCAGCTGCTGGCCTTCCTCGACGCCCAGCGCGCGGAGGTCGAGGAGGCACTCACCGGGCTCGCCGACGCCCAGGCGCGCGAGCGGCTGGTCCCGTCGCTGACGTCCCCGCTGGCGATCCTCAAGCACCTGGTGTTCGTCGAGCAGAACTGGTTCCACCACGTGCTCGCCGGCCGCTCACGCACCGACGTCGGGATCGCCGACGACTCCCAGGACAGCTGGGTGCTCACCGACGACGACACCGTCGAGGGACTCCTGGCGGACTACCGCCGGGTGTGTCTCGAGGCGCGCGAGATCGTGGCGTCGTACGACCTCGACGAGGTGCGGACGCACCGGTTCATGGGCGAGGTGAGCCTGCGGTTCGTGCTGCTGCACATGATCCGGGAGACCGCGCGGCACGCGGGTCACGCCGACATCCTCCGCGAGCAGGTGCTCGCGGGCCCGGTGGTAAGGATGGAGTCGTGACCTCCACCCCCACCGGCGCCGCTGCGCCCGCCAACGTCGACCCCGACGCCGAGATCGCCACCGCCGCGCTCGCGGCGGGCGGTCTGATCGGCGGCTTCGCCGCCGCGCGCTACACCCAGAGCCGACCGCTGGGCGGCGTCGTCCTCGCCGCGCTCGGCGCGACCTGCGCCTACAGCTGGCAGCGGACCGCCAGGCCGGGCCCGGCCGCAGCGCTCACCGGCGTGTACGTCGCCGCCTTCGGCGGCTCGCACCCGCTGGCCAAGAAGGTGGGGGCGTGGCCGTCGGTCCTGCTCGTCTCCGCGGGCACCGCCGCAGCCTCGCTCGCCCTGGGCCGCAAGCGCTGACGGGTCAGGCGTCCTCGACGTCGGGGCCGTTCTCCAGCAGGCGGGTGAACCCGGCCTCGTCGAGGATCCGGAGCCCCAGCTCCTCGGCCTTGGCGGCCTTGGACCCGGCGCTCTCCCCCACGACGACGTAGTCGGTCTTCTTCGAGACCGAGCCGGACGCCTTGCCGCCTCGGGAGAGGATCGCCTCCTTGGCCGAGTCCCGGCTGTAGCCCTCCAGCGACCCCGTGACCACGACCGTCAGGCCCTCGAGCGTCCGCGGCGTCGACTCGTCGCGCTCCTCGGCCATGCGTACGCCCGACGCGGCCCAGGAGTCCACCACCCGGTTGTGCCAGCCGGCCTCGGGGCCGTCGAACCAGGCCCGCACCGCCGCCGCGATCGTCGGGCCGACCCCGTCCGCAGCGGCCAAGCGCTCCTCGTCGGCGTCGCGGACGGCCTGCACCGAGCCGAACTCCGTGGCCAGCGCACGGGCCGCCGTCGGTCCGACGTGCCGGATGGACAGACCGACCAGCACCCGCCACAGCGGCACGTCCTTGGCGGCATCGAGGTTGTCCAGCATCCGCCGGCCGTTCGCACTCAGCTGAGGTCCGTCCTCGTCCTTCTTGGGCGCGCGCGTGAACAGCTCCGCGCGCAGCAGCGCCTCCTCGTCGAGCGCGAACACGTCGCCCTCGTTGGCGATCACCCCCGCGTCGATCAGCGCGACGGCGGCCTCCCAGCCCAGCACCTCGATGTCGAAGGCGCCGCGGCCGGCCACGTGGAAGACGCGCTCACGCACCTGCGCCGGGCAGTGCTCGTGGTTGGGGCAGCGAAGGTCCTTGTCGCCGTCCTTCTCCTGCGCCAGCGTCGTCCCGCACGACGGGCACTCGGTGGGCATCACCCACGGCTCCAGCCCGTCGGGCCGCAGCGCCAGCACCGGGCCGACGATCTCGGGGATGACGTCGCCGGCCTTGCGCAGCACCACGGTGTCGCCGGGGCGCACGTCCTTGCGCTCGACCTCGTGGGCGTTGTGCAGGGTGGCGTTCTCCACCGTCGAGCCGGCGACCTTGGTGGGCACCATGACGCCGTACGGGGTGACCCGTCCGGTCCGCCCGGTGTTGACCCGGATGTCGAGCAGCTCGGCGTTGACCTCCTCGGGCGGGTACTTGAAGGCGATCGCCCAGCGGGGCGCCCGCGACGTCGACCCCAGCCGGCGCTGCAGCGAGACCTCGTCGACCTTGAGCACGACGCCGTCGATCTCGTGCTCGACGTCGTGGCGGTGCTCGCCGTACCAGTCGATGAACTCCTCGGCGTCGGCCAGCGACGCGACGACCTTCGCCCGGTCGCTGGTCGGCAGCCCCCAGGCCCTCAGCGCGGCGTACGCCTCGGACTGCGCCGACGGAGTGAACCCCTCGCGGAAGCCGATGCCGTGGCAGACCATCGCCAGCTCCCGGGTCGCGGTGACCTTGGGGTTCTTCTGCCGCAGCGACCCCGCCGCGGCGTTGCGCGGGTTGGCGAACACCGGCTTGCCGGCGTCGGCCATCTGCTCGTTGAGCCGCTCGAAGGCCTCGACTGGGAGGAAGACCTCGCCGCGCACCTCCACCCGGTCCGGGAACGGGTAGTCCTCGGAGGCGGTCAGCCGGTGCGGCACGTTGCCGATCGTCTTGACGTTCGGTGTGACGTCCTCGCCGGTGCGGCCGTCGCCGCGAGTCACGCCGCGGACCAGCCGCCCGCCCTCGTACAGCAGGTTGATCGCCAGCCCGTCGACCTTGAGCTCGCACAGCAGCGCGGGGTCCGCGACCCCCTCGCGGGTCAGCCGCGCCGCCCACTCCTCGAGCTCTCCCGTGGTGAACGCGTTGTCGAGGCTCTCCATGCGCTCCAGATGGTCGACCGCGGTGAACTCCGTCGAGACCGCGCCACCGACCTTCTGCGTGGGCGAGTCCGGGGTGCGCAGCTCGGGGTGCTCCTCCTCGAGCGCCTCCAGCCGGCGCATCCGCACGTCGAAGTCGTGGTCGTCGAGCGTGGGGTCGTCGAGCACGTAGTAGCGCCAGCGCGCGTCCTCGATCTCCTCGCTGAGCCGGCGGTGCTCCTGCGCGGCGTCGGGGGTCGCGTGGGTCTCCGCGGTGTCGTTCACGGGTCCGATCATGCCGTGCGCCACCGACATCGCCCGGTCGGCCAGGATGGGCCGGTGCCCCTGTTCCGCCGTGACGCCTTCCCCGACGATCCCCCGGGCCGCGCGGTCGCTCGGCTGGAACCCGACGGCGAGTGCCGCGGCGTCGTGCTGATGCTGCACGGCGGCACGCAGCAAAGCACGGAGCCGGTCGACGCCGGCAGCGCGTCGCTGTGGCGCACGACCGTGATGCGCGACCGGATCGCGCCGCGGCTGCTGCGGCACGGGTACGCGGTGTGGCTGCTGCGCTACGCCGTGCGCGGCTGGAACGGCACCGGCGCCCCGGTCGCCGACGCCCGCTGGGCGCTGGCGCAGGTCCGCGAGGCGCACCCGGGAGTGCCGGTGGTCCTGCTCGGCCACTCGATGGGCGGGCGCACGGCGGCGTACGTCGCCGACGACCCCTCCGTCGTCGGCGTCGTCGCCCTGGCTCCCTGGTTCGACCCCGCGGACCCGGTGGCCCCGCTGCGCGACCGCACCCTGGTCGCCGGCCACGGTCTGCGCGACCGGATCACCTCAGCCGTGCGGACGAAGGCCTTCGTCGAGCGGGCCCGGGCCGTCGCCCGGCGCGCGGAGTTCCGCCCGCTCGGGGCGGCCGGGCACTACATGCTCTACCGCGCCGGGCGCTGGAACCGCTTCGCGCGCGACCAGTCGCTGCTCCAGCTCGGCGACGCCGACGGGCTCCGGTGACCGGATTCGGCCTCTCGCGGTGAGAACAGGCCCGGACAGCGGTGGTCCGGGACGCGCGAGGCCGATAACGGTCACGCGGGCAGCGACAGCGCCTGCCGGAGCTCGCGCACGAACCACCGCGGCTCGTCGACCAGCTGCGCCCAGGTCACCCTGAGCACGCGCCACCCCCGGGCGGTCAGCATCGTCTGCCGCCGACGGTCCTGCTCGAACTGGCCGCGCCGGCTGTGCACCTGAACCCGTCCACCTCGATCGCGACCATCTGGGAGGGGAAGGCGATGTCGAGGTAGAAGGTCGCACCCCCGCAGCTCACCGGGTGGTTGGTGCGGAACCCGGTGACACCCGCACCCCGCAGGACGGCGTGGGCCAGTCTCTCCGCCTCGGACCACGGTTCGTCCCTGCTGTCGTGGAGCATCCGCCGCCGCTCGCGATTGCCCGGGCGCCGAGGAGTGCGGTCCAGCGCGTGGCCCATCGACGCCAACGAGGCCGCGCGACTCATCAGCGCCCGGTCGATGCCGGGGCCGCCGAGGTCGAGAGCGGTCAACGAGGGACAGGCCACCGAGATCCCCTGGACGGTCACGACGAGCTCAGCCGGTATCCGCTCGGTCACCACCTCGACGAGCGCACCACGTGCTCGCGTCCGCGCGTTGGCCGCCGTGACGCGGTCGACCCTGAGCTCCGGCCAGAACGTCAGGCGCGCCGCGGCAGCCCCCGTGATCACCGCATCCGGTAGCCCCCGCGCCACGGCGAGGGCGACCACCTCGGGCCCGGAGAGATCCGAGGTCGCGACGACCACGCCGGGCAGCACCGCGGTCAAGGTCGCGTCGACCGCCATCCGCCGGACGGTGCGCGCGAGAGCCGGGTGCTCGCGCGCGAGCAGGACACCGTCGCGGCGCAGCACCGCCGCGACCTCAGCGCGCCCTCCGTCCACCGCAGGAGTCTCGGTCGTCTCGCCTCGTGCCCGCCCGAGACCTGTGGACAAGGTGTTCGACCAGCCCGGTCTGGACCGCGTCGGGAGAACCGCTTGCCCCGTCGTCCGAGCGGTCGTACTGTTCTCGATAGAACGAAACCGTTCCGTTCTATTGAGTGACCGTCACCACACCCCGAGGTCAGCCATGACACCCGCCCGCCCCCGCGTCGAGGGGGACCGCGAGGACCAGATCCTCGACGCCACCCTCGACCTGCTGATCGAGGTCGGCTACCAGCGGCTGACCCTGGACGCGGTCGCCAAGCAGGCCCGGGCCAGCAAGGCCACGCTCTACCGTCGCTGGGACTCCAAGACCGGGCTGGTCATCGACGCGCTGATCCGCGCCAAGGGCGCCCCGCAGATCGACCTCCCCGACACCGGCACCCTGCGCGGCGACCTGCTCGCGGCGTACTGCCGCCCCGACGAGCACCCCGGGCACGACGGCACCCACGCCCTGGCCGCGATGCTCACCGCCCTGAGCACCGACGAGGAGTTCGCCACGCGGTTCCGTGCCGAGGTGCTCGGCCCCAAGTCCGAGGTCGCCACCCGCATCTTCGAGCGTGCACGCGAGCGCGGCGAGGTCCGCGAGGACCTCGACCTCGACCTGGCGGTGCCCGCTCTCACGGCGATGCTCCTGCACCGCTCGTTCGTCCTCGGTCTGGACAACGACGAGCAGACCGTCGCCCGGCTCGTCGACCAGATGATCCTCCCTGCCGTGCTCTCGCCCGACGCGCTCCGCGTCGACTCCTGACCACTCCCGCACCCAGTCCGCCCTCACCACCGAAGGAACACCCATGTCCGAGTCCACGCTGCACCCGCCCGCCACGGGCACCGGTACGAGCGCCACCCCCTCCTCCAGCCGTCTCGGCTGGGCGCTGGTGCTGATCTGCACCGCCCAGCTGATGGTGGTGCTCGACTCCACCATCGCCAACATCGCGCTGCCCTACATCGGCCGCGACCTCGACATCGCGCAGGCCAACCTCCAGTGGGTCGTCACCGGCTACGCGCTCGCCTTCGGCGGACTGCTGCTCCTCGGCGGCCGCCTGGGCGACCTGTACGGCCGCCGCCGCATCTTCACCATCGGCCTCGTGCTCTTCGCGGTCGCCTCGGCGCTCGGCGGACTGGCTCAGAACGAGGCGATGCTGCTCGGTGCCCGTGGTCTGCAGGGTCTCGGCGCCGCCCTCGCCTCGCCGACCGCGCTCGCGCTGATCACCACCACCTTCCCGGCCGGCCCGCGCCGCAACCAGGCGTTCTCGGTGTACGCCGCGATCTCCGGCGTCGGTGCCGCGATCGGCCTGATCCTCGGCGGCTGGCTCACCGGGATCGAGCCGGCCGGGATCGACGGCTGGCGCCTGACCTTCCTCATCAACGTCCCGATCGGGATCGTCGCCGCGCTGCTCGCGCCGCGCTTCCTCGCGGAGAGCGAGTCGCACTCCGGTGAGCTCGACGTCCCCGGCGCCGTCAGCGCGACCGCCGGCCTGATGGCCATCGTGTTCGGCCTGTCCCGCGCCGGCGAGAGCCAGTACGGCTGGGGTGCGCCCTCGACGATCGTCGCGCTGGCGGCCGGCGTCGTGCTGCTGGTCGCCTTCGTCCTCATCGAGCGGCGTGCCGAGCACCCGCTGCTGCCGTTCCGGATCCTGCTCAACCGCACCCGCGCGGTCGCCTTCGTGTCGATGATGATCGTGCCCGCCGCGATGTTCGCGATGTTCTTCTTCCTGTCCCTGCTGGTGCAGAACGTGATGGGCTACTCGCCGCTGCAGACCGGCGTCGCGTTCCTGCCCTTCTGCGTGGGGATGGTCGTCTCCGCCACCCTCGCCTCGCGACTGATGGATCGCGTCGACCCGCGCTTCATCGCCGGCACCGGCACCATCCTGGCCGGCATCGCCCTGTACGGCTTCTCCCGCATCTCGGTCGTCGACTCGCCCGCGGGCCTGCTGCGCCTGGCCACGACGGGCGGCGACCTCGGCAGCGGGATCGGCTACTGGTCGAACATCTTCCCGTTCGTGCTGCTGATGTCGCTGGGCATGGGGGCGGTCTTCGTCCCGATGACGCTGGCCGCCGTGCACGGTGTCTCGCACCGCGACTCCGGGATCGGCTCGGGCGTGCTGAACACGATGCAGCAGGTCGGCGGCGCCCTCGGCCTGGCCACGCTGGCCACCGTCTCGGTGCACTTCACCCAGGACAAGGTCGCCTCGCTCACCGAGGCGATCCGGTCCGCTGCGCCGGCCGGCGGTGGCAGCGAGCCGTCCGGGGCCGCGCAGCGCGCTCTCGGCGAGCTCGTCGGTCAGGCCGCCTTCACCGAGGGGGCGACCCACGCCTTCCTCACCGGCGCCTTCATGATCTGGGCCGCCTCGGTGATCGTGTGGATCTTCCTCGGCGTCAAGCACGAGGAGCTCGCCACCGACGAGGCCCCCGCGGGGGTCGCGGTCTGACCCGGTGACGGCACGGGGGCCTCAGTGGTGCAGCCACCGGGCGAACCGTGCCGTCATCCAGGGCAGGATGAGGAAGACCATCAGCGGCGTGGCGACCAGCGTGGTCACCAGGGTGCGCAGCACGAGGTTCAGCGAGATCCCCGAGACCGACAGCAGCGTCCCGAGCAGCAGGCTGAGCGGGAAGAACGCCATCCAGATCACGCAGGCCTGCTTCCACCGCGGGGGCGCCGGCGGAGCGGCGTGCTCGACGTCCGCCGAGGACGGCTCGTCGAACCACCCCTCGATGCCCGTACGACGCTCCACCGTGCGCTCACCGACCAGCCCCTGCGCCGAGTCCAGCCACCAGCGCCGCTCCGCCGACGCCTCCCAGCGCTCCAGCGAGGCGGTGTCGGCGAAGCGGTAGAGCATGTGCCACTCCTCCGAGGACACCGAGGGGCGTACCCACCCGGTCCCGAGGAACCCCTCGAAGCGCTCCGCCAGCGACTGCCCGGCCGTCACCCACGCCACCATCTGTGCCGAGCTCTCCGGAGGGAGGTGCCGGGTGATGGACACGGTCACGGGTCCCGTCGCGCGGGTCTCGGTGGTGCTCATGGTCGGACCGTAGCCAGTGCGTGTGACACCGAGGTGTCGGCGCCGGTCGGCTACCGTGACGCCCCCGGAGCGACCCGGGCGAGGAGAGGAGCGCGATGACGACGTACCTGGTCATCGGCATCGTCGGGCTCGTCCTCCTCGGGGCGTCGCTCCTGCTGGGCGACCTGCTCGACTCGGCCCTGGACTTCCTCGCCGGCGACGCGTTCTCGACCGCGGTGGTCGGCGGGTTCGTGTCCGCGTTCGGGTTCGGCACGGCACTGGCGCAGGCGGCCGGGCTGCCGACGCTCGGGGCGCTGGGGGTCGGTGTGGTCGCCGGCGGACTGATGGGGTGGTTCGCGGCCTGGCTGACCCGGCTGGTGCGCTCCGGCGGCAGTGACGCCACCCCCGAGACCGCAGACGCGGTCGGGCGCGAGGCGACGGTGCTGACCACCATCCCGAGCGAGGGCTACGGCACGGTCCGCGTCCAGATGGGCGGTCACGTGGTACGGCTGAACGCTCGCGCCGAGACCGAGATCCCCGGCGGGACCGCGGTCCACGTCACCGGTGTCCTCTCGCCCAGCGCGGTGACCGTCTCCCCGACGTACGACGTCCTCGGCTGAGTGGATCGCTGCAGCGCAAACCCACCCAATCCGCTACTGTTCGCTCGCCCCGCCACCGCGACCTGAGGACCTCTCGTGAGCCTGCTCGCCCCCATCGGAGGACTCGTCGTCCTCGTCATCCTGCTCGTGCTGCTGGTGACCAGCCGCTACAAGGTCGCCGGACCCAACCAGGCCTTCATCGTCACCGGCCGCAAGGGCAAGGCGGTGCTCAACCCGGAGACGGGCGCCCTGACCACCGACCTGTCCGGGCAGAAGGTGGTGCTCGGCGGCGGCACGTTCGTCATCCCGTTCGTGCAGAAGCTGGCCACGATGGACCTCTCGAGCCGGCGGATCTCGGTGCAGATCCGCGGTGCGGTCTCGGGCCAGGGGATCAAGCTCAACCTCGACGGCGTCGCGATCGTCAAGGTCGGCGGCAACGCCGACCAGATCCGGCTCGCGGCCCAACGGTTCCTCTCCCAGCAGGCCGACATCGAGCCGTTCACCCAGGAGGTGCTCGCTGGTGCGCTGCGGTCGATCGTCGGCGGACTGACCGTCGAGCAGATCATCCGCGACCGCGCCGCGTTCGCCCAGCGCGTGGCCGACGAGTCGGAGTCCTCGCTGACCGGGCAGGGCCTGATCCTCGACGCGTTCCAGATCCAGGACGTCACCGACGACGGTTCGTACCTCGCCGACCTCGGTCGCCCGGAGGCGGCACGGGTCAGCCAGGACGCACGGATCGCGGAGGCGAACGCCCGTCAGGCCGCCGAGCAGGCCGGCATCGCCGCCGAGCAGGAGATCGCGGTCTCGCAGCGGACCCTGGCGCTCAAGCAGGCTGAGATCAAGGCCGAGACCGACGCGGCCGCCGCGAACGCCGCCGCGTCCGGTCCGCTGGCGCAGGCCGATCGCGACCAGGCGATCCTCACCGAGCAGGAGAAGGTCGCCGTACGCCAGGCGGCGCTGACCGAGCGACAGCTGGAGACGCAGGTCCGCAAGCCCGCCGACGCCGACCGTTACCGCGTCGAGCAGGAGGCCGAGGCCAAGCGGAGCTCGGAGATCGCCGCCGCCGAGGCCCGCAAGGCCTCGACCATCGCCAACGCGCAGGCCAGCGCGGAGGAGGCCCGGCTGACCGGTGAGGCCGAGAAGTCCCGCCGCGCCGCGCTCGCCGAGGCCGAGGCGATCGAGGGTGCCAAGCGCGGTGAGGCGGAGAAGGCGCGTCGTACGGCGGAGGCCGACGCGACGCGCGCCGAGGGTGAGGCCACCGCGGCCGCGACACTCGCGGTCGGGCAGGCGGAGGCCGAGGCGATGGACAAGCGCGCCGAGGCGTTCGCCAACTACAACGACGCCGCCGTGCTGCAGATGCTGGTCGAGGTGCTCCCGCAGGTCGCCAGCGAGGTCGCCGCGCCGATCTCCGCGATCGACAACCTCACGGTGCTGTCGACCGACGGTGCCGGCGCCCTGCCCAAGCAGGTCAACGACAACGTCGCGCAGACCCTGACGATGCTGAAGAGCTCGACCGGGCTGGACCTCGAGGAGCTGGTCCGGCGCGCCGCTTCCGGGGCCGTGCCGACGGGCGACCCGAGGCGCGGCGTGGTCGCTACCGAGGACGGCGCCTGAACCGCTCCGGCTGAGCGGCCCGGACGCCACCCCCGGTGCCGGTCGGCGAGCACCGGGGCGCCGGACTACTTCGCGGTCCGGGCCAGGTCCGCGATGCTCTTCAGGTCGTACTTCTCGGCCGTCTGCTTGGTGACCACGACCGCGTCGGAGTCCTCCGCGTCGGCCTTGTCGAGCGCGACGAGATTGGCAGGCAGCGCCTTGGCCAGCGCCGCGTAGACATCGTCTGGGGTGCTGACGGTCGACGTGGCGTCGAGGTAGGCCAGGATCGTCCCCGTGTACTCCGGGAACAGGTCCAACGAGCCGGACTTCAGCGCCGGGTAGTACTTCTCGCGGCTGCCGATGTTGAGCTTCTTGGTGACGGTGGCCCCCTGGTTGCTCAGGGCGTCGGCGTAGATGTCGGCCAGGACGACGTTCTCGGGGAAGTTGGCCGAGCCGACCGTCAGGCTCACGCCCTTGGCGAGGGTGCCGGCGCCGTCGAGGTCCTGGTCGTCGAGCCACTCCTTGGCGACGGCGTCCGGGTCCTCCTTGTCGTTCTGGATCTTGTCCAGCAGTGCGCCGAGGCCGTCGGTGGTCAGCTTCGCCTGGATCGCGTTGAGGACCTGCTTCGTGCCGTCGGTGGCCTTGGTCTTGTTGATGATCGGCACGATGTTCTGCGCCTTGAAGTTGGACTTCGGATCCTCGAGGACGACGAAGTCGTTGGCCTCGATCGAGGGGTCGGTCGTGAACAGGTCGGCCGCGTCGATCTGGCCGCGCTTGAGCGCGCCGACGGTCACCGGGCCGCCGGTGTCGGTGACGGTGTACTTGGCGAACTTCACGCCGTACGTCTTCTGCAGGCCCGGGATGCCGTCGGTGCGGGTCTTGAACTCGGCCGGGCCGCCGAAGATGAGGCCGCTCGCGACAGTGCCACCCGAGCCCGACCCGGAGTCGGAGGAGGACGAACCGCAAGCGCTCACGCCGCCCAGGGTCAGGACGGTCGCGGCCGCGGCGGCGATGAGTGTGGTGGTCTTCATGGTGTCTTCTCCTGGGTGGAGCGGCGGCGTCGTGCCACCGCGCTAGCGGACATCCTCCTCGACCAGGACCGCCGTGCGGGAGTCCGGGCCGGTGTCTGTACGGAACCGGCGGCTGACGCCGCGCGAGACCGCGTATCGCTGGACGAGCGCGACCAGCAGGTCACTGATCAGGGCGAGGGCGGCGACGAGGACGGCCCCGCCGATCATCTGGGGGTAGTCCTTCTGCGCCAGGCCGTCGTAGATGAAGCGGCCCAGCCCGCCGAGCGTGACGTACGAGGCGATGGTCGCGGTGGCGATCACCTGCAGCATCGCGGAGCGGAAGCCCGAGAAGATCAGCGGCAGTGCGTTGGGCAGCTCGACGCGACCGAGGACCTGCGGACCGGTCATGCCCATGCCGAACGCGGCGTCGCGCACCTGTGGAGGCACGTTCTGCACGCCGGCGTAGGCGTTGGACAGGATCGGCGGGACGGCGAGCACGACCAGCACGATCTCGGTGGGGATGAGGAACCCGGCGTTGGTGCGGCCGTAGAAGTGCGGGCTGATCACGACCACCAGGAGCACCAGCACGCCGACCGTCGGCAGGGCGCGGACGGCGTTGGCCGCGGAGACGAGCCAGGAGCCGCGACCGGTGTGGCCGATGACCAGCCCGGCAGGCAGGGCGAGCAGGACGGCGATGGCCAGCGCGATGAGGGTGAAGCCGACGTGGGCGCCGAGCTGGGCCCAGATGCCGGTGTCGAACGGGGTGCTTCGCCAGTGCTCGGGGTCGAGCAGCCAGCCGAGGACACTGCCGATCATCGGGCCGCCACCGCCCGTCGCCACGGGGTCAGCAGGCGGTCGACCACCAGCACCACCGCGTCGAGGACGAGCGCGAGCAGGACGCACAGCACGATGCCCAGGACGATCGGCGGGTAGTACGGCTCGTTGACCGACAGCGTGAAGCCCTGGTCGAAGAGCCGACCGAGGTTGTCCAGGCCGATGGTGCCGGCCACGGCGACGATGCTGACGTTGGCGACGATCGCCACTCGCAGGCCCGCGGTGATGACCGGCACCGCGATCGGGAGCTCCACCCGCGTGAAGCGCGCGAGGGGCCGGTAGCCCAGGGCGGTGGCGGCCTGCACCGTCTCCGAGGGGACCGCGGCCAGGCCGTCCGCGACCACCCGCACCAGCAGCGACGTGGAGTAGACCGACAGCGCGATCGGCACCTGCAGCGGGGAGAGGACGCTGAGCCCGAACAGCGGCGGGATGAGCACGAACAGCGCGATCGAGGGGATCGTGTAGAGCAGACCGGTCACCGACATCATCGGCGGGTAGACCCAGGCGTGGCGGCGCGCCAGCCATCCCAGCGGCAGCGCGAGCACCAGGCCGACCACCACCGGGACCACCGAGAGCCAGGTGTGGTCCCACAACCAGCCCAGGTCGGTGCTGCGGTGGTCGAGGAAGTAGCTCCAGAACGCCAGCGGTGACGAGCTCGCGTCGAGCGGCAGGACGTCGACGCTCACCTCTCTCGCTCCTCGATCAGCTCGAGCACCTCGCGCGCGGTGACCGAGCCCAGCAGCCGGCCGTCGTCGTCGACGACCACGCCTCGGCCCGACGGCGAGGACAGGCAGGCGTCGAGCGCCGAGCGCAGCGCACCGCCCTGGGTGGCGAGGGTCCCGCCACGGTGCAGCCGGGAGTCGGTCACCGTCTCGTCGAGCTCGTCCGCGGTCGGCAGCCACCCCTGCGGGCGCCGCTCGGCGTCGACGGCGAGGATCCAGCCGGCGAGGCCGGCGGCGCTGCCCGGGTGCGACGAGCCCACCGCGACGGTCGGCTCCTCACGGACCGGAAGGTTCCGGCCGTGGGCGAACGCGAGCGCGCGGTAGCCGCGGTCGCGGCCCACGAACCCGGCCACGAAGGCGTCGATCGGTCGGGCCAGCAGCTCGGCGGGCGTGGCGAGCTGGGCCAGCGTCCCACCGACGCGCAGCACCGCGACCTGGTCGCCCAGCTTGATCGCCTCGTCGATGTCGTGCGTGACGAAGACGATGGTCTTGCCGAGCTCGCCCTGCAGCCGCAGGAACTCGTCCTGGAGCTGCTCGCGCACCACGGGGTCGACGGCCGAGAACGGCTCGTCCATCAGCATCACCGGGGGGTCGGCGGCCAGCGCACGGGCCACCCCGACCCGCTGCTGCTGACCCCCGGAGAGCTGGGCCGGGTAGCGCTTCGCGAGGGCGGGATCGAGCCCGACCCGCTCGACGAGCTCCAGAGCGCTCGCTCGCGCCCTCCTCCTGTCCTCGCCCAGCAGCAGCGGCACGGTCGCGACGTTGTCGAGGACGGTGCGGTGCGGGAAGAGTCCGGCGTTCTGGATGACGTAGCCGATCCGGCGGCGCAGCTCGTGCGCCGGCAGGCTGGCGGTGTCGGTGTCGTCGAGCCAGACGGTGCCGGAGGTCGGCTCGATCATCCGGTTGACCATGCGCAGCGAGGTGGTCTTGCCACACCCGGACGGCCCCACGAGGACCGTGATCGCGCCGGATGGTGCCTCGAGGGTGAGCTGGTCGACGGCCACCGTGCCGTCCGGGTAGCGCTTGGTCGCCGCGTCGAAGCGGATCATCGTGCCTCCTGGGGGCGGCGCCTGCGTCGAGCGTCAGATCGTTGCACCTTCCCACGGCCGGCCGACGGACTTCTCACCAGCCGGTCGCACAGCACCCCTGAGGAGGGCCTGACGTGGCACGCCGCACCCCGCCGGTGGCGAGACAGCTCGCCGCTCACTCTGGCTCGGGCGAGAGCCGCCGCGCGGTGGCACGCGCCTGACCGAGCGCCTGACGCGCCCACGACGTGGAAGCGCCGGCCAGTCCGCAGGTCGGGGTGACGACGGTGCGCTCGGCCGGGGCCAGGCCGAGCATGTCGAGGAACCGCTCCGCGCGCTCGGTCGGCACCCGGTCGTCGCCCCGGGCGGGGTCGGTGGCGTCGACGACGCCCAGCAGCACCCACTCCCCTGCCTCGACGGCCGCGGCGACCCCGTCGTACGACTCCGGCGCGAGCCTCGTCACGTCGATGGACAGCCCCAGCGCGCCGGCGCCCCGGATCAGCGACGACGGCACCTCGGCGGCGCAGCAGTGCACGAGCGGTGTCGCGCCGGCGGCAGCGACCGCCGCCGTGACGAGACCCAGTGCCTCGGACGCCTCGGGCGGGTGCACCGTCCGGTGCCGGCCGAAGCCGGAGGCCGTCGGCACCGACCCGGCCAGGACGGCCGGCAGGGCCGGCTCGTCGAGCTGCAGCAGGAGCTCGACGCCGGGGAAGCGGCGCCGCAGGTCGCCGACGTGCGAGGCCGCCGCCTCGGCCCACGCCTGCGCGAGGTCGCGGCGCGCGCCGTGGTCGGCGAGCATCCGGTCCCCGCGCGGCCGCTCGAGCGTGGCGGCCAGCGTCCACGGCCCGCACAGCTGCGCCTTGAACGGCCCCTCGAGCCCCTGGCCGAGGTCCTCGACGGTGTCCAGGTCCTGGGCCAGCAGCGAGCGTGCGCGGCGCTGGTCGAGCCCGGCGTCGGAGGAGCCGGTCAACCGCCAGCCCGCCGGCTGCAGGTCGGCACCGAGGCCGACGACGGACAGCAGCCCCGCAGCGCGCCCGGTCAGCCCCGCCATCGCACCACGGGCCGGCAGCTCGGGGACGTACGGCAGGTCGAGCTCGCCGAGGACCGTGCGCACCGCCTCGGTGTACGACGCCGCGTTGCCGGCGTCCGCGGCCCCGGACCCGCCGACCTCGCCGCCGGGCATCGACCCGACCCCGCTGGCCCACACCATCAGCGGGCGGTCGCGGTGATCGTGGCGGAGCCGACGACGCGCGAGCCGTCGTACACCACCACGGCCTGGCCGGGGGCGACCCCCTCGGCGGGCTCGTGGAAGGAGACCGCGAGAGCGTCGGTCCCCCAGGTCACCGAGGCCCGGTGCTCGGCACCGTGCGCGCGCAGCTGCACCGTCCCCTCCAGCGAGCTCCCCGTCGGTGCCGCTCCGCACCACACCGGACGACCGGCGCTCAACGAGGAGACGGCCAGCGAGTCCCGTGGGCCGACGGTCACCGTGCCCGAGACGGGCTCGATGTCCAGCACGTAGCGCGGCTTGCCGTCCGGTGCCGGCGTCCCGATCCGCAGGCCCCGCCGCTGCCCGACGGTGAACCGGTAGCTCCCCTCGTGGTCCCCGAGCCGCTCACCGGTCTCGTCGACGATCGCCCCGGCGTGCGCCAGCTCCCGCTCGGCGAGCCTCTCGGCCAGCCACCCGCCGGTGTCGCCGTCGGAGATGAAGCAGATGTCGTGGCTGTCCGGCTTGTCGGCGACGGCCAGACCGCGCTCCCTGGCCTCGACGCGGACCTCGCTCTTTCGGCTGCCGCCCAGCGGGAAGACCGCCCGTGCGACCTGCTCCGCCGACAGCACGCCGAGGACGTACGACTGGTCCTTGCCCTCGTCGACCGACCGGTGCAGCTCGGAGCCGGCCGGGCCGTCGACCAGCTGCGCGTAGTGCCCGGTCGCCACCGCGTCGAACCCCAGCGCCAGCGCCCGGTCGAGCACGGCGGCGAACTTGATCTTCTCGTTGCAGCGCAGGCAGGGGTTGGGCGTGCGGCCGGCGGCGTACTCCTCGACGAAGTCCTCGACCACGTCGGCGTGGAACCGCTCGGAGAGGTCCCAGACGTAGAACGGGATGCCGATGACGTCGGCGGCACGACGCGCGTCGTTGCTGTCCTCGATGGTGCAGCAGCCGCGCGCGCCGGAGCGGTACGACGCCGGGTTGCGCGAGAGCGCCAGGTGCACCCCGGTGACCTCCTGCCCGGCCTCGTGGGCGCGCGCGGCGGCGACGGCCGAGTCGACGCCTCCGGACATGGCGGCGAGGACCTTCACGACGACGCCGCCCCCTGGCCGAGACCCGCGACGGCGCCCGCCCGTGTCGCGCGCTCGACGGCCGGGCCGATCGAGGCGACCAGCGCGTCGACGTCGGCGGCGGTGGAGGTGTGCCCCAGGCTCAGCCGCAGCGAGCTGCGCGCGTGCTCGTCGTCGCGGCCCATCGCCAGCAGCACGTGGGAGGCCTGCGGCACCCCCGCCGAGCAGGCCGAGCCGGTCGAGCACTCGATGCCCTTGGCGTCGAGCAGCATCAGCAGCGAGTCGCCCTCGCAGCCCGGGAAGCTGAAGTGCGCGATGCCCGGCAGCCGGTGCACCGGGTCGCCGTTGAGCACCGCGGAGGGCACGGCCTCCTGCACCCGGCGCACGAGGTCGTCGCGCAGGGCCGCGACCCGCGCCGAGGTCTCCTCCCGACGCGCCACCGCGATCTCGACGGCGGTGGCGAAGCCGAGGACGGCAGGAGGGTCGAGCGTGCCGGAGCGGACGTCGCGCTCCTGCCCGCCGCCGTGCAGCAGCGGGACGACCGGCAGGTCGCGGCGGCAGACCAGCGCGCCGATGCCGTACGGGCCGCCGAGCTTGTGCCCGGTCAGCGTCAGCGCGTCGACCCCGCTGGCGGCGACGTCGATCGGCAGCTGCCCGACCGCCTGGACGGCGTCGGTGTGCACGGGTACGCCGTGCGCGTGCGCGAGCTCGACGACCTCGTCCATGGGCTGCACGGTGCCGACCTCGTTGTTCGCCCACATGACCGAGACCAGGCCGACCGTGTCCGGGTCGCGCTCCAGGGAGAGCTTCAGCGCCTCCACGTCCAGCCGGCAGGCGGCGTCGACGCCGAGCAGCTCGACGTCCGCGCCGTGCGACGACGCCCACTCCAGGGGGTCGAGCAGGGCATGGTGCTCGACCCGGGTCGACAGCAGCCGGGTACGCGCCGGGTCCTGCTCGCGCCGGCCCCACCCGATGCCCTTGACGGCGAGGTTGTCGGCCTCGGTGCCACCGGAGGTGAACACCACCTCGCCCGGTCGGCAGCCGATCGCGCCGGCGATCCGCTCGCGGGACTCCTCGACCACGCGGCGCGCGTCACGACCCGACGCGTGCAGGGCGGAGGCGTTGCCGACCCGGCCCAGCTGGTCGGTCATGGCCGCCACGACCTCGGGGAGGATCGGTGTGGTGGCGGCGTGGTCGAGGTACGCGGTCATCGCGGACCAGCCTACGCAGGCGGCCGCGCGGCCAGCACCGCGATCAGCCCCAGGTGGTCGCTGCCCGGGAGTGCCACGGTGCTCGTCGAGACCGCGACGAACCTCGCGCTGGCGAGGACGTGGTCCAGCGCCACGGCCGGTCGTGTCCAGGAGAACCGGTAGCCCACCGGCCAGGTCGGCTGCCACCCCTCCCCGGCCTGCTCCGCGGCGTCCCTCACACCGGCACCGACGACGCGCCGGAGCGGGGCCTGGTCGAGCGTGGAGTTGAGGTCACCGGCCACGATCGTCGGCCCCTGCGCCACCGCGTCGGCCACCCGCTCGCGGACCAGGCGCAGGTCGGCCGCCCACCGGCGAGGACTGCTGAACGGCTGGGCGGTGTGCGTGGCCAGCAGCCGCACCGTGCCGACGTCGCGGGTGCGTACGTCGACGTCGACACCGTCGTTGCCGACCGGGTAGGAGCCGTTCTGCTCGAGCGGGTACGCCGAGTAGACCAGGGTCCCCTTCGCGGCGTACGCCGGACGCCCGACGACGTACGGCAGCCTCCGGCGGATCCCCCGCTCGTCGAGCGCGGCCGCCGCCTCCGGCGTGAGCTCCTCGAGCACCAGCACCTCGATCCCGTGGTCGGCCACCGCGCGCAGCAGCGCCGAGGGGTCGGCCCGGCCGAACTGGGTGTTGGCCGTGAGCACGCGCAGCCGGGGCGCGTCAGCCTCGGGCGCCGCATCGCCGGCGAACCGTGGAGCCAACCAGACCACCTGCGCGACGACCCCGGCCAGCGCCAGCAGGGCCACCGCTCGCGCCCCGCGCCAGCCCCGCAGCAGCGCGACGCACGCCGGCAGGAGGACGATGGCGAACCCGACCAGCGCGAGCGGCGAGACCACGGCCAGGGCGGCGCTCCACGTGGAGGCCAGGGTCGAGAAGCGGGTCAGCGACAGCACCGCCGACACCACCAGCACCAGCCAGGCCAGCGCCCCGGCGACTCTTCGCACGCGCAGATCCTAGGGTGCGCCCTCGACGACCCGTCACGCCGCGAGCCGGGCCAGGAGCCCGAAGTGGTCGCTGCCCGGGACCCGTACCCGGTCGGTGCCGGCGACGGCGACGCCGCGACCGGTGAGCACGTGGTCGATGGTGAGGATCGGCACCAGGCGGTCGCTGGGCCAGGTCGGCCTCAGGCCCGAGCCCGCCTGCTCCGCGCCGTCGCGGAGCCCGGTGCGCTCCAGCACTCGTCGCAACGGCGCGTGGTCGAGGGTGGTGTTGAAGTCCCCGGCGACCACGACGGGTCCGGTCGACGCCCGGACGGTGCGCTGCAGCAGCCCGAGGTCGGCGTACCAGGGACCGGGGTGGAACAGCGGGTCGCTGACGTGGACGGCGAGGAAACGGAACGGCTCCGGCGCCGCCACCGACACCGACACACCACCGAGCGAGACCGGGACCGCGGTGGCGCCGGTCAGCGCGTAGCGCGAGAACACCATCGTGCCGTCGGCGTCCTCGCTCGGCCGGCCGGCGGCGTGCGGAAGCAGCCGCTCGAGACCGGCGGCCCGGAGACGGGCCAGGGACGCGGGCGTGACCTCCTCCAGCGCGACCAGGTCGACCTGACGCTCCCGGACCAGGCGGACGACCGTCCCCGCGTCGCCGGCGCCGTACTTCAGGTTCGCGGTGAGCACCGTCGGCCCGGACCCACCGACCTCGTCGGGGGTGAACCGAGGCGCCAACCAGACGACCTGGACGACGAGGCCGACCACCGCCACCGCGGTGAGGACGCCCAGCAGCGGACGAGCGCGGCCCCACGCCAGGCCCGCCGCGAGCGGGAGCAGCAGGGCCGCCACCAGCAGCGGGACCCAGGCCCAGGTCCCGACCGAGGCCAGGGTGGCGGGGACCCGGTCGCCGGTGTCGAGCCGGGTGGAGACGGCGACCAGCAGACCGGCGACCAGCGCGAGGATCCCGATCGCGAAGGCCACCGCCATGAGCAGCACGAGACCCCCGTGCCGCTCGCGCCCGGAGGGCGGTGACGCGGTCACGGGGGTCTCGACGTGAGTGATCGAACGCGGGCTCAGCCCTTGCGCTTGGTGATCTCCTCGGTGGCCTTGGGCAGCACGTCGAACAGGTCGCCGACGACGCCGAAGTCGACCAGCTCGAAGATCGGCGCCTCCTCGTCCTTGTTGACCGCCACGATGGTCTTGGAGGTCTGCATGCCCGCACGGTGCTGGATCGCCCCGGAGATGCCGTTGGCGACGTACAGCTGGGGCGAGACGACCTTGCCGGTCTGGCCCACCTGGAAGGCGTGCGGCATCCAGCCCGAGTCCACCGCGGCGCGAGAGGCACCGACGGCCGCACCCAGGGAGTCGGCGAAGCCCTCGATCGGGTCGAAGTCCCCGCCGGTCCCGCGGCCGCCGGAGACCACGATCGCGGCCTCGGTCAGCTCGGGACGGCCCGAGGCCTTGCGCGGCTGGGAGGCGACGATCTTGGCCTTCTTCGCCGAGTCGGAGATGGTCGGCGAGAAGTCCTCGCGGGTCCCCGCGCCGTCGCCCTCCTCGGGCGTCGCGGCGTTGGGCTTCACCGCGATGATCGGCGTGCCCTTCGTGACCTTGGACTTCACCGTGAAGTTGCCGGCGAACACCGACTGGGTGGTCACCGGACCCTCCTCGACATCGACCGCGTCGGTGATGATCCCGGACTCGGTCTTGATCGCCAGCCGGCCGGCGATCTCCTTGCCCTCCGCGGAGGAGGTGACCAGCACCGCGGCCGGCGAGGCCTGCTCGACCAGCTGCTGCAGCGTCTCGGCCTTCGGGGCCACCAGGTAGCCCTTGATCTCGGCGTCGTCGACGACGTAGACCTTCTCCGCGCCGTACTTCTTCAGCGACGCCACCGCGTCATCGGCCTTGTCGCTGCCACCGATGAAGACGGCGGAGGGCTCGCCGAGCTTCTTGGCCAGGGCGAGCATCTCGTACGTCGGCTTGCGGACGGCTCCGTCGACGTGGTCGACGAGCACCAGGACTTCACTCATGTTCGTGGTCTCCTTCGAGGTCGCGGATCAGATGAACTTCTTCGAGGCGAGGAAGCCCACGAGCGCGTCGGCGCCGGAGCCCTCCTCGTCGGTGACGATCTCGCCGGCCTCCTTGGGCGGGCGTGCGTCGGCCTGCTCCACCTGGGTCCAGGCGGCGTCCAGCCCGACCTCGCCGGCGTCGACGCCGAGGTCGGACAGCGACCAGGTCTCGACCGGCTTCTTCTTCGCGGCCATGATCCCCTTGAACGAGGGGTAGCGCGCCTCGCCGGACTGGTCGGTCACCGACAGCACCAGCGGGGCGGTCGCACCGATCACCTCGGTCGCGGTGTCGCCGTCGCGCTTGATCCGGAACTCCTTGCCCTGGCTCTCGATGACCGAGCCGAAGGTGACCTGCGGGAGGTCGAGACGCTCGGCCAGCATCGCCGGGACGACGCTGCCACCGGCGTCGGTCGACGCCATGCCGCACACGACGAGGTCGGCGTCGCCGATCTTCTCGACGGCGGCGGCGAGCACCTTCGACGTGGCGAGGTAGTCGGAACCGGCGATCGCGTCGTCGACGACGTGGACGCCCTTGTCCGCCCCCATCTGCAGCGCCTTGCGGACCGCGTCGGCCGCACCCTCGGGACCGATGCACAGGGCGGTGACGGTGGTGTCGTCGTCCTGCTTCTCCTTGAGCTGAAGCGACTGCTCGACGGCGTACTCGTCGAGCTCGGAGAGCAGACCGTCGACACCCACCCGGTCGACGGTGTTGTCGGACTCGAACTTGCGGTCCCCCGTGGCGTCGGGGACGTACTTCACACACACGACAATGTTCATGTTGGTATCGGCCCGCACGGGGCCCCTCCTCGAAGACGGGATGCTGCTGAGGGTTCTTCCGGTGAGGCTACTCGCCGCGGACCGACCCGGCACCGCGCGCACGGGTGGGTCTTGTCACAGGCAGTTACACCGCGTGTGACCTCGGAGGACGACTCAGGTGCCGACGCGGATGATCCGGTCGAGGATCCGCCCGATGGCCAGCCAGACCACCGCCGCAATGCCCCAGTTCACGAGGGCCGACTTGATGGCCGCGTTGTCCCCGCTGAACACGAACAGCCCGTTCTGCAGGCTGAAGGGGCCGTCGAAGATCTCCGCCACGCTCTTGACGAACGAGACCAGCCCGTTGTTCGGGTTCACGTTGTTCTGGAAGGCGATGAGGATCGCCCCCAGGGCGAGGATCACCGCGATGACCGTGCAGAAGATGCGGATGACCTGCGCGGCCTTGTTGCGCGCCTCGACGGCGTCGAGATTGCGCGACCGCACGGGCCGCTGCGCCCGGGTCGGCTCGGGCTGGTCCTTCGGTTCCGCCATGGTGTCCGCTCCTTCGCGAGGCTGGTGGCCTCGAACCCTAGGGCATCGCTCCCGCTCAGGTGGCTGAGTGCCGGGGATCCTGGCGCAGGAGCAGCAGCGAGCGGGCCGCGAGGGCGACCCCCTGACCGGCCTCGACCTCGACGCCGGCGACGTGCCGGGCATCGGTCGAGAGGACGACCGACCCCTTCTGCACCCAGGGGTTCGCCGGCACCCGCACCTCGCACTCGACGCCCGAGCCGTTGGCCCAGAGCAGGAACGAGGAGTCCCACTGCTGCTCCCCGCGCGGGCCGGGCGAGCGCAGCGGCTCCCCGGAGACGAACATCCCCAGCACGTGCAGGGTCGGATCGGCCCAGTCGGAATCGGTGAGCTCGCGGCCCTCGGGGTGGATCCAGGCCAGGTCCTTGGCGCCGCCGTCGATCGTCGGCCGGCCCTCGAAGAAGTGGCGCTGGCGCAGCGTGCGGTGCTCGCGGCGGATCCGCAGGGCCGCGCGCGTGACGTCGTACACGTCGAGCCAGGCGTCCTCGGCACGCCAGTCGACCCAGGAGATCTCGTTGTCCTGGCCGTAGGCGTTGTTGTTGCCACGCTGGGTCCGCCCGCGCTCGTCGCCGGCGGTCAGCATCGGCACCCCCGCGGACAGGCACAGCGTCGCCATCAGGTTGGCCGCCTGGCGCCGACGCAGCGCGGTCACCGCCGGGTCGTCGGTCTCGCCCTCGACGCCGCAGTTCCACGACCGGTTGTCGTCGGTCCCGTCGCGGTTGTCCTCGCCGTTGGCCTCGTTGTGCTTGTGCGCGTACGAGACCAGGTCGCGCACGGTGAACCCGTCGTGCGCGGTCACGTAGTTGACCGAGTGGGCGGGCGAGCGGCCGTCGTCGGCGTACAGGTCCGCGGAGCCGGCCAGCCGCGTGGCGAGCGTACGGATGCCGTCGCCACCGGCGCGCCAGAAGTCCCGGACGGTGTCGCGGTAGCGGTCGTTCCACTCCGTCCACGGCGCCGGGTAGTTGCCGACCTGGTAGCCCTCCGCCGAGCAGTCCCACGGCTCGGCCACCAGCTTGACGTGCCGCAGCACGGGATCCTGGTTCATCGCCCCGAGCACCTGCCCGTGCAGGTCGATGTCGTGGCCGGTGCGCGCGATCGCGCTCATCAGGTCGAAGCGGAACCCGTCGACGTGCATCTCGGTGACCCAGTAGCGCAGCGAGTCGAGGATCAGCCGCAGCACGTGCGGGCGGTAGGCCGCGACGGTGTTGCCGCAGCCCGTGACGTCCCAGTACGCCGCGGGGTCCCCCTCGGCGCGCTGGTAGTAGCCGAGGTCGTCGAGGCCCCGGAAGGACAGCGTGCGGCCCAGCGGTCCCTGCTCGGCGGTGTGGTTGTAGACCACGTCGAGCAGCACCTCGATGCCGGCAGCGTGCATCGCCTTGACCATCGCCTTGAACTCGGTGACCTGCTGGCCGCGGTCGCCCGAGGAGGAGTACGACGCGTCCGGCGCGAAGAAGCCGAGCGAGCTGTAGCCCCAGTAGTTGACCAGGCCCTGCTCGGCCAGGTGCGGCTCGGAGACCGAGACGTGCACCGGCAGCAGCTCGACCGCCGTGACGCCGAGGTCGGTGAGGTAGTCGGTGACGACCGGGTGGCCGAGCCCGGCGTACGTGCCCCTCAGCTCCTCGGGGATCCGGTCGTGCAGAGCGGTGAAGCCCTTGACGTGCAGCTCGTAGACGACCGTGTCGCGCCAGCGGCGCCGGATCGGGGCCTCGCCGCCCCAGTCGAAGTCGTCGTGGACGACCACGCTCCGCCCGACGTACGGCCCCGAGTCCTGCGGGTCGCGCACGGGCACGTCGGCGGCCGGCTGGGCGTAGCCGTAGGTGGCCGGGTGCTCGACGAACCGACCGCTGGTCGCGCGGGCGTACGGGTCCTGCAGCAGCTTGGCCGGGTTGAAGACGAGTCCGGCGTCCGGCTCCCACGGGCCGTCGGCACGGAAGCCGTAGCGCTGCCCCACCGGCAGGTCCGGCAGCGCGCCGTGCCAGATGCCCTGCGACTGCTCGGTCAGCGGGTGGCGCGTCTCGACCTCGACGCCGCTCGCGTCGTCGAACAGGCAGACCCACACCTGCGTCGCGTCGGGTGCGTGGACCGCGAAGTTCGTCGACTCCGGCGACCAGGTGGCGCCCAGCGGCCAGTTGCGGCCCGGCCACACCGGAGCGTTCTCCCCCACGGCCTGCCAGCTCGGCCCCGCGAAGGTACGGGTCTGTGTCACGGCGCGCATCCTGTCAGCCGGAGCGGCCCGGCGTGACCACAACGGTCAGGCGCGCCCCTGCGCCGCGAGCCGCACCGGAGCGTTGCCGGCGCCGTAGCCGTCGTACCCGCCGATGCGCTGGACGACCTCGAGGAACACCTCCCCGAGGGTCCGCGTGTAGAAGTGCACGAACTCCGCCTCGCCGTCGCGCTCGTAGAGCAGGTTCAGCGACCGCAGCTCCTCGAGCCGGGACTCGTCGAGGCCGTAGCGCGCCGCCAGGTCGTCGTAGTAGTTGGCCGGGACCGGCAGGAAGCGCATCCCCGCCGCGAGCGCGCGGCGGGCAACGGCCACGACGTCGTCGCAGGCGAAGGCCACGTGCTGGGCGGTCATGGCCGACGGGTCGGGCGCCAGGTTGAGCGGCAGCCGTACGCACCCGTCGGGCGTGCGCATCACCTGGCTGCGGACGAGCCCGTGCGGCCCGGCCACCTGGGTGCCGGAGTCCGCGCGGAGCCCGAGGACGGCGGAGTAGAACAGCACCGCCTCGTCGAAGTCGCTCCAGGGCTGGGCGAGGTTGACGTGGTCGACACGGGTCACGGCGCCGGCGGTCCGCTCGTCCGGCCCACCGCCCTCGAACTCCGCGACCCAGGCCGCGTCGTCCTCCACCACCGGGCAGGCGAACACCTCGGTACCGTCGGGAGCGGCAACCGCACCGAGCGGCACCTCGGCGGCGTAGGTACGACGGTGCACCGCCGGCGCGAGCAGCTCGGCGGCCCGGGCCAGCGCGGCCTCGGGCACGTCGACCTGGACCCCGATCGCCGCCAGGTGCGGCACCTCCTCGCGCGCCTGCTGCTCGTTGAGCACGACCCGCGCCGAGCCGGAGGTCCACAGCCGTACCGCCTTGGTCCGGTGACGCCCGCGGAAGGTGAAGCCCAGCTGCCCGAGCGCGACCTCAACGTCGGTGGTGTCCTCCGCCTTCACCTCGACGAAGTCGATCCCGCGCGGGGGGACGCCCGGGGTCAGCCGGGGCGAGACGGTGTCCTCGAGCCAGACCAGCGACCGCAGGGCGTGCGTGGCGGTGCGGCGCACGTCGGTGCGTCGGAAGGTGTCGTTGAAGACCTCCAGCGAGAGCGGGCCGTCGTACCCGGCCGCGAGGACGTGGCCCAGGAAGCCCGCCAGGTCGAACGACCCCTCGCCCGGGAACAGTCGGTGGTGCCGCGACCAGGACAGCACGTCCATCGACAGCGCCGGGGCGTCGGCGAGCTGCAGGAAGAAGATCCGCTCACCGGGGATGTCCTCGATCCCCGCAGGGTCGTGGCCGCGGGAGAGGATGTGGAAGGAGTCCAGGCAGATCCCGATCGCCGGGTGGTCGGCGCGCTGCACGATCCGCCAGGCGGTGCGGTAGTCGTCGACGTACGCACCCCAGGCGAGCGCCTCGTACGCCACCCGCACGCCGTACGACGACGCCAGGTCGCCCAGCTGCCGCAGCTGCCCGGCTGCGACCTCCTCGTAGTCCTCCGCCGGCACCGTCGCGCTCGCCACGTTGGAGCACAGCAGCAGCGTGTCGATGCCCAGGCGCTGCATCAGCGCCAGCTTGGCCTCGGCGCGGCGCAGGTTGTCGGCCAGCGTCGCCTCGTCCACGCCCTCGAAGTCGCGGAACGGCTGGTAGAGGTCGAGCGAGAGACCCAGCCGGTCGGCCAGCGCCCGGATCTCCTCGGGGCTGTGGTCGCACGCGACGAGGTCGGGCTCGAAGACCTCGATCCCGTCGAAGCCCGCCTCGGCACAGGCGTGCATCTTCTCGACGAGTCCCCCGGAGAGGCAGACGGTGGCGACGGAGCGGCGCATGCGTCGCAATGTACCAACTGGTTCATTGCGTATGATCGCCACGCCGCGCCACCCCCGGCCGGTCGCGGTCCACGGAGAGCGGGAGGTCGAGGATGGTCGCGCAGCGCGATGCCGAGCGGACGCGGGCCGAGCTGCTGGACGTGGCCACCCAGGTCTTCGCCGAGGACGGCTTCTCCGGCGCCCGGGTGGACGTGATCGCGGAGCGGACCCGCACGACGAAGCGGATGATCTACTACTACTTCGCCAGCAAGGAGGGCCTCTACCTCGCCGTCCTCGAGCGGGCCTACCTCGGCATCCGTGCCGCCGAGCAGGAGCTCCACGTCGGCGACCTGTCGCCCGTGGACGGCGTGCGCCGGCTCGCCGAGCTGACCTTCGACCACCACCAGGCGCACCCCGAGTTCATCCGCCTGGTCTCCATCGAGAACATCCACGGCGGCCGGTTCATCGCCCGCCTGGACTCGCTGCGCGAGATGGGCAACCCGGCCGCGTCACTGCTGGAGGACGTGCTCTCGCGGGGGCGTTCCGAGGGGACGTTCCGGGCCGACGTCGACGCGGTCGACGTCCACATGGTCATCTCGGCCTACTGCGTCTTCCCCGTCGCCAACCAGCACACCTTCGGCTACCTCTTCGACCGCGACCTGCGCGATCCGTCGCGGCGCGAGCACCTGCGCCGCACCATCGGCGACCTCGTCGTCGCCTGGCTCACCGCCTGACCCTCGACCGAGCCTCGGGGGCGCCTCGTCTCGCGAAACCCTTGCGTGAGACCGCGGTCACATGCTCTCCTATTCTTGAACGTACCGTTTAGTTCATTAGGAGATCACGTGGCGCACCCCTTCCTCGTCGGGCTGGTCGGCGACGGCGTCGGCCCGTCGCTGACACCGCCGATGCACATGGCGGAGGCCCGGGCCCAGGGGCTCGACTACGTCTACCGGACCATCGACCTGCCCACCCTCGGGCTCGGGCCCGCCGACGTCGGCGAGGTCCTCGCCTGGGCCCGCCGGCTCGGGTACGACGCACTCAACGTCACCCACCCCTGCAAGCAGGCGGTCCTCCCCCACCTCGACGAGGTGGACCCTCGCGCGGCCGCTCTCGGCGCGGTCAACACCGTCGTCCTGCGCGACGGGCGAGCGGTGGGGCACAACACCGACGTCACCGGCTTCGCCACCGGGTTCGCCACAGGGCTCCCGGACGCGGCCACCGACGAGGTGGTCCAGCTCGGCGCCGGGGGCGCGGGCAGTGCTGTCGCCGACGCGCTGCTCGGACTGGGCGTCGGACACCTGGTCGTGGTCGACGTCGACCCGGGCCGGGCCGGCGTACTCGCCCACGACCTGAGCGACCGCTACCCCGGTGCGCGCGTCGAGGCGGCCGAGCCCGCCAAGCTCTCCGCGCTGCTCCCCGACACCGACGGGCTCGTGCACTGCACGCCGACCGGCATGGCCGCGCACCCGGGGCTGCCGCTCGACGCGGACCTGCTGCACGCGCGGCTCTGGGTGGCCGACATCGTCTACCGCCCGCTCGACACCGCCCTGCTGCTGGCGGCACGAGCCAACGGCTGCCGGGTGCTCGACGGCGGCCACATGGCCGTCCACCAGGCGGTCGACGCCTTCCGCCTGATCACCGGCACCGAGCCCGACCCGGTCCGGATGCTCGACCACTTCCGCTCCCTGGCCGACAGCGAGCGCAGCCCCCGAGGAGAGAACCGATGACCAGCACCGACGCCGTCGCCGACGAGCTCGCCCGCCGCAAGACCCCGGGACGGGCCGCCGTCGCCAGCTTCATGGGCAGCGCGGTGGAGTACTACGACTTCTTCGTCTTCGGCTCCGCCGCCGCCCTGATCTTCCCGACGGTCTTCTTCCCTGACGAGGGCGCCTCCGGCCAGGTCCTCTCCTTCGCCACCTTCGGCCTCGCCTACGTCGCCCGCCCGCTCGGCGCGGTCCTCCTCGGCCACTTCGGCGACCGGGTGGGCCGGCAGAAGGTCCTCATGTTCACCCTCGTGCTGATGGGGTTGTCCACCTTTCTCATCGGCTGCCTGCCGTCGTACGGCGCGATCGGCTGGGGAGCACCCGCGCTGCTCGTGCTCTGCCGGCTGATGCAGGGACTCTCCGCCGCGGGCGAGCAGGCCGGCGCCAGCTCGCTGACGCTCGAGCACGCGCCCGAGGACCGCCGCTCGTTCTTCACCTCCTGGACGCTGACCGGCACCCAGGGCGGCCAGATCCTCGGCGCGCTCGTGCTCGTCCCGATCGTCGCGATGCCCGACGACGTCAAGTTCTCGTGGGGCTGGCGGATCCCGTTCTGGCTCTCGGCCCTCGTCGTCGTGGTCGCGTTCTTCATCCGCCGCACGCTGGCCGAGCCGCCGGAGTTCGCGGCCAAGAAGGCGGCCGGCGAGCTGGCCAAGCTGCCCGTCGTCGACCTGCTGCGCCACCACTGGGCCGACGTGCTGCGCGTCGTCGTCTGCGCCTTCATCGCCGCCATCTCGACGGTGTTCGGCAACCTCGCCATCGCGTACGGCGTGGAGGTCGGCCTGCGCGACTCGATCACGCTGTGGCTGGTCGTCGTGGCCAACGTGGTCGCCCTGGTCACCCAGCCGGTCTTCGCCACCCTGGCCGACCGGATCGGCCGCAAGCCGGTCTTCGTGTACGGCGCGCTGTCCGCCGCGGTCTTCATGCCGTTCTACCTGCTCTCGATGAGCCAGGACGACGTGCTGCTGACCTTCGCGCTGGCGGTGCTGACCTTCTCCTTCGGCTACGCCGCCGCCAACGCGACCTGGCCGTCGTTCTACGGCGAGATGTTCAGCTCGCGCGTCCGCTTCTCCGGGATGGCGATCGGCACCCAGATCGGCTTCATGCTGGCGGGCTTCGCCCCGACCATCGTCACCGCGCTCGGCGGCGCGCAGGAGGGCGGCTGGGTCGTCACCTCGGTCTTCACCGCCGTGGTCGCCGTCGTCGCCAGCGCCTCGGCGCTGACCGCCCGGGAGACCAAGGACGTCCCCACTCCCGACCTCGGCACCCCCCAGCGGGACCGTGAGCTGACCGCGGCCTGACGCGGTCGGCTACCGCGAGAGGACGCGCGCGAGCTGCTGGACCGCGAAGGCGTAGCCGTGGATGCCTGCGCCGACGATCACGACCTCGGCGATGTCGGAGACGTACGAGTGGTGCCGGAACGGCTCGCGGGCGTGGACGTTCGAGAGGTGGACCTCGGCGACGGGGAGCCCGACGGCCAGCAGAGCGTCGCGCAGGGCGACGGAGGTGTGGGTGAGGGCGCCCGGGTTGATCACGATGCCGGCGCAGTCCTCGCGTGCGGCGTGGACGGCGTCGATCAGCACGCCCTCGTGGTTGCTCTGCACGGCCCGGACGTCGTGCCCGGCAGCGGCGGCCGTCCTGGTCACCAGCGCCTCGACGTCGGCGAGCGTGTCGTGGCCGTACGTCGCCGGCTCGCGCGTGCCGAGCAGGTTGAGGTTGGGTCCGTTGACCAGCAGGAGCGTGCTCACGCCGGACACCGTATCGACGCGGGCGCCCCCGCGGGTGTTTGCACGTTCCAGGCAGGACCGCTTGGGTTGAGGACATGGTGGGACGCATCCCGGTCGTCGACGTGCAGCCCGTGGTCCGTGACGGGTCGCTGCCCCCCGGACAGCCGCCGCACCCGGTCAAGGCGAGCGTGGGCGAGCCGTTCCGGGTGTCCGCGACGGTCTTCCGAGAGGGGCACGACGAGCTGGGATGCGAGGCGGTCCTCGTCCGCCCTGACGGCGTCCGGCGGCGTCCCCACCGGATGCGACCCACCCGGGACCCGAAGCAGGTGGACCGGTACGAGACCTGGCTGCAGGCCGACGCCGAGGGCGAGTACGCCTACGAGGTCTGGGCCTGGAGCGACCCGCTCGGCACCTGGCTGCACCACGCCGAGGTGAAGGTCCCCGCCGGGGTCGACGTGGAGCTGGTCTTCACCGAGGGGACGCTGCTGGTCGACCGGGTGCTGGCCGCCGGCGGGCTGAACAAGGCCGAGCAGCAGGTCCTGGCCAGCGCGCGGACCGCGATGGAGGACCACGCGCTGCCGGTCCAGGCCCGCCTGGAGCACGCGCTCGACCCGGCGCTGGCCGCCGTGCTCGCCGCGCACCCGCTGCGCGAGCTGCTCACCGTGGAGGGTCCGTTCGGCGTCCGCGTCGAGCGCCAGCGCGCTCTGTACGGCTCGTGGTACGAGTTCTTCCCGCGCTCGGAGGGTGCGGTCGAGAACGCCGACGGCACGCTGACCAGCGGGACGTTCCGTACCGCCGTGTCCGGGCTGGAGCGGGCCGCGGCGATGGGCTTCGACGTCGCCTACCTCCCCCCGATCCACCCGATCGGCGAGGTCAACCGCAAGGGCCGCAACAACACCCTCGACCCCGGCCCCGAGGACGTCGGGTCGCCGTGGGCGATCGGCAGCAAGGACGGTGGCCACGACGCGGTCCACCCCGACCTGGGCACCCTCGAGGACTTCGACGCCTTCGTCGCCCGGGCCCGGCAGCTGGACCTCGAGGTCGCGCTCGACCTCGCGCTGCAGGCCGCGCCGGACCACCCGTGGGTCACCGAGCACCCGGAGTTCTTCACGACGCGGGCCGACGGCACGATCGCGTACGCCGAGAACCCGCCGAAGAAGTACCAGGACATCTACCCGGTCAACTTCGACAACGACCCCGAGGGGATCTACGCCGAGGTGCTGCGCGTAGTCCACCACTGGATGGACCACGGGGTGCGGATCTTCCGCGTGGACAACCCGCACACCAAGCCGCTGGCGTTCTGGGAGCGGCTGCTGGCCGACGTGCGGCGCACCGACCCCGACGTGGTCTTCCTGGCCGAGGCGTTCACGAAGCCGCCGATGATGCGCGGGCTCGGGACGGTCGGCTACCAGCAGAGCTACACCTACTTCACCTGGCGCACGACCCGCGAGGAGCTCGAGGACTACCTGGTCGAGGTCTCAGCCGAGACCGCGCACGTGATGCGGCCCAACTTCTTCGTCAACACCCCCGACATCCTCCACGCCTTCCTGCAGTACGGCGGCCCGCCGGCGTTCAAGATCCGTGCGGTGCTGGCCGCGATGTCGTCTCCGGCGTGGGGTGTCTACTCCGGCTACGAGTTGTACGAGCACGTCGCGCTGCGGCCGGGCAGCGAGGAGTACCTCGACACCGAGAAGTTCCAGATCCGGGTGCGCGACTACGACGCCGCGCAGGCGGAGGGCCGCAGCCTGGCGCCGTACCTCACCCGGCTCAACGCGATCCGGCGCGCCCACCCGGCGCTGCAGCGGCTGCGCTCGCTGACCCTGCACTACCCCGAGGACGAGTCGGTGCTGTGCTTCTCCAAGCAGGAGCGCGCCGGCGACATCGACTCCGACACCGTCGTCGTGGTGGTCAACCTCGACCCGCACGGCGCGCGCGAGACCACCGTGCACCTCGACGTCGAGGCCCTGGGCCTGGAGATCGGCGAGACGTTCTCGGTGCACGACGAGCTCAGTGGCGAGACGTGGGACTGGGGCGGGCACGACTACGTGCGCCTCGACCCGCACGACGAGCCGGCCCACGTGCTGCACGTCAGGAGGAACCGGTGACCACTCCCGGACCCATCACCAGCCCGGCCGGCACCACCGTGGGCGACACCCAGCCCGACTGGTTCAAGACGGCCGTCTTCTACGAGGTCCTCGTCCGGTCCTTCCGGGACTCGAACGGCGACGGCATCGGCGACTTCCGCGGGCTGATCGAGAAGCTGGACTACCTGCAGTGGCTCGGCGTCGACTGCCTGTGGATCCCGCCGTTCTTCCCCTCGCCGCTGCGCGACGGCGGCTACGACGTCGCCGACTACACCGGGGTGCTGCCCGAGGTCGGGACCATCGAGGACTTCAGCGCCTTCGTGCAGGCCGCCCACGACCGCGGCATCCGAGTGATCATCGACGTGGTCATGAACCACACCTCGGACGCCCACCCGTGGTTCCAGGCGAGCCGGGAGGACCCCGACGGCCCGTACGGCGACTTCTACGTGTGGTCCGACACCGACGAGTCGTACGCCGACGCCCGGATCATCTTCGTCGACACCGAGCCGTCGAACTGGACCTGGGACCCCGTGCGCCAGCAGTACTTCTGGCACCGGTTCTTCTCCCACCAGCCGGACCTCAACTTCGACAACCCGTTGGTCCACGACGCGATGCTGGAGGCCCTCGCCTTCTGGCTGGACATGGGCCTGGACGGCTTCCGGCTGGACGCGGTGCCGTACCTCTACGAGCGCGAGGGCGGCGACGGGGAGAACCTCCCCGAGACCCACGAGTTCCTCAAGAAGGTGCGCCGCTTCGTCGACGAGAACTACCCCGGGCGGGTGCTGCTGGCGGAGGCCAACCAGTGGCCCGCCGACGTCGTCGACTACTTCGGTGACGCGTCCGTCGGCGGGGACGAGTGCCACATGTGCTTCCACTTCCCCGTGATGCCGCGGATCTTCATGTCGGTGCGCCGGGAGTCGCGCTACCCGATCTCGGAGATCCTCGAGCAGACGCCGGCGATCCCGAGCGGCTGCCAGTGGGGCATCTTCCTGCGCAACCACGACGAGCTGACCCTGGAGATGGTCACCGACGACGACCGCGACTACATGTGGTCGGAGTACGCCGCCGACCCGCGGATGAAGGCCAACATCGGCATCCGCCGGCGTCTGGCGCCACTGCTGGACAACGACCCCGACCAGATGCAGCTCTTCACCGCCCTGCTGCTCTCACTGCCCGGGTCACCGGTCCTCTACTACGGCGACGAGATCGGGATGGGCGACAACATCTGGCTCGGTGACCGCGACGGGGTCCGTACCCCGATGCAGTGGACGCCGGACCGCAACGCCGGCTTCTCCCGTGCCACGCCCGGCAAGCTGCACCTGCCGCCGGTCCAGGACCCGGTGTACGGCTACAGCCGGGTCAACGTCGAGACGGAGCTGGACAACCCGTCCTCGCTGCTGCACTGGAACCGCCGGATGATCTCGGCCCGCAAGAAGCACCCGGCCTTCGGGCTCGGCGAGTTCCACGACCTCGGCGGCTCCAACCCGAGCGTGCTGTCGTACGTCCGCGAGCACACCGACGCCGACGGCAACCGTGACGCGGTGCTGTGCGTCAACAACCTCTCCCGCTTCCCGCAGCCGGTCGAGCTGGACCTGCGGCGCTGGGAGGGGACGACACCGGTCGAGCTGCTCGGGGGCGTGCGGTTCCCGAGGATCGGGGAGCTGCCGTACCTGCTCACCCTGGCCGGACACGGCTTCTACTGGATCCGGCTGCCCGAGCCGGAGCCCGAACCCGACCCGCTGCTCGGCACCCAGTCCCTGAAGGCGGTGCACCCGTGAGCAGACACCCCCTGATGACGGCCTACCTGGACCGGGCGCGCTGGTTCGGCGGCAAGGGTCGCGACCACCGCGTCACCGACGTACGTCGCGTGGCCACCCTCCCGGGGCCGCCCGCGGTCACCATCGACATCGTCACGGTGCGCTACCCCGACGGGTCCGAGGAGCTCTACCAGCTCCCGCTCGCGCACTACCCCGAGCCGCAGGAGCGGATCACGCACGCGCTGGTCGGTCCACACACCGACGACGCGCTGGGGTCGGTGCACTCCTACGACGCGGTCCACGACCGGGAGGCGATGGCGGTCTACCTGCGCGCCTTCGCCGCGACGGCCCCCGAGGACACCTCGCGCGTCGGCGGCCTGGTCTTCCACCGGATCGCCGAGCACGAGCTGGACACCGAGACCCACTCCACGCTGTTCAGCGGTGAGCAGTCCAACTCCTCGGTGGCCTTCGGCGACGACAGCCTGCTCAAGGTCTTCCGCAAGGTGACGCCGGGCAGCAACCCCGACATCGAGGTGCACCGGGAGCTGACCCGGGCCGGCAGCCCGCACGTGGCGGCGCTCTACGGCTGGGCCGAGACCGACGAGGGCACCTCGGCGGAGCCGATCGACTTGGCGATGATCCAGCAGTTCCTGCGCACCGCCTCCGACGGCTGGGACCTCGCCCTGGCCGGCGTGCGCACGCTCCTCGCGGAGGCCGACGAGCTGGCCGAGCCCCGCCCGGGCGAGCGGCTCGACGACGACGAGGTGGTGCTGCGCTCCGGCGGTGACTTCGCCGGCGAGTCCGAGCGGCTCGGGACGGCGGTCGCCGAGGTCCACGAGGTGCTGCGGGACCACTTCCCCACCACGCGGTGGGGGGCCGCCGACGTCGCCGCGATCGCCGACGGGATGGACGCCCGGCTGGAGGCCCAGGTGAGGGACCTGGCCGCGCTGGTGCCGACGCTGGCCCTGCACGCCCCCGCGCTGCGCGACGTCTTCGACGCGGTCCGTCACCTCGACGTGTCCCTCACCGCCCAGCGCGTCCACGGCGACCTGCACCTCGGCCAGACGCTGCGCGTGGTGCACAACTGGAAGCTCGTCGACTTCGAGGGCGAGCCGGCCAAGCCGCTGGCCGAGCGCGTGCTGCCCGACTCCCCCTGGCGCGACGTGGCCGGGATGCTGCGCTCCTTCGACTACGCCGCGCGCTCGGTCGAGCGCGACTTCGCCGACGGCGCCGGGGAGGACGCCGCCGTGCTGTCCTCGCGGGCGTCCGCGTGGGCCGAGCGCAACCGGGCGGCGTTCCTGGCGGGGTACGCCGGCTCGACGGCGCTGACCGACAGCGACCGCGTGCTGCTGGCGGCGTACGAGGCCGACAAGGCGGTCTACGAGATCGGCTACGAGGCGCGCAACCGACCCGGCTGGGTCGACATCCCCCTGGCGGCGCTGGCCCGCCTGACCGGCTCCGGAGAGGACACGTAGTGAGCGACCACCTGGCCCTGCTGACGATGGTCGCGGAGGGCCGCCACGGCTCCCCGCACGACGTGCTCGGCGCGCACCCCGACGACGGGCACGTCGTGGTCCGCGCGCTCCGGCCGCTGGCCGCGTCGGTCACCGTCGTCGCCGACGGGGTGCGGACGCCGATGACCCACGTGACCGACGGGGTGTGGGAGGCGGTCCTGGACGTGACGGACGTGCCCGACTACCGCCTCGAGACGACGTACGACGACGGCTCCCCGCAGCTCGCCGACGACCCCTACCGCTTCTGGCCGACCCTCGGCGAGACCGACCTGCACCTGATCAACGAGGGCCGCCACGAGGAGCTGTGGCGAGTGCTCGGTGCGCACGTGCGGCACTACGACGGCGACCCCGAGGAGATCGTCGGCACCTCCTTCGCGGTGTGGGCGCCGAAGGCGCTGGGCGTCCGGGTGAAGGGCGACTTCACCGGCTGGGACGGGCGGCTGCACCCGATGCGGCAGCTCGGCACGTCCGGCGTCTGGGAGCTGTTCGTGCCCGGGGTGCGCGGCGGGGCCACGTACAAGTACGAGATCCTCGGCGCCGACGAGCGCTGGCGGGACAAGGCCGACCCGATGGCCAGCGCCACCCAGGTGCCACCGGAGACCGCCTCACGGGTCTTCGAGTCGACCTACGACTGGGACGACGCGGCCTGGCTGGAGAAGCGCGACGCCCGCTCGGCCGTCCGCTCGCCGATGTCCGTCTACGAGGTGCACCTCGGCTCGTGGCGCAGGCGGCCCGACGGCTCGACGTACTCCTACGCCGAGCTGGGCGGGATGCTCGCCGACTACTGCACGGCGATGGGCTTCACCCACGTCGAGCTGATGCCGGTGATGGAGCACCCGTTCGGCGGGTCGTGGGGCTACCAGGTGACGTCGTACTACGCGCCGACCTCACGCTTCGGCGACCCCGACGGCTTCCGCGCCCTGGTCGACACGCTGCACCAGCGAGACATCGGCGTGATCCTCGACTGGGTCCCGGGGCACTTCCCGAAGGACGAGTTCGCACTCGCGCGGTTCGACGGCGGACCGCTCTACGAGCACCCCGACCCGCGGCGCGGCGACCAGCCGGACTGGGGCACCCACGTCTTCGACTTCGGCCGCAACGAGGTGCGCAACTTCCTCGTCGCCAACGCGCTGTACTGGGTGGAGGAGTTCCACGCCGACGGCATCCGCGTCGACGCGGTGGCCTCGATGCTCTACCTCGACTACTCGCGCGAGGACGGCGAGTGGCTGCCCAACCAGTACGGCGGGCGCGAGCACCTCGAGGCGATGGCCCTGCTGCAGGAGACGAACGCCGTCGTCTACCGCCACCACCCCGGCATCGTGACCGTCGCCGAGGAGTCGACGTCGTGGCCGGGGGTCACCCGGCCGACGTCGGAGGGCGGCCTGGGCTTCGGCTTCAAGTGGAACATGGGCTGGATGCACGACTCGCTGCAGTACATCGAGCGCGAGTCGGTGCACCGCCCCTGGCACGCCGGCGAGATCACGTTCTCGATGGCGTACGCGTACTCGGAGAACTACGTCCTGCCGATCAGCCACGACGAGGTCGTCCACGGCAAGGGCTCGCTGCTGCGCAAGATGCCCGGCGACCGCTGGAAGCAGCTGGCGAACCTGCGGGCGTACCTCGCCTTCATGTGGTCCCACCCCGGCAAGCAGCTGCTGTTCATGGGCTCGGAGTTCGCCCAGGAGTCGGAGTGGGCGGAGTCGCGCGAGCTGGACTGGTGGCTGCTCGAGCACTCCGAGCACGCCTCGGTGCAGCGGCTCGTACGCGACCTGAACGTCGTCTACACCGAGCACCCCGCGCTGTGGTCGGCCGACCAGGACCACGACGGCTTCACCTGGCTCGACGGTGACGCCGGCGACAACCTGCTGGCGTTCGTGCGACGGCCCGACCCCGACCACTCCGCGGCGGGCCCGCTGGTCTGCGTGGTCAACTTCGGCGACGCCCCGGTCCACGACTACCGCGTCGGGCTTCCCTCCGCCGGGGACTGGGCCGAGCTGATCAACACCGACCAGCACGCCTACGCCGGCTCCGGTGTCGTCAACGGGACTGTCACCGGCACCGGCGACGCCTGGCAGGGGCAGCCGGACTCGGCCGTCCTCACCGTCCCGCCGCTGGGCATGGTGTGGCTCGCTCCCGAGCCGGCGACGTCGTCGGGCGGTACGTCGGCCCGCCACCGCGCCTAGGCGCCGGAGGTCTCGACGTCCTCCCCTTCGACAGACTCAGGACGCCGCCTCGCTGGCACAGGTGGTCGAGCAGCGAGCGCCAGCGAGCGCGTCGAGACCCGGCGAGCAGGGAGCACCGGCGCGATGTCCTGAGCCTGTCGAAGGGGAGCGCGTCGAGACCCGGCGAGGTCCCGGCCGGCGGTGACTAGGGTGGCTCCCGTGCCTGTCCCGGACGAGTCCCCCGCCCTGACGACGGTCGGCGAGGGCGTCGCGCGGGTCTCCTGGCCGGCGCCCGACGGCGACGACTGGTGGCCGAGCGTGGAGGCCGTCCGGGCCGTGGTCGACGAGGGTCTCCTCGACCACCACCGCGTGGAGGCGTACGTCGACCCCGACGACGCGGTCGGGCACCGCATCGCCACGACCAGCGGCCTGCGTCGCGAGGGGCTGCTGCGTGGCGTGGCGGCGGGAGCCGACCGGTACGTCTTCGCGCGCCTGGCCGGCGACGTCCCCCTCGACCAGCCCGGCGGCTTCCGGGCACTGCTCAACTCCTTCCTCCCCCGCAAGCGCGCGATCGCCCAGGTGCTGCTGCGCGACCCGGACGACCGCGTGCTGCTGTGCCAGCTGACGTACAAGCGGGACTGGGACCTCCCCGGCGGGATCGTCGAGGTCGGCGAGTCTCCGCAGCAGGCTGCCTCTCGCGAGGTGAAGGAGGAGCTCGGTCTGGACGTCCCGCCCGGGGAGCTCGTGCTCACCGACTGGATGCCGCCGTGGGGTGGCTGGGACGACGCGGTCTGCCTGGTCTTCGACGGCGGCGTCATCGAACCGGGCCGCCTGGACACCGTGGTCAAGCAGGAGCGCGAGATCCGCGACGTCGCGCTGTGCGGTCCCGCGCAGGTGCGCGAGCGCGCCGCCGACTTCACGGCCCGACGGGTCGCCTCGGCACTGGCCAGCATCCACGCCGGCAGCGGCGCTGCCTACGTCGAGGGCGGCGGCGAGCAGGGGGTCTGAGCGGGGCGGCCCACGCCGGCGTCCCGGCTCAGCGCACCGAGACCCCCGGGCCGAGCGGGATCCCCAGCCCCCACCACACGAAGAACAGCACGGTCCAGGCCACCGTCATGGCGATCGCCAGCGGGAGCGTGTACGACGCGAGCGTCCCGATGCCGGCCGACTTGCGGTAGCGCTGGAGGAACCCGAGCGCCATCACGAAGTACGGGCTCATCGGCGTCACCGCGGTCGAGCCCGAGTCGGCGATCCGGAACAGCGCCTGGGTCGTCTCGGGAGGCACGGAGAGCAGCATCAGCAGCGGCACGATCACGGGCGCGGCGATGGCCCACATCGCCGACCCGCTGGTGACGAGGATGTTCACCACGCCGAGCAGCACCAGCACGAGCAGGAAGACGACGACCACGGGCACGTCGTTGTTCTGCAGCAGCTCGGCCGCGCGGACCGAGATCACGTCACCGACGTGGGTGTAGTCGAAGTACGCCAGGAACTGCGCGATCGCGAAGAACAGCACCAGCACCGGCGCCATCTGCTTGATCCCCTGGGCCATGAGGGCGGGGACGTCGCCGGCCTTCTCGATGGTGCCGGTCATCGAGCCGTACACGATGCCGGTCAGCCCGAACAGCACGGCCACGATCATGGCGACGCCGGTCAGCAGCGGCGACTCGTCGAGCGACCCGTCGGCGGCGCGCAGCGGTGAGGACCCGGGGACGACCACGGCGACCAGCACGACGAGGGCGACGACCAGCGTCAGCACGGCCCAGCGCAGCGCGCGACGCTCACGGTTCGAGAGGGTCAGCGAGCCCAGGTCGCTGTCGTCGGCGTCGGGGTCCGCGTCGAGGTCCGGCCGCTTGGCGAGCACGAACCGGGTGACCAGCGTGATCACCGCGGCGAGCAGCACCGACGAGGCGATGTTGAAGAACCAGTTGCTCACCGGGGACACGAGCGCGTCCTCGTCGACGATCCGAGCCGCCGCCTGGGTGATCCCGGCGAAGATGGCGTCGTTCGGCGTGGGGATCGGGCTGGCGTCGTAGCCCGAGGCGATCGCGGTGTACGCCACGACGATGCCGAGGATCGGCGAGCGCCCGACGGCCCGGAAGGCCAGGCCGCCCAGCGGCACCAGGATGATGTACGCCGCCGCCGACGCGACGTGCGACATCGTGCCGACGAACGCGACCGCGAACACCACCCACGCGGCGGGCACGCGGGAGACGCCCACCTTCATGGCCGCGGCGAGGAAGCCGGTGCGCTCGGCGACCGCGACCCCCATAATGACCACGACGATGGTCGCCATCGGCGGGAACTCGGCGAAGTTGGTGATGGCGGTCGAGACCGCCATCGCCAGCCCGTCGCCGCTGAGCAGGTTCTGCACGTCGATCCGGTCGCCGCCGCCGGGCGGTACGACCGAGACGCCGGCGCCCGCCATCACGGCGCTGACGACCGCCAGGACCAGGGCGAGGATCCAGAACAGCCAGAACGGGTGCGGGAGGGCGTTGCCGGCGCGCTCGACGACCGCCATCGCCCGGACGACGAACGGCAGCCGCTCCTGTGTCGTCGCGTCCTGCACAGGTGCGGGGTCGTGGTCGGTCCTGCTCATCGGTCTCGTCCTTCCGCGCGGGTGAGGTGGTGCCGGGTGAAGAAGGCCCACGCGGCGCGCGAGGCCTCGATGCTCTGGGTGGTGTGCCCGCCCCCGGAGTACGTGTCGGCGCCGGGCCAGACGTGGCCGCCGCCGTCGACGGCGAGGTGCGCGACCTCGGTGCCGGCGACGCAGCCGGCGTAGCGGGTGGAGGTCACGTCGCGCCGGATCCGGCTCGTGCGCGAGGAGGTGCAGCCGTCCCGCTCGGCCCAGCCACGGACCCAGTCGCGCACGGCCGGCAGCTGCCGGTCGGGGTCTCCCGCGTACGGGATGGTGGTGTCGGCGACCCCGTGGATCTCGAGCACCGAGGTGGGCCGAGCCCCCTCGCACCCCTCCTGCGACTGCGGGTAGAGCGCCGGGGCGACCGGCGCGATCGCCGCGAAGCGACCCGGCAGCCGGCAGGCCAGCAGCGTCGTCAGGCCGGCGCCGTTGGACTTGCCGGTGGCGTAGGTGCGCGTCGGGTCCACGCACAGCGTGTCGTCGAGGTGGTCGAGCAGGTCCGCGGTGAAGGCGACGTCGTCGACACCCGTCGGCTGGTACGGCGCGCCCTGCCACGCGCGGCGGTAGCCGTCCCCCGTCCCGACCTCGCCGTCGGGGTAGGCGACAACGGCGGGCAGGTCGGAGAGGCCGGAGAACCCTTCGACCTCCACCCCGGTGCTGCCGCGGCCGTGGAAGGCGACGATCAGCGGCCAGCTCGCGCGGCGCTCGTACCCGTCCGGGAGACGCAGCACGTAGCTGCGCGTGCGACCACCGCTGGTGATCTCGTACTTCTGGCTGCTCCCGGCCTCCTGGGGGCTCGGCAGGGCGCAGCGTGCGCGGGTGGGGCTGGCGGCCTGGTCGGCAGCGGCCTGCGGGGCGCGGCCCAGCAGGGTGCTGGACCCCACGAGGACACCCCCCACCAGCGTCGCGGCGAGCACCGGGACGAGCAGTCGGCGTGTTCCTGGGAGCATCGGGCGAGTCCTTTGTCGAGAGCGGGACGAGGGTGTGCGGGGCCCACCGGCGACGCGGCGCGTCCCGGCTGGGGTGGTCTGGGGCAGGGCTCGACCTAGGTGTCGAGCCACTCCTTGACGAACGAGGTCAGCCGCTCGACGACCTCGTCGACGATCTGGCGGCCGTCGGCGGCCGTGGCCCGGCGGGGGTCGCCGAGCACACCGCTGGCGGCGAGGCGGTCGTACGGCAGCGCGACGCTCGGCTGGCTGACCGAGCGCGCGAGACGGGCGAAGCCGTCCAGCTCGTCGAGACGGGTGGTGCCCGGACGGAGCAGGTCGGAGCGGACCAGGCCGGGGGCGACGTGCAGCATCTGGCTGGTCTCCGCCTCCCCGCTGTGGCCGCTGACCTCCGTGACCTCGAGCTCGGCGACGGCCGACCGGGCGACGGCCGTCACCGGGGCCCACGCGACCTCGAGGTCGGGGCGGTCGCGCATCAGCTCCTGGGTCAGGGTGCCGAGCGCGGCGTTGTTGCCGCCGTGACCGGTGACGACCAGGAACCGGCGCCAGCCGTGCGCCGCGAGCGACTCGACGTACTCGCGGACCACGGCGACGAACAGCGCCGGGCGCAGGCTGATCGTGCCCGCGAAGGCACTGTGGTGCGGCGAGACGCCCACGGGTACGCCGGGGCCGATCACCGCCGCGCCGCCGAGCGCGTCGGCCAGCCGCTCCACGACCGCCTCCGCACGGATCTGGTCGGTGGCGAGGGGAAGGCCGGAGCCGTGCTGCTCGAACGCACCGACGGGGAGCAGCACGACCGTCCCGGCAGCAGCGGCGTCGGCCGCCTCGAGGGTGGTCATGTGGCCGAGGAGGTGGTCGCTCATGCGCTCTCCTCCGCGACGAGACCGGCGAAGGCATCGCGGATCGCGGTCAGGTGGTCGCGCGTGAGCGTGCTCGCCGCCTGCGGATCACGGTCCCGTACGGCGGTGAGGATCTCGACGTGCTCGGCGTGGTCGCGACCGCGGTCGTCGTAGTGGTGGCGGATCGCGACCTGGTCGCGGGAGCGCACCTGCAGCAGGGCCTCGATGCTCTCGCGCACGAGTCGGTTGCCGGCTGCGGCGGCCAGGGCGACGTGGAAGTGCAGGCCGGGCCGCTCCTCGCCGTGCTGCGGCTTCAGCGCGTTGTCGGCGGCCGTCTCCAGCAGGGCGACGGCGCCCTCGGAGCGGGACAGAGCCGCCGCCGCCGCCACCGGGGGCTCCAGCAGCAGCCGGGCCTCGACCAGCTCGAGGACGGAGTCGGTGGACGAGCCGGCCACGTGGGGGTTGACCAGCAGCCGGCGGCCGATCCCCTCGCCGATGTAAGTGCCGGAGCCGTGCCGGAGCCGGATCACGTCGGTGGCCTCGAGCCTGCGCAGCGCCTCGCGCACGGTCGGGGTGGTGACGTCGAAGCGCTTGGCCAGGGCCCGCGAGGACTCCAGCGGGTCGCCGGGGCCGAGCCCCGAGCTCTCGATCAGGGCGACGATGCCGTCGGCGATGCGCTCGGAGAGCGAGGGTGTGGGAGGGGTCACATCAAGTGACTAAACCACTTAGTCACTTACTCGGTCAAGGGTCGACCGCGATCGCGACGAGCCCCGGAGGAGGAGCAGACGGGTGCGCGTCGGGGCAGGGTCAGAACCCGAGGCGCTGCGAGGTCTCCCCCCGCACGGCCTTGCCCTTCTCCTGGGCGGAGTCCTTGAGGTCGGCCTGGAAGGCGCGCATCCGCTCCTGCAGCGCAGGGTCGGTGGCGGCGAGGATGCGTACGGCGAGGAGCCCGGCGTTGCGGGCGCCACCGACGGCGACGGTCGCCACCGGCACGCCGGCGGGCATCTGGACGATGGACAGCAGGGAGTCCAGCCCGTCGAGGTGGCGCAGGGGGACGGGGACGCCGATCACCGGCAGCGGGGTGACGGCGGCCAGCATCCCGGGCAGGTGCGCCGCTCCCCCGGCGCCGGCGACGATGACCGACAGGCCACGGTCGGCGGCCTCGCTGCCGTACGCCAGCATCTCGTGCGGCATCCGGTGCGCCGAGACGACGTCGGCCTCGTGGTCGACGCCGAACTCCTCCAGCGCCTCGGCCGCGGCCTTCATGGTCGGCCAGTCGGAGTCGGAGCCCATCACGATGCCGACGCGCGGTCCGGTCCCGGCGCCCTCCGGCTGCTCGCTCACTCGCTGTCCTCTCCGAGGTCGCCCCGGAACCACGCGGCGGCGTGCCGCGCGCGCTCGAGACAGTCCTCCAGGTCGTCGCCGTACGCGTTCACGTGGCCGACCTTGCGGCCCGGGCGCATCGACTTGCCGTACAGGTGGACGCGCAGCCGCGGGTCGCGGGCCAGCGCGTGCGGGTAGCCGTCGTACAGCCTGCCCGTCTCGGCGTCGCCGCCGAGGATGTTGACCATCACCGTCCACGGCGCACGGGCCTCGGGGGCGCCGAGCGGCAGGTCGAGGACGGCGCGCAGGTGGTTCTCGAACTGGCTGGTGACCGCGCCGTCCTGGGTCCAGTGACCCGAGTTGTGCGGTCGCATCGCCAGCTCGTTGACCAGCACCCGGCCGTCGGTCGTCTCGAACAGCTCGACGGCGAGCATCCCGGTCACGCCGAGCTCCTCGGCCAGACGCATCGCGATCCGCTGCGCGGCCAGCGCGAGCTCGGGGTCGAGGTCGGGTGCCGGGGCGACGACCTCGTGGCAGATCCCGTCGAGCTGGGTGGACTGCACGACCGGGTACGCCGCCACCTGCCCCGAGGGCGAGCGGGCCACCTGGGCCGACAGCTCGCGACGGAATTCGACGGCCTCCTCGGCGAGGATGCGTACGCCCGCGCTCGCCGCCGCCGCGAACGCCTCGGCGCAGTCGTCGGGGCCGGAGACGAACCAGACGCCCTTGCCGTCGTACCCGCCCCGGGTGGTCTTGAGCACGCACGGGAACCCGAACGCCGCCACCTCGGCGGGGTCGGCGACCACCGCGTTGCGCGGGCAGGGCACGCCCATCGCGCCGAGCCGCTCGCGCATCACCGCCTTGTCCTGCGCGTTGACCAGCGCACCCGGCCCGGGGTGCACCGGCAGCGTCTCCTGCAGCGCCTCCAGGTGCGCGGTCGGGACGTGCTCGTGGTCGAAGGTGACCGCGGCACAGCCCTCGACGACCTCGCGCAGCGTGGCGAGGTCGGTGTAGTCGCCGACCACGTGGTCGGGCACCACCTGCGCGGCCGAGACCCCCTCCGCCTCCGCCAGCAGCCTGAGCGGGACACCCATCGCGGCGGCCGGCTCGGCCAGCATCCGGGCCAGCTGGCCGCCGCCGATCACGGCGAGGATGGGGGCGAGCGGCGTCGACACCCTTGGAGGGTATCGGGACCCTAGACGACCGGCTCGAACGGCTCGGTGCCGTTCGCCAGGGCCAGGCCGGAGATCCCGGAGTACGCCTTCGCGTAGGCGAGCTCCTTGGCCAGGTCGCCGATGTTGTTCGACGCCGGCAGCGGGGCGAGGCCGAGGGTGGACAGCACGCCGACGGCCTTGCCGCCCGCGCTGAGGAAGCCGCTGCCGGAGTCGCCCGGGATGCCCGGGGTGACGGTGTACAGCGGGTGCGACCAGCCGCCGTCGCCGGCCTGGTCGCCGAGGCTGATGCCGGTGTGCGGCGACAGCACGGAGACCCCGGCGCGCAGCGAGGAGTTGCCGTACGTCCACACCCGGTCGCCGGCCTTCGTGCCGTCGGTGTCGATGCCGGTCGGCCCGCCCCACACGGGGACCGAGGGGTTGACCTTGCCCTTGTCGGCCGCCGAGACCTTCACCAGCGCGATGTCGTTGTACGCGCAGGTGTTCGGGTCCGTCTCGCCCCGCTTCTGCATGGTGTCCCAGGAGCTGTAGACCAGCGTGCCGCGCCCGACGACCGTGCCCTCGTCGACCAGGCTGCCCCGCTCGTTGAACGTGACCGGGGTGCCGAGCGGCAGCGAGGCCGTGGTGCAGCCGTCGGTGTCGGTGGACTCACCCGTACCGGCGCAGTGCGCGGCGTACCCGACGTACACGTTGCCGGCGCCGTCGGTGTAGACGAAGTTCGCGGTGCACTGGGCGCCGTCGGTGTACATCATCGTGCCGGGGTGGATGGCCGCGGTCTTCGCCGGCGCCCACGACGGTGCGGCCTGTGCACCTCCCGCACCGGTGGCGACCCCCGCTCCGGCGAGGACGGCGGCGGCGGTGACGGCGGCAAGACGGCGCAGGGACATCGGCTACTCCTGTGGGTGACGGCGGGCGCCCGAGCGGCGCCTGTCGTACGGCACAACGAGCGGCTGCGACCCGGGTCACGTGTGCCGCTACGGTCTGACCATGGAGCCGCCCTCCCCCACGCCCCTGCCACCGCAGCTCGTCGACGGGATCCGTGCCCGCCTCGACGCCCAGGACGTCGTCGGCGTCCAGATCGGCTGGGTGGACGACAACGGCATCGTGCGGTCGCGGGTGGTGCCCACCGACCAGCTCGCCGGTGCCGCGCACCGCGGTGTCGGGATCACGGCGGTGTTCGCGGTCTTCGACTCCCACGACGGGATCACCTTCGCCCACGAAGGACTCTCCACCCCCTCGGGCGACGTCCGCCTGGTCCCCGTCATCGACAGCGTCGACTCGGTCGTGCCGCTGGCCGGCCAGCCGGGGCTGGCCTGGGTGAACGGCCGGCAGGTCGCCGTCGACGGCAGCCCGTGGCCGTACGACCAGCGCGCCGTGCTCGAGCGCCAGGTCTCCGCGGCGGCCGAGGCCGGATTCGAGGTCAAGGCCGGCTTCGAGGTGGAGGTCGTCCTCTCCCACGACCGCGAGGACGGGGAGGTGGCCGGGGCGCACCGCGGGCCGGCGTACTCCGCCAACGCCGTGCAGGACCTCTCCGGCTTCACCCGCACGCTGCTCACCGACCTGCGCGCCAACGGCGTCGGGATCGGTCAGCTGCACGCGGAGTACGGCGCCTCGCAGGTCGAGATCGCCCTCGACGCCCTCGACCCGCTGGCCGCGTGCGACGCGCAGGTCCTGGCCCGCCAGAGCATCCACGCGGCCGCTCGGGCGCACGGGCTGCGCGCCTCGCTGGCACCGATCACCACCACCGACGGCGCGGGGAACGGCTGGCACCTGCACACGTCGCTGTGGCGCGACGGGCACAACGCCCTCACCGCCAGCGAGGGTGACGGTGGTCCGCACGGGCTCTCGGCGGTGGGTGCGGCGTACCTCGCCGGGCTGCACCGCGAGCTGCACGGCATCGTCGCCGTCACCGCCCCCTCGACCGGCTCCCTGCTGCGGCGGCGGCCGCACTTCTGGGCCGGGGTGTACGACGTCTGGGGCGTGGAGAACCGCGAGGCCGCCCTGCGGCTGGTGCCCGGCGGCGGCCTGCTCGGCGCCGACCACACCAACGTCGAGCTGAAGCCGAGCGACGCCTCCGCCAACCCCTACCTCGCCCTCGCGACGGTGATCGGCGCCGGACTCGCCGGGGTCCGCGACGGCGCATCGCTGGACGAGCCCGTCCAGGAGGACGTCGGCGGCTGGGACGACGCACGGCGCAGCGCCGCCGGCATCCGGGCGCTGGCGACCACCCACGAGGAGCAGCGGGCGAACCTGCTGGCGAGCGACGTGGTGCGCGAGGTGCTCGGCGACGACCTGCTCGGGGCGTTCGTGGCCTGCCGCGACGCCGACGCCGCGTGGGCCGTCGAGCACACCGACGAGGAGATCGTGGCGTCGCTGCGGTGGGTCTACTGAGCGCGCCGGAGGTACGCCCGTTCCCCGGCGCCGACCGGGTCCTCGCCGCGCACGAGCCGCCGCAGCCGGACCTGATGTGCGGCCCGTTCGCGGTCCGGACGGCCCTCGCCGCGCTCGTCGACACCCGCGCGCTGCCGTCGCTGGCCGACCTCGCGCACGCGGCGGGCTCGCGCACCTGGCCCGAGGACCTGCCCGACGCACGGCCCGACGGCGCCCCGTCGGTGCCCGCGCCCTTCGCCGACGACCTCCCGGTCGCCGGGTCCGCGGACCGCAGCGGCACCGACGCCGCCGACCTCGTGGCGGCGGTGGTGACCGTCACCAACCGCGACGTCAGCGCCGTACCCGCGCAGGGAGGGACGCCCGAGGGCCTGCTCGGGCTGCTGGCCCGGCTCGGCGACCTCGGCCCGGTCGGGGTGGTGGCCAACCTCTGGACCGGCAGGGTCGGGCACTTCGTGGTGCTGTGGGGGCTCACCGACGAGGAGGTGCCCCGGGTCGCGGTGGCCGACTCCTACCCGGAGGTCGGCGACGAGGGCCTGCCGCCCGCGTGCCGGCTGGTCGGCCTCCACGAGCTCCACGACGCCCTGGCCGACCGCGGCCTGCTGGTCCTCGTGCGGACCAGCGACAGCCCGGTGGCCACCGAGCTGGTCGGCGCCGCCGGGTTGTCCAGCGAGATCTGGCACGGCTGAGCTCGCGCGGCTCGCCACCCGCGCCGTGTGCGACAAAAAGATGACTATTGTCATCGCCTGCGACTTGTGCTGTAGTTCTGTCGTCAGCAGACACCCCTCACAAGGCGGCGGGCATGGGCGTACTCGACTCAGTGGTCACCAAGGCGCAGGCGACGATCCCGATGAGGCGGCAGGTGCAGGGGATGCACCTGATCCAGAAGACCAAGCACCGGGTGCTCGGCCACCACCGGCCGAGGTTCGTCGAGGAACCGATCCCCGACGTCGACGAGGTGTCGCTCACCGAGATCGACGTGGCCAACCCGTTCATGTACCGCCAGGGCCAGTTCGGTCCGTACGCCAGGCGGCTGCGCGACGAGGCGCCGGTGCACTACCGGGCGCACAGCCCCTTCGGCCCGTACTGGTCACTCACGCGGTACGACGACATCGTCGCTGTCGACAAGGACTTCGAGCGGTTCTCCGCGGAGCCGCAGATCGTCATCGGCGACCCGCCCGACGGTCTGGACATCGAGATGTTCATCGCCATGGACCCTCCGCGCCACGACCAGCACCGCGCCGCGGTCCAGGACGTCGTCGCCCCGCAGAACCTCGAGGAGATGGAGGCGCTGATCCGCTCGCGCGTGGCGGAGGTGCTCGACGACCTTCCCCTCGGTGAGCCGTTCGACTGGGTGGACAGGGTCAGCATCGAGCTGACGGCGCGGATGCTCGCCACCTTGCTGGACTTCCCGTACGACGAGCGCCGCAAGCTCGTGCGCTGGACCGAGCTCGCCGCCGCCAGCGCGTCGGCCACCGGAGGCACCCCGGGATTCGACGAGACCTACGAGGGCGTGGCCGAGATGGCGCAGAGCTTCAGCGAGCTCTGGCACGACAAGGCCGCCCGGCGGGCGGCCGGCGAGAAGCCGGGTTACGACCTGATCACGCTGATGCAGATGTCCGAGGACACCAAGGACCTCATCCACCGGCCGATGGAGTTCCTCGGCAACCTCACGCTGCTGGTGGTGGGCGGCAACGACACCACGCGCAACTCGATGTCCGGCGGCGTCGTCGCGCTCAACCAGTTCCCCGAGCAGTTCGACCGGCTGCGCGCCGACCACTCGCTGGTCCCGAAGCTGGTCCACGAGATCATCCGCTGGCAGACGCCGCTGGCCTACATGCGCCGCGTCGCCACGCAGGACACCGTGCTCAACGGGCAGTTCATCCGCAAGGGCGACAAGGTCGTCATGTGGTACGCCTCGGCCAACCGCGACGAGCGCAAGTTCGAGGACCCGGACGAGTTCGTGATCGAGCGCCCCAACGCCCGCAACCACCTCTCCTTCGGCATCGGCACGCACCGCTGCATGGGCAGCCGGCTGGCCGAGCTCCAGCTGCGGATCCTGTGGGAGGAGCTGCTCGAGCGGTTCGCCGACATCGAGGTCGTCGAGGAGCCTGCGTACCTCCAGTCCAACTTCGTCCGCGGCTACACGAGCCTGATGGTCACCCTCACCCCGCTCGGTGCGGAGCCCCGTCCGCGCCGGGAGGGACACGACCGGGCGGCCGTCGCGGGCCGCCGCTCGGATCCGTCACCACGACCCGCGCCCTCCCGGGAGAGCGGCCGCGCCGCCACTGAGCGGGAGCTGGACCTGCAGGTCACGGCGAAGCGCGAGGTCGCCGAGGGTGTCGTCGAGCTGACGCTGTCCGACGCCGCGGGCTCGCCGCTCCCGCCGTGGACCGCCGGGTCGCACGTCGACCTCGTCCTCGACGACTCCCTGACCCGGCAGTACTCCCTGTGCGGCAGCACGAGCGACGACACGGCGTGGAAGGTCGGGGTCCTGCGCGAGCCGGACGGCCGCGGCGGGTCGGCCTACGTCCACGACCGGCTCGAGCAGGGCGCGACCGTGCGCGTGCGCGGCCCGCGCAACCACTTCGCGCTTGCCCCCTCTGCGCGCTACCAGTTCATCGCCGGCGGGATCGGCATCACGCCGATCCGCGCCATGATCGAGCAGGCCGAGGCGGACGGCGTCGAGTGGAGCCTGCTGTACGGCGGCCGTACCCGCGCCTCGATGGCGTTCCTCGACGAGCTCGAGGGCGACGAGCGCGTGACGATCTGGCCGCAGGACGACAAGGGGCTGCTCGACCTCGACGCGGTGCTCGGCACGCCGCGGCCCGACACCCTGGTCTACTGCTGCGGGCCCGCAGCGCTGCTCGACGCCGTCGAGGACGGCTGCGCCACCTGGCCCGAGGACAGCCTGCACCTCGAGCGGTTCATGCCGAAGAGGATCGAGGCGTCCGACGACGCACTGGACTCCTTCGAGGTGCAGTGCGCGCGGTCGGGGGTCACCGTCACGGTGCCCGAGGGGGTGTCGGTCTTCGACGCGGTCGAGCAGGCCGGCGTCGACGTGATCTCCTCGTGCAAGGAGGGCACCTGCGGCACCTGCGAGGCCGACGTCCTCGAGGGCACGCCGGACCACCGGGACTCGATCCTGTCGGCGTCGGAGCGCGCGCGTGGCTGCACGATGATGACCTGCGTGTCCCGCTCGCTGTCGGACCGGCTCGTCCTCGACCTGTGAGCGTCCTCAGGGTGCGGCCACGAAGGACCGGACCACGCGGGTGATCCGGTCCACGGCCTCGTCCACGCCGACGTCGGGCTGGAGCAGGTGGCTCATCGTCAGCCGGACCATGGTGTCCACCATCGCCTCGTGGACCCCCGTCTCGTCGCCCAGCGCCTCCAGCACCGCGCGCGACGCCTGCGCGAGCGCAGCCTCGGGCCGGACGGTGAGCAGCTCCAGCAGCTCGGGGTCGTGCCCCGGACGCAGGATCGCCTTGAGCACGGCGTTGGTCTTGCCGTACTCCAGCGCCGCTCGGGCGGCCGCCCCCAGACCGTCCACCACCGAGTCCGGGTGCGCCGCGATCCCGTCGCGCACCCGGTCCAGGAAGCGCTCCACCTCGCGCGCCACCACCGCCTCGCCGAGCGCGGACTTGACGCCGACCTCCTTGTAGAGGCTCTGGCGAGGCACCCCCGAGCGCTGGGCGACCTTGGTCATGCTGAGCCGGTCCCAGCCCTCCTCGGTGATGATCGCGACCGACGCGTCGAGCAGCCGCTCGAGACGGAGCGCTCGGAGCTCGTCGTAGAAGGCAGGCGCGCTCACGGGACCGACCCTAGGACGACCCCGCGCTCAGTACGTCGGCTGCGAGGGGTCGATCTGGTCGACCCACGCCGAGACGCCACCGCCGACGTGCACCGAGTCGGCGTACCCGGCGCCCTTGAGGACCGCCAGCGCCTCGGCCGAGCGCACCCCGGTCTTGCAGTGCAGGACGATCTGCTCGTCGTTCTTGCGCACCTTGGCCAGCTCGTCGAAGACGTTGCCGTTGAGGAACTCGCCCTTGGGGATCAGCACCGCGCCCGGGATGTGGTTGATCTCGGCCTCGTTGGGCTCGCGCACGTCCACCAGGACGAAGTCGCGGCTGCCCTCCTCGCGCTCCTTGAGCATGTGCTCGAGCTCGGTGACGCCGATCGTCGACCCGGCGGCGGCGTCGGCGGCCGACTCCGAGACCGCCCCGCAGAACGCGTCGTAGTCGATCAGCTCGGTCACGGTCGGGTTCTCACCGCACAGGGCGCAGTTCGGGTCCTTGCGGATCTTCAGCTTGTTCCACTCCAGCGCGAGCGCGTCGTACACGACGAGCTCGCCGACGGCCGGGTCGCCGATGCCGGTGATCAGCTTGATCGCCTCGTTGACCTGGATCGAGCCGATCGACGCGCACAGGACGCCGAGCACGCCGCCCTCGGCGCACGAGGGCACCATGCCGGGCGGCGGCGGCTCGGGGTAGAGGCAGCGGTAGCAGGGCGCACCCTCGACCTGCGTCGGCGCGAACACCGAGGCCTGGCCGTCGAAGCGGTAGATCGAGCCCCAGACGTACGGGATGCCGAGGAAGTACGCCGCGTCGTTGACCATGTAGCGGGTCGCGAAGTTGTCGGTCCCGTCCACGATCAGGTCGTAGCCGCGGAAGACGTCGAAGACGTTGTCGTTGTCCAGCCGCTCCTCGTGCAGGACGACCTCGACGTACGGGTTGGTCTCCGCGATCTGCTCCTTGGCCGAGAGCGCCTTGTGCTTCCCGATGTCGGACTGGCCGTGGATGATCTGGCGCTGCAGGTTCGACTCGTCGACCTCGTCGAACTCCGCGATGCCGATGGTGCCGACCCCCGCGGCGGCGAGGTAGAGCAGGGCCGGGCTGCCGAGACCGCCGGCGCCGATGACCAGCACCTTGGCGTTCTTCATGCGCTTCTGGCCGGTCATCCCGACGTCGGGGATGATCAGGTGCCGGCTGTAGCGGCGCACCTCGTCGATGGTCAGCTCGTCGGCGGGCTCCACGAGTGCAGGCAGGGACACGACATTCCTCCGGGTCGATCGGTGGCGTACGACGGCCGCAACAGGCCGCCGCCGTCAGGTGTTCCCACCGATCGTGCCACCGCGACGGGTCGCGGACGGGACGCAGCCGCATCGTGGCCGGCTAGTAGTGTTCCCCGGGTGACTTCGACCGACCGGCTGCCGTCCCAGGCCGAGCCCGCGACCGGGCCTGCCCGCGGCGTACGACTGCCGCGCAAGGCGCGTCGGGCCCAGCTGCTGGACTCGGCCCTCGAGGTCTTCGCCGGCCAGGGTTTCCACGCCGCCGCGATGGACGAGATCGCCGATCGTGCGGGTGTGTCGAAGCCGGTGCTCTACCAGCACTTCCCCGGCAAGCTCGACCTCTACCTGGCGCTGCTCGACCAGTCCTGCGACACCATCATCGAGGCCACCCGGCGCGCGCTGGGCGCCACCGAGGACAACAAGGCCCGGGTCGCGGCCACGATGAGCGCGTTCTACGACTACGTCGCCTCCGAGGAGGGCGCGTTCCGGCTGGTCTTCGAGTCCGACCTCACCAACGAGCCGGCCGTCCGCCAGCGCGTGGACCGGGTCACCGAGGAGTGCTCGTCGCTGATCACCGAGGTGATCTCGGAGGACACCTCGCTGCCCACCGAGCAGGCGCGGCTGCTGGCCGTGTCCCTGGTCGGGATGGCCCAGGTCAGCGCGCGCTACTGGCTCTCCACCCAGGACGACGGCTCGTCGAGCACCAGCCGGGCCGACGCGGCCGCGCTGGTCTCCGGCCTCGCCTGGCGCGGTATCCGCGGCTACCCGCGCACCGACGAGCCTTCCTGATCCCCACCTGACACCCCACCCCAAGACACGAGGAGGTCCTCCGCGATGGAGGTCAAGATCGGCGTGCAGAACGCCCCCCGCGAGCTCGTCATCGACACCGACCTGGACGCCGACGGCGTCGAGAAGGCCGTCTCCGACGCCCTGTCCGGCGCGGCCGGCGTGCTGAGCCTGTCCGACGCCAAGGGCCGCCGCGTGGTCGTCCCCGCCGAGCGGCTGGCGTACGTCGAGGTCGCCACCAGCGTCACCGGGACCGTCGGCTTCCGGTCCTGACGGCCACTGACCCGGCGCGTGTGGACGTCCACACGCGCCGGGCCGGTCAGGGCTCCAGGCCGAGCTCGCCCATCCGGGCGGAGTGGTTCTCGGTCAGCCGGGTGAACATCCGGCCCAGCGCCGCGAGGTCCATGCTGGACACGCCGGGCGACTCGAAGGTCCCCGCGAGCAGCGTGGTCATCGAGTCCCGCTCGGCGGCGACCCGCTGGGCTTGGGTGAGAGCCTCCCCCATCAGCCGGCGGCCCCACAGCGCCAGCCGGCCCCCGACCCGGGGGTCCGCGGCGATGGCCTCGCGCACCCGGCTGACCACGAAGTCCGACTGCCCGGACTCCTCCAGCGACTCGGTGATCAGGTCGCGGGTGCCGGCGTCCAGGAACTGCGCGATCTCGCGGTAGAAGTCGGCGGCGAGGCCGTCGCCGACGTACGCCTTGACCAGGCCCTCGAGCCAGTCCCGCGGGGCGGTGTGGGCGTGGAAGGCGTCGAACGGCGCCGCGAACTCCTCCACGACCGCGACCGGGTCGTGACCCAGGGCGGCGATCCGGTCCAGCAGCGGCTGGACGTGGCCGAACTCCTTGGCGGCCATCGCGCCGAGGTCGAGCTTGTCGGTCAGGGTCGGGGCCAGCTTGGCGTCGTCCACGAGCCGCTCGAAGGCGGTGATCTCGCCGTAGGCGATCACGCCGAGGATGTCGACAACGGCGGCGACGTACTCGGGGTCCTCGAACGGAGTGGACGCGTGGGCCGAGGCGGGGGAATCGGTCACCGCTGCAGGGTAGCGATACCCTGGGACCACTGCCCGGCGACCCGAGGTGAACTTCGGCCGCCCACGAGGGCCGCATCGAGACACCGGCGACGGTGTGAGGACGCCACCGATGCCGGGCGGATCCGATGCTCCATCCTTTCGCACAGACAGGCAGCACCCTGACTACCTTCGCTGAGCTCGGGGTCATCCCCGAGATCGCCGGCGCCCTCGAGCGCGTCGGCATCGTGACCCCGTTCCCCATCCAGGAGATGACCCTCTCGGTCGCTCTCTCCGGCACCGACCTCATCGGTCAGGCACGGACCGGCACCGGCAAGACGCTGGCGTTCGGCATCCCGATCCTGCAGCGCGCGGTGGCTCCGGACGACGCGGCGTACGCCGACCTCCCGGCCCCGGGCAAGCCGCAGGCCCTCGTCGTCGCCCCGACGCGCGAGCTCGCGCTCCAGGTCTCCGGCGACCTCGCACTGGCCGGCGCCGACCGCGGCATCCGCGTGCTCACCGTCTACGGCGGCGTCCCGTACGAGCCGCAGCTGGACGGCCTGGCCGCCGGCGTCGACGTCGTCGTCGGCACCCCCGGGCGACTGATCGACCTGATGAACCGCAAGGCCCTCGACATCGGCCACGTCTCGGCGCTGGTCCTCGACGAGGCCGACGAGATGCTCGACCTCGGCTTCCTGCCGGACGTGGAGCGGCTGCTGGCCGGCACCCCGTCGAGCCGCCAGACGATGCTGTTCTCGGCCACCATGCCCTCGGCGATCGTGTCGCTGGCCCGGATCCACATGCGCCAGGCGATGAACATCCGCGCCGAGTCCGCCTCGGACGAGACGACCGTCCCGCTGACCACCCAGCACGTCTACCAGGCCCACGACCTGGACAAGCCCGAGATGCTGGGCCGGATGCTGCAGTCGCCGGGCGCCGGACTGACGATCGTCTTCACGCGCACGAAGCGGCAGGCGCAGCGCGTCGCCGACGACCTCACCGAGCGTGGCTTCGACGCCAGCCCGCTGCACGGCGACATGGCGCAGACCGCCCGCGAGAAGGCGCTCAAGCGGTTCCGCGAGAACAAGCTGCGCGTGCTCGTCGCGACCGACGTCGCCGCTCGCGGCATCGACGTCACCGGCGTCTCGCACGTCGTCAACTACTCCTGCCCCGAGGACGAGAAGACCTACGTCCACCGGATCGGCCGCACCGGCCGCGCCGGGGCTGCGGGCATCGCGGTCACCTTCGTCGACTGGCAGGACCTGCACCGCTGGAAGATGATCAACAAGGCGCTGGACCTGCCCTTCACCGACCCGCCGGAGACCTACTCCTCCTCGGAGAACTTCGCCGAGGACATGGGCTTCGAGCCGGGCACCAAGGGTCGCCTGATCCCCGAGGGCCAGGTCGTCGTCGAGCGCAAGCCGCGCACCGGCGGCCGGGACGGCGGCAAGGGCGGACGTGGCGGCCAGCGCGGCGGTCGGGACGGCGGCCGCGACCGGCAGGGCGACAAGCCTGCCGAGGGCAGCGGGGACGGCCAGCCGCGCAAGCGCAACCGCCGGCGTCGTCGTACGCGTGGGGGCAGCTCCGAGGCCGCCCAGGCCACCAAGCAACCCGACTGACGAGTCAGGGTCAGGCGACGACGTCGACCTTCGTACCGAGGTCGGCGAAGCCCCACATCACCTTCGCGTCGGCCGGCCGCTGCCGGATGCAGCCGTGGCTGGTCGGCGTCCCCAGCTGGGCGACGGTCTGGACCTTGTGGCCGCGGTTGACGGGGATGTCGTGGAACCCGATCGCGGCGTTCTGGCCGCGGGTGAAGCGGACGAAGTAGTTCATCGTGCCGGAGTCGTCGACGCCCACCGCGTTGCGGGAGCGCGAGTAGACCTCGTAGTGGCCGGGCCGGAGGTTGTCGGTGACGCTGCCCGAGACGAGGTACGTCCGCAGCACCCGGTCGCCCGGGCCCACCAGCCAGACCCGCTGGGCGGACTGGTCGAAGACCACCCGACGCCCCGTCCCCGACCGCGCGGGCAGCGCGCTCGCGTCGGACGCGGCGACGGCTGCCTGGGACGGTCGGGGGGTGTCGACCGCGGTCGCCGCCCGGGCGCGGGAGACGTCGCTCGGACCGTCCGCGGCGGGCGCGGAGAGCTGCCCGAGCCCGGTGACCATCGCGAAACCGGTGACGGCCACGGACACTCCGAGCGCCGCCGCCTTGTCGTAGCGGATCCTGGAGCCGGCTCGGCCCGTGCGGGGACCGCGGTGCGCGCCGGCCATCAGGCCCCCCTCGTGCGCCCGGCCAACGAGGCCGCGACCTCCCGGTAGGCCTGCGCGCCCTTGTTGCCGCGCGAGGTACGCAGGATCGAGTGCCCGGCGGCAGGCGCCTCGGCGAAGCGGATCGACTTCGGGATCGGCGGGTCGAGGACGTCGAGGTCGTAGGTCTCGGAGATCGTCTCGAGCACGGTGCGCGCGTGGCGGGTGCGCCCGTCGTACAGCGTGGGCAGGACGCCCCACACCTCCAGCGAGCGGTTGGTGAAGCGGCGCACGTCGTGGACGGTGTCCAGCAGCTGCCCGACGCCGCGGTGCGAGAGCGTCTCGCACTGCAGCGGGATCACCACGCCGCCGGCCGCGGTGAGCGCAGCCACGGTGAGCACGCCCAGCGAGGGCGGGCAGTCCAGCAGGATCCAGTCGTAGCCCCGCGGCTCGAGGTCCTCCACGGCGGAGCGGACGACGTACTCACGGCCGGTCCGGGTCAGCAGGTCGGCCTCGGCGCGCGCCAGCTCGATCGTCGCCGGCAGCAGGTCGACACCGTCCTCGGTCTCGATGACCACCTCGGCGGGGTCCAGACCCTTGGTCAGCACGTGGTGGACCGAGAGCTCGAGGTCCTCGGGGTCGATGCCCAGGCTGAAGGTGAGGCACGCCTGCGGGTCGAGGTCGACCAGCAGCACCCTGCTCCCCTGCTCGGCCAGCGCGGCGCCGAGGGAGGCCACGCTGGTGGTCTTGGCCACGCCACCCTTCTGGTTGGCGACGGCGAGCACCTGGGACGAGGACATGATCTCCCCATCATGCCGCATGGGGTCACCGGATCGGTGGACCGCCTGAGACGCTGTGGGACATGAGTGATCAACCCGGCACCGCTCTCGTCACCGGCGCCACCGCCGGCCTGGGACGAGCCTTCACCGAGCAGCTCGCCGAGCGCGGCCACGACCTGGTCCTGGTCGCTCGGAACGCGGAGCGGCTCGACGACGTGGCCCGCGAGGTCCGGGCCGCGCACCGCGTCGCGGTCGAGGTGATCACGGCCGACCTGGCCGACCGCGCACAGCTGCGCGCGGTCGAGGACCGGGTCCGCGACACCGGTCGGCCGCTGACCGTGCTGGTCAACAACGCCGGCTTCGGGCTGAAGGAGCGCTTCCTCGACAACGACGTCGAGGCGGAGACCGAGATGCTCGACGTGCTGGTCACCGCGGTCATGCGGCTGACCCACGCCGGTCTGGGTGCGATGCGGGAGACCGGCGGCGGCCGGATCCTCAACGTGTCCTCGGTGGCCGGCTTCCTCCCGCGCGGGACGTACGGCGCGGCCAAGACGTACGTGACCCAGCTGAGCCGCTGGGCCAACGCCGAGTACGCGCCCTCCGGCGTCACCGTGACCGCGGTGTGCCCGGGTTTCGTGCGCACCGAGTTCCACCAGCGGATGGACGTCGACCAGGGCTCGGCGCCTGGGGGGATGTGGCTCGACGCCTCCACGGTCGTCCGGGAGGCGCTGGCCGACCTCGACGCCGGCAAGGCGCTCTCGGTCCCCAGCGTGCGCTACCGCGCGATCAGTGCAGCCGCGCGGATCGTGCCGATGCCGCTGCTGCAGCGGCTGCAGTCACTGGGCCGGGGGTAGGTACGCCGGTACCTCTCGCCCTGCGGCCGTGGCGCTGCGCGCGGCCCGGTCCAGCAGCCGCTCCAGCTCCGCCTGGTCGGTGAGGTTGCAGCCGAGCTCGTGGTCCTTCTTGCCGGCGCCGTGGAAGTCGCTGGAGCCGGTGACGACGAGGTCGAGGTCGGCGGCGAGTGCACGCAGCCGGTCCCGTGCGGCCCGGTCGTGGTCCTGGTGGTCGGCCTCGAGGCCGCCCAGCCCCGCGTCGGCGAGCGAGGCGACGACCTCGTCCGAGAGCACCTGGCCGCCACCGCGGCCACCGGGGTGGGCGAGGACGGAGACGCCACCGGCCCCTGCGACGAGCCGTACTGCGTCGAGGGTCGCCGGGGCGTAGCGCCCGACGTACCCGGGGCGGCCCGTGTCGAGCAGCTCGGCGAACGCCTGGTCGCGGTCGGCGACCATCCCGCGGGCCACGAGGGCGTCCGCGACGTGCGGTCGCCCGGGCACCGCACCCGGTGCGGTCACCGCCGCGACGTCGTCGGCGGTGACCGGGTAGCCCGCCCCGGCCAGCTGCTCCAGCATCTGGGGCAGCCGTCCGTCGCGACCCCCGCGGATCCTCTGCAGCTCAGCGGCGAGCGCGGGCTCCTCCGCGTCGGGGAGGTACGCGAGCAGGTGCACGCTGCTGCCGCGGACCTGGGTGCTGATCTCCATCCCCCGCACCAGCCCGATGCCGTGCCGGCCGGCCGCGTCGAGCGCCTCGTCCCACCCGGAGGCGGTGTCGTGGTCGGTCACGGCGACGACGTCGAGCCCGGTCGCTGCCGCCGCGGCGACCAGCTCGGCCACCGGCACCGTCCCGTCGGACCGGGTCGAGTGCGTGTGCAGGTCGATGCGCATGCCGGCAGCCTCTCACCAGTCGGCGGGCGCTCCCCCGAAGGACATCTCGACGGCCTCGGGACCGAACCCCGAGGCGTCGGCGAGGAGCCAGTCGTCACGCAGCAGCAGCGCCGCCGACGCCGGGGTCACCACCAGCCAGAGCCAGCGGCCGGCGTACTCCCCGACGAAGACCGAGCGGGCCAGCACGTCGTCGGCGTCGCTGCTCGCGGCCGGCCACAGCGCGACGGACCGACGCTCGACCTGGACGCGGACCGCGGGCGGGCCGGCGCCCACCCACTCGCCCGGGTCGAGCTCACCGGTGCCCGAGCAGCGGCCCCCCAGGCCGACGCGGGGCTCCTCGACGACCAGGCTCAGGCCGACCTCGCCGTCCAGCGAGCTCGTCCCGCTGACCGCCGCGACGGTGGCGAGAGCGTGCTCGTCCTCGGTGGCGACGACCCCGAAGTCGGCGACGGTCCAGCCTGCGCTCATCGGCCACGGGACCAGCACCGGCAGGTCGTCGGAGCGGCGCAGCACCGCGGCGAAGTCGTCGTACGACGCCTCCGAGCCCGCCGCGCGCCGCCACAGCGCCGGGACCGGGCCGTGGGTCGGGCAGGTGCCGTCGGACCCGACCGGTCGGGCGCACCGGCAGCACGACGCGGTCAGGCTCACGAGTTCCACCGCATGACGACCGGCGCCTCGCGCTCCCAGCCCAGCGCCGAGACGGTGGCGGTGTCGAGGCGGAAGTGCCGACCCTCCCGCGCCGGCAGGTCGAGCCACCGTGCGGCGAGCACCCGTGCGGAGTGGCCGTGCCCGAAGACCAGCACTCGGCCGCCGTGGTCGCGGACCTGCGCGACCACACGGTCCATCCGCGCCCCGACCTGCGCAGGCGTCTCCCCGCCCGGGCAGCCGTCGTCCCAGACGGTCCAGCCCGGGTCCGACTCGCGGATCTGCGAGGTGGTGATCCCCTCGTAGTCGCCGTACGCCCACTCCGCGAGGTCCTCGTCGGTGACGACCTCGGGGAACCCGGCCAGCTCCGCCGTACGCCGTGCGCGCCCCCGCGGGCTGCTCAGCACCAGGTCGAACGAGGTGTCCGCGAGCCGAGGGGCCAGCGCGGCGGCGACCCGCTCGCCGGCAGCGGTCAGGTCCAGGTCGGTGACCGAGGTGTGCCGTCCGTCGCGACTCCACTCGGTCTCGCCGTGGCGGACGATCCAGAGCTCGGTCGTCCCACTGTCCCGGCTGCGGCTCATGCCCGCATTATGGCCACCGCCGGTCCGTGGTGGAGTGGGGACATGTCGTTCCCGGAGGTGCTCTCCCTCGTCCTGCTCGGCGTGGTGCTCGTCTTCGCGATCGCCCAGCGGATCAACATCGGCATCCTGGCGCTCGCCGCCGCGCTGCCGATCCTCGCGCTCACCGGGACGAGCGCCGACACCCTGTACGAGTCGTTCCCCGGCGACCTGTTCGTGCTCATCGCCGGAGTCTCGCTGCTGTTCGCCCACCTCGAGCGGAGCGGGGCCCTCGGCCGGTTGGTGGAGGTCGTGTACGCCGCCATCGGCGAGCGACGGTGGCTGCTGCCGTGGGCCGGGTTCGCCATCGCCGCGGGGATGTCGACCGCCGGCGCGTTCTCCACCGCGCCCATCGCCTTCCTCGTGCCGACGATCGCCGCGGTGTCCGTGCGCTACAAGAGCTCCTTCCTCCTCTCCGAGCTGGCGGTGATCATCGGGGCCAACTCCTCGGGCCTCTCACCGCTGAACCCGACCGGGGCGACGGTGCGCACCGCGGCCGACAAGTTCGGCGTGCACTACTCCACCTGGGGACTGTGGGCGGTCTCGTTCGCGACCGCCGTGGTCGTCGTCCTCGTGCTCCAGCTGATCGACCGCGCCCGTCGACCGTCCGGTCGCGCGTACACCGTCACGCCCGCACCCGCCGAGCAGCCCGAGGCCGAGGGCGACCGGCCGCCGACACCGACCTACCTGTGGAGCACGGTGGTGGCGCTGGTGGCCTTCCTCGTGCTCGTGGTCGCCTTCAAGACCGACGTCGGGGTCACCTCGATGGCACTCGGAGTGCTGCTGCAGATCGCCTTCCGGCCCGACGGCAGAGCGTTGCTGGCCCGGGTGCCCTGGCCGAGCATCCTGCTGCTGTGCGGCCTTCTGACCTACCTCGGGCTGCTGCAGGAGATCGGCACCATCGACGCGATCCAGGACGGCCTGGACCACGTCGGCACCGGCGCCCTGCTGGTGATCCTGCTGTCGTACCTCACCGTGCTGCTGTGCTGCATCGAGAGCTCGACCCTCGGCGTCCTGGGCCTGACCGTGCCGCTGGCGGCGACCGCCTTCGGCAACGGACCCGAGACCTTCTGGGTACTCGCGGCCGTCGCCGTCCCGGCGGCGCTGATGGTGATGAACCCGATCCACGTCGCCGGCACCCTGGTGATCGCCAACAGCGCGCTGGACGAGCAGGACCGGCTGTTCCGCAAGCTGCTGGGACTGGCGGTGACCTTGGCCGTCATCGCACCGGCCGTCCTGGTCGTGCCGGCGCTGATCACGTCGTGAGGCTCCGAGGGGCTCAGCCCTGCTGGGGACCCGGCCAGAACTTGCTCGGCTGCGGGACGGGCCTGCCGGGCTGCTCCCCGCCGCGCTCGTCGAGGTAGGACTGCTTGGGCACCATCACCTTGCGGCGGAAGAGGCACACGACCTTGCCGTCCTGGTTGTAGCCGATGGTCTCGACGTGCACGACGCCGCGGTCGTCCTTGCTCTTGGACTCCCACTTGTCGAGCACGGTGGTCTCGCCGTAGAGCGTGTCGCCGTGGAAGGTCGGCGCCACGTGCCGCAGCGACTCGATCTCGAGGTTCGCGATGGCCTTGCCCGAGATGTCCGGGACGCTCATCCCGAGCAGGACGGAGTAGACGTAGTTGCCCACCACGACGTTCTTGCCGAACTGGGTCGTCTCCTCGGCGTAGTGGATGTCGAGGTGCAGCGGGTGGTGGTTCATGGTGATCAGGCAGAAGAGGTGGTCGTCGGCCTCGGTCACCGTCTTGCCCGGCCAGTGCTTGTAGGTCGCACCGACCTCGAACTCCTCGTAGCTGCGTCCGAACTGCATCGGGTGTCTCCTCCTCGTACGTCGGGGGTCGTCCACGGGTGGTCTCCGGGCGTGTCCCGCCCTGGCCGCACATCGTGCCCGAACACCGCTCCGGTCGGCGCGGTGGCCTGTGCCAGACTTCCCGCCATGGCCGTCTCACCGCTCCCCGGGAAGCTGGTCGCCTCCGCGCTGACCGGGCTGCTGCTCGCCACCACCGTCTCGGCCTGCGGCGGCGACGACTCCAAGGACGACAAGGACTCGAAGGCCGACGCCAGCGCACCGAGCTACCCCGAGGTCAAGGGGACGCCGGCCACCGGCGACGCCGTCAAGGCCAACGGCTACACCTACCGGCTGCCCAAGGGGTGGACCGTCATCACCAGTCAGCTCAAGGCGGCCAACCCCGGCATCGACTCCGGCGGTCGCGCGACCGAGCCCGTGAGCCGGTTCATGTCCAGCATCAACACCATCACCTCGCCCAACGAGGTCCAGGCGGGCGCCCCGACCACGGCACAGCTGAAGGCGGTCGCGACCCAGATCCGCTCCGAGCTGGTTCCCATCTCCCCGCAGGTCAAGCAGCTCAGCCCGGTCTCCGTGGACGGCGTCCCCACCGTGCGCCAGGAGGGCAGGGCGAGCAACGAGACCGGACCCTTCTACGTCATGCAGTACTGGCTGGTCTCCCAGGGCAGCAGCTTCGGCTTCACCTTCGCCTTCCCCGAGGACTCCTCGAAGGCCGATCGCGACAAGGTCGTGACCTCGGTGCTGTCCTCGGTCTCCGTCGCCTCCTGAGGTGGTGCGCGTGACCGGGTCTCGCGTCGACGACCGGGGGATCCACCTCGCCGGCCACCTCGACGGACCGGTGGACGTCCTCTTCGGCGACCAGCGCGTGTGGTCCTTCACGACGCTCGACCAGGGGCGACGCGAGGGTGACGGCCTCCTCGTCCGGTGGCCGGACGCGCTGGCCGTACGCCTGCGAGGTACGACGCCCGTACGGGTCCGAGGGCACCTCTCCGGCGAGACGGCGTTCGAGGGCGAGGTCTGCTTCGGCGGCTCGTCCGAGCCGCTGCACCTCGTCGACGACGCCGGTCACCCGCTGGCACTCGACAAGGGCAACCACCTGCAGCGCACCTTCGACCGGATGGACGCCGCCGCGCGCCTGGAGCTGGTCCGGGCCGCACGGACCGTGCTCGACGACCTCGTCGAGCATGCCGGTCTCGAGGCGTACCTCGTCTACGGCTGCCTGCTCGGCGCCGCCCGCGACGGGCACATGATCGGTCACGACTCCGACGCCGACCTGGCCTGGCTGAGCCGCTCGACGCACCCGTTCGACATCATCCGCGAGACCCGCCGTGCCGAGTCCGCTCTGCGCGCTCGCGGGTGGACGGTGGTCCGGATGTCGGCCACCAACTTCAAGGTCTGGGTGCCGCTGCCGACCGGCAAGCGCGCCGGTGTCGACGTCTTCGGCTCCTTCCACCTGGGGCCTCCGGGCGAGGAGCGCTTCCACATCATGGGGAACCTGTCCGGCGACCTCCCCCGTGAGGCGATCGTCCCGTTCGGGACCATCGAGCTGGAGGGTGTGGAGTTCCCCGCGCCGCGCGACCTGCCGCGCTTCCTCGCCTACACCTACGGTCCCGGCTGGGCCGTCCCCGACCCGGCGTTCCGGTTCCACCACTCCCCCGCGGTGGTGGAGACCATGTCGTCGTTGTTCCGCACCAGCCGGTCGCGCCTGCACCACTGGACGGCGTTCTACGACAACCACGCCGCCGACGTGCCCTCCGAGCCGTCGCTCTTCGCTCGGTGGGCCGCCGACCGGATCCCCGCCGGCGCTCGGGTGCTCGAGGTCGGGGCCGGCCTGGGACGGGACGCCTTCTGGCTGACCGACCAGGGCTTCGACGTCCTCGGCTCGGAGTACGCCGGTGCCGCCCGCAGCCGGGCGCTGGCGCACTCGCGGGCGCGACGTGCCCGCGGGGAGTCGTTCGTGCGCTTCCCGATCCTCAACCTGGAGTCGGTCCGCAGCGTGCTGACCTCCGGGGCGGCGCTGGCGCGTCTGGACGGCCCGACGCACCTGTACGGCCGGCTGCTGCTGGACGCCCTCGAGCCGACGACGCGGCCGCACCTGTGGCGACTGGCCGCGATGCTCGGCCGCCGTGGCGGGCACACGTTCCTGGAGTTCCGGACCGCGGCCAGCGAGCACGAGCCGACCCACTTCCCGGCGCACCGGCGCACCTGGGCGGACCCGGACGAGGTGGTCGCCGAGGTCGAGGCCCGCGGCGGGCGGGTCCTGGTGCGTGAGGAAGGGCGCGGGCTGGCGCCGCTCGGGCGTGAGGACCCCGTAGTGTGCCGGCTGGACATCACCTGGGACGTACGAGCGGAGGACGCGTGATCGGCAGCAAGGAGCGCGAGGCCCGCCTGGACCGGCTCGAGCAGGAGGTCGCCTCGCTGCGCGTGGCGGTGGCCGAGTCGCAACGGCTCAACGAGCGGCTCTCCGACGTCCTCGACGTCGTCATGGAGCTGCTGGTCCCCGCGGTCGACCGCGACGAGGAGCGCCTGCGCGCCGCCCTCGCCTCGGTGGACCGGGTGGTCAACGCTTCGCCGCGTACTCCTTGAGCAGGCTGCGCCCGATGATCATCTTCTGCACGTCGCTGGTGCCCTCGCCGATCAGCATGAAGGCCGCCTCGCGGTAGAGCCGCTCGATCTCGTACTCCTTGGAGTAGCCGTAGCCGCCGTGGATGCGGAAGGAGTCCTGGACGACCTCGTTGCAGTACTCCGCGGCCACCATCTTGGCCATCCCGGCCTCGACGTCGTTGCGCTCGCCGCGGTCCTTCAACCGAGCGGCCTTGACCATCAGTGCGTGCGCGGTCTCCACCTTGGTGGCCATCTCCGCCAGGCGGAACAGGATCGCCTGGTGCTGCGCGATCGGCTTGCCGAAGGTCTCGCGCTGCTGGCTGTAGGCGATGCCGAGCTCGAAGGCGCGGTTGGAGATGCCGCAGGCACGGGCCGCGACGTTGACGCGACCGACCTCGACACCGTCCATCATCTGGTAGAAGCCCTTGCCCGGCTCACCACCGAGGATCTGCTCGGCGGAGATCCGGTGGCCCTCGAAGATCGCCTCGGTGGTGTCGACGCCCTTGTAGCCCATCTTCTCGATCTTGCCGGGGATGGTGATCCCCTGGCCGACCTCGCCGAAGCCCGGCTCCTTCTCGACCAGGAAGGTGGTCATGTTCTTGTAGACCGAGTCCGCGCCCTCCTCGGAGTCGACCAGCAGCGCGATCAGCGTCGAGGAGCCACCGTTGGTCAGCCACATCTTCTGGCCGGTGATCTCGTAGCCCTCGTCGGTCCTCTTCGCCTTGGTCTTGATCGCGGAGACGTCGGACCCCAGACCCGGCTCGGACATCGAGAAGGCACCGCGCACCTCGCCCGTCGCCATCTTCGGCAGGTACTTCTGCTTCTGCTCGTCGGTGCCGTGGTTCATCAGCATGTACGCGACGATGAAGTGGGTGTTGATGACCCCGGAGACGCTCATCCAGCCCCGGGCGATCTCCTCGACCACCAGCGCGTACGTCAGCAGCGACTCGCCGAGGCCGCCGTACTCCTCGGGGATGGTGATGCCGAAGATGCCCAGCTCCTTCAGCCCGTCGACGATCTCCTGCGGGTACTCGTCGGCGTGCTCCAGCTCGGTCGCCACGGGCATGATCTTGGCCTCGACGAACTGGCGGACGACTCTCAGGATCTCCTCCTGGATGTCGGTGAGTCCCTCGGTGGAGCACAGGCGCGCCATGGGTGAGTCCCTTTCGTCAGGCGGGTGAGCAACGAGGGCAGGCTACCGACGGCTCGCTCGCGGCGTCGCCGTCCCGACGGATGGGATTCCTCACGTCGGCGGGCGTCCGCCCCGCAGCAGCTGCTTGGCCCGGGAGCCCGCGACCCGCCACAAGGGGGCGCGGACCCGGCCCTCGAGGTCGTCGACCCGCGCCTGGAGGACGGACACCGTCTCGGCCGCCTCGCGTGACTCGACGCGCAGCCGACGCCGCTCGTGGCGCAGCGCGCGCACATCGCCGAGCATCGTGGCCACGAGCTCGGTCGCCACGGCAGCCACCTCGCCGTCGGTGACCGACTCGGGGTGCCGGCGCTCGGGCAGCTCGTCGGGCACGAGCAGGTCGGCGAGCTCGCCGACGACGTCGTACCCCCGCTCGCGGACCAGCGCGACCGCGGCACGTGCCCGCCGCCGAGCGTCCTCGACCTGGTCGTCGGCCGGCCAGAACCGGTCGCCCGCCCGCGGCACCAGCCGCTCGTCGGCCAGGAAGCTGCGGATGTAGGTGCCCTTGTCGATCGCGCTCACGAAGGCGTCGAGGTGGGCGTTGACCCGGCGCAGCGTCTCCGCCTCGGCCACGCCCATGGCCTCGTTGGGGAAGCTGCCCGAGAGGTCGTACGCGTCCGCGTCCAGGCCGAGCAGCCCGGCGAACCGTCGCCAGATCTCCTCGCGCGGGTGGTCCCGCCCGGGCAGCGGGAGCACGTGGACGTGCTCGGGGCGCACCGGCCCCCCGGCGGGTGCCCACCGGTCGAGGACCAGGCCGAGGTCCAGCGTGCGCCAGTTCCACACCTGGGTCGGGTCCTCGGAGACGGTGCGGGAGTACTCCCCCATCGGCGCCGTCTCGCGGTTCTTCAGGCTCTCCTGCCAGCTGGAGGTGAACAGCCCCAGCGGCTCACGCGCCGTGGCCACGAGGTGCACCTCGGCGGGCGCGAGGGCCTCGATCGCGTCCCGGGCCTGCTCGGCGGAGGCCGCGGCGAAGAACTCGTGACTGATCAGCACCGTGCCGGGCCACTCGGCGGCCCGGGCACGCAGGCGCTCCCACGCACCTCGCTGCCAGTCGGTGATCCCGACGCCCGCCATGTCGTCACGGACGTTGCGCGAGGCCCACAGGTGCTCGCGCCGCTGCTCACCGGGCAGCAGCACGCCGTCGGCGCGCAGCCGGTCGCGCGAGCCCCACAGGATGGTCTGGAGGTACGTCGTCGCCGTCTTCGGCAGCCCCAGGTGCAGGTAGACGCGATCTGCCATCGTGCGGGCCGCTAGATGCTGCGCGGGTAGCGCTCGAGCGCCGCCTCGATCTTCGCGCGGTCCTGGGAGGCGACCGGCACCAGCAGCTCCTCCACGACGTCGGTCAGCTCGGCCAGCCTCAGGTTGGTCCGGCGCAGCTCCTGCACCTCGCGCTCCAGCTCGGCCACCCGGGCGGCCAGGTCGCTCTCCCGCCTCAGAACCCGCCTGGCCGCACGTCGTGCGAACGACTGCTCCATCCCGCTCACGCCTTCCTCGCCTTCCACTCGGCCACCAGCCGAACGTATCGCCTGCCGTCACCGTCGGGCCGCAGCTCCTCGCGCTCGACCACCTCGCCACCGGCGGCGGCGACCTCCGCCACCACCCGGTCCACCGGCACCATCCGCGCGGGGTACGCCGGCTCCGGCCCCCCGCACCAGGTCTCGAGGTAGAGCCGCCCTCCCTCGCGCAGCGCCATCGAGGCCAGCCGCCACAGCGAGCGGCGTCCCGGTGCGGTCGTCGACTCGATCAGGTGCCTGGCCATCAGCGCCCGCCGGCGTGGGTGCTGGGCCAGGTCGGCACCCGTACCGAGGACCGAGCGGAGCTCGAGGAGGTTGAGCCGCTCCACGTGCAGCGGCAGCCCCTCGGACTCCGCCACGGTCGCGGCGCCCTTGCTGGCGCTCGGCGCGTAGTCGTAGCTACGGGCGGGCGACCCCTCGCGTGCCCACCAGACCGCATCGGCGCCGCTGCCTCCCCCGACGTCGACCAGCTCCACGTCGGGTCCCTCGCGGTCGCGGACGAGACGCGCCAGGTCGCTCGCGGTACGACCCGGTGGACGACCACGCAGCCGGGAGTAGACCCGGTCCCACGCCGGCCGGTTGACCCGGGTGCCGCGGAACCAGCCGTCCAGGCGGCGGGTGGTCGAGCGGGGGGTCTCGAACTGGAAGGCCGGGTCGGGGGTCCGCCAGCCGTCGCCGTACATCGCGGCGAGCATCCGGCCCGGGTCGGCCGGTGCCGGCAGGGTCCGTCCCTCGAGCGTGCAGGTGCCCAGCGGGAAGAGCCAGGAGGTCTCGTACTCCTGCCCCACCTCGCCCATCAGGTAGAGCCGCCCGTCGGTCATGAAACCGCCGAAGACGTCGAGACCACGGGTGGAGCCATCGGCCTCGCGGACCTCGACCTTGAACGCGACGCCGGAGTAGCGCGTGATCGGGTAGCCCAGCTCGGCGAGCGCGCGCTGCACCCGGAACGACTCGCGCACGACGTCGACCGGGTGCTCGTGACGACTCACGTAGCCCAGGTCGGCATCGGAGTCGTGCCCGATCAGCCGGCCCTCCCGGACCGCACCGAGCAGCGTGCCGTACGCCGGGAACGCCTCGATGCCGGCCTCACGCAGGGCACCGAGCACCTCCTCGATGCTGTCCAGCAGCGGTGCGACCTGCTCGGCGCTGCGGGTGTCGAACGTCTGCGCCATCCGTCCGGACTTGTCGATGCCCAGCGGCTTGCCGTCCGCGTTGACCACGGCGATCTGCTTCTCGGCGGTGCCGAACTGCACCGGCCGGTCGAGGAGCACCCGGCCCGAGAGGTGCTCGGCGACCTGGAGCGTCGTCCGGCCGTCGAGGAACCGGCGCATCGACTGCGGCCAGGCGACGAACCGGCCCCCCGTCGACGGCTCGGAGTCGCGCAGCAGCCAGAACGACCAGATCCGTCGACCGTCGAAGCTGACGTCGAGGACGACTTCCGCGTCGCCGGACAGGACCATGCCCGCGTCGTCGAGCTGCAGGACCCTGCTCTCCTCAGCCACGAACGTCGTCCGCTGCGGTCCGCGTCACCGCCCGACGAAGGCGTTGGCCTTCGTCAGGTCGTCGTCGAAGTCGACCTCGACCACGGAGAACTCGGAGACGTCGACCGGGGCGAGACGCAGGCCGTCGTGCTCGATGGCCAGCTCCAGGCCGCGCTCGAAGTAGTCGGTGTCCTCGCACTCGGCCAGGCGGGTGATCAGCGCCTGCTTGTCGGCCGCGGAGACGTAGTTGATGCCGACGGCCTCCCCGAGCCCGCCGACCACGGTCTTGGACAGCTCGGCGATCATGCCGTCGTCGTCGAGGGTGTACTTGACCTCCTCCTCGGCGACCGAGGAGCGGTCGACGCACACGAAGCTGCGCTCGCCGCCGACCCGGTCGGCGATCGCCTCGAGCACCCGGGGGTCGAACACGACGTCGCCGTTCATCCACAGCACGCCACCGTCGTGGGACTGACGCAGCGCCTTGAGCAGGCTGCGGTTGGTGTTGGTGGAGTCGTAGACCTCGTTGTAGACGAAGGAGAGGTCCGGCATGGCCTCGATCACCAGGTCGAGCTTGAAGCCGACGACGGCGGTGATGTGGGCCTCGGCCCACCGCTCGCGCAGCAGCCGGACTGCGCGGCGCATGATCGACTCGCCCGTGGTGAGGGGAGTCAGGGGCTTGGGGTGGGGCCGGCCGAGTCGGGTGCCCATCCCGGCGGCGAGGATCACGACCTGGGTCTGCACCGGTCGCAGGCTACATGCCGGCCGGCTCCGGGACGGCCCGCCTCGCGGTGAGGACGACCAGCGCCAGCCCGGCGAGCACCAGGCCCAGACCGGCGAAGACCCCGGCGGCGGGGACCTGGCCCAGCAGCGCCGCCGCGATCACCGCGGCGCCCGGGATCTCCAGGAGGAGCGCCAGCGAGACCACCATCGGCGAGATCGTGTCCAGCAGCCGGTTGAACACGGAGTGCCCGAGCAGCTGTGCCGTCAGCGTCACGACGAGCAGGAGACCCCACTCGCGCGGGGCGTACCCGACCAGGCGTACGCCGAGGAGGAGGCCGGTCACCAGGAGCGCGAGGGCCGCGGTGCCGTAGCAGCAGACGGTGTACGTCGTCGTCGAGACGCCGCGCCGGACGTGCGAGCCCAGCACGGTGTAGGCCGCGACCGCGACCGACCCGACCACCGCGAGCAGGTCCCCGACCACCGCGCGGGTCGAGGTGGCGACGTCGACGCCGGTGATCACGAGGACGCCGCCCAGCGCGAGGACGAGGCCGGCCCAGGCGAGCGCGGCGAGGCGTACTCCGGTGAGCCGGTCCCAGGCGACCACCCAGACCACCTGCAGCGAGACCAGGGCGGTGCTGGCGGCGACCGAGGTCATCCGCAGCGAGGTGACCCAGGTGCCGAAGTGCAGCGCCAGGCACAGCCCGGCGGTCACGACCATCGTCACGGTGCGCCGGTCCAGGGCCCGGAGCTCGGCACGTCGGCGGGTCAGCGCCACCGGTGCGAGGAGCCCGGTGGCCATCGCGTTGCGCCACATCGAGACGGCGAGCGCGGGGACCGCCAGCCCCGCCATCAGCGGCCCGGAGAACGACACCGCGACCACACCGACGACCATCAGGGCGACGGTCGCCGGGCCGACCGCCCTCATGACCGCCGGCTCACAGGCGCTTGACCGCGATCGGCTCCACGTCGCCGAACCCCCGCAGCGGACGCAGCGGAAGGGTGCGCAGCTGGAACTGCTCGGGCGGCAGCAGGCCGGCCGTCCGCTGGTCGGCGATGATCCGGTTGCGGCGCGCGACCGAGGTCATCCGTGCCGCGAGGTTGACGGCCGGACCGAAGACGTCACCCAGCCGCATCACGACCGGCCCGGTGGCCAGGCCGACCCGGACGTCGGGCAGCGACTTGTCGCGGCCGAAGCTCCGCACGATGGCGGCGGCGACGTCGTACGCCGCCTCGGGCTCGTCGCAGACGTAGAGCACCGAGTCGCCGAGCGTCTTGATCACCCGGCCGCCGTGGGTCGCGACCGCGTCGGTCGCACGCGACTCGAAGACCTCGACCATCTCGCCCAGCCGGGCCTGCGTGTGCTGGTTGGAGTACGCCGAGAACTGGACGATGTCGGCGAACCCGACCGTCAGCTCGGCCGTGTGCAGGTCGGCGTCCTGGGCCCCCATCGCGGAGACCCGGGCGACCGCCGCGGCCAGGTGCCGCCGCCAGGCGTGGACCAGCACCTTCTCGAAGCCCGGCGAGAGGTCCTCGACCAGTCGCGTGGCGCTGCCCAGGCGACTGCCGGTGGCCTGCTCGCCGCGCTCGAGCTCCTCCACCCGGCCGGCCAGCGTGGCGACCTCCCAGTCGGCCAGGCGGGCCATGGTCTGGCCCAGGGCCCGGGTCAGGGCCATCACGTGGTCCCGGTCGATCGCGCCGCTGTCGGTCAGCGCGATCGTGTCCTGCACCGCCTGCACGTCGAGCTCGGTGAAGGCCGCCTGCCCGGCGGCGTCGGCGAAGCCCAGGGCCCGCCACAGCCGCTTGCTCGTCTCGGACTCCACGCCCGAGAGCTCGGCGACCTCGTCCGAGGTCAGCGCGGGCGGGGCTCCGAGGATCGCGACCTCGAGCTGCTCGCGGGTGTAGGAGTCCGGCACGGCGACGATTGTCTCACTCACGAGGTGACACGCAGGTGAACGACGTCGCCGGCACCGACCACGTGCGGCTCCCCCGCGTCGTCGGTGAGCACCAGTCGGCCGTGCTCGTCGAGCCGGTCCGCGCGGCCCTCTAGCACGCCCCCGCCGGGCAGCTCGGCGCGGACCCGCCGGCCGAGCGTCACCGACCGCCGGACGTACGACGCGCGCAGCGCGCCGGGGCCGCCCTCGGCTCGCCACGCGCCGAGCCCCGCCCCGATCCGGGCGAGGAGCGCGCCGAGCAGCTCCTCGACCGTGGTCTGCACGCCGGCCAGGGCGAGCGAGGTCGCCGTCGGGACGGGGAGCTCCCTCTGGTGGACGTTGACGCCGATCCCGAGCACCGCGAGCGGGTGCCCACCCGGCGCGAGGACGCGCTCGACCAGGATGCCGGCCAGCTTGCGCTCCTCGAGCAGCACGTCGTTGGGCCACTTCACGCCGGGCGCGAGCCCCGTCAGCTCCTCGACCGCCTCGCAGCAGGCCACACCGACCGCGAGCGGCAGCCAGGGCCACTGCGCGTCCGGGACCCCCGGGTCGACGACGGCCGAGCACGTCAGCGCCACCCCCGCCGGCGTCTCCCAGCGGCGGTCCAGCCGCCCGCGCCCGGCGGTCTGGTGGTCGGTGACCACGACCAGACCCGGCGGCTCGCCACGACGTACGGCCTCGGCGGCCACCTCGTTGGTCGACGGGCTCTCGGGCAGGCGCTGCACCCGCCAGGGGCTCTGATCCGGCACGGGCACTAGATTGGCCGCCGTTCCCGACGAAAGGCCAGCCAGGTGAGCGACGCAGCCACGTCCGCGGAGGAGCCCCAGGAGGCTCTCGGCGGCATCGAGGTCCCCGACGACATCGACATCCACACCACCGCCGGCAAGCTCGAGGACCTCTCCCGGCGCGACGCCGACGTGGTCGAGGCCAACGAGGCCGCCGCGGAGAAGCAGCACACGAAGGAGCGCAAGAGCGCGCGCGAGCGGATCGACGAGCTCTTCGACGAGGGCTCCTTCGTCGAGCTCGACAAGCTGGTGCGACACCGCAGCACCAACTTCAACCTGCAGGAGAAGCGTCCGTTCGGGGACGGCGTGATCACCGGCTACGGCACCATCGACGGCCGCCAGGTCTGCGTGTTCAGCCAGGACTTCACCGTCTTCGGCGGCTCCCTCGGCGAGGTGTACGGCGAGAAGATCACCAAGGTGATGGACCTCGCCATCAAGTCCGGCTGCCCCATCATCGGCATCAACGAGGGCGCGGGCGCGCGGATCCAGGAGGGCGTCGTCAGCCTCGGGCTGTACGGCGAGATCTTCCGCCGCAACGTCCACGCCTCCGGCGTCATCCCGCAGATCTCGATGATCATGGGCTCCTGCGCCGGCGGGCACGTCTACTCCCCCGCGGTCACCGACTTCACCGTCATGGTCGACGGCACCTCCAACATGTTCATCACCGGCCCGGGCGTCATCAAGACGGTCACCGGCGAGGACGTGACGATGGAGGAGCTCGGCGGCGCGCGCGCCCACAACACCCGCTCGGGCAACGCCCACTACATGGCCTCCGACGAGGACGACGCGATCGAGTACGTCAAGGCGCTGCTGTCGTACCTGCCGCAGAACAACCTCGACGAGGCTCCGTCGTACGACGACGAGGCCTCGTTGGAGCCCAGCGACCTCGACACCGCGCTGGACACGGTGATCCCCGACTCGCCGAACCAGCCGTACGACATCAAGGACGTCATCACCACGGTCCTCGACGACGAGGAGTTCCTCGAGGTGATGCCGCTGTTCGCGCCGAACCTCGTGATCGGCTACGGCCGCGTCGAGGGTCGCTCGGTCGGCGTCGTCGCCAACCAGCCGATGCAGCTGGCCGGCACGCTCGACATCGACGCCTCCGAGAAGGCCGCCCGCTTCGTGCGCACCTGCGACGCCTTCAACATCCCGGTGCTCACGTTCGTCGACGTCCCCGGCTTCCTGCCCGGCACCGACCAGGAGTGGAACGGCATCATCCGCCGCGGCGCGAAGCTGATCTACGCCTACTCCGAGGCCACCGTCCCGCTGGTCACCGTGATCACCCGCAAGGCGTACGGCGGGGCGTACGACGTCATGGGCTCCAAGCACCTCGGCGCCGACGTCAACCTCGCCTGGCCCACCGCCCAGATCGCCGTCGTCGGCGCGTCGGGCGCGGTCGGCATCCTCTACAAGCGCGAGCTCGAGCAGGCCGAGGACCCCGACGCCCGCCGTGCCGAGCTGATGCAGGAGTACGACGACACCCTCGCCAACCCGTACCTCGCCGCCGAGCGCGGGTACGTCGACGCCGTCATCGCTCCCCGCGAGACCCGCGCCGAGGTGGTCAAGGCACTGCGCCTGCTGCGCAACAAGCGCGAGACCCTGCCGCCGAAGAAGCACGGCAACATCCCGTTGTGAGCTGACCAGCTCGTGCAGATGGCGACGTTTCGGCCCTCATGAGGCCGTGGAGGGGCCGCAACGTCGCCGTACGCGAGCGTCGGCGGCCGGCAGTCGGGTGCGGGGTGGTCTCGACGTCCTCGCTCGCAGAGCTCGCTTCGGGCTCGACCACCGAGTGGTCGCCGTGACCACCGGTGGTTGAGCCCGACCGAGCGCCAGCGCGTTGTCCTGAGCCTGTCGAGGGGAGGGAGGACGTCGAAACCACCCCGTCAAGCGCCGTGGAGCGCCGCCTGTCAGCAAGTGGCGAGCCAGTCGCGCAGCTCGGACATGAGCGCGACGGGGGCGTCGTACTGCACGAGGTGCCCGGCACCCTCGATCACCCGCCAGCCGGCACCGCCGGGTGCGGCGGCGTCGAGGAGACCGTGCAGGCGCCGACCGAGCGGCAACGGCATCCAGGCGTCCTCGGCGCCCCAGAGGACCCGGGTGGGGACACCGAGGGCGCCGAGCCTGCGCTCGTTCTCGGCGAGGAGACCCTCGTCGTAGCCCGCGATCTGACGGTAGAACGCCGCCTGCCCCGACTCGCCGGTCCACGGCGCGACGAGCGCGTCGCGCTGCTCGGCGGTCAGCGGGTGGTGGACGGCGCCCGCGACGTACGCCTCGACGACCGCGCGGTGCATCGGCGCCGGCAGCCTGCCGAGCACGTCGGGGTGGTCAGCCACGAGCCGGAAGAACGCCGACCCGCTCGGCGGCACCACCACCGCGTCCACCAGCAGCAGCGAGGCGTACGGCACCTCCTCGACCAGGTGGGTGCGCAGCGCGACGCCGCCACCGAAGTCGTGCGCCACGACGTGCGGCCGCTCGACGCCCCAGTGCTCGAGCAGCGCGGCGAGGGCGCGGGCGTGGACCGTGAAGTCCACCGCGTGCGCGGGGTCCTTCGAGGACTCGCCGTAGCCGGGGAGGTCCCAGGCGAAGACGGTGTGGGTCCGGCTCAGCTCAGCGGCGTACGGCGACCACACCCGCGCGGAGAACGGCGTGCCGTGCACGAAGACCACCGGCGGGCCCTTCCCCGCGCGACTCCAGGCGATCCGGCGGCCGTTCCACTCGAGTGTCGAGGTGTGCATGCGCCTCACGCTAAACATTCAGGTGGACCTGAAGGCAAGCGTAGGATGGACCACGTGCGGATCGGTGAGGCGGCGGAGGAGATCGGCGTCGAGACCCACGTGCTGCGGCACTGGGAGGACGAGGGCGTCGTGGTGCCGGCCCGGCTGGACAACGGCTACCGCGACTACGACGACGAGGCGCTCACCCGGCTGCGGATCGTGCTCGCCTGCAGGCGCGCCGGGATGTCGCTGGAGCAGACCCGGCTCACGCTCCACCGCGACGCCACCGGGCGCGAGGCGGTGATCCGCGCCGAGCTCGTACGAGTCGAGCGACAGCGCGCCGAGCTGCTGCGGACCAGCCGGTTCCTCGAGCACGTCCTGCACTGTCGGCACTCGCTGATGAGCCGGTGCCCCGGCTGCTCCGCGCTGGCCTAGGGTGCGTTGCTCAACCGCTGGCCGTTCGCAGCAGGCCATGGGGTGAGCAACGTGCCCTAGGGTCGCAGCCGTGGAGATCCGGCAGCTGCAGTACTTCCTCGCCGTGGCCCGGGAGCTGAACTTCACGAGGGCCGCACGGACGCTGCACATCACCGTGCCTCCGCTGACCCGGCAGATCCAGTCGCTGGAGCACGAGCTCGAGGTCTCGCTGTTCGACCGCTCGACCCACCACGTCGCGCTGACCGAGGCCGGCGAGAAGCTGTTCGTGCTCGCCGGCAGCGTCGTCGCCGAGGTCGAGGCGATCCCGACTCGCCTGCGGCCCGAGAACACGGCCGACGGGGTGCGGGTGAGCGTGCCGTTCTCGCTGAGCTCACGAGTCCGCAACGCGGTGTCACGGTTCATCTCCGAGCACTCGGGGGAGTACGTCTTCGCGATCAGCCAGGTGCCCTCGAAGGACGTGTCGAAGGCGATCCGTGACCACCGCGTGGATCTTGCGCTGACCCACGTGCGGCCGGCTGCGGAATCCGTCGAGTTCTGCGAGGTCGATCACGAGACGATGGGCGTCCTCGTCGACGTCTCACAATTCGAGGGCGGTCGGTCCGAGGTGTCGGCCGCGGAGCTGAGCGACTTCTCCTACATCCACGGTCCCCGGTCCTGGGAGATCGCGGAGATGCTGCAGGCGCAGCGCGACCTGTTCGCCGCCGGCGTGGTCAACCACGCCGACGAGCGGTACGACGACCTCGCCGCGACGCTGATCGCCCTGGACGGCTCGCCCAAGCTGACGATCCGGTCCCAGGATGCCGAGGAGATCCAGGGTCTGCGGGAGTCGACGTTCCGCGTCCTGCCGGTCAGCGACGTCCCGATGGCCTTCACGACCTACCTCGCCTGGCGGCGGGGCGCCGACCACCTCACCGCGCTGCGCGAGGGGCTCGCGAAGGCGTTGCCGCAGCGGTAACAACAATTGCCGAAAAGGCAATTCTCATCGCCTTCCCGTCGCGGTAGGAATGTTGGTGCGAGCCCGGGAGGGCTCGCGCAGAGACATTCGAGAATACCGAGGTGACAAGATTGTCCGTCGACACGACAGAATCCTCGTTCGGCCCGCTGGCCGGCGTGAAGGTGGTCGAGCTGGCATCGGTGGTGATGGCGCCGTACGCAGCCGAGCTGCTCGGCGACCTGGGCGCCGAGGTCGTCAAGGTCGAGCCGCCGACCGGTGAGCTCGCCCGCCAGTACCCCGGCGGCCGGACCCCCGGCATGGGCCCGCTGTTCATGAACTCGAACATGAACAAGCGCAGCGTCGTGTGCGACCTCAAGTCCGACGGGGGACGCCAGGACTTCTTCGACCTGCTCGCCGAGGCCGACATCTTCGTCACCAACCAGCGCCCGCAGGCACTGACCAAGCTCGGCATCTCCTACGACCAGATCGGCGAGCGGTTCCCCGCGCTCGTCTACTGCAGCGCCCAGGGCTTCCGGCGCGGCTCCGCGCAGTACGAGCAGGCGGCGTACGACGAGATCGTGCAGTCCGCCGCCGGGCTGACCAGCGCGATGGACTACCTCACCGGCAACCCCTCCTGCGTGCCGTCGATCATCGCCGACAAGCTCTCCAGCCTCGCGATCCTGGGCTCGGCGCTGGCGGCGCTGCACTCGCGCACCGTGACGGGCAGGGGCCAGGAGGTCAACGTCCCGATGGTGGACACGATCTTCGCGTTCACCATGGTCGAGCACCTCGCCGGCAACACCTTCGCCCCGCCGACCGGCGACGGCGGCTACTCCATCGCCTTCAACGTCGAGCACGGCGACGTCCGCGCCAGCGACGGCACCATCGCGATCCACCCGTACTCGCTGCAGAACATGCGCGACCTCCTCGCCGCGGCCGGCCAGGAGGAGCGGATGGACACCGACCCGTACTTCGCCGACTGGGCGAACACCGCCACCGACGGCCGCAAGCACGTGTACGAGGTGGTCCGCGAGGTCGCCCCGAGCCTGAGCGTCGAGGAGTGGGCCACGGTCTGCCAGAAGCACAGCATCCCGATGGCGCTGCCGGTCGACATCATGGACCCGCTGTCCAACGACTACGTCCGCGAGGGCGACCTGCTCCCCGAGGTCAGCCACTCCACCGAGGGCGACATCCGCGTGCGCCGCTACCCCGTCCAGTTCAGCGGCACGCCGCTGACGACCTACCACGAGGCGCCGCGCCTCGGCGGGGCCGTCCGGCACTGACGCTCGCGCCCCCACCCATCCACTTCGCACCAGGAGATCGACATGGCCAAGCCTGCCAACACCACGTGGGACTACTTCTCCTACCTCGACAAGCTCCCGGAGGAGCAGCGCGAGATCCTGCGCCGCAGCGAGGACTACATCGAGCGCGAGATCGCGCCGTACGCCGCGGACGCCTGGTCCGCCGCCGAGTTCCCGTTCGAGGTGATCGAGAAGTTCAAGGAGCTCGACACCATCGGCTACCACTACCCCACCGCCAGCGGGCGTCCGGCGTACGGCTCGCTGTTCACCGGCTTCCTGCAGCTGCAGCTCGCACGCACCGACGCCTCGCTGGCCGTCTTCAACGGCGTGCACACGGGGCTAGGCATGGGCAGCATCTACTACGGCGGCAGCGAGGAGCAGGTCGCGCGGCTGATGCCCGACCTGCTGTCGTACGACAAGATCGCCTGCTTCGCGCTGACCGAGCCCGAGGGCGGCTCCGACGTCGCCGGCGGGATGCGGACGACGGCGAAGCGCACGGGTGACTCGTGGACGCTGAACGGCGCGAAGCGCTGGATCGGCAACGGGACGTTCGCCGACTACATCGTCGTCTACGCCCGCGACGTCGACGACGACAACATCAAGGCGTTCGTCGTCGAGAAGGGCACGCCCGGGCTGACGACCACCAAGATCGAGCACAAGATCGCGCTCCGCTCGGTGCAGAACGCCGATGTGGAGCTGGTCGACGTGGTCGTGCCCGAGAGCATGCGGCTGCAGAGGATCGAGTCGTGGCGCGACGTCGCCCACCAGGTCCTGTCCCGCACCCGGCAGGGCGTCGGCTGGCTGGCCGTCGGCGTGGCGTCGCGGGCGTACGAGCTGGCCCGCGACTACGCGACTCAGCGCGAGCAGTTCGGCAAGCCGATCGGCTCCTACCAGCTGATCCAGGACAAGCTCTTCACGATGCTCGGCAACGTGACCGTCATGCTCGGCAACGTCGTTCGCCTCGCCGAGCTGACCGACGCGGGCCAGGCCACCGACGCCCAGGCGGCGCTGGTCAAGGGCGTGAACACCGCGCGGCTGCGCGAGACGGTCGCGCTCGGCCGGGACCTGTTCGGCGGCAACGGCATCGTCTCCAGCTACGGCATCGGCCGGGCCTTCGACGACGCCGAGGCCCTGTACTCCTTCGAGGGGACCCGCGAGATGAACGCGCTCATCGTCGGCAAGGACGTGACCGGGCTCAGCGCCTTCCTCTGACCCGCCGTCCCCTCGGCACCAGCATCGACATCCATCGCTAGGAGACATCATGAGCAGCACACCGTCGCGCTCTGTCGCGATCATCGGGGCCGGAGTCATCGGCCTCTCGTGGGCGCACCTCGCCCGCGACCACGGCTGGTCGGTCACGATCACCGACCCGGCACCGCAGCTCGAGGAGTGGGTGACGTCCGAGTTCGGCTCCGACGACGCGCTCGTCAGCTGGACCGCCGATCTCGCCGAGGCCGTCACCGGGGTCGACCTGGTCCAGGAGAACGGTCCCGAGCGGCTCGAGATCAAGCAGACGATCTTCGCCGAGGTGCTCGCCCACGCGCCCGCCGACGCGGTGCTGGCGACGTCGAGCTCCTCGATCGCGTCCTCACTGATCGCCGAGGGCCTCGAGGACGGCACCCGGCTCCTGGTCGGGCACCCGTTCAACCCGCCGGCCCTGATGCCGCTGGTCGAGGTCGTGCCCGGCACGGACACCGCGCCTGCGACCGTCGAGCGCGCGATCGCGCTCTACCGCGAGCTGGACCGCGTCCCGGTGGTCGTCCGCAAGGAGATGCCCGGCCACGTGGCGAACCGGCTCCAGACCGCCCTGTCCCGCGAGGCGCAGTACCTCGTCGAGGACGGTGTCGTCGGGGTCGCCGACCTCGACGCGATCCTGCAGAACTCCCTGGGCCTGCGCTGGTCGACGATCGGCCTGTTCGAGGGCAACGTCCTGGGCGGCGGCGTCGGTGGCGCCCGCCACCTGTTCGAGGGCGTGGGCGCCGAGACCGGCCGGATCGCGCTCGGGGCACCGTCGACCGACCCCGACGTGCGCGAGAGGCTGGTCACCGACATCGAGGCCGAGTACGGCGTCGGCGAGGAGGCCTACGACCGGCTCGTCGAGAAGCGCCGGGTGCGTACCGAGGCCGTGCTGGAGGCGCTCGCGGACGTGGAGGCGGACTCATGAGCACCGACGTCGTGACCACCGTGGTCACCGGCAGCACGCTGGTGATCACCATCGACCGCCCCGCAGCCCGCAACGCGGTCAACGGCGACGTCGCGACCGGCATCGCCGCGGCCGTGGACCGGCTGGCGAGCGACGACGACCTGCGGGTCGGGGTCCTGACCGGCGCCGGGGGCTACTTCAGCGCCGGTATGGACCTCAAGGCGGCCGCCACCGGCGACCACGCGCTCGTCGGGAGCAAGGGGTTCGGCGGCCTCACCGAGGCACGCGTCGACAAGCCGCTGGTCGCCGCGGTCGAGGGGTTCGCCCTCGGTGGCGGCTTCGAGCTCGCCCTGTCCTGCGACCTGGTCGTCGCCGGGCGATCCGCGTCGTTCGGGCTGCCGGAGGTCACCCGCGGGCTGATCCCCGGCGGTGGGGGCGTCGTACGCCTGACCGAGCGGCTGCCGCACCACGTGGCGCTGGAGATGCTGCTGACCGGGAAGCCGCAGCCGGCGCCTAGCCTGGCGGCGTACGGCCTGGTCAACGAGGTCGTCGACGACGGCGAGGCGCTGACCGCGGCCCTCGCCCTCGCGGCGACGGTCGGGGCGAACGCCCCGCTGGCGCTCGGCGCGGTCAAGCGCCTGGTCCGGTGGGCACCCGACGTCACCGAGGCCCAGGCGATGGACCTGATGCGCGCGGAGTCCTCACGGCTCTCCGCCTCCGACGACTTCGCCGAAGGGGTGCGCGCCTTCACCGAGAAGCGCGCACCGGAATGGAGTGGACGATGAAGGAGCTGCTGGTCCTCAACCTGGTCGCCCAGGAGATGCAGGCCGTCTCCGCGAGCCCCGACGGGGCGACGGTGCGCACGCTGGTCAGCGGGCTGGACGAGACGCCCGACGGCGTCGTCGTCGACGCCGAGCGAGGGCACGTCTACTGGACCAACATGGGGCCGGCCGACGAGGGCTCGGACCCGCGCGCGCGGACGTTCTTCACGCGCAACGGCTCGATCGAGCGGATCGACCTCGACGGCGGCAACCGGGTCACGGTCCTCCCCCGGGGGTCCTTCACCACGGGCAAGCAGCTGACCGCCGATCTCGACGAGGGCAAGCTCTACTGGTGCGACCGGGAGGGGATGCAGGTGCTGCGGTGCAACCTCGACGGCAGCGACCTCGAGCCGCTGGTCGTCGTGGCGACCGGCGAGGAGGCGGCGCGCCAGCCGCGCAACCACCCGGTCGGGATCGCCGTCGACCCCGCGAGCCGCACGCTGTACTGGACGCAGAAGGGCGCCCCGAAGGCCGGCGAGGGAAGGATCTTCCGTACGTCCATCGACAGGCCCGACGAGGTCGAGCTGCTCTTCGAGGGGCTGCCCGAGCCGATCGACCTGCACCTCGACGCCCACGGCACCCTGCTGTGGACCGACCGCGGCCGGCCGCCGGAGGGCAACACCCTCAACCGGGCCCGGGTGACGCCGGGCATCGGCACCCCGGAGATCTGCGCGGGCGACTTCAAGGAGGCGATCGGCATGGCCACCGCCGACGAGCAGACGTACTACGTCGGCGACCTCGAGGAGGGACGGATCCGCGCGATCGACGTCGTCGCCGGCACCGACCGGGACGTGATCGTGCTCGGCCCCGGCCTCACCGGGCTCGCGGTCGCCGACCTCTGAGAGCAGCGCCCTAGCCTGGTGTCGTCGTCGACGTCGGGAGGCAGCGCATGGACGCACGCGAGGTCGCCGCCGGCGTACGCCTCGCGCCGCTCGAGCCGCACCACGCGGAGGCGTTCGCGGCGCACATGGACCGGGCCCGGGAGCACATCCGCCCGTGGGTCGGCCCGGCGTTCGTGAGCACGGACCTCGTCGGCGCGCGGGCGACGCTGCAGCGGTACGCCGACACGGCTGCCCATGACGGTGCCCGGCTGCACGGGTTGTGGGAGGACGAGACCCTGCTCGGCGGCGTCATGTACGTGAGCCTCGACGCCGCGTGGGGCACCTGCGAGCTGGGCTGCTGGCTGGAGCCGGCCGGCGAGGGCCGCGGCCTGGTGACGGCGGGCACGAGAGTGCTGCTCGACCACGCCTTCGACGAGCGCGGCATCCACCGCGCCGAGTGGCGCTGCCGCTCCGACAACGACCGCAGCGTCCGGGTCGCGCAGCGGCTGGGGATGCACTTGGACGGGACGCTGCGCGGTGCGTGGCTGTTCGAGGGGCGCCACTACGACAAGCAGGTGTGGTCCCTGGTCGGGCCCGAGTGGGCCGAACGGCGCGCTGGACTACCCTCGGGCTCGTGAGCGACGAGGCAGCAGAGGCACCCGAGACCCCCGCCCGTCCCGTGCTGCGCGTGATCACGCCCTCGGCGACGCCGGAGGAGGTCGCGGCGATCACGGCGGTGTTCGCCGCGCTGGCCGCAGGCTCGGGCGAGGCGCCGGCGAAGCCCAAGCGTGAGTGGGCCGCTCCGGCCCGGATGCACCGGCCACAGCTGCAGGCCGGCCGTGGCGCCTGGCGAGCGAGCGCGCTGCCGCGCTGACCCTCCGCCGGGCCACTGACCGGTTGCGGTTTTCGAATGCATGTTCGAAGATCGGCGGGTGAGCACACCCCTCGTCCTCGAGCAGCTGCGCGAGCGCGTCGCGGTGATGGAGGGCGGTCCGGCCCGGCTGCCGGTGCCGGTGGTCGCGTCCCTGGCGGGTGCGGTGTCGCTGCGCACGGGCGGCAGCTACGCGGTCGACGCCGACTCGCTCGCGCTGTCGCTGGTCGCCGGCGCGTCGAGCGCCGGGGAGTGGGTGGGGTTCGTCGGCTGGCCCGACTTCGGCGCCGAGGCCGCGGCCGCCGCCGGGGTCGACCTGGCCCGTACGGTCCTGGTGCGCGAGGCCGGTGAGCAGTGGCTGGAGGTCGTCGCCGCGCTGGTCGACGTGCTGCGCGTGGTCGTGCTGCGCCCGCCGGCGCGGGTGGACGCCAAGTCGGCCGGCGTCCTCGACGCCCGGCTGCGCAAGCGTTCCTCCGTGCTGGTCGTCGCCGGCGCGTGGCCGCGCTGCGAGGCCCGGCTGAGCCTGGAGGACGTCTGCTGGACCGGACCGGACCGTGGCCGCGGGCGCCTGCGGGAGCGACGCGCGAGCGTCGTCGTACGCCGCGGGACGACGCCTGCCGTGCGCATCGACCTGGGCGGTCGCGCGGTGACCGAGCGTGAGCCGCTGCGGGCCCTGGGATGAGGGTGCTCGTGGTCTGGTGCCCGGACTGGTCGGTGGTCGCCGCACTGGAGGAGGCCGCACTGCCCGCGCTGACGCCCGCCGCCGTCCTCCGTGCAGGCGTCGTCCAGGTCTGCAACGCGGCAGCCCGCGAGGAGGGCGTACGCCGCGGGCAGCGGCGCCGCGACGCCCAGTTCCGCTGCCCCGACCTCGCTCTGCTTCCCGACAACCCCGAGCGCGACGCACGGTCCTTCGAGCCGGTGCTCGAGGCCGTCGAGGAGCTCAGCCCGGGGGTCGCCGCGCTGCGGCCGGGACTGGTCGCCGTACGCGCCCCGGACCGCTACTACGGCAGCGAGACCAACGCCGCCGCCGTCGTCGCCGAGACCCTCGTCCGGGCCGGGGTGTGGGACTGCCGGCTCGGGGTCGCCGACGACCTGTTCACCGCCGAGCAGGCCGCACGGACCGCGGCGGTCCAGGACTGCGCGGTCGTCGATCCGGGTGGTGCCCCCGGCTTCCTGGCGGGTCTGCCGGTCGAGGTGCTGGAGGCCGACGGGCCGCAGGGCCGCGGATGCGTCGACCTGCTGCGCCGACTGGGCCTGCGCACCCTCGGTGACCTGGCCGCACTGCCGGCCGACGCGGTGCAGCACCGGTTCGGCCGCTACGGCACCGATGTGCGCCGCCGCGCCCGCGGCGAGACACCGGCGTACGTCACCCCTCGGACGCCGCCGCCCGACCTCGACGCCGAGGTCGCCTTCGAACCCCCGCTGGACTCGGTGGAGACCATCTGCCTCAGCGCCCGGCGCACCGCCGAGCAGCTGGTCGCCGCCCTCGCCGAGCGGCAGCTGGTGGTGACCGGGGTGCGGATCGAGGCCGAGAGCGACGGGACCCTCTGCTCGGCGCGCACCTGGCTGCACCCCCGCTTCTTCTCCGCCCGCGACGTCCTCGACCGGGTGCGCTGGCAGCTGCCGGGCGCGGTGCACGCACCGGTGGAGCGGGTGCGGTTCGTGCCCGAGGTGGTCGAGCCGGCCGCTGACCACGCCGAGGGGCTGTGGGGCGGGACCGGCGAGGAGATGGTCGCGCGCGGGGTGGCGCGGGTGCAGGCGATGATCGGGTTCGACGCGGTGACCCGGCCGGTGCTGCAGGGCGGCCGTGGACCCGCCGACCGGCAGCAGGCCGTGCCCTGGGGGGAGCGGCCCACCGGCCTGCGCCCGGTCGACCGGCCCTGGCCCGGGCAGGTGCCGGGCCCTGCGCCGGCCTGCGTCTTCGCCGACCCCCCGGCCAGCGAGGTCTGCGATGCCGAGGGCCGCGTGGTCGCGGTGACCGAGCGCGGCGCGGTCACCGGCGAACCCAGCCGGTTCCGCCTCGACGGCACCTGGCAGCCGGTCGCGGCCTGGGCCGGACCGTGGCCGGTCGACGAGTCCTGGTGGACCGGCGGGACCGGTCGGGGCCAGGGCCGGTGCTCGCGGTTCCAGCTGGTCGGGGTGGACGGGCGCGCCTGGCTGCTGCGGTGCGGGCCGTCGGGGTGGTCGCTGGAAGCCGGGTACGACTGATGGGCTGGCACAACCCCGCCGTCCCCTGGTCCGAGCTCGAGCGGCGGCTCTCCGGGGTCCCCGCCCTGCCCGGGGCCGAGGACGCGCCGGTCTCCCGGCGCAAGCGCGCCCGCCCGGAGGTCCGGAGCCGGGCACCCGAGCAGCCCGGGGTGCCGTACGCCGAGCTGCACTGCCACAGCCACTTCAGCTTCCTCGACGGCGCCTCCTCCCCCGCCGACCTGGTCGACGAGGCGGTGCGGCTGGGCCTCTCCGGGCTGGCGCTCACCGACCACGACGGGTTCTACGGCGCCCCGATGCTGGCCGAGGCCGCGGCGGCGCACGGCACCGGGCTGCGCACCGTCTACGGCGCCGAGCTGTCCCTCGGGCTCTCCGGCCCGCAGAACGGTGTCCCCGACCCCGAGGGCTCGCACCTGCTGGTCCTGGCCCGCGGGGTGGAGGGCTACCACCGGCTCGCCGCGGCGATGACCGCCGCCCACCTGCGCGGGGACGAGAAGGGCCGGCCGGTCTACGACCTCGACGAGCTGGCCGAGCGTGGCCGCGGGCACTGGCTGGTGCTCACCGGATGCCGCAAGGGGGCCGTCCGCGCCGCCCTGGGCAGCGGCGGCGCCCCCGAGGAGCTGGACCGGCTGACCGAGCGCTTCGGGCTCGACGGGGTCGCCGTCGAGCTCTCGCCGCACCCCTCGCCGGCCACCGACGAGACCAACCGGGCCCTGGCCGATCTCGCCGGGACCCACGGGCTGCCGCTGGTCGCGGCCGGCAACGTGCACCACGCCACGCCGTCCGCGGCGCACCTCGCCGCCGCCCTGGGCGCCGTACGCGCCAGGCGGAGCCTCGCCGACGCCGACGGCTGGCTGGACCTCTCCGGCGCCGCCCACCTGCGCAGCGGCGAGGAGATGCTCCGCGCCCTCCCCCGCTGGCCCGACGCGGTGACCCGTACCGCGATCCTGGCCGACGAGCTGGCCTTCGACCTGCGCAAGGCCTCGCCGCGGCTGCCCAAGCACCGGATCCCCGCCGAGCACACCCCGGACTCCTGGCTGCGCGAGCTGGCCCGCCGCGGCTTCGAGGAGAGGTACGCCCACCTCCCGCACGCTCACGAGGCTCGCACCCGGATCGAGCACGAGCTGCGGGTCATCGCCGAGAAGGACTTCGCCGGCTACTTCGTCATCGTCCACGACATCGTCGACTTCGCCCGCTCGCAAGCGATTCTCTGCCAGGGCCGGGGCTCCGCGGCCAGCTCCGCGGTCTGCTTCGCGCTGGGGATCACCGCGGTCGACGCGGTCTTCTACCGCCTGCCCTTCGAGCGGTTCATCTCCGCGCACCGCGACGAGGAGCCCGACATCGACGTCGACTTCGACTCCGACCGGCGCGAGGAGGTGATCCAGTGGGTCTACGACACCTACGGCCGGCACAACGCCGCCCAGGTGGCCAACGTGATCGGCTACCGACCCCGGATGGCCGTCCGCGACGCCGCGAAGGCGCTCGGCCACTCCCCGGGGCAGCAGGACGCCTGGTCCAAGCAGATCGACGGCTGGGGGTCGGTGGTCGCAGGCAGCACGGACGCTCCCGCGCCGGTCACCGCGCTGGCCGAGCAGATGCTCGGGACGCCTCGCCACCTGGGCATCCACTCCGGCGGGATGGTGCTCACCGAGCGCCCGATCGGCGAGGTCTGCCCGATCGAGCGGGCCCGGATGGACAAGCGCACCGTCCTGCAGTGGGACAAGGACGCCGTCGAGTCGATGGGGCTGGTGAAGTTCGACCTGCTCGGCCTGGGCATGCTCGGCGCGCTGGACCACATGATGCGCATCGCCGCCGACCACACCGGCGAGCGCTGGACGCTGGCCACGATGCCCAAGGAGGAGCCGGCGGTCTACGACATGCTCTGCCGCGCCGACTCCGTCGGGGTCTTCCAGGTCGAGAGCCGCGCCCAGATCGGCACCCTGCCCCGGCTGCGGCCGCGCGAGTTCTACGACCTCGCCATCGAGATCGCGCTGATCCGCCCCGGCCCGATCCAGGGCGGCGCGGTGCACCCGTACGTCCGTCGGGCCACCGGCCAGGAGCCGGTCACCTACGAGCACCCCGACCTGGTCCCCGTCCTCGAGCGCACCCGCGGGGTGCCGCTGTTCCAGGAGCAGCTGATGGCGATGGCGGTCGCGCTGGGCGACTGCAGCCGTGACGACGCCGACCTGCTGCGCCGGGCGATGGGCTCCAAGCGCGGTGTCGAGCGGATCGAGTCGATCAAGGCCACGCTGTACGCCGGCATGGCGCGCCGCGGCCTCGTCGGTCCGGTCGCCGACGGGATCTACCTGCAGATCCTGTCCTTCGCGAACTTCGGGTTCGCCGAGTCCCACGCGCTGAGCTTCGCGCTGCTGGTCTACGCCAGCTCGTGGTTCAAGCTGCACTACCCCGCGGCGTTCCTGGCCGGGCTGCTGCGCAACCAGCCGATGGGGTTCTACTCCCCCCAGTCGCTGGTCGGCGACGCGCGCCGCCACGGGGTCGTCGTACGCCGTCCCGACCTGCAGCGCTCACGCGCCCAGGCCGACCTCGAGCCGCTCGAGGAGGCGGACGGGGCGACCGGGCCGACCGGTCTCGAGGCGTGCCGGACCCCGCACTTCACCCGCACCGAGTGGCGGCCCGGCACCCCCGACCCGGTGCCGGCGCACCGCCGCGACGGCCGGCACGCCGTACGCCTCGGCCTGGACTCGGTGCGCGGGATCGGCGCCGAGGTCGCGCACCGGATCGTCGAGGCACGGGCGCAGGCACCGTTCACCGACGTCACCGACGTCTCCCGCCGAGCCGGGCTGACCACCACCCAGCTGGAGGCGCTGGCCACCGCCGGAGCGTTCGACGGCCTCGGGCTGGGCCGCCGCGAGGCCCTGTGGGTGGCCGGGTCGGCCGAGAGCGCCGACCACCTGCCCGGCTCCACCCCTGCTCCCCCGCCGCCGACCCTGCCGGGGATGAGCGAGGCCGAGCTGACCCTGGCCGACCTGCAGGCCACCCGGATCTCGCCCGAGCGGCACCCGGTCGAGCACCTGCGGGCCGACCTGACCCGGGCGGGCATCCGCTCGGTGGCGGACCTCGCGAGCACCGAGAACCACCGCCGCGTGCACGTCGCCGGCCTGATCACCCACCGGCAGCGGCCGGGCACCGCCCAGGGCGTCACCTTCCTCAACCTCGAGGACGAGACGGGGATGCTCAACGTCGTCTGCTCGGTCGGGGTGATGAAGGTCCACCGCCGGGCCGCTCGCGACCGGGTCGCCGTGGTCGTCCGCGGCATCCTCGAGCGCGAGGAGGGGGCGACCAACCTGGTCGCCGACCGGGTCGAGGGCATCGACGTGGTCGTCCCCGGCGCCGGCCGGGCCCTGCAGGCCCGGGCGGCGTCGCGGGACTTCCGGTGAGACCTACATCTGCAGGTCGACGTCGTACTCCCGCATCCAGTCGTCGATGTTGAGCATCCGGTCGACGAGCATCTGGGTGCCGTGGTCCGGCTTGTCCAGCACCGCGAGCAGCTGGCGACGGTCGGAGATCGCCGAGAGCGGCGACGAGTCGTCCTCGACCCGGCTGAGCAGGTCCTCGGAGATCGACTTCAGGTAGCCCGGGTCCTGGGTGGCCGGGTACGGCGACTTCACCCGCTGCACGACCGACTCGGGGAGCAGGTCGGCGGTCGCGGCACGCAGCAGCGACTTCTCACGTCCGTCGAAGGTCTTCAGCGACCACGGGGTGTTGAAGACGTACTGCACCAGCCGGTGGTCGCAGAACGGCACGCGCACCTCGAGACCGACCGCCATGCTCATCCGGTCCTTGCGGTCGAGCAGGTTGGGCAGGAAGCGGGTGAGGTAGGAGTAGCAGACCTCGCGCATCCGGGCCTCGTGGCCCGTCTCGCCCTCCAGGCGGGGCACCTCGGCCATCGTGGCGTCGTACTGCGCGGCGACGTAGCCGTCGAGGTCGAGCCGCTCGGCCACCCGGTCGGACAGGATGGTCGAGCCGAGCCGGCCCTTCGCCATCCCGCGCATCCACGGGAAGGTGCCCGCGTTCACGGCCTCGGGGTCGTGGAAGTCCTTGTAGCCGCCGAACACCTCGTCGGCGGACTCGCCCGAGAGCGCCACCGTCGACTGCTCGCGCACCGCCTTGAACAGCAGGTACAGCGAGGTGTCCATCTCCCCCATGCCCGGCAGGTCCCGCGAGCGCAGCACCGCGGCCCGGAAGCCCGGGTCCAGCAGCGAGTCGTTGTTGAGCAGGATCCGCTGGTGGTCGCTCGCGATGTGCTCGGCCACGGCGGTGACGTACGGCCCGTCCGGCGTGGCGCGCATGTCGTCGGCCTCGAAGTTCTCGTCGTAGCCCTCGAAGTCGACCGAGAACGTCCGCAGCGGCCCCTCACCGCGCTCCGCGAGACCGCGGGCGGCCATCGCCGAGAGCGCCGAGGAGTCCAGGCCGCCGGAGAGCAGCGAGCACAGCGGCACGTCGCTGATCAGCTGCCGGGACGCGGTGTCGAGCAGCAGCTCGCGCACCGTGTCGACGGTCTCCTCCTGTCTGTCGGTGTGCGTGGTCGACTCCAGCTCCCAGTACGTCGTGTCGCGGATGCCGCTGCGGTCGACGGTGACCACGTGCCCGGGGCGTACCTCGTGCATGCCGGCGTACGGCGCCTCACCGGGCACGGCGACGAAGCCGAGGACCTGGCGCAGGCCGTCCTCGTCGATGACCGCCTTCGCCCGGCTGTTGGCCAGGATCGCCTTGGGCTCGGAGCCGAAGAGCACCCCGTCCGGCGTCGGGTAGTAGTACAGCGGCTTGATGCCGAGCCGGTCGCGCACCAGGTGCAGGCGCTGGTTGCGCTCGTCCCAGAGGGCGTAGGCGAACATCCCGTTCAGGTCCTCGACCGCGCCGACACCCTGGCGCAGGTGCTTGTGGAGCACGGCCTCGGTGTCGCTGCGGGTGGCCAGGTCGGCCCCGGCGGCCTGCAGCTCCTCGCGCAGCTCACGGAAGTTGTAGGTCTCGCCCGAGTAGACGATGGCGAGGTCGCCCTCGCCGGCGCGGGCGTCCGTACGATGGCCCGTGGCCTGGTCCAGCGCCATCGGCTGGTCGCCGTTCTCGACGTCGATCACGGCCAGTCGTCGGTGCCCCAGCGCGACGTGCTCGCGCACGTAGAGACCCTCGTCGTCCGGGCCGCGACAGGCCATCGTGCTCGTCATCGTGAGCACCTCGTCGCGCCGCCGCCGCAGGTCGTCCTCGAAGGACACCCAGCCGCACAGACCACACATGCCAACCTCCCGAGTCAGGTAACGAACGTGTTACGGCCCGGTCTACTCCTCGGTAGGTTGACCATGTCAACTTGTGTGAGATTCCCGACTCAGACCCACAGGTCGGTCCAGGCGAAACCCAGCTCGTCGACCATCGTGCGCAGCAGCGGCAGGCTGATCCCGACCACGTTGTGCGGGTCGCCGGTGATGCCGGCGACGAACCCCCCGCCGCGGCCGTCGAGGGTGAAGGCGCCGGCCACCTCCAGCGGCTCCCCGGAGGCGACGTACGCCGCGATCTCGTCGTCGGTGACGTCGGCGAACCGCACCTGCGTGGCCGCCGAGCGGGCGAGCCAGACCTCGCGGTGGGTGTCGATCAGGCAGTGCCCGGTGTGCAGGACGCCGGCCCGGCCACGCATGGCCTGCCAGCGTCGCGTCGCCTCCTCGGGCGTGTGCGGCTTGCCCAGGATCTCCCTGTCGAGCTCGAGCACCGAGTCGCAGCCGATGACCAGGGACCGGGGCTCGCGAGCGGCCACCGCGACGGCCTTGAGCTGGGCGAGGCGGAGGACGTACGCGGCCGGCTCGTCCTTCTCCACCTGCTCCTCGTCGACCCCGGAGACGACGACCTCGGGCTCGAGGCCGGCCGCGCGCAGGGTCGCGAGGCGGGCCGGAGAGGCGGAGGCGAGGACGAGACGAGGGGCCGTGGTCACCGGCCGAGCCTAGTGATCGCTACTCGACGGGGAGGCCCAACCCTCGGGCGATCAGCATCCGCTGCACCTCGGAGGTCCCCTCGCCGATCTCGAGGATCTTGGCGTCGCGGTAGAGCCGGGCGACCGGGTACTCCTCCATGAAGCCGTAGCCGCCGAAGACCTGGGTCGCGATCCGCGTCGCGGAGACCGCGGACTCGGAGGTGTAGAGCTTGGCCACCGACGCCGCCTGCTTGAAGTCCTTGGTGGAGATGCGGCGTCCTGCATCCATGGCGTCCTTCATCGCCGCCGCGCGGTAGGTGAGCAGCCGCGCCGCGTGCAGCATCGTCTCGAGGTCCGCGATCTGGAACGCGACGCCCTGCTTGCGCCCGATCGGGCCGCCGAAGGTGGTCCGCTCGCCGGCGTACGCCACGCAGTGGTCGACGCAGGCCTGGATGCAGCCCACCGCCAGCGCCGCGATCGCGACCCGGCCGTCGTCGAGGGTGGAGAGGAACTGCGCGTAGCCGCGGCCGCGCCCACCGAGCAGGTTGGCCTCGGGGACCCGGGCGCCGTCGAAGCTGAGCGGGTGGGTGTCGGAGGCGTTCCAGCCGAGCTTGTCGTACGCCTTCTCGGCGGTGAAGCCGGGCGTGCCCGCCGGGACCATGATCGCGCTGATCTCGGGCCGCCCGTCGGCGCGCTCACCGGTCCGTGCCGTGACCGTCACCAGGGAGGTGATCTCCGAGCCCGAGTTGGTGATGAACTGCTTGGCCCCGTCGACGACCCACTCGCCGTCGTCGAGGACCGCCTTCGTGCGCGTCGCTCCGGCGTCGGAGCCGGCACCGGGCTCGGTCAGCCCGAAGCCGGCCAGCCGCTGCCCGGCGACCAGGTCGGGGAGCCAGGTCTGCCTCTGCTCGTCGTCGCCGAAGGTGAGGATCGGGTTGATGCCGAGCCCGACGGCGGCCTCGAGGGTGATCCCGATCGACTGGTCGACCCGGCCGAGCTCCTCGATGGCCAGGCACAGGCTGGTGAAGCCGCCGTCCTCGCCGGCGAGGCCGGCGCCGCCGTACTCCTCCGGCGCGGTCAGGCCGAACAGTCCGAGATCGCCCATCTTGTGCACCACGTCGACCGGGAAGTGGTGCTCGCGGTCCCACTGCGCTGCGTGCGGCGCGACCTCCTTCTCGGCGAAGTCGCGGACGGTACGACGGAACGACTCGTGCTCGGCGGACAGCTCGAAGGGCGACATGCGCCACAGCGTACGGCCTTAAGGTTAACGAGCGCTAACCTCGACGGAGTCCGCCAGCCGCCGCAGCGACCGCTGCAGGTCCACCAGCCCCGCAGCGTCCGTGCCCAGCGCCTCGGTGACCCGGCACTGGATCTCGGCGAAGTGACCGTGCACGTCTCGCCCCTCCTCGGTGATCGCGACCTCGACGACCCGCTCGTCGGACCGGGAGCGGACCCGGGTGACCCGACCGGCCGCTTCCAGGCGCCGCAGCAGCGGGGTGAGGGTGCCGTGGTCGAGCCGGAGCTCGCGGCCCACCTCGCCGACCGGGACCGGCGCCTCGCGGGCGGCGAGCAGCACGAGGACGAGGTACTGCGGGTAGGTGAGGTCGAGCTCGGCGAGCAGCGGCCGGTAGTAGGCGGTCATCGCCCGGGAGGCGGCGTAGAGGTCGAAGCAGACCAGGTCCTCCAGGGCGGCGTCGCGGGCGACAGGGGTACGAGCGGGCACGGCGCCTCCTCTGCGTGGTTGTGGGGCCAGAGTACGTCGCGTACGTTTATCTTGTGCGCAAGGAAATTGCGCACTCCCTACGCTTCAGGAGGACTCACATGCCGACTCGTACTTCTCGCACCGCGTGGAACGGCGGCCTCGAGGACGGCTCCGGACAGGTCGAGCTGACCAGCTCCGGTGTCGGGACCTACACCGTGTCGTTCCCGACCCGGTCGGCCGACGACGCCAACGGCTCGACCAGCCCCGAGGAGCTGATCGCCGCCGCGCACTCCTCCTGCTACGCGATGCAGCTCTCGGCCTTCGTCGCCGAGGCCGGCGGGACTCCGCAGTCGCTCGAGGTCACGGCCGAGGTCTCGCTCGGCCCGGACTCCGCCGACGGCGGGTTCAAGCTCACCGGCATCGCGCTGAAGGTCGTCGGTGAGGTCGACGGTCTCGACGAGGCCGCCTTCACGCAGGCCGCCGAGAAGGCCAAGGCCGGCTGCCCGGTCAGCAAGGCCCTCACCGGCGTCGAGATCACCCTCGACGCCTCGCTCGAGGGCTGAGCACCCGCACGACCCGGCCAGCACGCCGCCCGCACCGTGCGCGGGCGGCGTGCTGTCGTCAGCCGAGCCGGGCGTCGAGCTCCTCCGTGGTGAGGACGTCCGCCTGGCCCGGGAAGATCCGCGAGAGCAGGAAGTCGTGGACCTCCGGGTCCGGGTCGGCGGTGGCGTCCGAGAGCACGAGCACCCGGTAGTCGCGATCGCTGGCGTCGCGCACCGTCGACAGGGTGACGCCGCTGGTGGAGACGCCCGCCAGCACGATCGTGCCCACGTCCCGCGCGCGCAGCTGCTCATCCAGGTCGGTCGTCGAGAAGGCCCCGACCCGGCTCTTGCGCACGACGGCGTCACCCTCGCGCGGGGCCAGCGCCTCGACCACCTGCGTGCCCGGTGCGTCCGGCCGCATCGCCTCGTTCTCGGCCAGCGCCGCGAAACGGCTGTGGGCCGGCGCGCTCGCGGCCTCCTCGGCGGAGAGCCCGACGCGGACGTAGCCCACGTGGCCGCCGTGCCGGCGGACGACCTCGATCGCCGCCGCGGCCCGCGCGACCTGGGCGTCGGGGTCGGGCAGCCGGCCCACGATCGCCGGCTGGTAGTCCATCACCAGCAGGGCGGTCCGGGCGGGGTCGAGGTCGAGGTCGTCCATGGTGGTCCTCCTCAGGACTCGTCGTGTCGTACGCCGACCGCGCGGAGGCTGCGGTCGGCCAGGGTGAGCAGCGTCATCAGCCCGGAGACCACCACCAGGAACCAGGCCAGCTGGTGCAGCCCGGGAGTGTCCGCGCTCGGGCCGAAGAACGCGCCGGCGGCCGCGGAGGAGGCGATCGCACCGAGGTACATCCCGGTGCGCAGCAGCCCCGCGGACGAGGCGATCCGAGACGCCTCGGCCTGGTGGTACACGGCGTTCTGGTTGCCGAGGTTGAGCAGGCCCTGCGGCACGCCGAAGACCACGATGAGCACGACCAGGAACCACACCGGCGTCGCGCCGTCGAGGAGCAGCAGGAGCATCGAGCCGAGCAGCTGGGCGCACGCACCCACGACCAGCTTGGCGCGGATCTCGGCCCGCCGGCCGGTCAGTGCGGAGACGACCAGCGCGGTCCCGCTCAGCGGCAGCAGCAGCGCCCCGGCCTGGGACGGCGACAGGCCGCGGCCGTCCTGGAGCCACTGGGTGACGCCGTACAGCACCGAGTAGGCGGTGATCCCGGTCAGCAGCTGACGCAGGTAGGTCGCGAGGAGGGCCGGGCTGTGGCCGAGCACCCGCACGTCCAGGAACGGGTCGCTCGCCCGCAGCTCGCGCACGGCGAACAGCACCGCCAGCACGACGGTGAGCAGGAGCAGCCAGGTGTCGTCGAGCGAGGGCTCCATGAGGAACAGCAGCAGGGCGATGAGGGTCCCGGAGAACAGCGCGACGCCCGGCAGGTCGTACGACGGCCGCGCGGCGGTGGGCGGCGTGATCGTGCCGCGCGGCATCCGCAGCCAGGCCAGGACGAAGGTCACCACGGCCAGCGGCAGGTTGACGGCGAAGGTCGCGCGCCAGCCGCCGACGCCGATCAGCAGACCACCCAGCGTCGGCCCGACGACCGCGATCGTCTGGCTGGACACGGCGAGGACCGTCAGGACGGACTGCGGGCTCTCCTCACCGGTCCGTCGCGCCTCGCTGCGGATCAGGTACATCGCCGCGGGATACCCGGCACACGTGCCCAGGCCGAGCACCACCCGGGCCACGACGAGGACGGGCAGGTTCGGGGCGAGGGTGCCGATCAGCCCGCCGAGCCCGATCAGCACGGCACCGGCGAGCGAGAGCCGGCGCGGGCCGAGCACGTCGACGAGCCGCCCGACGACCGGCTGCCCGATCGAGGTCGCCAGGTAGAGGCCCGAGACCAGCCAGGCGGTCTGCGAGGCCGGTGCGTCCAGCGCGCGGCCGATCGGGACCAGCGCGACGGCCACGATCGAGGAGTTGATCGGGTTGAGGACCGCGCCGAGGACCATCACCGGCAGCAGCCGGCGGTCGAAGCGCGAGCGCGCGTCCGTACCACTCACCGCGCCGGACCCGCGTCGGCGTCCAGGACCCGCTCCACCAGCGCGGCGGCCTCCCGGACCGTGCGCTGCTCGTCGGCGTCGAGCCGCTGCGCCAGCGCCGCCACCAGCCACTCCTCGCGGACCGCGCGGGTCTCGGCCAGCCAGGTGCGGCCCTCGTCGGAGACCGAGATCACCTGGCGACGTCCGTCGCCGGGGTCCGAGGCGCGCTGCACCATGCCCCGCTCCTCCAGCGCCGCGACGGTCGCCGCCATCGACTGCGGCCGGACCCGCTCGGCGGCGGCCAGCTCGCTGGTCCCCGCCGGGCCGGACTTCTCCAGCCGGCTGAGCACGGAGGTCTGGCTCGGGGTGAGACCGCCGGACTCCCCCAGCGACTTGAGTCGTCGTCGGAGCCGGCTGTACGCCGTCACCAGGTCGCGGGCCGTACGGACGACCGACTCCTCGCTGGCACCCACCCGCCGATCCTGAAACTAGACAGTCTGAACTGTCAAGTTCAGCCTGCACACCTGGTCACCCGACGGGGGCGATACCGTGCCCTCGGCGTACGACGAGACCAGGAGCGTGACGACCGATGTCCGACGAGACCCCCACCAAGAGCGACGGCCTCCAGAAGGTGCTGATCGCGAACCGCGGCGAGATCGCGGTGCGCGTCATCCGGGCCTGCCGCGACGCCGGCATCGCCTCGGTCGCGGTGTACGCGGAGCCCGACCGCGACGCGCAGTTCGTGAAGCTCGCGGACGAGGCGTACTCGCTCGAGGGCTCCACGCCCGCGGACTCCTACCTCGACATCGAGAAGATCGTGGCCGTCGCGACGAAGTCCGGCGCGGACTCGGTCCACCCCGGCTACGGCTTCCTCGCCGAGAACTCCGACTTCGCCCAGGCCGTCCTCGACGCCGGGCTGATCTGGATCGGGCCGTCGCCGAAGGCGATCGAGAACCTCGGCGACAAGGCGCGCGCCAAGCACATCGCGGTCAAGGTCGACGCCCCGCTCGCACCGGGCACCAAGGACCCCGTGGAGGGCCCCGAGGAGATCACGAGCTTCGCCGAGGAGAACGGCCTCCCGATCGCGATCAAGGCCGTCTACGGCGGCGGTGGGCGCGGCCTGAAGGTCGTCCGCACGATGGAGGAGATCCCCGACGCGTTCGAGGCCGCGACCCGTGAGGCGGTCTCCGCCTTCGGTCGCGGCGAGTGCCTGGTGGAGAAGTTCCTCGACCACCCGCGGCACGTCGAGACCCAGTGCCTGGCCGACCAGCACGGCAACGTCGTGGTGGTCTCCACCCGCGACTGCTCGCTGCAGCGGCGCAACCAGAAGCTGGTCGAGGAGGCGCCCGCGCCGTTCCTCACCGACGAGCAGGTGACCACGCTGTACGAGTCGTCCAAGGCGCTGCTGCGCGAGGCCGAGTACGTCGGCGCCGGCACCTGCGAGTTCCTGGTCGCCCAGGACGGCACCATCTCCTTCCTCGAGGTGAACACCCGCCTGCAGGTCGAGCACTGCGTCTCCGAGGAGGTCACCGGCCTGGACCTGGTCCGCGAGATGTTCCGGATCGCGGCCGGCGAGGAGCTCGGCTACGACGACCCCGAGATCCGCGGGCACTCCATCGAGTTCCGGATCAACGCCGAGGACGGCGGTGCGAACTTCATGCCCGCGCCCGGCACCCTGACCGTCTTCGACCCCCCGAGCGGCCCCGGCGTGCGCCTGGACGGCGGGTACGTCGCCGGCGAGACCATCCCCGGCTCCTTCGACTCCCTGATCGCCAAGCTGATCGTCTCCGGTCGTGACCGCACCCAGGCGCTGGAGCGCTCGCGGCGCGCGCTGGCGGAGTTCGTGGTCGACGGGATGCCGACCGTCATCCCCTTCCACCAGGCGGTCGTCGCGGACCCGGCGTTCATCGGTGACGGTGAGGGCTTCGACGTCTACACCCAGTGGATCGAGACCGACTTCGACAACCAGATCGAGCCGTACTCCGGCGACCGCGGCGAGGCCGAGGAGGCCGGCGAGCGGCAGCGCGTGGTCGTCGAGGTCGGCGGCAAGCGCCTGGACGTGGTCCTGCCCGGCGATCTCGGCGGCCTGTCGGTGGGGGGCGGGTCCGCAGCGGCCAAGAAGCCGAAGAAGCGCAAGGCCGGCGCTGCCGGCGCAGCGGTCAGCGGCGACGCCGTCACCAGCCCGATGCAGGGCACCATCGTCAAGGTGGTCGTCGAGGACGGCGCGAGCGTCGCCGAGGGCGACTCCATCGTCGTCATCGAGGCGATGAAGATGGAGCAGCCGCTCAAGGCGCACAAGGCCGGCACGGTCTCCGGGCTCACGGTCGGCGTCGGTGACGGCGTCGGCAACGGCGACGTCGTCTGCGAGATCACCGACTGACGTTCACGCGGGGGTCGCGCGCGGTTCGTCCGTACGTGAGGTGAGCGCGGCACGGTGTCGGCGTGACGGCACCGGTCAGCTTCCTCCTCCTCGACAGCACGGGGCACGGCGGACTGGCGCGCACGGTCCTGAACCTCGCGAACCAGCTGGTCGCGCACCGGCCGGTCCGGGTGATCAGCGTGCTGCGCCGCGGGCAGGAGCCGCGCTACACCCTCGACCCCCGCATCGAGCACGAGGTGCTCGTCGACCTCGTCAAGGGCCCCGGCCCCCTCGACCGGGCGCGGCACCGGCGGCCGAGCCGGCTGGTCCCGCAGCCGCCTGACGACGGACCCGGCGACGGCGCGCTGACCGGCCTGGTCGACCACGCGCTGCGCCGCCGGCTGTCCCGGCTGGAGCCGGGGACGCTGGTCACGACGCGCCCGACGCTGCACCTGGCCGCGACGCGGTGGCGCGCGAAGGGCGTGCGGGTCGTCGGCTGGGACCACCTGAACTACCCGTGCCGCTACCGCCAGCCGTGGCTCGCCTCCGTCCTCGACGCCGCGATCCCCTCCCTCGACGCGTGGGTGGTGCTGACCGACGCGGACGCCTGCGACTACCGCGAGCGGTTCGCGCTCGGCCCGGAGCGCGTGCGCGTCATCCGCAACGCCCTGTCCTGGGCACCGGCCGCCGAACCCGCGCCGCTGGAGGCCAAGCGCCTGGTGGCGGCCGGCCGTCTGGTGCCGGTCAAGGGCTTCTCGCGCCTGATCGACGCCTTCGCCGGGGTCGCCCGGATGCATCCGGACTGGTCCCTGGACATCCACGGGGAGGGACCGCGCCGCGAGGCGCTGCAGGCGCGGATCGACGCGCACGGGATCGATGACCGCGTCCGCCTGGCCGGGTACGTCGACGACATGGCCGCCACCCTGCGCGGCGCGTCCGGGCTGGCGATGACCTCCTCTGCGGAGGGCTTCCCGATGGTGCTCCTCGAGGCGATGGCGGAGGGCGTGCCGATGGTGGCGATGGACTGCCCGCGCGGGCCCGCCGAGATGGTGCGCGACGGCGAGAACGGCTTCTTGGTGGCCGAGGGCGACGTGGCCGGCTTCACCCGGGCGCTGCACACGCTGATCGGGGACGCCGAGCTGCGCCGGAGCCTGGGCAAGCAGGCCTGGCTGGACGCGGAGTCGTACACCACCGAGCGGATCGTCCAGGACTGGCTGGAGCTGCTGGACGGGGTCGCCTGATGGCGGCGAAGGGCCGGCCGACGCCCCGGGTCCACCTCCACGTCGGGCTGCCCAAGTCGGGGACCACGTTCCTGCAGTCCTCCCTGGCGCGGCACGAGTCGCACCTGGCCGACCTCGGCGTCGACCTCCCCGTCGGCGACGCGGTGATGGTCGACGCCGCGCTCGACGTACGCCGCGAGTACGACGGCTTCGGCCGCGACCCCGAGCGGGTACGGGGCGCGTTCGCCCGCGTCGCCGAGCGGGTGCACCAGTCGGCCGGCCGCGGGCGCCACTCCGTGCTGTCCCACGAGCTGCTGGGGGCGGCGACCGCCGAGCAGGCGCAGGCGGCCCTCGATCTCCTGGCGCCCCTCGAGGTGCACCTCGTCGTCACCGCCCGTGACCCCGCCAGGCAGGCCCTGGCGGAGTGGCAGGAGGGGATCAAGCACGCCCGCCGCCTGCGGTTCGAGAAGTTCACCCGCACCGTCCTGAACGGCGAGACCGACTCCGAGCACGCGCGACGCTTCCGCGGCGCGCAGGACCTGACCGCGGTGCTGGACCGGTGGGGGCGCTCGCTGCCGCCCGAGCGGGTCCACCTGGTCACCGCACCCCCGCGCGGCACCGACCCGAGGGTGCTCTGGGGCAGGTTCGCCGAGGCACTCGGCATCGACGCCACGGACCTCGAGCCCGCGGGCCGCGAGCACGGCAACGCCTCGCTGGGGACGGCCGAGATCAGCGTGCTGCGCCAGGTGAACCGCGCGCTGAGCCGCGACCACAAGGGCGTGCTGGACCGCCCGCGGTACGGACGGACGGTCAAGCGGGTCTACGCCCAGCAGGTCCTCGCCGGGCTCGGGTCACCCCGCCCGGTGCTGCCGGTCTCGCTGGTCGGGCCGATGCGCGACCGGGCCGAGCTGTGGGCCAAGGCCGTCGACGCGGCCGGCTGGCAGGTGCACGGCGACCTCGACGACCTGCTGCCCGCCGAGCCCGAGCCGGGCTCCCCGCACCCCGACGACGTCGAGGCCGACGCGCTGCTCTCCGCCGCGATCGACGGCACGGCCGGACTGCTCGTCAGGCTGGCCGAGGAGCAGGACCGGGTCATGGAGCTGCAGGCCGAGGTCGAGCGGCTGCGACGCAAGCGCCGCAAGCTCAAGGAGCGGCTGGCGCGGAAGTCGGGCTGAGTCGTCGGCCGGCGCTCAGGCGCCGAACCAGAACCAGGTCGAGCGGAGCCCCAGCACGGCGCGCATCGTGTCACCACTGATCGAGACCGACGTCTTGGTGCCCACGAGCTTCAGCGTCGAGACCCGGCCGCCCCACTGCGGCCCGCCCGACGTCGGCCCCTGCCGCCCGGTGACCACGATCGAGCGCAGCCGGCCGATCGCCGGGTAGCGCTGCTGCAGGGTGCTCGTCGAGACCGGCGTCGACCAGGTGTGCACCGTGTTGCGGCTGGTGGCGTCGTACGGGTCGCTGCGCGCCACGAGGTACGGCACGCTCCCTGCGGCGCTCCAGCCGCCACTGCTGGCCGAGAACTGCGTGAACGCCGGCTTGCCGGCGTACGTCAGCACCTTCCCGGACGTCGCCGCGATCGCCTTGTCCGCCAGCGGGTGCTCGCCGGCGACGCCCGCGTACACCTGGCACGAGGTCGTGTCGCAGATGTCGGAGTACGAGCGGCCGCCGTCCCCGTGGGCACGGGACCACACGGCGTACGTCCTCGCCGCGACGGCCTGCGCGCGCACCGCCTCGGTGCTCCACGAGGCCGGCATCTCCCGGGCGACGACGCCACGCAGGTAGCTCTCCAGCGGCAGCGTGTTCACGACCTCCCGCGACGCCGAGCCGGCGCGCGTGGTGATCGCGGCGACGCGGTCGCGCAGGACGGTCCGCGCCGAACCCTGGACCGTCGTGACCGTGCCGGCGACCGGGTTGCGGAAGACGCCGTCGCGGGACAGGACGTGCCAGCGCTTCCAGGTGCCGCTCTGCAGGAAGTCCACGGCACTGCGCGTCCCGGACGTGGTCAGGCGCCACCGGGTGATCCCGGCGGCCGTGGGCAGCGTGTTCCAGGTGCGCACGCCACTGTCGAGCAGCTGCAGGCCGGCGTGCGGCTGCACCAGCAGCGGTGCGGCGATCCGGGTCATCCGCACCCGCATGTCACCGCTCGTGCGGGACAGGGTGGTGCCGGGGTAGTAGAAGGCGAGGATCCTCTCGTGGCCCAGCCCGCGCGCGGCCGCACCGTCGGCGCCGTACTGCGACATGCCGTGGCCGTGCCCGAAGCCGTGACCGACGACGGTGAAGCGACCGCTCGCCGGCACCGTGAAGGTCTGAGAGACCGTCGCCGCGGACGCGGTCGACCCGGTGCCCGCCGCAGTGAGGAGCGCGGCGACGAGCACGAGCAGCAGGGAGACGGCGCGAGGCGGGAGCACCGCCGAAGACTACGGAGGAAGATGTCCGTTTCGTCGGTTTTTCCGAAACTCAGGCCGGCCGGTGGTGCAGCCGGCGCGCGGCCTCCGCGACCGAGCCGCTCATCGACGGGTAGACGGTGAACGCCCCGGCGAGAGCGTCCGCGGTGAGGGACTGCGAGACCGCGATGGACAGCGGGTGGATCAGCTCCGAGGCGCGAGGACCGACGACCACTCCCCCGACCACGATGCCGGTCCCGGGGCGGCAGAACAGCTTCACGAACCCGTCCTTGACCCCCTGCATCTTGGCCCGCGGGTTGCCGGCGAGGTCGAGGCGTACGGACTCGGCGACGATCTCTCCCTCGTCGACGGCCTTCTGCGACCAGCCGACGGTCGCGATCTCGGGAGAGGTGAAGACGTTGGACGAGACGTGCTTGAGATCCAGCGGTGCCACGGCGTCGCCGAGGTGGTGCTGCATGGCGATCCGGCCCTGCATCGCCGCGACGGAGGCGAGCATCAGCACGCCGGTGCAGTCACCCGCGGCGTACACCCCGCGCGCGGTGGTGCGCGAGACCCGGTCGACCGTGACGAAACCTCCGTCGCCGAGCGCCACCCCGGACTCCTCGAGCCCGATGCCGGCGGTGTTCGGGACCGAGCCGAGGGCGAGCAGGCAGTGCGACCCCTTGACGGTGCGGCCGTCGGTCAGCGTCACGGTCACGGTGTCGCCGTCGCGGGTGACCGACTCCATCCGGGACCGGTGCATCACCGTCATGCCGCGGCGCTCGAGGACGTCCTCGAGCACCTCGGCGGCGTCGGCGTCCTCGCCGGGCAGCACGAGGTCACGGCTGGAGACCAGGACGACGTCGACGCCGAGGTTGAGGTAGGCGGAGGCGAACTCCGCGCCGGTGACCCCCGAGCCCACCACGATCATCCTGCTGGGGACCTCGTCGATGTCGTAGACCTGCTCCCAGGTCAGGATCCGCTCGCCGTCGGGCTGCGCGCTCGGGAGGGTGCGCGGAGCGGCGCCGGTGGCGAGCAGGACCATCGAGGCGTCGAGGGTCTCGGTGCCACCGTCCGGGAGGTCGACGACGACGCGCTGCGGCCCGTCGAGCCGACCGCGCCCGGTCACGACGCGGACCCCCTCCCGCTCCACGCGGCGCGCGATGTCGCGCGACTGCGACTCGGCGAGCGCCTTGACCCGCCGGTTCACCCGGGCCAGGTCGACGACGACACTCGTCGCGGCGTCGCCCTCGGCGTCGGTGAAGTTGACGCCGAGCTCGGGGGCGACGACGAGGTCGCCCATCAGCTCGGAGGTGGCGATCAGCGTCTTGGAGGGCACGCAGTCGGTGAGCACGGCGGAGCCGCCCAGGCCGTCGGTGTCGACGACCACGACCTCGGCGCCGAGCTGGGCAGCGACGAGCGCGGGCTCGTACCCGCCAGGACCTCCACCGACGATCACCACGCGTTCCACGTGGCCCATCCTGCCGGAGCGGTCAGGAGCGCCTACGACCGCATCGAGACGCCCTCGCGCCAGTAGCCCATGAAGGCGACCTGCGCACGCTCCCAGCCGAGCTCGCTGACCAGCGCCCGGCGAAGCGTGCGGACGACGGTCGACTCACCGGCGATCCACGCGTAGCAGCGCAGGTGGTGCGGCAGCGTCTCGCCGATCTCCTCACCGGAGGCGGAGTAGGCCGGCGTCTCCCAGACGTCCACCTCGTCGGGCGGCAGCGGCGTGACCTGATCGGCGGGGTCGCCCGGCTGCTCGGTGAGCCCGACGTGACGGCGGACGGCGGGGATCGCCTTGGCCCCCCAGGGCGATCCCTTGCGGACCAGCCAGCGCACGTCGACGCCGTCCGGGGCCCTCAGCAGCTGCACGTCGTCGCAGACCGGGACCTCCAGGAAGGCCACCCCGTGCGCGTCCGGGTCGACCTCGGCGAGCTGCTCGAGGATCGCGGCGACGGCCGGCACCCCGGTCTCGTCGGCGACCAGGAGGAGCGTCTCGGCGTCGCCCGGGCCGAACTCGATCCCGCCGAAGCCCACCCCGCGTCGCGGGCCGACGATCACGCAGCGGTCACCGGGTCGTGCCGCCGCGGCCCACGCGGCCCCGGGCCCGGTCGGCGGGTCCCCGTGGACCGCGATGTCGACGACGACCCGGGTGTCGGTCCCGGAGCCGCGGACCTCGCGGACGGTGTAGGTGCGCATGTGACCGCGCTCCTCGGCCGGGATGTCCAGCCAGGTGGTGTACCAGGACTCGTCGGCACCGTCGATGACCGGCAGCCGGCCGGACTCCCCCGGGACGACGAGCTTGATCCTCTGGTCGTACGAGGGCCCGTCGACGCCGAACTCGGCCAGGCAGTCGCCGCCGAGCTCGAGGCGTACGAACGTCGGCGAGAGCCACTGCGAGGACACCACCTCGACCTGGTCGAGGACGAACAGCCGGTCGAGCCGGCGAGGCGCGGCGGGGTCGGTGTCGTACGCGTCCTGCGACGCCTGCGTAGCCATGCAGGTAAGGCTACCCTCACTTGACTCTGGGGCCAATGAGGTAGGTGATTGGTTGTCCAGGGCAAGCGTACGAGGCGGCTCGCCCGGCCGCTGAGAGCCGATGAGGACCCCTATGACCAGCACGCCCACGAAGGACGCACCGAGCGAAGCCTCGGAGCCGAACCTCAAGCGACACATCGGACCGGTCGGCCTGCTGTTCGCCAGCGTCGGCTCGATCATCGGATCCGGCTGGTTGTTCGGCGCCCTCAACGCTGCACAGACCGCCGGCCCGGCCGCGATCATCTCGTGGGCCCTCGGCGCCGTCCTCATCCTCTTCATCGCGCTGTGCTACGCCGAGCTGGGCGTGATGTTCCCGCTCTCGGGCGGCGTCGTCCGGATGCCCCACATCAGCTTCGGCAACTTCGCCAGCTTCACCTCCGGCTGGATCACCTACGTCGCCGTGGCCACCACGGCGCCCATCGAGGTCGAGGCCGCGCTGCAGTACGGCACGAAGTACGCCGACTTCACCAACCAGTCGACGGTGAACGGCGAGTCGGTCTACACCCTCACCGCTCTCGGCTACGGAGCCGCCGTCGTCCTGATGGCGGTCTTCGTGCTGATCAACTACTTCGGCATCCGCTGGTTCGCCCGCATCAACAACGCGCTGGTCACGTGGAAGCTGGTGATCATCGTGCTGGTGGTCGTGGCGTTCTTCGTCACCGCCTTCCACGGCTCCAACTTCAGCGCCATGGACGGGTTCGCCCCGGACGGCCCGCACGGCATCTTCACCGCGATCGCGACCAGCGGGATCGTCTTCTCGTTCCTGGGCTTCCGCCAGGGCATCGAGCTGGCCGGTGAGACCGACAACCCTCGGCGCAACGTGCCGCTCGCGGTCGTCGGGTCGGTCCTGGTCACCGCGATCATCTACATCCTGCTGCAGATCGCCTTCATCGGCGCCCTGCCCGGGGACGTCCTGTCCAAGAGCGGGAGCTGGGGCAACCTCGACTTCGCGAACTCCTTCGGCCCGCTCGCCGCGATCGCCACGATCCTCGGTCTGGGCTGGCTGGCGACGCTGCTCTACGTCGACGCCGTCGTCTCCCCCGGCGACACCGGTCTGATCTACACGACGGTGACCTCGCGCATCTCCTACGCGATGTCGCGCAACGGCAACGCGCCCGAGGCGCTGTCGAAGACCACCCGGTCGGGCGCACCGCTGGTCAGCCTCGTGCTCGCCTTCGTGATCGGCCTGATCGCCTTCCTGCCCTTCCCGAGCTGGCAGCAGCTGGTCGGCTTCGTCAGCTCCGCGACGGTCCTGTCCTTCGCCTCCGGACCCCTCGTGTTCGCCGCGCTGCGCCGGCAGATGCCCGACCGCGAGCGCCCCTTCCGCCTCCCGGGCGGTCACGTGATCCCGTTCCTCGCGTTCTACGGCTCCAACCTGATCGTCTACTGGTCGGGCTGGACGACGGTGTGGAAGCTGATGCTGGCCGTGGTCATCGGCTTTGTGCTGCTGGCGATCTTCTCCGCCACCGGCGGGCTCCGCGGGCAGAACCTCGACCTGAAGTCGGGGCTGTGGGTGCTGCCGTGGCTGGCCGGGCTGACGGTGCTGTCCTACGTCGGCAGCTACCCCGAGCCCGCTGCCGGCAACCTGGACCTGCTGAGCTTCGAGGGCGCCCTGCCCCTGGTGCTCCTGCTCTCGGCGATCATCTACGCGATGGCGTACTTCATGCGCCTGTCGCCCGAGGCCGCCGAGGCGTACGCCGCCGAGACGGTCCGCGAGGCGGCGGCCGAGGACGCCGAGCTCTCGGGTCACTAGGGTCCTCGGGTGACGACGTACACCGAGGAAGCAGCAGCGGCCGCCCGGGTCCTGGCCGAGAGGACCGGCGTCGAGCGCCACGACGTGGCGCTGGTGATGGGGTCGGGCTGGCTGCCCGCCGTCGACGCGCTGGGCACGACGACGGCGGAGGTCGCCAGCACCGAGCTGCCCGGCTTCGCGCCGCCGGCCGTCGCCGGGCACGCCGGCACCATCCGGTCGGTCCGCTCCGGTGACCGCGACCTGCTGGTCTTCCTCGGCCGTACGCACCTGTACGAGGGCCTCGGCGTACGGCCCGTCGTGCACGGCGTCCGTACCGCAGCCGCGGCCGGGTGCCGCGCCGTCGTCCTCACGAACGGCTGCGGCGGCCTGGACCCGTCCTGGTCGCCCGGCACGCCGGTGCTGATCAGCGACCACGTCAACCTGACGGCGACGTCGCCGATCGAGGGGGCGAGCTTCGTCGACCTCACGGACCTGTACTCCCCCCGCCTGCGCGCGCTGTGCCGGTCGGTGGACGCCTCGCTCGCCGAGGGCGTGTACGCGCAGTTCCGCGGCCCGCACTACGAGACCCCTGCGGAGGTGCGGATGGCCGGGGGGCTCGGAGCCTCGCTGGTCGGCATGTCCACCACGCTCGAGGCGATCGCGGCCCGTGAGGCGGGGATGGAGGTGCTCGGGCTGTCGCTGGTCACCAACCTCGCCGCCGGGATCTCTGACAGCCCGCTGAACCACGAGGAGGTCCTCGCCGCCGGCAAGGCCGCCGCGACGCGGATGGGAGACCTGCTCGCCGCCGTCGTCCCCGGCATCTGAGGGCGTGCCACAGTGGAGGGCATGACCTTGACGACCCGCACGCTCGGCACCGGACCGACCGCACTCGACGTCTCGGCCCTCGGGTTGGGCTGCATGGGGATGAGCGAGTTCTACGGCACCACCGACGAGGGTCAGGGGGTCGAGACGATCCAGCGGGCGCTGGACCTCGGCGCGACCTTCCTCGACACCGCTGACATGTACGGCCCGTTCGTCAACGAGCAGCTCGTCGGTCGCGCGATCGCCGGCCGGCGCGAGGAGGTGCAGCTCGCGACCAAGTTCGGCAACGAGCGCGCCGAGGACGGCACCCGCCTGGGCGTCAACGGCAGGCCGGAGTACGTCCGCTCCGCCTGCGACGCCTCGCTGCGCCGGCTGGGCGTCGACCACATCGACCTCTACTACCAGCACCGCGTCGACAAGACCGTCCCGATCGAGGAGACCGTCGGAGCGATGGCGGAGCTCGTGGAGGCCGGCAAGGTGCGCCACCTCGGCCTGTCCGAGGCCTCGCCCGCGACCATCCGCGGCGCCCACGCGACGTACCCGATCACGGCGCTGCAGACGGAGTACTCCCTGTTCACCCGGCACGTCGAGGACGAGATCGTCCCCGTGCTCCTCGAGCTCGGCATCGGACTGGTGCCGTACTCCCCGCTCGGGCGCGGGCTGCTCACCGGCGCGATCACGCAGACGCCCGCGGAGGGCGACTCGCGCGCGACGTCGTACTTCCCGCGCTTCCAGGGCGAGGCGCTGCAGACCAACCTCGCCCTCGTGGACGCGGTCCGCTCGCTGGCCGACGCGAAGGGGTGCACGCCCGGGCAGCTCGCGCTGGCCTGGGTGCTGGCGCAGCAGGACGTCCTCGGCGTCGGTGTCGCCCCGATCCCGGGGACGAAGCGGGTGCGCTACCTGGAGGAGAACGTCGGCGCCGCCGACGTCGACCTCACCGACGAGGACCTCGCCTCGCTGGAGCGCGCCGTGCCGCGCGGCGCCGTCGCCGGGGAGCGCTACGGCGACATGAGCTCGATCGACGCCTGAGCGCTCAGCGCGCGGGTGACAGGGTGCGCGACGGGGAGGGTGCCGGGTTCCGTCGTCCCCGAGTGCAGGTTCCCCACGGCATGCAGGGACATCGACGGCGAATCGACCATCGGCTCGAGCTCCCCACAGTGAGCTGTCACTCCCCGTGGTGGGCCCACCGTGGGGAGTGACAGCTCGCCTGCATACCGTGATGAAGCTGCACCCCCGGGGCACCGCCGACGGCGCCCGTACGCTGGAGCGGTGCCCGAGCCGTCGTACGTCACCTGCACCGTCGCCGACCACATCGCCCACGTGCGGCTCGACCGCGCGGACAAGCTGAACGCGCTGACCCTGGACACGCTGCGCCAGCTCGCCCGGACCGCCCACGACCTGCGCCGCGACCGGCAGCTGCGCGCGGTTGTGCTCTCGGGTGAGGGCGAGGCGTTCAGCGCCGGGCTCGACTTCGGGGCCGTGGTGCGCGACCCGCTCGGGATCGTGACCTCGTTCCTGCCGCGGCCCTGGCGCGGCACGAACACCTTCCAGGAGGCCTGCTGGGCGTGGCGGCGCCTGCCGGTGCCGGTGGTCGCAGCCGTGCACGGTCACTGCCTGGGCGGCGGGCTGCAGCTCGCACTTGCGGCGGACTTCCGGATCGCCTCACCGGACTCGCAGTGGTCGGTGCTGGAGGCCAAGTGGGGGCTGATCCCGGACATGACCGGGATCCGCACCCTCGCCGAGCTGGTCGGCATCGACACCGCCAAGCGGCTGACGATGACCGGACAGCTGCTCACCGGCACGCAGGCCGAGGCGAAGGGCCTGGTCACCGAGCTGGCTACCGACCCGCTGGCAGCGTCCTTCGACCTCGCCCACGAGCTGGCCCGCCGCTCCCCCGACGCGCTGGCCGCGGCCAAGCGGCTGTTCAACGGTCACTGGCGCTCGGGCGTACGACGGGTGCTCGCGGCCGAGCGGGTCGAGCAGGCCGCGCTGCTCGCCGCGGCCAACACCAAGGCCGCCCGGTCGGCGGCGTTCGGGCACAACGAGCCGGTCTTCGGGCCTCGCACCCGGGTCTAGGCTGCGTCGCTCAGCCGCTGGCGCGCAGCAGGCCGTGGCTCGAGAACCGTGTCCTAGGAGACGCGCCGCGCCAGGCCGCGACGGCAGCCCCGCATCATCCAGGCGTGGTTGAGCCGCAGGGCCGGGCCGAGGACCCGTGCGGCCCGCGCGAGGCCCGGGCGGCACACCTCGACCTCCTGCCGGAAGTCGACGTGGGTGCCGGTCCCGGTGTCGGAGAGCTCAAAACGGCACCAGCCCTCGAGGTCACCCTCGAGCCGGACCCCGAGCACCCCGGCGTCCGGGTCCTCGCGCTCGGAGGTGAGCCAGAGGTCCAGGTCGAGCGGGGCGAGCGAGCGGCAGACCGCCCGGCCGGTGGTGTCGCTGACGAACGCGACCGCGCGGACCTGGGGCCACCAGGCGGGGTACCACGCGACGTCGCGGAGGACGTCGTACACCACGGGGCGCGCAGCGGTGACGTCCCAGGAGTGGGTGAAGCGGAAGCTCATGCCTCGGTGCGGTCCGCCCACTTCGAGGTGCGCGGCGGCTCCCAGTCCTCGAAGCGGTCCAGCAGCCGGTCGGCGTCCTCGTCCACGAGAAGCATGTCGGCGTGGTCGCGGGACAGGAACCCGGCGGCGACGGCGTGGTCGAGGAACGCCACGAGCGGCGCCCAGTAGCCGGCGACGTCGAGCAGGCCGATCGGCTTGTCGTGGATGCCGAGCTGCAGCCAGGTGAAGGTCTCGAACAGCTCCTCCAGCGTGCCCGAGCCACCCGGCAGCACGACGAACGCGTCGGAGCGGTCCATCATCTCGAGCTTGCGCTCGTGCATCGACCCGACGACGGCGAGCTCGGTCAGACCGGTGTGGCCGACCTCCTTGTCCTGCAGGCTCTGCGGGATCACGCCGACGACCTCGGCGCCGGCGGCGAGCGCGGCGTCGGCCAGCGTGCCCATCGTGCCGACGGACGCGCCGCCGTAGACCAGGCCGAGGCCGCGAGCGGCCAGCCGGGCCGCGAGGTGCTCGGCGGCGGCGACGTACGCCGGGTCGTTGCCGGGGCTGGAGCCGAGGTAGACGCAGATGCGTTGCGAGGTCCCCTTCACGCGACCAGGTTAGTAACGTGCCCTCGGTGAGCGATCTGCAGGACCGGGCGAGCGCCTGGCTGGCCGAGGACCCCGATCCGGCGACCCGTGAGGAGCTCGCGGACCTGCTGGCCCGCGCGGACGACCCGGACGTCGCTGCCGACCTCGAGGACCGCTTCGACGGCACGCTGGAGTTCGGCACCGCCGGTCTGCGAGGCCGGCTGGGGGCCGGGCCGAACCGGATGAACCGGGTCGTGGTGCTGCGCGCGGCGGCCGGCCTGGCGGCGTACCTCCGCGACACCGGCGCCCAGGGCCCCGTCGTCATCGGGTACGACGCCCGCCACAACTCGGAGGTCTTCGCCCGCGACACCGCCGAGGTGATGGCCGGTGCGGGCCTCACCCCGCTGCTGCTCCCCCGCCCGCTGCCGACACCGGTCCTGGCGTACGCGATCCGCGACCTCGGCTGCGCGGCCGGGGTGATGGTGACGGCGAGCCACAACCCGCCGCAGGACAACGGCTACAAGGTCTACCTCGGCGACGGCAGCCAGATCGTGCCGCCGGCCGACGCCGAGATCGCGTCCCGGATCGCCGCGGTCGGCGCGCTGGCCGACGTGCCGCGCGGGTCCGACGCCGAGGTGCTCGGCGACGACCTGCTGGAGCGCTACGAGAGCGTCGTCGCCGGGCTGGTCGGCGACGGACCCCGCGACCTCTCGCTCGTCTACACGCCGATGCACGGGGTCGGCGGGGACGTCGCGACGAGCGTGCTGCAGCGAGCGGGGTTCGCCGCACCGCACGTGGTGCCCGAGCAGGCGGACCCCGACCCGGACTTCCCCACCGTCGCCTTCCCCAACCCCGAGGAGCCGGGGGCGATGGACCTGGCCCTCGCCCTGGCCGCCGAGGTCGGCGCCGACCTCGTGGTCGCCAACGACCCGGACGCCGACCGGTGCGCCGTCGCGGTGCCCGTCGAGGGCCAGGGCTGGCGGACCCTGCGCGGCGACGAGGTGGGCGCACTGCTGGCCCACAGCCTGCTGTGGTCCGGCCGCACGGGGGTGTACGCCGCCTCGATCGTCTCCTCCTCGCTGCTCGGGAAGATGGCGTCCGCCGCCGGCCAGCCCCACGCCGAGACGCTGACCGGGTTCAAGTGGATCGGGCGGGTCGACGGCCTCGCGTACGGGTACGAGGAGGCGCTCGGCTACTGCGTCGACCCCGCGCACGTGCGCGACAAGGACGGCGTCTCCGCGATGCTGCTGGTCTGCGAGATGGCGGCCGGGCTGAAGGCCCGCGGCGAGACCCTGCTCGACGTGCTCGACCGGCTCGCGACCCTGCACGGGCTGCACGCGACGGACCAGCTCAGCGTGCGGTTCGACGACCTGTCGGCGATCCCCGCGACGATGGACCGGCTGCGCTCGGACCCGCCGTCCTCGCTGGGCGGGCTGGACGTCCTCGCGGTGGACGACCTCGCCGAGGGCTCCGCGGACCTGCCGCCCACCGACGGGCTGCGGTTCGCGATGTCGCAGTCGGCGCGGGTGGTCGTGCGCCCGTCGGGGACCGAGCCGAAGGTGAAGTGCTACCTCGAGGTCGTCGTCCCGGTCGAGGAGACCACCGAGAACGACCAGCCCGTCGCCGCCGCACGCATCGTCGCCGCCCAGCGCCTCGACGCGATCAAGGCCGACCTCAAGGCCGCCGCCGGGCTGTAGCGGGCCGCGGCTACAGCGCGAGCGTCACCACGAGGGCGACGACGAGCACTGCCGCGGGGACGACGTCGAGCAGCGCCCACTCGCGTCGTACGGCGGGGGCCTCCTGGCCGGCGCGGGCGTCGCGCACCTGGAGCACGGCGCGGGCGACGGTGTCCTCGAGCAGGTCGGCGGTCTCGGTGGACTTCGGCGTGCTGCTGCCACCGGGGACCCCGATCCCGTTGCCGCCGAGGAACCGGCCGCCCCAGGCGCCGGGGGTCGGCACGACACCCTCCGCGGACGGGCGGACCATCTGTCGCATCGTCCGTCCGACACCGACGCCGGTGTAGGCCCGCTCCTCGGTGGACACCTTCGTCACCGAGCGCACCGTCACGTAGCGGACCCGCTGCAGCGGCACGTGCACCGTGCTCAGCGGGTTGACCAGGACGAGCGCGTCGGCGGCGATGCTCACCCGCGGGCGCAGCAGGTACGCGTGCACCAGCACCGCGACGACCAGCAGCACCAGCACACCGCGGACGGTGGCGAGGCCGGAGGTCTCGACCACGACGACGTACACCCCGACGGCGACCAGCAGCAGCCCGAACCAGCCGGTGACCGTGCCCGACGTCGGTGGGAAATCGACGTCGCCGACCACGGAGCGGCGGTCGTCGGGTGTGGGCACGCGCCCCAGGCTACGGGGCCGACGTCAGGGCACCATCCAGCCGAGCACCGGCGTCGACTGCAGCCCGACGATCACGCACATGAGGACCAGCATCAGCAGGCTCCAGCCGATCACCTTGCGGAAGATCTCGCCCTCCTGCCCGGACATCCCGACGGCGGCGGCCGCGATGGCGAGGTTCTGCGGGCTCACCATCTTCCCCAGCACGCCGCCCGAGGAGTTCGCCGCCGACATCAGCACCGGGTCCAGGCCCGCCTTGGCGGCGGCCTGGACCTGCAGCGCTCCGAACAGCGAGTTCGACGAGGTGTCCGAGCCGGTGACCGCGGTCCCGATCCAGCCCAGGATCGGAGAGAGGATCGCGAACGCGCCGCCGGTCCCGGCGAGCCACACCCCGAGGGACGCGGTCTGCCCGGACAGGTTCATCACGTACGCCAGGCCGAGCACCGCCATGACCGTGATGACGGCGGCGCGCAGCTCGACGTAGGTGGAGGCGTACGTCGCGGCCACCTTCCCCCACGGGAGCCTGAGGATCGCGACACTGATCAGCCCCGCGATCACGAGCAGGGTGCCGGCGGCCCCGAGCCAGTTCAGCTTGAACGTCGTGGCCACCGGGTCGCCGGCGGCGTTGGCGATGTCGAGTCCCGGCCAGTCGAAGACGTACGTGAACGGCTCCTTCGCCAGCAGGTCCGTGACCGCCGGGATCGCGGTGACGGAGAAGATCACGATGATCACGACGTACGGCGCGTACGCCTTCAGCACGTCGGCGCGCGAGTCGTGCTCGGCCACCTCCTCGGTCACCGGCCGGTCCGCCGCCACCGTCTCCGCCGGAGACCAGACCCGCACCAGCAGCACCAGCGCCCCCGCGGCCAGCAGCGAGGCGACGATGTCGGTCAGCTGGACCGAGAGGTAGTTGGCGGTGGCGAACTGCGCGAGTGCGAACACGACGCCGCAGACCAGCCCCGGCAACCACGCCTGCCGGAGCCCGCGGCGCCCGTCGATGATGAAGATCAGGATCAGCGGCACGATCAGCGCCAGGATCGGCGTCTGGCGGCCCACCATCGACCCCAGCGTCCCGAGCGCGTTCGCGTCGGAGAGCCGCGGGTCGTCGGAGACCCCGGCGACGATCGGGGCGAGCGTGACGACCGGGATGCCGATCGCGCCGAAGGCCACCGGTGCCGTGTTGGCGACGAGGGCGACCACCGCGGACTTCAGCGGTGCGAAGCCGAGCGCCATCAGCATCACGGTGCAGATCGCGACCGGTGTGCCGAAGCCGGCGAGCGCCTCCAGCAGCGCACCGAAGCAGAAGGCGATGATCACGCCCTGGATCCGCTGGTCCGGGCTGACCCGCTCGAAGGAGCGGCGCAGCACCGCGAAGTGGCCCGAGGCGACGGTGAGGTTGTAGATCCACACCGCGTTGAGCACGATCCACATGATCGGGAAGAAGCCGAACAGCGCCCCGTCGAGCCCGGCGCTGATGCTCTGCCCCACGGGCATCCCGAACAGCACGACCGCCACCACCAGCGCGGCCAGCAGCGAGACCAGCCCGGAGACCCAGGCCCGGATCTTGAGCCCGCCGAGCATCACGAACAGCACGGCGAGCGGGATGAGCGCGCACAGGGCGCTGAGGGTGAGCGAGCCGCCGACGGCCTCGGGGTCCTGGGTGAACATGTCGAACATGGCCTCTCCTCAGGCTCTCAGCGTCTCGGCCGACAGGCCGCGGATCGAGGCGTCGAGCACCTCGACGGTGTGCGCCATCCCCATCGGGTGACCGGACCGCTCCACCGACGAGCGCACCTGCATGAGGCAGCCCGGGTTGGCCGTCACCAGCACCTCGGCGCCGGTGGCGACGATGTTCTCCGCCTTGCGGTCGCCGAGCTCCTGGGCCGGGCCGGGGTGGAGGATGTTGTAGATCCCCGCCGAGCCGCAGCACAGCTCGCCCTGCGGGATCTCGCGCAGCTCCAGCCCGGGGATGGCGCGCAGCAGCCGCCTGGGCTGCTCGCGCACGCCCTGGGCGTGAGCCAGGTGGCAGGCGTCGTGGTACGCGACCGAGACCGGCAGCGGGTGCCGCGGCGCGACGGTCCCCAGCTCGTCGAGGATCTCGGCGACGTCGCGGACGCGGGACGCGAAGTCGGCGGCCCGGTCGGCGTACGCCGGGTCGTCGGCGAGGAGGTCGGCGTACTCCTTCATCGTCGAGCCGCAGCCGGCCGAGTTCACCACGACGTGCTCGACGCCGGCTCCTTCGAAGGTGTCGATCAGGGCGCGGGCGTACGCCTGTCCCTCCGGCTCGCGGCCGTTGTGCACCGAGAGCGCACCGCAGCAGGCCTGCGCCTGCGGCACGACGACGTCGCAGCCCTCCGCCTGCAGCACCCGTGCGGTGGCGGCGTTGACGCCGGGGAAGAACGCGCCCTGGACGCAGCCCACCAGCAGCCCCACCGTGGCCCGCCGCTCACCGGTCGCGCGGATGTGCGGGGGCAGCGGCAGCGGCTTCGTCAGGCGCGGCGCGAGCCCCTCCATCGCGGCCAGCTGCGGGGAGACACGTTCCAGCAGGCCAGTGCGTCGCATCGCGCGGTCCAGGCCCGTGGCCTGCAGCAGCCGCAGCGGACCGCGCAGCAGCCGCAGCCGGCGCGGGTGCGGGAAGATCTCGAAGATCAGCCGGCGCAGCGCCCGGTCGGCGAGACCGCGGTCGTGGACCCGCTCGACCTGGGCGCGGGTCTGCTCGATGAGGCGGTCGTACTGCACCCCCGACGGACAGGCCGTCACGCACGCCATGCAGCCCAGGCAGGCGTCGAAGTGGCCGACCACCTCGGGGGTCAGCGGCTCGCCCTCCAGGCCCTGCTTCATCAGGTCGATCCGCCCGCGCGGGGAGTCCATCTCCTCCCCCCAGAGGACGTACGTCGGGCACGTCGGCAGGCAGAAGCCGCAGTGCACGCAGTCCCCGATCAGGGCCGCGTCCGGTGGGTGGTGCTCGTCGAAGGAACCGGCCGCGCCGGTCGGTGCCGGGGCGGCGTACGCGTCCAGCACCGAGCCCGTCTCGCCCACGTCGCCGGCCCTGTCGCCCGGCTGCTGGTCGGTGGTCATCAGATCCCTCCCACGAATCGGCCCGGCGCCAGCCGGTGCTCGGGGTCGAAGCGGTCCTTGACCCGGCGCATCAGGTCCAGGCCCGCGTCCCCACCGGGCACCGGTCCCCACACGTCGACGACCTGCTTGACCTCGGCGGGCGCGTCGACGACGACGGCCGAACCGCCGAGGAGCGTGCAGGTCGCGCGCAGCCGCTCGACCGCGACCGCGACGTCGGCGGCGGGCGCGGGCGGCAGCGCGGCGTACAGGACGCCGGTCCCCGCCGAGCCGCGCACCCGGGCCCCCACCCCGTGGGCGGCGCCGAGCAGCTCGCCGACCCCGGAGAGCAGGCAGGTGAGCTTGAGACCGGTCTCCCCCGGTGCCCACGGGTACGTCGGGTCCGGCTCCGCGTCCAGGTCGGCGGCCGTGGGGCCGAGCAGCTCGCGCGTGGCCGCGCAACGCTGGACGACGCCGGCCTCACGGCCACCCAGGAGCACGGCCACGCGGAAGCCTCCGCCGTCGGTCGTCTCGACCTCCACCGCGTGCGGGACGACCTGCGCGTGCACGACCCGGTGCACGACCTCGTGCGCCCGCACCGCGTCGGGTACGTCCACCGCGACCCACCGGCGCGCCTCGGGCACCGGGTGCAGCCGGAACACGGCCTCGGTGACCACGCCGAGGGTGCCGTACGACCCGATCAGCAGCTTGCCGAGGTCGTAGCCCGCGACGTTCTTCACCACGCGACCGCCGGCGTGGGCGACCACGCCGTCGGCGCGCACGACGGTGACGCCGATCAGCAGGTCGCGCACGGTGCCGACCAGCATCCGCTGCGGCCCGGAGGTGTGCGCGGCCAGCGTGCCGCCCATGCTCGCGCCCGGGACGGTGTCGTCGACCACCAGCCGCTGGCCGGCCGTGGCGACCTGCGCCTGCACGTCCTCGAGCCGGGCTCCGGCCTGGGTCTCGACGATCAGGTCGCCCGCGGCGTGGTCGAGCACCGCGTCCATCGCGGCGAGGTCGACGACGACGTCGGCCGCGCTGGGTGGCCGGCCCCAGGTCTGCTTCGTCCCTCGTCCGCGGGGCACGACGCTCAGCCCGTGCGCGGCTGCCGCGCGCATCACCTCGGCCACCTCGTCGGTGGACGCGGGCCGTGCGACGAGACCGGCGGGGGTGCCGTCGACCGCGTCGCCGGGGCCGGCCGGGGTCACCGGGCAGGCCGATCCCAGCGCCGACTCCGCGGCCTGCGTCACCGTCATCAGAAGACCTCGGCCAGACCGGCCTGCTGCAGCGGGTGCGGGGCCTTGTGCCGGCCGGGCACCTCGCCGCACAGCCGGGGCGTCGGGAAGACCTTGCCGGGGTTCGAGACGCCCGCCGGGTCGAACGCGCAGCGGACCAGCTGCATCGTGTCCAGGTCGTCGTCGGAGTACATCCGCGGCATGTACTTCGCCTTGTCCGCACCGACCCCGTGCTCGCCGGTGATCGACCCGCCGTGCTCGATGCACAGGTCGAGGATCGCCCCGGACACCTCCTCGGCGGCGTCGCCCGCGCCCTCGACCGCGTCGTCGAACAGCACCAGCGGGTGCAGGTTGCCGTCGCCGGCGTGGAAGACGTTGGCCACGCGGACCCCGGACTCCTCCGAGACCCGTCGGATCGCGGTGAGCACCTCCGGCAGCGCGGTCCTCGGGATGACCCCGTCCTGGACGATGTAGTCGGGGCTGATCCGGCCGACCGCGGCGAAGGCCGACTTCCGGCCGCGCCAGATCGCGGCGCGGTCCGCGGCGTCGGTGGCCAGGCGCTGCTCGAAGGACCCGGCCTCCTCGCAGAGCCGAGTCACCTCGGCGTACTCCTCCTCGACCTCGCTCGCCGCCCCGTCGAGCTCGATCACCAGCACGGCACCCGCACCGTCGGGGTAGCCGCACTGCACCGCTGCCTCCGCGGCCTCGATGGCCAGCGCGTCCATCATCTCGATCGCGGCGGGGATGATCCCCGCGGCGATGATCTTCGAGGTCGCCGCGCCCGCCTGGTCGGTGGTCTCGAAGCCGACCAGGAGCGTGCGGACCTCCTCGGGCAGGCGGACCAGCTTCAGCGTCGCCGCGGTGAGCACGCCGAGCGTGCCCTCGCTGCCGACCACGGCGCCGAGCAGGTCGTACCCCGGCGCGTCGGGTGCGCCGGTGCCCAGTGGGACCGTCTCGCCCTGCGGGGTGACGAGGTCCGCCGCGAGCACGTGGTTGGTGGTGAAGCCGTACTTCAGGCAGTGCGCGCCACCGGAGTTCTCCGCGAGGTTGCCGCCGATCGAGCAGACCTGCTGGCTCGAGGGGTCCGGTGCGTAGTAGTAGCCCTCCGGCGTCGCCGCGCGCGTCACGTCGAGGTTGATGACGCCGGGCTCGACGACCGCGCGCTGGTCGTCGCGCCGGACGGCGAGGATCGCGCGCATCCGCGACGTCACCACCAGTACGCCCTCGGCGTGCGGCAGCGCCCCACCGGACAGGCCGGTGCCGGACCCGCGGGCGACGTACGGCACGCCGTGCTCGGCGCAGGCACGCACGATCGCGGCCAGCTGCTCGGCGTCGGCCGGGACGACGACCAGGCCCGGGGTGACGCGGTAGTGCGCGAGCCCGTCGCACTCGTAGGTCCGCAGCCGGGCCCGCTCGGTGATCACGTCCTCGGGCGCGAGCAGCCGGTGCGCCACCGCGGCGACAGCGTCCAATCCCGGGGACGTCACGCCTAGTCCACCTGCGCTGTCAGGCCGGCCGCCTCGATGCCCGCCACGACGGCGGCCTCGTCGTTGTCCGAGGTGTCGCCGCTGGCGCCGACCGCGCCGAGGAGCGTCCCGTCGGCGTCCTTGACCAGCACCCCGCCGGGCACCGGGACCAGCGCCCCACCGACCGCGTGGGTGACGGCGGCGACGAAGTACGCCTGCTGCTCGGCGCGGTTCATGATCGCGCGTGAGCCCATGCCGAGGGAGAGCGCGCCGTACGCCTTGCCGTGCGCGACCTCGTACCGCTTCATCGACGAGCCGTCCTCGCGCTCGGCGGCGATCAGGTGCCCGCCGGGGTCGAGCACCACCACGGTCAGGGGCTTGTAGCCGGCCTCCACCCCCTGGGCACGCGCGCCGGCGACGATGGTGCGGGCGGTCTCGAGATCGAGCGTCATGCGGACTCCTTCTCTGCTGACTTCTCGGCTGCACGCTCGCGGTGCAGGATCGGCTCGGTGTAGCCGCTGGGCTGCGCGAGCCCGTCGAAGACCAGCGCGTGCGCGGCGGTGAAGGCGTGGTTGTCGAAGGCCGGGGCCATCGGCTCGTAGTCGGGGTCACCGGCGTTCTGCTCGTCGACGACGGCTGCCATCTTCCTCAGCGTCTCCTCCACCTGCGCGACGGTGACGACGCCGTGGTGCAGCCAGTTCGCGACGTGCTGGGCGGAGATCCGGCAGGTGGCGCGGTCCTCCATCAGCGGCTCGCCGGACAGGTCGGGGACCTTCGAGCAGCCGACGCCCTCCTCGACCCAGCGAGCGACGTACCCGAGCAGCGACTGCAGGTTGTTCTCGATCTCCTCGGTCCGCTCGTCCTCGGACCAGTCGGCCGGGTCACCGAGCGGCACGGCCAGCAGGTCCTCGCGCGGTCGACGCCGCCCGCCCGCGAGCAGCTCCTCCTGCCGGGCGAGCACGTCGACCTGGTGGTAGTGCAGCGCGTGGATCGTGGCCGCGGTCGGCGAGGGCACCCAGGCGCAGGTCGCGCCCGCCTGCGGGTGGTTGATCTTGGTCTCGAGCATGTCGGCGAGGCTGTCCGGCGCGGGCCACATCCCCTTGCCGATCTGTGCGCGGCCGAGCAGCCCGCACTCCAGGCCGACGTCGACGTTGAGGTCCTCGTACGCGCCGATCCAGGTCTCGGACCTCATCGCCGCCTTGCGGACCACCGGCCCGGCCTGCATCGAGGTGTGGATCTCGTCGCCGGTGCGGTCGAGGAAGCCGGTGTTGATGAAGGCGACCCGCTCGCTGGCCTCCGCGATGCAGGCCTTGAGGTTCAGCGAGGTACGCCGCTCCTCGTCCATGATGCCGACCTTGATGCTCAGCCGCGGCAGCCCGAGCAGCTCCTCCACCCGGCCGAACAGCTCGACCGCGAAGGCCACCTCGGCGGGCCCGTGCATCTTGGGCTTCACGACGTACATCGCACCGGTCCGGGAGTTCTGAAGACCAGACAGGTCGTCCCCGTCCCTTCGAAGGTCGGGGATCGAGCCGAGCGCCGTCATCACCGCGTCGAGGATCCCCTCCGGGACCTCCTCGCCGTCGAGCGTCACCGCGCCGGTGGTCATCAGGTGCCCGACCTGTCGGATGAAGAGCAGCGACCGGCCGCGCAGCGTGACCTCCTCGCCCGACAGCGCAGTGCAGGTGCGGTCCGCGTGCATCGAGCGGGTGAAGGTCTCACCGCCCTTGGTGACCTCCTCGGCCAGCGTCCCGCGCATGAGCTCGCGCCAGTGGTGGTAGCCCAGCGCCTTGTCCTCACCGTCGACCGCCGCCACCGAGTCCTCGAGGTCCATGATCGTGGAGACCGCGGCCTCCAGCAGGACGTCCTTCACCCCCGCGGCGTCACCTCGGCCGATCTCGTCCTCGGGGTCGAGGAGGATCTCGGCGTGCAGGTGGTGGTGCACGAGGACCACTGCCTCGGGGGTGTCGCGCGGGCCGCGGTGGCCGACCAGCTGTGCCGGGTCGCTCAGCCGCGCCTCTCCGTTGGGGAGCCGGACCAGCAGCCCGTCGTCGTCGATCTCGTACGACGTCGCGTCGGCGTGCGAGCCGGCGTCGAGCGGGAAGCTCTCGTCGAGGAACGCCCTCGCCCGGGCGATCACCTGCTTTCCGCGCACCGGGTTGTAGGAGTCGCCGGGGTCCAGGTCCCCGTCGGTGTCGATGATGTCCGAGCCGTAGAGCGCGTCGTAGAGCGAGCCCCAACGGGCGTTGACGGCGTTGGTCGCGAACCGCGCGTTCAGCAGCGGCACGACCAGCTGCGGACCGGGGATCCGGGCCACCTCGTCGTCGACGCCGTCGGTGGTGACGGCGACGTCGGCGGGCTCGTCGAGGAGGTAGCCGAGATCGCGCAGCAGCGAGGTGTACGCCGCCGCGTCCGGCTTGCCCGGGTGCGCGGCGTGCCAGTCGTCCAGTGCGGACTGCAGGTGGTCCCGCTCGGCGAGCAGCGCGGCGTTGCGCGGCGACAGGTCGCGCAGGAGGGTCTCCAGGCCGGCCCAGAACTCCGCCTCCCCGATGCCCGTGCCGGGCAGCCCCTCCTCGGTCACGAACCGGTGCACGGGTGCGGAGACCCGCAGGCCCCCGATCTCGACAGGCTGCTCCGTCACGGTCCTGGCACGCTCCTGGGGTCGGTGGGCCTCTTGCCAATGCTTTCCGCATCGTGGAAACTTGAGGCCGCGATATCGGAAACGCTGACAGGTCACTCGCGGTGTGTCAACGGTCACAGGAGGTGCGCGTGCCAGGTGTCCAGTCCGTCGAGCGCGCCTTCGCCCTGCTGACGACGATCGCCGAGAGCGGCGGCAGCCTGCCGATCAACGAGGCGGCCGCGGGAGCGGGCGTACCCCTCGCGACCGCGCACCGGATCCTCGGCACGCTGGTGGCGACCGGGCACGTGCGCCGCGACGCCGACCGCCGCTACGCGCTGGGCTTCGGGCTGGTGCCGCTCGGCACCGCGGCCGGGTCCACCGCGGGGCTGGGCGCCGAGCACGCCCTGGCCGGGCTGGTCGACGCGCTCGGCGAGACCGCGAACCTCGCCCTGCTCGACGGCGACCGGATCGCGTACGTCGCCCAGGCCCCGGGCCGGCACCGGATGCGGATGTTCACCGAGGTCGGCCGTCGGGTGCACCCGCACTGCACGGCCGTCGGCAAGGTGCTGCTCGCGCGCCGTGAGAACGACGAGGTGCGCGACCTCCTCGCCCGCACCGGGCTGCCGAGGATGACGCCGCAGACGATCACCTCGACCGAGGACTTCCTCGCCGCGCTCCGGACGGTCCGCGAGACGTCGTACGCCGTCGACTCCGAGGAGCAGGAGGTCGGCGTCCGGTGCGTCGCCGTCGCCGTGCCCGATGTCGCGCTGCCCCTCGCCGTGTCGGTCTCCGCCCCGGCGGCGCGTCTCGACGACGAGCAGGTCGCCCGCGCGGTGCCGCACCTCGTGCGCGCCGCCGACGTGCTGAGCCGCGACCTCGACCGCTGAACCGGGCCTGCCGATCACCGGTGCCCGGCCCCCTAGGATGGCGCGATGCCCACCGAGATCAGCCGGCTCGACATCGCCGCGATGGTCGACCACACCCTCCTCAAGCCTGAGGCGACGGCGCAGGACGTCCGCGCGCTGGTCCGCGACGCGCAGGACCTCGGCGTGCCGCACATCTGCGTCTCACCGTCCATGCTGCCGCTGAGCGACACCGGCGACCTCGTCGTCGCCGTCGTCGCGGGGTTCCCCTCCGGCAAGCACCACTCGTCGGTCAAGGCCGCCGAGGCGCGGTTGGCCGTCGAGCAGGGGGCCCGGGAGGTCGACATGGTGATCGACGTCGGCGCGGCCATCGAGGGCCGGTACGACGACGTCGAGGCCGACGTCGCCGCCGTGCGCGAGGCGATGGCTCCCGACGCCGCTCTCAAGGTCATCATCGAGTCGGCCGCGCTCCTGGCCTCGCCGCGAGGCGAGGAGGCGGTCGTGGAGTGCTGCCGCGCCGCCGAGCGGGCGGGCGCCCAGTTCGTCAAGACCTCGACCGGCTTCCATCCCGCCGGCGGCGCCAGCGAGGAGGCCGTCAGGTTGATGGCACAGACCGTGGACGGACGACTCGGCGTCAAGGCCAGTGGCGGCATCCGCGACGCCCGCGCCGCGCGGGCGATGATCGCGGCGGGGGCCACCCGCCTCGGGCTGTCGGCGACACGAGAGGTGCTCGACGGAGCCGACGGCTGACCGGCGTGGCTCGCGTCGTCGTCCTCGCCGGGCCCTCGGGGGCCGGCAAGTCGCGGCTCGCCGAACGCCTGGGTCTGCCGGTGCTGCGGCTCGACGACTTCTACCGCTCCGCCGGCGACCCGGCGCTCCCGCTGATCAGCTCCGGCCCCAACGCCGGCCTGGTCGACTGGGACGATCCCGGCTCCTGGCTGCACGACGAGGCCGTGGACGCCCTGGAGCGGCTGTGCCGGTCGGGCGCGGTGGAGGTGCCGACGTACGACATCGGGCTCAGCGACCGGGTCGGGTCGCGCGAGCTGCGCCTCGACGGTGCGGCGAGCGTGGTGGCCGAGGGCATCTTCGCCCACCTGGTCGTCGCCGGGTGCCGCGAGCGCGGGATCCTCGGCGACGCGATCTGCGTGACCCAGGCCCCGGTGGTCACGTTCGCCCGCCGCCTGGTGCGCGACCTGCGCGAGCACCGCAAGCCGCCGCTGGTGCTCGTACGCCGCGGACTCGCGCTGGCCCGCGCCCAGCGGGCGATCGTGGACCGGGCCGTCGCCGCGGGCTGCACACCGATGACCGGCGACCAGGCCTACGAGCTGCTGCGCGCGGGTCAGAACAGCGTGAGCTGAGGGTCCGCCGCCTTCTCCGGCAGCGGCGGGAAGGTCCGCTCGGGTCGCTGGGCGCGCCACTCGGCCCGCGGGTCCCACGCGAGCGTCTCCTCCGGCACCGGCTGCGCCGGCGGGTCGACGCCGCACAGCGCGCGCAGCGCGCGGGTGGTCGTGCCGGGCAGGCGGCAGTGGGCGTACGCGTGCCTCACCTCGTCGGCCGGCAGCGGGAGCGCGGCGCCCGTGTCGACGTCGAGGTCGGTGTGCATCGCCATCACCTCGCGGTTGCGTGCCCACGCCTCGCGCGCACCGTCGGCCGCCATCCGTGCGGCCACGGCGTCGCCCAGCAGCTCGCGCACCTCGGCCAGGTCCGCGAAGGCCCGCTCCGCGCCGCCGAACGCGCTCAGCAGCCGGGCCGCGGTCTTCGGCCCGACGCCGTACACACCGGGCAGGTTGTCCGACGGGTCGCCGCGCAGGGCGGCGAAGTCGGGGTACTGCTCCGGGCGCACCCCGAGCATGATCTCCAGCCGCTGCGGCGTCAGCACCGGCGAGGCCTCCACGCCCCCGTTGATGATCCGCAGCACGCTGGTGGTCGACGAGATGAGCGCGAAGGCGTCGCGGTCCGAGGTGGCCACGACGGTGCGGCCGCCCTGGGCCCCGACTCGCGCCGCCACCGAGGCGAGCACGTCGTCGGCCTCCAGCCCGGGCGGCACCACGACCGGCACCCCGACCTGACGCAGGACGCGCCCGGCCAGCTCGAGCTGGGACACCAGCGTGGGCAGCTTGTCCGGCCGCTGGGCCTTGTACGTCGGGTGCCGCTCCCGGCGCAGGCTGCGGTCCGGGTCGTCCATCCCGACGACCACGTGCGTCGCCCCCACCCGGTCGACCGCGTGCACGAGCTGGCTGAGCAGACCGCGCACCGCCCATGCCGGTTCGCCGCCGAGCGTGCGCGTCCCGGTGTGCGCGAGTGCGTGGTAGCCGCGGTGGAGCAGGGAGTTGCCGTCCACCACCAGGACGACGCGCTCAGCCACTCCCCCAGTTTGCCTGTTCGCCACCCGCCTCACGCGGCGCGGTCGTTGACGCGTTCAGGTGGTCCGAGGCCTCGCCGTCGGCGTCGGTACCGGACTTCGCCGCTGGGCAGACGGGTGTGGGTGTAGTCGGGGTCGTGGATGCGGTGGTGGTGCCACGAGCACAGCGGCAGGGCGTTGGCCAGGTCGGTGGGCCCGCCATGGCTCCACCAGTCGAGGTGGTGCAGCTCGGTCCAGGCGTAGGGGCGCTGGCAGCCTTCGGCGGCGCACGTGTCGTGGACCGAGGACAGTGCGGCGCGCTGGGCGGGGGTGAACAGCCGCTGCCGCCGGCCAAGGTCGAGCGGGAGCGGGTCGCCGTCGAAGACGGCGGGGATGATCCCGGCACCGCAGGCCAGGCGTCGGGCTTTGCGGGCGGAGATGTCGGTTCCGGTGTCGAGGTGCGCGGCGGCGAGGGAGTCGAGCAGGTGGGTGTAGTCGAGGTGGGTGTAGTCGAGGTGGATCATCACGGTGGCCGGGCTCGACCGGGTCCAGCCACCGGTGGGCAGGTGCTCGAGCAGCTCGCAGAACGCCGCACCTTGGACGCTGTGCCAACGAGGTGCGGTCGGTGCGGACTCGTCGACCACCGGGGCTCCGGCGCGGTTGCGGGACAGCCGCCGCGGAGCGGTCAGGTGCTGCAGCGTGGTGCGGAGCAGGTCGGCGTGCAGCGCGGGGATGCTGAACCGGCCCTCCCACACCCCACGGGTGGTCTCGTGCATGGTGAACCAGACATCGGCGCGCTGCTCGGACGCCTCCAGCAGTGCCGCTTGGTGCCGGTCCGCCAGGGCAGGGTCGAGGCGGTCGAGCGTCCGCCGCGTGACCCGCCGCAGCCGGCGCGGGTCGAGCCGCCCACCCACCGCGCGAGCCACCAGCGACTCGACGCACTCCTGCAGGTCGGCCGGAGCCACGACTCCGGCCGGGACGGCCTCGGCTGCCTTCAGGATCACCCGCACCGCCTCGGCGCCGAGATCCCCGCGCGCGAACGCGAGCCGCACCGGCTCGTACAGCGAGTTCTCGGCCAGCACCCGAGCCAGCCACAGCCCGCCCGCGGCCTGGCCCCGCGTCGTGCCCGTGAGGGCCGCGATCCAGGTGTCGGTGCCCGCGGCAGCGACCTTCGCGGCCTCGGCCTGCGCCTCCGCGACCCGGGAGAGCCGAACCCGCAGCTCAGCCAGCTGCCGCTCCGCGGCGACCACCTCCACCAGCAGCCCCGCGACTCCTGCCCCGTCACCAGGAAGGTCACCCTCGGGCAGTCCAGCCAGCGCCGACCGCACCGACGACACGCAGCCACGCACTCCCCCCATCGGGTGCACGGCGTCGACGCCCTCGCTCATGAGCCGATCACACCACCGCCCACCGACAGTTTCCGGCGGCGTCGCCTCACCCCAGCGGCAGCGGCTTCCAGGTCGAGGAGAACGACAGCCCGCTGCGCTTGAACAGCTGGGTCACCGGGCAGCGCCGCTCGAGCTCGGCGACGAAGCGGTCGAAGGTCTCCCCCTCGGCGTCGGTCTGCACCTGCGCCTCGACGGTGACCGCGTCGAAGTTGGCGTCACCCTCGGCACCGCCGACGAAGACGGACGGATCGAGGTCCCCCCGCGCCGCGAAGGCGAACTCCCCGAGCCGGATGCCGAGGTCCTTGGCGACGAGCTGGGCGGTGATCTGGTTGCAGGACGTCAGCGCGCCGAGCGTGTACGCCAGCGGGCTCGGCGCCGCGTCGGCGCCACCGAAGGCGGCGTACGTGTCCGCGCTGAACTCGTGCGCGTTCTCGCCCCGGACGGTGACGTCCTGGGCGACGCCGGTTCCGGTGCTCTCGACGACGAAGGGGACGGTAGGCATGGATGCTCCGATCAACGACTAATTAATGTTGATCTAGATACTACAGTTCAGGTGGTCGTATCCCCCCGAGCACGCTGCCGCCACGCCGCACCGGAGGTGCGGTCGTCGGGGTCACGGCCCGCTCGGTAGGACAAGGGTCTCGACGTCCTCCCTCGCTGCGCTCGGTCGGGCTCGACCACCCGCTTCACCCGCCCTCCGCGGCGAGGGCGGCGTACCCAGCTCACCCGGACTCCGCCGCGAGGGCGGCGTACCCCGGCTTGATCACGTCGTCGATCAGCGCGAGCCGCTCGTCGAAGTGCAGGAACGCCGACTTCATCGCGTTGACGGTGAACCACTGCAGCTCGGCCAGCCCGTAGCCGAACGCCTCGCTCAGCGCGGTCATCTCGCGGGTCATCGAGGTCCCGCTCATCAGCCGGTTGTCGGTGTTGACGGTGACCCGGAACCGCAGGTCGGTCAGCATCCCGATCGGGTGCTCGGCGATCGAGGTCGCCGCGCCGGTCTGCACGTTGGAGTACGGGCACATCTCCAGCGGGATCCGCTTGTCGCGGACGTACTGCGCCAGCCGGCCGAGCCGTACGGTCCCGTCGTCGGCGACCTCGATGTCGTCCACGATCCGCACGCCGTGGCCGAGCCGGTCCGCGCCGCACCACTGGATCGCCTCCCAGATCGACGGCAGCCCGAAGGCCTCGCCGGCGTGGATGGTGAAGTGCGCGTTCTCGCGGTGGAGGTACTCGAAGGCGTCGAGGTGGCGGGTGGGCGGGTAGCCGGCCTCCGCGCCGGCGATGTCGAAGCCGGTCACCCCGCGGTCGCGCCAGGCCACGGCCAGCTCGGCGATCTCCTGCGAGCGCGCGGCGTGCCGCATCGCCGTGAGCAGCTGTCGTACGACGAACACACCGCCGGTCGCCTCGACCGCGGCCACGCCCTCGTCGAAGCCCTGCTGCACCGCGGCCACGACCTCGTCCAGGCTCAGCCCGGCCTCGACGTGCTGCTCCGGCGCCCAGCGGACCTCGGCGTACACCACGCCGTCGGCCGCCAGGTCCTCGACGCACTCCCGCGCCACGCGGGTCAGCGCCGAGGCGCTCTGCATGACCGCGACAGTGTGGGTGAAGGTCTCGAGGTAGCGCTCGAGCGAGCCCGAGTCGGCCGACTCGGCGAACCAGCGACCCAGCTCCTCGCGCGGCGCCGGCAGCTCGTGGCCGCACTCGGCGGCGAGATCGGCCACCGTGCCGGGCCGCAGCCCACCGTCGAGGTGGTCGTGCAGCAGCACCTTCGGGGCTCGGCGTACGACGTCCTCGCTCAGCGGTCCCGGGGTGCTCTGCAGGCTCATGCCCGCCATCCCACCACGACGCGACCGGGGTAGGTTCGCCCCCATGCGCACCTTCACCTCCCTGGACGACCTGCAGGCCGCGGTCGGCGAGGAGCTCGGCTCCTCCGACTGGCTCACCATCGACCAGGAGCGCGTCGACGCCTTCGCCGACGCCACCGGCGACCACCAGTGGATCCACGTCGACGTCGAGCGGGCCGAGGACGGACCCTTCGGCGGGACCATCGCCCACGGCTACCTCACCCTGTCGCTGATCCCGATGCTCGGAGCGAGCGTGTTCTCGCTCGAGACCCCGGGGGCGAAGCTGAACTACGGCGTGAACAAGGTGCGCTTCCCGAACCCGCTCCTCGTCGGGTCGAGGATCCGCTCCACGGTCAGCGTCGGCGACGTGGTCGACATCCCGACCGGCAAGCAGCTCACGCTCAAGCACGTGGTCGAGGTCGAGGGTCAGGACAAGCCGGCCTGCGTGGCCGAGACCGTGGTCCTGCTGCTGCCCTGATCCCCGCCTGATCCCGGGCGTGTCCGCTTTCGCCTGCCCGGTCGGGCAGGTGAGGGAGAGTGCTCCGGTCGAGGATCGCCAGGTGGGCCGTACGGCTTGTTGCAAGCATGTGGCATCTGGCTCGCGGACGGCGTACGTTCGCGAACCGTGACCCTCGCCCCTGACGCGCCCCCCGTACGCCAGAAGCTCACCGCGTCCGGACGCGCCGCGCTGTACCGCTGCCTGGCCTTCGTCGCGCTGCTGCACGTCGTCGGCTGGGGCGGCCTGATCTTCGTCGTCGCACCGCAGGACTTCGAGGTCAGCAACCAGATCCTCGGCGTCGGGCTGGGACTCACGGCGTACACGCTCGGCATGCGGCACGCCTTCGACGCCGACCACATCGCCTGCATCGACAACACCACCCGCAAGCTGATGGCCGACGGCAAGGAGCCGGTCTCCACCGGCTTCTGGTTCAGCCTGGGCCACTCCTCCGTGGTGTTCGTGATGGTCGGCGGGATCGCGCTGGGCATCCGCGCCCTGGCCAGCGGCATCTCCGACGACAACTCCGAGCTGGCCAACCTCACCGGCATCTGGGGGACCTCGGTGTCCGGGGTCTTCCTGCTCCTGATCGGCATCATCAACCTGGTCTCGCTGGTCGCCATCGTCGGCGTGTTCCGCGAGATGCGACAGGGCCGCTACGACGAGGCCGAGCTCGAGCGGCAGCTGGACTCCCGAGGCTTCATGAACCGGATCCTCGGGCGGGTCACCAAGCTGGTCACCAAGCCGTGGCACCTCTACCCGACCGGGTTCCTGTTCGGCCTCGGCTTCGACACCGTCACCGAGATCGGGCTGCTGGTGATCGCCGGGGGCGCCGTCGCGGCGAACCTGCCGTTCTACGCCGTGCTGGTGCTGCCGATCCTCTTCGCCGCCGGGATGAGTCTGCTGGACACCATCGACGGCGCCTTCATGAACGTCGCGTACGGCTGGGCCTTCGCCCGCCCGGTGCGCAAGGTCTACTACAACATCACCGTCACCGCCCTGTCGGTCGCCGTCGCGCTGATCATCGGCGGCATCGAGCTGATCGGGCTGCTCGCCGAGAAGGCGGGCATCGAGTCCGGGCCGCTGGCGTGGCTGGGCGGCCTGGACCTGGAGTACGTCGGCTACGGCATCGTGGTCCTCTTCGTCCTCACCTGGCTGCTCTCCCTCGCGATCTGGCGGTTCGGCCGGATCGAGGAGCGCTGGGGCGCGAGCCTCTCCCAGTAGCCCGTACGCCCCGGTGCGCCGGGCTTCTCCACAGCGCTGCGGTGCACGCTTCCCGCACCGGCCCGCGTCACGCACGCTCTGGTCCTGCCAGGACGAGGCCGTGGACGGGAGCACGCGATGGGACTCAGCACGGGATTCACCGGAGGCGTCCTCGACGTGCTCCTCGACGGTGCCGGGCTGATGAGCGCCACCGCCGAGGAGCTGCGAGACGTGGTCCCGGCGCTCCGGAGCGCCGCCGCCGCGATGGCGGGCTCGGGGACGGGGCCTGCCGCGGTGGCCGCGGAGCGGTTCCTCTCGACCTGTGCGGCGCTGGTGGCCGAGATCGTGGACCAGACGGAGGCGCTGGGGGTGCTGGCCCGTGCCGGCGGCGAGGATCTCGCCGCCGCCACGGGTCAGGGCATCACCAGAGCACCTGCTTGACCGGCGTGACCGCTGCAGGCGCGTCGTGGCCGATCATCTCCAGCAGATCGATCTCGATGTTGCGGCAGATCGCGGTCATCGGCACGTCGTGCACCCGGTCGAGGAACGGGTCCGCCAGGTCCCGCCCGATCTGCACCGCCAGCAGGAACATCGCCCCCACCAGGCCCGAGCCGAGCGGCGTCCACCACTGCAGGTCCTTGTAGATCGCGAACGGGAGGATGAGGCAGAACACCCGGGCGAAGAACGACGGCAGGAAGCGGTACTGCACGGGCAGCGGAGTGTTGTTGATCCGCTCCATCCCGCCCTGGGCGTCGGTGAGGATCGACAGGGTCTGCTCGATCTGCACCCGCGCGATCTCGTCGACCATCCCGCGGCGCCGTGCCTCGGTGAGCAGGCGGCCGACCTCGGTGAGGACCGCCGTGGGCTTGTTGGTCGCCGTACGCACGCGCCGCAGGCCGTCCTCGGAGAGGTAGACCTCCAGCTCGGCGGGCGGGTCCTGCTTGCGCAGCGCGGTGCGCAGCGTGTGCACGTACGCCACCTGCGCCCGCACCATCTCCGCGCCGAGCCCGGGCCGGGCGTCGGGTGCCGTCTCGTCGAGCAGCGTCACCGCCTCGCGGGCGAGGTTGCGCGAGTGGTTGACGACGGTGCCCCACAGCGTCCGCGCCTCCCACCACCGGGCGTAGGCCGCGTTGACCATGAACCCGAGGAAGAGCGCGATCGCGGTGCCGTAGAGCGTGTACTGGATGGTGATGCCGGTGTAGTCGATCCAGCCCAGCTTGAACACGACGGTCACACCGACGTCCCAGGCGAGCAGGACGAGGATGGGGACCAGGAGTGGTCGCCAGGCGCTGGCAGGAAGGGGGACCCGAGAGACGATCATGGGCCCACTGTGACCGGTCGGTCCTCCGCGTTCACGCGTTCTCAGCGAATTCTCGTCGTGCGTGACCTATCCCATGGTGGCGGGTGTCACCGGACGGCCCCGGCGACCCGGTCGATGACCAGCGGGCCGGGCTCGTGCGACGCACCGATCTCGTAGCCGCCCTCGAGCGAGGCCAGTGCCCGCTCGAAGCGCTCCGGCTCGTCGGTGTGCAGCGTCAGCAGCGGCTCGCCCTCACGGACCTCGTCACCGGGTCGTGCGTGCCACTCCACGCCCGCCCCGGCCTGGACCGGGTCCTCCTTGCGGGCGCGACCCGCGCCCAGCCGCCACGCGGCCATCCCGACCGCCATCGCGTCCAGCCGGCTCAGCGTGCCGGTCGCCGGCGCCGGGACGACGTGCGTCTCGCGGCCGGTGGGCAGCTCCGCGTCCGGGTCGCCGTCCTGCGCGCGGATCATCGCCCTCCAGGCGTCCATCGCCCGGCCCGAGGCCAGGACGTCGGCGGGGTCGACGTCCTCGTGGCCGGCGCCCGCGAGCATCTCGCGAGCGAGTGCCACCGTCAGCTCGACGACGTCGGCCGGTCCACCTCCGGCGAGGACCTCGACGGACTCGCGCACCTCCAGCGCGTTGCCGGCCGTACGTCCCAGCGGCGTGGACATGTCGGTGAGCAGCGCGACCGTGTGCACGCCGGCGTCCTGGCCGAGGCCGACCATCGTCTCGGCCAGCTCGCGGGCCTGGTCGACCTGCTTCATGAAGGCCCCGGTGCCGACCTTGACGTCGAGCACCAGCGACCCGGTGCCCTCGGCGATCTTCTTGCTCATGATGGACGACGCGATCAGCGGGATCGCCTCGACGGTGCCGGTGACGTCGCGCAGCGCGTACAGCTTCTTGTCCGCCGGGGCGAGGCCGTCGCCGGCCGCGCAGACGACGGCGCCGACCTCCTCGAGCTGGGCCAGCATCTCGTCGTTGGACAGCGCCGCCCGCCAGCCCGGGATCGACTCCAGCTTGTCGAGCGTCCCACCCGTGTGGCCGAGGCCCCGCCCCGACAGCTGGGGTACGGCGACGCCGCACGCCGCCACCAGCGGCGCCAGCGGCAGCGTGATCTTGTCGCCCACTCCCCCGGTCGAGTGCTTGTCGGCGGTCGGCCGCGACAGCGAGGAGAAGTCCATCCGCTCGCCCGAGGCGATCATCGCCGCGGTCCAGCGCGCGATCTCCGCACGCTGCATGCCGTTGAGCAGGATCGCCATCGCCAGGGCGGACATCTGCTCGTCGGCCACGTCGCCGCGGGTGTAGGCGGCGACCACCCAGTCGATCTGGCTGTCGGTGAGCACCTGCCCGTCCCGCTTGGCGGTGATCACCTCGATGACGTCGTGCGCGTCGTTCTCACTCACCCGATCGACGCTATCGCCCGGACCACTCAGCCGGCGACCCGCACCTCGCGGTAGCCACGGAGCACGAAGGTGGGTCGACGCACCGGGTCGGCGGCCAGGCCGAGGCCCGGGAAGCGCGACCGCAGGGCGCCCAGCGACTCGGCCAGCTCCATCCGGGCCAGCGGTGCGCCGAGGCAGAAGTGCACTCCGGCGCCGAAGGCCAGGTGCGGGTTGGGCGTGCGGGCGGGCCGCAGCTCGTCCGGTGCGTCGAAGACCGCGGGGTCGCGGTTCGCCGAGCCGAGCAGCAGTGCCACCCGCTCGCCGGCCGCGACCCGTACGCCCCCGAGCTCGACGTCCTCGGTCGCGGTGCGCTCGAAGAGCTGCAGGGCGGAGTCGAACCGCAGCATCTCCTCGACGCAGGAGGCCGCGTCGTCGTCGGGCAGCGGACCACGCCCGAGCATCGCCACCAGGCCGTTGCCGAAGACGTTGACCGACGCCTCGTGCCCGGCGTTGAGGAGCAGCACGACGGCCGCCACCACCTCGTCCTCGCTCAGGTCGGTCGCGGCGAGGTCGCTGAGGAGGTCCTCGGCGGGCGTGCGCCGCCGGGACGCGACCAGGTCACGGACCAGTGCGGCGAAGTCGGTGGCGGCCGCCACCGCGTCCTCGACCACCGACGCCGGGCGGGTGGGCTCGTACATCCGCACGATCGCCTGCGACCAGCGCCGCAGGTCCGCGACGTACGACGACGGCACGCCCAGCAGCTCGGCGATGACCAGCACCGGCAGCGGCTCGGCGTAGTCCGCGAGCACGTCGAAGGAGCCTGCGTCGACCTCGTCCAGCAGCTCCGCGGCCAGGGCGCCGACGCGTGGCCGCAGCCGCTCCACGTGGCCGCGCGCGAAGGCCCGCGCCACCGGCCGGCGCAGGCGGGTGTGCTCGGGCGGCTCGTTCTCCATCATCTGGTGCCGGTGCAGCAGGTTGAACGGCGCCAGCGCCTCGGCAGGCTCGTGGTCGACCCAGATCCGTCCCAGCCGCCGGTCGCGCTGGGCCGCGCTCACCGCCGCGTGGGAGAAGACCAGCCAGCGCCGTGACGCCTCGTGCCAGGCGACCGGGTGGCGCGCCCGCTCGGCGGCGAGCACCGGGTACGGGTCGGCGACCAGGCCGGCGTCGGCCAGGTCAACCGAGGTCGTGGGCACCGAAGGCATCGGGCAGCACCTCGTCCATCCGGCGGACGCCGGAGCCGGTCATCAGCTCGAGAGCGGGTCCGCCGTTCTCCCACAAGAGCTGCCGGCAGCGGCCGCACGGCATCAGGAGCTCACCGGAGCCGTCGACGCACACGAAGTGGGTCAGCCGCCCGCCGCCGGTCAGGTGCAGCTGCGAGACCAGGCCGCACTCGGCGCACAGACCGATGCCGTACGACGCGTTCTCGACGTTGCACCCGGTCACCGTGCGCCCGTCGTCGACCAGTGCCGCGGCCCCGACGGGGAACGCGGAGTACGGCGCGTACGCCCGCCCCATCGCCTCCGTCGCCGCGGCCCGCAACGACTCCCAGTCGGGGCTGCTCACCCGGCCGATCCCTTGCGGTAGGACTCCCCATCGGCCGCGGGCATGCGTAGTCGTTGGGAGAACAGGCCGAGCACCAGCAGCGTGATGACGTACGGCGTCATCCGGGTGAAGTCGTCGGCCACCTCGTCGATCGCGAAGTACACCGCGCCGACGACCACGCCCGCGACCGCGAAGCCGATCGCCGCGCGGACGTGCCTGCGGCGCAGCTGCAGGACCGCGACGGCGAGCGCGAGCACCGCGACGGCGAGCAGCAGCGCGTGCACGGAGTCGCGGCCGCTGCGCAGACCGAGGGTCTGGGTGTAGCCGAACAGCCCGGACCCGGCCAGCATCCCGCCGGGTCGCCAGTTGCCGAAGATCATCGCGGCGAGGCCGATGTAGCCGCGACCGCCGGTCTGCCCGTCGCGGTAGTTGCTGGAGGCGACCATGGCCAGGAACCCACCGGCTAGACCGGCCATCGCCCCGGAGATCAGCACCGCGACGAACTTGTAGCGCAGCACCGCGACGCCCAGCGACTCCGCGGTCACCGGGCTCTCCCCGCACGAGCGCAGCCGCAGGCCGAACGTGGTCTTCCACAGCACGAGGTAGGTCACGAGCACCAGCAGCAGCCCGATCACGGTGAGCGCCGAGAGGTTCGTCGTCAGGGCGCGGACCACTGCGGCGACCTCGGAGATCACGAAGACGTTGCGCTGCTCGAGGCCCTGCAGGCCGTCGCTCACCGGGGCGATGGTGAGACTCGGCAGGGAGGGGATCGTCGGCGACTGCGTCGAGCCGCCGCCCGGGAGCCCGACGAAGGTGCGGGACGCGAGGTACTGCGTGGCACCGAGCGCGATGATGTTGATCGCGACGCCGGAGACGATGTGGTCGACGTCGAAGATCACGGTCGCCACGGCGTGGATCAGCCCGCCGACCATGCCCAGCAGGATCGCGCCGAGCACACCCGCCCAGGCGCCGTAGTGGTAGCCGAAGAAGCCGGCGCCGTACGTCCCGAGGATCATCATCCCCTCGAGCCCGATGTTCACGATCCCGGCCCGCTCCGACCACAGCCCGCCCAGCGCCGCCAGCGCGATCGGGACGGTGGCGACCAGCGTCGCGCTGATCGTGCCCGAGGACGTGAGGTCGTCGGCGCCGGTCACCACCTCCAGCAGCGAGACCGCGACGAGCAGCCCGACGACCACGGCGAGATAGGTGTACGGCGAGCGTCGCCGCACCCGCGGGGCGGGCGTACGAGCGACAGCGGGGGCGCTCATGTCGCCACCTCCTCGGTCGGCGCGGGGCGTTCGGGCCGGTCGGTGGCCGCGGCGACCGCCTGCTGCTCCAGGCGGCGCCGGTAGCGGCGGACCACCTCGTACGACACGACGACGGTCAGCACGATCACGCCCTGGGTGATGGCGACGATCTCCGGGGAGACCCCGACGAGGATCTGCAACGGGTTGGACTGCTCGTTGAGGTAGGCGAAGAGCAGCGCCCCGAGACCGATCCCGACCGGGTGGTTGCGGCCCAGCAGCGCGATCGCGATGCCGGAGAACCCGAGTCCGGACTGGAAGGTCGAGCCGTAGGAGTAGGCGTCCCCGAACAGGATCGGGAGCCCGACCAGGCCGGCGGCGGCACCGGAGATCAGCATGGCGATCACGATCATCCGGCGCACGTTGATGCCGGACGCGACCGCCGCGGTCGTGGACTGCCCGGTCGCGCGCAGGTCGAAGCCGAAGCGGGTCCGGTTCAGGACGAACCAGTACGCCAGCCCGGAGAGCACGGCGAGGACCACGAAGCCGTAGATCTCCACGACGCCGCCACCGAACGGGATGCCCGGGATCCGGCTCCCCTCCGGGATCTCCTTGGTGTTGATCGAGTTGCTGCCGGGCGCGCGGACCGCGGCCTTGCGGAGCAGGAAGGCGACCAGCGAGGTGCTGATGAAGTTCAGCATGATCGTCGAGATCACCTCGCTCACCCCGCGCGTGGCGCGCAGCAGGCCCGCGATCCCGGCCCAGGCGGCGCCGACCGCCATCGCCACCACGATGGCCAGCACCGTGTTGAGGTAGCCGGGCAGCCACGCCTCGCCCGCGACCACCGCCGCGGCGAAGGCCGCGATGCGGTACTGCCCGTCGACGCCGATGTTGAACAGGTTCATCCGGAAGCCGACCGCCACTGCGAGGCCGGAGAGGTAGAGCACCGTCGCGTTGTTGATGATGTTGGCGACGTTGCGCTCGCGCGGCGCCGACAGGATCGTGCTCCACGTGTCGAGCACGGGGTCGCCGGCGACGAGCAGCACGAGGCTGGTGATGAGGATCGCGGCGACCAGCGCGAGCACGGGTGCGGCCGCGCCGAGCAGCAGCCGTCGGACGCGTCCGCCGCTCACGGGGAACCCTCCTCGCGCGGAGCGTCCGAGCCGGCACCGGTCATGGCCGAGCCCAGGTCCTCCGGCGTGACCTCCGAGGGGTCGAAGCGGCCGACCAGCCCTCCGCGCAGGATCACCTCGATGCGGTCCGAGAGGCCGATCAGCTCGTCGAGGTCGGCGGAGATGAGGAGCACCGCCAGCCCGTTGCGACGGGCGTTCTTCACGTGGTCCCAGATCGCCGCCTGGGCGCCGACGTCGACACCGCGGGTCGGGTGGGCGGCGATCAGCAGCACCGGGTCGCCGCTCATCTCGCGCCCGACGATCAGCTTCTGCTGGTTGCCCCCCGACAGCGCCCGGGCGGGGACCTCGGGCCCGGGGGTGCGGACGTCGTAGGCCTCGATGATGCGCTGGGTGTCGGCCCGGGCCGCCGCGCGGTCCACCAGGCCGTGGCTGACGCTCGGCCGACGGGTCTGGTGCCCCAGCACGCGGTTCTCCCAGAGGCTGGAGTCCAGCAGCAGCCCGTGGCGGTGCCGGTCCTCGGGGATGTAGCCGATGCCCGCCTCGCGACGCTGACCCGTCGAGCGGCCCGACAGATCGGTCCCCGCAAGCTCGACGGTGCCGGTCGCACCGTCTCGCATCCCCATGATCGTCTCGACCAGCTCCGCCTGGCCGTTGCCCTCGACCCCGGCGATGCCGAGGACCTCGCCGCGGTGGATGTCGAAGGACACGCCGTCGACCAGCGGTCGGCCGCCGGCGGGGTCGGGCAGGGTCAGGTCGCGGACGCTCAGCAGCACCTCGTCGGTCACCGTCGAGCTCTCGGTCGAGGGCGAGGGCAGCTCCGAGCCGACCATCAGCTCGGCCAGCTGCCGCGCCGTCACGCCGGCGGGGTCGACCGTGGTGACGGTCGTCCCGCGTCGTACGACGGTGATCTCGTCGGCCACGGAGAGCACCTCGTCGAGCTTGTGGGAGATGAAGATGACCGAGAGGCCCTCGGCCTTGAGCTCGCGCAGGTTGTCGAACAGCTCGTCGACCTCCTGCGGCACCAGCACCGCGGTGGGCTCGTCGAGGATGACGATGCGCGCGCCGCGGTAGAGCACCTTGAGGATCTCCACCCGCTGCCGGGCGCCGACGCCGAGGTCCTCGACCAGGCGGTCGGGGTCGACGCCGAGGCCGTACGAGCCGGAGATCCGCGTGATCTCCTCGCGCGCCGCCGCACCGATGCCGTGCAGCCGCTCCGCACCCAGGACGACGTTCTCCGCCACGGTCAGGTTGTCGGCGAGCATGAAGTGCTGGAAGACCATGCCGACCCCCGCCTTGATCGCGTCTGCCGGGGAGCCGAGCGTCACGGCCGCGCCGTCGATCTCGATGGTGCCGGAGTCCGGCGGCTGGACGCCGTAGAGGATCTTCATCAGCGTCGACTTGCCGGCGCCGTTCTCGCCGACGATCGCGTGGATCGTGCCGCGCGCGACGTCGATGTTGATGTCGTCGTTGGCGATGACGCCGGGGAACCGCTTGCCGATGCCGCGCAGGCGTACGGCGGGCGGCGCATCGGACCGGCTCGGAGTCTCAACGGACGCCATGGGTGAGAACCTCCTGGAGACGACGACCGACGGCGGACGCAGGAGACCCTACGTCCGCCGTCATGGGGCAGGTCACGGCTTGGTGGGAACCGTGATCTTTCCGTCGATGATCTGCTGCTTGTAGTCGTCGAGCTTGGACTTGATGTCGTCGACCTGGCCACCGCTGGTGGAGTAGTCGACGCCGCCGACCTTCAGGTCGTAGCGACGCACGCCGGTCGGGATGTCGCCCTCGCTGGCGGACTTCAGGTAGTTGTAGACCGCCACGTCGACGTTCTTCAGCATCGAGGTGAGGATGACGCTCCTCAGCGAGGCGTCCACGGTCTTGTACTGGTCGGAGTCGACGCCGATGGCCAGCTTGTTCGCCGACTTGGCCGCCTCGAACACGCCGCCGCCGGAGCCGCCGGCCGCGTGGTACACGACGTCGGCGCCCTTGTCGTACATGCCCTGCGCCGCGGTCTTGCCCTTGGCCGGGTCGCCGAAGCCGGAGAAGTCCGGCGGCTGGCTGAGGTAGGTGGTGTCGACGGTGATGTCCGGCTTCACCGCCTTGGCACCGGCGACGTAGCCGGCCTCGAACTTCTGGATCAGCGGCGTCTCGACACCGCCGACGAACCCGACCTCGTTGCTCTTCGTCTTCAGCGCGGCGGCCGCGCCGACGAGGAACGAGCCCTGCTCCTCGGCGAAGACCAGGTTGGCGATGTTGTCGCCCTTGGCCTCCTCGTCGTCGATGATCGCGAAGTCGATGTCGGGGTACTCCTTGGCGACCTTCGCCACCGACGCCGAGTAGGCGAAGCCGACGGCGATCACGGGGTTGTAGCCGGCGTCGGCGAACGTGCGCAGCCGCTCCTCGCGGGCGCTCTCGGCCTCACCGTCGACCGCCTCCGACTCCTGGGTCTCGATGCCCAGGTCCTTCTTGGCCTTGTCCAGGCCGGCGGCGGCGGAGTCGTTGAACGACTGGTCGCCACGACCGCCGACGTCGTAGGCCATGCCGACCTTCAGACCGTCGCCCGATCCGCTGCCGGAGCTGTCCGATCCGCCGCTGCTGCCACAGGCGCTCAGGGCGCCCAGGGACATGACCCCGGCCGCGAGCAGTGCTGCCATCCTCGTCGTACGACGCACGAGATGACCCCCTCATGAAGACGTGCTCGCGCCGTCTGCCCGGCGCGGCGAGTGCGAGAAAGATAGAGCCGCGGGGCTCGGCTGAGCCAGCCAACGGGGCCGGGGTGACCGAAGTGTTACCGCCCGGTGATGTTTCCGGCGATCTCCGGGTCGTCCATCGCGGTCAGGGCGATGCTCGCGAGCAGCGCCGACGCCGTCGCGACGGCCCGCTCGTCGACGCGCAGGTCGCCCTGGTGGAGGTCGTACGTCGGCCCGCCGGGCGTCCGCGTGCCCAGCCGCGCCATCGCCCCGGGAATGTGCTCGAGGTACCACGCGAAGTCCTCACCGCCGGTGCTCTGCGGGGTGCCCTGGACGGCCTCCTCCCCCAGCAGCTCCGCCGCCGCACGGTGGATCACCGCGGTGGCCGCGGGGTCGTTGACCACCGGCGGCACGCCGCGGACGTACCCGACCTCGCTGCGCACGCCGTACGGCGCCAGCACCGCCGCGACCACCTCCCTGACCACGGCCTCGGCGTCCGCCCAGGCCACCGGGTCGAGGGTGCGCACGGTGCCCAGCGCGCGGCCGGCGGCGGGGATGACGTTCATCGCGGACCCGGCACTGACCGCACCCCAGACCACCGAGACGCCGGAGCGCGGGTCGAAGCGGCGCGACAGCACCGCCGGGACCTCGGTGAGGAGCTTGGCCAGCGCGAAGGTCAGGTCCTGGGTCAGGTGCGGTCGCGAGGTGTGTCCACCGGTCCCGCTCAGGCGCACCTCGAGGGCGTCGGCGGCGCCGGTGATCGGCCCCTCGCGCAGCCCGATCGACCCGACGTCGACCCCGGGGTCGCAGTGGACGGTGAAGATCGCCGCCGCGTCGGCCAGCGCGCCCTGCTCGATCGCGCGGTGGGAGCCGCCGGGCATGACCTCCTCGGCAGGCTGGAACACCGCTCGTACCCGCACCGGCAGCCGCTCGGCGACGCTCGCCAGCGCGAGCACGGCCCCGAGCAGACCGACGGTGTGCACGTCGTGACCGCACGCGTGGGCGGTGCCGGCCGCCGCGCTGCGCCACGGGTCGGTCGTCAGGTCGTCCACCGGTAGCGCGTCGAGGTCCGCCCGCAGGACCACGACCGGGCCGGAGGCGGGACCGACCTCGGCCAGGAGCCCCGTGGGCTCCAGCGGCACGGTCCGGACGCCGGCGGCGGCCAGGCGGCCGGCGACCAGGGAGGTCGTACGGACCTCCGTCCAGGCCAGCTCCGGGTGCGCGTGCAGGTCGCGACGCAGCTCGACCAGCTCGGGCGCCAGCGCGTCGACGGACTGCCGGACGGAGGCGGCGAGGGTGGGATCCGGCACGCAGCGGACCCTACTGGCCCGGGGTGGACCCTCCGGCGGGCACGTAGCTCCAGACCTCGCTGTGCATGCCCACCGGCTTCGGTGCGTCGCCACCCGCGCGCTCCTGGGCGCTGCGGTGCCCGTGCGCGAACCCCGGCGAGGACGTCCACGCCTCGAAGGCCGCCTCGTCGCGCCACCGGGTGACCACGAGCCACTGGGTCCGGTCGTCGGTCGGCTTGAGCAGCTCGAAGCCCTCGAACCCGTCGGCGTCGTCGACCGCACCTGCGCGGGCCGCGAACCGCTTCGCCAGCTCGTCCCCGGAGTCGGGCTGGACCGTGATCGCGTTGATCTTCACGACAGTCATGCCGCCCATCATCGCGCAGCCGCCTCGCCCGTGGTCGCGGCCACGCTGCGTCCCACCGCGCGTGGTCTCGACGACCGCTCCCTCGTTCCTCGGTCGCTGCTCGACCACCGTGCGGTCGCGCCATCCCCCCGGATCGTCGAGGCCCACCACCCCAATCGCCGCAGGTCGAGCGGTCGTCGAGGCCCACCCCTCCAACCACCGCAGGTCGAGCAGAGAGGAGCGCCAGCGACGAACGGTCGTCGAGACCGACCTCCGTGACGTCGCCGCGGGCTCAGCCCTCGTCGTACGCCGCCAGCAGCCGGTCGGCGGCCAGCGTCGCGGGCAGGTCGCCCGAGAGCACGTCCTCGCGGATCTCCGCACGTACCGAGCGCACGGCCTGCGAGCGGCGCAGGCGGTCCTCCAGCTCGTCGCGCACCAGCGCCCAGGTGAAGTCCAGCTGCTGCCCGGCCCGCTTGTCGACCAGCCCCTGCTCCCCCAGCGACTCGCGGTGGGCGAGCACGCGCTCCCAGACCGTGTCGACGTCGGTGCCCTCCAGCGCCGAGCAGGTCAGCACCGGAGGCACCCAGCTGTCGCCCCGCTGCACCATCCGCAGGGCTCCGGCGAGCTCCTTGGCGGCGGAGGCGGCCTCGGTCGCGCGGTCGCCGTCGGCCTTGTTGACCGCGATCACGTCGGCGATCTCGAGGATCCCCTTCTTGATGCCCTGCAGCTGGTCCCCGGTCCGCGCCAGGGTGAGGAAGCAGAAGCTGTCGACCATCCCGGCGACGGTGACCTCCGACTGCCCCACCCCCACCGTCTCGACGAGGACGACGTCGTAGCCGGCCGCCTCGAGCACGATCATCGCCTGGGCCGTCGCCCGGGCGACACCGCCGAGGGTGCCGGCCGACGGCGACGGACGGATGTACGCGTCCGGGTCCACGGCGAGGTCCGGCATCCGGGTCTTGTCGCCGAGCACCGAGCCGCCCGTACGCACCGAGGACGGGTCGACGGCCAGGACCCCGAGCCGCTTGCCCGAGCCGGTGAGCAGCTTGCCGAGCGCCTCGATGAAGGTCGACTTCCCGACGCCGGGGACGCCGGAGATGCCGACGCGCACCGTCGGGCTGGTGGTCGGCGGGCGTACCGAGGAGAGCTCGGCGACGAGCTCGCGCGCCGCACCCCGGTGGTCGGTGCGTCCGCTCTCCACGAGCGTGATCGCCCGCGAGACGTCGGCCCGCCGTCCCTCGCGGACGCCGTCGACGAGTGCGGCGACGTCGAGTGGTCTCGACACGCCGCCCTCAGTGCCCGAGCTGCTCGGCGAGCTGCTCCAGCAGACGGACGGCGGCGTCGGCGATGACCGTGCCGGGCAGGAACACCTCGGCCGCACCCATCTGCTTGAGCGGCTCGACGTCGTCGGGCGGGATGACGCCGCCGATCACGACCATCACGTCGTCGCGGCCGAGCTCGGCCAGCGCCTTCTTCAGCTCGGGGAGCAGCGACAGGTGGCCCGCGGCGAGCGAGTTGACGCCGACGATGTGGACGTCCGCGTCGACCGCCTGCTGGGCGACCTCCTCGGGCGTGGAGAACAGCGGCCCCACGTCGACGTCGAAGCCCATGTCGGCGAACGCCGAGACGATCACCTTCTGGCCGCGGTCGTGGCCGTCCTGGCCCATCTTGGCCACGAGGATGCGGGGCCTGCGGCCCTCGTCCTCGGCGAACTTCTCGGTCGCGGCGAGCGCTTTGTCGAGGGACTCGGAGCTGCCCGACTCGGACTTGTACACGCCGGAGATCGTACGGATGGTCGCGCGGTGGCGTCCGTACACCTTCTCCAGGGCGTCGGAGATCTCCCCGACCGTCGCCTTCTCCCGCGCCGCGTCGACCGCGAGGTCGAGCAGGTTGCCGTCCTTGCGGTCGGCGGCGTTGGTCAGGGCCTCGAGTGCCTGCTCGACGGCCCCGGGGTCGCGCTCCTCACGGAGCTTCTCGAGCTTGGCCACCTGCTGCTTGTAGACCGAGGCGTTGTCGACCTTGAGCACCTCGAGCGGGTCGCTAGCGTCACTGTCCGCCTGTCGATACGTGTTCACGCCGATCAGCTTCTGCACGCCGGAGTCCAGCCGCGCCTGGGTGCGCGCGGCGGCCTCCTCGATGCGCATCTTCGGGATGCCCTGCTCGATCGCCTTCGCCATCCCGCCGGCCTCCTCGGCCTCGGTGATGTGCGCCCACGCCCGCTCGGCGAGGTCGTGGGTGAGCCGCTCGACGTAGTACGAGCCGGCCCACGGGTCGATGATCCCGGGCGTCCCCGACTCCTGCTGCAGCAGGAGCTGGGTGTTGCGGGCGATCCGCGCGGAGAAGTCGGTGGGCAGCGCGATCGCCTCGTCCAGCGCGTTGGTGTGCAGCGACTGGGTGTGCCCCTGGGTCGCGGCCATCGCCTCGATGCAGGTGCGGTTGACGTTGTTGAAGACGTCCTGGGCGGTCAGCGACCAGCCGCTGGTCTGCGAGTGCGTGCGCAGCGAGAGCGACTTCGGGTTCTCCGGGTCGAACTGCCGGACCAGGCGGGCCCACAGCGCGCGGGCCGCGCGCATCTTGGCCACCTCCATGAAGAAGTTCATCCCGATCGCCCAGAAGAAGCTCAGCCGGGGCGCGAACTTGTCGATCGTGAGCCCCGCGTCCAGGCCCGCGCGGATGTACTCCACGCCGTCGGCGAGGGTGTACGCCAGCTCCAGGTCGGCCGTCGCCCCGGCCTCCTGGATGTGGTAGCCGGAGATCGAGATGGAGTTGAAGCGCGGCATCTTCTCTGCGGTGTAGCGGAAGATGTCGGAGATGATCCGCATGCTCGGCTGCGGCGGGTAGATGTAGGTGTTGCGGACCATGAACTCCTTGAGGATGTCGTTCTGGATGGTCCCCGCGAGCTGGTCCGGCTTCACCCCCTGCTCCTCGGCGGCGACGATGTAGAGCGCCATCACCGGCAGCACCGCGCCGTTCATCGTCATCGAGACCGACATCTGGTCCAGCGGGATGCCGTCGAAGAGCTGGCGCGCGTCGTAGATCGAGTCGATCGCCACGCCCGCCATCCCGACGTCGCCCTTCACCCGCGGGTGGTCGGAGTCGTAGCCGCGGTGGGTCGGCAGGTCGAAGGCGACCGAGAGCCCCTTCTGCCCAGCTGCGAGGTTGCGGCGGTAGAACGCGTTGGACTCCTCCGCGGTGGAGAAGCCGGCGTACTGACGCACCGTCCACGGCTGGGTGGTGTACATCGTCGGGTACGGCCCGCGCAGGAACGGGCTCAGCCCGGGCAGCGTGGCGAGCGCGTCGAGGCCCTCGAGGTCGCTGGCGGAGTACGACGTCTCGACGTCGATGCCCTCCGGCGAGGCCCACGGCTCGCCACGCTCGGGGTCGGGGACCGTCGCGGGCGAGCCACTGACCAGCGGCTGGCCGGCGAGACTGTCGGGGATGCTCATGAAAGGTGCTCCCTGATCGTGGTGAGGAAGGCCAGCGCATCGCCGCCGACCGCGTTCGCGTCGTCGACCCCGAGGTCGGTCCCGCCCACCGACGGCCGGCCGGCCACGACCACCCAGGTCGCCCCGGCCCGGCGCAGCGCGGCGACGAGGTCCGCGCCCCACTCGGCGTACGTCTTGTCGGCGCCGGCCAGACAGACCACCGCGGGCGAGTCCTGGGAGCGGTACGCCTCCAGCACGGCGTCGACGTCGTCGGTGGCCCCTGAGGCGACCACGTCGACGCCGCCGGCGGCCAGCAGGTTGGTGGCGTACGTCGCCCGAGCGGTGTGGGCCGCCACGGACCCGACCGTGGCGAGGAAGACCGGCGAGGAGGGCGGTGCATCACGCATCGCCTCGAAGTCCGCGCCGTAGCGCCGCACGGGGCGCTCCGCCGGGTCGGGGTCGCGCTCGGGGAGCTCCTCGTGCAGGTTCGGGAACTCGCTGATGCCGGTCAGCGGACGCTTCCGGGTCGCCACCTGGCGCGACCGCTCGGCGACGGTCTCCTCGAGGCGGGGCAGGTAGTCGCCGGCGTCCAGCACCGCCTCGATGCCACCTGCCGCCTCGATCGCGTCCAGCTCGGCCCACGCGGCCGCGGCGAGGTCGTCGGTGAGCCGCTCGACGGCGTACGAGCCGCCCGCCGGGTCGGTCACGGCCGCCACGTGCGACTCCTCGATCAGCAGGGCCGAGGTGTTGCGGGCGATCCGGCGAGACATCGCGTCCGGACGGCCCAGCGGCGCGTCGAAGGGCAGCACCGTGATCGCGTCCGCTCCGCCCACGCCGGCGGCGAACGCGGCGACGGTGCCCCGCAGCAGGTTCACCCACGGGTCGTACTTGCCCATCATCGGCCGGCTGGTGACGACGTGCTGGCGCTGGACGGCGTCCTCGGGTCGGCCGTCGCACAGCTCCACCACGCGGGCCCACACCCGACGGGCGGCGCGCAGCTTCGCGATGGTGGGGAACTGCTCGTCGGTGGCGGCGTAGCGGAACTCCAGCAGTCCCAGCGCCGTGCCCAGGTCCAACCCCGAGCCGGTCAGGCGGCGGAGGTACGCCACCCCGAGCGCCAGGCCGTAGCCGAGCTCCTGGGCGTCCGAGGCACCGAGGTCGTGCACGGCGCTCGCGTCCACCACCACCGCACGGACCCCGGCGTCGGCAGCGAGCGTCGCGATCTCGACCAGCTGGTCCTCGGCCTCGTCGGCGCCGCGCAGGCGTGCGCCGACGGGGTCGGCCCCGAGGTTGGTGTCGGGGTGCAGCCCACCCTCGGCCGCGGCGGCGAGCAGCCCCCGGGCCGCCTCGCCGGCCCAGGCCGGCGCGTCGAGCACCACCGGCGCGACGCCGAGCAGGACACCGTCGAGCAGTCGGGCGAGGTCGGTCGGCCCGGGCAGCTCCAGCCACAGCGAGGTGACGCCGCCGTCGAGGTCCTCCAGCGCCGCCGCACGAGCGGCGTCGCGCTGCTCCTCGTCGGCGACGACGAGGCGCGCTCGTACGTCCCACGCACCGTGCCGGGTCGGTCGACCGTGCGTCGAGAGGTCGGCGACCAGCTCGGGAGTCCCGAGCGGAGAGACCTCGATACCGTCGAGGGTGCGCCGGGTCAGCCTCGCCCAGACCTGGTCGTCGGCGTCGTCCTCGCCGAGCCGGCCGGCCTTGCGCAGCACGCCCGCGGCGGCGGCGACCCAGTCCTCGGTGGGGTGCTCCCCGCCGTCGTCGAGGGCGAGTCGGTCGCCGGAGTCGTCCATGCGCGGCACCTTAGGACATGGGAGCGGGCTACCAGCCGGTTGTGACCGTTGCCACTTCTCCCGGGGAACAGGGGGCGACGGGGGCCCACCGCAACCGGTCACCGCTGGAACCGATCACCTAGGTTGAGGGCGTGTCGGAGACCAGCGCACAGGTACGGGTCATCGTGGTCGGCGCCGGCTTCGGCGGGATCGCCGCGGCCATCGAGCTCACCGAGCACGGCTACGACGACGTCACCGTGCTCGAGTCCGCCGCGGAGCTCGGCGGGACCTGGTACCACAACGTCTACCCGGGTGCGGCCTGCGACGTGCCGAGCCACTTCTACTCGTTCTCCTTCGACCAGCGCGCGAGCTGGTCGCGCTTCTGCTCACCGCAGGAGGAGATCCTCGACTACCTGCGCGAGGTCGCCCGCGCGCACGGCGTCGACCGCCGGGTGGTCACCGGCCAGCGCGTGACCTCCTGCGCGTGGGACGAGGGCACCGGCACCTGGACGGTGGTAGCCGAGGCACCCGACGGCACGACGACCACGCGGACAGCCGACGCGCTGCTGATCGCCACGGGTCAGCTGGACAAGCCGTCGTACCCACGCATCGAGGGACTCGAGGACTTCACCGGCCCTGTCCTGCACTCCGCGCGCTGGGACACCGACCTGGACCTGACCGGCCGCCGCGTGGCGGTGATCGGCACCGGCGCCACCGCGGCCCAGCTGGTGCCCGAGCTGGCCGAGGCCGCGGCGCACACGACGGTGTTCCAGCGCAGCGGCAACTGGTTCCTCCCGCGACGCAGCAAGGAGTACTCCGCCCCGGTCAAGGCACTCCTCGCGCACGTCCCCGGGCTGAACCGCGTCTTCCGGGCCCTCCTCGCGGCGTACCTGGAGTTCCTCACGGCCGCGATCCGGCACCCGCGCACCCTGGGCCGCGTGCTCGCAGCGTGGTCCACGCTGTTCATGCGGGGCCAGCTCCGCGACCCGGAGGTACGACGTACGGCCTGGCCTGACTACACCTTCGGCTGCCGCCGCGTGCTGTTCTCCTCCTCCTACCTGCCCGCGCTGCAGCGTCCCGACGTGACCCTGGTCGGCGACGCTGTCACCGCGATGACCGAGCGCGGTCCGCGCACCGCGGACGGCCGGGTGCACGAGGTCGACGTGGTGGCGCTCGCGACCGGCTTCCGCACGACCGACTTCATGTTCCCGATGGAGGTCACCGGCTCCGGCGGCCGGCGGCTGCGCGAGGACTGGGCGGACGGGCCTCGCGCCCACCTCGGCATGACGGTGCCGGGCTACCCGAACCTGTTCCTGCTCTACGGCCCGAACACGAACACCTCCGGCGGCTCGATCGTGTTCTTCCTCGAGCACCAGGCGCGCTACGTCCGTCAGGCGCTCGACCTCGGCCGCGAGCGGAAGGCCGCCCTCGACGTGCGCCCCGAGGTCGCGAGCTCCTCCGACGTCACGCTGCAGGGTCGGTTCGTCGGCACCGCCTGGGTCGCGTGCGACTCCTGGTACCGCGACGAGTCGGGCCGGATCGTGGCCAACTGGCCCGGCTACATGCGCGAGTACGCCGACGCCACCCGTGAGGTCGAGCCTGCCGACTTCCGCTACCTGCCGGTGCCGGGCTGAGGCGGCGACCCCGGAGAGGTCTCACGGCTGTCGACACGTGCGAAGAGGCTTCGACAAGCTCAACCACCGGTTGCTGAGCCGGTCGAGCTCAACCTCCGGTGACCAGTCCGTGGAGGCAGACGTCGTGGCGTCGTACGCCGCCGGGCGCCGCCGGGTCGCGCAGGGGCAGGTAGGAGCGGCGTACGCCCTCGCGCTCGAGGCCGGCGCGCTCCGCCACGCGGCAGGACGCAGGGTTCTCGGTGCTGTGGTCCAGCTGGACGCGCACCATGCCGGGGCCGTCGGGTCCGGTCAGCCAGTCCACGAGCAGCCCGATGGCTGCGGCGGCCACACCGCGGCCGCGCTCGGCCGGGTGGACCAGGTAGCCCAGGTCCGCGGTCGCGAACGGCGGCGGTACGTCCTGGCGCCAGGAGACCGTCCCCAGGAACCGGTCGTCGTGGGCGTCCGCGACCACGAGCGGCCCGGGGCGTCCCTCGGCCAGGGCGGCGTTGAGGTCCCCGAACCGCGCGAGGACCGCCGCCGTGTCTGCGGGCGGCTCGACGAACGCCGGCAGCCCGAGCGACAGCTGCACCGGGTCCCGGGCCGCCTCCAGCCACCGCTCGGCGTCGGAGTCGCGGGCCTCGCGCAGGGCGAGGAAGGGACTGCTCGGGAGCATCGGACCATCCGTCACGCCCGGCACCTTAGGGTGCCCTGACCTGCGCGTCTTCCGAATATGTCACACCCACCGGTGGTGAGAACGCCCTCGCTCCGGGAGTACGTTGTCCGCCGTGGCCACTCCGACCAAGTCCGCGCCGGCGCTGGTGAGGAATCCCCAGTCGACCCGGTCGACCATCGCCCTCAAGCTCCTGATGGCGAGCAGCGGCATCATCTTCGTCCTGTTCGTGCTCGTGCACATGTACGGCAACCTCAAGGCCTTCGGCGGGCACGACGCGTTCAACGAGTACGCCGAGCACCTGCGCACCTTCGGTGAGCCGATGCTGCCGTACGCCGGGCTGCTCTGGGTGATCCGCGTCGTGCTGATCGTCTCGCTGGTCACCCACGTGGTGACCGCGGTGGCCCTGTGGCGGCGCTCGAGCCACGCCCGCCCGGTCAAGTACGTCGCCAAGAAGAACGGCCACAGCGCGCTGTCCAGCCGCACGATGCGCTGGGGCGGCCTCACGCTGCTGGTCTTCATCGTCTGGCACCTGCTGAACTTCACGATCGGCAAGGTCAACCCGTCCGGCGGCGCGACGGGCGACCCGTACAACCTCCTCGTCGACACCTTCGACCTGTGGTGGATGACGATCATCTACCTCGTCGCGATGGCCGCGCTGGCCATGCACCTGCACCACGGCACCTGGTCGGCCGCACAGACCCTCGGCCTCACCGGCACCGCTCGTGCCCGCGCCCGCGCCAAGGCGCTGGGCTGGGTCCTGGCCGTCGTCATCGCGGGCGGCTTCTCGCTGGTCCCGATCTTCACCGTCGTCGGCGTCATCACCAAGTAAGGAAGCGATCGCCTTGTCCGGATCCGACCTCATCGGCACCGAGCCCCAGAACGCCCCCAGCAGCCAGACCTCCGACGACGCCCACGGGTACTACACCCACGGCGAGAACGTCGTCGACGAGCGCGAGCCCAAGGGTCCGATCAAGGACCGCTGGACCAACCACAAGATGGACAACCGGCTGGTCAACCCGGCCAACCGCCGCAAGCTCGACGTGATCATCGTCGGCACCGGCCTCGCCGGGGGCTCGGCCGCGGCGACGCTGGGCGAGGCCGGCTACAACGTCAAGTCGTTCTGCTATCAGGACACTCCTCGCCGGGCGCACTCGATCGCCGCCCAGGGCGGGATCAACGCGGCCAAGAACTACAAGGAGGACGGCGACTCGACGTACCGCCTCTTCTACGACACGGTCAAGGGCGGCGACTACCGCAGCCGCGAGTCCAACGTCTACCGGCTGGCCGAGGTCTCGGCCAACATCATCGACCAGTGCGTCGCGCAGGGCGTCCCGTTCGCCCGCGACTACGGCGGCCTGCTGGACAACCGGTCGTTCGGTGGCGTGCAGGTCTCGCGGACGTTCTACGCCCGCGGGCAGACCGGCCAGCAGCTGCTGCTCGGCGCGTACCAGGCCCTCGAGCGCCAGGTGAACGCCGGCACGGTCACGACCTACACCCGCCACGAGATGCTCGAGCTGGTCATGGTCGACGGCCGGGCCCGCGGGATCATCGCCCGCGACATGGTCACCGGCGAGATCGAGACCCACCTCGCCGACGTGGTCGTGCTGGCCTCCGGCGGGTACGGCAACGTCTTCTTCCTGTCCACCAACGCGATGGGCTGCAACGTCACCGCCACCTGGCGCGCGCACCGCAAGGGCGCCTACATGGCCAACCCCTGCTACACGCAGATCCACCCGACCTGCATCCCCGTCTCCGGTGACCACCAGTCGAAGCTGACGCTGATGAGCGAGTCGCTGCGCAACGACGGCCGGATCTGGGTGCCGAAGAACAAGGAGGACTGCGACAAGGACCCGCGGGAGATCCCCGAGGAGGACCGCGACTACTACCTGGAGCGGATCTACCCCTCGTTCGGCAACCTGGTCCCCCGTGACATCGCCTCGCGTCAGGCGAAGTACATGTGCGACGAGGGCCGCGGCGTCGGTCCGATGGTCGGCGACTTCCGGCGCGGGGTCTACCTCGACTTCTCCGAGATCATCGAGCGGATCGGGCAGAAGGCGGTCGCCGAGAAGTACGGCAACCTCTTCGACATGTACGAGCGGATCACGGGCGACAACCCGTACGAGGTCCCGATGCGGATCTACCCCGCCGTGCACTACGTCATGGGCGGGCTCTGGGTCGACTACGACCTGCAGTCCAACCTCCAGGGGCTGTTCGTGACCGGTGAGGCGAACTTCTCCGACCACGGCGCCAACCGGCTCGGCGCCTCGGCACTGATGCAGGGGCTGGCCGACGGCTACTTCGTGCTGCCGAACACGATCCGCGAGTACCTCGCCGACGCGCCCTTCGAGAAGATCGCCGAGGACCACCCGGCGGTGGTCGAGGCCCGCGAGTCGGTCGAGAAGCGGATCGAGACGCTGCTCTCGATCAACGGCGAGCGGTCCGCGGACAGCTACCACAAGGAGCTCGGCCACATCATGTGGGAGTTCTGCGGGATGGAGCGCTCCGAGGACGGCCTGCGCAAGGCGATCGACATGATCCGCGAGCTGAAGGCCGACTTCTGGTCCAACCTCAAGGTGCTCGGCACCGCCGACGGGCTCAACCAGTCGCTGGAGAAGGCCGGCCGCGTGGCCGACTTCCTCGAGCTCGGCGAGCTGATGTGCATCGACGCGCTGAACCGGCGCGAGTCCTGCGGCGGGCACTTCCGTGCCGAGTCGCAGACCGAGGAGGGCGAGGCGCTGCGCCACGACGACGAGTTCTCCTACGTCGCGGCGTGGGAGTTCGGCGGCGAGAACGAGGGCGCGCAGCCGGTGCTGCACAAGGAAGACCTGATCTACACCGCTATCGAGATGAAGCAGCGGTCCTACAAGTGACGAAGGGCGAGAAGTGAACCTCACGCTGAAGATCTGGCGTCAGCCCGACCCCGACGCCGAGGGCGCGGTCCACACCTACGAGGTCTCCGAGATCTCCGAGGACATGAGCTTCCTCGAGATGCTCGACGTCCTCAACGAGGACCTCAACGCCAAGGGCGAGGAGCCGATCGCGTTCGACTCCGACTGCCGCGAGGGCATCTGCGGCATGTGCAGCCTGATGATCAACGGCTCGGCACACGGGCCGGACGTCACGACGACGTGCCAGCTGCACATGCGGTCCTTCTCCGACGGGGAGACCATCACCATCGAGCCGTGGCGCTCGGAGGCGTTCCCCGTGGTCAAGGACCTGGTCGTCGACCGGTCGTCCTTCGACCGCGTCATCCAGCAGGGTGGCTACATCTCCGCGAACACCGGCTCGGCCCCCGAGGCCAACTCGGTGCCGGTCGGCCACGACAAGGCCACGCGTGCCTTCAACATGGCCACCTGCATCGGGTGCGGGGCGTGCGTCGCCTCGTGCCCCAACGGCTCGGCCTCGCTGTTCGTCGGCGCCAAGGTGACCCAGCTCGGTCTCCTCCCCCAGGGCCAGCCCGAGCGGGACAGCCGGGTGGTCAACATGGTCGCCCAGGCCGACGAGGAGGGCTTCGGCGGTTGCACCAACATCGGTGAGTGCGCCGCTGCCTGCCCCAAGGAGATCCCGCTGGACGTGATCTCCCAGCTCAACAAAGACCTGCGCACGGCGATCCGGCACGGCTACTGACGCACACGCTGGGTCCGCTTCTCAGGACCCCCCGAGCAGGAACTCCTGCCGGGGGGTCCAGCCGTTCTCGTCGTAGGTGTAGAGCCAGAACGACCCGACGGCGAACGCCGCCTCGAAGTCCGCGAGCTCGTCGAAGGCGCGGCGCAGCGCGGCCTCGTCCTCCTGGTGGGCCACCGTCACGTGCGGGTGGTACGGGAACTCCAGGTCGGTGGCCAGGGGCCCACGTCGTACGTCGGCGGCGAGCAGCTCGCACTCGGAGATCCCGGCGACGAGGTTGACGAACACCACCGGGGTGACGGGCCGGAACGTGCCGGTCCCCCGCAGTCGTACGTCGAAGCCGCGGTGGCGCCCGGCGGCCGCGTCGAGGTGGTCGCAGACCTCCTCGAGGTCGTCCCCGTGACCCGGGACCGTCAACGGCGGCACGAGCGTGACGTGGGTCGGGATCCCGGTCGCCTCGTCCTCGCCGAGGGAGACCCGGAAGTCCTGCAGCGCGCGCCCGGCGGGGTCGGGCACGGGGACGGAGACGCCGATCAGGGTCACACGCGTCACTGTAGTGCGCAGGCGCCGCCGGCCGGTGCCGACGTACGACCTGGGTGCGGCGCTGCGTAGCATCGCTCCTCGTGACCGACCAGCCTGAGACCTCCGGCACCAGCGCCACGTTCCGCGCCGCCGAGCAGCGCAGCGCAGCCGTCGAGGAGCGGCTGGCCGCGCACCCCGAGCAGTTCCGCATGCTCACCGGGGACCGGCCGACCGGGGCCCTCCACCTCGGGCACTACTTCGGCTCGCTGGCCAACCGGGTGCGTCTGCAGGACTCGGGCGCCGACTGCTGGGTGATCGTCGCGGACTACCAGGTGATCACCGACCGCGAGACCGGTGGCGACATCCGGGGCAGCGTGCGCGAGCTGCTCACCGACTACCTCGCCGCCGGGATCGACGAGCGCTCCACGGTCTTCACCCACTCCGCGGTGCCGGCGCTGAACCAGCTGCTGCTGCCCTTCCTGAGCCTGGTCTCGGTGGCAGAGCTGCAGCGCAACCCCACGGTCAAGGAGGAGGCGGCCAGCGCGGGTATCTCCTCGATCAGCGGGCTGATGCTCACCTACCCCGTCCACCAGGCCGCGGACATCCTGTTCTGCAAGGGCAACGTCGTCCCGGTCGGCAAGGACCAGCTGCCGCACATCGAGCAGACGCGCGTCGTCGCGCGCCGCTTCAACGAGCGGTACGGCGTCACCTTCCCCGAGCCCGACGCGCTCCTCTCCCCCGGCGGCAGCGTCCTCGGCCTGGACGGCACCAAGATGAGCAAGTCGCGCAGCAACGCCGTCGAGCTGCGGATGAGCGCCGACGAGACGGCGAAGGTGCTCAAGAAGGCGAGGACCGACTCCGACCGGCACATCACCTTCGACCCGGCGACCCGCCCCGAGGTCTCCAACCTCGTCCAGCTCGCCGCGTGGTGCGAGGGCAGCGACCCCGTGACCGTGGCCGAGGAGATCGGCGACGGTGGCGGGGGCGCGCTCAAGACGCGCGTCACCGACGCGGTGAACACCTACTTCGCACCGCTGCGGGCCCGTCGCACCGAGATCGCCGCGGACCCGTCGTACGTCGACGAGGTGATGCGGCGCGGCAACGACCGGGCCAACCAGGTCGCCGACGCCACCCTCGCCGAGGTCCGCGACCGGATGGGGATGTCCTACTCCCGTTGACCCTCGGTGGTCGAGCCCGAGGCGAGCGCAGCGAGCGAGGACGTCGAGACCCCCGCACCGACGCAGGGCGGCGACCACTGCCGCTGGCGATCAGACCCCGCTGAGATCGCGCTCGCGCCGTGTGGTGCGTACGTGCAGGTTGCCGGAGATGCCGAGCGCGACCAGGCCGAGCACCGACAGGCCGGCACCGACGAGCGCGGGCGCGTTGTAGCCGAGCCCGGCGGCGATCACCAGACCGCCCAGCCAGGCACCGAGGGCATTGGCCAGGTTGAGCGCCGCGTGGTTCAGCGCGGCGCCGACCGTCTGCGCCTCACCGGCCACGCTCATCAGCCTCAGCTGCAGGTTGACCGCGACGACCGAGGTGGCCACGGCGATGAGGTAGAGCACCACGATCGCCGGCCAGCCGGTCCGTGCGGTGGCGAAGAAGATCAGCATCAGCGCGAGCGTGCCGACGATCGCGAGCACCAGGGACCGGAAGACCGACCAGTCGGCACCGATGCCGCCCACCCACGTGCCCGTGGTCATGCCGAGGCCGAAGACCAGCAGGAAGACCGGGACGGCGGAGTCGCTGAGGCCGCCGACCTGGGTGACGATCGGGGCGATGTAGGAGTAGACCGCGAACATCCCACCGAAGCCGACCGCGCCGGTGACCACCGTCAGCCACACCTGCGGCCGGCGGAACGCCTGCAGCTCGCGACGGCTGGAGGCGTCCGGGTCCGCCGCGACGTGCGGGACGAAGCGCCACACGAGCACGAGCGTGAGCGCGGCGATCACCGAGACCGCCCAGTACGCCGAGCGCCAGCCGAGGTTCTGACCCAGCCAGGTCGCCGCGGGGACACCCACGATGTTGGCGATGGCCAGCCCCAGCATCACCTGGGACACGGCCCTGCCCTTGCGCTCGGCAGGGACGAGCGATGCGGCGACCAGCGAGGCGACGCCGAAGTACGCGCCGTGCGGCAGGCCGGCGAAGAACCGGGCGAACATCAGCATCCCGTAGTGCGCGCTGAGCGCGCTGAGACCGTTGCCGACCAGCAGCCAGCCGGCCAGCACCAGCAGCAGGCCCTTGCGGGGCAGCTTGGCGCCGAACAGCGCCAGCAGCGGTGCGCCGACGACCACGCCGACGGCGTACGCCGAGATCAGGTGGCCGGCCTTCGGGATGCTCGCCTCGACGCCGTCCGCTATCTGCGGCAGGAGGCCCATCGTCACGAACTCGGTCGTCCCGATGGCGAAGCCGCCGACCGACAGCGCGAGGATCGCGAGCACGACGTGACGACCGCCCGCGCGGGTGGTGTCGGTCTGCTCGATCGTGGCGCTCACACCAGCCCGCAACGAGGCCCTGCCGTGTCTATTCCCGCACCAATGCGTTTGCGACGCGCGTCACCGGCGATGTTGGCTCGTCCCATGACGTCCACCCGGCCCCGGCCGCCGTACCTCCTCGACGACTCCCCCGACGGCCCGGTGGTCGCGCTGCGGCTGCACACCGTCGACGACGCCGACCGCGTGGTCGAGCAGTGCCGGGACCCGCAGTCCGTCGCGCAGACCGCGGTGCCGGCGCCCTACTCGCGGGAGGACGCGATCACCTTCTGCACCCAGGTGATCCCCGGCGGCTGGGAGGACGGCACGGAGTGGGGCTTCGCGGTCGACGTGGACGGTCGCTTCGGCGGGACGGTCACGCTGCGACCCGAGCGATCCGGCCGCGCCGAGGTCGCGTACGGCGCACACCCCGACGTCCGCGGCACCGGCGTCATGGAGCGCGCGCTGCGGCTGCTCCTGGAGTGGGGGTTCGACGAGCAGGGCCTCGAGACGGTGGTCTGGTACGCCAACCGCGGGAACTTCCCGTCTCGCCGCCTCGCCTGGAAGGTCGGCGTCCGGGTCGAGGGCACGCTGCGGCGGTACCTGCGCCAGCGCGAGGAGACGTACGACGCCTGGGTCGGCACGCTGCTCGCAGGCGATCCGCGCGAGCCGGCGACGCCGTGGCTCGAGGTGCCTCGTGTCGAGTCGCCGCGGCTGCCGATCCGCCTGCGCGCGTTCCGCGAGTCCGACGTGCCGCGGATCGTCGAGGCCTGCACGGACCTCGACACCAGTGGCTGGCTCAGCGGTGTCGTCGCCGACTACGACGAGGCGGCGGCGTACGACGACATCCTGCGCGCACGCGAGGGCGCCGCCGCGGGGACCAGCCTGCCGATGGCGGTGGCCGCGACCGACGACGACCGGCTGCTGGCACGGGTGAGCATCTTCGACCTGAGCACCGTCCGCCGCTGTGGCGAGCTCGGATACTGGGTGCACCCCGCCGAGCGGGGCACTGGTGTCGCGACCGAGGCCGTGCGCCTTCTCCTGCGGCACGCTCTCGTCCCCGAGGAGGACGGTGGCCTCGGCCTGGAGCGGGTGACTGCCCACGCGGCGGTCGCCAACACGGCCTCGCGACGCGTGCTGGAGAAGGCCGGCATGCGGGAGCTCTGCGTCGAGTCCCGTGCCACCCGCACGCGCGACGGACTGGCCGACGCAGCGCTCTACGAGCTCACCGTCTGACCCCGCGAGACGGCGCGAACACGCGACGCCTCGCCCCACTGACCCCGCGAGACGGCGCGAACACGCGACGCCTCGCGGGACCCGGTCACGCGTGGATGTCGGCCAGCGCCTGGTTGAGCGTCGTCGACGGGCGCATGACCTTGTCGGCCTTCTCGCCCGAGGGGTAGTAGTAGCCGCCGATGTCGACGGACTCGCCCTGGACCGCGTTGAGCTCCTCGACGATCGTCTCCTCGTTCGAGGTCAGCGTCTCGGCCAGCTGGGAGAACGCCTGGGCGAGCTCGGCGTCCTCGGTCTGCTTCGCGAGCTCCTGGGCCCAGTACATCGCGAGGTAGAAGTGCGAGCCCCGGTTGTCGATGCCGCCGAGCTTGCGGGTCGGGGACTTGTCGTTCTCCAGGAACGTCCCGGTCGCCCGGTCGAGGGTGTCGGCGAGGATCTGGGCCCGTGCGTTGTCGGTCGACTGCGCGAGGTGCTCGAAGCTGGCGGCCAGTGCGAAGAACTCGCCGAGGCTGTCCCAGCGCAGGTAGTCCTCCTCGATCAGCTGCTGCACGTGCTTCGGCGCCGACCCGCCGGCACCGGTCTCGAACAGGCCGCCGCCGTTCATCAGCGGCACGATCGAGAGCATCTTCGCCGAGGTGCCGACCTCGAGGATCGGGAACAGGTCGGTGTTGTAGTCGCGCAGCACGTTGCCGGTCACCGAGATGGTGTCCTCGCCCTTGCGGATCCGCTCGAGGGAGTACGCCGTGGCCTCCGCCGGCGCCATGATCGCGATGGTCAGGCCGTCGAGGTCGTGCTCGGGGAGGTACTCCTCGACCTTGTTGATGAGGTTGCCGTCGTGGGCGCGGTCCTCGTCGAGCCAGAACACGGCGGGGGTGTCGGAGGCGCGAGCGCGGTCCACGGCGAGCTTCACCCAGTCGCGGATCGGCTCGTCCTTGGTCTGGCAGGCGCGCCAGACGTCGCCCTCCGAGACGGTGTGCTCGATCAGCACGGTGCCGTCGGAGGCCCGCACCTGCATCGCGCCGTCGGCCGGGGCCTCGAAGGTCTTGTCGTGGGAGCCGTACTCCTCGGCCGCCTTGGCCATCAGCCCGACGTTGGGCACCGACCCCATGGTCGAGGGGTCGAAGGCGCCGTTCGCGCGGCAGTCGTCGATGACGGTCTGGTAGACGCCGGCGTACGACGAGTCCGGGATCACCGCGAGCGCGTCGGCCTCGTTGCCGTCGGGGCCCCACATGTGGCCGGAGGTACGGATCATCGCCGGCATCGAGGCGTCGATGATCACGTCGGACGGGACGTGCAGGTTGGTGATGCCCTTGCGGTCGTCGACCATCGCCATCCGCGGGCCCTCGTCGAGCGCCTTCGTCACCGCCGCCTTGACCGCCTCGCCGTCGGGCATGGTCTCGGCCGCGGTGAGCAGCGCCGCGAGACCGTCGTTGGCCGAGACACCGGCCTCGGCGAGCTGGTCGGCGTACTCCTCGAACAGCGAGGGGAAGAACGCCTTCACCGCGTGGCCGAAGATGATCGGGTCGGAGACCTTCATCATGGTGGCCTTCAGGTGCACCGAGAACAGCACGTCCTCGTCCTTCGCGCGAGCGATCTGCTCGGTGAGGAAGCGGCGCAGCGCGGCGACGTCCATGAACGTCGCGTCGACGACCTCGCCCTTGAGGACCTTCACGTCGTCCTTCAGCACCGTCTCGGTGCCGTCTCCGGCGACGTGCACGATCGAGAGGGTGTCGGGCTCGTCGACGACGACCGACTTCTCGTTGCTCCGGAAGTCGTCGTGGCCCATGGTCGCGACGTTCGTCTTGGACTCCGAGCTCCACGCACCCATCCGGTGGGGGTACTTCTTCGCGTAGTTCTTCACTGCCGCCGGCGCGCGCCGGTCGGAGTTGCCCTGGCGCAGGACCGGGTTGACCGCGGAGCCCTTGACCTTGTCGTACGCCGCCCGCGCCGCCTTCTCGTCCTCGGTGGAGGGGGACTCGGGGTAGTCGGGGATGTCGTAGCCCTGGGCCTGCAGCTCCTTGACCGCCGCCTTCAGCTGCGGGATCGAGGCGGAGATGTTGGGCAGCTTGATGATGTTGGCCTCGGGCTGCTCGGCCAGCGCACCCAGCTCGGCCAGCGCGTCGTCGACCCGCTGCTCGTCGGTGAGACGGTCGGGGAACTGCGCGAGGATGCGCCCGGCCAGCGAGATGTCCCGGGTCTCGACGGCGACGCCGGCGGTCGAGGCGTACGCCTCGATGATCGGCAGCAGGGAGTACGTCGCCAGCAGCGGCGCCTCGTCGGTGTGGGTGTAGATGATGGCGTTCGACTTGGCGGAGTTCACGACCGCGAATCTATCGCGCAGCGACGCGGTGCCGACAGGCTGGTCGGGGCGCTCACCGACCCAGCAGCCGCTTGCGCGGGCCCCGTCGCTTGACCTCCACCGAGCCCATCAGCGCGATCCCGCGCAGCCGGATCCGCGGTGAGGCGGAGTCGATCTCCGGGGCGACCCGCGCCCGTCCCTCCTGGTAGGAGCCCATGATCCCGACGCCGTCGAGCCGCACGTCGGTGGTCTCGTCCACGATCACCTCGACGCTGCCCATGATCGCGCTGGCGTCGATCTGCACCTCGCCGGCCGGGAACCGCGCCTCGCGCAGGTCGAGCACGACCGAGCCCATCATCGAGAAGGCGTGGTGGTGCTCGCCGATGTCCCACTCGCCGACGCGCTTGCACTCGCCCATGATCCCCACGGAGGTGTCGTACGACGAACGCGCGCCGGCGGGCGTACGACGGCTCGGCGCGCGGTCCGGCCGGGGCGCCGTGAGGTGCTCCGGGAGCTGCTCCGTGGGTCGTACGCCCGGCAGGTCGAGCGTGATCGGGACCAGGTCGGCGTACGTCTTGGCGGCGTACGCCAGCTCCAGCCGCTCCTCGAGCTCGTCGATGTCCAGCCGCCCCTCGCCGGCGGCCTCCCGCAGCGCCTCGGCGACGCGGTGGCGGTCGGCGTCGGAGACGCGCAGGCTCCCGGGATCCACGGGGTCGACGGGCTCGGCCATCACCGCAGTCTAGGGGCGCCCGGAGTCGGCCGGACCCCGCTGCTAGCGTCGACGGCGATCCGCCGCGGATCCCGTACGCGGCACCCACCGTTTCGAGGAGACCATCCGTGAGCGCTACTCCCGTCAAGGTCGCCGTCACCGGCGCCGCCGGCCAGATCGGCTACAGCCTGCTCTTCCGCATCGCCGCCGGCGACCTGCTCGGCAAGGACACCCCGGTCCAGCTGCACCTGCTCGAGATCGAGCCGGCGCTGAAGACCCTCGAGGGCGTCGTCATGGAGCTCGACGACTGCGCGTTCCCGCTGCTGTCGGGCATCGTGACCGGCGCGGACGCGACCAAGGTCTTCGACGGCGTCAACCTCGCGCTGCTGGTCGGCGCGCGCCCGCGGGGCCCGGGCATGGAGCGCGGTGACCTGCTGGAGGCCAACGGCGCGATCTTCACCGCCCAGGGCAAGGCGCTCAACGAGGTCGCCGCGGACGACGTACGCATCGGCGTCACCGGCAACCCCGCCAACACCAACGCGCTGATCGCGATGACCAACGCCCCGGACATCCCGGACGAGCGGTTCTCCGCCCTGACCCGGCTGGACCACAACCGCGCCCTCTCGCAGCTCTCGGCCAAGACCGGCTCGCCGGTCACCGACATCACGAAGATGACGATCTGGGGCAACCACTCCGCCACGCAGTACCCCGACGTCTTCCACGCCGAGGTCGGCGGACGCAACGCCGCCGAGGTCGTCGGGGACCAGGCCTGGATCGAGGACGACTTCATCCCGACCGTCGCCAAGCGCGGTGCCGCGATCATCGACGCCCGCGGCTCCTCCTCCGCCGCGTCGGCCGCCTCGGCGACCGTCGACGCCGCCCGCGACTGGCTGACCGGCTCCCCCGAGGGCGACTGGGTCTCGATGGCCGTCAAGTCCGACGGGTCGTACGACGTCCCCGAGGGCCTGATCTCGTCCTTCCCGGTCACCACGAAGGACGGCAGCTGGGAGATCGTCCAGGGCCTCGAGATCGACGACTTCTCCCGCGGCAAGATCGACGCCTCGGTCAAGGAGCTCGCCGACGAGCGCGACACCGTCTCCGGCCTCGGCCTGATCTGAGGGCCTGCGCCACGAGGACCTCGTGACGCCGCTCGGCGTCACGAGGTCCTCGTCGTTTGTGCCGACGATGTCTGATGGTGTCGTGAGCAGACGAGAGGTCGTACGGCCCGGTCCCGGCCAGGAGTCGGTGTGGGACTACCCGCGTCCGCCTGCCGTGGATCTCTCCGACGAGACCGTCGAGGTCGTGCTGGGCGGCGAGACGGTGGCTCGTACGACGGCCTCGGTGCGGGTGCTGGAGACCAGCCACCCGCCGACGTACTACGTGCCCGTGCACGACTTCGTCGCCGGCGCCCTCGTGCCGGTGGCGGGCTCGTCGTACTGCGAGTGGAAGGGCGCCGCGGCGTACTTCGACCTCGTCGGCGGTGGGGTACGCGCCGAGCGTGCGGCGTGGACCTATCCCGATCCGACGTCGGGCTTCGAGGCGCTGCGCGAGCACGTCGCGGTGATGCCGTCGACCGTGGACCGCTGCCTGGTCGACGGCGAGGAGGTCGTGCCCCAGGCCGGCGGCTTCTACGGCGGGTGGATCACCTCGCGCGTGGTCGGCCCGTTCAAGGGCGAGCCCGGCACCTGGGGCTGGTGACCGCACCGCCGACCCGGCGCTCGTGGGCGTCGGCTGTGGTGGCGCGTCCGGGCCGGGTGCGGGGATCTTGACAAACTCGACCAGGCGGTCGCCGTGCCGGTCTCGACGAGCTCGATGACAGGTGGTCGAGCAGCGAGCGCCAGCGAGCGCGTCGAGACCCCGCGACCGAAGGTCGACCGGGGACCCCGCGCGGTCGGTCCAGCCCCCCCTTCGACAGGCTCAGGACAGGCCGTTGGCCTTGCGGATCTGGGTGACGATGCCGTCGGTGGACTCGGTGAGGCTGAAGTCCTTGGGCGTGTAGACCGCCGCGACCCCCATCTCCTCGAGCTTGCGGGCGTCCGAGCCGGGGATGATGCCGCCGACGATGACGGGGATGTCGTCGACGCCGGCCTCCTTGAGCCGGTCCAGCACGTCGGGCACCAGCTCCATGTGCGAGCCGGACAGGATCGACAGACCGATCGCGTGCACGTCCTCGGCGACGGCGGCGGACACGATCTGGTCCGGGGTCAGGCGGATGCCCTGGTAGATCACCTCGAAGCCGGCGTCCCTGGCGCGTACGGCGACCTGCTCGGCCCCGTTGGAGTGGCCGTCGAGCCCGGGCTTGCCGACGAGCAGCCGCAGCCGGACGCCCCCCTCGGCGCTCTCGGAGCCACTGAGCTCGGCCGCGGTCTGCTTGACCCGCTCACGCACCCGCGCCAGCGCGTTGCCGGCCTCGCCGACCTGGTCGGCGACGACGGCGCCCGCGACCCCGGTGGGGGCGCGGAACTCGCCGAACACCTCGCGCAGCGTCCCGGCCCACTCCCCCGTCGTAGCGCCCGCGCGGGCGGCGGCCAGGGTGGCCGGCATCAGGTTGCTCCCGGACTTGGCGTCCTCGGTGAGACGTCGCAGCGCGTCGTCGACCTCGGTCGCGTCGCGCTGCCCCTTCCAGGCCTCGAGGCTGTCCAGCGCCGCCCGCTCGGCGGCGGGGTCGGCGGTCTGGATCGCACCGTCGAGGTCCGCGGTCAACGGCGACTCGGCGGTCGACTCGAAGCTGTTGACCCCGATGATCTTCTCCTCACCGGACTCGATGCGGGCGCGGCGGGCGGCGTGGCTGGAGACGAGGGCCTGCTTCATGTAGCCGGACTCGACGGCCGCGACAGCCCCGCCCATCGCCTGGACACGGTCGATCTCGGCGGTCGCGTCGGCGCAGAGCTGGTCGACCTTGGCGGCGATCACCGTCGACCCCTCGAAGATGTCGTCGTACTCGAGCAGGTCGGACTCGAAGGCGAGCACCTGCTGCAGCCGCAGCGACCACTGCTGGTCCCAGGGCCGTGGCAGGCCGAGCGCCTCGTTCCACGCCGGGAGCTGGACGGCACGCGCCCGCGCGTCCTTGGACATGGTCACGCCGAGCATCTCCAGCACGATCCGCTGGACGTTGTTCTCGGGCTGCGCCTCGGTCAGCCCGAGTGAGTTGACCTGGACGCCGTAGCGGAACCGGCGCATCTTGGGGTCCTGGACGCCGTAGCGCTCACGGGTGATCTCGTCCCACAGGCGTACGAACCCCCGCATCTTGCACATCTCCTCGACGAACCGGACGCCCGCGTTGACGAAGAACGAGATCCGGCCGACGGTCTTCTCGAAGTCCTCCTCGGAGACCTGCCCCGAGTCCTTGACCGCGTCGAGCACGGCGATGGCGGTGCACATCGCGTACGCCAGCTCCTGCACCGGCGTCGCGCCTGCCTCCTGCAGGTGGTAGCTGCAGATGTTGATCGGGTTCCACTTCGGGATCTGGTTGACGGTGTACGCGATGGTGTCCGAGATCAGCCGCAGCGAGTGCTCGGGCGGGAAGACGTACGTCCCGCGCGAGAGGTACTCCTTGATGATGTCGTTCTGCGTGGTGCCGGCCAGCTGGGCCGCGACCTCCTCGGGCGCGACGTCGGGGTTCTGCTCCTCGGCGACCACCTGGTAGAGCGCCAGCAGCCACATCGCGGTGGCGTTGATCGTCATCGAGGTGTTCATCTGGGTCAGCGGGATCTCCTCGAAGAGCCGTCGCATCTCCCCCAGGTGCATCACCGGGACGCCGACCTTGCCCACCTCCCCGCGCGCCAGCGGGGAGTCCGGGTCGTAGCCGGTCTGGGTCGGGAGGTCGAAGGCGACCGAGAGCCCGGTCTGCCCACGCTCGAGGTTCGTCCGGTAGAGCTCGTTGGACGCTGCGGCGGTCGAGTGCCCGGCGTACGTCCGCATGACCCACGGCCGGTCCTTCTCGTGCTGGCCGGCCGGGACGCTCTCCTCGACCGAGGCTGCGGGGGCGTCGGCGGGCTGGGCGGGGCTCTGCGTCATGGGAGGCAATGTACGGCGCGGGTTACCGGCGGGTCACCGGGTCGTGAGCGATCTGTCTGCCAGATCGGTCACAGGCCCGTCCCGACCGGGCCCGTCCGGACGGGTGGGTTCTCGCCGCCCGACGCCGCTCGAGCAAGGCGGCGAGCCGTTGCCCATCAGCGCCGCTCTGCTGACGTAGCGCCCTAGGCTGGACCGCATGGTCAACCTGACGCGCATCTACACCCGGACCGGCGACGGCGGGCGCACCCGGCTCGGGGACATGAGCGAGACCTCGAAGAACGACTCGCGGCTGGAGGCGTACGCCTGCGTCGACGAGGCGAACGCGCACGTCGGGATGGCGCTGGCGTCCGGCAAGCTGCCCAAGGGCGTGGGCGCGGTGCTGCTGCACCTGCAGAACGAGATGTTCGACGTGGGCGCCGACCTGTGCACACCCGTCGTACCCGACCCCGAGTACCCGCCGCTGCGGGTCGAGCAGGAGTACGTCGACCGGCTCGAGGCGTGGTGCGACGAGTACAACGAGTCCCTGCCGAAGCTGCGCTCGTTCATCCTCAACGGCGGCACCGCCTCGGCCGCCTCGCTGCACGTCGCGCGCACCGTGGTACGACGTGCGGAGCGGGCCGCCTGGCGCGCCCACGAGGAGCACGCCGACTCGATGAACCCGCTCGCGCTGACCTATCTCAACCGGCTCTCGGACCTGCTGTTCATCCTCGCCCGCCAGGCCAACGTGGGTCACGGCGGCGACGTGCTGTGGCGACCCGGTGGCGACCGCGAGGAGTCGGGGAGCTAGACCCGGACCTCCCGGTCCTCTCGCGCCGACGGCACCACCAGCGCCGCCGGGACCAGCAGCACCGCGACCACCAGCAGCGCTCGCAGCGCGCCGGCCTCGTCGCCGAGGAAGCCGAGCAGCGGCGGACCGGCGAGGAATGCCGTGTAGCCGATCGTGGAGACGACCGAGACCCGGGCCGCGGCCCGCCCCGGGTCGTCGGCGGCGGCGCTCATCCCGACCGGGAACCCGAGCGAGGCGCCCAGGCCCCACAGGGCGATCCCGGGGACGACGAGCCAGGGCGTGCCGCCCAGCACGAGGAGCAGCACTCCGACGCCGGCGCAGACCATCGTCGCCCAGAGCACCGGCACCCGCCCGTGACGGTCCAGCAGCGGCGGGCCGAGGACCCGGCCGACCGTCATCGCGACCACGAACAGGGCGAACCCGAGCACGGCGACGTAGCGCGGCACGTCGTACCCGTCCTCGAGGGCGACCGCGAGCCAGTCGTTCGCCGTGCCCTCGGTCAGCGCGAGCGCGAGCACCATCAGCCCGATCAGCAGCGTGCGCGGCTCGGTCCAGGCGCTGCTCCCGCGAGGGGCGGACTCCTCGACCGCCGGCACCGTGTCGGGCAGGAACCCGCCCACCGTCCCCAGCGAGACGGCGACCGCGAGCACGGCGACGGCGCCCAGGTGCCACTGCAGGGGTACGTCCACCGCCTCCAGCAGCGCGCCGACGCCGGCACCGAGGACCGTCCCACCCGAGAACGCCGCGTGGAACCGCGGCATGATCGTGCGCCCGAGGCGGCGCTCGACCTCGGCGGCCTCGACGTTCATGGCGACGTCCCACAGCCCGATGCCCGCGCCGGCGAGGAACAGGGCCACCCCTGCCACCGGGACCGACGCCCAGGCGCCCACGCCCACCGCGACCAGCAGCAGGCCGGTGCCGTTGACCACCGTGCCGGCACCCACGGTGCCGGCGGGGCCGAGCCGCTGCACCAGGCGCCCCGAGAGGGCCAGAGCGGTCAAGGAGCCCACGGACATGCAGAGCAGGAGCAGGCCCAGCCCGCTGGTGTCCAGCCCGAGCCGCGCGCGCGTGTCGGGGACGCGCGCCGCCCAGTTGGAGAAGACGAATCCGTTGACCGTGAAGGAGACGACGACCGCGGTACGGGCCGCGGCCAGTCCGCGCGGCGTACGCTCCCCGCTCATCTGGCCGAGGGCCACTGGGCACCCGGCGGGCCGGCCTCGAGCCACGCCTGGAGACCGGTCAGCGCCTCGCTCGCCATCGCCATCTGGACCTCGCCGCCGGGGCTGTCGCAGATCACGACGAGGTGACCGTCGTAGAGCGTCAGGCGCTCGTCCCCCTCGGGTGGTCGCGAGGACCGGTACGAGAGGTCGTCGCGGTCCCAGGTCCGCTTGGCGGCGGGCAGCAGCGAGAAGATCCGGAACCACTCCAGCCGGCCTCCGTCGTAGCGCCCCAGCCCGAGCACCCAGCCGCGGCCGGCGTCACCGGCACCGGTGCGTACCGAGAGCTCGAACGTCCCGCCGTGGCGTGAGAGCAGCCGGCGCCGCAGCACCAGGGTGATGCCGTAGAGGAGGACGACGATCAGGACGACCGCGGCCGAGTCCAGGACCCACAACCACGGTGCCACCAAACCCCCCTCGCGACCTCCTGGCCTCCGGGAGGAGGCTGCTCACTGCGCTCGTCAGCCTACGCGACCTCAGCGGCGCTCGACCGCGCGCACCCGGGCCTCCGCCCGACGGAGTGCGGACTGCGCCGCGGTGTCGTCGGGGTCGGCGTCGGAGTACTTGCGCACCGCCTCGCGGGCCTCGTCGACATCGATGTGGTCGGCGAGGTCGACGTGCTCGGCGAGCAGCGAGACCCGGTCGTTGGCCACGGAGATGAAGCCCGCGTCGACGGCCGCCAGGAACGATCCGTCGTCGTTGGTGTCGATCTCGACGACGCCCTCGATCATCACCGAGAGCAGCGGGGCGTGCCCGCGCAGGATGCCGACGTCGCCCTCGGACGTACGGGCGATGATCCGCGTCGCCTCGCCCGACCACACGAGGCGGTCGGCCGCGACGAGCTCCACCTGGAGCAGCTCGGCCATCGTCGTTCCTTTCTGCTGGGAGGAGTGGGAGAGGTCAGGACTTCTGGATCTCGTCCCACTTCTGCTCGACGTCGTCCAGACCGCCGCACATGAAGAAGGCCTGCTCGGCGATGTGGTCGTACTCGCCGTCGGCGATCTTGTTGAACGCCTCGATGGTGTCGGCGACCGGCACGGTCGAGCCCTCGATGCCGGTGAACTGCTTGGCCACGTAGGTGTTCTGCGAGAGGAACCGCTGGATGCGGCGGGCCCGGCTGACGATGATCTTGTCCTCCTCGGACAGCTCGTCCACACCGAGGATCGCGATGATGTCCTGGAGCTCCTTGTTGCGCTGGAGGATCTGCTTGATCCGGATCGCGCAGTCGTAGTGCTCCTGCCCGATGTACTGCGCGTCGAGGATCCGCGAGGTCGAGGTCAGCGGGTCGACGGCCGGGTAGATGCCCTGCGAGGCGATCTCGCGGGACAGCTCGGTGGTCGCGTCGAGGTGCGCGAACGTGGTCGCCGGCGCCGGGTCGGTGTAGTCGTCGGCGGGGACGTAGATCGCCTGCATCGAGGTGATCGAGTGCCCGCGGGTCGAGGTGATCCGCTCCTGGAGCACACCCATCTCGTCGGCGAGGTTCGGCTGGTATCCCACCGCGGAGGGCATCCGGCCCAGCAGGGTGGAGACCTCGGAGCCGGCCTGGGTGAACCGGAAGATGTTGTCGATGAAGAGCAGCACGTCCTGGTTCTGCACGTCGCGGAAGTACTCCGCCATCGTCAGCGCGGACAGCGCGACCCGCAGGCGGGTGCCCGGCGGCTCGTCCATCTGGCCGAAGACCAGCGCGGTCTGGCCGATGACGCCGGCCTCCTCCATCTCGACGATGAGGTCGTTGCCCTCACGGGTCCGCTCACCGACACCGGCGAACACCGACACACCGCCGTGGTCCTTGGCGACGCGGGCGATCATCTCCTGGATCAGCACGGTCTTGCCGACGCCGGCGCCACCGAACAGCCCGATCTTGCCGCCCTGGACGTACGGGGTGAGCAGGTCGATGACCTTGATGCCGGTCTCGAACATCGTGGTCTTCGACTCCAGCTGGTCGAAGGCCGGTGCCTTGCGGTGGATGCCCCACCGCTCCTTGACCTCGAGCTTCTCGTCGCCCTCGAGGTTGAGGCACTCGCCGAGCGCGTTGAACACCTTGCCGAGCGTCTCGTCGCCGACCGGGACGGTGATCGGCTCGCCGGTGTCGGTGACCTGCGCGCCGCGGACCAGGCCGTCGGTGGGCTGCAGGGAGATGGCGCGGGCCATGCCGTCGCCGATGTGCTGGGCGACCTCGAGCGAGAGCGTGCGCGTCTCACCACCGAGGGTCGTCTCGACCTCGAGCTTGTTGTAGATGTCGGGCATCGCGTCGGTCGGGAACTCGACGTCGACGACCGGGCCGATCACCCGGGCGATGCGACCGGTGGTCGCGCCACCGGAGGTGGTGGTGGTCTCTTCGGCAGTTGCAGTCATCGTGCCTCACTCATTCCTTGGCCGCGTTGGCGTCGGCCAGCGCGTTCACGCCACCGACGATCTCGGAGATTTCCTGGGTGATCCCGGCCTGGCGCGCCTGGTTCGCGATCCGGGTGAACTTCTTGATCAGCTCGTCGGCGTTGTCGGTCGCGGCCTTCATGGCCTTCTGCCGGGCCGCGAGCTCGGAGGCCGAGGCCTGCAGCAGCGCGAAGTAGATCCGGCTGTTGACGTAGCGCGGCAGCAGCTCGTCGAGCACCTCGGCGCCCGAGGGCTCGAACTCGTAGAGCGGGAGCACCTCGTCGGACTCCGGCTTCGCCTCGCCCTCGACGACCTCGAGCGGCAGCAGCCGCACCGTGTGCGGCTCCTGGACGAGCATCGACTTGAACTGCGTGTAGACCAGGTGCACCTCGTCGACGCCGTGGTCGTCGTCGTCCTCGGGGTCGCCGAGGAAGGCCGCGACGAGGGTGTCGCCGATCTCCTTGGCGTCGTCGTACGTCGGCTGGTCGGAGAACCCGGTCCACGCCTCGACCACGGGGCGGTCGCGGAAGGTGAAGTACGCCTGCCCCTTGCGCCCGGTGATGTAGGTGCTGATCTCCTTGCCCTCGTCGCGCAGCCGCGCGGCGAGCCGCTCGGACTCCTTGATGACGCTCGAGGAGTAGGCACCGGCGAGCCCGCGGTCGCTGGTGATCACCAGCATCGCGGCCTTCTTCGGGTCCTCCGGCTCGGTGGTCAGCGGGTGGTCGACGGATGCGTACGTCGCCACGGCGGAGACCGACCGGGTCAGCTCACGGGCGTACGGCGCCGCCTGGCGCGCCCGCTGCTGGGCCTTGATGATCCGCGAGGCCGCGATCAGCTCCATCGCACGGGTGATCTTCTTCATCGACTCCGTGGACTTGATCCGCGCGCGGTACTCGCGCAGGGACACCGCCATGGGTCAGCTCCGCTTCTGCTTGACGATCTGCTCCTGGTCGAGCTCGTCGTCGGTGGTGGCCTCGACGTTGTCGTTCTCGTGCTCGGAGGCCTTGATCGACCCGCCGTCGGAGGTCTCGAACTGGTCGGTGAAGCTGTCGTACGCCGAGGCGACCTTCGCGTCGGTGTCGTCGTCGAACTTCTGCGTCTCCCGGATGCCGGTCATCAGGTCCGCCTCGGTGCGCTTGAGGTGGTCGATGAACTCGTGCTCGAAGCGCAGCACGTCGTCGGTCGGCACCGCGTCCAGGCGTCCGGTCGTCCCCAGCCACAGCGAGACGGTCATCTCGTCGAGCGGGTACGGCGAGTACGCGGGCTGCTTGAGCAGCGCCATCAGGCGCTGACCGCGGTCCAGCTGCTGGCGCGAGGCGGCGTCGAGGTCAGAGGCGAACATCGCGAAGGCCTCCATCGCGCGGAACTGCGCGAGGTCGACCTTCAGCGAGCCGGTGACCGCCTTCATCGCCTTGGTCATCGCCGAGCCGCCGACGCGCGACACCGAGATGCCCACGTCGATCGCCGGGCGCTGGTTGGCCGCGAAGAGGTCGGACTGGAGGAAGATCTGCCCGTCGGTGATGGAGATGACGTTGGTCGGGATGAACGCCGAGACGTCGTTGGCCTTCGTCTCGATGATCGGCAGGCCGGTCATCGAGCCCTTGCCCATGTCGTCGGAGAGCTTGGCGCAGCGCTCCAGCAGCCGGGAGTGCAGGTAGAACACGTCGCCGGGGAACGCCTCGCGGCCCGGCGGGCGGCGCAGCAGCAGCGACACGGCGCGGTAGGCGTCGGCCTGCTTGGACAGGTCGTCGAAGACGATCAGCACGTGCTTGCCGTCGTACATCCAGTGCTGGCCGATGGCCGAGCCGGTGTACGGCGCGAGGTACTTGAAGCCGGCGGAGTCCGAGGCGGGGGCGGCGACGATGGTGGTGTACTCCAGCGCGCCGGCCTCTTCGAGGGCACCTCGGACCGAGGCGATCGTCGAGCCCTTCTGGCCGACCGCGACGTAGATGCAGCGGACCTGCTTGTCCGGGTCGCCGGTCTCCCAGTACTGCTTCTGGTTGATGATCGTGTCGATCGCGATGGTCGTCTTGCCGGTCGCGCGGTCGCCGATGATCAGCTGGCGCTGGCCGCGGCCGACCGGGGTCATCGCGTCGATCGCCTTGATGCCGGTGGCGAGCGGCTCGTGGACCGACTTGCGCTGCATGACGCTCGGCGCCTGGAGCTCGAGCGCGCGGCGCTCGGTGCTCTCGATGTCGCCCATGCCGTCGATCGGGTTGCCCAGCGGGTCGACCACGCGGCCCATGAAGCCGTCGCCGACAGGCACGGAGAGGACCTCGCCGGTGCGCTTGACCGGCTGCCCCTCCTCGATGCCGTCGAAGTCGCCGAGGACGACGGCGCCGATCTGGCGGGTCTCCAGGTTCAGTGCGAGGCCTCGGGTGCCGTCCTCGAACTCGAGCAGCTCGTTGGCCATCGTGGAGGGCAGGCCGGAGATCTGGGCGATGCCGTCGCCGGCCTCGGCGACGGTGCCGACCTCCTCCTTGCTGGCGGCCTCCGGCTTGTAGTCGGAGACGAACTTGGCCAGCGCGTCGCGGATCTCATCCGGGCGGATCGAAAGCTCCGTCATGTGCGGTGTCCCTACTCTCTGTGGCCCCTGCGGGCCGTTGGACCTGGTGTGTGGTTCGTGAATGCGTGGGGGGTGCGTCAGCCGGCGAGCCGGCGCCGGGCCTCGTCGAGCCGGCCGGCGACCGAGCCGTCGATGACGTCGTCACCGATCTCCACCCGGATGCCACCGAGCAGACCCGGGTCGACCACGACGTCGAGGTGCACGTCACGGCCGTACTGCTTGGCCAGCGCGGCGCGCAGCCGTTCGGTCTCCGTGTCGTCCAGAGTACGGGCGACGCGCACCTTGGCGACGCTCTCGCCGTAGACGTCCGCCGCGATCTGCTCGTACGCCTCCAGCGCGAGGGAGAACGTGCGGTGCGAGCCGGCGAGCGCCTGCTCGGCCAGGGCGACCGTCGAGTCCAGCGCCTTGCCCTCCAGCAGCCCGCGGACCAGACCACGCCGGTCGGCGAGCGAGCGCTGCGGGTCGGACAGGGCGTCGCGCAGCTCCGGGCTGCGCTGCACCGTCTGGTGCAGCTCGAAGAGCTCGCGCGCGAGCCGCTCCGAGCGGGCGTTGCGGGCGTCCAGAGAGCGCGCCGTGGCGACGACCCCGACCTCCTCGAGGGCGTCGGCGAGGTCACGGGACGCGGTCCACCGCTGCGCGGCCGCCGTGGCGACCAGGGCGACCGCGTCGTCGCCGACCTTGCCGCCGAGGACGCCGGTGACCAGGGCGGACCTGGCGGAGGCGTCCACGGACGGGTCGCTGACGGCGCGGCGCAGGCCGCCCTCGGCGCGCAGCAGACCGGCGACGGCGAACAGGTCCTGGCCGAGCTGCGCCAGGGCGGTGTTCGTCCGGCTGCCGGTGCTCAGCTCTTCGGTCAGGGCGGCCATCGCGTCGGCCGAGGCGCCCCGCAGGGACGTCATGGCCATCATCGACCGTCCGGCTGGACCGCGGCCTGCGCGCTCTCGATCGTCTCCAGGTCGGCGAGGAAGCGGTCGACGACCCGGGTGGACCGCTCGTCGTCGTCGAGACTCTCCCCGACGATCCGGCCGGCCAGCGAGGTGGCGAGCGTGCCCACCTCGGCCCGCAGCGAGGTGACCGCCTGCTGGCGCTCGGCCTCGATCTGGGCCTTGCCGTGGTCGACGATCCGCGCGGACTCGGTCTGGGCCTGCTCGCGCATCTCGGCGACGATCTGGGCACCCTGCTCGCGCGCGTCCTCGCGGATCCGGGCGGCCTCGTGACGAGCGTCGGCGAGCTGCTTCTCCAGCTCGGCCAGCTTCTCGTCGGCCTCCTTCTGCTTGGACTCGGCCGCCTCGAGACCACCCTCGATCGCCTGGGTGCGCTCGGCGAAGGTCTTCTCGAAGTTGGGCACGACGAACTTCTTCACGGCGAAGAAGAGCAGCCCGAAGACCACGAGCGAGAGCACGATCTCGATCGGGTGCGGGATCAGCGGGTTGAGCTTCTCCTCACCCGCAAGGGGAATCACGAACATCTGGTGTCCTTCGATCGGTCCGGAAACGTGTGCGTCCCGGGAGTGCTAGATGACGAAGGCGAGCGCGATACCGATGATCGCCAGCGCCTCGGCGAGCGCGAAGCCGAGGATCGCGATCGACTGCAGGCGGCCCTGGGCCTCGGGCTGGCGGGCGACGCCGTTGATGTAGGCGGCGAAGATCAGGCCGATACCGATACCGGGACCGATCGCGGCGAGGCCGTAGCCGACCATGTTGAGCGAGCCTTCCATGGCTTGCTCTCCTCTCTTGTTGGCAGCGTTGGTGCTGTCGACGGGGTTGCTATTCAGTTGTCTGCCGGAGCCGTGCGGGCCTCCGGCGGGTCCGGTCAGTGCTCTTCGGCCAGTGCGCCCTGGATGTAGGTCGCGTTGAGCAGCACGAAGACGTACGCCTGGAGGAACTGGATCAGCACCTCGAGGAAGGCCACGGCGATGAACATGATCCAGGCGACCGGGCCGACGACCTTGACCAGGCCCTCGCCGTGGACGAGGAGGTACTCCCCGCCCAGCGCGAAGAGGATCAGCAGCAGGTGGCCGGCGAACATGTTGGCGAACAGTCGCAGTGCCAGCGTCACCGGGCGCACGATGATGTTGGAGAAGAACTCCAGCGGGACGATCAGCACCAGGACCGGGCCGGTGACCCCTCCCGGGATCGTCTGGTGCTTGAAGTAGCCGAAGAAGCCGTGCTTCTTGATGCCCACGTAGTTGTAGATCAGCCAGCTGATCAGCGCGAGCGAGTAGACGATCCCGACCCGGCCCATCGTCGGGAACTCGAAGAACGGGATGGTCCCGAGGAAGTTGTTGATCAGGATGAAGAAGAACAGCGCGAAGAGGTACGGCACGAACCGCATGAAGTCCTGGCTGCCGATGATGTCGCGCCCGATCGAGTTGCGGACGAACCCGTAGCCGGCCTCGCCGACGTACTGCAGCTTGCCGGGCACCATCGCCCGCTTGGCGCCGGCGACCCGGAAGAAGGCGAAGACGAGGAGGGCGACCAGGACCAGCTGGATCATCGGCTTGGTGACGCCGAGGTACATCGTCTGGCCGAGGAACTCGAAGGTCTTGTCGGGCCCGATCGGCGGCAGGTTGAAGTCGCCCGGACCGGGCGGGGTGAACTCCTCGGTGCGGACGGAGCCCACCATCGGCGCGAGGGTGGCCAGGAAGGTCACACCGTCTCCTCAGGTCTCGTGCGGTCGGTCAGTCGTGGGGCGACGATCTCGTCGCGGGCGGTGGTCGCCGTGGGCCGTAGAAGCGCGCCCAGGTGGCGTAGAGACCCAGCACCACGCCGAGCAGGATGCCGACCACCACCAGGAAGCTCGTCCCCAGCCAGCGGTCCAGCCCCCAGCCGACCGCGCCGTAGAGCAGCACGCCCGCCACCAGGTAGCTGAAGGCGTGCCAAGGGTCCCCGCGCGTCAGGTCGTCGCGGTCGTCGGTCTGCTGGCTGGCCATCGCGCTCCGGACTGTAGCAACGCGGCAGGGTCGCAGCGAGCGCGCTCATGAGCCGCTCACCGTCTGCTCGCGTGTGCGGCTCCGCGACCCCTCGAACGCCGGGATCCTCAGGCGCGTGGTGGCCCGGATGTGGCCAGCCGTCCAGGCCAGCGTGCACCCCAGCAGCCCGGCCACGACCCAGCCGCGCTCGGCGGCGGTCGGGAAGACCTCGGCGCGGTCCAGGGCGACGAAGACGACGAGGAGCAGCAGCACCTCGAGGGTGTACGTCAGCAGCGCGACCAGCATCGCCAGCTGCGGCTGCGAGGCGGCGACCGCCCCGACGAGCACCGAGCCGGCGAGGAAGAACACCAGCGCGATGCTGCCGCCGGCCATCGCCCCCACGCCCGCGGCAGGGCCGGTCGCGAGGGTCGCGAGGAGCGCCACGAGGACGCTCACCCCGAGGGCGACCAGGCCGGCGCCGACCAGCTCCGCACCGCGCGGCGTGGTGCGCGCCAGGTGGGTGGTTGGCGTCTCGGTCGTCATTGCTCGGCGGCCTCAATCGTCGTGGTACGCCGGGGGTTTCCGGCGCTTGTGAAAGTTAGCACAAAGTCTGCTGGGGGCTCCAACCGATACCTCGTCGACGTGCCCTCCCGACTCCGCAGAACCCTAACCCGAGCCACCGGCGGTGAGCTCGTGCGGGGGGCGCAACCGAGGCACGAGGAAGGTCGCGAACAACGTCCCCACGAACCAGAGCGCGATCAGGGCCCAGACCAGCGGCCGGGAGTAGATGCTGATCAGCACGCTGCCGAAGGCGAGCAGCGCGGCCCACAGCCACATGATCAGCACGGCCCGGCGCTGGGAGTGCCCGATCTCGAGCAGCCGGTGGTGCAGGTGCTTCTTGTCGGGCTGGTAGAACATCTTGCCCGCGCGGGTGCGTCGTACGACCGCCAGCACCAGGTCGGTGAACGGCACCAGCAGGATCGCGATCGGCAGCAGGAACGGCACCAGCATCGCCAGCGGTGGCGGGCTCGCCCCCGCACCGGCGTTCACGTCGAGGTCGACGGTGCTGAACTGTCCCGTCAGCGTCAGCGCCGAGCCGGCCAGCACCAGCCCGAGCAGCATGGACCCGGAGTCCCCCATGAAGATCCGGGCCGGCGAGAAGTTGTGCGGCAGGAAGCCGACGCAGGCACCGCCGAGCGCGGCGCAGAGCAGCGCGGCGGTGATGGCCAGGGTCTCGCCGTTGAACTCGGCGAGCTTGTAGGAGAACGCGAAGAAGGCGACCGCACCGATCCCCACCACTCCCCCGGCGAGCCCGTCCAGACCGTCGACGAAGTTGACCGCGTTGACCGTGCCCACCACCAGCAGGACGGTGAGCAGCATCCCCTGGGTCGGGTCGAGCGAGAACTGGGTGCCGGGGATGGTGAAGCTGATCAGCTGGACGTCGTTGAGCACGAGGAACGCCGCGGCCACCACCTGCCCGCCGAGCTTGGTCAGCGCGTCCAGCTCGATGAGGTCGTCGAGAACCCCGACGGCGCACACGATGGCGCCGCCGATGAGCACGACGCCCGCGTCGTGGAAGGTGACGTCCCCCGCCGTGGAGAGGAACGGCAGGTGGTGCGCGACGAGGAAGCCGGCAGCCAGGCCGCCGAGCATCGCGAGCCCGCCGAAGTACGGGATGGGGACGGCGTGCACGTCGCGGTCGCGCACCTCCGCGACCGCCTTGGCGTGGATCGCCAGCTCCCGGGCGACCACGCAGAGCAGGTAGCTGACGACGGCCGCGACGAGGAAGACGACCAGGTACTCACGCACCGGCGCCGGTCTCCTGTCCTTCCTCGGGGCCCTCGTCGAGCGAGGTGCCCGCCGAGGTCAGCGTCGCCCGGATGTCGGCCAGCGACAGCGCCCCCTCACGGAGCACCCGCGGGCGCTCCCCGGTGCAGTCGAGGATCGTGGAGGGCTGCTCACCGGCGGTCGGTCCGGCGTCGAGCAGCACCGACAGCGAGGAGCCGAGCATCCGCTCGGCCGCGTCGGCGTCGGTGGCCGCGGGCTCACCCGTGCTGTTGGCCGACGAGACCGCCAGCGGCCCGGTGCGCTGGATCAGGTCGAGCGCCACGTCGTGGTCGGGCATGCGTACCGCCACCGTGCCCCGGGTCTCCCCCAGGTCCCACTGCAGCGACTCCTGCTGCGGGCAGACCAGGGTCAGCGGCCCGGGCCAGTACGAGTCCGCGAGCACCCGCGCCCACTCGGGCACCGAGGAGGCCAGCGCGTCCAGCGTGGTGACCGCCGAGATCAGCACCGGCGGCGGCATGTCCCGGCCACGGCCCTTGGCGTCGAGCAGGGCCTGCACCGACTCCGGCTCGAAGGCGTCGCAGCCGATGCCGTAGACGGTGTCCGTCGGGAGGACGACGAGCTCGCCTCGCCGCACCGCCAGCGACGCGGTCGCGAGCCCCTCCTCGCGCAGGTCGCCGTCGCGCATGTCGAAGCGCTGCAGCTGCGGTGGTTCCGCGTCGGTCTCGCTCACCCGTTCATGGTGCCAGGGTCCGGCCCGCGGCAGGGAGCCGACGTGCGGTGAGGTAGCGGGGCCGGCCGGCCAGGTCCGCGTGGTCGCGTACGTCGGCCCACCTCCCGGTGCTGCCGAAGCAGGCCGGCGCCGACTCGCCCTGGGCGTCCGCGTGCTCCGCACCGACCACGCCACCGGGGCGCAGCAGGCGGTGCGCCGTGCGCTCCAGGACCCGCATCGCGTCCAGGCCGTCCTCGCCGGACCACAGCGCCGCGGCAGGGTCGTGGTCGCGGGCCTCGGGAGCCACGGACTCCCACGCCTCGAGGGGGATGTACGGCGGGTTGCAGACGACGACGTCCACCCGGCCGTCCAGCTCCGGCAGCGCGCTGGCGAGGTCCCCCAGGCCCAGTGAGACGTCGGCGCCGATCGCTGCCGCGTTCCGCTCGGCCCAGGCCAGCGCGTCGGGGTCGAGCTCGACTCCGTGGACCACGGCGTGCGGTACCTCGGTCGCCACGCTCAGCGCGATCGCGCCCGACCCGCAGCACAGGTCGACCACCACCGGCCGCTCCAGCGGCGCGGCTGCCTCGACGGCCCACCCGGCCAGCAGCTCGGTCTCCGGTCGCGGGACGAAGACGCCCGGCCCGACGGCCAGGTCGAGGTAGCGGAAGCCGGCGGACCCGGTCAGGTGCTGCAGCGGCTCGCGCGCGGCGCGGCGCGCGAGCAGGGCGTCGTACGGACCGACGAGCTCGGCGGGGACCTCGCTCGGCAGCGTCGCCCGCGTGCGACCGACGACGTGGGCGAGGAGCTCGGCGGCGTCGTGCTCGGGACTGGCGACCCCTGCGTCGGCGAGCCTCACGGCCGCGTCGCCCAGCAGCCCACGGGTCGGCTCCGAGCTCGGCGTCACTCGCCCAGCGCCTCGAGCCGGGCCTCGAGGTCGGCGCTGACGCTGGACTCGACGACCGGGTCCAGCGCACCGTCGAGGACCTGGTCGAGGTTGTAGGACTTGTAGCCGGTGCGGTGGTCGGAGATCCGGTTCTCCGGGTAGTTGTAGGTCCGGATCCGCTCGGAGCGGTCGACCGTGCGTACCTGCGAGCGCCGCGCCTCGGAGGCCTCGCTCGCTGCCTGCTCCTCCGCCGCGGCCAGCAGCCGGGAGCGCAGGATCCGCATCGCCTGCTCCTTGTTCTGCAGCTGCGACTTCTCGTTCTGGCAGCTGGCCACGACCCCGGTCGGCAGGTGGGTGATCCGCACGGCGGAGTCGGTGGTGTTGACGCTCTGCCCGCCCGGGCCCGAGGAGCGGTAGACGTCGATGCGCAGGTCCTTGTCCTCGATCTGCACGTCGACCTGCTCGGCCTCGGGCAGCACGAGCACGCCGGCGGCGCTCGTGTGCACCCGGCCCTGGCTCTCGGTCACCGGTACGCGCTGGACCCGGTGGACGCCGCCCTCGAACTTCAGCCGGGCGTACGGCGCGTGGCCGGGCTCCGGCGTGCCCTTGGCCTGCACCGCCACGGTCACGGACTTGTAGCCGCCGAGGTCGGACGCGGTGGCGTCGATGATCTCGGTGCGCCAGCCGTGCTGCTCGGCGTAGCGGGTGTACATCCGCAGCAGGTCGCCGGCGAACAGCGCCGACTCCTCGCCGCCCTCGCCGGACTTCACCTCGACGATCGCGTCCTTGCCGTCGGAGGGGTCGCGCGGCACGAGCAGACCACGCAGCCGCTCGGCCGCGCTCGCGCGACGCGCGGCGAGCTCGTCGGCCTCCTCGGCGAACGAGGGATCCTCGGAGGCCAGCTCGCGTGCGGCCTCCTCGTCGTCGCCGAGACGGCGCCACTCGTCGTCGGCGCGCAGGACGGCGCTGAGCTCGGAGTAGCGCTGGTTCAGGCGCTTGGACAGGGCCGGGTCGGCGTGCACCGCCGGGTCGGCCAGACGCGGCTCCAGCTCGCGGTGCTCGTCACGCAGTGCGTCGACCGCTTCGAACACCGCTGCCTCCTTCGTCTCGTGCCGGACCTCACGACGCACGACACCGGCCGCCGCACGCGAGGTGCGGGGCCGGTGTCGGCAGGGGCGCTACTTCTTGTCGCTCTGCGCCTTCTTGGCGTAGCGGGCCTCGAAGCGGGCCACGCGGCCGCCGGTGTCGAGGATCTTCTGCTTGCCGGTGTAGAAGGGGTGGCACTTGTTGCAGACGTCGGCGCTCATGGTGTCGCTCTCGGACGTGCTGCGGGTGGTGAACGTGTTGCCGCAGGTGCAGCGCACGGTCGTCTCGGTGTACGCGGGGTGGATGTCGGTCTTCATGGTGTCCTCTCGGTGACGGTCGCCGGGTCGTGACCTCGGGGACGAGGCACGTGAACCGGAACCAGCGAGTGATTGTGCCACCGCCCGGTGGACCGGGCCAATCGGTGACACCGGGCCCAACGGGCTGGGGCGCGTCGTTGTTCCTTCGGCCGGTCGGCCCTGGACGGGTCTCGACGTCCCTTCGACGCGCTCCTTCGTCGCTGCTCAGGACATCGCCTCCCTCGCTGGCGCTCGGTCGGGCTGGACCACCTAGGTGCTGGAGCCCGTTCTCTTGGTGGTGGAGCGTGTCCTCCAGGTGGTTGAGCAGCGACCGAGGAACGAGGGAGCGCGTCGAGACCACACCGACAAGCAACCTCAGCCCCGCACCGGCAGCGTCAGCCACGATCCCGTGTGGCTCACCGTCTGCACGGTGACCACGGCGTCCTCGATCCGTCCGAGCTCGGGCACCTCGCGCGTGCCGAGGTTGCGGCTGAACCGCGGGAAGCTGCTCCCGGCGACGTCGACGCGCAGCCGGTGCCCGGCAGCGAACCGGTGCGCCGTGTGCAGCAGCGGCACCCGCACCTCGTACGTCCTCCCGGGCACCAGCCAGTCCTCGGTCCCGCCCTCGCGCGTGCGGAGACGGAGCGCGCCCTCGCTGACGTTGGCGACGTACCCGTCCGGCTCGACGTCGCTGACCACGACGACCACGTCGGTGTCCTCGCCGGTGCTGGCCACGCGCAGCGTCAGCACCGGCTCGCCGACCACCTCGAGGTCGTCGTCGAGCCGCGGAGAGGTCCACACCACGACGTCGTCGCGTGCCTGCCGCGCGGCCTGGTCCTGGACCCCGTCGGGACCGAGCGGGGCACAGGTGAACGCCCCGCCGACGGTCGGGACGGGCGTGGCCGCGTCGTGGACGTACGTCGACTCCCCCGCGCCGGGGTCGCGGGACAGCGCGCCGCCGTCGTCCAGGTGCCAGTCGACCGGCCGGGCGTCCGCCGGCGGCCACGACTCCCCGCCGGCCCATGCGCCGGAGGCTCCAGGCCCCGTGGCGAACCACGCCACCGGTGGCCCGTCGAGCAGCCGCCGGGCCAGCGGCGCCGCGACCGGGTCCGCGTCGGGTCGCAACCACCGGTCGAACCAGCCCTGCACCACCGACTGCCAGGCGCCGACCCCGCCGGGTGCGGCGGCCCAGGTGCGGGCCCCGACGTTGCCGGTGTAGGTGCCGTTGTGCGCCCACGGCCCGACCACCAGCCGGTGCCGCTCCCCCGCGTCCCGACGCCCGAACGCGGTCAGCATGCTCGGCTGCATGAAGTCCCGGGTGCCGACGACGCTCAGCACCGGCACGTCGGTGACCGGTGCGTCACGAGCCGCTGACCGGGTGACGTAGCCGCCGGACTCGTCGCGCACCCAGGCGGCCCACCACGGTGCGAGGTCGGGGTCGGCGAGCACGTCGATCCCGGCGACCGGCGTGTGCGCGACGGTGCCGCGGAGGTCGGCCGCCGCCGCTCCGATCCGCTGCAGGAGTGAAGCCTTCTCCTCGCCCGTACGGTCGCTGCGGACGACCTGCCCGACGCACTGGCCCAACGAGTAGCCGGTCAGGAACCCCAGCTCGAGCAGCCCGCCGGGGCGGACGGTCGTGGACAGGTCGGCAGCGCCGATCATCACCAGCGCCGCCCTCAGGTGTGGCGGAGCCGCGGCGAGGGCGGCGTACGCCGTGATCGCGTGGTACGACGACCCGTACACGCCGACCTGCCCGTCGCACCAGGGCTGCGCAGCCGCCCACTCGACGGCGTCGTAGCCGTCGTCGTGCTCCTGCTCGCCGAAGTCCAGCACCCCGTCGGAGGCGAAGCGCCCGCGCACGTCCTGGACCACCACGGCGTACCCGGCCCGGGCCAGCGCGACGGGGTCGGCGACCAGGGCCGAGACCAGCGTCGGGCTCGTCTTGTCGTACGGCGTCCGGTGCAGCAGGGCGGGCCGTGGCCGGTCGTCGTCGACCCGGTAGACGTCGGCACGGAGCACGACGCCGTCGCGGGTGGTCATCTCGACGTCGGTGTCGATCCGCAGGCCGCTCACCGGGTCGAGGATGTCACCTCGTGGTGGTGAGCTCGGAGTCCTCGGCCCGCTGGATCGCGGTGAGGAACTCGTAGTTGCTGCGGGTGTGGCCCAGGCGTGCGAGCACCATCTCCAGCCCGCGGGCCGGCTCCAGCTCCGCCAGCGCGCGCCGCAGCTTGCGGGAGATCTCGATCTCCTCCGCACCGAGGAGCAGCTCCTCACGACGGGTGCCCGAGCGGAGCACGTCGACCGCGGGGAACAGCCAGCGGTCGGCCAGGTCGCGGCGCAGCCGGAGCTCCATCGTCGAGGTGCCCTCGAACTCCTCGAGGATCACCTCGTCCATCGCCGAGCCCGACTCGACCGTCGCGGTGGCGATGACGGTCAGCGACCCGCCGTTCTCGATGTTCCGGGCGGCGCCGAAGAACCGCTTGGGTGGGTAGAGGGCCGAGGCGTCGACACCGCCGGCCAGCGTGCGGCCGGAGGCGGGCGCGGCGAGGTTGTAGGCGCGGCCCAGCGTCGTGACGCCGTCCAGCAGCACCACGACGTCGTGGCCGAGCTCGACGAGCCGCTTGGCCCGCTCGATGGCCAGCTCGGCGATCGCGGTGTGGTCCGACGGCGGCCGGTCGAAGGTCGAGGAGATCACCTCTCCACGCACGGACCGCTCGAAGTCGGTGACCTCCTCGGGCCGCTCGTCGATCAGCACCACCATCAGGTGGCACTCGGGGTTGTTGGCGCTCACGGCGTCCGCGATCGCCCGGAGCACGGTCGTCCGGCCCGCCTTCGCCGCCGAGACGACCAGCCCACGCTGGCCCTTGCCGATCGGGGCGGCCACGTCGATGACCCGGCCGATCAGCTCGTCGGCCCGGGTCTCCATGCGCAGCCGCTCGGTCGGGTAGAGCGGCGTCAGCGCACCGAACTCCTTGCGCGAGCGGGAGAGCTCGGGCTCGGCGCCGTTGACCGAGTCGATCTTGACCAGGGGGTTGAACTTCTCCTTGCGCTCGCCCTCGCGCGGGAGGCGTACCTGACCGCTGATCGCGTCGCCCGGACGCAGCCCGAGCTTGCGGACCATCGACAGCGAGACGTAGACGTCGTCGGGACCGGCGAGGTAGCCGGTCGTGCGGACGAACGCGTAGTTGTCGAGGACGTCGAGGATCCCCGCGCACGGCAGCAGCACGTCGTCCTCGAGCACGTTGGTGTCGGGCTCGTTGCGGTTGGTGCGACCACCGCCCTGCTGCTGCCGGTCGCGGCCACGGCGGCGGCGGTTGCGGCGACCACCGCTCTCGTCGTCGTCGTCGGAGCCGGCGGTCGCGCCCTGGTCCTGCTTGTTCTGGTCCTGCCCGCCCTGGTTGTTGCTCTGACCACCGCGGGCGTCCTGCTGCTTCGGGCCCTTGTCCTGGCCCTTCTGCTTGTCGTTCTGCTGCTTGTCGTTCTGCTGCTTGTCGTTCTGCTGCTTGTCGTTCTGCTGCTTGTCGTTCTGCTGGTTGCGACGGCCGCCGCGACCGCGCTGCTGGTCGCCGCCAGCGTGACCCTCGCGCTGGGTACGGGTCGCCTCGTCGGGCCGGTCGGGCTGCTGGTCCTGGGGCTGGTCGGTCGCGGCCGGCGCCGGCTCCGCCCGCTTGCGGGTGCGGCGCGCCGGAGCCTCACCCTGCGGGGCGTTGGCTGCTGCGTCGGGCGTCGTGTCCTGCTGCGTCGCGGAGCTCTGGGCACCCTGCCTCGCCGGACGCCCGCTCTCCTGGGAACCTCCCTGGGCACCCCTGACAGCGGCGACGAGGTCCGCCTTCTTCATCCCCGCGCTCTTGATCCCCAGTGCGCCGGCGACGCGGCGCAGCTCGGGCATCAGCATCGCGGAGACGTCGCGGCCGTTCTCGGCGGATTCGGTCATGTGCTGCGTCCTTGTCCCTGGCGACCAGTGGCTGCGACGGCGAACGGTCCCAGTGGGAGTGATGAGGAGGCGCGGAGCCTTGCCGGAGGCCGTACGACGCAAGACCCGGCGCAGGTGCGAACCGGGGCGACCCCGGCATCTGCGTACGGCGGCGCGAGCGTAGCACCACGACGACCACACCGGGACCGACCCGGAGCGCTACGGCTCAGCCGACCTCGACGCTCGCGCCGGGGACGCCGATGTCGGGCGTCCGCAGCGTCCATCCCGCCGGCAGCCGGGCCGCGGCCTCCTCGACGTCGCGGTCACGGACCAGGGCGAGCACGCTCGGCCCGGCACCGGAGACGACCGCGGCGACCCCGTCGGCCCGCAGGGCGTCGACCAGCGCCATGCTGTCCGGCATCGCCGGGCGTCGCTGCTGCTGGTGCAGCCGGTCCTCGGTGGCCGGCAGCAGCAGGTCCGCGCGACCGGTCAGTGCAGTGACCAGCAGCGCCGCGCGACCGGCGTTGGCGGCGGCGTCCGCGTGGGGGACGACGTCGGGCAGCAGTCCACGCGCGACCTCGGTGGAGAGCGGGTCGGGCGGGACGTACACCACGCCGGCGATCTCGGGATCGGGCTGCAGCCGCGCCACGCGGATGCGGCCGTCGTCCTGGGTCACCGACACCGTCAGGCCGCCGAGCAGGGCAGGGGCGACGTTGTCGGGGTGGCCCTCCAGGCGGGTCGCCAGCGCCAGCGCGGCCTCCTCGTCGAGCAGCGAGCGCCCGTCCTCGACCAGTGCCCGCGCCAGCACGATGCCACCGACGATGGCGGCCGAGGACGACCCGAGACCGCGGGCATGGGGGATCAGGTTGCTGCAGACCAGGCGCAGGCCGGGCGCCTCGCAGACCATCTCGGTGAAGGCGGCGACCATGGCGCGGTGCACGAGGTGCCGCTCGTCGCGCGGCACGTCCTCGGCACCCTCCCCCTCGACGAGGATCTGCAGCGGGCCGTCGACGACCTCCGCTCCGAGGCCGTCGAGGACGCCGACGGCCAGCCCGAGGGTGTCGAAGCCGGGACCGAGGTTGGCGCTGCTGGCCGGGACGCTGGCGGCGACCGGCCCGTCGACGAACCTCACCGCAGGCCGGCGGCGGCAGCCGCGGCGTCGACGTCGGCGTCCACGACGGTGTCCACGACGTCGGTGAACGTCGACAGCGCGGTGTCGACGTCCTTCAGGCCGTGACCGGTCACGGTGACCACGACCGTACGGCCGGAGACGTCCGCGCCCTCGGCCTGCTCGAGCAGCAGCCCGGCGACCCCTGCGGCGGACGCCGGCTCGACGAAGACGCCGTCGCGGGAGGCGAGCTCGCGCTGCGCGGCGAGGATCTGGTCGTCGGTGACCTTGCGGAACATCCCACCGGACTGCTCGGCGGCCTCGACCGCGAGGTCCCACGACGCAGGGTTGCCGATCCGGATCGCCGAGGCCAGGGTCTCCGGCGCCGCGACGGGCGCCCCGTCGACCAGTGGGGCGGCACCCCACGCCTGCCAGCCGCGCATCACCGGGCGCCGGGTGGCGTCGCCGGCGTCCGCCGCCTCGCGGTAGCCCAGCCAGTACGCCGAGACGTTGCCGGCGTTGCCCGTCGGCAGGACGTGCACGTCGGGCGCGTCGCCGAGAGCGTCCACGATCTCGAACGAGGCGGTCTTCTGCCCCTGCAGGCGCATCGGGTTGACCGAGTTCACCAGCGCGACCGGGTAGTCCTCGGCGAGACCGCGCGAGAGGCGCAGGCAGTCGTCGAAGTTGCCGCGGACCATGATCACCTGCGCGCCGTGGATGATCGCCTGGGCCAGCTTGCCGGCCGCGATCTTGCCCTGGGGCACGAGGACCAGCGGCTTGACCCCGGCCCGTGCGGCGTACGCCGCCATCGATGCGGAGGTGTTCCCGGTCGAGGCGCACACCACCGCCTCGGCGCCCTCGCCGACCGCGACCGAGAGCGCCACGGTCATCCCGCGGTCCTTGAAGGAGCCGGTCGGGTTGTCCCCCTCGACCTTCAGGTGCACGTCGGCACCGAGCAGGCCCGAGAGCCAGCCGCTGCGCACCAGCGGGGTGCCGCCCTCACCGAGCGTGATGGTCGGGGTGGACCCGGGGATGTCGAGGCGGTGGCGGTACTCCTCGATCACGCCCCGCCACTGGCGACCGCGGACCGGTGCGGGCGCGCTCACGACAGCGCCCCCTCGGTGTCGCCCTCGACCCGCATCACCGAGGACACCTCACGCACCCACGCCATCGCGCTGAGCGTCTCGACCGTCGCGGAGAGGTCGGCGTCGCTGGCGCGGTGCGAGACGACGACGAGCTGCGCGTCGTCGCCACGTCCCTCCTGGCGCACGGTCTGCAGCGAGACGTCGTGCTCGGCGAAGGCCTGCGCGACCGAGGCCAGCACGCCCGCCTTGTCGTCGACGTCGAGCTGGATGTGGTAGCGCGTCTGGGTGCGGCCCATCGGCAGCACCGGCAGGTCGGCGTACGTCGTCTCGGCCGCCCCACGGACCTGCGAGACCCGGTTGCGCGCTGCGGATACCAGGTCCCCGAGCACCGCGCTGGCCGTCGGGGGGCCGCCCGCGCCGGGGCCGTAGAACATCAGCCGGCCGGCGGCCTCGCTCTCGACGAAGACCGCGTTGTACGCCTCACGCACGCTGGCCAACGGGTGGCTCAGCGGGATCATCGCCGGGTGGACGCGGGCCGAGACGGCCGGGCCGTCCGGCCCCTCGACCAGCTCGCAGATCGAGAGCAGCTTGACCACGGCGCCCATCTCGCGCGCCGAGGCGACGTCGCTGGCGGTGACCTCGGAGATCCCCTCGCGGTGCACGTCGTTGGCGGTGACCCGGGTATGGAAGGCCAGCGAGGCGAGGATCGCGGCCTTGGCGGCGGCGTCGAAGCCCTCGACGTCGGCCGTGGGGTCGGCCTCGGCGTACCCGAGACGCTGTGCCTCCTCGAGGGCCTCGGCGAAGCCCGAGCCCTGGGAGTCCATCCGGTCCAGCACGAAGTTCGTGGTGCCGTTGGTGATGCCGAGGACCCGGGTCACCCTGTCGCCGGCCAGCGACTCGCGCAGCGGACGCAGGATCGGGATCGCCCCTGCCACCGCGGCCTCGTAGAACAGGTCGCGCCCGGCCGCGTCGGCGGCGGCGAACAGCGTCGCGCCGTCCTCGGCGATCAGCGCCTTGTTGGCGCTCACCACCGAGGCGCCGGACTCCAGCGCGGCCAGGATCAGCGACCGTGCCGGCTCGATGCCGCCGATCACCTCGACCACCAGGTCGACGTCGTCGCGACGCACCAGCGCCTCCGCGTCCGTGGTGACGAGGCCGGCGGGGAGGTCGACGTCGCGCGGGGCGTCGGGACGGCGTACGGCGACCCCGGCGAGCTCGAGCGGCGCGCCCACGCGGGCGGCGAGGTCCTCCGACTGGGTGGTCAGCAGCCGGACGACCTGGCTGCCGACGACGCCGCAGCCGAGCACGGCGACCTTCAACGGGGTCGGGTGGGGAGAGTTCATGGCGCCCCCATCCTCGCACTGTGCTCGCGGCCGGCCCGTCGTGTGTCTCACGACGCCCTCCAGGTCGTCGTGAGACACACGATCTCGAGCGTCAGCCCTCGTCGAGGGCGAGCAGGTCGTCCTCGGTCTCCCGGCGCACGAGCACCCGGGCCCCGCCGTCGCGCACGGCGATGACCGGCGGGCGCAGGGCGTGGTTGTAGTTCGAGGCCATCGACCGGCAGTACGCGCCGGTGCCCGGCACCGCGATCAGGTCGCCGGGCGCGACGTCGCCGGGCAGGAACTCGTCCTTGACCACGATGTCGCCGGCCTCGCAGTGCTTGCCGACCACCCGCGCCAGCACCGGCGGGGCGTCGCTGCGGCGGTTGGCCAGCGTGCAGGAGTAGTCGGCGTCGTACAGCGCCGTCCGGATGTTGTCGCTCATCCCGCCGTCGACCGAGACGTACGTCCGCACCGCGCCGCCGTCGAGCATCACCGGCTTGACCGTGCCGACGGTGTAGACCGTGCAGGTCGCCGGCCCGGCGATCGCACGGCCTGGCTCGATCGAGAGCCGGGGGACGGCGATGCCGCGGCCCCGGCACTCGTGCTCGACGATCCGGGTCATCTCCTCGGCGAGACGTGACGGCTCGGCCGGGTCGTCCTGGGTCGTGTACGCGATCCCGAAGCCGCCGCCGAGGTCCATCTCCTCCAGCTCGACCCCGAGCTCCTCGGCCACCGTGGCGTGCAGCCCGAGCACCCGGCGGGCGGCCACCTCGAAGCCGGAGGAGTCGAAGATCTGGCTCCCGATGTGCGAGTGCAGCCCGCGCAGGTCGAGGTCGGGCGAGGCGAGCAGCCGGCGTACGGCCTCCAGGGCGTCGCCGGAGGTGATCGACAGCCCGAACTTCTGGTCCTCGTGGGCGGTGGCGATGTACTCGTGCGTGTGCGCCTCGACCCCGGCGGTCACCCGCACCATCACGCCCTGGGGTCCCGCCAGGTGGCCCTCCTCGCGCAGGTCGGCGGCGACCGCGGCCAGCCGCTCGGCCTCGGTGAGGGAGTCGACGACGATCCGGCCCACCCCGGAGGCGACCGCGCGGCGCAGCTCGGGCACCGTCTTGTTGTTGCCGTGGTAGCCGATCCGTGCCGGGTCGAAGCCCGCGCGCAGCGCGACCGTCAGCTCGCCGGGGCTGCACACGTCGAGGCACAGGCCCTCCTCGGCCACCCAGCGCGCGACGGCCGTGCAGAGGAACGCCTTGCCGGCGTAGTAGACGTCGTACGCCGCGAACGCCTCGCGGAACGCCCGGGCGCGACCACGGAAGTCGTCCTCGTCGAGGACGTACGCGGGCGTGTTGTGCTCGGCGACGAGGTCGGCCACGGCCACTCCCCCGACGACGAGGTCGCCGTCGCGCTTGTGCGCGGTGCTCGACCAGAGCAGCGGGACCAGGTCGTTGGGGTCACCGGGCTGCCGCAGCCAGGACGGGCCCTTGAGGGCACCGGAGGCGTGCGCCCAGCCGGCCTCGTGCGTGGTGGTCACCGGCCCGTCACATCCGCTCGGGTGCGGAGACGCCCAGCAGGCCGAGGCCGTTGGCGATCACGGTGCGGGTGGCGTGCACCAGCACCAGCCGTGCCAGGTTCGCCGGACCGACCGGCTCGTCGCCGACGGGCAGCATCCGGCACTCCTTGGTGTCGTACCACTTGTTGAACACCGAGGCGGTGTCCTCGAGGTAGCGCGCGACGCGGTGCGGCTCGCGCAGCTCCGCAGCCGCCTTGACCACCCGCGGCAGCTCGGCCAGGGCACGCAGCAGCTCGCCGTCGCGCTCGTGGGAGAGCAGCGAGGGGTCGAAGTCTCCCCCCGAACGGCCTTCGGGCAACGCCATGCCCAGGTCGGTCGCGTTGGCGATCATCCGGCAGCTGCGGGCGTGGGCGTACTGGACGTAGTAGACGGGGTTGTCGTTGGTCGCCCTGGCCCACAGGTCGAGGTCCAGGTCGATGGTCGCGTCGCTGGAGTAGCGGGCGAGCGCGTACCGCGCGGCGTCGACGCCGATCGCCCCGACCAGGTCCTCGAGGGTGATCACGGTGCCCGCGCGCTTCGACATCCGCACCGGCTGCCCGTCGCGCAGCAGGTTGACCATCTGCCCGATCAGGATCTCCAGGTTCTCCCCCGGCTCGTCCCCGAAGGCGGCGCACATCGCCATCATCCGCGCGACGTAGCCGTGGTGGTCCGCGCCGAGCATGATGACGCACCGGTCGAAGCCGCGCTCGCGCTTGTCGAGGTAGTAGGCCAGGTCGCCGGAGAGGTACGCGCCCTGACCGTCCGACTTGATGATCACCCGGTCCTTGTCGTCGCCGTACTGCTCCGTGCGCAGCCAGAGCGCACCGTCGCTGGTGTACGTGTTCCCCAGCTCGGTGAGCCGTTCGACCGCCCGGTCCACCGCGCCCGACGCGTGCAGGTCGTTCTCGTGGAAGTAGACGTCGAAGTCCACGCCGAAGTCGTGGAGGCTCCGCTTGATCTCGGCGAACATCAGGTCGACGCCGATCGCACGGAAGACCTCCTGGGCCTCCTCGTCGGGGAGGTCCTTCGCGTCCGGCCGCTGCGCGAGCACCTGCGCGGCGATGTCGGCGACGTACTGCCCGCCGTAGCCGTCCTCGGGGGTCGGCTCGCCCTTCGCGGCGGCCAGGAGCGAGGAGGAGAAGCGGTCGATCTGCGCCCCGTGGTCGTTGAAGTAGTACTCCCTGGTGACCTCGGCGCCGGCGAGCGTCATGATCCGGCCGAGGGCGTCGCCGACCGCGGCCCAGCGGACCCCGCCGATGTGGATCGGGCCGGTCGGGTTCGCGGAGACGAACTCGAGGTTGACCTTCTCCCCCGCGAAGGTCTGCGTCGCGCCGTACGACGCTCCCGCAGCCACGATCTCGGCAGCGACCTCGCCCTGCGCACCGGCGCTGACGGTGATGTTGAGGAAGCCCGGCCCGGCCACCTCGACCCCGGCGACGCCGTCGACCTGCTCCAGCCGGCCGGCCAAGAGCTCGGCCAGGGCGCGCGGGTTGGTACCGGCCTTCTTGGCCAGCTGCATCGCGACGTTGGTGGCGTAGTCGCCGTGCCCCTTCTGGCGCGGACGCTCGACCGTGACCTGCGCGGGGACCTCGCCGTCGAGGGTCAGCTCGCCGGCGTCGACGAGGGCGGTCAGGGTGCCGACGATGCCGGCCGAGAGCTGCTGCGGAGTCACCGAGCGAGCCTATCGGGGGCCTCCGGTTGGTCCGGCACGGATATCTGCCGGTAGTCTCCTCGACGCGCAGCCCGCCGGTCACCCGGCAGCGCTGCGGGGCCTCCGTAGCTCAGGGGATAGAGCACTGGTTTCCGGTACCAGGTGTCACAGGTTCGAATCCTGTCGGAGGCGCTTCGCCGCGCGAGCGGGGTCGCCAGTGCCGACCGCGTGCTCGGGCTCCGGCGCCCGGGCTCTCCCGATCGGCAGCCTCGGCACCCGACCCGCGGCGTAGAGCACCAGCTCGAGCAGGATCCACCCGAGCAGCAGGCCGCCGAGCAGGTCGGTCAGCCAGTGGTAGCCGAGGTAGAACGACACGGTCACCGCGTTGGCGACCACCGCCGCCCACACCAGGCGGGCGACCACGAGCCCTCGCGGGCCGAGCCCGACGTGGCGCCGCAGCACGGCGTAGCTGACGCCGTACATCAAGATCGCCTCGCTGCTGTGGCCCGAGGGGTAGCTCATCACGAACTTCTCGATGTGCCCGAGCTGGCCGCTGAAGAAGTCGGCGCCGGTGCCGAGGGCGGTCGAGTCGCGGGCGAAGACGATCTTCACCGCGCCGACGGCGTAGAAGCCGATCGTCGCGGCGACGGCGTACACGAGCGGGTTCCAGGACCGCGACCGCGCCACCCCGATCAGGGCCACGAGGACCAGCACGGAGGTGTTCACCTGCTGGCCCGCGACCTTGTCGGCGGTGTCGCGCAGCAGCTCGACGCGGTTGGGGGTGAGGACCGTCGCCCAGGGCCGGTGCAGGGCGAGGTCGAAGGCCTTCAGCGGACCGATCGCGAGGACGGTGAACGCGACGAAGAGCAGGACCGCGACCTCGACCCGACGACGGCGAGAGGTGCACCAGCGCGGCAGGTGCAGCCCTGGATCCCCAGGCCGTCGGGGCCGCGCCGTCACGATGTCTGCCCGAGGTTCGTCGACCTGCGCCACCTCGTCATCGTGCCGCGCGGCACCCACCCCCGAGTCACACCGGACCGACGTCCGGGTGAACGTCTGCCGTCATGTCTCTCGACGTCGAGAGACGTGACGCGGGAGACGTGGACACCCCTCGGGTTTCGCACCCCTGAGGCGATAGTGTCGAGCCCAGCACCCACGCGCAGCGGAAGAGGCGAAAATCGAACGTGCCCGAGTCGGAGTCCCCACTGTCCTCCTTCGGAGCCAACGAGTGGCTCGTGGACGAGATGTACGAGCAGTTCCGGCGCGATCCGGACAGCGTCGACGCACGGTGGAAGGAGTACTTCGCCGCGCACGGCGACTCCCCGACCAACGGAGCCTCCCAGGGCACCGGGTCGGCCCCTGCTGCGCCGACCGCTTCCGGCAACGGCGCGGCCCCGAAGGTGAGTGACGGCTCGCCCTCGCGCCCGGCCGCGACCAGCAGCCCGGCGCCGACCTCCGCGCCGACGAAGCAGGCCGCGCCCGCCGCCTCCAGCGAGAAGCAGGCGGCCGGGAAGAAGCCGGAGACGCCGGCGAAGAAGGCCACCGCCGCACCGGCCACGAAGTCCGAGTCGGCGTCGTCGGGCAAGGTCGTGCCCAAGGAGCCGGAGCAGAAGCCCGACGCCGACGCCAGCGACGAGCCGTCGTACACCGTCCTGCGCGGCGCACCGGCCCGTACGGCCAAGAACATGGACGCGTCCCTGACGATGCCGACCGCCACCTCGGTGCGGTCGCTGCCGGTCAAGCTGCTCTTCGACAACCGGATCGTCATCAACAACCACCTCAAGCGCGCCCGTGGCGGCAAGGTCTCCTTCACGCACCTGATCGGCTACGCGCTCGTGCGCGCCCTGAAGGACGTCCCGGACATGAACGTCGGCTTCGAGGAGGTCGACGGCAAGCCCAACCTGGTGCGTCCCGCGCACATCAACCTCGGCCTGGCCATCGACATGGCCAAGGACGACGGCACCCGCCAGCTGCTGGTCCCGGCGATCAAGGCCGCCGAGCAGATGGACTTCGCGCAGTTCTGGACCGCGTACGAGGACGTCGTGCGCCGCGCGCGCGACAACAAGCTGCAGATCTCCGACTTCCAGGGCATCTCGATCAGCCTGACCAACCCCGGCACTATCGGCACCAACCACTCCGTGCCGCGGCTGATGAACGGCCAGGGCGCGATCATCGGCGTCGGCTCGATGGAGTACCCGCCCGAGTTCCAGGGCGCCTCGGAGGAGACGCTGAACCGCAACGCGGTCAGCAAGCTCCTGACGCTGACCTCGACGTACGACCACCGCGTCATCCAGGGCGCGCTGTCGGGTGAGTTCCTGCGCCGGATGCACCAGCTGCTGCTGGGCGAGGACGGCTTCTACGACGACGTGTTCGCGTCGCTGCGGATCCCGTACGAGCCGATCCGCTGGGCCGCCGACATCTCCACCTCCCACGACGACGAGGTCTCCAAGCAGGCCCGGATCCTGGAGATGATCCACGCCTACCGCGTGCGCGGCCACATGATGGCCGACACCGACCCGCTGGAGTACCGCCAGCGCACCCACCCCGACCTCGACACGGCCACGCACGGGCTCACCCTGTGGGACCTGGACCGCGAGTTCGCCACCGGCGAGTTCGGCGGCGAGCGTCGGTTCATGAAGATGCGCAGCATCCTCGGCATCCTGCGCGACTCGTACTGCCGCACCACCGGCATCGAGTACATGCACATCCAGGACCCCGAGCAGCGCCGGTGGATCCAGGAGCGGGTGGAGCAGCCGCACCAGAAGCCGCCGCGCGAGGAGCAGCTGCGGATCCTGCTCAAGCTCAACCAGGCCGAGGCCTTCGAGACGTTCCTGCAGACCAAGTTCGTCGGGCAGAAGCGGTTCAGCCTCGAGGGTGGCGAGACGACCGTCCCGCTGATCGACGAGATCTGCGAGGCCGCCGCCGAGGCGGAGCTCGACGAGGTCACGATCGGCATGGCCCACCGCGGCCGGCTCAACGTGCTGGCCAACATCGTCGGCAAGAGCTACGGCCAGATCTTCCGCGAGTTCGAGGGCAACATCGACCCGCGGACCGTGCAGGGCTCGGGCGACGTGAAGTACCACCTCGGCGCCGAGGGCGAGTTCACCGCCGAGGACGGCGACACCATCAAGGTCTCCGTCGCGGCCAACCCCTCGCACCTCGAGGCTGTCGACCCCGTGCTCGAGGGGATCGCCCGGGCCAAGCAGGACGTGCTCAACCAGGGTGAGAAGTTCCCGGTGCTGCCGCTGCTGGTCCACGGTGACGCGGCGTTCGCCGGTCAGGGCGTGGTCGCCGAGACGCTCAACCTCTCGCAGCTGCGCGGCTACCGCACCGGCGGCACCGTGCACCTGATCGTCAACAACCAGGTCGGCTTCACCACCTCGCCGGCCCAGTCGCGCTCCTCGCTGTACTGCACCGACGTGGCCCGGATGGTCCAGGCACCGATCTTCCACGTCAACGGCGACGACCCCGAGGCGTGCATCCGGGTCGCCCGCCTGGCCTTCGAGTACCGCCAGGCGTTCAACAAGGACGTCGTCATCGACCTGGTCTGCTACCGCCGGCGCGGCCACAACGAGGGCGACGACCCCTCGTACACCCAGCCGCTGATGTACGACCTGATCGAGCAGAAGCGCTCGGTGCGCAAGCTCTACACCGAGTCCCTCATCGGCCGCGGCGACATCACGCTGGAGGAGGCCGAGGAGGTCCTCAAGAACTACCAGAAGCAGCTGGAGCGGGTGTTCACCGAGGTGCGCGAGGCCACCAGCGCCCCCTCCGAGTGGACCACCGTCCCGGACTACCCCGAGAAGGCCCACGACGAGGACGACACCGCGATCTCGCGCGAGACGCTCAAGCGGATCGCCGACGCCTACGTCAGCGCGCCCGACGGCTTCACCGTGCACCCGAAGGTGCTGCCGCAGCTGCAGCGCCGCTCGGCGGCCATCACCGAGGGCCCGATCGACTGGGGCACCGGCGAGATCCTGGCGCTCGGCTCGCTGCTGATGGACGGCCGCCCGGTGCGCCTGGCCGGCCAGGACACCCGGCGCGGGACGTTCGTGTCGCGCTTCGCCACGATCATCGACCGCGAGAACGCCGACGAGTGGACGCCGCTGGCGAACCTCACCGAGGACCAGGCGCACTTCTACGTCTACGACTCGCTGCTCTCGGAGTACGCCGCCCTCGGCTTCGAGTACGGATACTCCGTTGCCCGCCCCGACGCGCTCGTGGCCTGGGAGGCCCAGTTCGGCGACTTCGTCAACGGCGCGCAGACGGTGATCGACGAGTTCATCAGCTCCTCGGCCAGCAAGTGGGGTCAGCGATCCGGTGTCGTGCTGCTGCTGCCGCACGGCTTCGAGGGCCAGGGCGCCGACCACTCCTCCGCGCGCATCGAGCGGTTCCTCTCCCTCGCCGCGGACAAGGCGATGGTCGTCGCGCAGCCCTCGACGCCGGCGTCGTACTTCCACCTGCTGCGACGGCACTCGCTGGGCGCCGACCACATCCCGATGGTGGTCTTCACCCCGAAGTCGATGCTCAAGCGCAAGGAGGCTGCGTCCAAGCCCGAGGACTTCCTCGAGGGCACCACGTTCAAGAAGGTCGCCTCGGACCGCACGGTCGAGGACGAGAAGGTGACCACGCTGCTGCTGTGCAGCGGGCGGATCACCTGGGACCTGATGGTCGAGCGCGGCAAGCGCGAGGGCGACGAGCCGGTCACCGCGATCTCTCGGGTGGAGCAGCTCTACCCCGAGCCGATCGAGGAGCTGCAGGCCGAGATCGCCCGCTTCCCGAACCTGCGGACCGTCCGCTGGGTGCAGGACGAGCCGGCCAACAACGGCCCCGCCCCGCACTACCGGCTCAACGTCTTCCCCGAGCTCGACCACGAGGTCGAGTTCATCTCGCGGCCGGCGTCGAGCTCTCCCGCGGTCGGGACGCACTCGCGTCACGTCGAGGAGCAGAAGCTGCTCCTGGGCGCGGCCTTCGGCGGCTGATGTACTTCACCGACCGGGGGGTCGAGGAGCTGGCCTCCCGGCGCGGCGAGGAGGAGGTGACGCTCGCCTGGGTCGCGGAGCGGCTCAGCGAGTTCACCGACGTCCACCCCGAGCACGAGGTTCCCGTCGAGCGGTTCGCCACCTGGCTCGCCCGGCTGGACGACCCCGAGGACTGAGCGCGTCGTGGCGCTGCGCGGGCCCGGGCACGAGCTCGCGGTGCGTCGGTTCCGCGCGAACGACGACGTCGGCGAGGAGTGGCCGCGGGGGTTGCCCGCGGTCGAGCAGGTCCTGCGCGAGGGGTTCGACGTCACGCCCGGCGTCACGCTGCTGTTCGGGGAGAACGGCGCCGGCAAGTCGACGCTCGTCGAGGCGTTCGCGATGCGCTTCGGCCTCGGGCCGGAGGGCGGCAGCAGCGGCGCCGAGCACACGACGTACGCCACCGAGTCGCCCCTGCACTCCTGGTTGAGCATGGAACGAGGGCCCGGTGGCCCGCGCTGGGGGTTCTTCCTCCGCGCGGAGTCGATGCACGGCTTCTACACCTACCTCGCCGAGAACCCGGGGTCGAACCCCCACGAGCCCGACTTCCACGCGCTGAGCCACGGGGAGTCGTTCCTCTCCGTGCTGAGCAGCCGGTTCGACTCCGCCGGGTTCTACGCCCTCGACGAGCCCGAGGCGGCGCTGTCCTTCAGCGGTCAGATGGCCCTCCTCGGCACGATGCACGACCTCGCCCGGGCGGGCGCTCAGCTCGTCTGCGCGACCCACTCACCGCTGCTCGCGGCGCTGCCCGGAGCACGACTGCTGGAGGTCGGCGAGTGGGGCATCCGCGAGACCACGTACGACGACCTCCCCCTGGTCGCGCTCTGGCGTGACTACCTGGCCGAGCCGCAGCGATTCCTGCGGCACGTGCTCGAGGGGTGAGGCACGGCGTCGAGGTCTGCGTCGTAGGTTGGCGCCCATGACGACGCAGCGACTGACCTCGTACTCCCACGACGGGCTGCAGTTCGCCGTCCGCGACGAGGGACCGGTCGACGGTCCGGTGGTGGTGCTGCTGCACGGCTTCCCGCAGACCTCCTCGTGCTGGGACGGCGTGGTGCCGCTGCTGCACGAGGCCGGCTACCGCACGGTCGCTCCGGACCAGCGCGGCTACTCCCCCGGCGCCCGTCCGCGGGGGCGGTCGTCGTACACCCTGGGCAGGCTCGTCGGCGACACCGTGGCGCTCGTCGACCAGCTCGCCAGCGGCCCGGTGCACCTGGTCGGGCACGACTGGGGTGCGGCGGTGGCCTGGTCCACCGCCGCGGCGCACCCCGAGGCGGTCCGCACCCTCACCACGGTCTCGGTCCCCCACCCTCAGGCCTTCGTGCGTGCGCTCAAGACCCCGGGACAGCTGGCGAAGTCGTGGTACATGGGCTTCTTCCAGCTGCCGTGGCTGCCGGAGCGGGCGATGGCCTCTGCCTCGATCTCCCGCCGGATGCTGCGCGGCATCGGGATGGACCGCGAGAGCCTGCGGCGCTACCAGCGCGAGATCGTCGACGCCGGGGCGCTGTACGGCGGCATCTGCTGGTACCGCGCCCTCCCGCTGGAGAACCCCAGGGGCCTGGGTCGCCCGGTCACGGTGCCGACGACGTTCGTGTGGAGCGACGACGACGGCGCCCTGGGCCGGACCGGTGCCGACCTGACCGCGGAGTACGTCGACGCCGCCACCTACCGCTTCGAGGTCCTCGAGGGTGTCAGCCACTGGATCCCGGAGCAGGCGCCCGAGCGGCTGGCGGAGATCATCCTGGACCGGGTGCGCTGAGCGTCCTCAGCCGGCCGGTGCCACGGCCGGCCCGACCGGCTCGGCCGTGACGACAGCGAGGTTCTGGTAGCCGCCGCGCGAGCGGTCGTACGGCCCGGCGCAGGTCACCATCGTGAGCCTGGGCTTCCCCCGCGGCGAGAAGATGTCAGGCACCGTGTCGAGCTTGTCCCTCGCGACGACTCGTCTCTCGGAGACGGCGAAGGTCTGCGTCAGGCCACGCTCGCCGGTGGCGGTGAAGCGCGCACCCGGCCCCACGCTCAGCAGCACGGAGTAGGGACCCAGACCCTGGGTGCGCGAGTCCACGTGAGCCGCGATCAGCATCGACCCGAACGGGTCGCCGAGCCGCGCTCCCCCTTGCCACCAGCCGGCGACCCGGATGTCGTCGGGCACGTCCAACGAGCCGTCGGCGCCCGTGCCGACCGCCCGCACCGGCACGACCACGTCGTTGGCCAGCCGCAGCGTCACAGGCGGCGAGGTCTGTCCGGTCAGGGCGGGGACCGCGGCCGTCCCGGCCCCACCGGAGAAGTCCGGCGTGACGGTGAAGAGCTTCGGCGCGGGTCGCGGCGTCGGCGTGGCAGGCTCGGCGCTGGCCGACCCCACGGCCGAGCCCGACGTGCTCTCTCGCGGCTGCTGCGCGCCGAGGTTGACCAGCAGCGCGGTGACCACGGTCAGTCCGAGCAGCGGACCGGCGTACGTCGTCAGCCAGCGACGGACCGGGTGGGCCGTCGCACCGGCTCGCGGCACCTCAGCGGCGTCGGCGCCGCTCGCCGGCGATCGCGACGCTCAGGCCACTCTCGCCGCGCGTCCTGCGGAGCACCGACAGTCCGAGGAGCGCGAGCGTCGGAAGGGCGAGCACCCACGACAGCATCGTGATCCACCCGGCGACACCCTGCTGGGCTCCGCCCAGCCCGAACGCGGTCGGGACGGCCGACGCGAGACCGGCGGACCCGGTGTGGATGCGCTGCGGGGCAGCGGTCCCGGTGGTGGACAGCGTCGCCGTGTGGCTGACCACCTTCATCGACTTGGTGGCGGGGTTGCCGTAGGCGTACGTCATGGTCACCGTGCCCGAGGGCAGCGTCATCGACAGCGGGCCGAGGACCGGCGTGGTGTCCTGGCCGGCCGGGAACAGCTGCACCTCGTGCTCGCCGGAGGGGACGTCGGCCTCGGCGAACTGCCCGTTGGTCACGCCGTCGAAGACGACGGTGCCGTCGAAGGCCACGTCGGCGGCGCCGACGTTGGCGGTGTGGGCGACGAGCACACGGCTCTTCTCCGGGCCGATCGCGGTGGTCGGGGTGTCGTAGACGTTGACCTCGGGCTTGCCGTCGACAGCCTCGGGCAGGTGGAGCACCACGTCGCGGCTGCCACCGGCGGCCACCTCGACCTTCTCGGTCACCGTCGTGCCCTCGACGTCGCTGAAGGAGATCTCGTGCGCACCCGGAGCGAGCGAGTACGGCCCGAGGACCGACCCCGCGGAGGCGCCCGTCTGGACCGACCTCCCGTCGACGGAGACTCCGACGGCGCTGCCCGGCAGCGCCTGGACGACGGTCACCTGGCCCTGAGCGCCGCTGGCCGCGGACGACGCGCTGGGCGCGTCGGCGTGGGCCGGGAGGGCGAGGAGGACGCCGACGATCAGCGCGGTCGCGCCGGTCGCTCCGGCGATGCTCAGACGGCTCACAGGTCATCCTCCAACGCTCGTCGGGCACAGCGGTTGCAGGGCCCCGTCGACGCCGAGCAGGCTCGGCACGTCACGGTCAACGACCGCGACGTCGAAAGGATACTGTCCCCGTCGACGCACCGAGGTCGGTTGCGGGCGGTTCGCGGTATTATGTGACAGATGTCCACTGACTCTGTGCTCGACGGCACTCGGCAGCAGCGAAAAGAGCGGACCAGGCAGCACATCCTGGATGCCGCCCTGGCCCTGTCGACCGCGGGCGGCCTCAGTGCACTCTCGTTGCGCAAGGTCGCTCGAGAGGTCGGGATCGTGCCGACGGCGTTCTACCGACACTTCGACTCCATCGAGGACCTCGGGCTCGCCCTGGTCGACCAGGCGTTCGTCTCGCTGCGGGCGATGCTGCGCGACGTGCGCCGCGACACCGCGATCGACGCCATGATCATCCGCTCGATCGACGTCGTGAAGCGCCACGTGATCTCGGAGTCGGCCCACTTCGCCTTCATCGCTCGCGAGCGGCTGGCGGGTCCCGCCCGGGTCCGACGCGCGATCCAGCACGAGCTGGAGCTGTGCCAGCGCGAGCTCGCCACCGACGTCGCCCGCGTCCCCGGGACCGAGGAGTGGTCCTCCGAGGACCTGACGCTGCTCAGCGAGCTGATCGTGACGGCCATGGTCACCACGGCCGGCGAGCTGCTCGAGGCGCCGTCGGGCACGGCCTCGGCGGCCGTGGTCCGGAGAGCCCACAAGCGGCTCCTGATGGTCGTGGTCGGCGCCATGCACTGGGAGAGCCGACCCGCCGCGACCTGAGCGGTACGCACGGCCCGGCCCGCGGTTCACCTCACGGACGCGTGAAGACGACCTTCCCGAACAGCTCGCCGTCACGCATCGCGGCGAAGCCGTCCGCCGCGTCCTCGAGCGGCATCGTCCGGTCGATCAGCGGCCGCACGCCGGTCGCGTCGAGCATGGTCACCAGCGAGGCGAGCTCGGTGCGCGTCCCCATCGTCGAGCCGACCACGTCGAGCTGCAGGAAGAAGATGCGGGTCAGCTCGGCGGCGATGTCCGGGCCGGACGTGTGGCCGGAGGTGACCAGCCGCCCGCCGGGGCGCAACGACTTCACCGAGTGCCCCCACGTCGCCTTGCCGACCGTCTCGATGACGCCGTCGACCTTCCCCGGCAGCCGCTCGCCGGACTCGTACACCTCGTGGGCGCCGATCTCGAGCGCACGCCGCCGCTTCGCCTCGTCGCGGCTCGTGGCGAGGACCCGCAGACCGCCCGCACGCGCCAGCGTGATGGCGGCGGTGGCGACGCCGCCGCCGGCACCCTGCACGAGGACCGTGTCGCCGGCCTTGAAGCCGCCGCGGGTGAACAGCATCCGGTAGGCCGTGAGCCACGCGGTCGGCAGGCAGGCGGCCTCCTCGAAGGACAGCGAGGCCGGCTTGGGCACGACGTTGCCCTTGGGGACCGCGACCCGGTCGGCCAGGGTGCCCTGGTAGCGCTCGCTGAGCAGCGACCGCTTGGGGTCGAGCGTCTCGTCGCCGTGCCAGGACGGGTCGCTGATGACGGCGTGCACCACGACCTCGTTGCCGTCCTCGTCGAGCCCGGCCGCGTCGCAGCCGAGGATCATCGGCAGGCTCTCCCCGCGCAGGCCGACGCCCTGCAGGGAGAACAGGTCGTGGTGGTTGAGCGAGGCGGCCTTGACCGTCACCGTCGTCCAGCCGTCGGGGACCTCGGGCTCGGGGCGCTCCCCAAGCCGGAGTCCGGACAGCGGGTCGTCGGAGGAGAAGGACTCGACGTAGGCGGCGTACATGCTCGCGACCCTAGGACATCCCTCGGCGACGCGACCGTGCGGTCGGACGACCGGGCGGGCTCAGGCCCGGGACACGCCGTCGCGGCGTGCGGCCTCGGCGACGGCCAGGGCCACGGCGGGCCCCACCCGGGCGTCGAACGGGTCGGGGACGACGAAGTCGTCGGCGCGGTCCTCGCCGACGAGGTCGGCCAGCGCCTCCGCGGCAGCCAGCTTCATCCCCTCGGTGATCGCGCTGGCGCGCGCGTCGAGCGCACCGCGGAAGATGCCGGGGAAGGCGAGCACGTTGTTGATCTGGTTGGGGAAGTCCGAGCGTCCGGTGGCGACCACGCGCGCGTGCCGGTGCGCGACCTCGGGCATCACCTCGGGGGTCGGGTTGGCCAGGCCGAAGATGATCGCCTCGGGGGCCATCGTGGCCACCAGGTCCTCGGGGATCGTCCCGCCGGAGACGCCGACCAGCACGTCGGCCCCGGCGAGCACGTCGGCGAGGCTCCCCGAGCGGCCCGTGTCCGCGGTGGTCTCGCCGGCCAGGGCGGCCTTCACGGGGTTCATGTCCTCGCGGGAGGGGTGCAGGACGCCCTTGCTGTCGACCACGGCGATGTCGCGGACCCCCGCTGCCAGCAGGATCCGCGCGCAGGCCACTCCCGCGGCGCCGGCGCCGGAGACGACGACCCGGGTGGTCTCGAAGAGCCGCCCGGTCAGCGCGAGCGCGTTCGTCAGGGCGGCGAGGACGACGACCGCCGTGCCGTGCTGGTCGTCGTGGAAGACGGGGATGTCCAGCTTCTGCTTCAGTGCGTCCTCGATGAGGAAGCAGCGCGGCGCGGAGATGTCCTCGAGGTTGATCCCACCGAAGCCCGGCGCGATGCGGCACACGGTCTCGATGATCTCGTCGGTGTCCTGGGTGTCCAGCGTGACCGGGACGCCGTCGACCCCTCCGAAGGCCTTGAACAGCACCGCCTTGCCCTCCATCACCGGCATCGCCCCACGAGGACCGATGTTGCCCAGCCCGAGGACGGCCGAACCGTCGGTGACGACCGCGACGGTGTTCGGGACCCAGGTGTAGCGGCTCAGCAGCGACGGGTCGTCGGCGATCGCCTGGCAGACCCGCGCGACCCCCGGCGTGTAGGCCAGCGAGAGGTCCTCGCGACCGGCGAGCGGGACGGTCGCGGCGATCTCCATCTTGCCGCCCTCGTGCAGAGCGAAGGCTGGGTCGTCGGCGGGTGAGATCTCGTGGTCGGCCACGGTCGTGATCGTCGCACAGCGGTGGCGCCCACGGCGCCGGCGCCTGTGGTCCCCGCCGGGCGACCCGACGTTCAGTCGCCGCGCCGGCGCAGTCGGCGCGGTCGCGGCCACAGCCGTACGACGGCCACGCCCAGCAGGTCGTCCGGCGCGACCGGACCCACCAGCGCCGAGTCCACGCCCTCGCGCGGGTTGTCCCGCTCGACCCACCAGCCGCCGCGCACCGACGCGGTCGCCCGCTTGACGGCGAGGGTGGCGTCGGGGAAGCGGCAGACGACCACGTCGCCCCGGCGCGGTACGACGTCGTAGCGCACCAGGAGCCGGTCGCCCTCGACGAGGGTCGGGAGCATGGAGCGTCCGTGGACGCGAGCGATCCCCAGCCTCGGCATGCGCGTAGTGTCGCAAGGTGTGGGTACACCCCACATGACAGCCACGACAGCCGACAGTGAGGATCAAGCATGTTCTCGCGCTTCTTCGCCCCGACCATCGACGTCTCCGCCCACTGCGACCTTCCGTGCGGGGTCTACGACCCGGCCCAGGCCCGCATCGAGGCCGAGTCGATCAAGGGCATCGTCTCCAAGCTCGCCGACAACGACGACCCGGACTTCCGCACCCGCGCGATCATCATCAAGGAGCAGCGCTCGGAGCTGGTCAAGCACCACCTGTGGGTGCTGTGGACCGACTACTTCAAGCCCCCGCACTTCGAGAAGTACCCCCAGCTGCACACGCTGGTCAACGAGGCGACCAAGCTCGCCGGCGCCTCGGGCACCAAGGCCGACATGACGGTCGAGGGCGCCGACGCGCTGCTGGCCAAGATCGACGAGATCGCCGAGATCTTCTGGGAGACCAAGAAGTCCTGAACGAAGTGAAGGACTTCCAGGTCTGAGGACGTGCTGAGCGAAGCGAAGCACGGACGTACGCCTTGTGCCGAGCTGAGCTCAGGCCTTCCAGGTCTGAGGACGTGCTGAGCGAAGCGAAGCACGGACGTACGCCTTGTGCCGAGCGAAGCTCAGGCCTTCCAGGTCTGAGGACGCGCTGAGCTCGCGAAGCACCGACGTACGCCTTGTGCCGAGAGAAGCTCAGGCCTTCCAGGTCTGAGGACGCGCTGAGCTCGCGAAGCACGGACGTACGCCTTGTGCCGAGCGCTGCGACGCACGGAGGTACGCCTCGTGCCCAGCGACGCACGGCGCTGAGCCTGCCCTTGGACCAGGAGCACCCGAGCGAGACGGTCTCTCGCCGACGCGGAACGCGTCGGTCGGACCGGACGCTCCACGCACGGGGAGTCGCCGCACCCGCGGCGGCTCCCCGTCGTACGTCGTGACGGGTCTAGCCTGAGGGCCGATCCCGGGCGAGAGGAGACCTCCGGTGCCGTCACGACCCGACGTCGAGCTGCGCCTGCCCGCGGAGCGTGCGTTCGCCGCGGTCCTGCGGAGCACGGCGGCGTCGCTCGCCGCACGACTGGACTTCACGGTCGACGACATCGACGACCTGCGGCTGGCGGTCGGCGAGACCACCACGATGCTCCTCGAGGCGGCGCGACCGGCGACGGACCTGCTCGTCGAGTACCACCTCGGCGATCACGAGATGACCATCGACGTCTCGGTCGAGGTCGCCGGCTCGGTGGAGCCGGACCGTGAGGGCTTCGCCTGGCAGCTGCTGACGGCGCTGACCACGTCGTTGACCGCGGACCTGCAGGACGCTCGGCTGCGGATCGGGCTGACGATGAAGTCGACGCCCCTCGAGTGATGGCCGGCGCGCCGCACCCGCCCGACCGGGACCACGTACGGTCGCTGTTCGCGACCCTGGCCTCCGCGACCGCGTCCAGCGCGCAGACGACCGGCTCGCGCGAGGAGCTGGTCCACCTGCACCTGGACCTCGTCACGCTGTGCGCCCGTCGGTTCGGCGGGCGCGGCGAGAGCCTGGACGACCTCGTCCAGGTGGGCACGATCGGCCTGCTGAACGCGATCGACCGGTTCGACGCGGAGCGCGGGTTCGAGTTCGCGACGTTCGCGACGCCCACCATCGTCGGGGAGATCAAGCGGCACTTCCGGGACAAGAGCTGGGCGGTACGCGTACCTCGGCGCCTCCAGGAGCTGCGCGCGGAGGTCAACGCCGCCACCGGCGACCTGACCCAGGATCTCGGGCGCTCGCCCACCCCGCGCGAGGTGGCGATCCACCTCGGCCTGGGGCTGAACGAGGTGGTGGAGGCGCTGGAGTCCTCGAACGCCTACTCCACCCTGTCCCTGGACCACCGCGGCCACGGCGACGACGAGGACGAGGGGTCGTCGGTGCTCGATCTCCTCGGTGCGGAGGACGAGGCCCTCGAGGGCGTCGAGCTGCGCGAGTCGTTGTGGCCCCTGGTCGACAGCCTGCCCGCCCGGCAGCGCGACATCGTCCGCATGCGCTTCGTGGAGTCCCTGTCCCAGCAGCAGATCGCCGACCGGGTCGGACTCTCGCAGATGCAGATCTCCCGGCTGCTGCGGCGAGCGCTCGAGACGCTGCGCGGGTCCTTCGACACCTGAGCGCGGCCCGCGTCAGTCGGCCGGCCGGTTCTCCTCGATGGCCCGGATCGAGGCCGGGTGCAGCAACGCCGCCAGGCACAGGACCGCCGAGACCGCGAGCACGACGGCCAGCCAGGTGGCCGAGCCGCTGTGCAGCGAGTAGGCGACGCCCAGCCACACCAGTTGCGCGGCGAGGACCGGGCCGCGCGCCCAGGTGCGTGGACGCCAGAGGGCGACGCCGCTGACGACCAGCAGCAGGCCGTACGCGGCGAAAAACACCGCCGTCGTCACACCGACGACCACGCGGTCGCCGTCGACCGCGAACGCCTCGACGACGCCGAGCACGGCCGTGACCGCGCCCTGCACCACGGCGATCGCCGCGGCCGCCCTGAGCACCGCCGGCGACGCCTGCGAGGGATCGGCAGCGGGATCGGGCACCGTAGGAGACTAGTCGGGCTGCCGCCGAGCGCGGCCGCTCGCCTGCGAACGGCGGTGTGACGTGTGACCCATGCGACCGGAGTGGGGGGTTGTATACCGGGCTCGGAGTTGTCACGATCTACTGGTTGGCCACGCGTGCTGTCGAGGAACCGTCTCGACCGCCTGTGTGGCGCCCCCTTCCTGGTCCGTCACGCGGGGCAGGGAGAAGGCAGGTGCGCAGGTCTCGTCTCCCCCGGACGAGCACTTCTGCACCGACCCGCACCCGACCACGACCTGGCCGTCGAGCGGGTCCAGCAGGCCGCGGCAGACCGCGGCCGTTGACGCAAGCAAGAAGGAGTCACCCGCCATGGATTGGCGTCACCGCTCTGCGTGCCTCGAAGAGGACCCCGAGCTGTTCTTCCCGATCGGCAACACCGGTCCCGCCATCCTCCAGATCGAGGAGGCCAAGCAGGTCTGTCGCCGCTGCGACGTCCGTGAGCAGTGTCTCGCGTGGGCGCTCGAGGCCGGTCAGGACCACGGGGTCTGGGGCGGCTTGGGCGAGGACGAGCGTCGGGCCCTCAAGCGGCGCAATGCCCGGGCACGGGTGCGTACCGCCTAGGACCACGCCCGGACGGCCCTCGACCGGGGCCACGGCTCATCCCAGCGGGACCTCCAGCGTCGCCGCGGTCCCCTGACCGTCCGAGCGGCGACCCAGTCGTACCTCTCCCCCGAGCTCCTCGATGAGCGTGCTCACGATCGAGAGCCCCAGGCTGCCGGTGAACGGGTCGAGGTCCTCGGGCACCCCGACGCCGTCGTCGAGCACGTCGATGCTGAGCCGGTCGGCGGCGCGTCGTACGACCAGCTCGAGGTGTCCCGGGCCGCCGCGGCCGAAGCCGTGCTCCACGGCGTTCTGCATCAGCTCGGTGAGTGCCATGGACAGCGGCGTGGCGACCTCCGCGTCCAGGGAGCCGAACGACCCGTGCCGGCTGGTGTGGACGCCGGCCCCGCCCAGCTCTCCGACCGCACGCCGCAGCCGGTCCGCGACGTCGTCGAAGTCGACGCTCTCCTCCTCGGACTGGCTGAGCGTCTCGTGGACGATCGCGATCGACCCGACCCGGCGTACGGCCTCCTCGAGCGCCGCGCGGGCCTCGGGCGCGTTGAGGCGCCGACCCTGGAGGCGGAGCAGCGCGGCCACGGTCTGCAGGTTGTTCTTCACCCGGTGGTGGATCTCGCGGATCGTGGCGTCCTTGGTGATCAGCTCCCGGTCGCGGCTGCGGATGTCGGTGACGTCGCGGAGCAGGACCAGCCCTGCGACCGGTTCGCCGCCCGACCGGAGGGGGATGGAGCGCCAGATGACCGCCGCGGAGTCGTTCTCCAGCTCCGTGTCGCGCGCGACCCTCGCCCCGAGCACGGCTGAGACGGTCTCCTCGTCGGGCCGGGAGGCCGCGGGCACCAGGTCGCGGGTCAGGTCGGCGAGCACCTGGCCGGTCAGGTCCCCGGTGAGTCCCAGCTTGCGGTAGACCGAGAGCGCGTTGGGGCTGGCGTACAGCACCCCGCCCCTCGGGTCGACGCGGACGAACCCGTCGCCCACCCTCGGCGAGTCCGCGTGGTCCGAGCGCTGGCCCGGGTGCGGGAACTCGCCCGCTGCGATCATCTCGATCAGCTCGGCGGCGGTCTGGAGGTACGTCAGCTCGAGCCGGCTCGGGGTGCGTACCCCGTTGAGGTTCGTGTTGCGCGTGAGCACGGCGAGGACGCGGTCCTCGCAGACCACCGGGATCGCCTCGACGCGCACCGGCACGTCGTCGCGCCACTCGGGATCGCCCTCGCGCACGACGCGTACCTGGCGGAAGGCGTCCTCGATCGCCACCCGGCTCCCGGGCGCGAGGTGGTGACCGACGACGTCGTCGATCAGAGCGGTCGGGCCCGTCGTCGGGCGCATCTGGGCCGCCGCCCACCAGCCGTCGCCGTCCCGGTCGGCGAGCCACAGCACCAGGTCGGCGAAGGAGAGGTCGGCCAGGATCTGCCAGTCGGCGACCAGGCGCTGCACCCAGGCCAGGTCGGCGTACGACAGATCGGTGTGCCGCCGCGCCAGGTCGTCCAGGAGGGCCACGCTGCACAAGCGTAGGGCTTGTAGGTTCGCCTCCATGAGCGACGACAGCAGCACGGACGGCCGGCTGACCGGCCACGCAGGGGCGCACGCGGTCGAGGTGGCCCGGGCGCACGGCGTGGAGACGATGTTCACGCTGTCCGGCGCCCACGTCTTCCCGCTGTACGACGGTGCCGTCAACGCCACGCCCCCGATGCGGATCCTCGACGTGCGGCACGAGCAGACCGCCGCGTTCGCCGCCGAGGCGACCGGCAAGCTGACCCGTACCCCGGGGCTGGCGGTGCTCACCGCGGGCCCCGGCGTCACGAACGGCACCAGCGCGATCGCGCAGGCGCAGTTCGCGGGGTCGCCGATGGTGGTCCTCGGCGGTCGCGCACCACAGAACCGCTGGGGCCAGGGCAGCCTCCAGGAGCTGGACCAGCCGCCGATCATGGCGCCGATCGCCAAGCAGTCGCGCACCGTCCCGACGGCACCCGAGGTGGCGGCGGGCTTCGACGAGGCGTTCACGCTCGCGGGGTCCTCGCACCGCGGGCCGGTGTTCGTCGACGTCCCCATGGACGAGCTGTTCAACGCCGCCGAGGTGGACCGTCCGGCGGCACCGACGCGGACCCGTACGGAGCCCGACGGCGACCGGCTGCGCGACATCGGCCGGCTGCTGGGCGAGGCCCGGCGTCCGGTGCTGATCCTCGGCAGCGACGTGTGGCTCGACGGGGCCGAGGACGCGGCACTCCGGCTCGTCGAGGGACTGGGTGTTCCGACCATCACGAACGGCATGGGTCGCGGTCTGGTACCCGGAGGGCACCCGCTGCTGGTCACCAAGGCGCGCGGCGCCGCGCTCAACGGCGCCGACCTGGTCGTCGTCGTCGGGACGCCGCTGGACTTCCGGCTGGGCTACGGCGTCTTCGGCGGCAAGCAGGAGGGCACGTCGCCCGCGCGGGTCGTCCACGTCGCCGACTCCGACGCCCAGGTGTCGACCCACGCGGCGCTCGCCGCCTCGGCCTCTGGTGACCTGACGCTGGCGCTGGACGGCATCCGCTCGGCGGTGGAGTCGTTGTCCTCACGCCCGGACTGGGCGTCCTGGGTCACCGAGCTGCAGGACTCGGTCAAGGCGGCGGTCGAGCGGGACTCCGCGCTGCTCACCGCGACGGCCGACCCGATCCACCCGGCGCGGATCTACGGCGAGCTGGTGCCGCGGCTCGCCGAGGACGCGGTGGTGATCGGCGACGGCGGCGACTTCGTCTCGTTCGCCGGCAAGTTCGTCGAGCCGCAGCGGCCCGGCGGCTGGCTGGACCCGGGCCCGTACGGGTGCCTCGGCGCCGGCATGGGTGCCGCCATCGCCGCCCGCCTGGTGCGGCCGTCGTCCCAGGTCGTGCTGCTCTACGGCGACGGCGCGGCGGGGATGTCGCTGATGGACGTCGACACCCTCGTCCGGCACGACCTCCCCGTCGTCATGGTCTGCGGCAACAACTCCGCGTGGGCGCTGGAGAAGGGCCCGATGCAGATGCTGTACGGCTACGACGTCGCCGCCGACCTCGCGCCCGCCACGAGGTACGACGAGGTGGTCAAGGCCCTCGGCGGGGCTGGCGAGACGGTGACCGACCCTGCCCAGATCGGTCCGGCGATGGACCGCGCCTTCGCCTCGGGTGTCCCGTACCTCGTCAACGTCATCACCGACGTCGAGGCCGCGTACCCCCGCGCGACCTTCGGCATCTGACTGCCCGGCACCTACCCCGTTGAGTGGTGCCCGCCACCGGGTCGAGTGGCGGGTTCTACCGGGTTCGGCTGCGCCCGGACAGTACGAGGCGCCACTCGAACCCGCAGGACGCACCACTCGACCCGGGAGAACAGACCACTCGACGGGCCTCAGCGCAGGCGGGAGAGGAAGCGGTCGGCCTCGACGACGACGCGGGTGATCTCGCCCGAGCCGACCAGCTTGCCGTCGTCGGTGGCGGCGACGGTGAAGCGGACGAGCCGCCCGTCCACGTGCAGCACGGAGGCCTCGACGTGCAGCGAGCGACCCACGGCGCTGGGGGCGAGGTGCTCGACCTGGACGCGGGTGCCGACGCTGGTCTCGCCGTCGTTGAGCACGTCGGCGAGCGCCGCACAGGTCGCCGCCTCGCACCAGGCGAGCAGGCGTGGGGTGCCGAGCACGGGCAGGCTCCCCGAACCGAGAGCGGCGGCGGTGTCGTCGTCGGCCACCTCGACGTCGAGCGAGGCGGTCAGTCCCTGGGTGATCGCGGCCATCGGGTCAGTGTGGCCGATCCGGCGGCGATTTCGCTGCCGGGCCGCGACCTGGGACGATGGGAGTCGTACGAGGAAGACGAGGAGGTCCGCCATGGGCAAGACCGGCCGCAAGCGCCGCGCTCGCAAGAAGAAGGGCGCCAACCACGGCAAGCGTCCCAACGCCTGATGCAGGCACTCGGACGAACGAAGGGCACGACGCGACTGGCGCGTCGTGCCCTTCGCGCTCTCCCGGGTCCTACGATCCGGCCATGAGCGTCGACCACTCCGGCCCCGGTGACCCCAAGACGGCGATGTGGCTGGCGATCGGCTTCGCGGCCCTCGCGCTCGTGCTGGCCGTCGTGCTGCACAACGTGTTCAGCATCGTGCTGATCGTCTTCGCGGTCGGCGACTTCGCGTACTTCCTGTGGCTGCGGGACCGGATCACGAAGGACTGAGGGCTGCGCCGCTCACTCCTCGGTGATCGTCACGCGCACCTCGCGGATGCTGGTCAGCACCCGCTCGCGCAGCCCGGACGGGGCGACCTCGGTGCAGGAGCGGGAGACCAGGGTCTTCACCGTCCGCTCCAGGTTGTACTTCGCCAGGCACGGCTGGCAGTCCTCGAGGTGCTTCTCGATCTGCCCGCAGTCGGCCTGGTCGAGCTCCTGGTCGATGAAGACGAAGAGTCGGTCGACGACCTCGGAGCAGTCCAGGTCGGTCGGCAGCTCCTGGCCGACCAGGCCGGGAGACTGGAACTCGTCGTGGGACGCCATCACTTCACCCCCTCGGTCGCGGCCGGGGTGAGCAGGTCGTTCTCCCGCACGTAGTCGGTCAGCTTCTCGCGCAGCTGTCGGCGACCGCGGTGCAGCCGGGACATGACCGTGCCGATCGGCGTGCCCATGATCTCGGCGATCTCCTTGTACGGGAACCCCTCGACGTCGGCGAGGTAGACCGCCAGGCGGAAGTCCTCCGGCAGCTCCTGCAGCGCCGTCTTCACCTCCGAGTCGGGCAGGTGCTCCAACGCGTCCGTCTCGGCCGACTTCAGGCCCCCGGAGGTGTGCGACTCCGCCCGGTGCAGCTGCCAGTCCTCGACGTCCTCGGACATCGACTGCTGCGGCTGGCGCTGCTTCTTGCGGTAGTTGTTGATGAAGGTGTTGGTCAGGATTCGGTACAGCCAGGCCTTGAGGTTGGTGCCCGGGCGGTACTGGTGGAAGGACCCGAACGCCTTGGCGAAGGTCTCCTGCACGAGGTCCTCGGCGTCGCTCGGGTTGCGGGTCATCCGCATCGCCGCCGAGTAGAGCTGGTCCAGGAACGGCATCGCGTCGCGCTCGAAGCGCGCCGTCCGGTCGGCGTCGCTCTCGGTCTCGCGGACGTCTCCGTCGCGCTCGACGTCGACGGAGTCGGTCTGGCGGGGCGGGTCGTCGCGCCGCGGACGGCGGGAGGGCTGGGGAGCCTTGGTGTCGGTCATCGCGCTCCAGCCTACTGACGCGGCGCTCAGCGCGCCGTTGTCGATGGCCGCCGGGCGGCTGAGGAGGTCCTGCATGCCTGTCGGAACGTCACTCCCGGCCGGCTCATTCCCCGTCGGCACGGGACAGCATCCGCCCCAGCCACTCGGCGACGGCGGTGGAGAGCAGCGCGAGGTGGTCCGGCCCGTCCCAGCTCTTCAGCACCGCGAAGCCGTGGTCCGCCCCCGGAACGGGTACGACCTCCTGTCCCGCGGGCAGCTCCGGCAGCTCGCCCGGGCCGCCGAACGGGTCGCGCTCCCCCTGCACCACCAGGGTCGGCACGGTGCACCCGAGGAGCTCGTCGGCGCGGCTCTTCTCCGGCCGTTCGGGCGGGTGCAGCGGGAACGCGAGGGCCAGTGCGGCGACGGCACCGAGCGGCCCGGCGCGGCGTACGGCGCACCGGGCGCCGGCCGAGCGCCCGCCCAGCACCAGAGGTCCCTCGAGCGAGAGGTCGGCCACGACCTCGTCGACGACGGTGTCCAGCGCCGCCGGCCGCGGGCCGATCCGCTTGCCCGCCACGGCGAACGGCTGCTGCAGCAGCCGCGTCGTCACCCCTTGGTCCGGCAGGTCGGTCACCAGTCGGACCAGGTCGGCGGAGTCGAGCTTGCCGTTGGCGCCGTGCATGAGCAGCAGATCGCCGTACGAACGGCCCGTCGCGGGCCAGGTGAGCACCCGCGCCGTGCCGTACGGTGTCTCGACCTCGCGGGCACGCGCGCCGCCCGGCTCAGCCACGACCCACCGCGTGGTCGGCGACCTCGGCCGGCACGTCGTCTAACGGCAGCGGCTCGACGAGGTCGGGCCCGTTGTTGGCGACCTGGGAGACCCGCGTGCTGACCGGGTACGCCTCCAGCCGGCCCGGTGCCGCGGGGGTGAGCAGCCCGAGCAGCGTGTCGGTGTCGCCGAGCGTCGGGTCGAGCCATGCGTCGTACCGCTCCGGGTCGAGCATCAGCGGCATCCGCTCGTGGATGCGGCCCAGGGAGTCCTCGGCGGAGGTGGTGAGGACGGTGCAGGTCCAGCGGAACCGCTCGGGGTCGTCGTCCGCGCGCTCGGGGTCGCGCCAGATCTCGTACAGCCCGGCCATCGCCAGCGTGCCGCCGTCCGTGGGACGGATGAAGAACGGCTGCTTCCTCGCCCTGCCCTTGGCGGTGGTCTGGGAGGTCGGGTACCACTCGTAGTAGCCGTCGGCCGGCAGCAGGCAGCGGCGCCGCTCGAACGCACGACGGTAGGCCGGCTTCTCCGCGACCGTCTCCATCCGGGCGTTGATCATCCGGGAGCCGATGCTCGCGTCCTTGGCCCAGAACGGGACCAGCCCCCAGGTCAGCCCGCGCAGCTGACGCTCCTGCGTACGCCCGGTCTCCTCCTCGTCGGTGCCCCGTCCCGGTGGCCGCTCGAGGACGGCGTACACCTCCTTGGTGGGGGCGACGTTCCAGTCCGGCTCGATCCGCGGCAGGTCGGCGGCGGGCACGAGGACGTCGAACTCGTCGGCGAGGTCCTCGGGCTCCTTGCTGGAGGCGTACCGGCCGCACATGGCCTCGACGATAGGCGGGGCCTGGGACAGGGTCGTCACGGATCGGTGCCTGCCGCCCGCGTACGCACAGCGGTGGGTCGCATGAGCGTCGACCCGATGGGGTATCAAGGACCCATGATGATCGCGCGCCGCCTCGCCCGTCCCCTGCTCGCCGCCGGCTTCGTCGTCGGTGGCATCAACGGACTCCGCCACTCCGAGAAGCTGGCCCCGGTGGCCCGCAAGGTCACCGACAAGGTGATCCCGGCAGCCCAGAAGAAGGTGCCGCAGATCCCGAGCGAGCCGGTCACGCTGGTCCGGGTCAACGCCGGGGTGCAGATCGTGGCGGGCCTCGCCCTGGCCACCGGCCGCTTCCCGCGCGCCTCCGCGTCCCTGCTGGCCGCCAGCCTGGTGCCGACCACGGTCGCCGGGCACGCCTTCTGGGAGGAGACCGACCCGGTCGCCAAGAACAACCAGCGCCTGCAGTTCGCCAAGAACCTCTCGATGCTCGGTGGTGCCCTGCTGGCCGCGGTCGACACCGAGGCCCAGCCCAGCGTCGCCTGGCGCGCCCGCCGCGCCGCCAAGGACCTGCGCAAGGAGGCCGGACACATGGGCAAGGACGCGGCGTACGAGGCGCGCCTGGCCGCAGCCAAGGTCGGCTGAGCGGGGCTCACCCCCCGGCCGGGCCCTCACGCAGACTCAGCCGACGGATCGCGGGACTGGCCAGCGGCAGCGCCATCGCGGCGGTCATGGCGGCCCCGAAGACGGCGAACGCCGTGGTCAGGCCGGCGACACCGGTCAGGGCGCCGAAGCCGACCGTGGCCAGCGGCATCAGCGCGTCGTCGCCCAGTCGCTGGATCGAGGCCATCCGGCCCAGGTAGGACTCCTCGACCACCGCGACGAAGGTCGCGCTGAGCAGCACCGAGGCCACCCCCGCGCTCACGCCGATCGCGGAGGCAGCGAACAGCATGACCCATTGCGGGCCGACACCGAGGGCGACGATCGCCACCCCCTGCCCGGCCAGCCAGACGTACGACCACCAGGCCTCGCGCCGGGGCCGCCAGCGCATCGAGACCAGGGCCCCGGCTGCCGCCCCGGCGCCCATGCAGGCCAGGGAGAGTCCGACCGAGCCGGCGCCCCAGCCCTCGCGACTGGCTCGCAGCGCGATGCCGATGCTCTCGGCGGGGAGGACGAACAGGTTCAGCCCCGCCATCGACACCACCAGGGTCCGGGTCAGCGGCGTGGCCCGCAGGTGTCGTACGCCGCCGGCGATGCTGCGCAGCGGCGACTCGGCCGCCGCCCGTCGCAACGGGTAGCGCGGCTTCATCCGCCAGAGAAGGAACGCAGCGAGCGCGGCGAAGGTGACCGCGTCGAGCGCGGCACTTGCTCCCAGACCCCAGGCGGCCACCACCAGACCCCCGGTCGCCGCACCCCCGGTCTCGCCCAGGCGGGAGAGCGTCTGTCCGGCCGCGCCGTAGGCCGGCAGGTCCTCGCGGCGCACGAGCTGGCGCGAGACGGTCATCGCCGACGGGTCGTGGAGGGCGTCGAAGACGCCGAGGACGACGGCGGCCAGCACGAGCACCGTCAGCGACGGAGGGCCGACGAGGACCCGGACGAGGATCGCCAGCAGTACGACCACGCGGCCGAGGTTCGCCGCCGTCATCACCCGTCGGGCGTCGAAGCGGTCCGCCACGACACCGCCGAGCAGCAGGACGAGGGCTCGCGGGACGGTGCCCGCGGCCACGACCGCGCCGGCTGCCGCGGGGCTCGCGACGTGCACGGCGGTCCAGGCCAGCGCGATGGTCCAGATCGAGTCACCGGCCTGGGAGAGCCCCCGCAGCGCCAGCCAGGTGCGCGCCATCGTGTCGCGGCGCAGCGACGGCGGCTCGGTCGGCGCAGTCCTCGGCGCCGGCCTGGTCGGCGTGCTCACGGCCGGCTCGGGAAGCCGTGGCTGAACATGAACACGGGCTCTCGCTCCTGGCCGTCGTCGAGGTCGATGTCGGCCTTCCACTCGGCGACCGTCCGGACGAGGCGTCGCATCAGCTCCTCGAGCTCCACCGCCGTGGCGCGTCCGAGGCTGTCCGTGCTGTACGCCGCCCGCCGCCACGCCTCGGGCGCCGCGGCCTCCCGCCGCTTCCAGTCGGCGAGCTTGGTGAAGTGCCGCTCGGCGTTGAGCCGGTCGGCCACTCGGGCACGGTGCTGGTCCGCGGGGCGGTCGGCGAAGTCGTCCACGGCCCAGCTGAAGGAGGTGGTGCTCGCCCGCCACCAGCTCGTACGGCCGTCGGTCGACAGCTCGGGAGCCCGGACGACCACCTCGACCCGCTCGAGGATCCGCAGGTGGTGGCTGATCGAGCCGATCTGCTCGTCGAGCTCGCGGGCGAGGGTGCCGACCTGCGCGGGCCCGTCGAGGACGAGCCGGTCGACGATGCGCCGGCGTACCGGGTGGTGCACGGCGACGAGGGTGTCGATGGAGACCATGGCGCGACTCTCGCGACGCTCGCGAGATCTCACAAGAGTTCTTGTACATCTCCATGGATAGCCTGCTCCCCGTGACGACCGACCCGTGGCCCGCGCCGTACGCCGCCGCCCCGGTGCGCGCCACGGTGGCGCTGCCGGGGTCGAAGTCGCTGACCAACCGCGAGCTCGTCCTGGCGGCCCTGGCGGACGGCCCGTCGGTCGTGCGCGCCGCGCTGCGATCGCGCGACACCGAGCTGATGGCGGCGGCGCTGACCTCGCTCGGGTCGCCCGTCGACACCTCTGGCGCGGACTGGACGGTGACCCCGGGCCCGTTCCGCGGAGGCGTGGCGGTCGACTGCGGGCTGGCGGGGACGGTGATGCGGTTCGTCCCGCCGGTGGCGGCGCTGAGCGACGGTGAGGTCGCCTTCGACGGCGACCCGCACGCGCGCACGCGCCCGATGGGCGAGGTGCTGGCCGGGCTGCGTTCGCTCGGGGTCGGCGTCAGCGCCGGCGACACGCTGCCGTTCACGGTGCGCGGCACCGGGTCCGTGCGCGGTGGCCGGGTGACGATCGACGCCTCGGCGTCCAGCCAGTTCGTCTCCGCGCTGCTGCTCGCGGGGGCGTCGTACGACGAGGGCGTCGACGTGCTGCACGACGGCAAGCCGGTCCCCTCGCTCCCCCACATCGAGATGACCGTCGCCTGCCTGCGCGGGCACGGCGTCGAGGTCGACGACGCCGAGCCCGACCGGTGGCGGGTGCTGCCCGGCACGGTGCGTGCCCGCGACACCACGGTCGAGCCCGACCTGTCCAACGCCGCCCCCTTCTTGATGCTGGGCATGCTCAGCGGCGGCGCCGTGACCGTCCCCGGCTGGCCGGGCGCGACCACCCAGCCCGGTGACGTGCTGCGCGACCTGCTCGCGCGGATGGGTGCCGAGGTGGTGCTCGACGACGACGGCCTCACCGTCGGCGGTACCGGCACGATCAGCGGCGTCGACGTCGACCTGCACGACGTCGGCGAGCTCGCGCCGGCCGTCGCCGCCCTGTGCGCGCTGGCCGACTCGCCGTCCGTGCTGCGCGGCATCGCGCACATCCGCGGTCACGAGACCGACCGGCTGGCGGCGCTCGCCACCGAGCTGAACGCGCTCGGCGGCGACGTCACCGAGACCGAGGACGGGCTGGCGATCCGACCCGCACCGCTGCACGGCGGCCGCTTCGCGACGTACGCCGACCACCGCATGGCGCACGCCGGCGTCGTCCTCGGTGCCGCCGTCGACGGCGTGCTGGTGGAGGATGTCGCGACGACGAGCAAGACCTTCCCCGGGTTCGCCGAGGTCTGGGCCGGGCTGTTCGGGTGAGCCAGCGGTGAGTCGGCGGACGGGACGCTACGGCGCGGAGGACTACGAGTCGTACGAGCGGCCCCGACGCCGTACCCGACCGCGGACCAAGGAGCGGCCGACGTACGACGACGCCGTGACCGGCCGCGTCGTGACGGTGGACCGCGGTCGCTACACCTGCCTGGTCGAGGACACGCTGGTCACGACGATGAAGTCGCGACCGCTCGGGCGCAAGGGCGTCGTCGTCGGTGACTCGGTGCGCATCGTCGGCGACGTCTCGGGCGACGAGGGGACGCTGGCGCGGATCGTCGAGGTCGAGCAGCGGCGCACCGTGCTGCGTCGTACCGCCGACGACACCGACCCCGTCGAGCGCGTGGTCGTCGCCAACGCCGACCAGCTCGTGGTCGTGGTCGCGCTCGCCGACCCCGAGCCGCGGCTGGGGCTGGTCGACCGCGCGCTCGTGGCGGCGTACGACGCCGGCATGGACCCGCTGCTGTGCCTGACGAAGTCCGACCTGGCGGCACCCGACGACCTCCTGGCGGTGTACGCCCCGCTCGGGGTGCCGTACGTCGTCACGCGCCGCGGCGCCGACGTGACCGCGGTGCGCGAGCGGCTCGACGGCCGGACGAGCGTGCTGCTCGGCCACTCCGGGGTCGGGAAGTCGACCCTGGTGAACGCCCTGGTGCCCGACGCCGACCGGGAGACCGGGTCGGTCAACGCCGTCACCGGCCGCGGCCGGCACACCTCCGTCAGCGCGCTGATGCTCGAGCTCCCCGCCGGCGCCGGGTGGATCGTCGACACCCCCGGCATCCGCTCCTTCGGGCTCGCCCACGTCGACCCCGACGACCTGATCGACGCCTTCCCGGACCTCGCGGCGCTCACCGCCGGGTGCTCGCGCGGGTGCACGCACGCGGCGTCGGAACCGGAGTGCGGGCTGGACGCCGGGGTGCTCGCCGGAGCGGTCGCGGCCGACCGCGTGACGGCGTACCGCCGACTGCTCGCCTCGCGGGAGGCCGCCGCCTGACCGGTCGCGGGAGGTCCCGGCCTTACCCTGTGGCCCATGGCCTCCGCGTTCACCGACGACCTGCGTCTCGCGCACGTGCTCGCCGACGACGCCGACGCGCTCACGATGGAGCGCTTCAAGGCCCTCGACCTGCACGTGATGACGAAGCCGGACCTCACGCCGGTGACCGACGCCGACCAGGCGGTCGAGGCGAGCATCCGGCGCACCCTCTCGCGCGCGCGCACCCGCGACAGCGTGTACGGCGAGGAGGAGGGCGTCACCGGCCCCGCCACGTCCTCCGCCGGCGCCCCGCGGCAGTGGGTCGTCGACCCGATCGACGGCACCAAGAACTTCGTCCGCGGGGTCCCGGTCTGGGCGACCCTGATCGCGCTGGTCGTCGAGGAGGAGGTCAAGGTCGGGCTGGTGTCCGCCCCGGCGCTGAACCGGCGCTGGTGGGCCTCGGTCGGCGACGGGGCGTGGAGCGGCAAGTCGCTGCTGCGCGCGTCGCGCTGCGGGGTCTCCGACGTGAGCCGGCTCGAGGACGCCTCGCTGTCGTACTCCTCCATGGGCGGCTGGGAGGAGCGCGACCGGCTCGAGGACTTCGTGTCCTTGACGCGGCGCTGCTGGCGCACGCGGGCGTACGGCGACTTCTGGTCCTACGTGCTGCTCGCCGAGGGGGCGGTCGACCTGGCCGCCGAGCCCGAGCTGGAGCTGTACGACATGGCGGCGCTGGACGTCATCGTCCGCGAGTCCGGCGGGATGTTCACCTCGCTCGAGGGCACTCCCGGCCCCTTCGGGGGCAACGCGCTGGCCAGCAACGGCCGGCTGCACGACCAGGCGCTGGCGTTCCTCGGCTCGATGCCCGGTCGCGGGCCCGAGCGGGGGACCGAGCAGGAGCCGGGGTCCGTGCACCACCTGGACACGTTCCGCCGCGGCTGAGCCGACGCGCGGCTCTGGTCAGCCCGGACGACCTCCCCTAGTGTCGTGAGTCACACTGCGGGACGAGTCGCTGCGGAGGCCATCATGCAGATCAAGGACGTGCTCGACGCCAAGACCCACACCGGCGCGCTGACGATCGCGCCCGACGCGAGCGTGCGGGACCTGCTCGCCGTCCTCGCCGAGCACAACATCGGCGCACTCGTCGTCTCGGGCGACGGCCGGGCGGTGGCCGGCATCGTCAGCGAGCGCGACGTCGTACGCCACCTGCAGCGCGACGAGACCGTCCTCGACGCCCCGGTGTCCACGATCATGACCACGACGGTCGTCTCGGGCGACGGCGGCGACGACGTCGTCGGTCTGATGCGGCTGATGACCGACCGGCGGATCCGGCACGTGCCCGTGCTCGACGGCGAGCAGCTGGTCGGCGTGATCAGCATCGGCGACGTGGTCAAGCACCGCATCGAGCAGCTGGAGCAGGAGCGGGACCACCTGGAGTCGTACGTCCACCAGACCTGACAGGGTGGGTCCCATGACTGCAGAGAAGCCCGAGATCGAGTTCCCCGGCGGGGAGCCGCCCGCCGACCTGGTGATCACCGACGTCGTCGAGGGCGACGGCGACGAGGCGGTGGCCGGCAAGCGCGTGAGCGTGCACTACGTCGGCGTCGCGTTCAGCACCGGCGAGGAGTTCGACGCCTCGTACAACCGTGGCACGCCGCTGCAGTTCCAGCTCGGCGTCGGCCAGGTCATCGCCGGCTGGGACCAGGGCGTGCAGGGGATGAAGGTCGGCGGTCGTCGCCAGATCGTGATCCCGTCGCACCTGGCGTACGGCGAGCGCGGCGCCGGCGGCGTCATCGCCCCCGGCGAGACGCTGATCTTCGTCTGCGACCTCGTCGCCGTCGGCTGAACCAGCACGACGCGCCATTCGACCCTGTAGGGGGCACCACTCGACCCTGTAGGGGGCACCACTCAACGAGAGACGCGCACCAGGGTGCCGAGCGGGTGGGTGAGGTCGGTGAGGTCGACGACGTCGCCGGGGACCAGCTGCCGGCCGCGGCGCGTCTCGACCTCGCCGTTGACGGTCACGACGCCCTGGCCGAGCAGCTGGCGCGCGTCGGAGCCGTTGTCCACCAGGTCCGCGAGCTTGAGGAACTGGCCCAGGCGGATCGCGTCGTCGCGGATGACGACGTCGCGGGGCTCTGCTGAGGGGGCGCTCACGAGATCAGCTCCGAGAGGGTGTGGATCGCCAGGCCGACCAGGCCGCCGACGATGGTGCCGTTGATCCGGATGAACTGCAGGTCGCGACCGACGTGCAGCTCGATCTTCCCGGCGGCCTCCTTGCCGTCCCAGCGCTCGACGGTCTGGGTGATGATCGCGGTGATCTCGTCGCCGTAGCGCGAGACCGCGAAGACGGCGAGGTCGGCGCCCCAGGTGTCCAGCCTGCTCCGCAGCTCCTCGTCGGCACCCAGGCGTACGCCGAAGGTGCTCAGCTCCTTGACCAGGCGACGGCGCAGCGGCCCGTCGACCTCCTCGAGCGCCTCGATCAGCGCCTTCCGCAGGGCGTTCCACACCGAGACGCTGGAGTCGACCAGCTGTGGCTGCTCCAGGACGCGCCGCTTGAGCCGCTCGGCGCGCTCCTGGGTCCCCGGGTCCGCGAGCAGGTCCTCGGCGAGGTCGGCGAGCAGGCTGTCCAGCGCCTCGCGGGCCGTGTGGTGCGGGTCGGCGCGAATGTCGGCCAGCCACCGCAGCGCCTCGAGGTGCAGCCGGTCGGTGACCGCCTCGTTGAGCCGCGGCGGGCTCCACCACGGCGCCCGCTCCCCCAGCACCTTCGTGAAGGTGTCGTGGTTGCCGGACAGCCAGCGGTGACCCTCCTCGAGCACGAGGTCCACGAACCCGTGGTGGGCGCCGTCGCGGACCACCTCGGCCAGCAGCCGGCCGGCGACGGGGCTCACCGGCTCCTCGATCAGCCGCGGGACGATCACCTCGGTGACGATCGAGGCCACGTCCTCGTCGCGCAGCTGCCGCAGACCGATGGCCAGCAGCGTCGCACCCTCGCGTACGACGGTGTCGGCGTTGGCCTCCTGGCTCAGCCAGGCACCGACCCGGCGCGAGACGTCCGCGGAGGCCAGCCGGTCGCGGATCACCTGCTCCTGCAGGAAGTTGTCGGAGACGAACTCCTCCAGGCTCCGGCCCAGCTCGTCCTTGCGCTTGGGGATCAGCGCCGTGTGCGGGATCGGCAGCCCCATCGGGTGCTTGAACAGCGCCGTCACCGCGAACCAGTCGGCCATCGCGCCGACCATCGAGGCCTCGGCCGCGGCGTTGACGTACCCGACCCAGCCGTCCCGGCCGAGCGTGGCGACGTACACCACGGCGGCGAGCACCAGCAGCGAGACGGCGACGGTGCGCATCTGCCGCAGCCGGGTACGACGCCGGGCGTCGGCCGTCGGGTCCGGCGTGATCAGCGAGATGCTCACCCGGCACACGGTATCCGGCGCCGACCCGGCGCGATCCGTGTCACGCGCGCCGCCGCAGGAGGGTGCCAGGCCGTCGGTACCGGGGAGTAGTTTCTGCCGTGGAGCACGGGCGGACCGTCCGCGCTCCCCCATCCCGTTCCGCCAGGAGGCACCGATGCAGCTGCAGCTGACCGAGGAGGAGCGCGCGTTCCGCGAGGAGATGCGCACCTTCTTCAACGACGAGGTCCCCAAGGAGCTCCGCGACGGCATCGGCCGTGGCGACGAGCAGTTCAAGGAGGCGGTCGTCAAGACCCAGCAGCTGCTCAACGCCAAGGGGCTGGCGGTGCCCTCGTGGCCCGAGGAGTACGGCGGCCAGGACTGGACGCCGCTGCAGAAGCACATCTGGCACGAGGAGATGCAGCTGGCGGGCGTGATCCCGCCGCTGGCCTTCAACGCCAACATGATCGGCCCCGTCATCGCGAACTTCGGCAGTGACGAGATGAAGGAGAAGTTCCTCGCCAAGACGGCGAACCTCGACATCTGGTGGTGCCAGGGCTTCTCCGAGCCCAACGCCGGCTCCGACCTGGCCTCGCTGTCGACCAAGGCCGTGCGCGACGGCGACGACTGGGTGATCAACGGGCAGAAGACCTGGACCACCCTGGGTCAGCACGCCGACTGGATCTTCGTGCTGTGCCGCACCAACCCCGACGTGAAGAAGCAGGCCGGGATCTCGATGATCCTGTGCCCGATGGACGCCGAGGGCGTCACGCTGCGCCCGATCCAGCTGATCGACGGCGGCCACGAGGTCAACGAGGTGTTCTTCGAGGACGTGCGCGTCCCGGCCGAGAACCTCGTCGGCGAGGAGAACGCCGGCTGGACGTACGCCAAGTTCCTCCTCGGCAACGAGCGCGTCGGGGTCGCCCCCGTCGGCGCCACCAAGCGCAACCTGGCCATCGCCAAGGAGAAGGCGCAGGAGACCGGTGCGCTCGACGATCCCGCGCTGCAGGCCACCATCGTCGACCTCGAGAACGAGCTGCTCGCTCTCGAGCTGACCGCGCTGCGCGTCGCTGCCAACTCCGACGGCGGCAAGCCGCACCCGGCCTCGTCGGTGCTCAAGCTCAAGGGCACCGTGCTGCAGCAGGCCGTCTCGGAGCTGCTGGTCGACGTCTTCGGGCCGCTCTCGGTCGGCTCCGGCGCGGCCGATGTGGCCGACGGCTCCGACCTGCCCGCGCTCGCGCGGACGGCGACGCCGACGTACCTCAACCTGCGCAAGGCCTCCATCTACGGCGGCTCCAACGAGGTGCAGCGCCAGATCATCGCCGGCAACATCCTGGGACTGTGAGGAACTGACATGGACTTCCTGCTCGACGACGAACAAGAGGCGCTGCGCGACGCGGTGCGCGGCCTGCTCAAGGGCTACGACGCGGAGAAGCGGCGCCAGGTGACCGACGCCGACCCCGGCTTCGACGAGGCGATGTGGAAGAAGCTCGCCGACATGGGCGTGCTCGGTCTCCCCTTCCCCGAGGACGTCGGCGGCTCCGGCGCCGGCCCGGCCGAGGTGTCGGTGGTGGCCGAGGAGATCGGTCGGGTGATCGCACCCGAGCCGTTCGTGGAGGCCGTGGTCTTCGCCGGCGGCCTCGTGGCTGCGCTCGGCAGCGACGGCCAGAAGAAGGAGATCCTCGGCGGGCTGTCCGCCGGCGAGCTGCTTCCGGCCGTGGCCTGGATGAGCCCCCACGGTGACGACGAGGGCGTCACCGTCGACGGTGACACGCTCACCGGTGTCAAGGAGCCGGTGCTCAACGGCGCTCGTGCCGACGTGCTGCTGGTGCTGGCCGAGGGCGGGCTCTTCGTGGTCAAGGGCGAGGACGTCGACGCCCACGGCGAGCGGACGTCGTACCGCACCGTCGACGGCGGTCGCGCCGCCCGGGTGAGCTTCGACAAGACGCCGGCCACCCCGCTCGGTGACGGGGGCGACGCGCACGACGCCTTCGAGATGCTCGTCGCGATCGCGCGGATCGCGTACGGCCACGAGGCCCTGGGCGCGATGGAGTCCGGGCTGTCGATGACCACCGAGTACCTCAAGACCCGCAAGCAGTTCGGGGTCACGCTGAACACCTTCCAGGCGCTGACCTTCCGGGCCGCCGACATGTACACCTCGGTCGAGCTCACCCGCTCGATCGTCATGTGGGCCACGATGGTGCTCGCCGACGCCGGCGACCCCGCGCTGGTCAAGGACGCCGCCCGCCGCTCCAAGCTGCAGGTCTCCCGGGCCGGTCGTCACATCGGCCAGGAGGCGATCCAGCTGCACGGCGGGATCGGCATGACCATGGAGTACGCCGTCGGGCACATCACCACCCGGCTCACCACGATCGACCACCTCCTCGGGGACGGTCGCGAGCAGGGGCGGGCGCTGCGCGAGAACCTCACGTCGTACGGCGTCGTGGAGCCGCTGCCCTGATCCTCGACCCCTCGTGTGCTGGTGCGGCTGCCCGGGCGACCGCTCCAGCACACGAGCCGGGCGCAGGCTCACCGCGCGCCGGGTTTGTACGGTTCACCGCATGGTGCGAGGATCCGTTTCGCCACTCGCCCCTCGCCCCTCGACGCGGAAGATGACGCCATGACCCGGACCCGCCTGCTCGCTCTCCCGATCGCCGCTGTGGCCCTCAGCGCCGGACTCACCGCGTGCGGCGGCGGTGCCGAGCTGCCGTCGACCAAGGCAGGTGAGGGCTACGACCCCGCCACAGGCCCCGCGATCTCCGGGACCGGCTACGAGATGCACGCCCCGAAGGGCTGGACCGACGTGACGTCGTCCGTGAAGGCCTCCCAGAAGCAGGTCGACCAGGCGTACGCCTCCCCGCAGGCCGTCGACAACTTCAAGCCCAACCTGAACATCATCATCGGCAAGGACGTCGGCAGCGGCACGCCGAGCGACAAGGACTTCGACGAGGGCGAGGAGCAGCTGACCAGCCAGCTGAAGAAGGTCGGCGCCACGAACGTCAAGGTCCAGCCACGGGTGGCGCTCGACGGCGAGACAGCCGTCCACGTCACGGCCAGCGCGTCCGCGAGCGGCGTCGAGTACGTCACCGACCAGTACATCGCCATCCACGACGGCGACGCCTACACGCTGACGTACTCCTTCCCCTCGAGCGCTCAGGAGAAGGAGTCCCAGGACGTCAAGGGACCCTCGCTGGCGTCCTTCGAGTTCACGGACTGAGCGCTCTCACCCGGCCCAGAAGCCGCGGCCACCCGTCCAGTCGCCGAACTGGTCGCGGTACGACCCACCCGGGCGACGCGAGCCGAGGTAGGAGCCGACCACGGCCGCGCCGAGGTCGTCGAGCTCGGGCGCGACGACGGTCCCGTCGACCCGGCGCGCCATCTGGTCGATGAATCGCGCCAGCCCCGGGTCCTCGCCGAGGCGGAAGAACGTCGTCTGGGCGCCGAGCCTGCCGGTGTTGTCCAGCTCCTTGACCGTCTTCGCGATGGTCACCGGGTGCGGCGGGTACGAGAACCACACCTCCCCGTCCGGCTCCAGGTGGGCCGTCGGCTCGCCGTCGGTCACGACCAGCAGCACCGGCTGGGCGTTCGGGTGCTTGCGGAAGTGCCGGTTCGCCAGCAGCAGCGCGTGGTGCAGGTTGGTGCCCTTGTCCCACATCGCGTCGAGTGCGGTGAGGTGCTCGATCGGCATCGTCTCGGCGTAGCGGCCGAAGCCGATCAGCTGCAGCGCGTCGCCGCGGAAGCGCGACCCGATCAGGTGGTGCAGCGCGAGCGCCGTGCGTTTCATCGGCACCCAGCGGCCGTCCATCGCCATCGAGAACGACGTGTCGACCAGCAGCGCGACCGCGGCCTGGGTGCGGGCCTCGGTCTCCAGCACCTCGATGTCGTCCATCTGCAGCCGCACACCGGCGCGGGTGGTCTCGACGTCCTCCCGGGATCCCGCCTCGCGAAGCACGGCGTTGGTGATCGAGCCGGTGACGTCCCACGGCTCGGTGTCGCCGAACTCCCAGGGCCGTGACCCGCCCGTACGATCACCGGCGGCACCGGCCTGGCGCATGTCGCGCGCACCCTGACGCCCCGACATCCGGCGCGCGACGTCCTTGAGCAGGGCCTTCCCGAGCTGCCGCATCGCCTGCGGGGAGAGCCGCAGCTCGCCGTCGGAGGTGCGCTTGAGGTAGCCGGACTGCCGCAGCGCCCGCTCCAGCTCGGCCAGCGCCCGCGCGTCGACCGCGGCGTCCTCGCCGAGCTGGCGCGAGAGCGCATCGAGGTCGACGTCGTCCATCCGCGAGCCGTCGTAGGACTGGGAGAGCTGCTCGGAGAGCGCATCGAGGTCGGCGAGGTCCTGCAGTGCCCCCGTGCCGTCACCGAGGCCGAGTCCCTCCGACCCCTCGAACTGCTCCGACCCGCCCCAGTCCTCGCCCGGCCGCGCATCCTGGAGGTTGCCGTCCAGCCGGGACAGCTGGTCCATCAGCTCCGGCGAGCCGAACGCCTGCGCGGAGAGCTCCATGAGCTCCTGGCGCTGCTCCGGCGTCATCGAGCTCATCATCCGCTGCGCGGCGGCTGCCCGCTTGGCCATCGCGTCGAGCAGCTCGTCGATGTCCTGCGGGTTTTCCGGGAAGAAGTCCCCGTGCTCGTCCATGAACTTCTCGAACTGCTCCGGGGTGTGCTCGCCGCGCGCGTTCGCCTCGAGCATCTCGTTGAGGTCCGAGAGCATCTGCGAGATCCGCTGCCGGTCCTCGTCCGTCGCGCCCGCCATCGCCTCCTTCATGCCCTGGAAGCGCTGGTCGAGCAGCTCACGGCCGAGCAGGTCCTTGATCTCCTCGTACGCCGCCCGCGCCTCCGCGCTCTGCCAGTCGTACGAGGACAGCTCGCTGACCGCGGAGGCGGTGCTGGCCGGCAGGTCGTCCAGCTGCATCTCGCGGAAGGTGCGGTCGTCGTCGTCCATCGTGATGTCGCGGGCCAGCTGGCCGCGCTCGGCGAGCACCGCCTTGTCCAGCAGCTCCTTCACCTCGCGCAGCGTGCCGTCCAGGTTGTGCTGGGAGAGGATCTCCTGGCGTCGCTCGGCGACCCGGCGGGCCAGGTCGTCGGCGCCGCGCTGGTCACGGCCGCCGCGGCGCAGGAACTCCTGCATCGCCCGCTCGGGGGAGTAGCCGGCCATCACGTCCTGACCGATCGCGTCCAGTGCCTCGGCCAGGTCGACCGGCGGCGCGAGCGGGTCCGGGCCGCCGGTGTAGCGGCCGTAGCGGGAGCCGTGGCCCGGGTTGACGGAGTCCTTGGCCATGGCTCAGCCGTAGACCGTCTCGCCGTCGGCGGAGTCCTTGTCGACCTTGCGCGCGAGGTAGAGCCCCTCGAGCGCGAGCTCGATCGCCCCCGCGCGCTCGCCGTCGTTGGTGGCCTCCAGACGCTCGCAGATGTCGTCGTAGAGCTCCGACTCGCCGAGCACGGGCAGCCCAGCCAGGAAGTCGCGGGCGGTGACCTGCTCGCCGGTGCTCACCGACGCCCCGCCCTCGATGGCGTCGACGAGGACGCCGAAGTCCAGCCCGCGCATCGAGCGACGCACGGTCTCGGCGGTCGCCGTGCGCAGCAGGTGGTCGAGGATGTCGCGCTCGCGGCCCTCCTCGCCGGTCTCGAACTCGATCTTGCCGCCCAGCACGTCGACCGCGGTCTCCAGGTCGACCACCCGGGCGACCGCCTGCTCCTCGCCCTGCACGGTCGCGCGGTGCAGCGCCGCGGCGGCGATCGTCTCGGCCCCGGCGATGGAGAAGCGCGCCGAGACCCCCGAGCGCTGGTCGACCGACTGCGACTCGCGCAGCAGGCGGGTGAAGCGGGCCAGGATCTCCACGAGGTACGACGGCACCTGCGCGACCAGGTCCGCCTCCTGGCGGATCACGGCGACCTCGTCGTCGAGCGCGACCGGGTAGTGGGTACGGATCTCGGCGCCGAAGCGGTCCTTGAGCGGGGTGATGATCCGACCGCGGTTGGTGTAGTCCTCGGGGTTCGCCGAGGCGACGACGAGCACGTCCAGCGGGAGCCGGAGGACGTACCCCCGGATCTGGATGTCGCGCTCCTCCATCACGTTGAGCATGGCGACCTGGATCCGCTCGGCCAGGTCGGGCAGCTCGTTGATGGCGACGATGCCGCGGTGGCTGCGCGGGATCAGCCCGAAGTGGATGGTCTCGGGGTCGCCCAGCGAGCGGCCCTCGGCGACCTTCATCGGGTCGACGTCGCCGATCAGGTCGGCGACCGAGGTGTCGGGGGTGGCGAGCTTCTCGGCGTACCGCTCGTCGCGGTGCACCCACGAGACGCGCAGCGCGTCACCGTGCTCGGCGACGGCGGCCTTGGACTGCACCGTGATCGGCTCGTACGGGTGCTCGCCCAGCTCGGAGCCGGAGATCACCGGCGTCCACTCGTCGAGGAGCCCCACCAGGGTGCGCAGCAGCCGGGTCTTCCCCTGCCCGCGCTCGCCGAGGAGCACGACGTCGTGCCCGGCGATCAGCGCTCGCTCCAGCTGCGGGACGACGGTGTTCTCCAGCCCGTGCAGACCGGGCCACGGGTCGACGCCGTCGCGCAGCCGGGAGAGGAGGTTCTCGCGCAGCTCCTGGCGCAGCGTGCGCAGCTCGTGGCCACTGGCGCGCAGCTCGCCGAGGGTGGCGACGGTGGGGCGGGGGGTCGGTGTGCGGGTCGTCTGTGAGGGAGAGGACGTCACCCTTCGACGCTACTCCGGCCCTCCGCACGGACGCGCGCCCCCTGGGGAGGGAGACGAACGCGCCTCAGCCGCGGCCGACCGGGTGGTAGCGCGCCGTCTGCTTCAGCGGGGCGAGCAGCGGCCGGGCACGGGCGGCGGCCGGCAGCGGCGCGGTCGGCGCCGGGTTGTCCCGCGCCTCGCGCTGGGCCCGCACCAGCGAGGCGGTCGCGGCGGCGTAGGTCAGCCGCGGGTCCTTGGGGTACGACGCCGCCGCCCGCGCGAAGCGGAAGGCCGAGGTCAGGTCGCCCACCGTGCGTCGGCGCCAGTCGCTGATCAGCGGCGCGGCGACGCCGAAGCGGCGCTCGAGGAGGCGCAGCAGCGAGGTGTGGTCGAAGGTCTCGGAGGCGACGTACCCGCCCCTGGTCCACGGCGAGACGATGATCGTGGGGACCCGGAAACCGAGCCCGATCGGCACCCCGTCGACGTACTCCCCCGGCGTGCCCGGCGGCGCGACCGGCGGGCGCACGTGGTCGAACTGACCGTCGTTCTCGTCGTAGGTGAGGATGAAGACGGTCTTCTTCCAGACGTCCGGGTTGGCGGCGATCGCGTCGAGCTTGGAGGCGATGTACTGCGCTCCCGCGGCCGGCATCCAGTTCGGGTGCTCGGTCTGTGCCGACGGCGCGACCAGCCAGGAGACCTGGGGCAGCTGGTCGTGCGCCGCGTCGTGCTCGAACCAGCCGGCCGACTTCTTCTCCATCGCGCGCCGGTGGAGCGGGGAGCCCCGCTTGGCGCCGGCGAACTGGCCGAACCACTCCAGCGAGTTGTCGCCGTAGTTGTCCTCCTCCTGGTAGATCCGCCAGCTCACCCCGGCCGCCTCGAGCCGCTCGGGGTAGGTCTGCCAGGTCAGCCGGGGGTCGTCGGCGGACATGTCGTTGTGGTTGGCCGGGTGGCCGTACCTGCCGTCGGGATCGATGAAGCCGGTCCACATGTAGAGCCGGTTCGGGTTGGTCGGCCCGATCACCGAGGAGTGGTAGCCGTCACAGATGGTGAAGTTCTCGGCCAGCGCCCGATGGAACGGGATGTCCTCAGCGTCGAAGTAGCCCATCGTGTTGACGCCCTTGGCCCTGATCCAGGAGTCCAGCGCACCGTCGTTGTACGCCGTGTGCTGGTCCTCCCAGTCGTGCGGCAGCGTCGGGGTGACCTGGGCGCTGGTGGTGGCCGTGTCGTAGCGGAACGGTCGCAGCCGACCGCCGCCCGGGACCGGCTGGTCGAAGACCGAGTGGCCGTCGGGGAGCGTCAGCGCGTCGGGGTCGTCGAACCCCCGGACGCCCGGCATCGTGCCGAAGTAGTGGTCGAACGAGCGGTTCTCCTGCATGAGGATCACCACGTGCTCGATGTCCTCGAGCCGGCCGTGGCGGACCTCGGGCGTGGCCGCCATGGCCCGCTGCAGGTTCAGCGGCAGCCAGGCCGAGCCCGTGATGCCGGCCAGGCTGCCGAGGAACGCGCGGCGGCGGAAGCCGGCGACGGGCCGGTCGGTACGGCCTGCCGCCGCGTCCGCCGGGCTCACCGGGCGCTCCCCTCGACCGGCGCGAACCGGGCGACCCGGTGGCCGCCGGAGTCGGCGACCAGCAGCTCGCCGTCGGCGCTCAGCGCCAGGCCGAGCGGCTGGCGCAGCAGCCCCGCCCCCGAGGTGCCGATCTCCTCGAGGAAGGTGCCGTCGGCGGCGAAGTGCTGCACGAAGCCGTAGTCGGGAACGCTCACCCACACGCTGCCGTCGGGCTCGGCGACGGCGTGCGCGGGGTTGGACATCGCACCGAAGGTGCTCTGCTGACCCTCGCCGTACGTCGCCACCCGCGCGTCGTCGACGTACCTCGTCACGCCTCCGTCGCCGTCGTACTGCCTGCTGGAGGAGACCACCAGCAGCGACCCGTCGGCGCCCACGTGCAGGCCGTGCGGGGTGTGCACGCCGTCGCGCAGCGAGGCGACGACCTCGTCGGCGTCGGGATCGATGCGGGCGACCCGGTTGCCGCCGACGTCCGAGACCAGGACACGGACTCCGGACGCGGTCTCGACAGCCACGCCGCGGGGGCGGACCAGCCGCCCGCGCCCGAGGGTCGCCACGTGCGCACCGGCGAGGTCGAACACCTCGACCCGCTCGAGCGCGGAGTCGACGACGTACGCGCGGCCCTCGGCCACGGACACGTCGCGCGGCTCCGCGAGGCGCCCTCGGCCGACCTCCGCGGCGAGGCGGCGGTGGCGGTCGTAGCGGTGCACGACGCCGGCGAACGTGTCGGCGACCCAGAGGTCGCCGGTCGACGGGTCGAGCGCGAGCCCGGCGGGCGAGGTGAGCGTACGGCCGAGCTGCCCGGCGAAGCGGCGCGTCGGCGGAGCGGTCGTGGGCATGGGTCTCCGTCCCGAGATCAGGTGACCCGCCCATCCTCGACCCGGTGGGCGACCCCGGCAAGGCCGCGTCGGCCGACTCCCGGTGAACAGGTGTGACGAACGCTACTCGCGCGTACCCTCACCCCAGGCCCCGCACGCCGACGGGGCACGGACGTGGAAGGTCGCCTTCGTTGCTGCACAACCCGCTCGCCGGCTCGTTGAAGCTGAACGACGCCGCGTGGCTCCTCGCCGACCACTACCGCACGCCGATGCAGGTGGGTGTGCTCGCGACGTTCACGGTGCCTGAGGACCAGCCGGACTTCGTCGCCGAGCTGGTGCGGTCCTGGCGCGAGGTGCGGACCTTCGAGTCGCCGTACGACCTCAGGCTTCGGATGGCACCGGTCCCGCACTGGGTGAAGGTCCCCGCCGAGCGGATCGACCTCGACTACCACCTGCGCCACTCGGCCCTCCCCTCCCCCGGCACGCAGCGCGAGCTCGGCGTGCTGATCTCGCGTCTGCACTCGACGCCGCTGGACCGGCGCTACCCGCTGTGGGAGTGCACCGTGATCGAGGGCCTGGAGGAGAACCGCTGGTCGCTCTACCTCAAGGCCCACCACTCGCAGATCGACGGCGTCGGAGGCGTCCGCCTGATGCGGAGGATCCTCTCGGTCGACCCCGACCAGCGCGACATGCTGCCGCCGTGGGCGATCGGCACCCACGGACGCGACCAGTCGGGGCAGGAGCAGCACGAGCGGCCGCGCTCCCGCTCGCTGGAGAAGGCGCGGCCCCGCCAGAGCGTCCTCGGAGGCGTACGCGCCCTCGCGGGCACCTCGACCGAGGTCGGCGGTGCGCTGGTGCGGACGTACGCCGAGTCCCTGACCGGCTGGGCCTCGAAGGAGCGCGCCGTCCCCTTCCGCGCCCCGCGCACGCTGTTCAACGGCCGGATCCAGGCCCCACGACGCTTCGCCACGCAGACGTACGAGATGGACCGACTCAAGGCGGTGGCCGAGCGCACGGACTCCAGCCTGAACGACGTCTTCCTGGCCCTGGTCGGAGGCGCGGTGCGCAGCTACCTCGAGGAGCACGACGCGCTGCCGCACGACCCGCTGATCGCGAACGTCCCGGTCTCCGTGCGTCCCGAGGACGGCAGGGTGCAGGTCGGCAACGCGATCAGCTTCCTCTACGCCAGTCTCGGCACCGACGTGGCCGACCCGGTCGAGCGGATCGCCGCGGTGCACGCCTCGACCGCGAGGGGCAAGGAGCGGCTGCCCGACGTCGGTGCCGGGGCCATGGACCTCTACACCGCCGCGCTGATGGCGCCGTTCCTCGCCCAGGCCGTCCTCGTCGGCGGCGTGGCCAACCCCGCCTGCAACATCGTCGTCTCGAACGTGCCGGGCGCCAGGGAGACCCGCTACTTCAACGGCTCGAGGCTGGACGAGATGTACCCCATCAGCCTGCTGTTCCACGGCCAGGCGCTGAACATCACCGCGGTCAGCTACGACGGCACGTTCAACATCGGCTTCACCGGCTGCCGCGACTCGGTCCCCAGCCTGCAGCGGATCGCGGTCCGCACCGGTGAGGAGCTCGAGGCGATGGAGGCGGCGCTGGGGCTGGACCGTACGCACGACGGGCCGGCCGCGGAGGCCTCGGCCGGCTGAGCCCGGACGCACCTGCCCGACCGGGCAGGACGTACCGCGTCCGACGGCCAGTCGTCGCGGCGCGACCCTTGTGTCGAACGTCGTCTGGGTGTGTGCTCGGTCACACGACTCACCGACCCGAGGAGCACCGTTCGATGACCGAGACCCTCGACCGCCCGACCACCGCCTCCGACCCGGCCTCGGAGACGGCGACGGCCTGGCTCACCGCCTTCGACACGGCGCTGCAGGCGCGCGACGTCGATGCGGCGGCGGGGATGTTCGCGACCGAGTCCTTCTGGCGAGACCTGGTGGCCTTCACCTGGAACCTCAAGACGGTCGAGGGCCGGGCCGGCGTCACCGACCTGCTGACCAGCACCCTGGACCACGCCGCTCCCTCCGGCTGGGTGCTGGAGGAGCCGGCCGACGAGGCCGACGGGGTCGTCACCGCGTGGATCGTCTTCGAGACCGCGGTCGGTCGCGGGCGCGGGCTGCTCAGACTCGTGGAGGAGGATGGCGAGCAGCGCGCGTTCACCCTGCTGACCACGCTCTACGAGCTCAAGGGCCACGAGGAGCCGCGCGGCACCCACCGCCCGAAGGGCGCCGAGCACGGCGCCGACAAGCACCGGTCGTCGTACCTCGAGAAGCGGCAGGCCGAGGCCGAGAGTCTCGGCAGCACGACGCAGCCGTACGTCCTCGTCATCGGCGGCGGGCAGGGCGGGATCGCGCTCGGCGCGCGGCTGCGACAGCTCTCGATCCCGGCGCTGGTGATCGACAAGCACCCGCGCCCGGGCGACCAGTGGCGCAACCGCTACAAGTCGCTGTGCCTGCACGACCCGGTCTGGTACGACCACCTGCCCTACCTGAAGTTCCCCGACAACTGGCCGGTGTTCGCCCCCAAGGACAAGGTCGGCGACTGGCTGGAGTCGTACACGAAGGTGATGGAGGTGCCGTACTGGTCCGACACGACCGCGACGTCGGCCTCGTACAACGAGGAGCAGGGCGAGTGGACGGTCGAGGTCGAGCGCGAGGGTCGCGCACTCACCCTCAAGCCCAAGGAGCTGGTCTTCGCGACCGGGATGAGCGGCAAGCCGCGGGTCCCCGAGGTGCCCGGCGCGGACGTCTTCCGCGGCGACCTGCACCACTCCTCGGCGCACCCCGGCCCCGACGCGTACGCCGGGAAGAAGGCCGTCGTGATCGGCTCGAACAACTCCTCCTTCGACATCTGCGGCGCCCTGTGGGAGAACGACGCGGACGTGACGATGGTGCAGCGGACCAGCACGCACATCGTGAAGAGCGAGAGCCTGATGGAGTACGGCCTCGGCGACCTGTACTCCGAGCGCGCGCTGGCCGCGGGGACGACCACGGAGAAGGCGGACCTGATCTTCGCCTCGCTCCCGTACCGGATCATGCACCGCTTCCAGATCCCGGCGTACGAGACGATGGCCGAGGTGGACAAGGACTTCTACGACCGGCTGGAGGGGGCCGGCTTCTGGCACGACTGGGGCGACGACGGCTCGGGGCTGTTCATGAAGTACCTGCGTCGCGGCTCGGGCTACTACATCGACGTGGGCGCGGCCGAGCTCGTCGCGGACGGGGCGGTCAAGCTCGCGCACGGCCAGATCGACCACCTCACCGAGGACGCCGTGGTGCTCGAGGACGGGACCGAGCTGCCCGCCGACGTGGTCGTGCTCGCCACCGGCTACAACTCGATGAACGGCTGGGTGTCCGACCTGATCGACGACGAGACCGCCGACCGGCTCGGCAAGTGCTGGGGGCTGGGCTCGGAGACGACCAAGGACCCGGGCCCGTGGGAGGGCGAGCAGCGCAACATGTGGAAGCCGACCAACGTCCCCCACCTGTGGATGCACGGCGGCAACCTGCACCAGTCCCGTCACTACTCGCTCTACCTCGCGCTGCAGCTCAAGGCGCGCTACGAGGGCATCGACACCCCGGTGTACGCCCTGCAGGAGGTGCACCACACCGGCTGAGCACGGCCGCCCCGATCGGGACGTCATACGAATCGGTCGCCGGGACGACCAGCCTGTATGACGTCCCTGGGGTACGAGTCCGAACTCTGGGGTTCCCGCCGAGTCTGGTCTCGACAAGCTCGACCACCGGGGTCACCGTCCGCGCCACCGACGCTGAGCTCGACCTCCGCGGGCAGCGCGGCGACCACCGGAGGTCGAGCAGCGCAGCGAGCGGAGCGGTTGTCGGGACCCACCACCGCGAGACACACACTGCGGGTGCTCCACCCACGCCACCGTCGGTCGGGGTCTGCCAGCATGAGCCCGTGGTCGTGGCCGTGGTCGTGCTGGGGGTGCTGCTCGCGCTGAGCCTCGGCGCGCTCATCGCGGCCGGCGTCCGCCTGCGTGTCGTGAGTCGCCACTCGGAGCGGCTTCGCGCCCGGGTCGAGGCGCTCGAGTCCGGTGACGAGCCGCCGCGCACCCGCTCGGAGCGGGCGGTCGACGCGGTCCGCTCGGTGATCGGCGGCGCCTCCCAGGTTCCCGGCATCGTGCGCACCAGGGGCATGGGCGGGCTGCTGATGACCTCCATCGACCAGCTCTCGACCTGGGCCATGGACGACCGCGGCGAGATCGACCGGCTGGCCGCCGACGACGGCACGGTCAGCATCCTGTTCTCCGACATCGAGGGGTCGACCACGCTCAACACCGAGCTCGGCGACGAGGCGTTCGTGACGCAGCTGATCGCCCACGACACGATGGTCCGCGCGCACGTGGAGCGCTACCGGGGACACATCGTGAAGAGCCAGGGCGACGGCTTCATGATCGTCTTCACCAAGGCCACCCGGGCGGTACGTGCCGGGCTGGCCATCCAGCGCTCGTTCTCCGAGACCTGGTCCAGGGCGCTGCGGCGGACCCCGGTGAGCGTGCGGATCGGCATCCACACCGGGACCGTCGTCGCGCGTGCGGGCGACTACTTCGGACGCAACGTCGCGATGGCGGCGCGGGTGGGCGCCGCGGCCGAGGGCGGGCAGATGCTCGTGACCAGCTCGGTCGCCGACGAGCTCGGCGGCGACGAGCGCTTCCGCCTCACCCCCGGCCAGCGCGTCGAGCTGAAGGGGCTGCCCGGCAAGCACCAGCTGTACGTCGTCACCCGAGGCGGGCGGCGGCTGCCCGACGAGGAGCAGGCGTGAGCCGGCGGCTGATCGGGGTCGCGGGCGCCCCCGGCGCCGGGAAGACCACGTGGGCCCGGTCGTACGCCGCGGGCGTGCCCACGGCCGCGTACCTGCCGATGGACGGATTCCACCTCTCCGACGCCGTGCTCGCCGACCTCGGGCTGACCGAGCGCAAGGGTGCACCGGAGACCTTCGACGCCTGGGGGTACGCCGCCCTCCTCCGGCGGCTGCGCGAGCAGGAGCCGCACCCCGTCTACGCCCCCGGCTTCGAGCGCGACCTGGAGCAACCCCTGGCCGCGGCGCTCGTCGTCGCCCCGGAGGCGGCGGTGGTGGTCACCGAGGGCAACTACCTGCTCCTCGACGAGGAGCCCTGGCGGGCGGTGCGGGCGGCTCTGGACGAGGTGTGGTTCCTCGACTGCGAGGACGACGTGCGACGTGAGCGGCTGGTCGCGCGGCACCGCGAGTTCGGCAAGTCGCCGAGCGAGGCGGCCGCGTGGGTGGACCGGGTCGACGAGCCGAACGCGCGGCTGGTGCTCGCCTCGCGGCACCGGGCCGACCGGGTCGTGCATGCCGAGGACGCCTCCGGGGCACCGCCCGTGTCGTGACCCCACCTCGCCTGGTCGTGCTCGACGTCAACGAGACGCTCTCCGACCTCTCTCCCCTGGCCGACCGGTTCGTCGACCTCGGCGCCGCGCCGCAGAGTGCGGCGACCTGGTTCGCGAGCGTGCTGCGCGACGGGTTCGCGCTCACCGCCAGCGGCCGCAGCGCCCGCTTCGCAGACATCGGTGCCGCCCTGCTGCCGGGCCTGGTCCCGCCCCAGGACGCCGAGGCCGCGTGGGCGCACGTGCTGGAGGGGTTCATGACGCTGCCCGCGCACGACGACGTGGTGCCGGGGCTGCGTGCGCTGCGAGATGCCGGCGTCCGGGTCGTCACGCTGAGCAACGGCGCCGCGGCGGTCGCGCAGGCGCTGCTGGACCGTACGGGGCTCGAGGACGTCGTCGAGGCGACGCTCAGCGTCGAGGACGCGGAGGCGTGGAAGCCCGGCGCGGCGGCCTACGCCTACGCGCTGGAGCGGACCGGGGTGCGCGCGGACGAGGCGATGCTGGTCGCGGTGCACCCCTGGGACGTCGACGGGGCCAGGGCGGCCGGGCTGAGGACGGCGTGGGTGGACCGCGCGGGGACGTCGTACCCGTCGCACTTCGCGCGCGCGGACGTCGAGGTCACGTCGCTGACGGACCTGGCGGCAGTCCTCTCGACCTGACCCGGCGTCCCGTCAGCGGAACTGCGGGACCTCGCTGGGTCGGGCCGCAGGGCGGAACCCGTGGTCGACGCCCCACAGCACCGCCTGGCTGCGGCTCTGGACGCCCATCTTGCGGTAGGCGGAGCGGATGTAGGACTTGATCGTGTTGATCGACAAGAAGACCCGACCGGCCACCTCGTCGTTGCTCAGCCCCCTCACGATCAACGAGACGATCTCGGACTCGCGGGCCGTCAGGCCCTCGGTACGACCCGGCCAGTCACCCTCCGGATCGCCGTCGGCGAGGTCCGAGGGCGGCGTGGGCGGGAGCCGCTCGCCGCGGTGCGCTCGCTCGAGCGCACCGACGATCTCCTCGGCGCCGGCCCGCTTGGACACGAACCCGTCGACCATCCGGCCGTCGACCAGGTCCAGCGCGGTGGCCTCCTCGGCCCAGCTGTACACCACGAGCCGTTCGGCGTTGGCCGCGACCTGCTCGACGTGGTCGAGGCCGTTGACGATCGGCTGGGCGAAGGTGTCGTAGAGCGCCACGTCGACCTTGGCGCGGCCCGGCTCCCCGGCCACCGCCTCGACCACGCGTACCCGGTCGGCGAACGGTTCGAGCATGCGGGTGACTCCCGCGACGACGACGTCGTAGTCGTTGAGGACGGTGATGCTGATCGGGCGGTGTGGTTCCACGGCAGAAATATAGGACCCCGAGTGGTCCGCGCAGGTCAGGATCCCGACACGACCGCCAGGATCCCGCTGACCGTCTCGTCGGGCAGCGCGCGGACGAGATCGGCGTACGAGAGAGTCCCGGCCAGCTGTTCGCCGCTGAGCACGGCCAGGCACCGCTGCCCGGTGTGCAGCACCGTCAGCAGGGCCTCCTCGGCGGAGGTCTCCGCCTGGGCACGCGCGTCGTCGGCGGGCACGACGTCGCTGACCGGCGTGGTGGCCGGGTCGAGGCCGGCCGCGACGCAGTGGTGGACGACGTCGACGAGGCAGACCATCCCGACGTACGCGCCGCCGCGACACACCGGCACCTGGTCGAGGCCGTGGTCGCGCATCAGCCGTGCCACCTGCACCACGTCCGTCCGCGCGTCGGCGCACACGGGATCGGGCTGCATGATCTCGGCGACGCGGAGCACGGGAGCCTCCCTGCGGTGGGCTGCCGGTCTGGTACCCGGTGCCACGGCCCTCATGCAGGTGGTAGGACGGCAACCGTGAGCGCCCCGGTCTTCGTCGTCCAGCGCCACGAGGCGACGGCGCTGCACTACGACCTGCGCCTGGAGATCGAGGGGGTCCTGGTCTCCTGGGCGGTGCCGAAGGGCCCGTCGCTCGACCCCGGCGTACGGCGCTTCGCCCGCAGGGTCGGCGACCACGACCTCGCGCACGCCGACTTCGAGGGAGTGGCCGGGTCCAGCCGACGGCACAGCAACTCGGTGGTCGTCTGGGACACCGGGACGTACGAGAACCGCAGCCGCGTCGCCGGGAAGGCCGTCTCGGCCGCCGACGCGCTGGGCGCCGGGCACCTCGTCGTCCGGCTGGAGGGATCCCGGCTGCACGGCGGCTTCGCGCTGACCCGGGTACCGACCGGCCCGCGCTCCGCACGCGCGGACGCCTGGCTGCTGGTCAAGGTCGACGACGAGCACGCCGACCGCGACGCGGATCTGAGCGGCGACCTGCCGTCGGTGCTCAGTGGACGCACCAACGCCGAGGTCGCCGCCGCCGAGGGGCCCGACCGGCCGCTGCCGGACCCGGAGCGATGACTCTAGGCTCGCCGGCGTGACCGCCTCCGGACCGACCGCGTGGGCGGTGCCGCCGTTCCCGCACGAGCCGGTCGACGAGCCGACGCTGAGCCTGGTGGAGGACGCGTACCTCACCCGGATGCAGCGCGGGCCGCTGCGGACCGTGCGCCGGCCGGACCGCTGGATCAGCGGCGCCGTCCACTCCGCCGACGGCAGGCTGGTGCGCGACTCGCAGAAGATCGGCGGGCTGGGCGGCAACCGGCTGGTGGCCGCGGACCCGAACCGGGTCCCGATCGCCGCGGACGCGCGCCGTCTCCCCGGCACCTGGCTGTACGGCGGGCACTGGATCGACCACTTCGGCCACTTCGTGACCGAGACTCTGCCGACGCTGTGGCCCCGGGACCTCCGGGTCGACGGGCTGGTCTTCCACGCCTTCGGGCCGGCCCACGCGGGGGTCCTGGACTGGGAGCGCACGGCACTGGACCTGACGTCGTACGCCGGGCTCCCCGTCGAGGTGGTCAAGACCGAGCCGGTACGCGTCGAGCGGCTGCACGTGCCGACCCGGGGCGTGGTCGTGAACGGCTGGGCGCACCCGGGTGCGGTCGAGGTGTGGTCGCAGATGGCGCGCACGGCTGGCGGACGGGGCGCGCTCCGGACCGACGGGCCACGGGTCTTCCTCTCGCGGACCGGGTTCAACACCAGGCTGCGCGAGCGCGGTGAGCCGACCCGGTCCGATGCCGGGCGGGACCACGCGCTGGACGAGGTGTTCGCTCGCACCAACTTCGAGGTCGTCGAGCCCGAACGGCTTCCGGTCGCCGACCAGGTCCGCCTGGTGGCCGGTGCGTCCGTCCTCGCCGGCGGAGCGGGAACGGCCCTGCACCTCTCGGCCTTCGCCCCGGCCGGGGTGCGGGTGCTGGAGATCGGCGACACCCGCTCCCCCGGCTGGCAGGTCCCGCACCAGCAGGTGCTCGACCACGCGCGCGAGCACCCGTCGGCGCTCGTGCCGGCCGAGGTGCCGCCGGAGTCGTACCCAGCCGTGCTGGAGCGGCTGGGGCTGGCCTGAGCCGCCCGCTCAGTCCTCGGTGCTGTCCGGCTGCCGGCTGGTGACCTGGTCCCCGGAGCCGCCGTCGGCAGCGGTCATCCCGCGCAGGGCGGCGCCGTCGCCCTGCGAGCCGGAGGACAGGTCGTGGCCCTCGCGCTCCTCCTCGTCCACGTCGGGGGTCGAGGAGCCGTCCTGACGGGCGACGTCCGCCTCGTCGGTCTCGGCGAGTGCGGGGTCGATGCTGCGCGGGTCGTTGCCGGTCATCGGGTCAGTCAACCAGGGAGGTCGCGTCGGCGTGGCCGGTGATCTGCTCGCGCAGCTCACGGAAGATCCGGGACAGCAGCCGCGAGACCTGCATCTGCGTCACTCCGATCTCGTCGGCGATCTCCTGCTGGGTGCGGCCGTGGAAGAAGCGCAGCTCGATGATCAGCTTGTCCCGCTCGGCCAGCTTGTCGATGAGCGGAGCGAGGATGATCCGCGCCTCGGCCGGGTCGTGCTCGTCGTGGTCGTCGCCGAGCAGGTCGCCGAGGGTGGCCTCCCCCTCGCCCACCGGCCGGTCCAGCGACGTCGGCTCGAAGGCGCCGTCGCCGACCATCGCCTCATCGATCTCCTCGGCGCTCACCTGCAGCCGCGCGGCGACCTCGGCGGGCTCAGGCGCCCGGCCCAGCGCGTCGGTCAGGTCCTTGCGCGCGGTCATGATCCGGGCCTGCAGCTCCTGGATCCGCCGCGGCGGGCGCACCATCCAGCCGTAGTCGCGGAAGTAGCGCCGGATCTCGCCCCGGACGCTGGGCACGAGGTACGCCAGGAAGTCCTTGCCCCGCTCGGGGTCGAAGCGCTGCGCTGCGCGGACCAGCGCGACGTACGCCACCTGGCGCAGGTCCTCGGCCGGCAGACCACGCCGCGCGTAGCGCGAGGCGACCGTGTCGGCGACCGCCATGTTGATCTCGACGACCTCGTCGATCAGCCGGTCGTGGACGCGCCGCGAGCCGGTCCTCGCAGCGTCGAGCATCAAGGCCGCTGTGCGCGCACGACGATCGGCCGGCTCCGGGGTGGCGGAGCCTGCTGCAGGGCGTGACATGACTCGAACCTATCCAGACCGCCGAAGTCCGACGACCGCCCCAGGGGGTGACCGCGTCGCAGGCTCAGCGGCGAGTACGACGCTCCAGCGCGCCGGTGAGCAGCGAGACCATCGCCTCGAGCTGGATGTCGGCCGAGGAGCCGGTGTCCTCGTCGGCCCCGTCCAGCGCTCGGGCCGCCAGACCCGCCTTCGCGTCGATCAGCTCGGCGATCCGGGTGTCGATGGTCTGGGCCGCGATCAGGCGCCATGCCGTCACCGGCTGGTCCTGGCCGATCCGGTGGACGCGGTCGATGGCCTGGGTCTGCTCGGCATCGGTCCACGACAGCTCGGCGAGCACCACGTCGGAGGCGACCTGCAGGTTGAGCCCGACGCCGGCCGCGGTCAGCGAGCAGACCGCGATCTTGACCTCGGGGTCGTTCGTGAAGGCGTCGATCTGCTGCTGTCGGACCTTGCTGGTCTGGTCGCCGCGCACCGAGGCGTAGCCGATGCCGCGCTCGCGGAACATCTCCTCCGCGGCGTCCATGACGTCGATGTGCTTGGCGAAGAAGACCACCTTGCCGACGCTGCGGGCGAGCTGTGCGGTGTAGTCCGCGGCCAGGCCGGCCTTCGCCCGACCGATCCGGCGCAGCAGCCCGAAGACGTTCTCCTCGCTCGTGCCCGAGGAGTCCTCGCGCTCCCAGCCGGCGACACGGCGCACCAGCTCCGGGTCGATGCCCTGGGTCGGCGCGGTGCCGGAGTGCTCGGCGCGAGCGGCGACGGCCGCGTCGTACCGCTTGAGCAGTCGGCGCGCCAGCTCCTTCTCCGCGGCGCGGATGGAGCGGCCGGCCTCGTCGTCGAGCTCGACCGGCAGGTCGGCCACCCGGCGGGCGGGGATGTCGGCGGCGACGTCGACCTTGCGGCGGCGGACGATGCCCTGCTCGACCACGCTGTGGCGGGCGGCGGGGTAGAACCCGCGGTCGGCCGGGGTGTACCCGTTGTCCTCGAGCGCGTTCATCAGCTCGACGGTCGGACGCTTGTCGTCGATCCAGCCGAGGAACTGCCAGATCGCGCGGAAGTCCTCGATGTCGTTGATCAGTGGCGTCCCCGTCAGCGCCAGCATCAGCGGCCGGCCGCTGCGCGCACGGATCCGCTCCGCGAGGTGCAGGACGTGCTGCGAGCGCTGGGAGGTCTTGTTCTTGATGAAGTGCGCCTCGTCGACGACCATCCCGCGGAAGCCGAACTCCCCCAGCCAGCCGACGTGCCGGTCGAGCACCTCGTAGTTGACGATCACGATGTCGGCGAAGCCGTCCACGTCGGCACCGTCACCGTGGATGACGGTGGCCGGGCGGTGCGGCGTCCACAGCTCGGCCTCACGCGCCCAGTTGGTCTTGACCACGTTGGGGACGACGACCAGCAGCGGGAACGCGTCGGCGGCCTCGGCGGCCAGCAGCGACTGCGCGGTCTTGCCCAGGCCGGGCTCGTCGGCGAGGAGGAAGGTGCGGTGCCCCTTCGCGGCGGCCGCGATCACGCGGCCCTGGTGCGGCATCAGCTCGCGTCCACCGGGCGCGGCGAGGCTGATCGGCTCGGGCAGGTCCATGCAGGACGCCGCCCCCCCGCCCTCCTCGAAGGAGCGGAACAGCGGTCCGAGCAGCTCCCAGGTGGCCAGCCGGTGCAGGCCGTTGGGCCGCACCGGCGCGTGGGAGAAGTCGGGGGTCAGGAACGGGTTGGCCAGCTGCCGGGCCCGCACCGACGCGGGGACGACCCGTCGTACGACGTGCTGGGTCGTGACGCCGTCCGAGGTGCCGTTCTCGGCCGGGTTCTCCACCGGCACGGGCTCGATCCCCCCGGCCTCCTCCATCTCGGCCTTCAGCGCCTTGGTGGCGTCGGAGACCGACGCGCCGTCGCCGAGGAGGGTGAACAGCGACGGGTCGCGGGTGGCCGTCTTGGCCAGGATGGTGCCGATGCCGTCGAGCCGCTTGAGCTGCTCGTCGCGGTGCGCGGTGGTGCTGTCCTCGTCGGCCTTGACCCGGGCCCGCTCCTCGCGGACGAGCAGCGCCACGGCCTGGTACTTCGTCCGGTTGGCGGGCTTCACCGGTCCGCGCTGGGCGCTGGACTCCACCTCGCGTACCGCGCGTGCGAGCACCGGGATGATGCCCTCGTTGTCGAGGGGACGCTTGCGGGCTGCGCTCCGGTTGCCACCGGATCGGCGCTGGTCTCGTCGGGCCAACGGGGTCTCCTGGTTCCACATCTGCTGCGGTACGTCGGGGCGTCGTCACGGCGCGCGCCGACCGTGCGGCGGGCTGACGACCATGGTGCGGGTGGACGCTGACGTCCCCCGGAGCCGGACGAGTCAGGGAGACGTCGGCGGGGCGGCCGTGCGCTGCCATCGGCGGCGATCCGACCGGGCCCGGGACGGGCGCTGGGACTCGAGCAGCGGCGCGTGGGCCGCCCGGCTCCACCGGCATCCTAGCGCGCACCGCCCGGGTCGTACCTAATCCGACACGAGCCGACGCGGACGCGGCGGACGCGCGACCGGCCCGGCGGCTGGTCTCAGGTGTAGCGGAGCAGGAGGTACGGGACGGCGAGCAGACCCGAGGCGAGCGTGACGGTCGCGCCGTACCTCGTGAACCGCCAGAAGCTGATCGGGGTGCCGTAGCGCCGAGCCATCCCGATCACGACGACGTTGGCGCTGGCGCCGACGGCGGTCGCGTTGCCACCGAGGTCGGCCCCGAGCGCGAGTGCCCACCACAGCCCGTCACCGGAGCCCGGTACGTCGGCGGTGAGCGCGACCACGATCGGCGCCATGGTCGCGACGTACGGGATGTTGTCCACGACGCCGGACAGCAGCAGCGAGGCCAGCAGGAGAAGAAGGACCGCGACGGTGAGGTTGCCGCCGGTGGCCTTGGCCAGCTGCTCCGCGAGGTCACCGATGATCCCGGTCTCGACCAGCGCGCCCACCATCACGAACAGGCCCATGAAGAAGACGAGGGTCTCCCACTCGACGTCGGCGATCGCGTCCTCGACGGTGACCGAGGAGACCAGCACCAGCAGACCGGCGCCGAGCAGGGCGATGGTGGACGGCTCCTTCCCGATCACCGGACCGAGCACGAAGCCGGCCATCACCAGCACGAGCACCACGAGGCTCTGGGCGAGCAGCTTCGGGTCGCGGATCGCCTCGCGCTCGGAGAGTGCCATCACCTCGGCGGCCCGCTCGGCGTCGTAGACGAACGTGCGCCGGAACATCACGCGTACGAGCAGGACGAGCACCACCAGCATGCCCAGCGCGAACGGCGCCAGGTTGAGCAGGAAGTCGTTGAAGTCCAGGCCCGACCGGCTGCCGATGATGATGTTCGGCGGGTCGCCGATCAGGGTCGCGGCTCCCCCGATGTTGGAGGCGAGGACCTCGCAGACGAGGTACGGCACCACGTCCAGGCCGAGCCGCTCGCAGACCACGAAGGTCACCGGCGCGACCAGGAGCACCGTGGTGACGTTGTCGAGCATCGCCGAGGCGATGCCCGTGATCGCGATCAGCAGCACCAGCACCGGGAACGGTCGGCCCCGCGCCCGCTTGGCGGCGTAGATCGCCATCGCCTCGAAGAGGCCCGTGCGCTTGAGCACGCCGACGATCACCATCATCGCGAACAGCAGGAAGACGACGTTCCAGTCGACGCCGGAGGTCTCGGAGTAGAACGCCGCCTCGCCGTCGGTGAGGCCGAGCGCGAGCATCAGCGCGGCTCCGCCCAGGGCCGCGGCCGTGCGGTTCACCTTCTCGGAGGCGATGAGGGCGTAGGCCCCGACGAAGACGACCAGCGCCAGGACGTGGGTGAGGCTCACGGAGCGGGCTGCTCCGGCTGCTCGGGCCGGGCCACGAGGTGCTGCAGCACCCGGCTGGCGGTGATCGCCCCGAGCATCACGCCGTCCTTCTCGTCGCTGGCGACCACCAGGATCGGCATCTTCAGCCGCGACATGAGAGCCGCGCACTCCAGCGTGGTCGCGTCGTCGTCGACCACCGGCAGCTCGGTGCGCCTGTCCTTGGGCGGGAGCAGGTCCTTGACGGTCTTCGCGTCCAGCCGACCCGCGCAGGCGTCGGCGGCCCTCTCGCCGTACACCCGCACCAGGTTGGGGTCCTCCTGCAGGTAGCCCGGCACCATCGCCCCGAGCACCTGCGACGCGGTCAGCACCGTCACCGGGCGACCCTGGTCGACCACGATCACCGCCGAGTGCCGCTCGGCACCGATCAGCCTCGCCGCCTCCTGCGCCGTCGCCCCCACCTCGATCGAGGGGAAGTCCTCCCTCAGGTCCTCAGCGCGCACCGGGCCACCCTAGGCCGGTGGTCGTCGCCGGTGGAGGGGGTGCCGGTGGTCTCGACGTCCTCCCTCGCAGAGCTCGGTTCGGGCTCGACCACCTCCGGCACAGCCCGGCTCGATCACTCCGGCAGTCGGGCCGGTTCACGGCAACCTCAGCGGTCGAGATCGGCCTCGAGCTTGAGCAGGGCGTTCTCGACGACCTCGGTGAGGGCGGGGTGGATCCAGTACATCGAGCGCGCGAGGCCGCCGATCTCGACGCCCTGGCTGATCGCCATGATCAGCGGCTGGATCAGCACGGACGCCTGCGGACCGATCAGGTGGGCGCCGACGAGCCGACCGGTGGCGCGGTCGCCGAGCAGCTTCACGAAGTGCTCGAGGTCGGCGCCCTGGGCGTCGGTGTTGTCACCGTTCGGGCCGAGGTGGTCGTCCTCCATGGCCCAGCCGTAGGCGATCTCGGCGTACGTGTGCCGACCGACCGCCAGGTCGATCCCCTGCTCGCGCGCCTGCTCCTCGGTCAGCCCGACCGAGGCGACCTGGGGGTGGGAGAACACCGCGCTGGGGACGTGCTCGTGGTCCGCCGCGACCATCTGCGCCGGGTCGTCGACGTGGTGCAGGTTGTGCTTGACCACGCGGGCGTCGTGGTTGGCGGAGTGCTTGAGCGGCGTGTGGCTGGAGACGTCGCCCAGCGCCCAGACGCCCTCGGCGCTCGTGCGCTGGAGCTCGTCGACGACCACGATGCCGTCGTCGTCGACCTCCACGCCGGCCTTCTCGACGTCGAGCCGGTCGCCGTTGGGCTTGCGCCCGACCGCGAGCAGGAGGGCGTCGACCTCGACGGTCCCGGAGCCCGCCTGGTCGCCGGACAGGTGCAGCACCACCCCGGAGTCGGTCTTCTCGACCCGCTCGAGCGACGTGCCGGTGCGTACGTCCCACTGCTCGCGCGCGAACCGGGTGAACATCGTGGCCACCTCGGCGTCCTGGTTGGAGATCAGGGTGTCGGCGACGTCGACCTGGGTGACCTGCGAGCCGTACGCCGCGAAGACGTGCGCGAGCTCGACCCCGACGTACCCGCCGCCGAGCACCGCGAGCCGGCGCGGGAGCTCCGGGATCCGCATGACCTCGTCGGAGGTGTACCAGTCGGCCGCTCCCGGGTCGTCCGGCCGCATCGGCGGTGCGGTCGCGGGCGCGCGCAGCGTGTCCAGCCCCTCGATCGGGGGTACGACGGGCCGGCTGCCGGCCGCGATGACCACCTGGTCGCCGGAGACCTCGACGGTCTCGCCGGACTCCAGCTGGACGCTGAGCGTGCGCGGCGCGGTGAACCGCGCCTCGCCGGCGTACACCGTGACGTGGTCCTGGCCCTCGCGAAACGCTGCGGCGTCCTCGACGTCCGGGTCGATCCGGCCGAAGACGCGGTCGCGGACCGCTGGCCAGTCCGCTCCGTTCGCGGTCGTACGCACACCGAGCCGGCCCCCCTCCGCGGCCTCGTCGAGGACGGTCGCCGGGTGGGCGAACATCTTCGAGGGGATGCAGCCGCGGTTGATGCACGTCCCGCCGAAGGTCCTGCGCTCGATGATGGCGCAGGACCAGTCGGCGAACGTGCGGTTGACGATGGTGTTCCCCGAGCCGGTGCCGAGGACCACCAGGTCGTAGTGGGTCACGCGAGCGAGGCCGTGTCGATGACCGCGCGGTAGCGCACGGAGCCCTCGACGACCTTGTCGTAGTACTCGTCGACCTTGTCGGCGTCGATCAGCTCGATCTCCGCGGTGATGCCGTGCTCGGCGCAGAAGTCCAGCATCTCCTGGGTCTCGGGCAGCCCGCCGACCATCGACCCGGACAGCGAGCGCCGGTTCGGGAGGATCGAGAACGCCGTGATCGAGAGCTTGTCCTCCGGGGCGCCGAGGTTGTGCATGACGCCGCCGCGACCGAGCAGGCCCATGAAGGAGTCCAGCGGGATGCCGGACCCGACGGTGTTGAGGATGACCTCGAACTCGCCGGCGTGGTCGGTGAAGACCGACTCGTCCTCGGTCGCGAGGTACTCCTTGGCACCGAACCTCAGGCCGTCCTCCTTCTTGGCCTCGGTGCGCGAGAGCACGGTGACGTCGGCGCCCATCGCGGCCGCGATCTTGACCGCGACGTGGCCCAGGCCGCCGAGACCGATGACCCCCACCTTCGAGCCCTGCTTCACGCCGAGCGCCTTCAGGGGGTGGTAGGTGGTGATGCCGGCGCACAGCAGCGGCGTGGTCGCAGCGAGGTCCATCCCGTCAGGGATCTTGACCGCGAAGTGGTCGCGGACGACGACCTGCTGGCTGTAGCCGCCCTTGGTGACCTCGCCGTAGTAGTCCTCCTGGCCGTACGTCTGCACGACGCCGGGGTTGGTGCAGTACTGCTCCTCGCCGTCCTTGCAGGCCTCGCACTCCATGCAGGAGTCGACGAAGCAGCCGACGCCGACGATGTCGCCGACCTTGTGGTCGGTGACCTGGTCGCCGACCTCGGAGACGGTGCCGACGATCTCGTGGCCCGGGGTCAGCGGGAACTGCGTGGTGCCCCACTCCTCGCGAGCGGTGTGGATGTCGGAGTGGCAGATCCCGGCGTACGCGATGTCGATGCGCACGTCGTCGGGGCGCAGGTCGCGCCGCTCGATCTGTGCGCGCTCGAAGCCGGCGTCGGCGGCGGTGGTCTGCAGGGCGTTCACGGTGGTGGTCACGAAGCGCTCTCTCTCGCTCGGGGAATCGTGAGTACGCCTTCCCCAATACCCCGCACCCCCGCGGTCATTCCGCTGATCGCCTGTGCGGCATCCCACGCGGCCCGGTGCGCCGCGCCTCGTGCACCGTCGAGCGCTACTCCCCCACCCAGTCGGGGATCGGCGGGAGCGGCAGCGCCACCAGGCGTTGTGCCTCCACCTGGGACACGCCGAGGGTCATCAGTGTGCGCCAGGTGAACTCGTCGGACTCCTTCGCCGCGTCGAGGTCAGGGCGCAGGTCCAGCAGCTGCACGAACCCCAGCGTCGCCCCGCCGATCGAGAGGTTGGCCCGGTCGAGGTCCGGAACGACGAAGCGCCCGCTCTCGTTGCCCGCCTGCAGGCGGCGGATGAAGGGAGATCCGATCTCGGTGGTGTGCAGCGTGACCAGCGTCCCGCCTGAGAGCAGCACCTGGAAGTGCTGCGGCAGCCGACGCTGCAGCCGCCCGGTGAGCCGGAGCGCAGCGCTCACGGCCTCGGCGGGATCCTCGATGGTGCGGCACAGTGCGTTGAGCATCCCCGCGTAGGTCTCGACCGAGTCCGTGAACGCCGCGTGGAGGAGCGCGTCCTTGGTCTCGAAGTGGTTGAAGAACGATCCGAAGCCGACTCCGGCCATGGTGGTGATCTCACGGATGCTGACACTCGTGCGACGCTCCGCGAGCACCGTGCGGGCGGCGCTCAACAGCGCCCCGCGCGTCTCCGCCTTGCGCTGCTCCCGGCGGCCGGCCACGACTGTCACGCGATCAGTTTAGGTACGCCCGGAGTCGATGCGGGCCGCTTTCGAGCAGGATCCCCGTCGCGAGTCCGCACCCAGGGGTAGCCGAGAAGCAGTCAGGCCCGGAGTCGGACGACTCCGGGCCTGACATCAGTGGCGGGGGCAGGATTTGAACCTGCGACCTCTGGGTTATGAGCCCAGCGAGCTACCGAGCTGCTCCACCCCGCGTCGGTGACACCGAGCCTACGGGAGAGTGGACGGGCGGCCAAATCGAGCAGCGGCCGCAGGAGTCGTCTCGCCGTGCCGCTCCCGACCGGCAGCGGCAGGCCGGCCCGGCGTACGGTCCCGTCGGGTGAGCACAGACACCGACGAGGCGCGCGGCGGCCTGAAGCAAGGGCTCAGGCAGCGACACATGACCCTGATCTCGATCGGCGGCACGATCGGCGCGGGCCTGTTCGTCGGGTCCGGGGTCGTCATCGGCGACACCGGACCGGCGGCGCTGATCTCGTTCCTGCTGGCAGGCGTCCTGGTCATGCTGGTGATGCGGATGCTCGGCGAGATGGCGGTGGCGCGCCCGGCGGTCGGCAGCTTCTACGAGTACGCCCGCGTCGGGCTCGGCGAGTGGGCGGGCTTCACCGTCGGCTGGCTGTACTGGTACTTCTGGGTCGTCGTGGTGGCTGTCGAGGCGGTCGCCGGGGCACGGGTGATCGGGATCTGGGTGCCCGGTGCGCCGCCGTGGCTGATCGGGCTGGTGCTGCTCGCCCTGATGACGGCGACGAACCTCTACTCCGTCCGCGCGTTCGGCGAGTTCGAGTTCTGGTTCTCCTCGCTGAAGGTCATCGCGATCGTGGTGTTCATCGCGGTCGGCGCGGCGTACCTGCTGGGCTGGTGGCCCGACGCGGACGCGAGCCTGGCCCCGCTGACCGGCAACGGCGGGTTCGCCCCGAACGGCTGGTCGGCGGTGGTGGTGGGCGCCGTCCCGGCGGTCGCGTTCTTCGTCGGCGTCGAGCTGGTGACGGTCGCGGCGGCGGAGTCCGACGAGCCCGCACGCATGGTCGCCCGGGCGACGAACTCCGTCGTGCTGCGGGTCCTGCTGTTCTACGTCGGCTCGATCTTCGTCGTCGTCGCGATCGTGCCGTGGGACGCGGACGACGTCGCGACCAGCCCGTACGTCGCCGTGCTGCAGAAGCTCGACGTCCCCGCGGCCGCCACGGTGATGAACGCGATCGTGCTCGTCGCGGTGCTCTCCTCGCTCAACTCCGGCCTGTACGCCGCCTCGCGCATGCTGTTCGCGCTCACCTCGCGCGGCCACGCACCGCGTGCGCTGGTGAAGGTCAGCCCGCGCGGGGTGCCCCTGCGCGCGACGCTGATCGGCACCGTCGTCGCGCTGATCTCGATCGGGGCGTCGTACGTCTCGCCGGACCAGGTCTTCGCGTTCCTGATCTCCAGCTACGGCGTCGTCGCGCTGTTCGTCTACCTGCTGGTCGCGGTCTCCCAGGTACGCCTGCGCCGCCGGCTCGAGCGCGAGGACCCCGAGGCGCTGACCTTCCGGATGTGGCTGTTCCCGTGGCTGTCCTACCTCACGATCGCCGCGATGGTGGTCGTGATCGTCGTCAACGGCCTCGACCCCGGGACCCGCACCGAGTTCCTGCTCAGCGTCGTCGTGCTGCTCGTGGTCCTCGCGGCGTACGCGATCCTGTCGCGCGTACGCCCGGCTCGTTGAGTGGTGCCTCCTACCGGCATGAGTGGTGCCTCGTACCGGCATGAACGGTGCATCCCGCAGCCCGGCACGGCAATGGGCACCACTCGACCCAGCAGGAAGCACCACTCGAGCCGGTGGGAGGCACCGCTCGACGCTGCAGGTGCGCCGGCCGGCGACCTACTGACCGCCGGAGAGCGCCCGCTGGACCAGTGAGCGCGCCTGGTCGACGTTCTTCTGGTACGTCGACAGGTTGCCCGCCTCGAGCGCGGTCTGCGCCGCCTGGAACTTGGCGTTGGCCTGCTCGAGCAGCGCCTTGGCGTCAGCGCTCAGCTTGACGTCGCCGCCGGTCCCGGTGCTGCCGGTCCCCCCGCTGCCGGACGAGCCGGTCTGCGTCGAGCCGTCGGTGTCGCCTGTACCGGACGAGCCGGTCGACCCGGTCGAGCCCGACGTGCCGCCGGGCACGATCTGGCTCAGCGCCTGGTCGAGCGTCGCCCCGATGCCGACGTTGTCGCCGAAGGAGACCAGCACGAACTCCAGCTGCGGGTACGACGCCGCGCCCCCGGACCGCAGGGTGTAGAGCGGCTGCACGTAGAGCAGGCCACCCCCCACGGGCAGGGTGAGCAGGTTGCCGTAGCGCACCGACGCGTTGGACTGCGTGAAGGACCGCAGCTGGGTCGCGACCTTGTCGTCGGAGTTGAACTGGTTCGCGATCTGGCTCGGCCCGGGCACCTGGGTGTTGTCCGGCAGGCGCAGGATCTGGAACTTGCCGTACGTGTCCGGGTCGGCGGCGTCCGCGCCCACCGTCATGAAGGACGCGAGGTTCTGCCGCTTGGTCGGCACGTAGACCGAGGTCAGCGAGAACGTCGGAGCCCCGCCCTGCGTCGTGGACACCGACAGGCGGTACGGCGGCTGCTTGCGGGTGTCGGCCTCGGGGTCCTGCGGCACGTCCCACTTGTCCGAGCCCTCGTAGAAGGTCTTCGGGTTGGTGACGTGGTAGTCGGCGAGGATGTTGCGCTGCACCTTGAACATGTCCTCGGGGTAGCGCATGTGCGCCAGCAGGTCCTTCGGGATCTCCGAGCGGTCCTTGACCACGCCGGGGAACACCTTGCGCCAGGTCTTCAGCACCGGGTCGGACTCGTTCCAGGCGTACAGCGTGACCGTGCCGTCGTAGGCGTCCACGGTCGCCTTGACCGCGTTGCGCATGTAGTTGATGTGGTCGGTCGGCAGGGTCGCGTACGCCGCCCGCGGGTTCAGCGCGTCGGAGACCATCTCGTCGAGCGAGCGCGACTCCGAGAGCGGGTACTTGTCGCTGGTCGTGTAGCCGTCCATGATCCACACGATCTTGCCGTCGACGACCGCCGGCAGCGCGTCGTTGTCGACCGTCAGCCACGGCGCGACCTTCTGGACGCGCTGGCGCGGGTTGCGGTCGTAGAGGATCTTGGAGTCGTCGTTGACGCGCGAGGACAGCACGAGGTTCGAGTCGCCGAACTTCATCGCGTAGAGCAGCTTGCGGAAGGTGGAGCCGATCTCGACGCCACCCTTGCCCTCGTAGGTGCTGGTGCGCGACGAGCTCGGGTCGTCGGTGTTGCCCTGCGGCACGTCCAGCTCGATCGGGCTCTCGCCCTTGGGCCGGCCGACGACGGAGTAGTCCGGGCTCTGCTCCCCGTAGTAGATCTGCGGACGGTAGCCACCCTTGGTCAGGTCGGAGAGCTCACCGACCGGCGGCAGCTTCTGCTCGGCCCACACCGGCTGACCGTTGTTCGTCGTCACGGGCTGGTCGGCCGCGTTCCGCTGGTTGCCGTACGCCGCGATCATGCCGTAGCCGTGGGTGTAGACGGTCTTCTCGTTGGCCCAGTTCTTCTGCGCGTCGGGCAGGCCCGCCTGGTTCAGCTCGCGCGCCGCGACGACCAGGTCGCGCTCCCGGCCGTCGATGTCGTAGCGGTCCACGTCGAGCACGTTGGGCACCGAGTAGTAGCCGCGCACCTGCTGGAGCTGCTCGAAGGTGTTCGACACGACCTGCGGGTCGACCAGCCGGATCCCCGCCTGTGACGCGGCGTCCTGGCCCAGCCGGGCCTGGTTGAGGGTGTCGGTGGCGTCGTAGGAGCTGATCTTCGCCCCGCCGACGTCGTAGGCCGCGCGGGTCGCCTGGATGTTCTTGGCGATGTACGGGGCCTCCTTGTCGGCCGCCGACGGGTCGACCTGGAAGCGCTGCACGATCGCCGGCCAGATCGCGCCCAGCAGCACCGCGGACAGCACCAGCAGCGCGACCCCGACGCCGGGCAGCAGCCAGGTGCGGCGGAACACGTTGGCGAACATCAGCAGCGCGCAGATCAGCGCGATGATCAGGAGGATGTTCTTCGCCGGCAGGACGGCGTTCTCGCGTGCGTACGTCATGCCGGTGACCAGGCCGCCGGTGTCGGTGGTGAGGTCGAAGCGGTCCAGCCAGTAGTCCGCCGCCTTGAGCAGCAGCAGGATGCCGAGGACAACCGACACCTGCACCTGGGCGGCGCCGGAGAACCGGTGCGGTCCCGCGAGCCGGACGCCGCCGTACAGGTAGTGCACGAGCACGCCGGCCATCAGCCCGATCACCAGTGCCGTCGTCGCGAAGTCGACCAGGTAGTGCAGCCAGGGCAGGGAGAAGAAGTAGAACCCGACGTCCTTGTCGAAGTACGGGTCGGTCCGGCCGAACGGCGTGCGGTCCTTCCACAGCAGGAAGGTCCGCCACTGGCCGGTCGCGGAGATGCCGGCGAAGATCCCGAGCAGCACGCTCACGCCGATCAGCAGCACCCGGCGCAGCGGGTTGATCACCGAGCGGTAGCGCTCGAGGTTGGCCTCGTCGTAGGTGTCGGCGCGGAAGCCGGGGCGGAAGTGGTACGCGACCCACAGGTTGACCCCGACGACCAGCGCCATCACCAGGCCGAAGCCGACGGCCAGGCCGACACGGGTCCACAGCAGGGTGCTGAACACCGAGGAGTAGCCGACCGAGGAGAACCACAGCTTCTCGGTCCAGACGCCCGTGAAGACGCTGAGCAGCAGGAACAGCACGACCAGGACCACCGCGGTGAGCAGCAGCGGGCTGGGGCGGCGCCGACCGGTGCGCGGTGGCGTGGGTCCCTCACCTGCGCCGCCCGCCCCACCGGGTCGGCCGGGGCGTGGCGGCTGCATCGCGTCGCTCACGTGCTCTCCTCCTCGGGCGCTGGCGCGCGGTCGTTCTCGCCCTCGGGACCGCTCGCGGCCGGGCTGTCCGGCACGTCCGCCTCGTCGGTGAGGGTGGCTTGCAGCAACTCTAGAAGGGCAGGCACAAGGTCCGGGCCGGCCACGACCGACTGCGGGTCGTCGTGGCTGCGGAACCGGAAGGCGCACCAGGTCTGACCGGTCCGGGTGGCCGCGGCGATCATCCGGAGCTCCTGGCGCTCCGGGTGCTCCGCGGCGTACGACGACGCCGCCGCCGGATCGTCCTCGAGCGCGGCCAGGTCGGCGTCCGCTGACGGCGGGAGCACCACGCGCTCGACGACGGCGGCGCACCCGGCGACCTCGTCCGGCCAGCTGATCTGCTCCAGCGTGGCCTCGAGGTCGCGGTCGGCGGGCAGCTCCTGGTCGATTGGCGTCAGGCCGCTCGCGTCGGGCGAGAGGCCGAGCTGGCCGGCCAGCTCGGGCTCGGCGCGTACCAGGTCCGCGGTCGGCACCAGCGCGAACAGCTGTGCCGCACGGTCCCAGCCACGCTCCGCCGCGTGCGCCTCGACCTCCGCGACCGCGACCCGCAGGGCGCGGTCGGTCGCCTCGGGGGTCAGCACGTCGGCAGCTTCGCGTCGTGGTCCTCGCGCCAGGCGTTCACGTCATCCAGCGCCTGCGCGAAGGTGCTCACCTTGACCACCCGCATCTTCTCCTGGTCGTAGGGGCCTCCGCGCACCTCGTCGCAGTTGGAGGCGGGCGCGAGGAAGAGCTTCGCGCCGGCCGCCTGGGCAGCGACGAGCTTCTGCTGGATCCCGCCGATCGCACCGACGGCACCCTTGGCGTCGATCGTGCCGGTGCCCGCGATGTCGGAGTCGCCGGTCAACGAGCCCGGGGTGAGAGTGTCGTAGATCGACATCGCGAACATCATCCCGGCGCTCGGGCCGCCGATCGCCTCGGGGATCCGGACGGTGACCTGGACGGGGAAGTCGTACCCCTGCCCCACGGTCACCTTCAGCGCCGACTGCGTCGGGTCGTCCGCAGAGGCGACGGTCTTCACCCGGACGGTGATCTGCTTCCCGTCGCGGACGACCACCACGGCGGCGGTCGCGCCGGGCTTCACCGCCTGCACCGCGCTCACGGCACCCTCGACCGAGCCGACCTTCTGCCCGTCGACCGACACGATCCGGTCGCGGACGTCGAACGCCCCGTCGCCGGGACCGCCGCGCGCGATGCCGAGGATCTGCACCGACGTCGGGACCTTGTAGCCCAGCTCACGCAGCGCCGCAGCGACCGCGGAGTCCTGGGAGCCGACCATCGCGACCTGGTTCTCCGCCTTGACGTCGTCGGCGGACTCGTCGGGCGCGTAGATGTCGTCGTACTTGTAGACCGCCTCGGACGGCTTGACCCACGCCGTCAGCGCCTGCGCGAGCGTGATGTAGCCGTCGGCTCCGCTGGGCGAGACCGTCAGCAAGCGCAGCGCACCGTCGTCGCGGTAGGTCCTGGTGCCGTCGGAGACGCGCACGACGTAGCCGCCCTCCTTCGCCGACACCTTCTGCAGCAGGTTCACCGTCGGGCCCGGGCGGTAGACGACGTACGGGACCGGGACGAGCAGGACCACCAGGAACACGACCAGCAGGCCCACCGTCGCGATCGTCGAGGCCAGTCCGCGACGACTCACGGCCTCCTCACCTGCTGCTCGTCGGAGACACTCGCACCTGCCGGATCACCCGGTCACTGTCTCACCAGGCACCAACGCCGCTGCCGGGGTGGTCAGGCGGAGCGGCGGTGACGGTCGCCGTGACCGCGCTCGTCGGTGTCCGGCTGCTCCGCGGGGCGGCGTGCCGGGCGTGGCGCGGAGACGCCGCCGTCCTCGTCGTACGTCGGCTCCGGGGCCGCGGGTGCCGGGCGCGCGCGCTCCAGCTCGACCCGGCGAGCCTCCTCGCGGCGCGCCGCGACGGCCGCACCCCAGGCGGCCAGGAGCGTGACCAGCACCGCCGGCACCAGCCACAGCAGGATCTCCATCCGGCCAATCTAGGACCGACCGGGCGCCCGGCGCGGCTGCGCTCAGGGCGTGTTGACCCACTCCTCGTCGCCGTCGGCGAACACCTGGTGCTTCCAGATGGGCGTCCGCTCCTTGAGCCGGTCGATCAGCGCCTTGCCGGCGACGAACGCCTCGGCACGGTGCGCGGTGACCACGGCCGTGATCACGGCGACGTCACCGATGGCGAGCCGCCCGACCCGGTGGACCGCGGCGACGGCGAGGACGTCGTACTCCTCGGCGACCTCGGCGGCCACCTCGCGCATCGCCTCCGCCGCACTCGGGTGGGCGGAGTAGTCGAGGTGGGTGACCCCCCGGTCGTCGTCGTGGTCGCGGACGGTGCCGAGGAAGAGGTCGACCGCGCCGCCGGCGTCGTGGCCCAGCGCCGCGGTCACCTCGGCGACGTCCAAGGGCTCCTCGCGGACCTCGACGAGGCGGACGACGGGGTGCGAGGCAGCGGTCGCGTCGGTCACGGTGCCAACCCTAGGGCGGGGCGCTGGCGGGTGAGCCGTTGGTCGCGGCGGAGTACCGTCGGACCATGCCTGACAACCCTTCCGGCAACCTTCCCGGCGACCCCGAGGACCCGGACCACTCGCGCGACGACAGCAGCGGCGGCTCGGGGCAGAACCCGTTCGCGGGCACGCCCTTCGAGCAGATCTTCTCGGCGTTCGGCGGGGGCGCCGGCGGCGAGGGGATGGCCGGGATGTTCGGCGGCCAGGGCGGGCAGATGCCGGACCTGAACGCGCTGCTCGGGCAGGTGCAGAGCCTGATGACCCCGTACGACGGCCCGGTGAACTGGACGCTCGCGAACGACATCGCGCGCAAGTCCGTGGCCCAGCAGCCCGACCCGACGCCGGGGCGGCCCGACCGTGACCGGGTCGCCGACAGCGTGCGGCTGGCCGACCACTGGCTCGACGCGGTCACCCCGCTGGCCTCCGGCGTCACCGTCGGCGCGGCCTGGAGCCGCGCGGAGTGGGTGGAGCAAACCGCCGAGGTGTGGAAGCGGCTCGTCGAGCCGGTCGCCGAGCACGTCAACGGTGCGGTCAACGGGGCGCTGGGCGACCAGATGCCCGAGGAGGCCCGGGCGATGGCCGGGCCGCTGATGGGGATGCTCGGCAAGCTCGGCGGCACGATGTTCGGCTCCCAGGTCGGTCAGGCGCTCGGCGGGCTGGCCGGCGAGGTGCTCACCGCGTCCGACATCGGCCTGCCGCTCGGCCCGGCCGGGCAGGCCGCGCTCGTGACCACGAACGTCGCGGCCTTCGCCGAGGGTCTCGACGTGTCCGAGGACGACGTCGTGCTCTACCTCGCGCTGCGCGAGTGCGCCCACCAGCGCCTGTTCGCGCAGGTGCCGTGGCTGCGCCAGCACCTGCTCTCCGCGGTCGAGGAGTACGGCCGCGGCATGCGGATCGACGTCTCCGGGATCGAGAGCAAGCTGCAGGGCCTGGACCCGACGAACCTGGCCGGGATGCAGGAGGCGATGGAGGGAGGTCTGTTCGAGCCCGAGCAGACCCCGGCGCAGAAGACCGCGCTGGCCAAGCTGGAGACGACCCTGGCCCTGGTCGAGGGCTGGGTCGACGAGGTCGTCGGCCAGGCCACCGAGACCCGGATGCCCGCTGCGAGCAAGCTGCACGAGGCCGTCCGCCGCCGGCGGGCCGCCGGTGGTCCCGCCGAGCAGACGTTCGCCGCGCTGGTCGGTCTCGAGCTGCGCCCGCGTCGGCTGCGCGACGCCTCCACGCTGTGGGGCTCGCTGCGCTCGCGGCAGGGGCAGGACGCCCGCGACGCCGTGTGGGCCCACCCCGACCTGCTGCCGACCGCGGCCGACCTCGACGACCCGCTGGTCTTCCGCGCCGACCTCGAGCAGCCGGCCGAGCTGAGCGACGACGACTTCGACTCCGAGCTGGGCAGGCTGCTCTCCGGCGAGCTGCCGGACGCCCCGGACGAGCGCGAGGACGGTGGCGACGGCACGGACCAGGGCCCGGGTGCCGGCTGACGCCGCTCCGGCGGGGCTTCGCGAGGACGCCCTGGCCGTCCTGCACGGCTGGACCCCGCCCGACGAGGAGCAGGACCGGCTTCGCGACCAGTACCTCGCCCACCTGCGGCGCCACCGCGACGAGCGCCTCGACGGACTGGTCAGGGACCCGGAGCCGGATCACCTGACCGCGAGCGTCGCCGTCCTCTCCGCCGACCGCACCCGGGTGCTGCTCACCTTGCACCGCAAGGCACGACGCTGGTTCCAGCTGGGCGGTCACCTCGAGCCGGCCGACGCCACGCTGCGGGACGCGGCCCTGCGCGAGGCGACCGAGGAGTCGGGCATCGCCGGGCTGGAGGTCACGGCCGCACCGGTACGTCTGGACCTGCACCCGGTGCCGTTCTGCCACGCCGACGGCACCGCCCGCCATCTCGACGTCCAGTACGCCGCCCACGCGCCCGCCGGTGCCGCAGCAGAGGTCAGCGCGGAGTCGCTGGACCTTCGGTGGTGGCCCGTGGACGACCTGCCGTCGGACGAGGAGTCGCTGCACCGGCTGGTCGAGCGCGCCCTGGGCTGAGCACCGCTCACTCCCCTTCGACGTCGTCGCCCGCGTCGTCCGGCCAGCCCGCCGACGTCGCCAGCGCCTCGAGGTACCCCGTGGCCCGCTCGGTGCGCGGGAAGCGCTCGGCGAGCGCTCGGAACCGCGGACCGTGGTGGGGCTCGACCAGGTGGGCCAGCTCGTGGACCAGCACGGAGTCGAGGACGTAGCCCGGCACGTCCTGCAGCCGGTGGCTGATCCGGATCGTGCCCCGCGCGGGGGTGCAGGAGCCCCAGCGGTGCTCCTGGTTGGTCACCCAGCGCACGGAGGTCGGCCGCGGGAGGTCGTACTGGTCGGCGAGGGCCTGGGCCCGACGGTCGAGGTCGACCCCGGCCGCCCGGCCGGTGCGCCGCTTCGCCAGGAGCTTGGCCAGCATGTCCTCGGTCCACCTGCGCTCCTCCTCCAGGCTCGCCCGGGCCGGGATCATCAGCACCATCACCTCACCGTCGGAGCGCTGCTCCATCCGGGCGGAGACGGTCCGCGAGCGGCGGGCCGAGCGGCGCACCTCCACCCGCGGCGACGAGGGGTCGTCGTTCGCGGGCGAGAAGGGGAGCGTCGGGTCGTCCATGTCGGCCACGCTAGGGCGTGTCTCTCAATTCTGGTCGTGGCGAGCGTCGTCCAGCGCGTGCGCTGGCAGCTCCGGGGTCCCTGCGGGAGCGCGAGCGAAGCGAGCGGTCTCGTGGGGTGGTGGCTTGGCGCCGGAACGCACGCATACCGGGCGTCTGTGCAGTGACGGCAACGCCGCCAGCGCGCGTGATGGGCGGCGCGCAGCAGGCCACTGAACTGAGAGACATGCCCTAGGGCCCGCCACCGACGGGTGCGTCGTAGGTTGATCGCGTGCCGACCGAGGAGAAGTGGGACCAGGGCCCGGTCGCCGCGCTGCGCCGGATCGCCTTCCTGCTGGAGCGGTCCCGTGCGGACACGTACAAGGTCAAGGCCTACCGCAACGCCGCGGCCGGCCTCCTCCCCCTCGGCGAGGACGAGGTCGCCGAGCGCGCCGCCGCGGGGACGCTGCAGGAGCTGGACGGGATCGGTGCGTCGACGGCCGCGGTGATCTCCGACGCGGTCGACGGCCGTGTCCCCGAGCGGCTGGCCCGTCTCGAGCGTGACGAGGCAGGACCGCTGGTCGAGGGCGGCGAGGAGGTACGTGCCGCGCTGCGGGGGGACCTGCACTCGCACTCCGACTGGTCCGACGGCGGCTCGCCGATCGAGGAGATGGCGTTCACGGCGATGGAGCTCGGCCACGAGTACCTCGTGCTCACCGACCACTCCCCTCGCCTGAGTGTCGCCCACGGCCTGTCGGCAGCACGGTTGGCTCGACAGCTCGACGTCGTCGACGCGGTCAACGCGCACCTGGGCACCGGCGGCTTCCGGCTGCTCAAGGGGATCGAGGTGGACATCCTCGACGACGGTGGTCTGGACCAGAGCGAGGAGATGCTGGGCCGGCTCGACGTACGGGTCGCCTCCGTCCACTCCGCGCTGCGGATGGACGCACGCCCGATGACCGCGCGGATGGTCGCAGCCGTCGGGCACCCGATGACCAACGTGCTCGGACACTGCACGGGCCGCCTCGTCACCGGGTCGCGGGGCACCCGCCCCTCCTCGGAGTTCGACGCCCGCGCGGTCTTCGAGGCCTGCGTCGAGCACGACGTCGCGGTCGAGATCAACGCCCGGCCCGAGCGCCGCGACCCCCCGAGCCGGCTGATCGAGCTGGCCCGCGACCTCGGCTGCCTGTTCTCCATCGACTCCGACGCCCACGCGCCCGGGCAGCTGGACTTCCTCGCGTACGGCTGCGCCCGCGCGGAGGAGTTCGGGATCGAGGCCGACCGGATCGTCAACACCTGGACGCGCGAGCGCCTGCTGACCTGGGCGGCCCCCGCGTCCTGAGCCGGTCCGGGATCCACAGGCGGCACGGGGTGATCCACATCGCTCCACAGGCCGTCCACACCGTTGTCCACAGGGTGTGGACGTTCCACAGGGCGTAGCGGAATGCGGCGCCGCTCGTCGAACGTCGCCGGCGTTGACCCACCCCCGCACCGCGCCCTAGGTTGGACCGTACGAGAGGCCCCCGGGGCAGCTCGGTCGCAGGCAAGGGGAAGGCCGGCGGCCGGGCACCCCGGGGGCCCTTCTTCGTCTTTGGCTCCGGCTCGAGAAGACGATGCGCGCGACCCCGGGAGTAGGGTCGGGCGCGGTCCGTCGGGCCGGGCCGGTCGCGCGTGGACGTCGGCAGCACCAAGACGAGCAGAGCACGAGGAGACCAGCCATGGCCGAGACCTGGAGCGGCGAGTTCTACTGCGTGAAGTGCAAGGAGAAGCGCGAGGCCGACGGCGACGTGTCCGTCAGTGAGAAGGGCACCCGGATGGCCAAGGCCGTCTGCCCGATCTGCGGCACCAAGCTGAACCGGATCCTCGGCAGGGCCTGACCCGGCGAGCAGGGCCGGCCACCGCGCCCCGGTGACCCTCGGGGGCCCGGTCTGTCGGCCTGGTCGACGGACCTGTGGACAACCGCGGCGCCTCGCGCTCCGACTCTGGTTGCCTGAGCCGGTGCCGACCCCTCCACCAGCGCAGCGTCCCCGGCTCGGGCTCGGGGTGCGCGTGCTGCGGCACGGACCCGACCAGTGGCAGGTCGGGCTGGAGCCCCAGCGACGGCTGAGGCTGCCCGACACGGACGAGGTGCGGCGTACCCTCGCGGGACTCGCGGACGCGGCGCTCGCCGTCGACACGGACGACCCGGTGCTCACCGCCCTCGCCTCCCACGGTCTGCTGCACCACGACGCGGTCGGCTCCTCCGAGGGTCGCCGCGTGCAGGTCCGGCGGTTCGGGGCCGGTTGGGTCCCCGACCCCGTGCCCCTGCTCGAGCAGACCGGTCTCCTCCCCCGGCCCGACGGCGAGGACGCCGACGCAGCGCTCCTGGTGGGCTTCGGCGAGCCGGCTCGCGAGCTCACTGACCCGTGGGTGTACGCCGGCCTGCCACACCTGGTCGTACGCCTGCACGCGACGGAGGCCGTCGTCGGCCCCCTGGTCGTCCCCGGTGCCGGAGCCTGCCTGCGCTGCCTGGACGCGTACCGCACCGTGGACGACCCGCGGTGGCCGCAGCTCGTGCACCGGCACGCCGAGCTCGACGAGCAGGTGCGGCGCGACGGTCTGACCGACCGGGCCGACCCGGTGCTCGGCGCTGGCGCTGGCCTGGGCGGTCCGGGACCTCGCCACTCATCTGGCCGGACGGGTGGCCGGGACCCGGTCGGCGACCCTGCGGCTGCCGCCCGACCTCGGCGAGGTGGAGCTGGTCTCCTGGCTGCAGCACCCGGACTGTGCCTGCACCTGGTGACCGTCCGACCAGCCGTGCGCGATGATCGGAGCATGAGCGAGGACGAGTCGGCGAGCCTGCCCCGCAAGGCGTTCACCCGCTCGGCCCGCCTGGCCGCGCTGCCGCTGGGGTACGCCGGCCGCAGCGCCGTCGGCCTCGGGCGTCGGCTCGGTGGGGCGTCCAGCGAGACGGTCCTCACCGAGATCCAGCAGCGGACCGCCGCGCAGGTCTTCCGCACCCTCGGCGAGCTCAAGGGCGGGGCGATGAAGGTCGGCCAGCAGATGTCGATCCTCGAGGCCGCGCTCCCCGACGACGTGGTCGGGCCGTACCGCGAGACGCTGACCAAGCTGCAGGACTCCGCGCCGCCGATGCCCACCGCGACGGTGCGCCGGATCCTCGCCGAGGACCTCGGCGCCGACTGGAAGCAGCAGCTGGTCGAGCTGGACCCGGTGCCGGCGGCCGCCGCCTCCATCGGCCAGGTGCACCGCGGACGCTGGGTCGACGGGCGCGAGGTCGCGGTCAAGGTGCAGTACCCCGGCGCCGGGGAGGCGCTGCTCGCGGACCTGCGGCAGATCTCCCGGCTGGCCCGGACCATCGGCACGCTGCTGCCGGGCATCGACGTACGCCCGCTGGTCGAGGAGCTGCAGGAGCGCGCGAAGGACGAGCTGGACTACGACCTCGAGGCCGCGGCGCAGCACACCTTCGCCACGGCCTTCCGTGACGATCCCTCCGTCATCGTCCCCGACGTGGTCGACCACGGCGCCCGGGTGCTGGTCACGGAGTGGCTGGACAGCACGTCGTCGCTGGCGGCGGTGATCGCCGAGGGCACCGAGGCCGAGCGCGACCACTACGGCGAGCTGTTCATCAGGTTCCTGTTCGCCGGGCCGACGCGCACGGGGATGCTGCACGCCGACCCGCACCCCGGCAACTACCGCGTGGTGCCCGACCCTGACGGCGGGCCGGGACGCCTCGGCGTGCTCGACTTCGGCGCGGTCGCCCGGCTCGCCGAGGGCAGCCTCCCCGAGGAGATGGGCAGGATGATCCGGATCGCGACGCAGGGCGATGCCGACGCGCTGCTGGCCGGACTGCGCGAGATCGGCTTCGTCCGTCCGAGGGTGAGCGTCGACCCCCAGCAGCTGCGCGACTACCTCTCGCCGTTCGTGGAGCCGGCCAGCGTCGAGAGGTTCCGGTTCACCCGCGAGTGGATGCGAGCCCAGTTCCAGCGGATCAACGACCCGCGCGAGCCGGGCTACACCCTGACGCTCAAGCTCAACCTGCCGCCGTCGTACATGCTGATCCACCGGACCTGGCTCGGCGGGATCGGCGTGATGAGCCAGCTCGGTGCCGAGGCACCCTTCCGGGAGATCCTCACCGAGTCGCTGCCCGGCTTCGCAGGCTGAGCGCGCTCACCACCACTCGGAGTCCAGCTTGGCCTCCATCGAGCGCAGGTGGTCGCGCGAGCACCGGTCACAGAAGTGCCGCAGCCGCCCGTGCTCGGTCGCCGACGTCCAGGTCAGTGGCGGCGGCTCGGCCACGACGCGTCCGCAGTGCGCGCAGGCGATCATCTGCGCGACGGTAGCCGAAAGGGCCGGCCCGGCCCGCGACTGCGGGGGCCGAGCCGGCCCTGATGAGGGATGCGTGCGCCGGCGTGGTCACCGGCCGTGTGCGCCGTACAGCATCCGGGCGAGGTCCAGCTGCGAGGACAGTGCCCGGTCGGCCGTACGGTCCAGCCGCCCCCGGGGCGGCAGCGGGCCGCGACGGCGGTGACGGGTCCGGACCTCGCGCTCCTGGTTCAGGTTCATCGTGGTGCTCCTCGGGTGTCGTGCTTCGTGGTGCTGGTCTGTGCTCAGGCGGCGACGGGGTTCTTCCTGGGACGGCCGCGGGGCCGCTTGCGCTCGATCACGACGCCGTGGTCGAAGATCTCGCCACCCCACACCCCCCAGGGCTCGCGCCGGTCCAGCGCCCCGGCCAGGCACTCGTTGCGGACGGGGCAGGAGCTGCACAGGGCCTTCGCGCACTCGAGGTCGGCGGGCGCCTCGGCGAAGAACAGCTCCCCCTGGCCACGTTGGCAGGGCAGTGCCGGCGGGGTGATGTCGACGGTCATGGGTCTCACCTCCTTCCCTCGTGTCTGGTCGGTGCCTGTGGCGGGGTCCGGGTCGTCCGGGAAAGACGAAGGCCGCGGATCCCTGGATCGGGTTCCGCGGCCTGTGAGTGCCGGTAGAGACTGTGGTCTCTAGGTCGGCGGACTCGTGGCAGAGGTCCCCTGGCGGGTCTTGATCTCGGCGGTGGCGGCATCGGCCGGGCCCGAGAAGCCGGCAGCGGCGTCGATGAACGACGTGGCCGGTGCCACGCGGGCGGCGCCGGTGACGCCATCCATGCGGAGGCCACCGAGAACGCGGGCGCGGGAGGGCACGTGGGTGCAGACCGTCGCCCGAACGGTGGTCACGGAGCGCTGGGTGATCGTGTTGTTCATGGGTGCTGCACCTCCTTCATCGGTCCTCGTGCGCCGGCCTTGCCAGGGCCGCTGTGCGCTGGTGGGTGTGGGTCGCGCCCGGTCTCCCGGGCACGTCGCACACGGTAGACCCGAAGTCTCATCAAGCGCCAACCCATTTAATTGCGCGCTTCTCGCGCCGCGATCAGGCGAGGATCTCGAGCACCTCGTCGGCGTACTTCTCCAGCTTGGAGGCACCGATCCCGCTGATCTGCAGCATCTTCTGCCGGCTGTCGGGCCGCACCTCGGCCAGGGCCTCGAGCGTGGCGTCGGAGAAGACGACGTACGCCGGGACGGAGTCGGCGTCCGCGCGCTGCTTGCGCCAGGTGCGCAGTGCTCCGAAGAGCTCCTCGTCGTAGGGCACCGGGCAGTCGTCGCAGTAGCCGCGGTTGCGTTCCTTGGCGGTGACCAGGGGCTTGCGGCACATCCGGCACACGGCCATCTGCTTGCGCCCGGACCTGGTCCGGCGCGGGCCACCGGACTCTCCCGTCGCGGTCGTTCCCTCGGGCAGCAGCGGCACCAGGAACCGCGAAGGCCTGCGGCGCGCCTGCCCCCCGGGGTTGCGGGCCAGCGACCAGGAGACCGAGAGGTGCCGTCGGGCGCGGGTGAGGCCGACGTAGAGCAGTCTGCGCTCCTCCTCGATCTCCTCGGGCCCGTCGGCGTAGGTGATCGGCAGCGTGCCCTCCTGCATCCCGCAGCAGAAGACCGCGTCCCACTCCAGGCCCTTGGCCGTGTGCAGGGTCGCCAGGGTGACCCCCTCGGCGACCGGCGCGTGCTGCTCCATCGCGCGGCGGTCCAGCTCGGCGACGAACGCGGTCAGGTCGGCGTCCTCGCCGGACTCGCGCGCCGCCCGGGTGAACTCCTCGGCCTGGGAGACCAGCGCCTGCCAGGACTCCCAGCGGTCGCGGGCCCGCCCGCGAGCCTCGGGCGCCTTCTCGGTCCAGCCGAGCCCGACCAGGACCGCACGCACCTGCTCGGCGACGTCGTCCCCCCGGTCACCCCCGGCCTCGCCGGCACGCACCGCCCCGCGCATCATCGCCGTGGCCTGACGCACCTCCTGGCGGTCGAAGAAGCGGGCCGCACCGCGGACGACGTACGGGACGGCGGCCGCGGCGAGTGCCTCCTCGAAGGTCTCCGACTGGGCGTTGATCCGGAACAGCACCGCGATCTGGCTCAGCGGCGTGCCGGCGCGGTGCAGCCGGGAGATCTCGCGGGCCACGTGGTCCGCCTCGGCCACCTCGTCGGGGTGCTCGCTCCAGGCCACGGCGGGCCCGGAGTCGGACTGCGAGCGCAGCTGGACGCCGGCCGACGCCGTGCCGTGCAGCAGCCGGTTCGCCGCCTCGACCACCTGGGGCGTGGAGCGGTAGTTGCGCTCGAGCCGGATGGAGGTGGTGCTGGCGTAGCGCTGCGGGAAGTCGGAGAGGTACGACGCGCTCGCACCCGCGAACGAGTAGATGGTCTGGGCCGGGTCACCCACCACGCAGATCTCGTCCCGCCCGCCGAGCCACAGGTCGAGCAGCGCCGACTGGATCGGGGAGACGTCCTGGAACTCGTCGACGACGAACCACTTGTACTGCCGGCGCACCTCGGCGGCGACCCGGTCGTCCTCGGTGAGCAGGGCCGCGTCGAGGAGCAGCACGTCCTCCATGTCCATCCGGCCCTGCTCGCGCTTGAGCTCCTCGTAGCCGGCGTAGACGTGCGCGACGCTCGCCGGGTCGACGCCGGACACCTGCCGCCCGCGCCCCGGTGCGAGGCGCGCGTAGTCGTCGGGTCGCACGTTGCAGACCTTGGCCCACTCGATCTCGGAGGCCAGGTCGCGCAGCGTCGAGGCGTCGGTCTGGACCCGGTTGCGCCGCGCGGCGCCGCCGACGAGGCCGAGCTTGGACTCGATCAGCTCGGGCGGCTCACCGGAGTAGACCCGCGGCCAGAAGTACCGCACCTGGCGCAGTGCGGCGGAGTGGAAGGTCCGCGCCTGCACCCCTGCTGCACCGAGCGCACGCAGCCGACCGCGCATCTCACCGGCGGCCTTCGTGGTGAAGGTGACCGCGAGGACCTCCGTGGGGACGTACACCCCCGTGGCGACGCCGTGGGCGATCCGGTGCGTGATCGCCCGCGTCTTGCCCGTACCGGCGCCGGCGAGCACCCGGACCGGGCCGCGCAGCGCCTCTGCGACCTGCCGCTGCTCGGGGTCGAGCGCATCCAGCAGCTGCTCGGGTGTCACGCGGAATGTCCTCTCCGAGATGGGCGTTGGCTGTCGTGCCAGGGCGGAGACACCACCCTAGATCCGAGGACGGACAGTCATGACCGACAGTTCACAGGCAGGGGCACAGGCCGTGCGGTTCACGATGTACAAGACGCCGTGGTGCGGCTACTGCCACCGCCTCGGCTCGCAGCTCACCCGCGAGGGCATCGCCGAGGGCGAGGTGTACGACGTGGTCGACATCGAGCAGGACCCCGCCGCTGCCGAGATCGTGATGCAGGCCAACGGTGGCAACCAGACCGTCCCGACCCTCGTGTGGGACGACGGCACCACGCAGACCAACCCGTCGCTGAAGCAGGTCAAGGAGAAGCTCGGCGTCTGAGGGGTAGTCCCTGACGTTCGCGTCGTCCGCAGCGACGATCGACCGCGCCAACGTCCTGGACCAGGGGTGTTGCTGAATCGCTGGCCGTTCGCTGCGCGTCGTCCAGCGCGTGCGATGGCACCTCCGGGGTCCCCGCGGGAGCGCGAGCGCAGCGAGCGGTCTCGTGGGGTGGTGGCTTGGCGCGGGAGCGCAGACGGGCCGGCGGCCCGTCAAGCGAGGCAACGCAGCCAGCGTGCGTGAGGGGCGGCGCGCAGCAGGCCATGGATTGAGCAACGCGCCCTACCGCCAGGAGCCGGAGAGGTGGGCCCCGTACCACCACTCGATGAGGTAGTGGCTGATCGAGATCCCGCCGGGGAGCACCAGGCTGCCGTCCTCCGCCGAGGCGCCGAGCTCCTCGCGGGTGAACCAGCGCGCGTCCTCGATCTCCACGCCGTCGACCGCGACGTCGGTGGTGGCGGCGTGCGCGACGAAGCCGATCATCAGGCTGGCGGGGAGCGGCCAGGGCTGGCTGCCGAAGTACTCGACCCTGTCGACCCGTACCCCGGTCTCCTCCTGGACCTCGCGGCGGACTGCGTCCTCGGCCGACTCGCCGGGCTCGACGAACCCGGCGAGGGTGGAGTAGCGACCCGTCGGCCACAGCGGGCTGCGGCCCAGCAGCACCCGGTCGTCGGGGGCCTCGCCGTCGACGACCACCATGATCACCGCCGGGTCGGTCCGCGGGAACTGGGCACGGCCACACGTGCCGGTGCACTGCAGCTGGTGGCCCGCGTGGGTCGGCTCCAGCCGGCCCGCGCAGCGGGGGCACCAGCGGGTGACGCGCAGCCACTCCGCGATCCCGACCGCGTGGGCCACGAGCTCGGCCTCGATCCGGTCCACCAGGGACAGTGCGTCGCGCAGCGAGGCCCACACACCCTCCCCGTCGTCGGCCAGGTCCTCGTCGGCGACGACGGCGACGTGGGTCACGCCGTCCTTCTCCCCCAGCAGCACCTTCACGCCGTCCGGCGCCTGGCTCGGCGCGACCCACGGGACGTCGCCGTCGACGACGCGGAACCGCGCTCCAGCCAGCACGAGCACCCGCGTGGCCGGGTCGGACCAGGCCCGCACCAGCCACTCCTCGTCGGTGCGCCGCTCGGCCTCGCGGTCGTGCGGAGCGCGGGTCAGCGCGAGCGGTGGGTGCTGGTCAGCGGGGGAAGTCGCCACGAGGTCAGGCCTACCACGCCGCCGCCTGGCTACGGTGTCGCGGGTGAGCACCCACCTCGGCGCCGAGCCCGGCCAGATCGCCCCGACCGTCCTCATGCCCGGGGACCCGCTGCGGGCGCAGTGGATCGCCGAGACGTTCCTCGACGACGTCGAGTGCTACTCGCGGGTGCGGGGCATGCTCGGCTTCACCGGCACCTGGCAGGGGCACCGCGTCTCGGTGCAGGGCTCGGGGATGGGCCAGCCGTCGCTGGCGATCTACGCGACCGAGCTGTTCACGTCGTACGACGTGCGCACGGTGGTGCGCGTCGGCTCCTGCGGCGCACTCACCGAGGACGTGGGGCTGCGCGACCTCGTCATCGCGACCGGCGCGTGCACCGACTCCTCGATGAACCGGATCCGCTTCCACGGCTACGACTACGCCCCGGTGGCCGACCTGGACCTCGTCGTCGCGGCGCGCGACGCGGCCCGGGCGCGCGAGGGTCTGGTCGTGCACACGGGGCTGGTGCTGTCGGGCGACAGCTTCTACCACCCGCGACCGGAGCTGACCGCGCCGATGGTGGCGCACGGGGTGCTGGCGGTCGAGATGGAGGCGAGCGCGCTCTACACGCTCGCGGCAGCGCACGGTCGCCGAGCGCTGGCGGTGTGCACGGTGTCCGACCACGTGGTCACCGGCGTCGAGCTGAGCAGCGAGGACCGCGAGCGCAGCTTCGCGCCGATGGTCGAGGTCGCGCTGGCGGCCGCCGCACGCGACGGCGGGTGAGCGGCGCGGCTCACCGGAGCAGGGCCTCGAGGGCCGCGCGGTCGGGGAGGTCGGCAGGGTCGGGGACGACCGTGCGGTCGGTGCGCACGAAGTGGAAGGCCACGCGGACCTGCTCCGGCGGCACGCCGTGCAGCTCGGCCCAGGCGACGCGGTAGACCGCGAGCTGCCAGGGGTCGGTGCCCGACTCCCGGCCGGTCTTCCAGTCGACGAGCAGGAAGGCACCGTCGGGCTCCGTGTAGACGGCGTCGATCCGACCACGGACCACCTGACCGGCCAGGACCAGCGAGAACGGCGCCTCCACGGCGAGGGGCACCCGGTCGGCGAAGCGGCCGGACTCGAAGGCGGCGACCAGCGCCGCCAGGTCGTCCTCGCCGTCGATGCCGGTGTCGGCCCGCCCGGGCAGGTCGTCGGGGTCGAAGAGGTCCTGCTGGCCGAACCGTGCCTCCACCCAGGCGTGGAAACGGGTGCCGAACCGGGCCTCCGGCGACGGACGCCGGGGCATCGGCCGGGCCAGGTCGCGGGCCAGCTCCTCGGGGTCCTCGCGCAGCCGCGAGAGCGCCGTGGCCGAGAGGCCCGACGGCAGCGCCACCTCGACGGTCCGCCCCGCCTCGCGCTCCGCCTCGGTGAGCAGCACGCCGATCGCGGCGTCCCACTCCTCGACGACCGCCCGCTCGACGAGGTCGAGCCCGGAGTCCTCAGGGTCCTCGGATCCCTCGACCTCGCCGGTCTCGTGCCGGACCCGTTCCACCCGCTCCGCCGCCGACGTACGACGCTCGGCCTCGGCCGTGCGTCCGGTGACCGGCCAGGCGACGTCGGAGTCACCGGCGTGCAGCGGGTTGGTCTCGTGGGCGGACTCCTCGACCCAGGTGTCCGGCTCCTGGCCCCATCCGGCGATGGTCGTGCGGATGGTCTGCTGGTAGTCGGAGGGACCGTTGGGCTTGGACCGGCTGTCGCGCCAGTGGTACGACGACACCCACATCCGGTGCCTGGCGCGGGTGAACGCGACGTACGCCAAGCGGAGCTCCTCCTCGGCCTGGTGCTCCTTGGCGTCGGCCTTCAGCCGGTCGAGGTGCTCCTTGGTGTGCCCACCCAGCCCCGCCAGGTCGCGGGCGTCGCCGCGCAGCGCGTGCGGGAGCGCTTGTGCCTGGGTGACCCACAGCGGGCGCGAGCGGGTGACCGGGAACCGCTCCCGGACGACGCCCAGGCAGAACACCTCGTCCCACTCCAGCCCCTTCGCCCGGTGCACGGTGAGCAGCTTGACCGAGTCGCTCTCGGACGGGGTCGCGACGTCGAGTCCCCCGAGGTCGTCCTCGGCCTCGAACCACGCCAGCAGGGACGGCAGCGACACCTCGCCGTCGACGGCCCGGAACTCGGCCACCGCCTTGACGAACAGGTCGAGGTTCTCGCGCCTGGCCCGCGCCGACTCGCTGCCCGAGGAGGCGAGCTCGACGTCGATGCCGCAGACGTCGATCACGCGGCGCACCAGGTCCAGCAGCGGCTCCCCGACGTGGCGGCGCAGCTGGCGCAGCTCGCGGTCGAGCGCGGCGAACCGCGCACGGGCGACCTCGGAGTACGCCGTGTCCTCGCCCAGGTCGGACAGCGCGTCGGCCAGCGCCACCACCTCCGTCGGGTCGCTGCCCGCCACGGCCTCCTCGAGCGAGGCGGCGAGGTCGACCGGCGGCGAGTCCGGCGGGCCGGTCCGCGCACCATCGCCGGCCAGCTCGCGGGCGCGGCGGGCCAGCAGGGAGAGGTCCCGCGGCCCGATCGCCCAGCGCGGGCCGGTGAGCAGGGTGAGCAGGCTCGCGTTGGCGGTGAGGTCCTGCAGCAGCCGCAGCGTGGCCAGCACCTCGGCGACCTCGGGCAGGGCGAGCAGGCCCTGGAGCCCGACGATCTCGACCGGCACCTCGGCCTGCGACAGCGTGTCGAAGACGTCGGCGGCGTGCTGGTTGTCGCGCAGCAGCACGCCGATCTCGCGCCAGGAGCCGGTCCGGCCGTGAGCAGCCACCACCGCCTCGGCCACCCAGGCCAGCTCCTCGGGGTAGGTCTCGTGGTTGAGGACGTGCACCTCCCCCTCCGCGGCGCCCGGCGGCGGCTCCAGCGGGCTCACCGAGGGCTGGCTGTCGTAGAGGCGTCCGGCGATCGTGTTGGCCACCTCGAGGATGTGCCGGTCCGAGCGCCGGTTGACGGTCAGCGGGAGGACCGGCACCTCGGTCGACCCGTCGGCCCGCGGGAAGTCCCGGCCGAAGCCGAGGATGTTGCTGACCGAGGCGCCGCGCCAGCCGTAGATCGCCTGGTTGGGGTCGCCGACGGCCGTGACCGGGTGTCCGCGTCCCCGAGCCGGGTCCGGCCCGGAGAACAGCGCCGCCAGCAGCTGGGCCTGGGCCACGGAGGTGTCCTGGTACTCGTCGAGGAGCACCACGCGGTAGGCCTCGCGCTGCTCCGCACCGACCTGCGGGTGCGCCGCGCTCAGCCGGGCCGCCAGAGCGATCTGGTCGGAGAAGTCCATCAGGCCGAGCTCGGACTTGAGGTCGCGGTAGGACCCGACCAGTCCCAGCAGCTCGCTGCGCTGGTCGATCACCCCGATCGCCTTGAGGATGTCCGCCCTCGCCCGCTCGGAGGCCAGCGCGGTCGTGAAACGGTCGCGCTCGGCGGCGTCGTACGCCCGCAGCCGGTCGAGGTCGACCAGGTGCTCGCTCAGCGCGCCGTCGAGCGCCAGCAGGGCCTCGATCACGTGCGGCGGGCTGTCGGAGAGGTGCTCGACCGCGCGGGTGTGCCGCGCCACGACCCGGCCCGCGAGCTGGTAGCGGGAGGCGTCGGCCATCAACCGGGTGTCCGGCTCGTGACCGATCCGCAGACCGTGCTCGGTCAGCAGGGTCGAGGCGAAGGAGTGGTACGTCGCGACCGCCGGCTCCAGTCGCTCACCGTCCGCGTCACGGTCGACCTGACCGGACCGCTCCAGGGCTCCCCGCACCCGGCTGCGCAGCTCGGCCGCCGCCTTGGTGGTGAACGTCAGACCGAGCACCTGGTCGGCGGCGACCTGCCTGGTGGCGACGAGGTAGACGACGCGCGCCGCCATCAGCGAGGTCTTGCCGGACCCGGCGCCGGCGATCACCACGGTCGGCTCCAGGGGTGCCGAGACCGCGGCCCACTGCTGCGGGCTGACCTCGAACTCGGTGCCCATCACCTCGCGCAGCTCGGCGGGCGAGCCGATCGTCGTCCGGGTCTGCCGGCTCTCCGCCGCCGTCACCCGAGCACCGACCCGGTGGTCTGCGCCGGGCACATCCGGGTGAACGAGCAGTAGCGGCACTGCGACCCCGGCCGGGCCGGGAACGACTCGGCGCGGAGGTGACCGACCGCGTCCTCCAGCTGGCGCAGCACGTCGGTACGACCGTCCTCGTCCGGCACCTGCGGCTCCTGGCGCTGGCTCCTCAGCCGCCCCTTGGTCTCCTGACGCAGGTGCCACAGCTCGGCACCACCCGCGCCCGCCCCGTCGGGCACGACCTCGAGGTCGGCGACGGCGCCGTGGTCGACGGCGAGCTGGTAGAGCCCGAGCTGCGGGTGGACCGCGACCTCGGCGCCGGTCGGCGCGCTCTTGCCGGTCTTGAGGTCGACGACGACGACGTCGCCGGCCTCGTCGAGCTCGAGCCGGTCCGCGAAGCCGCGCACCCGCACCACGGTGCCGTCGGGGAGCTCGACGCGGGCCTCGAGCTCCTTCTCGGTGGCGATCACGGTACGAGCGCCCTCCCGGTGGTGGTGCTCGATGAACCGGGCGAGCGCCTTGCGCGCCTGCTCCCGCTCGCGGGAGGCCGACCAGGGGGTGCGGAAGGCCAGCCTCGACCACACGGCGTCGACCTGCTCCATCAGGGCGTCGAGGGTCGCGTCGTCCCCGGTCAGCTCGCCGGAGCCGACCCGGTCGGCGATCGCGTGGATCACCAGCCCGAAGCCCTGGGCGGAGGTGGTGCCCTCGCGGCCTCCCGCCTCACGCTCGAAGAACCACTTCGCGGGGCACTCCTCCAACGTGGTGAGCGCCGAGGGCGAGATCGTCACGGGCTCGTCGGCCCGGCGCAACGGTGCGTCGGCCCGGCTGGGCGGGCGCACCCCCCACCAGCGACGGTGGTCGGCGCCGGGCGCGACCGGGCGTCCGCCGACCTCCACAGCGGCCAGAGCGGCCAGCCGGCGGGCGGCCGCGTCGCGCAGCGCCTCGGAGGCGTCGGGGTCGGCGGTCGTACGGCGCAGGGTCGCCACCAGACCGGGCAGGGACAGCGGCCTGGCCGGTCGCCCCGCGACGTGGCGCACCTCGACGCCGAGCTCCTCGAGGAAGCGGGACGGCACCTCGCCGTCCTCGTCCGCCGAGCGGACCGCCGTGACCAGGAGCTGCTCGCGGGCGCGGGTGCAGGCGACGTAGAACAGCCGCCGCTCCTCCTCCAGCATCGACCGGGTCGTCGCCGGCGGGACCAGGCCGTCGCGGCCGATCCGGTCGGCACGCAGCAGGCTGGCGCGGCGGCGGAGGTCGGGCCAGCCCTCCTCCTGGACGTGCGCGACGACGACCAGTCGCCACTCCAGGCCCTTGGAGCGGTGGGCGGTCATCAGCCGCACCGCCGATCCGCGCACCCCCCGGTCGGCGAGGGTGTCGGCGGGGATCTGCTGGGCGGTCAACGTCTCGAGGAACACCGGCACGCTGGTGTGGCCGCGCTGCTCCTCGGTGTGGGCGGCAGTGTCGAACAGCGAGCAGATCGCGTCGAGGTCGCGGTGCGCCAGGCGGGCGCCAGGGCCGCCGCCGACCGCGCTGTCGTACAGGCGTCGCGGCCAGGAGGTCCCCGACCAGAGCTGCCACAGCACGTCCTCCGCGGTGCCACCGGCGTCGAGCCGATCGCGGGCGGCCGCCAGCAGTGCCGCGAAGGCACGCACCTTGGCCGCCGCGGCTCCGGGAAGATCGGCGCACAGGTCCGGCTCGACCAGCGCCCGGCGCAGGAGCTCGGGCGAGGAGTCCACCGGCGTGCCCGTGGCGGCGGCCTGGACCTGGTCGTCGAGCGCCGCCTGGACCGGCAGGCCGTCGGCACGGGCGACGCCGCGCAGCGCACGACCCAGCGACCGGACCTCGGTCGCGTCCAGGCCGCACAGCGGGGAGACCAGCAACGTGTGCGCGCGGACCGCGTCGAGGTGGTCGGGCCGCGAGGTGTCGGTGACGTCGAGGTCGAGCACCGCGCGCAGCGCGGCCAGCAGCGGCTGCACGGCCGGCTCCGCGACCAGCGGCGTGTCGTCGGAGGCGACCTCGACCGGGACGCCGGCGGCGGCGAGCCCGCGCCGCAGCGCCGGGATCGAGGCGCGTCCGGACCGCACGAGCACGGCCATGTCGGACCAGTCGACGCCGTCCTCGAGGTGGGCGCGGCGCAGCCGGTCGGCGAGGTGCTCGGTCTCGGCACGGTCGGTGTCGAAGGTGATCACCTCCGCACGTCCCGGCGTCGCCGCGCCGAGCGCGACCGGTGAGCGGAAGGCTGCCTTGCCCTCCTCGGCGACCGATCCGTGCAGCGGCAGCCTGGCGGCGACCCGCTGGCTCGCCAGGAGCAGGTGCTCACCGAAGCGGCGGGTCGTCCCGAGCACGACCGTCTCGGCCCGCTCGCCCGACGTCTGCGGGAACTGCGCGGGGAAGTCGAGGATGCCGCGCACGTCGGCACCACGGAAGCCGTAGATCGACTGGTGCGGGTCGCCGACCACGACCAGGTCGCCTCCGTCGCCGGCCAGCTCCCGCAGCAGCGCGACCTGGCTCGGGTCGGTGTCCTGGTACTCGTCGACGAACACGTGGCGGTACCGCTCGCGCAGCTCCTCGCGGTACCTGCCCGCAAGTGCGACCGCGCGGCGGAGCAGGTCGCCGTAGTCGATGCTGCTGGTCGCGTCGAGGACGTCGAGGTAGCCCGACAGGAACCGGCCGGCCGCGGAGTACGCCGGCTCGTCCGCGCGCTCCCCCAGGGCGACCAGGTCCTCGGGGTCGACCCCCCGCTCCCGCGCCCGCGAGAGCACCGACGCGACCTCGCGCGCGAAGCCCCGGGTCCCGACGGCGGCACGCAGCCCATCGGGCCAACGCACGGCCTCCGGCCCGGTCAGCAGCTCGGCGACGAGCACGTCCTGCTCCGGGGCCGAGAGGAGGCGCAGCGGGTCGGAGTAGAGCTCGGCCGGCGACTTCGCCCGGACGAGCCCGTACGCGAAGGAGTGGAAGGTCGAGCTGATCGCCGCCGAGGTGGTGCGCCCGAGCCGCGTGGTCACGCGGTCGCGCAGCTGCTCGGCGGCCTTGCGGCTGAAGGTCAGTGCGAGCACCGCGCCGGGGTCGGCCCCGCGGTTCTCCACCCGGTCCACGATCGCCTCGACGAGCGTCGTGGTCTTCCCCGTGCCAGGCCCCGCGAGCACCAGCAGCGGCCCGCCCTCGTGGTCGACGACCCGCTGCTGGGCGGCGTCGAGGGTCGGCGCCGCCGCACCACGAGTCGCGGAGGGGGTGAGGGAGTACGTCGGACCGGTCATCGCGACCACTCAAGCAGCCGCCACCGACACCCGCCGACCGGGCACTCGCGGCACGCGCCGCGTACTCCCACCTCGGTCAGCGGGCGTGGGCACCCGCCTCGTGCCTGCCGCGGGGGTCGCCGTCCTCGCCGGTACGGCCGTCAGCGCCGTCGGCCGCCACGGGCGGGGCGAGGTCACCGTCGAGGTGGCGGCTCAGCGACTCGCCCTCGACGTCGAGGTCGGGCAGCGCCCGGTCGAGCCAGGAGGGGAGCCACCACATGTGCCTGCCCAGCAGCGCCATGAACGCCGGGACCAGCGTCATGCGTACGAGGAACGCGTCGGCGAGGACACCGACGGCCAGACCGAACCCGATCGACTTCACGATCGCGTTGTCGCCGAGCGCGAAGCTCCCGAAGACCCCGATCATGATCGCCGCCGCCGCCGTGACGACGCGTGCGCCGTACTGGAAGCCGTGGACGACGGCGCCCACCGCCTCGCGGCCGTGGACGTACTCCTCGCGCATCCGGGACACGAGGAAGACCTCGTAGTCCATCGCGAGACCGAACAGGATGCCGGTCAGCAGCAGCGGGAGCAGGAACAGCACGGGCCCGGACTTGTCCACGCCGACGAGATCGGCGAGCCAGCCCCACTGGAAGACCGCGACCGTCGCGCCGAGCGAGACGCCCACGGAGATCAGGAAGCCGACGACCGCCTTGAGCGGGACCAGGATCGAGCGGAAGACGACCATCAGCAGCAGGAACGCGAAGCCGACCACCACGATCAGGTACTTCGGGAAGGCGTCCGCGAGGGAGGCGGAGATGTCCACACCGAGCGCGGTCTGCCCCGTCACCAGCACCCGCGAGCCTCCCGGCGCCGCGTCCCCGCCCACGGTGGAGCGGATCTCGTCGACCAGGTCCTGGGTGCCCGCCGCGGACGGGCCGCTCTTCGGGATCACGGTCACGAGGGCGTACTGCGCCTGCGAGAGCTGCTGCTGGTACGCCGCCACCGCGCGCTGGTCCTTCGGGTCGGTGACCGGCGGCACCACCGCGGCGACATCGGTCTCGATCGTGCCCAGCCGGGACACGACGGTGCTGACCGCACCGGCCGGGTCGGCGGCGTCCTTGGTGTCCACGACGACCAGCAGCGGGCCGTTCGTCCCGGCCCCGAAGTTCTCGGCGATCAGGTCGTAGGCGACCCGGGTCTGGCTGCCGTCGGGTGCCGTCCCGTCGTCGGGCAGGGCCAGCCGCATCGAGGCGACGGGGATGGCCACCACGCCGGCCACGACCAGGCCGGTGACCAGGGTCAGGGCGCGGTGCCTGGTCACCAGGTCGGCCCAGCGCCGGCCGTTGGTGCGGCGGCCGGACTTGTCCTCGGGGTCCCGGGCGGACAGGAACGGCACCCTGCCCCAGCCGATCCGCTTGCCGGTGAACCCGAAGAGCGCGGGCAGCATCGTGAGCGCGATCAGCACGGCGACCGCGACCGTGGCGGCCGCGGCCACCCCCATCTCGGTGAGGAAGCTGATGTTCACCACCGCGAGGCCGGCGAGCGCGATGATCACGGTCAGACCGGCGAAGACCACCGCCGTCCCGGCCGTGCCCACGGCGCGCCCGGCCGCCTCCTCGTGGCTGCGGCCGAGGAAGAGCTCGTGACGGTAGCGGGAGACGATGAACAGCGCGTAGTCGATGCCGACCGCCAGCCCGAGCATCGTGGCGAGGATCGGGGTCGTCGAGCCGAGGTCCATGAACCCGGTGAGCGTGGTGATCCCCAGGACCCCGATGCCCACGCCGATCAGCGCCGTGAGCAGCGGCATGCCGGCGACCAGCAGCGCCCCGAAGGTGATCACCAGCACGACGATCGCGACGATCACACCGAGCAGCTCGGTGGTGCCCGTCTCCGGGATGGCCTGCAGGGCGTCGCCGCCGATCGCGACTGTCAGCCCGGCGTCGCGGGCCGCGTCCGGGGCGTCCTCCAACGCGCTCTTGTCTGCCTCGGTGAGCTCGACCGAGGTCTTCGAGTAGGAGATCGAGGAGTACGCCGTGCGGCCGTCCTTCGAGACGGTGCCGGTCGTGTACGGGTCGGTCGAGGAGACCACGTCGTCGGTCTTGGCCGCGGCGATCGCGTCGAGCACGAGCTGCTTGTTCGCGCCGGTGTCCAGGCGCTGCCCCTCGGGGGCCTGGAACACCACGCGAGCGGTCGCGCCGTCCGGCGCCGCCTGCGGGGACCGCTCCTTGATCAGGCTGAAGGCCTGGGTGGACTCGATGCCGGGGAGGTCGAACTGGTCCGAGGTCGGGCCCTTGAGGGTGGCCGCGCCCACGCCCATCACGATCAGCAGACCCAGCCACAGCGAGGCGACGAGACGACGACGCCGGAAGCTCCAGCGACCGAGGCGGTAGAGGTACCAGGACATGGGCTGAGCTCCTAAGCGGGCGTGTGGGTGAGCGTCGGGACCAGCACGGCGTCGAGGTAGCCGAGCAGGTAGTCGTCCTCGACGTGCTCGTCCTCGAGCACGCTGCGCAGGACGAAGGGGGCGATGAGGACCAGGTCGGCGAAGCCGAGGGCGGGGTTGTCGGCGGCGACCTCGCCGCGTCGTACGGCGCGCTCGACGACGGTCTGCAGACGTTCCCGCAGCGCCGAGACGACGCGGTCGCGGCACGCGTTGCGCAGCTCCTCGTCGGACTTCACCGCGTGGAGCACGGCGCCGATGAGGTCGGCCTCGGCCTCGATCCGGGTCGAGCGACCGGTGACCAGGGCGGCGAGGTCCGAGCGCAGCGAGCCGGTGTCGGAGGGCACCTCGTCGCTGACCGCGAGGTGGCGCAGCGCCTCGACGACCAGCGTCGACTTCGAGCCCCACTGACGGTAGAGCGTGGCCTTGCTGGAGCTGGTCGCCTCGGCGACCTGGTCCATGGTGATCCGCTCGAAGCCGTGCTCGGCGACCAGCGCGAGGGTGCCGCGGAACAGCTCGTCGAGCCGCTCGGCCGTCAGCCTGGTCATCACCCTCCCCTGGGGTCGTGCCGAAACGACATCGTTTCGAAACGGAACAGTTTCGATCTTAGAGCCGTCCGGCGAGCCCGCCAACCAGGAGACGCCGGGTGTGGGCGAGAACACGCTCAGCCCGGCAGGTCGACCCGGAAGGCGGCGCCCCCCTCGGGCCCGCGGCCGACGGCGACGGTGCCGCCGAGGCGACGCACGAGCCCCTGGACCAGGGAGAGCCCCAGGCCGAGACCGCCGGCACGCTCGTCGTACTTCTCGTGGAGCACCCCCGGCTCGAAGGCGGTCGCGGCATCCTCGACGTCCAGCCCGGGACCGGAGTCGCGGACCTCCAGGCGTACGACACCCGGCGCGCGCACCGCGGCCAGCACGACGCTGTCGCCGGGCGAGCAGATCCGTACGGCGTTGTCGGCCAGGGCGTCGACCACCTGTCGCAGGCGCAGCGGGTCGGACTCGACGGGCAGCGCCTCCTCCGTCTCGACACGTAGCGAGAGCCCCGCCCGCTCGCAGCGGTCACCCCAGGCGCGGGCGGCCTCGCGCACCACCTCGGCGGCGTCGCACGGCGCGGTGTGCACGACGAGCTCGTCGGCCTCCAGCCGGGCGAGGTCGAGCAGGTCGGCGACGTAGCGCTCGAGGCGCCGGGCCTCGCCCACCATCGTCACACCGACCTCGGGCAGCTCCTCGGGACCGACGACACCGTCGGCGAGGGACTCGGCGTAGCCGAGCACGGCGGTCAGTGGCGTGCGCAGCTCGTGGGAGACCGAGAGCAGGAACCTGCGCTGCCGGCCCTCGCTGCTCGCCAGCGCGTCGTCGAGCCGACGCAGAGCAGCCGCGACCTCCTCGACCTCACGGGTCCCGCCGCGTACCGGCGCCCGGACTGTGCCGCGCTCCCCCGCGCCGAGCCGGCCGGCGTCCTCGGCCAGCCGTGCCAGCGGGCGCCCGAGCTGGCGGGCGACGACCACGCCGATCCCGACGGCGACCAGCAGGGCAAGGGTCAGCGCCAGGAGCAGCCTGCGTCGCTGCTCGGCGACCGCCCGGTCGACGGTGTCGGCACCCGTGGCCAGCACGACCGCCCCGCCGCTGCGGGTGGGCCGCGCCTCGACCAGCAGCGGCTCGCCGTCCTCGTCACGGACGGTGGTGGAGACCGGGTCACCGGCGAGGAGGCGGCGCCGGTCGTCGGCGCGGAGCAGCGCGGCGACCCCGTCGGAGCGGCCGCGCGGGCTCACCGAGTCCAGCGAGAGACCGCGGACGTCGCCCTGCAGCTCGAGACGGTTGACCAGCGGCGCCGGCCGGGCCAGCGCGGCGAAGAGATCGGCCTGTCGGGCCAGCGTCGAGCGTGCCGACCCCTCGGTGCTCGACCGCACCAACGGGCTGGTCAGGGTCGCCGCCAGGAGCAGCGCGACCACGGCCACCGCCAGCATCGCGAGCACGAGCCGGCCGGCCAGCGACCGCGGGACCCTCATCCGGCGATCCGGTAGCCGACGCCGCGCACCGTCTCGATCGGCGACCCCGGCCCGAGCTTCGCGCGCAGCTGCGCCACGTGGACGTCCACCGTGCGGCTCGACCCGTAGTCGGCCTGGCCCCAGGCCCGGGCGAGGATCTCGGCGCGCGCCACCACCCGCCCACGGCTGCGCAGCAGCGTCTCGAGGAGGTTGAACTCGGTGACGGTCAGGGCCACCTCGGCGCCGTCGACGAGGACCGTGCGCGCCGCCTGGTCCATCCGTACGCCGCCGGCCTCCAGGACGGCGGGGCGAGCGGGCTCGCCCTGCCGCCTCAGCACCGCCGCCAGTCGCGCCACCAGCTCGCGGGGCGAGAACGGCTTGGTGAGGTAGTCGTCGGCGCCGATCTCCAGCCCGAGCACCCGGTCCACCTCGTCGTCGCGCGCGGTCACGAAGAGCACCGGCGTCCAGTCACCCTCCTCGCGCAGCGCCCTGCACACGGCGATGCCGTCGCGCCCCGGCAGACCGACGTCGAGGACGACGGCGACGGGACGCAGCCGGCGGCACGCGGCCAGCGCGCGGTCACCGTCGGACTCGACGTGCACGCCGTAGCCGTCGCGGAGCAGGTAGCGCCGCACCAGGTCGGCGATCGCCGGCTCGTCCTCGACGACGAGCACCAGTCCGGTGGGCACTGCTCGAACCTAGTGCGCCCCGGGACCCGGGACGATCCTCCGTCGCGCTCGCCCGGCCGCGCTTACACGACCCGAACACGGACCGCACCCTCTGCTCACCAGCGCCCGCCAGGCTCCTTCGCACCAGATGAGTTCCCCACCGATCGGAGCACGACCAGTGAACCTCTCGAAGAACGTCCTCGCCCGGACCGCCGCGGGCACCCTCGCCGGCGCCGGCCTCGTCACCGCCTCGGTGATCGGCGCCCAGCAGGCAACGGCCGGACCGTCGGGGTCGACCACGTCGCTCGCCGCCCACTCCCCGGGCCAGGCCTCCGCGTGCCGCAGCACCTCGCACCACCACTCGCCTCTCGGGGTGCGGATCGGCAAGGCGCCGCAGTCGCTGACCAAGGACCTGCAGGCCCTGCGCGCGAAGCAGCGGGAGGGCCTGGCCGCGATCCGGAAGGACGCCGCGGACGGCAAGTACGGCAAGGAGGTCCAGGAGCGCGTCGAGAAGCGCGAGCAGCGCATCGAGAAGCACCGGGCGTCGCTGCCGGAGAAGCTGCGGAGCGACCTCGACGCACTGCAGAAGATGCAGCCCGGGGCCGACCGTCGGGCCGCGGCCCAGAAGATCCGCGAGGGCCGGCTCTCGGGCGCCTACGGCGCGGAGGTCCAGGAGCACGCGCAGACCGCGAAGAAGAAGCAGGACGAGCGCAAGCAGACCTGCCAGGACCAGCGCCAGCAGCGCAAGGAGGACAAGGAGTCCGGCTCCTCGAGCACCGAGGGCTGAGGTTCCTCGGGTCCCTCAGGCCTCCCGCTGATACACGTCGGGCACGCCGTCCGCGTCGGAGTCGACCCTCTCCTCGGCCTCGATGCGGCGGTACGCCCGGTCGCGGGCACGGAGCACGACCGCCGCGAGCAGCGAGGCGACCAGCGAGCCGGCCAGGATCGCCAGCTTCACGTGCTCGTCGCGCTCGGAGGACGCACCGAAGGCGAGCTCGCCGATCAGCAGGGACACGGTGAAGCCGATCCCCGCCAGCAGCGAGACGCCGAGGACGTCGGACCAGGACAGGTCCGGGTCGAGGTCGGCCCGGGTCACCTTGGCGACGACGTACGAGGTCCCGAGGATGCCGACGAGCTTGCCGACGACCAGGCCGACCGCGACCCCGATCGCGACCCGGTCGGTCGCGGTCTCGACGACGCCGTCCCAGCCGCCGATCGCCACACCGGCGGCGAAGAAGGCGAAGACCGGCACCGCGACACCGGCCGAGAGCGGCCTGATCCGGTGCTCGAAGTGCTCGGCCAGCCCCGGTCCGGCATCGGGACCGCCCGCAGCCTGGCTGCGCAGCACCGGCACGGTGAAGCCGAGGACGACGCCCGCGACGGTGGCGTGCACCCCGGACTCGTGGACCAGCACCCAGGCGAGGAGTGCGAGCGGGACGAGGAGCCACCAGGAGCGCACACGCTTCTGCACGGCGAGGCCGAACAGCGCGATCGGGACCAGCGCGGCGAGCAGGTAGAGCGGCTGCAGGTCGGCGGTGTAGAAGAGCGCGATGATCGTGATCGCGATCAGGTCGTCGACCACGGCGAGCGTGAGCAGGAAGGTCCGCAGCGCGGTCGGCAGGTGGTTGCCGATCACCGCGAGGACGGCCAGCGCGAAGGCGATGTCGGTCGCGGTCGGGATCGCCCAGCCCTGGAGCGCGTCGCCGCCGGTGTCGAGGTTGACGACGGTGAAGATCACCGCGGGCAGCGCCATGCCGCCGACCGCGGCCGCGATCGGCAGCGCCGCCCGGCGCGGGTCGCGCAGGTCCCCGGCGACGAACTCGCGCTTGAGCTCGAGGCCGACCACGAAGAAGAAGATCGCCAGCAGCCCGTCGGCTGCCCAGGTGCTCAGGTCCAGGTCCAGGTGCAGCGCCGAGGGGCCCACCCTCAGCTCGCTCAGCGACTCGTAGGAGTCGCCCATCGGGGAGTTCACCCAGGCGATCGCGATCACCGTCGCGACCAGCAGCAGGAAGCCACCGGTGGTCTCGGCGCGCAGGATGTCGGCGATGCGGGAGGTCTCGGACCAGGACCCGCGCGAGAAGAGGGCAGGACGCTTCGAGGAGGTGCTCATCGGGCTCCTTGGAGTGGTGCGGGCACGGGCGTACGACGTGCCGACCAGACTTCCCGGCTCACCAGGGACCCAGCCTACCCAGATCCTTCTCGGTGACGTCGGTCACGTGCGTTGCTAGGTTCGTGGGCATGAGCGAGGGCACTGTCGACGCGCACGAGATCCGCACCGTCGTCTCGGGCATGACGTTCACGGAGTGTCCGCGCTGGCACGAGGGACGGCTGTGGTTCGCCGACTTCTACACGCACGCGGTCTACTCCGTCCTCGAGGACGGCTCCGACCTGCGGACCGAGGTCGAGGTCCCCGCACAGCCCTCCGGGATCGGCTGGCTGCCCGACGGCCGCCTGCTCTTCGTCTCGGCCAAGGACCGGCTGCTGATGCGGCGCGAGGAGGACGGGACCACCGCCGTGCACGCGGACCTGTCGTCGTACGCCTCGGAGCAGCTCAACGACATGGTCGTCGACGCGGACGGCCGGGCCTGGGTGGGGAGCTTCGGGTTCGACCTGATGGCGGGCGCCGACATCGAGACCACCGACCTGCTGCGCGTCGACCCCGACGGGACCGTGACGCTCGCCGCCGAGGACCTGTGGTTCCCGAACGGCACCGTCCTCACCGACGACGCGGTGCTCCTGGTCGACGAGACCTTCGGCAACCGGGTCACCGCGTTCACCGTGGCCTCCGACGGCTCGCTGGTGGACCGCCGGACGTGGGCGGAGTTCGGCGACCTCCCCGCCTCGCGCGTCATCGCCGAGGCGCTGCCCGGCGCGGTCGTCGCCCCCGACGGGTGCGCGCTGGACGCCGACGGCTGCCTGTGGGTCGCGGACGCCGTCAACGGCCGGGTGGTCCGCGTCGCCCAGGGCGGGCAGGTGCTGGCCGAGATCCAGCCCGGCACCGGGGTCTTCGCCTGCATGCTCGGCGGCTCCGACGGCCGCACGCTGTTCATGTGCTGCGCGCCGGACTTCGACGCCGGCGCCCGGGCGGCCGCGCGCGAGGGCGAGATCCGCGCCGTCGAGGTCGAGGTCCCCCACGGGGGCCGCCCGTAGGTCGCGGGCACCTCGCCGGGTCCCGACCACCGCCACCACCGCAGGGTGCGCTTGGCCTGCCCTGAGCCTGTCGAAGGGTCGCGACCAGCCCGGAGGGAGGCTCAGGCGTCGGGGGCGCGGTCGTTGTAGACGCCCGCCTCCTCCTGCCCGGAGAGCGTCGCGATCGCACTCATCACCTCGTCGGTGAGCAGCCGCCGCGCCTTGCCGGTGGGGAGGTCGTCGTACCTCCCGACGGGGTCGATCGGCTCGCCGAACGCGACGCGGATCCTCGCCAGCCTGGGCAGGCGGGAGCCGACCGGCTGGATCCGGTCGGTGCCGCGCAGCCCGACGGGGACGACGCGCGCCCCCGCACTCAGCGCCAGGTGGGCCACCCCGGTGCGTCCGCGGTAGAGCCTTCCGTCACGGGAGCGGGTCCCCTCGGGGTAGATGCCGAACGCGCCGCCCGACTCCAGCACGCCGAGAGCCGTGTCGAGACTGGTCATCGCGGCCCGGCTGTCGTCGCGGTCGATCGGCTGCATCCCGAGGCCCTCGAACCAGGTCCGTGACAGCGCGCCGCGCACGCCCGTACCGGTGAAGTACTCCCCCTTGGCCAGGAACGTCACCGCCCGGGGCACCACGATCGGGATCACGACGGAGTCGACGAACGAGAGGTGGTTGCTGGCCAGCAGCAGCGGGCCGGTGCGCGGGACGTTCTCCAGACCCACGATCTCCGGGCGCCACACCGCCTTCGCCACCGGCGGCACGACCGAGTGCAGCAGGGCGTACAGCGGCGACGGCATGGCAGGAGTCTGACGGCAGGCGCCGCTACGAACCAGTAACCCCACGAGCGGCCGTGGTGTCGTACTCTACTGAGGCAAGCCTTACCGAACGAGAACGGCGCCTGATGCTCGGCAACTTCCTGATCGGCCTGCGCGAGGGCCTCGAGGCCAGCCTGGTCGTCGTCATCCTCATCGCCTACCTGGTCAAGTCCGACCGACGCCACCTGCTGCCGCGGGTGTGGGCCGGCGTGGCGACCGCCATCGTGATCTCGCTCGGCTTCGGGGCGCTGCTGACGTACGGCCCGCAGAACCTCACCTTCGCCGCGCAGGAGGCGCTCGGCGGGACGTTGTCGCTGGTCGCGGTCGGCTTCGTGACCTGGATGGTGTTCTGGATGGGCCGCAACGCCCGCGCACTCTCCGGCGAGCTCAAGGGCGCGGTCGACCGGGCCGCCGACGCGGGCCGGGCGAGCCTGGCCTTCGTCGCGCTGCTCGCCGTCGGTCGCGAGGGACTCGAGACCGCGCTGTTCCTCTGGTCGGCGACGCAGACCGCCACCGGTGGCGCCACCGCCCAGACCTCCCAGGTCGGCCCGCTGCTCGCCGCGCTCGCGGGGATCCTGGTCGCCGTCGCGATGGGCTACGCGTTCTACAAGGGCGTCCTGCAGATCAACCTGTCGAAGTTCTTCACCTGGACCGGCGCGTTCCTGATCGTCATCGCCGCCGGCGTGGCGGCGTACGGCGTCCACGACCTCCAGGAGGCCGGCGTCCTCCCGGGCCTGAACGACCTGCTCTTCGACGTCAGCGCCGCGATCCCGCTCGACAGCTGGTACGGCACGCTCCTCAAGGGCGTCTTCAACTTCTCGCCCGCCACCACCAAGCTCGAGGCGCTCGTGTGGGCGGTCTACCTCGTCCCGACGATGGCCCTCTTCCTGCGTCAGGCGCGCCGACCAGGCCCGTCTGCTCCCCGCTCCACCCAGGCGCCCAGCCCGGCCGCCGGCTGACTCGACACCGAAAGAGACACCCGCCCATGCGCACCATCCCCCTGCCCGGCCGCCTCACCGTCGGCGGTCTCGCCGCACTCGCCCTGCTCGGCACCTCGGCGTGCTCGGTCTTCCAGTCGAACGACTCCGGCGGCGGGAGCAAGGACGGCGCGATCGCGGTCGCCGCCAGCGAGTCCTCGTGCGACGTCGCCGCCGAGTCCGGCAAGGCCGGGACGCTCGTCTTCGACGTGACGAACAAGGGCTCCAAGGTCACCGAGTTCGAGCTGCTGGCCGAGGACGGCCTGCGGATCCTCGGCGAGGTCGAGAACGTCGGCCCCGGCCTGACCCGCCAGCTGGTGGTCAGCGCCCCCGAGGGGAAGTACCAGACCGCCTGCATCCCCGGCATGGTCGGCAAGGGCATGCGCAACGCCTTCACCGTCGAGAAGGGCGCGAAGGGGGCCGGCGAGATCACCGGCGTCGACGCGAAGACGATCGACGCGGCGACCGCGCAGTACGCGTCGTACGTCAAGAACCAGTCCGGGCAGCTGCTGGTCGACGCCAAGGCGTTCACCGCGGCCTACACCGCGGGCGACGACGACAAGGCCCGTGCGCTCTACCCGACCGCGCGGATGCCGTGGGAGGCGGTCGAGCCGGTCGCGGAGTCGTTCGGCGACCTCGACCCGAAGACCGACCTCCGCGAGGCGGACCTCGAGAAGGGCCAGAAGTGGACCGGCTGGCACCGGATCGAGAAGGACCTGTGGCCGCCGAAGACCGGCTACACCGCGCTGACGCCCGCGCAGCGCAAGACCTACGCCGCCGACCTGATGACCAACCTCACGACCCTGAACACCCGGGTGAAGACCCTGGACTTCGGCGTCGACCAGATCGCCAACGGCTCCAAGGGCCTGCTCGACGAGGTCGCCGCCAGCAAGATCACCGGCGAGGAGGACATCTGGTCGCACACCGACCTGTACGACTTCCAGGCCAACGTCACCGGCGCCAAGGCCGGCTTCGAGGTGCTCAAGCCGCTGCTGCAGGTCAAGGACCCCGAGCTCGCCACGACGCTGGACCAGCGGTTCACGGCGATGCAGACCGAGCTGGACGAGTACCGCGACGGCGACGGTTTCGTGACCTACACCCAGGTGACCGAGGCACAGCGCAAGCAGCTCTCCGACGCGGTCAACGCGCTGGCCGAGCCGCTGTCGAAGGTCACCGCCGCCCTGACCCTGTGAGGGTGCGCGTCATCATGGGCGCATGGGACTGAGTCGGCGCCGGGTGCTCGGCGCGACCGGCGCCGGCGCCCTCGGGCTGGCCGGTGCCGGTGCGGGCGGCTGGGCACTGGGCCGTACCGACGACGCCCCGGCGACGGCCGACCGGGGGCGGTTCGCCTTCCACGGCACGCATCAGGCCGGGATCGTCACCCCGGCCCAGGACCGGCTGCACTTCGCGTCGTTCGACGTCACCGCCACATCCCGCGAGGACCTGATCGGCCTGCTGCGCACCTGGACCGCCGCCGCGGCGGAGATGACCAGGGGTGCGCAGGTGGGTGGGGATGCTCCTGAGCCCTACGACGCACCGCCCTCGGACACCGGTGAGGCCCTCGGACTGCCGCCGAGCGGCCTGACGCTCACCTTCGGGTTCGGGCCGACGCTGTTCACCAAGGAGGGCGAGGACCGCTTCGGCCTCGCCGAGCGGCAGCCGGCCGGCCTGCAGACCCTCCCCCACTTCCCCGCCGACGCGCTGCGCCCCGAGCGCTCCGGCGGCGACCTGTGCGTGCAGGCGTGCGCGGACGACCCGCAGGTCGCGGTGCACGCGATCCGCAACCTCTCGCGGCTGGCCTTCGGGACCGCGGTGCTGCGCTGGTCGCAGCTCGGCTTCGGTCGTACGTCCTCGACCACGCGCTCGCAGTCCACGCCGCGCAACCTGTTCGGCTTCAAGGACGGCACCGCCAACATCAAGGCCGAGGACACCCCCGAGATCGACCGCTTCGTCTGGGTGCGGCCCGAGGACGACCCGGACGCGGAGTGGCTGGCCGGTGGCTCGTACCTCGTGGCCCGGCGGATCAACATGCGCATCGAGCAGTGGGACTCCACCTCGCTCTCGGAGCAGGAGGCGGTCGTCGGGCGGGACCGCACCGCGGGCGCGCCGCTCTCCGGCGGCACCGAGCACACCGACCCCGACTTCTCACGCCGCGGCAGCGCCGGGCCCCTGATCCCCGTCGACGCCCACGTGCGGCTGGCCCACCCCGCGCAGAACCGTGGCGTGCAGCTCCTGCGGCGGGGCTACAACTTCACCGACGGCAACGACGAGCTCGGCCGCCTCGACGCGGGGCTCTTCTTCATCGCCTTCGTGCGCGACCCGGTGACCGGCTACGTACCCATGCAGAACCAGCTCTCGAAGAGCGACGCGATGATGGAGTACCTCCAGCACACCGGCTCAGCGCTGTTCGCCGTGCCGCCCGGCGTCCAACCGGGCCACTACCTCGGGCAATCGCTGTTCACCTGAGCGACACGCCGAAGATTTCGGACTTTTTTCTCGCTGAGTCACACAATTCGTCACGTTTGAGCAATACTCCCTCGCGTCACACTGGTTCACCGGAACGAGGGCAGTCCCGTGCAGATCACGAAGCGTCTCTCCCCCACCGTCGGCCGACGCGGCCGACGCGGCCGACGCCGCGCCGCGGGCACGACGGTCCTCGCCGCCGCCGCGCTCACCCTCGTCGCGGCGACCCTCCCGGGGTCCGCGAGCGCGGGCTCGACCGCGCCCGAGCGTCGTACGGTCGCGGCCCCGAACGTCTTCTACCCCGTGCAGTACCGCGCCGGTGTCGTCGACCGGAAGATGTACCGCGCCGGGAAGTACGCCGGCACGCAGATCGCCGCGCCGTGCGGCACCCCGGTGATCGCCTCCCACGCGGGCACCGTGACCGTGGGGGCGCTCAACGCGACGACGAACACGCGCTTCGTCTACGTCACGACCACGACGGGCTTCTCGCGGACGACGTACACCGTCGGCGGCAACGCCACCGTGAGCGACGGCCAGATCGTGGCCGGCGGCCAGCAGCTCGGCGTCGCCGGCGACCTGCACAACGACCGCAAGTGCGAGGTGTACTTCGCCGTCCTCTCGCACGACAACAAGCCCGTCGACGCCACCGCGTTCCTCAACGCGCGCGTCGGCGGCTGGATGCCCGAGACCGTCTACTTCGGCAACCGCGGCTTCAACCTGGCGACGTTCAACGTCCTCGGCGCCTCCCACACCGCGAGCGGCGGTGCCTACCCGGTCGCGTCGACCCGGATGCCCAAGGCGGTCGCGCTGCTGAACGCCAAGAAGGTCGACGTGGCCGGTCTGCAGGAGCTGCAGCCCGGGCAGTACGACCAGCTGATGAGCCTGGCCGGCGGCACCTACGCGTCGTTCCACACGACGCGGACGTACGGCAACCACCCGCGCGACACCGAGAACACGATCATCTGGCGCAAGTCCGCCTTCGACCTCGTCTCGTCCCAGACGCTGCAGATCCCGTACTTCGACGGCAACCCGCGGTTGATCCCGGTCGTGCAGCTGCGTGAGAAGGCCAGCGGACGCAGCGCGTGGTTCATCAACACGCACAACCCGGCCAACACCGCGCAGTTCCCGCACCAGGAGTCGTACCGCGCCAAGGCGATCGCGATCGAGCGGCAGAAGATCATCGACCTGCGCGCCAGCGGGCTCCCGGTGTTCCTCACCGGCGACCTCAACGACCGCGAGGCCGCCTTCTGCCCGCTCACGGCCGGCAAGCTGATGCTCTCCGCCGACAGCGTGCCCAGCACGACCTGCGCCCCGCCGAAGGGCATCTGGATCGACCAGATCCTCGCCGCCGGCCCGGCTCGGTTCACGACGTACGACCGGGACTGGGCCGCGAAGACCCAGAAGGTGTCCGACCACCCGATCGTCGTCGCGCACACCCACCTGGCGCCCCCGGCCTGACGGGGCGCTCGAGCCGCGGGCGGGGCCCGCGGCTCAACGCTCGGTGAGGACCTCGAAGCGCAGGCCGGCCGCCTGCAGCCGGCTGAGCAGGTGGTCGCCCATCGCGACGGCGGTGGTGACCTGCCCGGAGGTGGGCGGGTTGTCGTCCATCGCCAGGCACAGCGCCGACTCGGCGAGCATCTTCGCGGTCTCGTCGTAGCCGGGGTCGCCGCCCGAGACGCGGGTACGCACCTGCCGGCCTCCCGCCTCGGCGACGAAGTCGACGGTGAACCACGAGGTCGAGCGCCGGCTCGGCGAGGGACCCTCGCCGGCCGGCACGCGGGAGAGGATCGCCCGGCGCAGCACGGGGACCTGGGCCGCGCCGAGCAGCGCCGCCATCCCGGCCGCGCCGCCGGCGGCGTACCGCAGTGTCTTGGTGCCGGCGTAGTGGGAGTACGTGAACCGCGGCCCGTAGCGCTCCAGCGCGGCGGCACTCCGGGCGACCACGAAGGCGTCGATCGTCGGCAGCGGGAGCAGCCAGTAGCCGGTGACCGGGTCGCGGTGGGGACGGCCACCGCGGGCGCGGACCGACCGACCGCTCGGCCGGGGCTCCGCGGCCCGCCGCTGCTTCATCGCCGCGGCCATCTGCCGGCCGCGCGAGAAGGCCGCCAGCGCCGAGTGGAAGGTCCCCCCGGAGAATCCGGCCCCCGCACGGACGACGCCGCGCATCGTGACCGGCTCGCCCTCGGGCAGCTGCTGGACGGTGAAGTACGCCCCCAGGTCGTGCGGGATCGAGTCGAAGCCGCAGCAGTGCACCAGTCGGGCGCCCGATGCCACCGCCTCCTCGTGGTGGGCGAGGTACATCCGGTCGACGAACTCCGGCTCACCGGTCAGGTCGAGGTAGTCCGTCCCGGCGGCGGCGCACGCGGCCACGAGCGGGGCGCCGTGCTCGACGTACGGGCCGACCGTCGTCACGAGCACCCTGGTGCAGGCGGCGAGTGCGGCGAGCGAGTCGGCGTCGGTGCTGTCCGCGTGCAGCAGCGGCAGTTCCGCAAGACCCTTGGCGCCGTCGGGGTCGAGGTCGGCCAGGTCGCGGCGGACCTCCTCCAGCCGCCGACGGTTGCGCCCGGCCAGCGCCCAGCGCAGGCCTGACGGCGCGTGCTCGGCGAGGTAGGCGGCCGTGAGGCGACCGGTGAACCCGGTCGCACCGAGCAGCACGATGTCGTACGGACGGTCCTGGGACGTACTCATGGCCCAACCCTCCCACCGTCGGCGCTCGCCGACGTAGCGTGAGCGGCATGTGCCGCAACATCCGGACCCTGCACAACTTCGAGCCGCCCGCGACGACGGACGAGGTGCACGCCGCCGCGGTGCAGTACGTCCGCAAGATCAGCGGCTCGGCCCGACCGAGCCAGGCCAACCAGGCCGCCTTCGACACGGCCGTCGCCGAGGTGGCCGGCGCCACCCGACGCCTGCTCGAGGGCCTCACCACCAGCGCACCGCCGAAGGACCGCGAGGTCGAGGCGGCCAAGGCGCGGGCCCGCTCCGCCGCCCGCTACGCCTGACGAGGCGGGTGGTCGAGCCGAGGCGAGCGCCAGCGAGCGAGACGTCGAGACCGCCCGCACCCTCGCACCACCGCGAGACGGGGCTCGGCGTAGCGACGCCGACGTACGCTGGAGGACGTGCACGAGCTGGACGGTCGCCTGCTGGTCCTGACCGGGGCAGGCGTCTCCACGGACTCGGGGATCCCGGACTACCGCGGGCCGGGCAAGCCGGTGCGCACGCCGATGACGTACCAGGAGCTGGTCTCCGGGCCGGAGGCGCTGCAGCGCTACTGGGCACGTGCCCACGTCGGATGGTCCCGGATGCGGCAGGCCGAGCCGAACGGAGGGCACCTCGCGCTGGCCCGCATGCAGCGACAGGGGCGGGTCGAGCTCCTGGTCACCCAGAACGTCGACGGCCTGCACGAGCGCGCCGGCAGCACCGACGTCGTCGACCTGCACGGCCGGATCAGCGACGTGGTCTGCCTGGACTGCCGGACCGTCTTCCCCCGCACCCGGGTGCAGCAGCGGATGAGCGACCTCAACCCCGGCTACACCGAGCGGCACGCCGAGGCGCTCGCCAACCCCGACGGAGACGTCGCGCTGGAGGTCACCTCCGACTTCGCCATCGCCGGCTGCGAGGTCTGCGGCGGCCGGCTCAAGCCGGACGTCGTGTTCTTCGGCGAGAACGTCCCCAAGCCCCGCGTGCAGCGAGTGTACGACGCGCTCGACCGAGCGGACGCGCTGCTGGTCGTCGGCTCCTCGCTGGCGGTGATGTCCGGCTTCCGGTTCGTCCGGCACGCCGCCAAGCGTGGTCAGCCGGTGGTGATCGTCAACCGCGGCGCCACCCGCGGTGACGACCTGGCGACGGTCAAGCTGGAGGAGGGCACGACCGAGTTCCTCGAGGCGCTCGCCGGCCCGGTCGCGGCGTACGGCTGAGGCCGCCCACGCGGCGCGCCGTGACCGCCCGGTGCGGCGCTCAGGCGCGTCGGACGAAGATGTGCTCGGCGGCCTCGAGCAGGATCTCGGCGCTCTCGCCGCCCGAGCCGACCCTGACCGCGTCGGCGGCGTCCACCGCTCCCGAGGCGTTGACCACCGACCCGGGCAGTGCCCCGATCCGGCGCAGGGCCTTCATCAGGTCCTCGTCCTTCTGCAGCTCCTCGGCGATCCGGCTGACCCGCACCCGCACGGCGTCCTCGCCGGTGAAGTCCGAGAGCGGCTCGACGCCCTGCATGAACAGCTCGGTGTCGTCGTCCTCCCCGAGCTCACCGAGGCCGGGGATGGGGTTGCCGTACGGGGACTCGGTCGGGTGCTCGAGCAGCGAGAGCAGGCGCTTCTCCACGCTCTCCGACATCACGTGCTCCCAGCGGCAGGCCTCCTCGTGGACGAACTCCCACTCCAGCCCGATCACGTCGGTCAGCAGCCGCTCGGCCAGCCGGTGCTTGCGCATCACGCGGGTGGCGAGCGCCAGGCCCTCGTCGGTGAGCTCGAGGTGCCGGTCCCCCTCGACGGTGAGCAGCCCGTCGCGCTCCATCCGGGCGACGGTCTGGCTGACCGTCGGGCCACTCTGGTGCAGCCGCTCGGCGATCCGCGCGCGCAGGGGCGTGATCCCCTCCTCGACCAGCTCGTAGATCGTGCGGAGGTACATCTCGGTGGTGTCGATCAGGTCGCTCACGAGACCATTGTGACTGACCCGACCGACGACTGGTGAAATGACGCCTCAGCCCGTAGCGAACGTCAGGAGCACGATGAGCGAGCAGGTCCCCGGCCCCGGTGTCCCGTGGTGGCGTGACGCCGTCTGCTACGAGGTGTACGTCCGCAGCTTCGCCGACGCGGACGGGGACGGCTTCGGCGACCTCCCCGGCATCACCGACCGGCTCGAGCACCTCGCCGACCTCGGGGTGGACGCGCTGTGGATCACCCCGTTCTACCCCTCCCCCCAGCACGACCACGGCTACGACGTCGCGGACTACCGCGACGTCGAGCCGACGTACGGCGACCTGGCTGCCTTCGACGCGCTCGCGGCGAAGGCGCACGGGCTCGGCCTGAAGGTGATCGTCGACGTGGTGCCCAACCACACCTCCTGGGACCACGAGTGGTTCCGCGCCGCGCTCGCGGGCGACGAGCAGGCCCGCGCCCGCTACCTGTTCCGGCCGGGCAGGGGCGACGGGAGCGAGCCGCCGAACAACTGGCTCTCGGTCTTCGGCGGCGGCGCCTGGGAGCCGGTGCCCGGGGAGCCGGGCACCTGGTACCTCCACCTCTTCGACCGCTCGCAGCCCGACCTGGACTGGACGAACCCGGAGGTCGGCGACGACCTCGAGCACACGCTGCGCTTCTGGCTGGACCGCGGCGCGGACGGCTTCCGGGTCGACGTGGCGCACGGCCTGGTCAAGGCAGAGGGACTGCCGGACGTCGAGGGCGACCCGATGGCGTACGCCGGCGGCACCGTCCCGGGCGGCCCGATGTGGGACCAGGACGGCGTGCACGAGGTCTACCGGCGCTGGCGGCGGGTGCTCGACTCCTACCCCGGGGACCGGATGGCGGTCGGCGAGGCCTGGGCGCCCACGCCCGAGCGCACGGCGCGCTACGTCCGTCCCGACGAGCTGCAGCAGAGCTTCAACTTCCACTTCCTCACCGCCGACTTCACGGCGACCGACTTCCGCGAGGTGGTCGAGCTGACGCTCTCCACCCTCGAGCCGGTCGGCGCCGACGCGACGTGGGTACTGGCCAACCACGACGTCGTCCGCCCGCCCACGCGCTACGGCGGTGGTGAGCGCGGGCTGGCGCGCACCCGTGCGGCGACGATGGTGATGCTGGCGCTGCCCGGCTCGGCGTACCTCTACCAGGGTGAGGAGCTCGGTCTGGAGCAGGTGGAGGTCGCCGAGGAGGACAAGCAGGACCCGGAGTACCTCAACGGCCGGGGCCCGGGCCGCGACGGCTGCCGGGTGCCGATCCCCTGGGACGGCGACTCGGCCCCGTACGCCTTCGGGCCGGGCGCCGGACAGCCCTGGCTCCCGCAGCCCGAGGAGTACGCGGACCTCTCCGTCGCCGCCCAGCGCTCCGACCCGGACTCCACCCTGGCGTTCTACCGCAGCGCTCTGCGGACCCGGCGAGGTCTGCTCGCCGAGGGGTGGGCGCAGGACCGCGGGATCGAGTTCCTCGACGTCGGGCCCGACGTGCTCGGCTTCGTGCGCGGCGAGGTCAGCGTCCTGGTCAACATGTCCGAGGACCCGATCGCGCTGCCGGCCATGGAGGTCGTCCTGGCCAGCGAGCCGGTCGCCGACGAGCTGCCCCCGGACGCGGCGGTCTGGTTACGCCCGCACGCATGAGCCGGCTGCCCCTGGGGTGGGCCACGGACCTCGCCGTCGCACGGCTCAAGGGCGCGGAGGTGGCCGAGTTCTCCGACCACCTGCTCGTGCGGACGCCGGACAACCCGGAGTACCACTGGGGCAACTTCGTGCTCGTCACCGACGCGTCGGCCGTCGACGACACGGAGCGCTGGCTCGGGGTGTTCGAAACGGCCTTCCCCCGCGCCCGGCACCGCTCGGTCGGCCTGCCCGCCGCGGCCGACCCGGCGCGGTGGGCAGCGGTGGGTCTGGACCTCGAGACCGAGGACGTGCTGGCCAGCGACCGGGTCCCGCAGTCGCGTCCGCTGGACTCGGCGTACGACGTCCGTCCGCTGGGCACGCCGGAGGACTGGGCCGCCCAGATCGAGAACGACGCACGGGAGAACACCCGCACCGGCGAGTACGACACCGACCTCCACCGACGCTTCCTCGTCGGCCGCTCCCGCGCCCGGCAAGGCGTCGTCGCGGCCGGACAGGGGACGTGGTTCGGAGCCTTCGCCGGGGACCGGCTGGTCGCGGACCTCGGGATCGTCCTCTGCGGGGACGGGGTGGCCCGCTACCAGGACGTCGGCACCGACGTCGCCCACCGGCGCCGCGGGCTGGCCGGACACCTGCTCGGCGTGGCCGCCCGGTGGGCGCAGCAGCGGGGGGCACGGCGCTGGGTCATCATCACCGAGGCCGACAACCCGGCGGGCCGGGTCTACCGCTCCGTCGGGTTCGCACCGGTGGAGTCGGGAGTGCAGGCCTACCGGCCGCCGACGAGGGTGTCCGAGAGCGAGCCGCCCGGCTCGGCCAGCTCCGAGAGCCGGGACAACGAGGCGTTGTAGCGGCTCAGCAGCGCCACGAACGTCGAGAGGTCGGCGTCGTCCCAGTCGGCGAGGCGCTGCACCAGCAGCGCCCGGCGCCGCTCGGACATCGACTCCAGCCGGGCGCGACCACGCTCGCTGACCTCGATCAGCTGCGCGCGCCCGTCCTCCGGGTCCGGGCTGCGGGTCACCAGCCCCAGCTCGACCAGCTGGGCCACCTGCCGACTGATGGCCCCCTTGTCGATGTCGAAGTGCTCGACGATGTCGGCCGAGCGCTGCGGGCCGGTCTCGGCCAGGTAGGTCAGCATCAGGAACGACGGCGTCGAGAGCTGCGGGTCGACACCCGTGGCGCGCTCTGCGAGCACCCGACGGATGCGTCGTACGAGGATGCCGACCTCGTGCTCGAGCCCGTCCAGGGACTCGGCCTGGATCGGGCGGGCCAGCTCCGGGGCGTCGGTCATGGCCGCGCGCCGACGTCCTCGCGGCGGGACTCCGCGCGCTCGCCCGTCACGTCCTGCGGCTCCAGCCCCAGGCTCAGCTCGTCCTCGACGTCGATCGTGGTCCGCAAGGGGACCTCCTTGATGAACAGCACGCAGATCAGGGCCAGGACCGCAAAGGGTACGGCGATGGCAAAGATGTGCCCCGCGGCCGATCCGAACGCGCCCTCGAAGATCGCCCGGATCGGACCGGGGAGGGAGTCGAGGTCGGGGATCGAGGTGCTGTCGCCCCCGCTGGACGGCACACCCGCGGCGGCGAGCTTCTCGGTGACCGTGGACGCCACCTGGCTGCTGAGCACGGCACCGAGCACGCTCACCCCGATCGAGCCGCCGAGCGAGCGGAAGAACGAGACCACCGAGGACGCGGCGCCCATGTCGGCCTGACGGGTGTTGTTCTGCACCGCCAGGACGAGGTTCTGCATCGTCGCGCCGAGCCCCACGCCCATCACGGCCATGGCGACACCGGTGTAGACCAGCGGGGTCGAGGCGTCGATCCGGCTCAGCAGCGCGAGGCCGACCACGAGGAGGGTCGTGCCCCCGACGAGGTAGCGCTTCCACAGCCCCGTACGGGAGATGATCCGGCCGGTGGTGAGGCTGGAGACGAACAGCCCACCGACCATCGCGATGGTCATCAGCCCGGCGTGGGTCGGGCTCATCCCCTTGGCCAGCTGGAAGTACTGCGCGAGGTAGACCGTCGCACCGAACATCGCGATGCCGACCATGATCGAGGCGGCGGTCGCGAGGACCGTCGTACGGTCGCGGAACAGGCGCAGCGGGATCACCGGCTCCGCGGCGACCTTCGCCTCGACGTACGTGGCCGCGGCGAGCGCCAGCACGCCGACGGCCACGAGCGCGAGGCTCCAGCCCGAGATCCAGTCGTAGTTCTTGCCCGCCAGGGAGACCCAGACCAGCAGCACCGAGACGCCGCCGACGATCAGGGTCGCGCCGGCGTAGTCGATGCGCACCGGCCGCTTGACCACCGGCAGGTGCAGCGTCCTCTGGAGGACGACGAACGCCACCGCTGCCACCGGGATGCCGACGAAGAAGCACCAGCGCCAGCCGATGCTGTCCACGATCAGACCACCGATGAGGGGGCCGGAGACCGTCGCGAGCGCGAACACCGCACCGAGGTAGCCGGAGTAGCGGCCACGCTCCCGCGGGGTGACCATCGAGGCGATCACGACCTGGACGAGCGCGGAGAGACCACCCACGCCGAGGCCCTGGATCGCGCGGGCCCCGATCAGCATCCCCATGCTCTGGGAGACGCCGGCGACGACCGATCCGGCCAGGAAGATCACGAGAGCGACCTGCACCAGGAGCTTCTTGGAGAACTGGTCGGCCAGCTTGCCCCAGATCGGGGTCGTCGCGGTCATCGTCAGCAGGGTCGCCACGACCACCCAGGTGTAGCCGGACTGGCTGCCCTTCAGGTCGGCCACGATCCGCGGCAGCGCGTTGGAGACGATGGTGCTCGAGAGCATCGCCACGAACATCGCGAGCAGCAGACCGGAGAGCGCCTGCAGGATCTCGCGGTGGCTCATCGGAGCGGCCGAGCCCGACTGGTCGCCCGGAACGGCCCGGTCGACGGGCGCCGGGTCGACGGGGTGCTCGGCGGGGTGCTCGGCGTCCGCGCGGTGGCGGGCCTCGGTCTGCGACATGCGGTTCCTCGACTGACGTGCTGGGTGGGACGGTGACCGCCTCAACGGTTGCCGCAGGCAACCATATTCCCGAACCGGCTCGCTGTCGCTCCCGCGGCCTGCGACGTCGGCCACAGCGCCTCGCCCCGGAGACGGAACGACCCGCGGGCGTGGTGCTCGTGAGGAGGACCGCTCAGGGACCGGATGAGGTTCCCTGACGCCCGCGGGTCGGGTGACTGCGTCGTAGTGGCCAGCAGCACCTCGGCGTTCACACCGGAGGTGGACCAGCCGGAAAGCTGCTAGCCCGCAGCCACCTCACGCATCCAAGAAGAACTCATTCCTCGGACCACCTCCTTTCCCGTGTCCTCCGAGCGTAGGACCGCTCGATCGGTGCGGACAAGGGTTTTCGGCGGACGACCCGGCAGGCGGCGTCAGCGCGACGTGTCAGGGAGCCAGGCGCTCGGTGCCCCAGTCCCCGTCGGGGTTGTCACGGCGGTAGCGCAGCCGGTCGTGCACCCGGCCGTGGCGCCCCTGCCAGAACTCGATCTCGAGGGGGACGACGAGGAACCCGCCCCAGCTCGGCGGGCACGGGACCTCACCCCCGTCGAAGCGCTGCTCGGCCGCCTCGTACGACGCCTCCAGCGCGGCCCGGTCCGCGACCACCTGCGACTGGGCGACCGGCTCGACCGAGGCCCACGCGCCGAGCTGCGAGGCCCGCGGCCGGCTGGCGAAGTACGCCTCCGACGTGGCCTGCGAGACGCGCTGGGCGACGCCCTCGACGCGGACCTGCCGCTGGAGGGGGTACCACCCGAAGTGCAGGGCGCAGCGCGGGTCCCGGGCGAGGTCCGAGCCCTTGCGCGAGGCGCGGTTGGTGTAGAGCACGAAGCCGGGGACGCCGTCGGCGGCGAGGTCCTTGAGCAGCACGGTGCGCGAGGACGGACGGCCCTCGGACACGGTCGAGAGGACCATCGCGTTCGGCTCGGGCACGCCCGCGGACCCGGCCTCGTCGTACCAGCGCCCGAAGAGGTCCAGCGGGTCGGCGGTCAGGTCGCTCTCGTCCAGGCCAGCGAGCGTGTAGTCGACGCGGCCGAACTCGTGCTGCTCCCCTGCGGCTGCCATGGTGACCAACCTAGCCAGGTGACCGGGGCCACTGCACGGGTCCGGGTCGGGCACAATGCGGCGTACCCGCGGGTAGGACGCGGACGCAGGAACCCGACGAAGGAGTCGACATGACCGAGGTGCACCACGGGCTGGAGGGCGTCGTCGCCTTCGAGAGCGAGATCGCGGAGCCCGACAAGGAGGGGTCCTCGCTGCGCTACCGCGGGGTCGACATCGAGGAGCTCGTCGGACGCGTGCCCTTCGAGAACGTCTGGGGCCTGCTGATCGACGGCTCCTACACCCCGGGGCTGGCGCCCGCCGAGCCGTACAACCTCCCCGTCCACACCGGCGACGTACGCGTCGACGTCCAGGCCGCCGTGGCGATGCTGGCCCCCGCCTTCGGGTTCGGGCAGACCTACGACATCTCGGACGAGCAGGCGCGCGAGGACATCGGCCGGCTCGCCGTCATGGTGCTCTCGTACGCCGCCCAGTCCGCGCGCGGCCTGAACCAGGCCGTCGTACCCCAGAAGACGGTCGACGAGGGCAAGACGCTCGCCGAGAAGTTCCTCATCCGCTGGAAGGGCGAGGCGGACCCCAAGCACGCCCACGCGATCGACGCCTACTGGTCCTCGGCGGCCGAGCACGGCATGAACGCCTCGACCTTCACCGCCCGCGTCATCACCTCCACCGGCGCCGACGTCGCCGCGGCGTTCTCCGGCGCGATCGGCGCGATGAGCGGTCCGCTGCACGGCGGCGCCCCCTCGCGCGTGCTCGGCATGATCAGCGACGTCGAGGAGTCCGGCGACGCCGAGAAGTACGTCAAGGACCTGCTGGACCGCGGCGAGCGGCTGATGGGCTTCGGTCACCGCGTCTACCGCGCCGAGGACCCGCGCGCACGCGTGCTGCGTCGTACGGCCAAGGAGCTCGACGCCCCGCGCTACGCCGTCGCCGAGGAGCTGGAGAAGGCGGCGCTGGCCGAGCTGAAGGAGCGCCGTCCCGACCGGGTGCTGGAGACCAACGTCGAGTTCTGGGCGGCGATCGTCCTCGACTTCGCCGAGGTGCCCTCGAACATGTTCACCTCGATGTTCACGTGCGCCCGCACCGGGGGCTGGTCGGCGCACATCCTCGAGCAGAAGCGCACCGGGCGCCTCATCCGGCCCTCCGCGGTCTACACCGGCCCGGACACCCGCCCGGCCCACTCCGTCGAGGGCTGGGACGCCGCCTGGGGCGAGTGAGCCCGCGAAGCGAGCCAGTGGGTGGTTGAGCAGCGAGCGCCAGCGAGCGCGTCGAAACCACCCTCAGCCAACCGACGCCGCAAGCACCTCACCGGGTCTCGACGTCCTCCCTCGCTAGCGCTCGGTCAGGCTCGACCACCCGACGTGCGCGGGCGGTCGAGCGCGAAGCGAGCCCTGCGAGCGAGCACGTCGAGACCCCCGCACCCGCCCACTGGCCGCGACCGGGCCTTCGGCTGGACCCTCGCCAACGTCGGTGGGCTGTGGTGGGGTGAGGTCATCCGGCCGCATCGGGGTGGCCGGCGACACGAAGGACGACACATGTCTGTGCTCTCCACACGCGTGCGGCGGCTGGCACCACTGGCCGCGACGCTCGCGCTCACCCTCCCGCTCGCTGCCGTGGTCTCCGGGGCCTCCGCCGCACCCACCGGTGCCGGGTCACCGGGGATCGGCGACCCCTACTACCCGACGTACGGCAACGGCGGGTACGACGTCAGCCACTACGACGTCGACATCGCCTACACGCCGAAGACCGACACCGTCGCCGGTCGCACCACGATCACGGCCACGACCACCCAGGCGCTCAGCCGCTTCGACCTGGACCTGGTGCTGCCGGCGTCCACGGTGACGGTCGACGGGCAGCCCGCGACCTTCACCCAGAAGCCGCACGAGCTGGTGGTGACGCCGCCGAAGAAGCTGGCCGCGGGTGCCCCGATGACCGTCGTCGTGACCTACGCGGGCGTGCCCTCGACGATCTCGGACGGCAAGATCAAGCCGTGGATCCGCACCAAGGACGGCGCCGCCGCGGTCGGTGAGCCGGAGATGGCCGCGTGGTGGTTCCCGTCCAACGACCACCCGCGGGACAAGGCGACGTACGACGTCTCCGTGCGGGTCCCCTCCTCCGTCGAGGTGCTCGGCAACGGCCAGCTGGTCAGCAAGGACGTCAAGGCCGGCCAGCGGACCTGGCACTGGCGCGAGGACAACCCGATGGCGTCGTACCTCGCCTACTTCGTGGCCGGGCAGTTCGACATCAGCTCGGGCTACACCGACGACGGCAAGCCGGTGATCACCGCGGTCGCCTCGGAGGGCGGGTCGGAGGGCAAGTACGCCGCCGCCGACCTCGCCCGGGTGCCGGAGATCATCGACTTCGAGTCCTCGCTGTGGGGCCCGTACCCGTTCGACGCGCTCGGCGGTGTCGCCCCCGACGCCGACTTCGGGTTCGCGCTGGAGAACCAGACCCGCCCGGTCTACACCCGCTCGTTCTGGAGCGGCGGGCCGAACATCTACGTCGTCGTCCACGAGCAGGCCCACCAGTGGTACGGCGACTCCGTCTCGGTCCACAACTGGAAGGACATCTGGCTCAACGAGGGCTTCGCGACCTTCACCGAGTGGATGTGGTCGGAGAAGCACCACGACGGGTCGGCCGCCAAGCTGTTCGCCGACACCTACGCCGCCCACCCGGCGACCGACGACTTCTGGACGACGAAGATCGGCAACCCGGGCGCCGGCAACGAGTTCACCGGTGCGGTCTACGACCGCGGCGCGATGACCCTGCAGGCGCTGCGCACCAAGATCGGCGAGCCGGCCTTCTTCACCACGATGCGCACCTGGGCCTCGAGCCGGCGCCACGGCAACGGGCAGATCAGCCAGTTCGTCGCCCTCGCGGAGAAGGTCTCCGGGCAGGACCTCGACGCGTTCTTCGACACCTGGCTCTACTCCGCCGAGCGCCCCGAGCCGACCACGGCCAACGGGTTCCCGAAGAAGTTCGCCCCCGGCGGTGCCCCGGCGACCTCGCTGGCGAAGATCGAGGCGGTCCGTCAGGCAGTCTCCGAGAAGCGCTAGGCGAGCGCGACGCCGAGGCGTCGCACGATCTCGACGAGCCGCTCGGGGCTGGTCGCCGCGTTCAGCCGGACGTGGCCGGCCAGGCCCGGGTGGTAGTCGTGACCGGGCGCCAGCCTGACCCGGCCCCGCTCCAGCGCGACGGCGGCCGGGTCGTCGTGGCCGTACGCACGCAGGTCCAGCCAGGCGAGGTACGTCGCCTCCAGCGGCCGCACCCGCGCCAGCGGCAGATCGGTCGCGAGCCGCTCCGTGAGCAGCGTGCGCTGCTGGTCCAGCCGGACCAACAATGCGTCGAGCCAGTCGTCGCCCTGCTCGTACGCCGCGGTCGAGGCGCGCACCCCGAGCTCGGACCACGAGGAGTTCTGCGGCTTCGGCGCGCTCGCCAGCCGCCGCGCGGTCCCCTCGTCGCCGGCCACCACCTGCGCACACCGCAGCGCCGGCGTGTTGAACGCCTTGCTGGCGGCGACCACGGCGACCGCGTGGTCGGCGGTGCCCTCGAGGCTGAGGTACGGCACGTGCTCGGCCCCCGCCAGCGTCAGCGGCGCGTGGATCTCGTCGGAGACCACCCGGGCGCCGTGGCGCACCACCACGTCGCGGACGGCCTCGAGCTCGGCGCGGGTCGGGCAGGTGCCGCACGGGTTGTGGGGGTTGGTGAGGACGAGAGTGCTCGCGCCGGCCCCCAGGGCGGCGTCCAGCGCGTCGAGGTCGATCACCGCCCGGCCCTGCTCGGAGACGAACGGCACCGCCACGGTGTCCCGGCCGGTGGTCGCACCGAGCCCGAGCTGCGGTGAGTACGCCGGCACCGGCAGCGCGAGCGCACCGGGCGCGGAGAGCAGGTCGATCGCCAGGCGCACGCCGGCCGTCACGTCGGCGACCGGGAGCACGAAGGACGGGTCGACCCGCCACCCGAAGCGGCGCTCGGCGAAGCCGGCGTACGCCTCGCCGAGCGGGCCCTCCCCCACCTCGTCGGCGGGGTAGCCGGTGACGCCGTCGGTGACGGCGCGCTGCAGCGCCTCCGCGACGACCGGCGCCAGCCGGTAGTCCGTCTCCGCGACCCATGCGGGGATGACGCCGGGGGCCACGGTGCCCCACTTGAGCACCATCGACCGGCGCAGCTCGTCCTCGGTGGGGTCCTCGATGCGTACGCCGGCGCTCACGCGGGCGAGGCTACGAGACGCCGCGCGAAGCAGCGCGAGAGCGGGGACCCCTGGTAGTGCCCGAAGCCGGGCACCTGCTCGTAGCCGGCGGCGGCGTACATCGCCATCGCCTCGGGCTGCTTGGTCCCCGTCTCGAGGACGAGCACCTCGATCCCCTCCGCGGCGGCGCTGGTCTCGAGGTGTCCGAGCATCTGCCGCGCGAGCCCGCGCCGCTGGTGGGTCGGGACGACGAACATCCGCTTGATCTCCGCGGTGCGGGTCGACCCGAGCGCGGGGACGGTGCTGCGGCGCCACGCCCCGGTCGCCACGGGCGCCCCGCCCGGACCGTCGTCGTACCCGAGGAAGAAGCGGCCCTCGGGGGGCTCGAACTCGGACCCGTCGACCGGCGACTCGTCGGGGCTGCCGTAGCGCGCGGTGTAGATCTCCTGGACCTCGGCGATCAGCCGCACCGCGTCCGGGTGGGTGATCGGCACCTGCTCGATCCACACGCACAGCAGCGTAGGGGCCCGGGTCTCGTCACGCTCGACGACCACCGGTGTCGAGCTCCCGACGCACGTCACCGGGTCTCGACGTCCTCGCTCGCAGGGCTCGCTCGGGCTCGACCACCGCCACCGGCGGAGGTCGAGCCTGTCGAAACCCCCTCGTCACGCACTGGGAGGATGGGGGCATGGCCCCGAAGACCGCTGCGATCGTGATCCCCGAGTCGCTCAAGCCCGCCGACGGACGGTTCGGGTCGGGGCCCTCGAAGGTGCCGGACGGCGCGCTCGCAGCGCTGGCGGCGTCGGGGCACTCGGTCATGGGGACCAGCCACCGGCAGGCGCCGGTGCGGTCGCTGGTGCGGTCGGCCCGCGAGGGCCTGAGCGAGCTCTTCGCACTCCCGGGCGGCTACCAGGTCGTCATGGGCAACGGGGGGACGACGGCGTTCTGGGACGCCGCGTGCCTCGGTCTGGTCCGCGAGCGCAGCCAGCACCTGACGTACGGCGAGTTCACCAACAAGTTCGCGGTCGCCGCGGGACGTGCGCCGTTCCTGGCCGCCCCGAGCGTCATCGCCAGCGAGCCGGGGTCCGCGCCGACCCCGGTGGCCGAGCGGGGGGTCGACGCCTACGCCTGGGCGCACAACGAGACCTCGACCGGGGTGATGGCCCCCGTACGCCGCGTCCCCGGCGCCGACGACGACGCCCTCGTCCTGATCGACGCGACCTCGGGTGCGGGCGGGCTCCCGGTCGACGTCGCCGCGAGCGACGTCTACTACTTCGCGCCGCAGAAGGGCTTCGCCTCCGACGGCGGGCTGTGGGTCGCGCTGATGTCGCCCGCGGCGCTGGATCGCGTCCAGGAGATCGCCGCGACCGACCGCTGGGTCCCCTCCTCGCTCGACCTGCCGACGGCGATCGACAACTCCGCCAAGGACCAGACCTACAACACCCCGGCCGTGGCGACGTACTTCCTGCTCGACCAGCAGCTGCGCTGGATGCTCGACCAGGGCGGGCTGGGGGCGATGGTGGCGCGCACGACGGCGTCCTCGTCGCACCTGTACGCCTGGGCCGAGGCGTCGTCGTACGCCACGCCGTTCGTCACCGACCCCGCCCTGCGCTCGCTGGTCGTCGGCACCGTCGACCTCGACGAGGCGGTCAGCGCCGACGAGGTCGTCGCCGTGCTGCGCGGCAACGGGATCGTGGACACCAACTCCTACCGTGCGCTGGGCCGCAACCAGCTGCGGATCGCGATGTTCCCGGCGATCGACCCCGCGGACGTCGAGGCGCTGACGGCGTGCATCGACCACGTGGTGGAGCGCCTGGGCTGAGCGCCTGGACCGGCTAGTACGACGGCGACGTCCGCCAGCGCCCCCCGGCGTAGATCAGCTGCTCGGCCGGCGCGGATCCTCGCGCCACGCAGTAGTCGTCCCTGCTGCACAGCAGCTGCCGCACGTCGCCCGAGGCCCGCTGCGGCGTGCTCGGGAGATCCTGTCGGGTCCACGTCGAGCCGTCGGACACCGCGGCAGCGAGGCGTCCGTCGACCAGCCCGAGGGCGTGGCACGCGGTCGCCGAGCAGGCCAGCTCGACGGGCTCCTGCAGCGGCACGTCCGCGATCCTGGTGACCTGCTGGCTGTCGATGCGGTCGACCGGCGTGGGGCTGGTCGTCCCGTTGTAGTACACCGCCGCGAGGCACGGACCGCCCGGCATGCAGGCGACCGAGTCGAGATGTCCCTTGTCCGGACCCGTTGAGTCGGTGTCGGTCCAGCTCCCGCCGCGGAAGTAGCTCAGGCCTCCGTCGAAGCCGAAACCGTCGGACTTCGTGGCCACGCAGTCACCGACCCCGCGGCAGGCGACGCGGCCGTACTCCCCCGCGCTGCTCGAGGCGGTGAACGTCTTGCCGCTGATCACGTACCGCTCGCCGCCCCTCACGACGGTGTCGTCGTAGTAGCCCACCAGGACGCACTCGTCGAGGGCGCTGCAGGTGAAGCCGGTGTAGACGGTCGGACTGTCGTAGTACGGCGGGTCGTTCGGGTTCGCCGGCGGGTTGGTCTTGACCACTCGACTCGTCCAGGAGCCGTCGACGGCGCGGGTGTGAAACGTCCACGACCTCGACGGGCGGTCGTCGACCTCCAGCATCTGACAGGTCGCGGTGGGGCAGGAGAGGAATCCCGCGCTGGTGGCACCTGGCACGGCGTGCCTGCCGGTCCCGTCCGTCGCGAGCGCCGCCACGTGGCCGCCGGTGCTCTGCAGCGAGACGCACCTCCCGGCCGCCCAGCAGTCGGTGAGCCCCGGCGCCGGGTCCTGCGACCCGGCGGGCTGTGCGACGTACCCGACGACGTCGCCGACGATGTCCGCACGTCCGGCGGAGCCGTTGAGCACCGAGATCCGGCCGTCCGAGCCGACGGGGACCACGGCGAGGTTGCCGACGGTGCGGGCCGCGATGAAGTTCAGGGTGGACACCCCGGCAGAGGACTCGCCCGTCGCGTAAGCCGTGAGGTAGCCAGGCTTCTGCTCGCGCGTCGCGGTCAGACTCACCACGACGGCCGAGACCTCCCGGGCGGGGACACCGGCCGTGCCGAGCACCTTCACGTCCGCGCTGTGCCGAGCGGCCGGGGTCGGCGCACCCTTGGCGGAGCGGGTGTCGAGGAACCGCGTCGGGGTGACCGGGACGATCGATCCGTCGCCAGGCGCCGCGGAGCCACCCTCCACGTAGCCCGCGACGTCGGCGACCACGTCCACCGGCTTGGTCGACCCGTTGAACAACGACACGTGGCCGTCCTCACCGAGCGGCACCAGCGCCAGCGTCGCCGTCGTCGAACCGGCACCGAAGACCACGCTCGAGGTCCCCGGACGAGCGCCGTCCCCCCAGGCTGTGAGGTAGCCCGCCGCGGCAGCGCGCGTGGTCGTCAGGTTGAGCAGCACGGCCGAGGCACCGGCCTGCGGCACACCGTCCCGCCCGGCGACCGGCACCGACCTCGTACCGCCGGCCGGGACCGTCCCGCTCGACTCGCGGGTGTCGAGGACGCGTGCCGGCGTGCCAGCGACGAAGCGCCCCGCTGCCGGGTCCGCCCCGGGTGCGGGCGGGGCGAAGTAGCCGGTCACGTCGACCACGACGTCCAGCGCGCCCGTCGACCCGTTGAGCACGTCGACCGTCCCGTCGTCGCCAGGACGCACGACCACCGCGTTGGCCACCGTCTGCCCGGCGGCGAAGTTCAGCGACGACACGGCCGGCTGCGGCGCCCCGTGCGGCCACGCCGTCAGGTGGCCGGGAGTCCTCGGTCCGCGCACCGTCAGGTTGAGGACCACCGCGGTCGCGTCGTCGGGGACGGCGCCGCCGAAGCCGGTGGTCACGGCCTGTCCCGGGGCCGGCCGGGCCGGGCTCGCGTTGACGTACGTGTCGAGCACGCGCCGCGCCGGAACCGGGTGGAAGACCCCGGCCGACGGTTCGGCAGCCGGTGCCTCCCCGGACCTCGTCGTACCGGCTGTCGCGGGCGCCAGCCCGCCGAGCAGCAGCGCGGTCAGCGTCAGCACCACCCCCAGCGAAGCGCCTACGCCTCGACCGCCTCGTCCTGCCATGGTCAGCCTCCCGGATGCCGTCGTCACGACCGTGACCAGTCGGAGGTTAGATCCACGCGATGCCCAGCGGAAGAGACGACCCTGAGACGTGACCAGACCGAGGCGGACTCGTGACGAGACCGTGAGGAACAACTCCGCGACGCCGAGACTTGCGCCTGTCGTGACGAACGACGACACCCAGGCAAAGGCCGACATCGGACTGACCGGGCTCGCGGTGATGGGGTCCAACCTCGCGCGCAACATGGCCCGCAACGGCAGCACGGTCGCGGTCCACAACCGGACCACCAGCAAGATGACCGACTTCCTCGACCAGCACGGCGACGAGGGTGACTTCGTCGGCTCGGAGTCGCTCGAGGACTTCGTGGCGAGCATCGAGAAGCCGCGCGCGATCATCGTGATGGTCAAGGCCGGCGCCGCCACCGACGCGGTGGTCGACGAGCTGACCCCGCTGCTCGACGAGGGCGACATCGTCGTCGACGCCGGCAACGCGCACTACGAGGACACCCTGCGCCGCCAGCAGGCCTTGGAGGAGAAGGGCCTGCACTTCGTCGGCATGGGCGTCTCCGGCGGCGAGGTCGGCGCGCTCGAGGGCCCCTCGATCATGGTCGGCGGGTCGGACCACGCCTACGAGCGGCTGGGCCCGATCGTGGAGAAGATCGCCGCCCAGGTCGACGGCACTCCGTGCGCGACCCACGTCGGCCCCGACGGCGCGGGTCACTTCGTGAAGATGGTGCACAACGGCATCGAGTACGCCGACATGCAGCTGATCGCCGAGGCGTACGACCTGCTACGCAGCGTGCTCGGCCTCTCCCCCGCCGAGCTCGCCGGCATCTTCCGCGAGTGGAACGAGGGCGAGCTGGAGTCGTTCCTCATCGAGATGACCGCCGACGTGCTCGAGCACGAGGACGCCGAGACGGGCAAGCCGTTCGTCGACGTGGTCCTCGACCAGGCGGAGCAGAAGGGCACCGGCCGCTGGACGGTGCAGACCGCTCTCGAGCTGGGCGTTCCCGTCACCGGCATCGCCGAGGCCACCTTCGCCCGCAGCGTCTCGGGCCACGCGGAGCAGCGGGCCGCGGCGCAGGGGAAGTTCGGGGCCGCACAGACCGCGGGGGTAGAGGTCGACAAGGAGCAGTTCGTCTCCGACGTCCGCGACGCGCTGTACGCGGCCAAGGTCGTCGCCTACGCGCAGGGCTTCGACCAGATCGTCGAGGGGTCGAACACCCACGACTGGGACGTCACGCCGGGCGACATGGCCACCATCTGGCGTGGTGGCTGCATCATCCGGGCGAAGTTCCTCGACCGCATCCGCGAGGCGTACGAGGCCGAGCCGGACCTCACCACGCTGATGACCCAGGACTTCTTCGCCGACGCGATCGAGCAGGGCGAGCCCGGCTGGCGACGCGTGGTCGTGGCCGCCACCGAGTCCGGCGTCCCGGTCCCGGCGTTCGCGTCGTCGCTGTCGTACTTCGACGCGCTGCGTCGCGACCGGCTCCCCGCCGCGCTGATCCAGGGCCTGCGCGACAACTTCGGCGCGCACACCTACCAGCGTGCCGACAAGGACGGCACCTTCCACACGCTGTGGGCCGGTGACAAGTCCGAGGTCGACGCCTGACGCACCGACGACCAATGAGCTCGGCGGCCGCAGACGGTCGGTCGGTGCATGGAGCCTGAGGAGCAGTACCTCGACGTGGACGGCGCCCGGCTGTGCTGGCAGTCGTACGGCGACTCCGCCGACCCCTGCCTGCTGCTGGTCGGCGGCGCGGCCTGTGCCATGGACTGGTGGGACGACGACCTGTGCCGGATCCTGGCCGACCGCGCTCGGCGGGTCGTGCGCTACGACCACCGCGACACGGGCCGGTCCAGCTGCGACCCGCCGGGAGCGCCGACGTACGACGGCGGCGCGCTCGACGCCGACTGCGTCGCGCTGGCCCGGCACCTCGGACCGTCGCCCGTGCATCTCGTCGGGCTCTCGATGGGCGGAGGCATCGCGCAGACCGTCGCGCTGCGCCACCCCGAGCTGGTCGCCACGCTGACGCTGGCCTCGACCTCGCCGGTCGGCGGAGTCGACGCCGAGCTGCCCGGACCGCTGCCCGCGGTGGCGGCGACCTTCGAGGCGGAGCCGTCGGAGACCGACTGGTCCGACCCCGGCGCCGTGGCCGAGCGGCTGGTCGAGGCGGAGCGGCCGTTCGCGGGGACGCTCGGCTTCGACGAGGAGCGGGTACGCCGGACCGCCGCCCGCGTCGCGCAGCGCAGCGCGATCCCGGCGTCGGCCGAGAACCACTGGCTGGTGCTGGGGTCCGGCGACGGGGACGACCTCGACGTCACGCGGATCCAGGCGCCGACGCTGGTCGTCCACGGCGGCGCCGACCCGCTCTTCCCCCGCGCGCACGGGGAGGCGCTGGCCGCGGCGATCCCGGGTGCCTCGTTGGTCGTGCTGGACGGGGTGGGCCACGAGTACCCGCCGCCGCGCACCTGGGCGAGGTTCGCCGACGTACTCCTCGCGCACACCGGGGGGTGACGGCGGGCGCGGCCCACGGTGGGAGACTCGCCACGGACGGCGCAACGAGGCGAGGAGACTTCACGTGGACCTGCAGCTCGACGAGGACCAGATCCAGTTCCGGCAGCTGGCCCGGGAGTTCCTGGACAAGGAGGTCGTGCCCCACCGTCAGCAGTGGGACCGCGACGAGCAGGTCGACTTGGGGATCATCCCGAAGCTCGCCGAGATCGGCTTCTTCGGCCTCTCGGTCCCCGAGGAGTACGGCGGTGTCGGCGGCAGCCTGCTGACGTACGCCCTCGGCATGGAGGAGCTCGGCCGCGCCGACTCCAGCATCCGCGGCATCGTGTCGGTCTCCCTCGGCCTGGTCGGGAAGGTGATCCTCGCCCACGGCAGCGAGGAGCAGAAGCAGGAGTGGCTGGTCCCGATCTGCAACGGCGAGAAGCTCGCCTGCTTCGGGCTCACCGAGCCCGGCAACGGCTCGGACGCGGCCAACCTGCAGGCCAAGGCGGTCCGCGACGGCGACGACTACCTGATCTCCGGCACGAAGATCTTCATCACCAACGGCACCTGGGCCGACGTCGCGCTCGTCATGGCGCGCACCGGCGACAAGGGCCCCAAGGGCGTCTCGGCGTTCCTCGTGCCCACCGACCTCGACGGCTTCGAGCGGAACACCATCCACGGCAAGCTCGGCCTGCGCGGCCAGGCCACCGCCGAGCTGGTGCTGGACAACGTGCGCGTCCCGGAGAGCGCGATGGTCGGCGAGGAGGGTGCCGGCTTCAGGTACGCCATGGAGACCCTCGACAAGGGCCGGATCGGCATCGCCGCGTCCTGCACCGGCCTGATCCAGGCCTGCCTGGAGGAGTCGGTCGCGTACGCCACCCAGCGCGAGCAGTTCGGCAAGCCGATCGCGTCGTACCAGCTCGTGCAGGACATGATCGCGGAGATGTCCGTCGACTGCGACGCCGCGCGGCTCCTCTACTGGCGCGCGTGCGACCTGGCCGACCGCGGCGAGAGGTTCAGCACCGCGGCCTCGAAGGCGAAGCTGTTCGCCTCCGAGGCAGCGGTCAAGGCCTCGAACCTCGCCGTGCAGGTGCTCGGCGGGTACGGCTACGTCGACGAGTACCCCGTCCAGAAGCTGATGCGCGACGCACGCGTCATGACGCTCTACGAAGGCACCTCGCAGATCCAGAAGCTGCTGATCGGCCGCGCCGAGACAGGGATCAACGCGTTCTGAGCACGGCACGGCGTCGCACCTCCGGGCCGTTGCCGTCACCAGGCGGCGTGCCGCCGCTTTGACGTCGGCAGACAGGTCGGTCTAGTGTCGTCGCCATGAGTGAACAGACCGGTCTACCTATCTCGCGAGGACGCGCCACCGCCACCCTTGCGCTGCTCGCCTCGATAGCGGTCTCACTGCTGATGGCCTCGAGCGCGCCGACACCGCTCTACTCCGTCTACCAGCAGGAGTGGGCCTTCGGACCGCTGACCACGACCGTCGTCTTCGGCGTGTACGCCGTCGCCGTGCTCGTCGCGCTGCTGGTCGTCGGACGCGTGTCCGACCACGTCGGCCGCCGGCCGGTCCTGGCCGTGGCCCTCCTCATGCAGGCGGTGTCGATGGTCGTGCTGATCGACGCCACCGGGGTCGGCCTCCTCGCCGGCGCCCGCGTGGTGCAGGGACTGGCCACCGGCGCCGCGCTCGGATCGATCGGGGCGGCCCTCCTCGACGTCGACCGGGCCCGGGGCACGCTGCTCAACTCCGCCGCCCCGGCGGTCGGCACGGCACTCGGCGCCCTCGTCGCCGGCCTCATGGTGCAGTTCCTCCCGGCCCCGACCACGCTCGTCTACGCCGTGCTCCTCGCCGTCTTCGTGCTCCAGCTCGCAGGTGTCGCCTGGATGCGCGAGAGCGTCGGGCGCGTGCCCGGCGGCGGCCGCGCCGCCCTGCGCTCGCTGCGCCCGGAGATCGCCGTCCCGCGACGCCTGCGCGGCCCCGTGCTCACCGCGACTCCGGTGCTGCTCGCGGTCTGGGCCCTCGCCGGGTTCTACGGCTCGCTGAGCCCGACCATCGTCACGACGCTGGCCGGACACCGCTCATTCGTGCTCGGCGGCCTCGGCCTGTTCATCCTGGCCGGGTCGGGCGCGGTCACCGTCGTCCTCACCCGGGACGTGGGGGCGACCCGGGTGATGACCCTGGGCATCGGCGCACTGGTGGCCGGGGTGGCGCTCACGCAGGTGGCCGTCGGCGCCGACAGCCTGGTCGGGTTCTTCGTCGGCACCGCGGTCGCCGGGGTCGGCTTCGGTGCCGGCTTCCAGGGCGGGTTGCGCACGGTCGTCCCCCTCACCCGTCCGCACGAGAGGGCCGGCGTGCTCTCGGTGCTCTATGTCGTCTCCTACTCCGCCTTCGGCGTGCCCGCCGTGGCCGCCGGCGCCCTGCTCGCGCGCGGCGGTGGCCTGCGCACCACCTCGGTGGAGTACGCCGCCGCCGTCGCGGTCCTCGCCCTGCTCGCACTGGCGGGCCTCGTGCGTCGCCGCCGCCGCGCGGCACTCCCCGCGGCCGCCGGCTGCCCCGAGGCGGCATAGCCGGCGCTCCTGCCCGGTTGTGCTCCTGCACCCACCCCGAGAGGACACCTGAGATGACCAGCCGCCCCGTGAAGATCCCCGACGCGTCCCACCCGATCACCGTCGAGCCCACCGGACGCCGGGTCCGCGCCTACGCCGGCGACCGGCTGCTGGCCGACACCACCGCGGCCCTGACCCTCGAGGAGAAGGGCTACCCGCCCGTGCAGTACGTCCCGCGCGGCGACGTCGACGAGGCGCTGCTGACCGCGTCGAGCACGACGACGTACTGCCCGTACAAGGGTGAGGCGGCGTACCTCTCCGTGACCGGCGACGACACCCTGAGCGACGTCGGGTGGACCTACCCCGACGTCCACGAGGCGGTCGCGTCGATCGGCGACCACATCGCGTGGGACACCTCCCGCGTGCGGGTCGTCGTAGGCTGACCGGCGCGATCGAGGAGACGACGATGCCAGCGACGACGACCGGGGCCGCGGAGAAGCCGTGCGCCCGTGACCGGCTGCTGGCCGCCGCCGACGAGCTCTTCTACGCCGAGGGCGTGCAGACCGTGGGGATCGACCGGGTGATCGAGCGGGCCGGGGTCGCGAAGGCCTCGCTCTACAACTCCTTCGGCAGCAAGGACGCGCTGGTCCGGGCGTACCTCGAGGCTCGCCACGACCGCACCCGAGCCGCCGTCCTCGAGGAGGTCGAGCGTCACGACGACCCGCGCGAGCGGCTCGTCGCCGTGTTCGCGCGGCAGGCCCGTCGGCTGCAGGACGCCGACTACCACGGCTGCGCGTTCACCTCGGCGAGTGCGGAGGCCGTCGAGGGAAGCGGCGCCCGCGAGGCGACCCAGCGCTACCGCACCTGGCTGCGCGAGCTGCTCGCCGATCTGGCGCGGCAGGCCGGCGCGGCCGATCCGGAGGCGCTCGGACGTCAGCTGCAGCTGGTGTACGACGGCGTCGGCGCCTCCGGCCGTGTCGAGCACGACGAGGCCACAGGCCGCGCCGCTCTGTCGGCCGCGACCGCGCTCATCGACGCTGCGATCAGCCGCTGACACTCCGCAGGCGGTCTCAGGCCGCGTGCGCACCGCCGTGACCGTGCGGGTGCGGCGCCCCCCGGTGCTCCGGCTCGTGGTCCCCACCGGTGCGACGGCGCAGCAGGTCGACGAGCCCGATCAGCAGCGCGACGACCACCAGGCCGACGGTCGTGTGCAGGGACCGCGAGATCGCCTCGCCGTAGTCGCCACGCGTCGCGGCCACCTCGTCGAAGAACTGCGCCAGCACGACGGCCACCCCGACCGCCGACCCCATCCGCTGCGCGGTCTGCAGGAGCCCGCCGCCGGCCCCGGCCTTGGTGTTGTCGACCTCGTCGAGCGCGAGGGTGACGTTCGGCGAGATGACCATGCCGCTGCCGAGCCCCGCCAGCAGCAGGAACGGCGCCAGCTTCAGCCCGACGTCTCCCTCGACCAGCGGTACGACGATGTCGACGAGCACCAGTCCGACCGCCACGAGGATCAGGCCGACGACGACCAGCGCCCGCCCGAAGCGGTTGACCAGCCGGCCGGCGACGTACGCCGCCACGGCGGAGCCGACGGCGAACGGCATCTGCGTGGCGCCCGCCTGCAGGGCGGAGTAGCCCAGGCCGCTCTGGAGGTAGAGCGTCACGATGATGAACAGCGAGGTGAACCCGGCGAAGTACAGGGTGCCGAGCGTGATCCCGAAGACGTACGAGCGCACCTTCGCCAACGACAGCTCGACGAGCGTCTCCCGCGCCCGTGAGGCCCACCACCGCTCCCAGGCGTAGAACGCGACGAGCACGGCCGCCGCCACGCCGAGCAGCCACCACGGCCGCTGGGAAAGCGGCGCCCCCTGCTCACCCTCGACGACGGGCAGCAGCACCAGGAGGACCGCGATGCCGAAGAGCACGACGCCCACCGGGTCCAGCGACTGCTTCGGCCCGCGCGGGACGCTCGGCAGCCACTTCAGGGCGAGCAGCACGAGGATCACGCCGATCGGCGCGTTGACGTAGAAGACCAGCCGCCAGCCGAAGTCCGCGCCGCCCAGCTGCACCAGCAGGCCGCCGAGCAGCGGCCCGATCGCCGTGGAGACCCCGATCGACATCCCGAACAGCCCGAACGCCCGGCCCCGCTCCTTGCCCTTGAACAGGTTCTGGATGAAGCCCGACGTCTGCGGCGTGATCATCCCGCCACCGAAGCCCTGGACGATGCGGGCCAGCGCGATCCACAACGAGCTCTGCGCGGCGCCGCACGCGGCGCTGGCCAGCGTGAAGAGCACGACACCGGCGATGAAGACCTGGCGCCGGCTGCGGGCGTCGCCGAGGCGTCCCGCTGGCACCAGCATCACTCCGAACGCGAGCGAGTAGCCCGCCACGACCCACTGGATCGTCCGGTCACCCGCGCCGAGGCCCTCCCGGATCGAGGGCAGCGCGACGTTGACGATGCTGACGTCGAGCAGTGTCATCCCGCCCGCGACCAGGCACACGGCCAGCGCCTTCCAGCGCTGCGAGCGGTCGACCTGGTCACCCGCGAGGTCGTCCCGCTCGCCGCTGTCGCTCGTCGCCTCAGTCGCCACGGACGATCACGCTAGACCGGACCCGCAGGGGTGGTCAGAGGCGGCTGTCGAGCGCAGCGCGCAGGGCGGCGTGGGCGCGGGCGTCGTACCCGACGAGGACGGCGCTCTCCACCTCGGTCGGGGTACGACGCAGGGTGTCGACCGCTGCCGCCACGGCGTCGTCGAAGGGCCAGGCGTACACCCCTGCCGAGACCAGCGGGACGGCCAGCGTCCGGGCACCCACCTCGTCGGCCACGCGCAGCGCGTTGGCGTAGCACGAGACCAGCAGCGCGCGGTCGCGCTGACCGGCGGCGTAGTTCGGGCCGACCACGTGGATCACCCAGCGCGCGGGCATCTCACCGGCGGTCGTCCAGCCCGCCTGCCCCGTGGGGAGCCCGTGCGGGAAGCGCCTCTCGCAGTCGGCGAGCACCGCGGGTCCGCCGGCACGGTGGATCGCGCCGTCGACGCCACCGCCGCCGCGCATCGCGCTGCTGGCGGCGTTGACGACCGCGTCCACCGACTGCGTCGTGATGTCGCCCTGCGTGGCGGTCAGGTCCATGAGCGCCAGTGTGCGCGCCTCAGGCCCCGAGCGGCGCGACGGCCTCCATCGCCCGGTCGAGCAGGGTGCCGAGCGGTGTCGAGCACCCGGGCGCCGCCCACGCGTGGCGGGCGACCTCGTAGCAGGCGAGCGCGCTGAGCGTGACCGCCGCCGCAGCGGGGTCGTCGGCGCGGACGCCCAGCCGCTCGGCGACGGCCGGCACGAGCACGTCCGACCAGTGGTGCCGCCGCGACTCGGTGGCACCGCGCAGCGACGGCTCGTCCTCGAGCATCCGCTGCAGGGCGCGGGAGGCGTCGGCGTTCTCCTCCGAGCGACGCGCCGACCCCTGGAGGACCGCGCGCAGCGCACTCCACGCGGGCTCGCCCACCGGTCGGGCGGACAGGTCCGCGGCGAGGTCCTCGCCGGACTCCTGGAGCTGGGCGGCGACGAGCTCGTCCTTGCCCTCGAAGTAGCGGAAGAAGCTGCGTCGCGACATCCCCGCCGCCTCGGCGACCTGGTCGACCGTGGTGGCGTCGTACCCCTGGACGGCGAACAGCTCCCAGGCCCGCCGCATCACCTCCGTGCGCACGCCGGCGCGCGCGTGGTCGCGCAGCGTCGTCTCGGTCACCGGACGAACGATAGCAGTTGTGACACTCGACGCACCGATTGGCACCGAGTGCCACATGGGTCTATCGTCGCTCACGGTCGGAGATCCGGCCCGCCTCCCGCCCGAGACCCAGGAGCCGTACGTGCCCGGACAGAAGACCCGCGCGACCCACCCGGTCGCCACCGTCGCCGCCCTCTGCTTCGGCGGCCTGATGGCCGCCCTGACCCAGACGATGGTCATCCCGATCCAGGGCGAGCTGCCCAGGCTGCTGAGCTCGACGGCGGACAACACCGCCTGGGTCGTCACGATCACGCTGCTGTGCGGTGCGGTGACGATGCCGATCAGCGGCCGGCTGGCCGACATGGTCGGCAAGCAGCGGGTGCTGATCGGCAGCACCGTGCTCCTGCTGGTCGGCTCGGTGGTCGCGGCGCTGTCCAGCTCGCTGGCGCCGATGCTGGTCGGACGTGGCCTGCAGGGTCTGGCGATGGGCTTCATCCCGGTAGGCATCGCGCTGCTGCGCGCCGTCGTACCCCCGCAGATGGCGTCGACCGCCGTCGCCGCGATGAGCGCGACCCTCGGTGTCGGGGGAGCGATCGGCCTGCCCCTGTCGGCCTGGATCGTGCAGGTCGGCAACTGGCACCTGCTGTTCTGGATCTCCGCCGTCGTCGCCGCCCTCGTGCTGGTCGCCGTCGCCGTCCTCGTCCCGCACACCCACGACGCCGAGCCGGGCAGCTTCGACCTCCGTGGCGCGGTCGGCCTGGCCCTGGGCCTGGTGCTGTTCCTCGTCGGGCTGTCCAAGGCGAGCACCTGGGGCTGGGGATCCGGCCGGACCATCGGCTTCCTCGTCGGTGGGCTCGTCGTCCTGGTGGCCTGGGGCGCGATGCAGCTGCGCACCCGCGAGCCGCTGGTCGACCTGCGCAGCACCGCACGGCTCCCCGTGCTGCTGACCAACCTCGCCGCCGTCGCGATCGGCATGGGGATGATGGCGATGTCCATCGTCGTGCCGCAGCTGCTCGAGCTGCCCGACCAGCTCGGCTACGGGCTCGGCCAGACGATCCTGCAGGCCGGCCTGTGGATGGCGCCCGGCGGCCTGATGATGATGATCTTCTCGCCCGTCTCCAGCCGGCTGATCGACACCATCGGCGCCAAGGTGACGCTGATGGTCGGCGCGAGCGTCCTCGGCGCCGGCTACCTCGTCGCGCTGGCCCTGATGGGCACGCCGTGGCAGCTGATGATCGCCGTGATCGTGATCTCGACGGGCGTGGGCATCGGGTACGCCGCCATGCCCACCCTGATCCTCGACGCGACCCCGCCGCGCGAGGCGGCCTCCGCCGTCGGCGTCAACACGCTGATGCGCTCGCTGGGCACCACCGTCGCGGCTGCGCTGATGGGCACGATCCTCACCAGCTCCACCACTGCGCTGGGGCCCGTGCAGGTGCCCTCGGAGGGGGCGTTCCAGGTCTGCTTCGTCATCGGTGCCGTCGCCGCGTTCGTCGGTGTCGCGATCATCGCGCTGATCCCGCGGGTGCGGGGTACGTCGGGCGATGCCGCGGTCGGCGCGGTCCCCGAGACGGTGAGCGCCGCCGCGCACTGAGGTCGGCCGGCCGGTGCGGGTGGTCTCGACGTCTCGCTCGCTGCGCTCGCATCGGCTCGACCACCCACCGCGCTCCAGGTGATCGGCCCCGACCGAGCGCCAGCGAGCGCACCCCGAGGTGGTTGAGCAGCGAGCGCCAGCGAGCGCGTCGAAACCACCCACCGCCCCAGGTGGTTGAGCAGCGAGCGCGTCGAGACCGCCCGACGTCGGGCACCGGGTCAGGCGTCGGCGAGCAGCGCGAGGAGCGCCTCCTCCAGCGCGGACTGCCGGGCGGCGGCGTCGTCGTACTCCCGGCGGACGACGTCGCCGATGGTGACCCCGTCCTCGTAGCGGTCCACCACGCGCGGGTCGACGTACGAGCTGCGCGCGACGGTCGGGGTGTTGCCGAGGTACGCCGCCACCTGCTTCATCGTCGCGCTCACCGCGCGCTTGCGGGAGGCCTTCGTGTCGCCGGGCTCCTCGGTCAGGGCGAGGGCCTCCGCGGCGAGCACGGTGGCGTGCCAGGTGCGGAAGTCCTTCGCGCTGAGCTCCTCCCCCACCGCCGTGTGCAGGTAGTCGTTGACCAGCGAGGAGTCGAGGTCGAGCCACTCGCGCAGCTCCTGGTAGGCCAGCAGCCGCTCGCTGCCGCCGCGCCGGCGTCGCATCGACTCGACCGCCGCGATCGCCAGCGGGTCGTCGATCTCGATGCGGTGCTCGACACCCGACTTGCCGGTGAACGCGAAGACGAGCAGGTCGCCGGAGCGGCTCACGTGCCGCTTCTCCAGCGTGGTCAGCCCGAACGACTCGTGCTCGGCGTAGACGTCGTTGCCGATCCGGAAGTAGCCGAGGTCGAGCAGGCGTACGGCGGCGGCCGCCGCCCGCGTGAGCGGCATCCCCTCGACCGCCAGGTGCTCGAGGAGCGCGGCACGCGCCGCCGGCAGCCGCTCGGCGACCCGGGTGACCCGCTCGAACTTCTCGCGGTCTCGCTGCACCCTCCAGTCGGGGTGGTAGAGGTACTGGCGGCGCCCAGCGGCGTCGGTGCCGACCGCCTGGATGTGGCCGTTGGGGACGCGGCAGATCCACACGCTCTCCCAGGCCGGTGGGATGACCAGCGCCTTGATCCGTGCGACGTCCTCCCCGGCCAGACGCTCGCCGTGCTGGTCGAGGTAGGTGAAGCCGCGCCCCGACCGCTTCCGGGTCCACCCGGGATCGCGCGGGGAGACGGTCCGCAACCGGACCACCTCAGCGGCCCCGCCTGCGCAGCACCCACCCGAGTCCCGCGACAACGACCAGTCCCGAACCGAGGGCCGGCAACGTCCAGCCGTTCTGCTCGCTCACGTGTCGATCCTGCCCGTCGGCGGCCGTCGGCACATCGCCCCTACGGGCCGTCGGTGACCCGGTGAGCCGGCCCGGCAACCGCACCTCGAGGATCGGCTGCCGCACCCCCTCGGACCCGACCCGTACCCGGTCACCGGGCCCGACGGACAGCGACTCGCCCTGCGGCTGCTTCGGCAGCTCGACCGCGCCGAGCAGTCGCCAGCCGGGGACGGCGTAGACCGAGGCCGTGCCGTAGCCGCGCAGCACCACGCGGCTGCCGTCGGCGAGGAACGCCCCGTCGGTCGGGGTGAGCGAGACCCGCGCGACGGGCGCGAGCCGGTTGGGCCGCTGCGCGTCGAGCGTGCGGGGCGCGGCGTACACCTGCGAGGAGAGCAGCTGCTTGGTGACGACGTACAGGCGTCCGCTGCGCGGGTCCCGCAGCAGCGTCTCGGCGTCGTGGGCGCCGTCGGGGTAGACCAGGCGGTACGACGTCGCCCGCTCGGTGCGGTCACCGCGACCGACGGCGACCCGGCGCACGACGATCTCGTCGCGCGAGGACGTGTTGTCGCCGGTGTCCCCGACCCAGACGTGACCCGGCCCGTCGGGGGCGAGCGCCTCCACGTCGGTGGCCGTCCCCTCGCCGCCGTACGTCCGCACCCCCACCGTGCGGCACTGCTCGTCCAGCACGAAGACCCGGGCGGCGTCGCCGGAGTCGTTGGCGGTGACCATCAGGGAGCGGTCCGGGCCGAGGCCGTCCACCAGCCCGCTGGCCTCGTCGATCCTCGGGTCGCCGACCACGCAGCGGGTGCTGCCCGTCGCCGCCGGCAGACCGACAGCGGGCAGCAGCAGGGCGACGACCGCGGCGACGGGCCCGATCGGGTTCACCGGCGCCTCACCACCGGGTCAGCGCTCCAGCAGCTCGCCCAGCCGCGGCCTGATCCGCCAGGTCTCGGTGAGCATGTCGAGCTCGTCCCGGTCGGCCTCGCGCGGCGGCCGTCCGGTGCGTACGGCCCGCAGCAGGGTGTTGCGCGGCGTGTGCTGGCTGCCGACGAACTCGACGACGTCGACGCGGTAGCCCTCCAGCCGCAGCAGCGAGGCGCGCATCGCGTCGGTGAGGGTGTCGGCCAGCCGCTCACGGAGGATCCCGTCGCGGGTGAGTGCGTCGTACGGAGCGGGGGTCGGCGCCCGACGCAGCTGGGCGGCGACGTCGTGGTGGCAGCAGGGCGCGGCCAGCACGACCGGCGCCTGCCACCCGACGGCCCGGGCCAGGGCGTCGTCGGTGGCGGTGTCGCACGCGTGCAGGGCGAGCACCACCTCGGGCGCCGGAGCGACCTCGGCGTCGTCGATGCCGCCCTGGACGAAGTCGACGTCGTCCGCGCCGAGGCCGAGCTCCGTGGCCACCTCCCGGCCGTGGCGCAGCGACTGCGCCTTGGTGTCGACGCCGGTCAGGCGCACGGGCAGCCCGCGGGCGCTCAGGTGGGCGTGCGCGGCGAAGGAGAGGTACGCGTTGCCGCAGCCCAGGTCGACGACCCGCAGCGGGTCCTCGACAGTCGGGCGACGCAGCTTCCCGGACTCCAGCGCGGCGGTGACCGTGCCGTCGAGCAGCCGGAGGAACTCCTCGACCTGGCGGTACTTCGCCTGCCGTGCGGACCGCACCCGGCCCTGCGCGTCGGAGATGCCCAGCGCCACCAGCACGGGGTGGTCCTCGGGGAGCAGCCGGTCCTTGGCCCGGTCGTGGGACCGGTCCGGCGCGGTCTCCGCGGCCTCGCGTCGCGTCGTGGTGACCACGGCCTCGCCGGACTTGTTCACCCGGAGCCGGTGCACCTCGTCGAGCGTCTCCACCTCCCACTGCCCGAACCCGAGGTCGAGCAGGTCGTCGACGGCGTCGCGTGCCGCGTCGCCCGGCGCGTGGTTGGCGGTGAACGACTGGGTCGCATCGAACGTGACGCTCTGGAGCCGGCGCCCGGCCTTGAGGTCGACGTACCTCAGCTCGGCGCGCCGCCACGGGGGCTTCGGCGCGCCGCCGCGGCGGTGTCCCGAGGCCACGGCGCGCACCAGCTGCTCCTCGTCGAGGAGCACGCCGCGCAGCCGGGTCAGCGCACGGAGCAGCGGCTCGCTCATCTCCTCGCGCTCACTTCAGCAGGGCGGCGACGACGACGATCACGATGAGAGCGGTGAGCGCACCGGGGATGACGAGACGGCGGTACCTCGGGTTCACCACACGCTCCTCACCCGTCCCACTCTAGGCCCCTCGTCGGGGGGAAACCTGCCGCGGCTCTAGCGGTACGCCGCCGGTGAGCGCAGACTGAGCGGACCGGCACTCCTCGCTCCCAGCTCTCGGAGGTGGTCTGATGACCACGTCGTCCCGCTCGCCCTGGTCGCTGTTCGCACGCACGGAGCCGTCCGTCGGCCCCGTCCCCGACACCGTGCCGGTCCTCTCCCGCGGTCGGCACCGCTCGGCACGCAAGGGCGCCTGCTTCATGGAGATGGCCTCCTGGCTGGCCGGGGAGAAGTGGTCGGACCACCCGGCGTGCACGCACGCGCTCCTGGCGACCACGGCCCGCTCGGTCAACGACCACGTGGGCGACGACGCCCGGGCACGGATCGTGCCGCTGATCCCCGACGTCATCGGGCTGCGACCCACCGCACCCCGGCTCGACGCCGAGATCGCGCGCGACGCCGCCCTGCTCGCCCTCCCGGTGGCCTCGGCCAGCCGGCAGCGGGTCGCCGCCGTCGGGCTGCTGCGCTGCCGGCAGACGCTCAACCTCCTCGACGGCCTGCCGCTGGACGACATGGACGCGGAGACGGCTGCCGCGCTCGACCTCGTACCCGCCGCCCGGGACTGGGCCCGGCGGTTCAGCGTGATCGGTGAGACCGGTCGGGACTCGTTCGCCAAGCGCGGCGCGCCGGCGATCGTGCACTCCGCCGTCGTCGCGATCGCGCAGTCCACGGCGCGCGACCCCGACACCATGCTGGTCGGCCTCCTGGAGCGCACCATCGAGCGCTGCCGGGCCGCGGTCGAGCAGGAGGGTCAGGCGGCGAGCGCCGCCTCCTCGGCCTCGACCTCGACGCCGGTGCGCGAGCGCCTGCCCCTCCGGTAGCGCAGCCGCGGGCCGCCCGAGAACACCGCGACGGCGAGCAGCACCCCGACCACGGCGATCGCACCGCCGCCGATCATCGTCCAGCGCGCGCCGAGCGTGCCGCCGACCCAGCCGATGATGGGCGCTCCCACCGGCGTACCGCCCTGGAAGATCATCAGGTAGAGCGCGAGCACCCGGCCGCGCATCGCCGGCTGCGTGCCCAGCTGCACGTACGTGTTCGCGGCGTTCATCATCAGCAGGGTGGACAGCCCCAGCGCCGGGGTGAGCACCGCGAAGGCGAGGTACGTCGGCATCAGGCCCGCGGCCACCTCGAGGACCCCGAAGGCCAGCGCGGCGCCGACGACCAGGCGCATCCGCGGCCGGGTCGTCCGACGGGCGCCGATCAGCGCGCCGCTCAGCGAGCCGATGGCCAGGGTCGTCCCGAGCAGGCCGTACTCGCCGGCGCCCTTGCCGTACACCTGCGTGGCCATCAGGGCCGAGGTGATCTGGAAGTTCATCCCGAAGGTGCCGACGAAGAAGATCACGGCGAGGATCAGCATGATGTCGCGCCGGCCGCGCACGTAGGCGAGGCCTTCGCGCAGCTGCCCTCTCCCCCGGCTGACCGGCGCGGTCGGCGTCAGCTCCGCGCCGCGCATCGCTCGCAGCGCGAGGATCACCGTGAGGTAGCTGACCGCGTTGAGCGCGATCACCAGCCCGGTCGCCCGGACCCCGGAGCCGAAGGCGGCGATCAGCAGCCCGGACAGCGCCGGGCCGACGAGGCGGGCGAGGTTGAAGGACGCCGAGTTGAGGCCGACCGCGTTGGTGAGGTCCTCAGGCCCGACCATCTCGCTGACGAACGACTGCCGCGCCGGGGCGTCGAAGGCGGTCCCCGTCCCGAAGACGAAGGCGATGAGGTACACCATCCACGGCTGCGCCACGCCGGTCAGCGCGAGCACCGCGAGCACGCCCGCGGTGAGGCCCATGAACGCCTGCGTGAGCTGGAGCATCCGACGCTTGGAGATGCGGTCGGCGACCAGGCCGGCGTAGGCGGAGAACAGCAGGATCGGGAGGAACTGCAGCCCCGTGGTGATCCCCAGCGCCGTCGCCGCCTGCGCCTCGCTGCCGCCGTGCAGCTGGAGCACGAGCCAGTCCTGCGCGATCCGCTGCATCCAGGTGCCGGTGTTCGAGACCACGCCACCGAGGGCGTAGAGGCGGTAGTTGCGGACGTGCAGGGCGCGGAACGTGGGACTCATCAGTCGGCGTCGGCCAGCCTTTCGATCAGGGGTGCTGCCTCGCGGAGGACGGCGCGTTCGTCGGGGGTGAGCTCCGCCAGGCGGCGGGCGAGCCAGGCGTCGCGGCGGCGACGATCGGCGGCGAGCATGGCCAGGCCCTGCTCGGAGATGGAGACGAGGACCTGGCGCCGGTCGTCGTCCGAGGTGCGCCGGCAGACCAGCCCGTCCTCCACCAGGGCGGCGACCGTGCGCGTCATCGACGGGGGGCGCACCCGCTCGTGGTCGGCCAGCTGGCCCACGGTGCTCTCGCCCTCGCGGCGCAGCACCCAGAGCACGCTCAGCGCCCGTGCGCTGAGCCGGTTGCCGGGGTCGCGCTCGGCCACCAGCCGCCGCCGCAGCCGCATCACCGACATCCGCAGCTCCGAGGCGAGGCCGGCCCCGGAGCGGGTGTCGGCGCGCTGGGTGGTCATGTCGTTAGCCTAACTCATTACCTCGGCTAACTATTTCGCCTGACACAGGGTGGTCTCGACGTCCTCCCTCGCTGACGCTCGATCGGGCTCGACCACCTCGGGCGCGTGGTCTCGACAGGCTCAACCTCCGGTGGTCGAGCAGCGAGCGCCAGCGAGCGCGTCGAGACCGTCGACGTCGCTCAGGTGAGCAGGTCGCGTACGGGCTCGATCGCGAAGTAGACGACGAACAGCGCCGAGACGACCCACAGCAGCGGGTGCACCAGGGCCGCCTTGCCCTTGACCAGCTTGATGAGGACGTACGCGATGAAGCCGGCGCCGATGCCGACGGAGATGGAGTACGTGAACGGCATCAGCACGATGGTCAGGAAGGCGGGTATGGCGATCTCGACGTCGTCCCAGTCGATGCCCTTGACCTGGGTCATCATCAAGAAGCCGACCAGCACCAGCGCGGGGACGGCGGCCTCGCTCGGGATGACCTCGACCAGCGGCGAGAAGACCATCGAGAGCAGGAACAGCACGCCGGTGACCACCGACGCCAGCCCGGTGCGGGCGCCCTCACCGACCCCCGAGGCGGACTCGACGTACGACGTGTTCGACGACACGCCGCCGGCGCCACCGGCGATCGCCGCGACCGAGTCGACGACGAGGATCCGCTGGGTGTGCGGCGGCATGCCCTGCTCGTCGAGCAGGCCCGCCTCGGCGCCGATGGCCGTCATCGTGCCCATCGTGTCGAAGAAGTCGGCGAGCATCAGCGTGAAGACCAGCAGGATCGCGGAGACCACGCCGATCGAGGAGAAGCTGCCCAGCAGGTTGAACTGCCCGAGCGTGCCGAAGTCGGGCGCGGCGACCACCTTGTCCGGCAGCGCCGGGACGTTGAGGCTCCAGCCGAGCGGGTTCACCTTGCCGTCGGCGTCCTTCAGCGGCCCTGTGTCGGTCAGGGCCTGGACGACGATCGCGACCACCGTGCTCAGCACGATGGCGATCAGGATCGCGCCGCGGACCTTGCGCACCCACAGCGCGACGACCAGCACCAGCCCGATCGCGAAGACCAGGGTGGGCCAGCCGTCGAGCGTGCCGGTCGGGCCGAGCTGGACGGGCACGGTGGTGTTGGCGGCGTCGGAGATCCTGCGGACGAAGCCGGCGTCGACGAAGCCGATCAGCGCGATGAACAGCCCGATGCCGACCGAGATCGCCGTCTTCAGCTCCGCAGGGACCGCGTGGAAGACCGCCGTACGGAAGCCGGTGAGGACCAGCACCAGGATGACGATGCCCTCGATCACGACCAGGCCCATCGCGTCGGCCCAGGTCATCTGGGTGGCGACCGCGACCGCCACGAAGGCGTTGAGCCCGAGCCCCGTGGCCAGCGCGAGCGGGTAGTTGGCGACGACCCCCATGAGGATGGTCATGACCCCGGCGACCAGCGCCGTCCCCGCAGCGATCGCCGCGAGGTTCGGGGCCGAGCCGCCACCGAGGTACTTGCCGTCGGCATCCTGGGCGAAGCCGAGGATCAGCGGGTTGAGCACGATGATGTACGCCATCGTGAAGAAGGTGACGACGCCACCGCGTACCTCGGTGCCCACGGTCGAGCCACGCTCGGCGATCTTGAAGAACCTGTCCACGAGTGCGCATCCCACCACGGATTCGTGACGAACGTGTGACGGGTGCCCGCCCAGTGAGCCCCAGGGGCCCCGTCGAGACCCGGCGTGCGCGCACGGCGTGGTTGACTGCGGGCGTGACCGAGGGTGAGGAGCAGGTGCAGACCCACGAGATCGGGAAGCGCACCTACATCATCGCCGACGTCGACCCGCTCGACGTCGACGGCGTGCGCACGGTCGCGGTCGGTACGGCGCTGTGGGCACTCGGCTTCGTCCTCCTGCTGCCGTTCTACGGGCGCCTGAAGGAGGACGGTCACACCTGGTGGCTGTGGACCTGCGTCGCCGGCTTCGGCCTCGGTCTCGCCGGCGTGGACTACTGCCGCCGCCGGCGCCGCCACCGCATCGAGCACGGCGAGCCGCCGCCGCTGGGCTGACCGCGCCGCGAGCGCTCAGAACCGCTCGAGGTCCTCGGGGGTGAGGGTGTCGAAGACGGGGTCCGGGACGGGGAGCGGAAGCTGCTTGGTCCGCAGCTGGGCCTCGGAGTGGGCGCCGCAGCCGTGGCCGTACGACACCACGCGGCCGTCGTCGTTGGCGAACTCGTTGGCGCAGACGCCGAAGCTCGCGGAGAGCGGGCCGGCCAGTCGTACGAGGAAGCCGCAGGACCAGCACGAGTGCGGCGCCTGCTTGGCCAGCTGGCTGTCGGGCCCGTGGTCGGAGGTCAGCCACCGGTCGGCGGCCTGCTCACGGCCCTCGACGGAGAGCACGCGCGTGCGCCCCAGGCCGATCTCCTTCGCCACCGACCGCAGCTGCTGCCGGTCGTCGTCGGGCTCGTCGTCGTCGCCGGCGAGGAAGGTCGGCACCAGCCGCGCGTCGTCCTCGTCGGTGGGCAGCAGGTCGCCGGGTGAGAGGTCCCCGGACTGGATCCGCTCGCGGTAGGGCACCCACGCCGGCGCCACGATCGCCTCCGCGCCCGGCAGCAGCACCAGCTCGTCGAGGGTGTAGGCGTCCCCGGACTCGTCCGAGCCCGCCAGGGTGACCGCCCACTCCCAGCCCGGGTACCCGGGCTGGGTGCAGACGAAGTAGCACGTCACGGCGCCCTCGGGGGCCTCGACCTCGCTGCGGACGTGGTCACCGACGACGTCGGCCCCCACCTGCGCGACGAGGGAGGTACGAGCGGCACGCTCGAGCGCACCGTCGGCGGCAGGCTGGTCGGTGGGGGTCACGTCCGCCGAGTCTACGGGGAGCACCGACGTCCGGCGAGGTGCTCCCTCACGTCGACTTGAGAGGATGGACGACGTGCCTGCCGACCCGTACGACGACACCGCGCCCTGGCCGCGGGTCGACCAGGGTGAGCAGACCTCGCACGAGGGGCCCCCGCACGACAACGGCGAGTCGACCGCCCGGCGGGCGGCCGAGGCGACCACGCGCGGCGCCACGGCGACGGGTCGCGCGACCGGGCGCGCGGCGTCGTACGCCCTGCGCCGTGCCCGGACGGCCTCCCACGCCCAGGGTGCCGGTGAGTCCGGGCTGTCGCGGGTCATCGAGCTGCACGCCTTCAACGCCGCCGGCGACGCGGCCGTGGCGATCTCGCTGGCGGGAACGATCTTCTTCGCCGACCCGGGAGGCGCGCGCGGGCCGGTCGCGCTGTTCCTGGTGCTCACCATGCTGCCGTTCGCAGTGGTCGCCCCGCTGATCGGACCGTTCCTCGACCGGTTCTCCCACGGTCGCCGGTGGGCGATCGGCGCGACGTTCGCCGCCCGCGGGCTGTGCTGCATCGTCGCGGCGGACGCCGTCGCGTCGGGCTCGTTCCTGCTCTACCCGTCGGCGCTGGGGTGCCTCGTCGCCTCCAAGGCGTACGGCGTCGCCCGCGCCGCCACCGTGCCCCGGCTGCTTCCCCCCACGATGACCCTGGTGAAGGCGAACAGCCGGATCTCGCTGGCCGGCGTCGTCGGGGCCGCCGTGTCCGGCCCGCTGGCCGCGGGTGCGGCGCTGGCGGGCGGGCAGTGGTCGCTGCGCTACGCGTTCGTCGTCTTCGCCGCGGGCACGATCCTCGCGATCCTGCTCCCCGGTCGCGCGGACGCCTCGGCCGGGGAGAAGTCGGTGACGCTCACCGGGGAGCGCCAGAAGCTGCGGCTGCCGGTCCACGTCGCCTTCGCCCTGCGCTGCAACGCGGGCCTGCGGATGCTGTCGGGGTTCCTCACGATCTACATGGCGTTCCTGCTCAACCAGGACCCGTTCCCCGGGTGGGAGGACCGCCGGACCCTGCTGCTCGGCCTGGTCATCGGCGCCGCCGGTCTCGGCAACACGGTCGGACTCGGGCTGGGCAACCTGCTGCGGCGGGTCAACCCCACGATCACCGTGGTCGTCGTCCTGCTCGCCGACGCCGTCGCTGCGCTCCTCGTCGCGGTGTTCTACAGCCTGCCGACCGCCGTCATCTTCGGCCTCGTCGTGGGCATCGCCCAGGCCCTCGGCAAGCTCGCCCTCGACTCGCTGATCCAGCAGGACACGCCCGAGCAGTACCGCACCTCCGCCTTCGCCCGCTCGGAGACCTTCCTCCAGCTCTCCTGGGTCATCGGCGGCGCGATCGGCATCGCCCTCGACCCCGCCTGGGGCCCAGGCGTCGGCCTGGGCGTGCTGTCCGCGCTGATCGTCGCCTGGACCGCGTACGTCGTCCTCACCCGCCCGCGCGAGCGCGCCGAGCCCCGGGTCGGCTGACCTTCGCTCGTCTCAGCATCCGGCTCACGGTCGCAGGTCTCGACAGACGCTCACTCGCTGGCACTCGCTCACTGCTCGACCACCGTGGTCACCCGCTCCCCTCCCCCACCCAGCGCCAGCGAGGCCGACGGGGACGGTGCGGGGCGGAGGCGGTGCGGGCCGCAGGAGCGTAAAAGAGGCGTGGCGGCGCGCCGGCCCGAACCACAGGAGGCCGCGTCGCCGACACGGCGACCAGCGACGCGGCCCGCACCGACGCAGCCCCGACGACGACCCGGGTCACCGAGCCCGGCGCGACCCCGACCCACGGACACAGGTCTCGACAGACGTTCACTCGCTGGCGCTCGCTCACTGCTCGACCACCGTGGTCACCCGCTCCCCTCCCCCACCCAGCGCCAGCGAGGCCGACGGGGACGGTGCGGGGCGGAGGCGGTGCGGGCCGAAGGAGCGTAAAAGAGGCGTGGCGGCACGCCGGCCCGAACCACAGGAGGCCGCGTCGCCGACACGGCGACCAGCGACGCGGCCCGCACCGACGCAGCCCCGACGACGACCCGGGTCACCGAGCCCGGCGCGACCCCGCGCCAGCACCCGCGCGAAGCGCGGAATCAGTCCAGCTCGTCCGCCAGCGCCCGCAGCAGCTTCGCCGTGGGCTTGGCGGTGCGGGCGTCGGGGCGCCGGCCGTGCTGATAGCCCTCGGAGACGCCCTCGAGCAGCTTGATGAGGTCCTCGACGATGCCGGCCATCTCCTCCGGCTTCTTGCGCTGGGCCGACCGTTGCGCCGACCGGGCGGACCGCTGGTTGGCGACCACGCTCTCGGACTCCAGCAGCGTCACCTGCAGCGCCTGGTCGCCGCGGCGCCCCTGGGCGACTCCGAACTCGACGCGGGCACCGTTCTTCAGCGTGGTCGTGCCCTCGGGCAGCGCGGAGGCGTTGACGTAGACGTCGTCGCCGTCCTCGCGGGAGAGGAAGCCGAAGCCCTTCTCCGCGTCGTACCACTTGACCTTCCCCGTGGGCACAGGCCTGCCTCCCTCAACGAACCGAGTCGCCCCGGTGGACCGGGACCGTAGGAAGCCTACGGAACTCCTGCCCCTCGGGGCGACCGGCTTCTGCAAGGAGGCCTACGGGAAGCCGATCAGCGTCTCGCAGGTACGTGCCCGGTCGGTGCCCTGCCCGCCGTTGCAGACGTCGCTCTGCTTGCCCCCGACGACGGTGTCGTTGCCGATGCCGCCGAGAACGTGGTCGTCGCCGTCGTTGCCCCGGACGACGTCGTTCCCGTCGTTGCCGTGCACGGTGTCGTCGCCCGCCTGGCCGTAGACCCGGTCGTCGCCGGCCTGGCCCCGCAGCACGTCGTCGCCGGTCGAGCCGTAGACCGTGTCGTCACCGGGGCCGGCGCAGACCACGTCGCCGCCGGCGCCGGCCCGGATCGTGTCCTTGCCCGTGGTGCCGACGATGACGTCGTCGCCGGACGTGCCGGTGAAGGTGGTGACACCGGTCGACGGGTCGGTCGAGACGGCGACCCCGGGGGTCGTCGCCATGCCGAGGCAGGCGGTCCCGCCGTCGTCGGCCGCTCCCCCTGCGGTGGTGGCCGACGCGGGGCCGAGCGCGGCGGGTCCGGTCAGGGCGAGCGCCGCGGAGCCGAGCAGGCCCCCGATCAGGTGGCGGCGTCGACGTGGGGTCATGGTCCGGCTCCTCGGCTCGAGCACCCACCCGCGTGGGTGTACGCGCCGGAATCTAGGAAGGCCGGCGCGGTACGCCCATAGCCCGCTCGGACTAGTACGGACCAGTTTCTCGAGACGATTCACCGGGTTTGCTGGGGTCTGTCACTCTTCGCGAAGCAGCCCGTCGAGGTCGGCGCGCAGCGCGGCGTCCTCGGCGCCGGTCACCGCCTCGTGCAGCGCGAGCAGCAGGGCGGCCAGACCGACCGCCCCGGGGTCGGGCCGGCCCAGTGCCCGGTCGCCGAGGTAGCTGGCCCGCCCGCGGCGCGCCCGCAGGTCCGAGGTACGACGGGCGCCCTCGAGCGCGGCGGAGACCGCGGCCGCGTCGAGGTGGCGGCGCGGCCGGTCCTTGTCGTACGAGGCCGGGCCGAGCGCGTCGAGGAGCGTGCGATCGCCGATCTCGGCGCCACCCGCCTCCCGGACCGCGTCCAGTCCCGCGCGCAGGCCGTCGGCGAGCGCTCGCGCCGGGTCGTCGCCATCCTGCGCGAGCGCGGCGGCGGCGTGCCGCAGGACGAGCCCGAACAGCGGTCCGCTCGACCCGCCGACGGAGTCGAGGAACGCGTCGGCGAGGACGCGCAGGTCCGCCGGGAGGTCGCCCGCGACACCTGCGCGCGCGGCTGCCGCCGTACCGCCGGCGAGGTTGGTCCCGAGGTCGCCGTCGCCGGCGTGCTGGTCCAGCCGGTCCAGCGCCGGGCGCAGCTGCGCGAACCGCTCGGCGAGCGCGCCCAGCCAGGGCGAGGAGCCGGCGCTCCCCGTGCCGGGGTCGGGCTCGCGGCGGGTGACCTCTCCCAGCGGCACCGGGCGGGGCAGGCCGGTGGTGGCGTGGCCGGCGTACCAGTGCTGCAGCCAGTCCTCCTCGGCCGCCGTGAGCGTGAGCGAGAAGCCGCGCATGTCCAGCGCCGAGACGAAGGTCCCCGCGGTCACGCAACGGACGCGCACCCCGCGATCGGTCAGCGCCGCGTGCGCGAGACCCGCGACGTGCAGCAGCTCGAGGTTGCTGACCGCTCCGAGGCCGTTGACCAGGACGAGCACACCGTCCTGGCCGACCGGCAGGGCCTCGTGCAGCGCGCCGGCCATTCGCTCGACCAGGACGTCGAGCCCCTCATCGGTCGCGGTCGAGGCGGCGCGCTCGCCGTGGATGCCGACGCCGTACTCCAGCTCACCGTCGTCCAGGGTGAACGCCGGGTTCCCGTCACCCGGCGCGTGGTGCGCACCCGAGGCGACCGCGAGGGTCCGCGAGCGCTCGACCACGCGGCGGCCGAGCGCGGCGAGCGTCGTCAGGTCGGCTCCTGTGTCGGCCGCGGCCCCGAGCACCTTCTCCACGACCACCGTCGCCCCGGTGCCGCGGCGACCCACCTCGGCGTCGTCGCTGCCGAGGTCGTCGTCGACCACGACCTCCTCCACCTCGATCCCCTCGGCGCGCAGCCGCTCGGCGGCGATGTGGAAGTTGATCCGGTCCCCGGTGTAGTTCTTCACCACGTGCAGCACGCCGCCGGCGCGGGCGACCTCGCGGCCGGCGGCGTACAGCTGGCCGTTGTGCGGCGAGGTGAACACCTCCCCCGGTACCGCCGCGTCGAGGCCGCCGCGGCCCACGAAGCCGGCGTGCATCGGCTCGTGGCCGGCACCGCCGCCGGAGACCAGCGCGACCACCCGCCCGGGGTCGGGGTCGGTCGCCCATGCGTACGCGGGCTCGACGCTGGTGGCGGTCGTGCCGCCGCTCGTGAGTGCCACGCCCTCCAGCGCGTACGACGACGGCGAGCGGTCGCGGGCGAGGAAGCTGCGGGTCATCGGGCGTCGTGGCCGCGGCCGACGAGGCCGAGCCGCTCCGCGGAGACCTGGCGCATCTCCACCTTGCGGATCTTCCCGGTGACGGTCATCGGGAACTCGCTCACCACCATCACGTAGCGCGGCAGCTTGTAGTGGGCGAGCCTGCCCTGGCAGAAGTCCCGCACGGCGTCGACGTCGAGCGCCTCGCGCCCCTCCTTCATCACGATCCAGGCGCACAGCTCCTCGCCGTACCGCTCGTCGGGCACGCCGACCACCTGCACGTCGGCGATGTCGGGGTGGGTGTAGAGGAACTCCTCGATCTCGCGCGGGTACACGTTCTCCCCGCCCCTGATCACCATGTCCTTGATCCGTCCGACGATCGTGCAGTAGCCGTCGGCGCGCATCTCGGCGAGGTCCCCGGTGTGCATCCACCCGTCGGCGTCGATCGCCTCGGCGGTCTTGGCCTCGTCGTCCCAGTAGCCCAGCATCACCGAGTAGCCGCGGGTGCAGAACTCCCCCGGCGTCCCCCTCGGCACGGTCTCGCCGGTGGCCGGGTCGACGACCTTGATCTCCACGTGCGGGTGCACGCGGCCGATGGTCGCGGTACGCCGCTCGAGGTCGTCGTCGGCGCGGGTCTGGCAGGAGACCGGCGACGTCTCGGTCATCCCGTACGCGATCGAGACGCCCGCCATGTTCATGTCGTTCACGCAGCGCTTCATCACCTCGATCGGGCAGATCGAGCCGGCCATGATCCCGGCCCGGAGCGTGGAGAAGTCCGTGCTCGCGAAGTCGGGGTGGTTCTGCATCGCGATGAACATGGTCGGGACGCCGTACTGCACCGTCACGCGCTCGGCGGCGATCGTGGCCAGCGACTCGCCGGCGTCGAAGCCCGGCCCCGGGATGACCATCGTGGCGCCGTGCGTGGTGCAGCCGAGGTTGGCCATCACCATCCCGAAGCAGTGGTAGAAGGGCACCGGGATCGCCAGCCGGTCCTCTGCGGTGAGCTCGATCGTCTCGGTGGTGAGGTAGCCGTTGTTCAGGATGTTGCGGTGGCTCAGCGTCGCACCCTTGGGGTAGCCGGTGGTGCCCGACGTGTACTGGATGTTGATCGGGTCGCCGGGGCTCAGCGTCGCCATCCGCTCGGCGACCGCCGACTCGGCGACGCTCTCCCCCTCGGCCACCAGCGCGTCCCAGTCCTCGGTGCCGAGGTAGACGATCCGCTCCAGCGTCGGCGTCTCGTTCGCGGTCTCCTCGAGCATGGCCCGGTAGTCCGAGGTCTTGTGCGCCGTGGCGCTGACGAGCATCCGCAGGCCGGACTGGTTCACGGCGTACGCCAGCTCGCGGGTGCGGTACGACGGGTTGACGTTGACCAGGATTGCGCCGATCTTCGCGGTGGCGTACTGCACCAGGGTCCACTCCGTGCAGTTCGGGGCCCAGATCCCGATCCGGTCGCCGGTCTCCAGGCCGGCCGCCAGCAGTCCGCGGGCCACCGCGTCGACGTCGCAGTCCAGCTCGGCGTACGTCCACCGCCGCCCGCTCGCCACCTCCACCAGCGCCTCGCGGTCGCCGTGCTCGGCCACCGTCCGCTCGAAGTTCGCGCCGATCGTCTCCTCCAGCAGCGGCGGCGAGTCCTCTCCCTGCGCGTACGACGGCTCGGCTGACTGGTCGCTGTGCGGCTGCGCGGTCATGGAGCGAGCGTAGTGACCCGGGTCACGTCGGCGACAGTGCCCGTCGCCGCCGTCGAGAGGCAACCTCGCATCTGAGAGCGGGCCATCGGGCCTCGAGGCCGATGACGCGTTGCGGCCGAGGTCGGCGGTCAGGTTGAGTGCCCAGGTGCCGATCACCGTGTTCGCCGGAGGCGAGGTGGGCCAGTGGCGGGTGGAGACGGTCGCGGCGGTGTCCGGACCGCCACTGCCGGTGGTGCCGCGGCTCTCCGTCTCCGACGCGACGCACCGTGGTGACACAGACGCGGTGTGGGCGTTACGCGGGCTGACCAGCAACACCCGCTACACCCGCCGAGACGAGCGGGAGGCGTTGGCGGCAAGGCAGGCAGGACTCGGCCGGCCGGAGGCGACCCGCGCTGCTCTCATCCCGATCAGCAAGTCCGCAGCGTGGTGGGCGCTCGCGCAGGACGAGCGCCGGCTGCTGTTCGAGGAGACCTCCCACCACATCTCCATCGGGATGGACTACCTCCCGGCCGTCGCCCGCCGCCTCCTCCACGGCCGCGACCTCGACGAGCCCTTCGACTTCCTCACCTGGTTCGAGTACAGCCCCGACGATGCGCCGGCGTTCGAGGATCTCGTCGCCCGGCTGCGCACCACGACGGAGTGGGAGTACGTGGAACGCGAGATCGACATCCGCCTCGTGCGTTGAGCTGCCCCTCCCGCCTCGTTCGGGATGGTCATGCGGAGCGTGCCCACAGCACGATCCCTGTCCGGGACTTGGTGACTTCGCTGGAGTTGGCCCGCCAGAGGCCTCAGAACGTGGCGAGTGCCCAACGGTCAAACCGCCCCGTGTTCGTTGACAGCCATACGATCTGTTGATGCAGCCACGAGCCCGGTGGTGAGGGTCGACCAGCTCGCTCGTGCATGACTCGCTCCCGTTCGGCGCGAGCTGCCGTGCGGGCGCCGAAGCTGCGGAGGTCCAGCGTGCTCGGCCCGTAGGCATCGATGAAGGCGGACAGCAGAACAAGCTGGCGCTCTAGTTGCCGCTCAGTCTCGGGCCCGAGAAACCACAGCACGCCGCGTACGCCAGGTCGTCCTCTCGCTCACCTGGGGAGACTTGGTCGAAGTCGATGACCCCGGTTGGTAGGCCTTCAATCTGCGCTCGGCCGCTTTCCGCTGGGGGCGTCCCGGCCGAGAAGACGAGGTTGTGCGGCCCGAAGTCGTTGTGGCACACGACTGGCCGGCCAGCGGCAAGTAGAGAACCCGCCGTCGCGTCAGGAAGCCCGCGCAGAAAGGTCGCGGCTACGCGCACCTGCGGCTCAGCCCACCGACCACGGGGTAGGGGTTCAGGTACTACTCCAGGCTGGAAGGTGAGGATCTCTCGATCCTGATCGTCCTGACCGAGGTACCGCGGCACCCAGGTCAGGCCGAGGACGGCGAGATGGTCCAGCACGCGGTGCACGTACTCGGAGTAGGCGCCAACGGGCCGTCGCACGGTGTTGCTCACGCGGACCACGCCCTTGGTGATGCGCCCGCCGGTCAGCGCGATCTCCTCTTCGCTGCTCATCCTCGGACGGTAGGTCAACGGCGCCCCTACTCCTCACATGCGTGACCGCGCACCTCACCGCTACCGGTCTCGACAACCGCTCCCTCGCTGACGCTCGGTCACTGCTCGACCTCCGGTGGTCGCCGTCGCCGCGGACCTCACCGTTGCCGGTCTCGACAGACGCTCACTCGCTGACGCTCGCTCACTGCTCGGCCTCCGGCTGACGCCTCAGGCGTCGCGGCGGGTGAAGGCGACGTACGCCGCGATCATCAGCACCACGGTCAGGCCGCCGAAGATCACCGTGCCTCCGACGGCGGAGAGCGGGTCGCCGAAGGTGCCGGACGCCTCGCTGAGGACGTCGGTCATCCGGCGCTGGGCGGAGAAGGGCAGCAAGCGCGTCACCGCCACGGCGTCGTTGAGCGAGGGGACCAGCACGAAGACCAGGCGGATGACGTTCTCCACCAGCAGCGGCCAAAGGAAGATCGCCGTCAGCGCGAACGCCTGCGAGCGGGTCAGCGAAGTGAACGCCATCGCCAGCCAGGTGAGGAGCAGCGTCGAGAGCAGCTGCCAGGCCATCGTCTGGAAGGTCGCGCCGTCGAGGACGCTGGCGTAGCCGTCGAGCAGCACCTCGCCGATCACGCCGCTGACCAGCATCGTGACCAGCTGCGCCACGACGACCCAGGCGCCGACGACGACGTACTTCGCCACCCAGAGCGCCTCGCGCGAGCGCAGCGCGGTGAGCGAGGCCCGGATCATGCCGTGGCGGTACTCGTGGCCCCACGCGAAGATCCCGACGATCGCCAGCAGGAAGCCGACCAGGCTCGGGACCTGGCCGGTGGCGGCGAGCTGAGTGACGACGAACGGCCCCAGGCCCTCGATGTCGGAGCCGCTGGGCGGGTTCTTCCCGAACTCGTGCGCGCTGAGCGCGGAGATCAGCAGGGCCAGCCCGATGCCGACGACGAGCGCCGCCCCGGTCAGCCACCAGGTCGAGCGGATCGTGGTCAGCCGGGCCCACTCGTACCGCAGCGCGTCGCGGATCACGGCCGCCTCCCCTCCGTCGCCGGGAGGCTGCCAGGCACCAGCGCCGCGAACTCCTCCGCGCCGCCGGTGGCCTCGAGGAAGGCCTCCTCCAGCGTGGCCTGCTGCGGAGTCAGCTCGTGCAGCGTCGCACCGCGCTCGTGGGCGAGGTCCCCGATCCGCGACGCGGAGAGACCGGAGACGACGAGCGTCCCGTTCTCCTCGCGTACGTCGGCCCCGGCTCCGCGCAGCGCCTCGGCCAGGACGTCACCCTGAGGCGAGCGTACGAGGACCGGGCGCTGACGGGCCGACCCGACGAAGTCGCCGACCGGCCCGCTGGCGATCAGCCGGCCGCGACCGATGACCACCAGCTCGTCGGCCAGCAGCGCCATCTCCGAGAGCAGGTGGCTGGAGACCAGGACGGACCGTCCCTGCGAGGCGAGGTGCTTGAGCAGCTCGCGCATCCACTGGATGCCCTGTGGGTCCAGCCCGTTCGCGGGCTCGTCGAGGATCAGCGTGTCGGGGTCGCCGAGCAGGCTCGCCGCCAGGCCGAGCCGCTGGCCCATGCCGAGCGAGAAGCTCTTCGGCTTCGCGCGCGCCACCTCCGTCAGCCCGACCAGCGCCAGCACCTCGTCGACCCTCGTCGCCGGCACCCGGTTCGCGGCAGCCAGCATCCGCAGGTGGTTGCGCGCGGTGCGCGTCGGGTGGAACGGCTTGGCCTCCAGCAGCGACCCCACCCGCGTCATCGGCTGCTCCAGGGCCGTGAACGGCTTCCCGTCGAAGGTGGTGCTCCCCGCGCCGGAGTCCAGCCCGAGCATCAGCCGCATCGTCGTGGACTTCCCGGCGCCGTTGGGTCCGAGGAAGCCGGTCACGCTCCCGGGGTGCACCTCGAAGGACAGGTCGGTCACCACCGGCCGTCCTCCGTACGACTTGCCGAGCCCCTCGGCCTTGATCAGTGCCATGCGCCCAGTCTCGCCCACCCCCGGGTGACACCGTCGCTCGACGCGTCCGCGAGTAAAATCGAGCGGATGCCCAGCGCCGCTCCCCGTACCCTCGCCGACCAGCTCCGCGGCTGGTCCGACGAGCGCCTCGGCGCGCTGCTGCTGGCCCGTCCCGACGTCGCGGTGCCCACGCCCCACGACTCCGCGCAGCTCGCCGCGCGGCTGTCCACGCGCCCCTCGGTGCTGCGCGCTCTCGACGGGTTGACCCGCCTCGACCTGACGGTGCTCGAGGCGGTCCTGCACCTGGCGCCCACGGGCAGCCCCACGGTGGCCGACGTCGTCCATGCGGCCCCGGAGGCCGTCGGCGACGCACTGGAGCGGCTCGGCGACCTCACCCTGGTCTGGGGGGAGCCGCTGCGGCCGGTGAGTGTGCTCGGCGAGCTGCTCGGCGTCGTCCAGGGCGCTTCGTCCGACGACGCCGCGGAGCTGCGCGAGGGCCTCTCCGAGCCCGCTCGCGCGATGCTCGACCACCTCGACCACGAGGACGCGGGCGGCCGGACGGACACCGTCTCCCCCGTGCTGCGTGAGCTCCTCGACGCACGGCTGGTCGCCTGGCGCGGGGAGGACCGGCGCCAGGTCGTGCTGCCCTGGTCGGTACGGGTCGGTCTGCGCGGTGGTCGCTCGACGCGCGAGGACGTCGACGTCCCCCCGCCGCTGGAGACGCTCGACCGACCCGCCCAGCGCGTCGACCGGGCGGCGGCGGGCGCGGCCTTCGAGCTCGTACGACGCACGGACCTGCTGCTCGACCACTGGGGTACGACGCCTCCCGCCGTCCTGCGCTCGGGAGGGCTCGGAGTCCGCGACCTGCGCGCGGTCGCGGACCTGCTGCAGGTGTCCCCCACCGAGGCCGGCCTGGTCGTCGAGACCGCAGCGGCCGCCGGTCTGCTCGCCGTTGGGGCGACCGACGAGGTGGACCCCGCCTGGCTCCCCACCGACGCCTACGACACCTGGCAGGAGCAGCCCGCAGCCGACCGGTGGGCGCTGCTCGCACGGGCCTGGCTGGCCAGTCCGCGGATGGCGTCGCTCGTCGGCGGCCGCGACGAGCAGGACCGGCCGGTCAACGCGCTGACACCCGAGCTGGCGCGCGGCTGGCTGCCCGCGCTGAGGCACGAGGCGCTGACCGAGCTCGCCGGTGCCGAGGGTGGCCTGGCCGGCGAGGACGGCCTCACCTCGCTGGTCGCCCGGATGCGGTGGCGGCACCCCCGCCGCCCGACCACCCGCGCCGACGCCGTCCGGGCCGTGCTCGAGGAGGCGGCTCTCGTCGGGATCACCGGACGGGACGCGCTGGCGTCGCCCGGACGCGCACTGGGCGCCGGTGACGACGCGGCCGCCGCGCTGGCCCCGCTGCTGCCCGAGCCGGTCGACCACGTCCTCCTCCAGGCCGACCTCACCGCCGTCGCCCCGGGCCCGCTCGAGACCGCACTGGCACGCTCGCTCGGGTTGCTCGCCGACGTGGAGTCACGGGGCGGGGCCACGACGTACCGCTTCACCGCGGCCAGCATCCGGCGCGCCTTCGACGCCGGCTGGTCGGCCGGCGAGGTCAAGGACCTGCTCGCCGCCGCGTCGCGGACCGACGTCCCGCAGGCGCTGGACTACCTGGTGGACGACGTCTCACGGCGGTTCGGGACCCTGCGCGCCGGTGTCGCCTCGGCATTCCTGCGCAGCGACGACGAGGCCGCGCTGAGCGAGCTGCTGCACCGCGGCACGTCGCTCGGGCTGCGGCGGATCGCGCCGACGGTGCTCGTCAGTGACACCCCGCTCGACGTCCTCCTCCCCCGCCTGCGCGAGCTCGGTGCGGCTCCCGTGGTCGAGGCGGCCGACGGGACCGTGCGTGTCGCCAGGCCCGACGTCCACCGCGCCCGGCGCCGACGGCGTGACCACGACGCCGAGCCCGCGGAGCCGCAGCTGGACGGGTCGCGCCTCGGGGTGCTGGTGGGCGCGGTACGCGCCGGCGACCGGCTGGCCGCGAGCCGGCCCGCCGGTCAGCGCGCCACGTCGCCGGGCGACGTCCTGCGCCTGCTGCGGCAGAGCGCGGAGGACGGCGAGCAGGTACGCATCGGGTACGTCGACAACCACGGCACGCACGCCGAGCGCGTCGTCGACCCCCTGCGCATCGACGACGGGCGCCTGGTCGCCCACGACCAGCGCGCGCGGGAGACCCGTACCTTCGCGATCCACCGGATCGCCGAGGCCACCCGCCTGGGCTGAGGTCGTCCTCGCCTCACCGGGTCTCGACGTCCTCCCTTCGACAGGCTCAGGACATCGCCCTCGCTGGCGCTCGGTCGGGCTCGACCACCCACGTACCCGGCTCCACCACTCCGGACGTCGAGTCGAAACTTCCTGCGTCGATGCATGTTTGCATAACTGCAACTTTGCAGTACTGTAGAAACATGACCACGACAGAGCCCGGCCTCCGCGAGCGCAAGCGCCTCGCGACGCGGGCGCGCATCGAGAAGGCGGCGGTGGAGCTGGTGCTCGCCGACGGGCTGGACGGCGCGACCATCGAGGCGATCAGCGAGCGGGCGGAGATCTCCGCGCGCACCTTCTTCAACTACTTCGACTCCAAGGACGCCGCCGTCCTCGGCGTGACGCCCGACGAGGCGTCCGAGGCCGAGCACGGCGACGTCGTCGCCGGCCTGCGCGACCTCGCCGAGGTCGATCCGCTGCGGGCCGTCGTCCGCCTCGCGGTCACCGAGACCGGCGTCCTCGACCAGAGCGACAACACGCTGCACCGGCGCCGCAAGGAGCTGATCCGGCGGCACCCCGACCTCGTCCAGAGCCAGTTCGTCCGGCTGATGCACCGCAAGGAGCGGATGGTCGCCTCGGTCACCGAGCTGCTGCGGGCCGGAAGCGCGTTCCCCGCGGCGGAGCTGTCGACGTACGCCGACCTCGTGCTGGTCCTCGCGCTGACCACCGTGCGCACCACCGTCGAGAACGCGCCCGACGACTCGGACCTCGACCCCGCGGACATCGAAGCCCGCGCCCTCGACCTCATCACCACCCTCACCAGGAGCCTCGCATGAGCCAAACCACCACACCCGGCCGTTCCGCCCCGGAGACCAGCACCCGCAGCGTGCTGCTGGTCTTCGCGGGCCTGGTGATGGCGATGCTGCTCGCCTCGCTGGACCAGACGATCTTCTCGACCGCGCTGCCCACCATCGTCGGCGACCTGCACGGCGTCGACCAGATGCTGTGGGTGACGACGGCGTACATCCTCGCCTCGACCGTGATGATGCCGGTCTACGGCAAGGTCGGCGACCTGATCGGCCGCAAGCCGATCTTCATCGCCGCGATCAGCCTCTTCCTCGTCGGCTCGGTGATCGGCGGGCTCGCCACGAGCATGCCGGTGCTGATCGCCGGCCGGGCCGTCCAGGGCATCGGCGGCGGTGGTCTGATGATCCTCGCCCAGGCGATCATCGCCGACATCGTCCCGGCTCGGCAGCGTGGGCGCTACATGGGGATCCTCGGCGGCGTCTTCGCCCTCTCCTCGGTGGCCGGCCCGCTGCTGGGCGGCTTCTTCACCGAGCACGTCGGCTGGCGCTGGGCCTTCTGGATGAACCTCCCGCTCGGCCTCCTCGCGATCATCGCCGCCGTCGCGTTCCTCAAGCTCCCGGTGCGCAGCCACTCCCGCCCGCAGCTCGACGTCGCCGGCACGGCGAGCCTCGCCGTCGCCTCTGCGGCCCTCGTGCTGGTCTCGGTGTGGGGCGGCACCACGTACGACTGGACCTCGCCGCAGATCCTCGGCCTGATCGCACTGACCGTCCTGGCCGCGATCAGCTTCGTGGTCGCCGAGCGGCGGGCCGCCGAGCCGGTGATGCCGCTGCGGATGTTCCGCGAGCGCAACTTCGTGCTCACCACCGCGGCTGGCCTGATCATCGGGATCGCGATGTTCGGGGCGCTGGCCTACCTGCCGACGTACCTGCAGATGGTCACCGGCGCCTCCGCCACCGAGGCGGGTCTGCTGATGATCCCGATGATGGCGGGCCTGCTCGTCACCTCGACCGTCTCCGGACAGGTGGTCAGCCGGACCGGTCGCTACAAGGCCTTCCCGGTGGTCGGCACGTTGATCGTCGCCGTCGCACTGGGCCTGATGGCCTCCATGGACCCCGGCACACCGACCGTGGTGATCTGCACCTACCTCGCCGTCATGGGTATCGGGCTCGGCCTGGCCATGCAGATCCTGGTGCTCGTCGTGCAGAACACCTTCTCCCCGCGCGAGGTGGGCACGGCGACGGCGGCGAACAACTACTTCCGCCAGATCGGCGCCTCGCTGGGCTCGGCGGTCGTGGGCACGATCTTCTCCTCGCGCCTGGTCGACCTGCTCTCCGGCTCCTCGCTCGGCGGCACGGGTGGCGGCGACGCCGCGAACTCCCTCACGCCCGACGCCGTACGCCAGCTGCCCGAGGCGGCGCGGACGGTCGTGGTCGACGCCTACAGCAACGCGCTGACGCCGGTCTTCGGCTACCTGCTGCCGCTGCTGGTGGTCGCTGCGGCGCTGCTGCTGTTCGTCAAGGAGAAGCCGCTCGCCACGACGATCGACTCCTCTGAGCCGACCGAGGAGACCGAGGACGCCGCGTCCGAGGCGGGACTCGCGACCGTCTGAGCGCCGTACGACGAAGGAGCCGGCCACCTTTGGGGTGGCCGGCTCCTTGGCGTCTCAGCGCTACTTGTCGGTGACGAAGCCGTTCTGCTTCAGCCAGTCGTACGCGACGTCGGCGGGCTCCTCGCCGTCGACGTCCACCTTGGCGTTGAGCTTCAGCAGCACCTCGTTGGTCAGCTTCTTCGCGACCGGCTCTATCAGGTCGGCGATCTGCGGGTACTTCTTCGCGGTCTCGTCGCGCAGCACCAGCGAGACGTTGTAGTTCGGGAAGAACTTCTTGTCGTCCTCGAGCACGTTGAGGTTCAGCGACACGATCCGGCCGTCGGTGGTGAACACCTCGCCGAAGTTGCACTCGCCTCGCGCCGTGGCGGCGTACACCGCACCGGTCTGGTACGTCTGCAGGTTGCGTCGCGGCACGCCGTTCGGGTCGCCGAGCGGGATGCCGTACGTCTTCAGCAGGCCGGGCATCCCGTCGGGTCGGTTGAGCAGCTCGGACTCCACGCAGAAGGTCCGCTCGCTGACCGGCAGCGTCGCGATCTGGGAGAACTTGGTGATGTTGCCGAACTTCTTCTTCCCGGCCTGGGTCGTCGCGAAGGCGTAGGTGTTGTTCATCGGCGCGGGCGGGAGCCAGTCCAGCTGGTTCTTCTTCTGGTCCTCGTCGCGGACGGCGGTGTACTGCTTCTCCTCGTCCTTGATCGGCTTGTCGTGGCCGAGGTAGGTGATCCACCCGGTTCCGGTGTACTCCCACTGGGCGTCGATCTGGTTGGTCAGCATCGCCTGTCGGGCGGCTGCACTCCCGGGGATGTTGGTGAGGTCCTTGACGTTGGCCCCGTCGGACTGCATCAGGATGATCGCCATCTTGCCGAGGATGATGTTCTCGGAGAAGTTCTTCGACCCCACGGCGACGCTGGCGCCGTCCATCGACTTCACGTCCTCGAGCGGGCCGGCCAGCTTCCCGGTCGCGACGAAACCACCGGCGGTGCCCAGGCCGAGACATCCCGACGACAGCAGGGCGGTCGAGACGAGCCCGGCGAGGAGCGCGAGTCGCGCCTTGGTGGATCTCATCGTCAGATTCCCTTCGGTCGGAAGACCAGCTCGAGCACCTGCCCCAGCCACTCGATGAGGAGGGCCAGGAGGGCGATCAGGACGGCGGCGGCGACGATCACCGGGAAGCGGAAGAGGGTGATGCCGGTGTTGAGCAGTCCACCGAGCCCGCCGCCGTTGATGAACGTCGCCAGCGCTGCGGTGCCGACCAGCAGCACCAGCGCGGTGCGCACTCCGGACATGATGACCGGCAGGGCCAAAGGCAGCTCGATGCGACGCAGCACCATCAGGTTCGACATGCCGATCCCACGTCCGGCCTCGACCAGCGTCGGGTCGACGGCCTGCAGGCCGACGATGGTGTTGCGCAGCACCGGCAGCACGGCGTAGAGGACCAGCGCAACGATGGCGGTCCAGAAGCCGAAGCCGAACCAGATGGCCAGCAGCACGATCAGACCGATCGCGGGGGCGGCCTGCCCGGCATTGGCCACGCCGACCACCACCGGCGCCGCGCGCTTGAGGCCTGGACGGGTCAGGGCGATGCCGAGCGGCACGGCGATGACGACGGTGATCATCGCACCCACGGCGGTCAGGACGACGTGCTCGCGCAGCTGGATCCAGATCGAGTTCCAGGGCAGCGCGTTGGTCTCGACGCTGTCCAGCGTCGCGGTGTTGCGCCAGATGGCGAAGGCCACGAAGCCGACGACCACGATCAGCGGGATCCCGAACAGCTCGATCAGCTGCTCGGCGTCCAGCTTCGGCCCTCGCTTGCGGCCGGTGCGCTCGCGCGCATCCGCCTGGGCGTTGGGGGCGGTGGCCACGTCAGCCATTGCTCACCTCGTGGGCCTTCTCCTGCATGGCGCGCATCTGGTCGGTGACCGAGGTGAAGTCGACGACCCCGAAGTAGGCGCCGCCGGCGTCGGTGACCACCGCGCCACCGTGGCCGTTGACGAGCATGACGTCGAGCGCGTCGTTCAGGGTCGCTCGTCGGTCGATCGCGTCGGGTGCGTGCTCGGACTGCACGATCTTCTCGCCCTTGAGCTGACGCAGCCACGGCCACCCGACCGGGCGGTTGCGCTCGTCGAGCACGACCACCGAGCGGTGACCGGCGGCCTGCGCGCGCTGGATGACCTCGGCGGAGGACTCGCCGATCTTCGCCGTGGTCTGCGGGAAGGTGCCGACCTCGTCGACGCGGGCCAGCGAGAGCTGCTTGAGCGCCGAGCCCGATCCGACGAAGTCCTCGACGAACTCGTTGGCCGGGCTGCCCAGCACCACCTCGGGGGTGTCGTACTGCGCCACCTGCGCCCCCTCCTGCAGGATCAGGATCCGGTCGCCCATCTTGATGGCCTCGTCGATGTCGTGGGTGACGCAGACGATGGTCTTGCGCAGCTCGCGCTGGATGGCCAGCAGCTCGTCCTGGAGCCGCTGGCGGGTGATGGGGTCGACGGCGCCGAACGGCTCGTCCATGAGCACGACCGGCGGGTCGGCGGCCAGACCGCGGGCCACGCCCACGCGCTGCTGCTGACCACCGGACAGCTCGCGCGGGTAGCGGTCGCGGTAGCGCGACGGGTCCAGGCTGACCAGGTCGAGCAGCTCGTCGGTGCGCTTCTTGATCCGGTCGTCGTCCCAGCCGAGCAGCTTGGGCACCAGGGCGATGTTCTTGGCCACCGTCATGTGCGGGAAGAGGCTCCCGCCCTGGATGACGTACCCGATGGTGCGGCGCAGCTCGTCCGCGCTGCGCTTCCTGGAGTCCTCGCCACCGATCATGATCGTGCCCGAGGTGGGCTCGATCAGCCGGTTGATCATCTTCAGCGAGGTGGTCTTGCCGCACCCGGAGGGCCCGACGAACATCGCGATCTCACCGGCGGGGATGGTCAGCGTGAGGTCGCCGACCGCGGCGACCTTCTGGCCGGCGTACTGCTTGGTGACGTTCTCGAGCCGGATCTCGGCTCCGGTGACGGAGCCGGAGGAGGTAGCAGTGGTCTCGCTCATGCGACGCGGATTCCCTTCGAGATGGTGAGTCGTCCGAGGATGATCAGGAGCAGGTCGAGGATCAGGGCCAGGACGATGATGGCGACGGTGGCGACGAAGACGTTGTTGAACGCGTTGGCGCCGCCGTACCCGGTCAGACCGGTGAAGATGAACGTCCCCAGGCCGGGGCCGAGGACGTAGGCCGCGATCGCGGCGATGCCCATCGACATCTGGGTGGAGACGCGGATGCCGGCCAGGATCACCGGCCAGGCCATCGGGATGCGGACCTTGTACAACGAGGTGAACTCGCTCATGCCCATGCCCTTCGCCGACTCCAGCAGCGTCGGGCTGACCCCTTGGAGACCGACCACCGCGTTGCGCAGGATCGGGAGCACCGCGTAGAAGGTGACCGCGATGATCGCCGTGCCGTCGCCGATCTTGGACACCGGGATCAGCAGACCGATCAGGGCGAAGGACGGGATGGTCAGGCCGATCGCGCTCACCGCGTTGGCGACGGGCTCCAGCTTGGGGAGCCTGGTCACGAGGATCGCGATCGCCACCGCGATGATCGTCGCGAAGACCACGGCGAGGAACACCAGGTAGACGTGGTTGAAGCCGTTGATCAGGAGCTGGGATCGTCGTTCGACGATGAAGTCCCACACAGTCGGGTACCGCCTCACGGGTCAGGTGTCGTCAGTTGTCGTCGGGAAGTCGAGCTGATCGAGCAGGCTGAGCCCGGTGCACTTCTCGGGCCGTGGCTGTCGGTCACCACATCACACTTGACGTGTCCGCGAGGCTCTGAGGGCCGATCCGACCGAATGGTTGCCATGTCGTTATCAACGCAGGCTCATCACCACCCCCGAGGATGTGGCGCGCCGTGAGCGACGTACGGCGGATCGTGTCGCTGCTGCCGTCGACCACCGAGATCTGCTTCGCCCTCGGCGTCGGTGACCGCGTCGTCGGGCGGACGTTCGAGTGCGACCACCCCTCGGCGGCGCACCGGATCCCGGTCGTCTCCACCACCACGATGCCAGCGTCGGTGTCCGCCGCCGGGAGCGCTGCGATCGACGCCTGGGTGAGCGACGCCGTCGCGCGCGGCGAGGACCTCTACCGGCTCGACGCCGGTGCGCTGCGCTCCATCGACCCCGACCTGGTGCTGACCCAGGACCTCTGCGCGGTCTGCGCGGTCGACGTCGCGTCCGTCGACGACGCCCTGACCCACCTCGGCTGCACCGCGGACGTGCTCACCCTCGACCCCCGCACGCTCGAGGAGGTCCTGGCCAGCATCGCCACGGTCGCGGACCGCACCGGTGTGGCGGCAGCAGGCGCGGCACTGGTGGCCACGCTGCGCGAGCGCCTGGACGTCGTACGACGTCGGGTCCGCGGTCGGACGCGACCGCGGGTGGCCGTGCTGGAGTGGACCGACCCGCCGTACGCACCCGGGCACTGGCTGCCCGAGCAGGTCGACGCCGCGGGCGGTGACCCGGTCCTCGGACGCGCGGGTGAGCGGTCGGTGCGGGTGACGTGGGAGGACGTGAGCACGTGCCGGCCGGACGTGGTCGTCTGCGCGCCCTGCGGCTTCGACCTGGCTGCCGCCCGCACGCTCGCGGAGCAGGCCCGGGCGCAGCTGCCGGACGTACCGGTCTGGGCGGTCGACGCGGACGGGTGCTTCGCCCGGCCCGGACCGCGGCTGGTGGACGGGGTCGAGACGCTGGCCGGGATCCTGCACCCCGACGGCCGCCCGCCGGCCGGGGCCCTCAGGGTCGGGCGAGGAACGCGAGCAGGTCCTGGCGGGTGAGCACGCCGACGGGGCGACCGTCCTCCTGGACCAGGAGCGCGTCCGCATCCTCGAGCCGCTGCACCGCGTCGGCGACGGGCACCGAGGCGCCGACCGTGGGCAGGGCTGCGCTCATGTGCTGCTCGACCGTGTCGACCAGGGCCGCGCGACGGGTGAACAGCGCGTCCAGCAGCACCCGCTCGGAGACCGACCCGGCGACCTCGGCGGCCATCACCGGGGGCTCGGCACGCACGACCGGCATCTGCGAGACGCCGTACTCCTGGAGGATCTGCACCGCCTCGGCGACCGTCTCGCCGGGGTGGGTGTGCACCAGCGCCGGGATGTCGCCGAGCTTGCTGCGCAGCACCTCGCCGACCGTCTGGTCGCCGGCGGAGGGCAGGAAGCCGTACTGCGCGAGCCAGTCGTCGCTGAACACCTTCGTGAGGTAGCCGCGACCCGAGTCGGGCAGCAGCACCACGATCACCGCGTCGGGGTCGTCGAGCTCGTGCGCGAGCTGGACCGCGGCGTACGCCGCCATCCCCGACGAGCCGCCGACCAGCAGGCCCTCCTCACGGGCCAGGCGCCGGGAGAAGGCGAACGAGTCGGCGTCGGAGACCTCGATGACCCGGTCCGCAACCGTGCGGTCGTAGGTCTCGGGCCAGAAGTCCTCGCCGACGCCCTCGACGAGGTACGGCCGGCCGGTGCCGCCGGAGTAGACCGAGCCCGCCGGGTCGGCGCCGACCACCTGTACCGGGCCCTGCTCCTTCAGGTAGCGACCGGTGCCGCTGATCGTGCCGCCGGTGCCGACGCCGGCCACGAAGTGCGTGATCCGGCCCTCCGTCTGGCGCCAGATCTCCGGACCGGTGTCCTCGTAGTGCGAGCGCGGGTTGTTCGGGTTGGCGTACTGGTTGGGCTTCCAGGCGCCCGGCTCCGCAGCCAGCCGGTCCGAGACCGAGTAGTAGGAGTCGGGGTGGTCGGGCTCGACCGCGGTCGGGCAGACCACGACCTCGGCGCCGTACGCCCGCAGCACGTTGCGCTTGTCCTCGCTGACCTTGTCGGGGCAGACGAAGGTGCAGGAGTAGCCGCGCTGCTGCGCGACCAGTGCCAGGCCGACCCCGGTGTTGCCGGAGGTCGGCTCGACGATGGTGCCGCCGGGCTGCAGCTCCCCCGACGCCTCCGCGGCGTCGACCATGCGGACCGCGATCCGGTCCTTCACCGACCCGCCGGGGTTGAGGTACTCGACCTTGGCCAGCACGAGGCCCTTGGCCCCGTCGGTGCTGCGGTCGAGGCGGACCAGCGGGGTGTTGCCCACGAGGTCGAGCAGGGACTCGGCGTACTCCATGAGCCGACGATATCTGTCTGTCACTCGCGCCTCCCTAGGCTGTCCCCATGGCCGACGACGAGAGGACGCTGCTGCCCAGGCACCCGCTCGCCCGGGCCGCCGTGGCCGGAGGTGGCGGCGCGGCGGCCGCCGGGGTCGGGCTCCTCGGTGTGGCCGTGGCGGAGGCGCGGATCGCCCGCCGGGTGATCGGCGTGACCGACGACCCGGTGCCCGACGCGACCGGCTGGTACGGCGGGTCGCGCCCGCGCCCGGCGCTGCGGATCGCGCTGCTCGGCGACTCCAGCGCGGCCGGCTACGGGGTGTCCCGGGTCCAGGAGACCCCCGGCGCCTACCTCGCGGCGGGGGTCGCCCGCTGGGCCGACCGACGGGTCCACCTGCGCGCGTTCTGCCGCGTCGGCGCCCGGTCCTCCGAGCTGGCCGGTCAGGTCGAGCGGGCCCTCGAGCGCAGGCACACCCCCGACGTCGCGGTGATCCTCATCGGGGCCAACGACGTGACCCACGCCGTCCCGGTCGCGACCTCGGTGCGCCTGATCGCCCGCGCGGTCCACACCCTGCGGGAGGCGGGCGTCGAGGTCGTCGTCGGTACCTGCCCCGACCTCGGCACGATCCGACCGATCCCGCCGCCGCTGAAGCAGATGGTGCGACTGTGGTCGCGACGGCTGGCCGCCAGGCAGACCGTCGTGACGGTCCGCGAGGGCGGCCGTTCGGTGTCGCTGGGCTCGATCCTCGGACCGGAGTTCGACGCCGCGCCCGCGGTGTTCTTCGGGCCGGACCGGTTCCACCCCTCGGCCAAGGGGTACGCCTCCCTCGCGGCCGTCCTCATCCCGTCGGTGCTCTCCGCCGTCGGCGCCGGCCCCGAGGACGAGACGCACCCGGCCGCGCAGCGCGGCGAGGGCGTCCTCTCGGTCGAGCAGGCCGCCGCCGACGCAGCGCGGAACCCGGGCACCGAGGTCGGCGGCTCACCGCACTCCCCCGCCGGTGGCGGCGGTCGCTGGGCCACCCTGAGGCGCCGGCGCCGGCACGCCCCGGAGGAGGGCACACCCACCGAGCAGGAGGAGCAGCCGGGTCCCGAGGACGCCGGCGACACGGCGAGCACAACTGAGCCGACCGTCGAGGAGCGCATCGTCGCCCACCTCGACGACGCCACCTCCCGTCTCGACCAGATCGTCGTCGAGGAGCTCGGCCCGGGCGTCTGACCCGAGCCGGCAGTTGTGTACGACCGGGTGTGCAGGAAGTGCCCGGTCGGCGAATCGACGACGAACGGCCCCGGTCCCACCTCCGCGAGGTGGGCCCGGGGCCGTCGTGGGACGTCAGTGATCAGTCGCCGCGCAGGATGGCCAGCAGGCGGAGCAGGTTGACGTAGATCATCACCAGGCTGACCGTCAGCCCGAAGGCCGCGCGCCAGGACTCGCGCTCCGGGAGCTGGGCGTCGATGCCGCGCTCGACGAAGTCGAAGTCCATGATCAGCGAGAAGATCCCGAACACCAGGATCGCGACGCTCATCAGCAGGCCCAGCGCGCCCATCCCGTTGAAGCCGATGGCGCTGTTGAACATCCCGAGCACGAAGTCGAGCACGATCAGGCCGACCAGGCCGAAGCCCGCGGCGACCATGCCCTTGCGGAACCGGTCGCCGACCTTGATCCCGAGGAACTTGTACGCGGCGAGGGTGCCGGCCAGGGCGCAGACGGTGCCGATCACGGCGCCGGTGACGATGCCCTGCCCGAACGCGGCGTTGTAGGTCTTGCTCAGCGCGCCGATGAACACGCCCTCGACCAGCGCGTACGCGAGCACCAGCGCCGGGCTGATCGTCTTCTTGAACGAGGTGACCATCGCGAGGCCGAAGCCGACGATGGCCGACACGATCGTGATCGCGTAGAGGCTCGTCGCGGCGCGGCCCTGCAGGTCGAGCGCGGGAGTGAGGAACCACGTCAGTGCCGCCGCGGCGACGACGAGCAGCAGCGTCAGCCCGGTCTTCTGCACCACCGAGTCCAGGGTCATCCGGCCCTGGTCGGCACCGTGGGTGCTGGGGATGCCGTAGTCGCTGCCGGAGTACGGCGCCTGGGTTGCGGTCCCTGCACCGGTGCTCCAGGACGACGGCGAGCCGTAGCCGGCGTCCCCGCCCTGGGCGGAGCCGCTGCCCGGCTTGAAGCCCTCGGCGCGGTTGAAGACGGGGTTGCTGGACTGGAAGACGTTCCTGCGTGCCATGTGTGGTCTCCTCCTTGGAGGCCGGGTGTGGCCCACCGGCTCTGGTGGCCACCGACGGCTCGAGCCTATCGGGCCGTGCACAGGGTGTAACGCCGATCGCCGAGGTTTGGTTCCGCCCGGCGGCTGCGTCCATGGACCGGGTGCCCCGGGTGGGGGTCGAACCCACACTGGGAGGTTTTTAAGACCTCTTCCTCTGCCGTTGGGATACCGGGGCCGTGCCGGGCACCGGGGTCGACGCTAGTCGAGTCCGGCGATCCCACGCGCCCGCCGGAGCACCGCGTCGAGCATGTCGGCGGTGAGCCGGCCGGTGTAGGTGTTGTGCGGCGAGGGGTGGTAGCAGCCGACGACGGTGAGGTCACCGGCCCGCTCCTCGACCGCGTGGCCGAACCTCGGCAGGGGGCGGGGGACGTCGACGCCCGCGTCGCCCAGCGCCGTCCACGCCGCTCGCCAGCCGATGGCCCCCAGGCAGACCACCGCGCGCACGCTCGGCAGCAGCAGCGTCAGCTCGCGCCGCATCCACGGGGCGCAGGTGTCCCGCTCGACCGGGGTCGGCCTGTTCTCCGGCGGTGCGCAGCGCACCGGGTTGAGCAGGCGTACGTGCTCGAGCCGCTGCCCGTCGCCGGCGTACGTCGACGTCGGCTGTGCCGCGAGACCCGTGCGGTGCAGCGAGGCGTGCAGCCAGTCGGCGGACAGGTCTCCGGTGAAGTTGCGGCCGGTGCGGTTCCCGCCGTGCGCGGCCGGCGCGAGCCCGACGACGAGGATCGACGGCGTGGCCGACCCGAAGCCCGGGGCCGGGCGGCCCCAGTACGGCTCGTCGGCGTACGACGCCCGCTTGGTCACCGCGGCGTCCTCGCGCCAGGTCACCAGCCGCGGGCAGGCGCGGCAGACCGACAGCCGGGCGGAGACCTCGTCGAGCGAGGCCCTGGCCGCGAGCCGGGCCACTCCCCCAGGCGTACGAGCGACCCGCGTGTCCGGCGTCGCGAGGTCACCCGGCCACCCGGCACCCGGCGGCACCGGGCTGGCGAACGGCTCGCCGGTGCCGGGGTGCGGCAGCAGACTCATCGGTACGGCCGGTCCTCCATCTGCCCGCCACCGAGGAACGACTCGCGCACCTCGCGGTGCGCGGCGACGACCTGCTCCTGCTTGCTCGCGCGCTTGCGGATGGTCCGGTCGTCGCGCACGGGCAGCTGCAGCGAGACCTCGGCCAGCAGCCCGCCCTGCAGCTGCCGGTGGCGCTCCAGCTCGGAGTCCAGCTCGGCACCGAAGAGCAGCGCGAGGTTGGTCAGCCACAGCCAGAGCAGGGCGACCACGGCACCGGCGACGGAGCCGAAGGTGCGGTCGTAGGAGCTGACGTTGGCGACGTAGAACGCGAAGGCCGCCGAGGCCAGCAGCCACACCACGATCGCCACGAAGGCGCCGGGGCTGAGCCACCGGAACTTCTGCCGGGCGTTGGGGGTGGAGCGGTAGAGGATCCCGACGAGCGCGATGACGATCAGCGCCAGCACCGGCCACTTGGCGATGTTCCACACCGTGACGGCGGTGCCCTCGAGCCCGAGGACGTCGCCCACCGACCTCGCGACGGGTCCGCTCACGACGAGGATCACCAGGGCGACCGCGACGAGCAGCACGGTGACCAGCGTGACCAGGATCTGCGCGGGTCGCAGCTTCCAGACGGGGCGGCCCTCCTCGACCTCGAGGATGCGGTTCATCGCCCGGCCGAAGGCGCCGACGTACGCCGAGGCCGAGAACAGCGCCACCACGACGCCGACGACCAGCCCGACACCGGCGACGTCGCTGCGGGTGAGGTTCTCCAGCGCGTTCCGGATCTGCTCGAGGGTGTCCTGCGAGACCAAGGGGCGCGCGACGTCGGCGATCTTGTCGACGTAGCGCTCCGGGTCGCTGACCAGGCCGAGGATGGAGAGCAGCGCGAGGGCGGCCGGGAAGATCGAGAGCACGGCGTAGTACGTCAGTGCCGCCGCCAGGTCGGTGCACTGGTCGCGGCCGAACTCACGCACGGCCGAGCGGGCCGCGCGCCAGGCCGAGGGGCGGCGCGGGTCCGGGCGGTCGTCGACCGCCCGTCCGCTGCGGGCGCGGCGCTCGCGCTCCTCGGGCGTCAGGTCCCGCGTGACGGCGACGGCCTGGGTCGCCTCCGCGTCGGGTGTCGGCTCGACCACGGGTCGCGCCGCGTCGGGCTCGGCAGGGCCGGTCGGCTCGGCGTCGCGGCCGGGTCCGTCGAGCGCCGTGACGGCGGTGTCGTCCGCCGGGCGAGCAGGCTGCTCGGCAGGCTCCCGCTCGGGTCGCCGCTCGTCGAGATCGATGCCGACGCTGCGGATCGGCGCGGTCGAGCCCGGCTCGTCCACGGCGGGCCGGTCCTCGGTCACGTCGGCGGCGTCGCTGCCCTTCCTGCGTCCGAACACGGCTCGCTTCCCTTCTGCGCGGCGCTCACTCGACGAGCGACCAGGCGATCCCGTCCAGGATGTCTGCCTCGGAGACCAGGAGCGACGCGACACGCGAGCGACGGAGCACCCGATCCAGGATCAGCACGCCTGCGGAGATGACGTCGGCGCGCCCCGGATGCATGAACGGCAGCTCGCGACGCTGCTCGACGCTCATCGTCAGCAGCTGGCTCAGCGCACCCTGCACGGCGGCCGTGCCGATCACGCTGTGGTGCAGGATCGTGCGGTCGTAGTGGTCGAGGTCGAGCACCATCGCGGCCGTCGTGGTGATCGTTCCCGCGACCCCGATCACCGCCGCCGCATCCCCCGGGTCGACGCGGCAGGAGTCCAGCGCGAGGTCGATGTCGGCGACAGCCGCCTCGACCTGCTCCTCGGTGGGCGGGTCCTGGGCGAGGTGCCGCTCGGTGAGTCGTACCGACCCGATGTCGAGGGAGTGCGCCTCGAGCACCTCGCCGTCCGCCGTGCCGAGGATCAGCTCGGTGGAGCCACCGCCGATGTCCAGCACGAGGTACGGCGCCTCGAGCCCGGCGGCCAGGCTCCGCGTCGCCCCGGCGTACGACAGCCGTGCCTCCTCCTCGCCCGCCAGCACCTCCGGGCGCACCCCGAGCCGCTGTGCCACGCCGTCGCTGAACGCCTCGGCGTTGTCCGCGTCCCTGGCCGCGGACGTCGCGCAGAAGCGGACGCGCTCGGGCGGGACGGAGTGCTCGGCGATGATCGCGGCGTACTCCTCCACCGCCGCCAGCACCCGCTCCAGCGCCGCGTCACCGATCCGGCCGGTGCGGTCGACGCCCTCACCGAGCCGCACCATCCGCATATCCCTGACCAGCTCGACCTCGGGCGTGCCGTGGGCGTCGGGGTCGAGCTCGGCCACCAGCAGCTTGATGGTGTTGGTCCCACAGTCGATCGCCGCCACTCGCATGGGACCAGCCTGCCGTACGGGTCTCGACGAGCTCGACCGCCGTGCTCACCGCCACCACCGGAGGTTGAGCCTGTCGACACCCCACCAGGTCTCGACGTCCTCCCTCGCGGGCGCTCGCTGCTCGACCACCCGCGCCGCACCGCGCACGTGCGGCTACTCGCGCGGGACGCAGGGGCCGCTCGACCACCACTCGCCGAGCGCGTCGAGGACCTCGTCGCCGAGGACGTTGACGCCGGGGCCGGCGGCGAGGGCGTGGGCCGCGAGGACGTGCAGGCACTTCACCCTGTCGGGCATGCCGCCGGCGGAGACCCCGGCGATCTCGGGCACGTCGCCGATCTCGGCGCGCGCGGCGAGGTAGGCCCGGTGCGCCTCGGCGTACGACGACGCCAGGTCGGGGTCCTCCCCCAGGCGCTCGGTCATCTCCCGCATCGTGCCGTCGGCCTCGAGCGTGCCGATCCGCGAGGCGGCGCGCGGGCAGGTGAGGTAGAAGGTCGTCGGGAACGGCGTCCCGTCCTCGAGCCGCGGCTCGGTGACGACGACGTCGGGCAGCGAGCACGGACAGCGGTGACCCACGGCGTGCACCGACCGCGGCGGCCGGCCCAGCTGAGCGGCGACCGCCTCGGTGTCCTCGGGGCTCACTCTCCGGGAGTCTTCTTCGTGATGGTGCCGACCGGGGCGCGCTCGGTCGGCGGGTGGTCAGCGTTCTGGAGGGACGAGTACTGCTTCGACCACCACGGCGTCGCCTCGGACTTCGCCACCTGCGAGGGGTCGGCCAGCCGGTCGCCGGAGTCGAGCAGGTGCCCGTTCTCGTCGATCACCTGGTACGCCGTCTCGCCGGGCATCACCCAGCCCAGCCGCTCCCGCGCCTGGGTGCGGACGTAGTCGTCGTCCTTCCAGCGCTCGTTCGCCTTCTCCAGCCGGTCCACCTCCGTCTGCGAGGCGGTGATCTGGCTGCGCAGGTCGGCCAGGTGCGAGCGCTGCTGGAGGTACGCCTTCATGCTCGAGGCGTACGAGACCAGCAGCACGGCCAGCACCAGCGCGACCACGAGCGCGCGCGGGGTCAGCCGAGGGCGGCGGCCACTCGCCGCCGACGCCTCCCGTGCCGTCCCGCGTGCTGGAGCCACCCTCGGCTCAGCCCTTCCCGAGTGCGCGCGGGAAGGCGGCGGCGCCGGCGTACCGGGCGGCGTCGCCGAGCTCCTCCTCGATGCGCAGCAGCTGGTTGTACTTCGCGACCCGGTCCGAGCGGGCGGGCGCGCCGGTCTTGATCTGGCCGCAGTTCGTGGCCACGGCGAGGTCGGCGATCGTGACGTCCTCGGTCTCGCCGGAGCGGTGGCTCATCATGCAGCGGTAGCCGTTGCGGTGCGCGAGCTCGACCGCGTCGAGGGTCTCGGTGAGGCTGCCGATCTGGTTGACCTTGACCAGCAGGGCGTTGGCCTGCCCGCCGTCGATGCCGCGCTGGAGCCGCTCGGGGTTGGTGACGAACAGGTCGTCGCCGACGATCTGCACGCGCCCGCCGAGCTGCTCGGTGATCGTGCGCCAGCCGTCCCAGTCCTCCTCGTCGAGCGGGTCCTCGATGGAGACGATCGGGTAGGCGTCGACGAGCTCGGCGTAGTACGCGGTCATCTCGGCGGCGGACTTGGTGCCGCCCTCGAAGGCGTAGCTGCCACCGTCGAAGAACTCGCTGGCCGCCACGTCCATCGCCAGCGCGATGTCGGTGCCCAGCCTCAGCCCGGCCGCCTGCACGGCCTCGCCGATCAGGTCCAGCGCGGCGCGGTTCGACTCCAGGCTCGGGGCGAAGCCGCCCTCGTCGCCGAGACCGGTGGAGAGCCCCTTCTTCTTCAGCACCGACTTCAGCGCGTGGTAGACCTCCGCGCCCTGGCGCAGCGCCTCGGCGAAGCTCGGCGCACCGACCGGGGCGATCATGAACTCCTGGACGTCGACGTTGGAGTCGGCGTGCGCGCCACCGTTGAGGATGTTCATCATCGGCACCGGCAGCAGGTGGGCGTTCGGGCCGCCGACATAGCGGTAGAGCGGGAGCTCCGCCGACTGCGCGGCGGCCTGCGCGACCGCCAGAGAGACGCCGAGGATCGCGTTCGCGCCGAGCGCGGCCTTGTTGGGCGTGGCGTCGAGGTCGATCATGATCCGGTCGATGGCCCGCTGGTCGGCAGCGTCCTCGTCCTCGATGGCCGGGCCGATCTGGTCCAGGACGGCCGCCACGGCCTGCTGGGTGCCCTTCCCGAGGTAGCGGTCGCCGCCGTCGCGCAGCTCGACCGCCTCGAACTGGCCCGTCGACGCGCCGCTGGGCACCGCGGCGCGGCCCTGCGCGCCGTCGTCGAGGAACACCTCGACCTCGACCGTGGGGTTGCCACGGGAGTCGAGGATCTCGCGGGCGTGGACGTCTTCGATCAGGGCCACGGGGCTGCTCCTGCTGCGGGGGACGGGGTCGCAGCCCACCCTAGCGACGCCGCGCCGCCCGTCGTCGTACGACGCGCAGCCCACCCCCGACCGGTCTCAGCGGGGCAGGCAGAGGAAGAACGTCCGGGTGCGGAGGTAGTACGGCCGCCACGGCAGGATGTCCCACCCACGCTCGTGCAGCATCCGCTGCAGCTCGCGCTGGGTGGGCCAGAAGGAGTCGTCGTTGCCGAACGAGGACCGCGGGTCGTGCTGCTTGTCCTGCTCGGAGTAGAGCCGGCCGCGGTAGCCGTCGACCGTGGTGATCTCACTGAGGTCGAAGGCGGCGTCACCGGGCACCGCGACGTGGGTGTCGAGGATCATCGCGGTCCCCACCGAGCGGTCCAGCAGGGAGAGCTGGTCGGCCAGCGTGAGGTGGTAGAAGAGCCCGAGGTTGATGATCAGGTCGTAGCCCTGGCAGTCGGTGGTGCGGATGTCCTCGACCCGCCACTCGATCCGGTCGTCGTCGGGATAGCGCTCGGCGCGCGCGTCGACCGCGGTCACCTGCCAGCCCTGGTCCGCGGCACGCACGGAGAAGCCTCCGTGCCCGGCGCCGAGGTCGAGCGCACGTCCCGGCGGGAACATCGCCAGGAGCCGGTCGAAGCGGTGGATCCGCTCCTGGTTGGTGCTGAGGGCAGGTCGCTGCTGGTCGCTCACCGGCACGACCCTAGCCAGAGACCCGGCGGCGCACGGCATCGCGGAGCGCCTGCTCCGCGTCGAGACCCGATGCCTGGGCCTCGACGGCGAGCGCCAGCAGGCGCTCGCCCAGGTCGCCGTCGTCCGCGGCGGCGAGGTCCGCGTGCACCGGCCGCCCGGCGCGACCCATCCGGTCGATCACCTTGTCGGCGTACAGCAGCGCGGGCAGTGAGGCGGGCAGCCCCTCGGTGGGGTGGGAGCGCTGCTTCTCGGTGCGCTTGATGTTCTCCCACGCCTCGTTGATCTCGTGGGGGTCCTGGTCGGCGACCGGGGTGGCGCCGCTCCCGGCACCGAAGACGTGCGGGTTGCGGCGTACGAGCTTGGCGGCGAGGTCCGCCGCGACGTCACGGACGTCGTAGCGCCCGGCCTCGGCGTCGATCGCCGCGTGGAAGTACACCTGGAGCAGCAGGTCGCCGAGCTCCTCGCGCAGGTGGGTCCAGTCGCCGGTGCGCTCGCCCTCGTCGATCGCCTCGAGCGTCTCGTGCGTCTCCTCGAGGAGGTACCGCGCCAGCGAGCGGTGCGTCTGGGCCGACTTCCACGCGCACTCGGCGCGCAGGCGCGCCATCAGCGCGACCAGGTCCTCCAGGGGAGAGTCGGCCGGGGTCGTCACGCGCAGCGCTGCGGGACCGGAAGCGCGGACACGTACGACGCGCTCGGCTGCTGCGAGGCCGACTGCTTGGCCGCGGCCGAGACCGGCTCGGAGACCGAGGCGTCGCGCAGCTTCAGCTGCCCCTCGTCGACGGTGAGGTTGTAGCGCGGATCGAGGCTGACGTCCGGGCCGCTCTTCGCGGCCCAGGCGGAGATCACCTGCGCGCCCGCGGTGGTCGCCTGCTGGGCCGCCGCGCCCACCGCACTGCCCGACAGACCGAGGTCCTTCGCCCCGACCTGCTGCTGGACCAGCTGACCGCGGTTGACCAGGTCAGCGATGTCCAGCAGGGCGTCGCGCTCGGCCCCGGAGACCCGCTTCCCCTTCAGCTGGTCCTCGAACTGGGTCCGGACCTGGCTCAGCGCCGAGGCGTCGACGCTGACGTCGTGGGTACGGGCGTAGCGCAGGGCCTGCTGGGACTGGACCACCACCGCGAGCGTCGACTGCGCGATCGCACCGCGCGAGGTGGGCTGGGCCCCCTGCCCGGACCCGGCCAGCGCGCACTGCGCCTGGGTGACGTCGTCGAGGGTGTCGCGCGAGAGCGTGTAGTCGCCGACCTTCAGCGCCGTCCCGGGCTGGGTGGCGCACGAGGAGAGCAGCAGCCCGGAGGACAGCGCAGCGGCCAGGACGAGACGGGTGCGGCTCACGAGACGGGTCCCTTCGCGGGGTCGATCACGGCGTCGATCACCTGCCGGCACCAGGCCAGCAGCTCCTCGTCGCGAGGCTGCTCCCCGCCGATGGTGGCGGCAAGTGGTCGGGGTACGAGGATGGTACGCACGGGGGCCTTGACCAGGCTCTTGGGGTAGAGCCGCTGCAGACGTACGGTCGCGGACTCGGCCAGCTCGACCGGGCCGAAGCGGACGTACTTGCCCTGGGTCTGGACCTCGGTGACGCCGGCCTGCCGGCACCGCGCTCGGAAGCTGGCCACGGCGAGGAGCCGGGTGACCTCGGCCGGCATCGGACCGTAGCGGTCGGTCATCTCCTCGGCCAGCGCCCGCACGTCGTCGTCGGAGCGGACCTCGGAGAGCCGCTTGTACATCTCCAGGCGCAGCCGCTCGGAGCCGATGTAGTCGTGCGGCAGGTGCGCGTCGACCGGGATCTCGATACGGACCTCGTCGAGCTGCTCGGGCTGTGGGCCACCGGCGGTCTGGGCGCGGTACTCCCCCACCGCCTCGCCGACGAGGCGGACGTAGAGGTCGAAGCCGACGTCGGCGATGTGGCCGGACTGCTCGCCGCCGAGCAGGTTGCCGGCGCCGCGGATCTCCAGGTCCTTCATCGCGATCGCCATGCCCCCACCGAGGTCGGAGTGCTGCGCCAGCGTCGCGAGCCGCTCGTGCGCGGTCTCGGTCAGCGGCTTCTCCGTCGGGTAGAGGAAGTACGCGTACGCCCGCTCGCGGCTGCGCCCGACCCGCCCGCGCAGCTGGTGCAGCTGGGAGAGACCGAGGGCGTCGGAGCGCTCGATGATCATCGTGTTCGCGTTCGAGACGTCGAGACCCGACTCGACCAGCGTCGTGCACACGAGCACGTCGAAGCGCTTCTCCCAGAAGTCGACCATCACCTGCTCGAGCTGACGCTCGTTCATCTGCCCGTGCGCGGTCGCGACCCGCGCCTCGGGGACGAGCTCCTTGAGGTGCGCGGCGGCCTTCTCGATCGAGTTCACCCGGTTGTGGATGTAGAAGACCTGACCGTCGCGCAACAGCTCGCGGCGGATGGCGGCGGTGACCTGGCGGTCCTCGTACGCCCCGACGTACGTCAGCACCGGGTGCCGCTCCTCCGGCGGGGTGGCGATCGTGGACATCTCGCGGATGCCGGTGATCGACATCTCGAGCGTCCGCGGGATCGGCGTCGCGCTCATCGACAAGACGTCGACGCTGGTGCGCAGCCGCTTCATCTGCTCCTTGTGCTCGACACCGAAGCGCTGCTCCTCGTCGACCACGATCAGCCCGAGGTCCTTGAACCGCACGTCGGGGTTGAGCAGGCGGTGCGTGCCGATGACGACGTCGATCGAGCCGTCGGCGGCACCGGCCATCACCTCGGCCGCGTCCTTGTCGGACTGGAAGCGGCTCAGCGCCTTGACCGTCACCGGGAAGCCGGAGAACCGCTCCTCGAAGGTGGCGAGGTGCTGCTGCACGAGCAGCGTCGTCGGGACGAGGACGACGACCTGCTTGCCGTCCTGCACGGCCTTGAACACCGCGCGCACCGAGATCTCGGTCTTGCCGTAGCCGACGTCGCCGCAGACCAGCCGGTCCATCGGCACGACCTGCTCCATGTCGTGCTTGACCTCGTCGACGGTGGTGAGCTGGTCGGGCGTCTCGGCGAAGGGGAACGCGTCCTCCAGCTCGCGCTGCCAGGGGGTGTCCGGGCCGAAGGCGTGGCCCCGGGTGGCCTGGCGGGCGGCGTACAGCTTGATCAGCTCGGCCGCGATCTCCTTGACCGCCTTGCGGGCGCGGCCCTTGCGCTTGGCCCAGTCGCCGCCGCCGAGCCGGTCCAGGGCCGGCTGCTCGCCACCGACGTACCTCGTGACCTGGTCGAGGGTGTCGGCCGGGACGAAGAGCTTGTCCGCGGGCTGACCGCGCTTGGAGGCGCCGTACTCGAGCACGAGGTACTCCCGCATCGCGCCCTGCACCTCGCGCTGCCGCATCTCCACGAACCGCCCCACGCCGTGCTGCTCGTGGACCACGTAGTCGCCGGCCTTGAGCTCGAGCGGGTCGATCTGCTTCTTGCGGCGCGCGGGCATCTTGCGCATGTCGCGGGTCTGCGCGCGCTGGCCGAGGACGTCCTCGCGGGTGAGCAGGGAGAGCCCGACAGCGGGGACGGTGAGGCCGTGGTCGAGCGCGCCACAGGTGACCGTGACGCTGGCGGAGTCCGGCTCGTGGGTGAGGTCCTCGACGAGCTTGGCGGGGACGTCGTGCTCGCCGAGCACCTCGACCATCCGCTCGGCGGGGCCGACGCCCTCGGAGAGGAGGACGACCCGCGTGCCGGAGGAGAGCGCCTTCCGGATGTCCTCGATCGCGCGCTCGACCTGACCGCGGTACTCCTCGGCGGGCTGGGCGTCGACGGTGCGCGCCTCCGGCGCCTCGGGGTCGATGGTGAGGGTCCCCGGCTCGTCGCCGTTGCCCAGCCCGAACGGACTCAGCGACCACCACGCCTGCCCGGCCTCCATCGCACCTTCGCGGACGTCGCGCAGGTCGCGCAGCGAGGCGGCGCCGAGGTCGATCGGCGACTCCCCGCCGGCGGCCGCGGCCGCCCAGCTCGCGCCGAGGAACTCCTCGCTGGTCGCCACCAGGTCGTGCGCCCGGGTGCGTACCCGCTCGGGGTCGGCCAGCAGCACGGTCGTCGTCGCCGGGAGCAGGTCGGTGAGCATCTCCATCTCGTCGACCAGGGCGGGGCTCAGCGACTCCATGCCCTCGACCGCGATGCCCTGCGCCATCTGCTCGGTGAGGTCGCGCAGCTCGGGGTGGGCCTCGCCCAGGGCACGAGCGCGCTCGCGGGTCGTCTCGTCGAGGATCAGCTCGCGGCACGGCGGCGCCCACAGCCGGTCGACCGGGTCCATCGTGCGCTGGTCGGCGACCGCGAAGGTACGGATCTCGTCGACCTCGTCGCCGAACAGCTCGAGGCGCAGCGGGTGCTCCTCGGTGGGCGGGAAGACGTCGATGATCCCCCCGCGGACAGCGAACTCACCGCGTCGCTCCACCAGGTCGACGCGCGAGTACGCCGCGAGGGCGAGGCGGCGTACGACGTCCTCGAGGTCGGCGGTGTCGCCCTTCGCCAGCTCGACCGGCTCCAGGTCGCCGAGACCCTCGACCTGCGGCTGCAGCACCGAGCGGATCGGGGCGACCACCACGTCCAGCGGCCCGTTGTCCTCGCCCGTGCCGGGGTGCGTGATCCGCCGCAGGACGGCGAGCCGACGTCCGACCGTGTCGCTGCGCGGGCTCAGCCGCTCGTGCGGGAGCGTCTCCCAGGCCGGGTAGTAGCCGATCCGCGCGGGGTCGACCACGTCGCTGAGCACCTCGACCAGGTCCTCGGCCTCGCGGGCCGTCGCCGCCACGACCAGCACCGTCCGGCCGGCGTCGACCAGCCCCCTGACCACGAACGGCCGCAGCGCGCCCGGCCCGGTCAGGTCCAGTGCCGCGACGGTCCCGGCGTCCTCCATCGCCTGCGCGAGGGTCGGCTCGGTCAGGACCAGACGGCTGAGTCCGGAGATGCTCACACGGTGCCTCTCTGTGCTGTGGGCGCACGCGCTGCCACCCCCGATCCGGGACGGAACGGGGGTGCGGGTGCTGCTGGTCGCAGTCTACGAGCGTCGTGCCACGCGCCCATCGCCTGCCGGGGTGTGCGACAGCGAGCGGGTCCACCGACTGTCACACGTCCTCGACGACGGCGTCGCGGCCCGCCCTCGGCGACCACGCGGGTGCCGGAGCCGCACAGCACGAGGTTGCGACAGTCGGTACACGTCGCCCTCTTGTCGCAACTCTGAGGTTGCTATACGTTGATGCAACCATTTAGTTGCTACTTTTCGGAGGTCGTCATGGGTTTCCCCGATCGCATCGAGCGCAGCGTCGAGCTGCCGCTGTCACCGACCGAGCTCTGGCCGGTCCTCACCACCGCCGAGGGGCTGTCGTCGTGGTTCCCCGAGTCCGCCGACGTCGACCTGCGACCGGGCGGCGCCGCCACCATGACGTGGACCGAGACACATGCGCCGACCATGCGTGTGGAGCAGGTCGAGGAGCCGCGGTTGTTCGCGTTCAGCTGGCCGCTGGACGAGAACGGGGTCGACACGCTGCCTCGGACGTACGTCGAGCTCACTCTCCAGGCGACCGCGGACGGCACCCGGCTGACGGTCGTCGAGAGCGGCTTCGCGCAGCTGCCGGAGGACCGCTACCAGTCGACGTACGACGGCCACCGGGACGGCTGGGAGCGTGAGCTCGGCGAGCTGGTCGACCACGTCCTCGGCCTCGTCCGCTCCTGAAGTGGCCACCGACCCACCAGGAGTGCCCGGCGAGGTACCCGACGGTCTCGACGAGGTGGCGCACCACGTGTTCGCCGCGCTGGCAGACCCGACACGGCGCGCGATCCTGACCGAGCTGGCCCAGACGGGACCGCTCACGGCGACCGACCTGGCCTCGCGGCTGCCGATCACCCGGCAGGGCGTCGCCAAGCACGTCGCCCTGCTGGTCGAGGCCGGGCTGGTGGTGCCCGAGCCGGGAGAGGGCCGTCGCGTGCGACACCGGCTCGACCCCGCACCGATGCGGGTGGCCGAGCGCTACCTCGTCGTCCTCGCGCGCGACTGGGACGGCCGGCTGGAGCGCCTGCGCGACCACGTCGAGGAGTCGAGGAGCACGACATGAGGTACTCCCGGGTGCCCGAGGACGCGACCCTCCCCGCGGTCGTCGAGCGCGACGAGCGCGAGACGCGGCTGGAGGACCTGCGGGGGCGCGAGAAGGCACACAGCAGGGAGGGCGACGCGATCGCGGCCGAGCGACGCCGCCTGCCGATGGTCGAGGTCGACGCCTCGCTCGAGCTCGTCGGACCGCAGGGCACGACGACGCTGCTGGAGGCCTTCGACGGGCGGCGCCAGCTGCTGGCGTACTTCGCGATGTGGCACACCGGAAGCCCGGCGAGCGAGCAGTGCCCGGGGTGCACGTGGTGCATGGCCCACCTCGGCGAGCTGTCGTACCTCCACTCGCGCGACATCACCGTCGCCGTGCTCGCCCAGGGGCCGTACGACGAGGGTCGCCGCTACCGCGACTTCATGGGCTGGTCGGTGCCGTGGTACTCCGCGCTGCCCTCGCTGGACCGGCTGCTCGTGGGAAGGGCCCGCGGGATGATGCACCTGGTGTCGTACGTCCGGTGCCGGGACCGGGTCTTCGAGACGTACTGGACGACGCGACGGGGCGTCGAGGTCCTGGACAGCAGCTACCGGCTGATGGACCTGACCGTCTGGGGCCGGCAGGAGCGCCACGAGGACTCCCCTGACGGCTGGCCACAGGGGTGGCACAACGTGGACGGCGAGCACGTCCTGTGTCACGACGGGCGCCCGATCGCGCAGTGGGCGCGCGTGGAGTCGGGATGCGACGACTCGCTGACCGGGTGACGCCGGCGTCGAGATCTGGATCGACGACAGGGTCGACCTCTCGCGAGGCCGGTCGCCCGGCTCGCCGTCGCAAACGCACTCGTCGTAGGGTCGAGGACTTGGGTACGTCGAGAGGCGATGGGGCTGCGCGTCACCTGGCCGTGACGTGGACGTGCCAGCATGGCGTGATGAGCGATCCACGTCCTCCCCTGCCGCCGTTCGACGAGCAGTCCGCCCGGGCGAAGGTGCAGGCGGCAGAAGACGCCTGGAACACCAGGGACCCGGAGAAGGTCGCCGGCGCCTACACACCGGACACGGTCTGGCGCAACCGCGACGAGTTCCTCACGGGGCGCGAGGAGGTCGTCGCCTTCCTGACCCGCAAGTGGGAGCACGAGCACGAGTACGCCCTCCGCAAGAGCCTCTGGGCGTACGCCGGCAACCGGATCGCGGTCCGCTTCCAGTACGAGTGGCACGACGATGCCGGCCAGTGGTGGCGCAGCCACGGCAACGAGAACTGGGAGTTCGACGCCGACGGCTACATGGCTCGGCGCGAAGCCTCGATCAACGACGTCGCCATCGCGGAGACAGCGCGCCGGATCCGTGGGCCGAGGGTGAACGGCGAGGCCGAGGGGATCCCACTGCGCTGACGGCTCAGGCCGTGTCGCCGAGCAGGTCGGCGACCGCTGCGGCCACGCGCCGTGAGGCACTCGCGCGGTCCAGGCGGCCGTGAGCGTCGTACGTCGCCGAAGCCTCGCGCAGGTCATCGAGCTCGCCGCGCACGACCTGAGCCTGGTCGTCGACGGAGAGCGCGCGGCGAGCAGCCTCGGTGGTGCCGACCCCAAGCGGGCTCGTCTCGACGGCACTGGACCCAGGCGACACGACGGGGACCGCCTCCGCGTTGTCGATGGCGGCCAAGCAGGTGCGCAGCGCGTCGGCCAGGTCGCGATCACGCGCGCGGCGCGCCTCGAGCAGGGCCGATCGCAGACGTTCTCTCAGCGACGAGCTCATGGGCCGATCGTCTCGCGACACCGTCGTGCCCGCCATTGCTTTGAGCGAGGCACGTGCCGAGGCTGCGGTGTCCCCTGTTCCTGGGGAACGCGCAGCAGGCCGGCCCCGACCGCTCAGACCGCCCAGGAGCCCTCGGGCGCGCTGACGCGGGCCTCGTCGGCCTCGGAGTCGGTCATCATCTCCTGGCTCTGCCGCTCGGCCTCGACCCGGCGCAGGTAGTGGTCCACCTCGTCGTCGACGCGTGCGGAGTCCCAGCCGAGGACGCCGGCCATCAGCTCGGCGGCGGGGCGGGCGGCGCCGGTGCCGCGGTCGAAGGTCTCGATGGAGAGCCGGGTACGCCGGGTGAGCACGTCGTCGAGGTGCCGGGCACCCTCGTGCGTGACGGCGTACACCACCTCGGCGGCCAGGTAGTCGTCGTTGCCCTCGAGCGGCTCGCCCAGCGACGCGTCGTCGGCGATGATCGAGAGGACCTCGTCGACGAGCCCGCCGTACCGGCCGAGCAGGTGGTCGATCCGGGAGACGCTCAGCCCCGACGAGCGGGCGAGCGACACCCGCTGGGCGGTGCGGAGCTCGAAGCCGGACGCACCGATCAGCGGCACCCGGTCGGTGATCGAGTCGCGCACGGACGCGCCGCGCTGGGCCAGCGTCTCGGCGGCGACGTCCACGGCGTCCTTCGCCATCACGCGGTACGTGGTCATCTTGCCGCCGGCGATCATCACCAGGCCGGGCACGGGAGCGACGACGGTGTGCTCCCGCGAGATCTTCGAGGTCGGCTCCGACTCGCCCTTCGCCAGCGGTCGCAGGCCGGCGTACACGCCCTCCACGTCCTCGTGGTCCAGCGGCTCCTTCAGCAGGGTGTTCACGTGCTGGAGGATGTAGTCGATGTCGGCGCGGGAGGCGGCCGGGTGCGCGAGGTCGTGCTTCCACGGGGTGTCCGTGGTGCCGATGATCCAGTGCCGTCCCCACGGGATCACGAAGAGCACCGACTTCTCGGTCTTGGTGATGAAGCCGGCCGAGGAGCGGATCCGGTCCCGCGGGACCACGATGTGCACGCCCTTGGACGCCTCGACCTTGAGCTGCCCGCGGCCGCCGACCATCTCCTGGATCTCGTCGGACCACACCCCGGCGCCGTTGATCACGACCTTGGCGCGGATCTCCAGGTCGGCGTCGTTCTCCAGGTCGCGAGCGGTCACGCCGACCACGGCGTCGCCCTCGCGCAGGAACCCGGTCACCTTCGTGCGGGAGGCGACGTGGGCGCCGTACGACGCCGCCGTGCGCGCCACGGTCATCGCCAGGCGCGCGTCGTCGACCTGGCAGTCGTAGTAGCGGATCGCGCCGTGCAGGTCCTGGGTGCGCAGGTCGGGGGCCATCCGCTCGATCTGCTTGCGGAACAGGTGCTTGTGCTTCGGGACGCCCATGTCGTACTTCCCGGCCATGGCCATGCCGTCGTAGAGCACGAGGCCGGCGCCGACGTACGGCCGCTCCCACGCGTGGTGCAGCGGGTAGAGGAACGGCACCGGGCGGACCAGGTGCGGGGCGAGCCGGGTGAGGAGCAGGCCGCGCTCCTCCAGCGCCTCCTTGACCAGGCCGAAGTCGAACATCTCGAGGTAGCGCAGGCCACCGTGCACGAGCTTCGAGGAGCGCGAGGAGGTGCCCGAGGCCCAGTCGCGCTGCTCGATCAGCCCGGTGTTCAGGCCACGCGACACCGAGTCCAGCGCGGTGCCCACGCCGGTGATGCCACCGCCCACGACGAGGACGTCGAGCTCGCCGGCGCCCATCGCCTCCAGTGCGCGGGAGCGGGCTCCAGGACCAAGGTCTGCGGTGAGGCTCATGCCTCCATAATGCCGGTCGGGCGGCCACTCATCCCAGTACGGAGGCGACTGTTCTCACAGCAGCCCCGAGGATGTCCTAACCGCCGACCGTCACCGTCGTGGTGAGGAACGGGTGGTCGGAGGACGCGCGGACGAAGCCGGAGTTCTCCCGCACGTAGTCGGTGAACGACACGTCGCTCGTGCCCATCACCCAGTCGATCCAGGGTCGCGGCGCCACCCGGCACCCCCCGGAGGCGGTGCTCCCGTCGGCGGAGTGCATGGCCGCCCGCGGTCCCATGTCGCAGAAGTACTCTCGCCGGTCGTTCATGTCGCCGGCCACGATCAGCGGCTGCTTGGTCGCCGCGCGCAGGGCGTTGGCGTCGGCGACCTGCTTGCCGACCGCCACCCGCCGCCACTTCGCGGAGTTGGCGTGCCCGCAGCAGGAGGCCGCGTTGTGGTAGCTGGCGAACCAGACCTGCGCGCCGGTCTGCTTGTTCTGCAGCAGCACCCGGGGCATCCGGCGCTGCGCGCCGCCGAAGTACGGGTAGGTCCGGGTCTCCCCCTTGACCAGCGTCCAGGTGTCGGAGCGCCAGAGGATCGCGTTGTCGGCCTCGTACGACTTCACGCCGAGGCTCGCCTCGGACCAGCGTCCGTTCGCGGCGCCGAAGAACGCGCGTCGGTTCGCGCCCGCGAACTCCTGCAGCGCCGCGACGGTGGCGCCCGACCGGTTCAGCAGCGTCAGCGCGTTGCGCGAGCGCTGCGGGACGTTGCCTCGGTGGCTGGCGCCCTGCACGTTGAACTCCGCGAAGACGAACGTGGCGCGGGGGGCCGCGGTGGCGGAGGCCCGGGCGGAGGCCCGGGCGGACGCCTGCGCGGACGCTTGGGCCGCCCGCTTCCTGGTCTGCGCCTGCGCCTTGCCCGCCAGCTTGGCCAGCGCGTCCTTCCGCCCGTCGAGCGCCTGGTCCAGGGCGACCCGCTCGGCCTTCGTCGGCCCGGTCGGTGTGGCGCTCGGTGTCGCGGTGGCTGACGGCTGCGGCCGGTCCGGACGGCCGTCGGTCAGCGAGGCCTTCGAGCTTCCCGCATCGCGCCACACGAGCGCGAAGCTGCCGACGAGCACCACGAGGACGACACCGACCACCAGCGCGAGCACCGGCCAGGCACGCGCCGGCCGAGAAGGCGGCCTGGCGCGCTCGGGTTCAGGCGTGAGGGGTCCGTCCGGCACCGCGCAACCCTAACCGCGAACGACGCGAAACGGTGAAGGACGGCCACACGCGGCTACTGGACGACGACCTCGACCCGCTGGAACTCCTTGAGCTCGGTGTAGCCGGTGGTGGCCATCGACCGTCGCAGGGCGCCGACGAGGTTCATCGTGCCGTCCGCCACGCGTGCGGGCCCGAACAGGATCTCCTCCAGCGTGCCGACGCGCTCCATCTCGACGCGCTCGCCGCGCGGCAGCTCTGCGTGCACGGCCTCGCTGCCCCAGTGGAAGCCCTGTCCGGGCGCGTCGATCGCGCGGGCGAACGGCGAGCCGACCATCACCGCGTCGGCGCCGCAGGCGATCGCCTTGGCGACGTCCCCGCTGCGGCCGATCGACCCGTCGGCGATGACGTGGACGTAGCGCCCACCGGACTCGTCGAGGTAGTCGCGCCTGGCCGCTGCGACGTCGGCGACCGCCGAGGCCATCGGCACCGAGATCCCGAGGACGGTGCGGGTGGTGTGGGCGGCACCGCCGCCGAAGCCGACCAGGACGCCGGCCGCACCCGTACGCATCAGGTGCAGCGCGGCCTGGTGGGTCGCGCAGCCGCCGACGATCACCGGGACGTCGAGCTCGTAGATGAACTCCTTGAGGTTCAGCGGCTCCGCCTGCGACGAGACGTGCTCCGCCGAGACGGTCGTCCCCCGGATGACGAACATGTCGACCCCGGCGTCGACGACGGTCTTGGCGAACTCCTTGGTCCGCTGGGGGCTCAACGAGCCGGCGACGGTCACGCCCGACTCGCGGACCTCGCGCAGCCGCTCGGTGATCAGCTCCGCCTTCACCGGCTCGGCGTAGATCTCCTGCATCCGGCGCACGGCGGCGTCGCCCGAGAGGGAGGCCACCTCGGAGAGCAGGTCCGAGGGGTCGTCGTACCTGGTCCACAGGCCCTCGAGGTTGAGCACGCCGAGGCCGCCGTGGTGGCCGAGCGCGATCGCGGTCTCCGGCGACATCACCGAGTCCATCGGCGCGGCCACGATCGGGAGCTCGAAGCGGTAGGCGTCGATCTGCCAGTCGATCGAGACCTCCTCCGGGTCCCTCGTGCGACGGCTGGGCACGATCGCGATGTCGTCGAAGGCGTAGGCACGGCGGGCCCGCTTGGCGGCGCCGATCTCGAGGTCGTTCACCCGCAGCACGGTACCGGCCCCGCGCCGCTCACGAGGAGCCGCGCGGGGCCGGGTGCGTCCGTGCTGCTCAGTGCGAGGTCACTGCACGGTGCCGACGGCGGTGACGCTCAGCTGGGACTTGCCGCCGGGCAGCTTCTTCGAGCAGGCCCGGAACGAGGACTCCCGCACGAACACGCTCGCCCGGGAGTCCGGCGGGTAGATCCGGAAGCCGTCGGCGGCGACGGGGGCGCAGGAGTCGCCGTACACGCCCGGGCTGGCGATGCGCAGCTGTGCGCGCGCCTGCGAACCCGGGGCCAGGGTCGTCCGCTTGGTGGGTCCGATGAAGGTCGCGCCGCGTCCGAGCTGGGTCCCGGACCCGTTGCCGACGAAGGAGACCCCCGGGTGCCCGTCGAGGACGCAGGTCGAGGAGGACGTGTTCGCGAAGGTGAGCTCGGTGTAGACGCTGCCGGCGGTCCCGCCGCCGTTGCCGGCCGGCGAGGACTCGGAGACCTTCAGGTCGCCGGCCGAGCAGATGCTCGTACCGGACGAGCCGGACGGGGAGCCGGACGAGCCGCCCGAGCTGCTCCCGGAGCCACCCGACGAGCTGTCGCCGGAGGTCGAGCCGGACGGCTCGGCCGAGGCGCTCTGCGACGGGGAGGTCGCCGGGGTCGGGGTCGGGGTGACGGACACGGTCGTGGCCGGGGCCGTGCCGGTCGAGGACTCCACGCCGTTGCCGCAGCCGGCGAGGGTGACGCCGAGACCGGCGACCAGCACCGCGCAGGAGGCGGCCCGTACGCGTCGGGCCGGGGTTCGGTGTGCCATCGGGTTCGTCATGGGGACGACGCTAGGCGAGGCCGGTCGCGGCCCGGGCACACCGACGTCACGGGTCGGGGCCGGTCCTCTCACGAGATCGTGACCTCGCCGTGAGGTGACCGTGACCCCGGCTCGCCCGGCAGCACCAGGGTGACCAGCGCTCCGCCGCCCTCGGCGTTGGCGAACCGCAGGTCGGCGCCGATGACGTCGGCCTGCCCGGCGGCGATCACCAGCCCCAGCCCGTTGCCGGGGGTGCGACGCGAGCGCCGGAAGCGGCGCGGCCCGTCGGCGAGCATCGTCTCGTCGAAGCCCGCGCCGTGGTCGCGCACCAGGACCGACGAGCCGCGCTGGACCACCTCCACCGGAGGCGCACCGTGCGCGACCGCGTTGCGTACGAGGTTGCTCAGCACACGCTCGAGGCGGCGGGGGTCGGTGACGACGCGTACCGGGTCCGGGTCGGCGCCGACCCGGACCGCCTGCTCGACGAGTTCCCCGGTCGCGACCCCACGTCGTACGGCTCGGCGCACCGCCTCGGCGAGGTCGACGCTCTCCAGGTCGGCCGTCTCGGACCCGCGGTCGAGCCGGGCGACCTCGAGCAGGTCCTCGACGAGCGCGGCCAACGCGGCGGCGCGGTCGCGGACCAGCACCGCCGGGCGGGAGTCGTCGAGCAGGTCGGCGGCCGTGGTCAGACCTGTCACGGGCGTACGCAGGTCGTGGGCGACGTCGGCCGTGAACTGCTGCTCGGCACGCAGCCGGGCGTCCAGCCTCGCGGCCATCGCGTCGACGGCGTCCGCGAGCTCGCCGATCTCGTCGCTGCGTCCGCCGACCGCCTCGCGCAACGATCCGGCCGGCTCACCGGCGGCGACCCGACGTGCGGTCCGAGCGGCACCGCGCAGCGGCCGGGCGATCCGCGCGGCCGACAGCAGCCCGAGGAGGATGGCGACGACGACGGTCGTCCCACCGGCGAGCAGCAGCGCCCGGTCCAGAGCCCGGACCGACCCGTCGACGACGTCGACGCTGGTGCGCGTGCTGATCACCTCGTCGCCGACCCGCGCCGCCGCCCACACGACGCGGGTCCGGCCACCGGTGACGAGCGTGCCGCGGTCGCCGCTGCTGCGGACCGCGCGTCGCAGCTCGGCCGGCAGCCGGGTGTCGTCGAGGGAGGCGTCGAAGCTGAGCAGCCGGGTCCGCCGGTAGACGTCGACGGCCGCCGCGATCTGCGCGTCGGCGGTGTCGCGCGACTGGCGGACCCGGTCGAGCACCACCATCTGGTGCACCGCGAGCCCGAGGGCGGCGACGGCGAGCAGCACGATGCCCGCCACGGTGGCGGCGATCCGCAGCTGCAGACCCCTGCGCGACCGACCGGAGCGCCCGCTCACGTGCGCAGCCGGTAGCCGAAGCCACGGACCGTCTCGACGAGCTCGGCACCGACCTTCGTGCGCAGCCGCTGCACGTGGACGTTGACCAGGTGGGCGTCGTCCTCCCAGTCCTCGTAGTCCCACACGCGCTGCAGCAGCTGACCGCGGGACAGCACTGCGCCGCGGGCGTCGATCAGCTCGATCAGCAGCCGCAGCTCGGTGGGCGTCAGCGGGACCGGCTCCCCGTCTCGGCGCACCTCCATAGCGCGCCGGTCGACGGTGAGGTCGCCGACCTCCTCGACGCCGGCCGACGACTCCTCCCCCGCGCTCTCGGCACCCGTGGCCGGCTGCTCGGCCCGGCGGAGCACGCTGCGCAGCCGGGCGAGGAGCACCTGCACGTCGAACGGCTTCGTCACGTAGTCGTCGGCGCCGGCCTCGAGCCCACCGACGACGTCGACGGAGTCGCTGCGGGCCGAGATCAGCACCACCGGGGTGGGTCCGGACTCACGGACGCGCCGGCACAGGGTCACCCCGTCCATGCCCGGCAGCATGACGTCGCTGAGCACGAGGTCGTACGCCTCGTCGGCGAAGCTCTCCCACGCCTCGAGGCCGTCCTGGGACCAGGTCACGGTGTAGCCGTGCCGCTCCAGGTGCAGCGCGGTCGCCTCCCCGATCACGGGATCGTCCTCGACCAGCAGCAGTCGACCCGTCTGCGTCACCGAGCGTTCCTCCCGTCGGGTGCGTGGCGTACGACGCACAGTCTCACGGTCGGCGCGAGGGGGCGTGACGGGCTCGCGCGTCTCCCCCCAGAGACTGGTCCGGCGCTCAGCGCCCGACGGCCGAGCCCGTCACGAGCACGCAGTCTCGCAGAGTTCGATGCACGGTGGCAACAGGCAAAAAGATTGGCCCTCAGCCGCGGATGATCCGGTCGAGCTCGGCACGCAGCCACGCGGTGTAGTGCGCCTCGTCCCAGCCGAGCTCCTGGGTGAGCTGGAGGTACACCTCGCCCGAGGTGGTGAGGTACACCAGGTCGACGGTCTGCTGGTCCGGGCTGCCGTCCGAGGGGCCCTCGCCCAGCATCGTCACGAGGTCGTGCGCCATGGCGGCACGCTGGGCACGGCCATCGCGGATCAGCTCCAGGGCCTGGGCGTCCTCGCCCGCCGCGTGGATCATCGCCGGCATCAGCGGGGCCATCGTGCGCAGCGACCGCACGACGAACTCGACCGCACGGTCCAGCCGCTCCTCGCGGTCGTCGACCTGCTCCAGGTGCAGGGCCGCGGTCGCCCCGGTGATGTCGCCGCCGTCGCCGAAGGTGCTGCTGCGGACCGCGGTCAGGAGCAGGCCCGGCTTGCCGCCGAAGGCACCCGAGACCAGCTCGGTCGAGACGCCCGCCTCCTTGGCCACCAGGGCGAGGGTGGTGCCGGTCCAGCCGTGCTGGGCGAACAGGCGGGTCGCGACCTCGACCACGCGCTCACGGCGCCGCTGCGCGGCCGCCTGGCGCCCGGAGGAGTCGTACGCACGCTTGGTGCGCGTCGGTGTGGCTGTCATGCACTCTTCCTGACGTCGGGATCCTGCTCTCGTCGATGATGCCAGGTCCCCCGCACGGGGGAGGTCACGGCTCACCGACGAGCTCGAGATACATCACGTGGAGGTCGGCGTAGTCGCCGTTCGGTCGCCGGAAGGCGCCCGGCACCGTCCCGACGACCCGAAAGCCGACCCGCTGCCACAGGCGTACTGCCGCCTGGTTGGTCGCGACGACCGCGTTGAAGCAGATCGCGCGGAAGCCGTTCTCGCGGTGCCACTCGACGACGTGGTCGGCGAGCGCCCGACCCACCCCGCGACCCTGCGCCTGCGGCGAGACCATGAACGAGGCGGTGCCGACGTGCGAGCCCTGGGCCGCGCGGTTCGGACCCATCTTCGCCGTGCCCAGCACCCGGTCGCCGTCGACCGCCACGACGATGTGCGCGGCGTCGGACCAGAAGGCGCGCGCCTGCGCCTGGCCGATCCCGTGGTCGAGGGTGTACGTCTCCCCCTCCGCCGCCACCGTCGCGATGATCGCCAGCACGCCCGGCCAGTCGCCCTCCTGCAGGGCGCGCAGGCGCACGGCCACGCCTCAGTGCCCCGGGTAGTTCGGCGCCTCGACCGTCATCCGCACGTCGTGCGGGTGCGACTCCTTGAGGCTGGCCTGGGTGATCCGGACGAACCGGCCCTTGTCCTGCAGCTCGGGCACCGTGCGCGCGCCGACGTAGAACATCGACTGGTGCAGCCCGCCGACCAGCTGGTGGGCCACCGCCGACAGCGGCCCGCGGTAGGCGACCTGGCCCTCGATCCCCTCGGGCACCAGCTGGTCGTCGCTGGTGACCTCGGCCTGGAAGTAGCGGTCCTTGGAGTACGACTTCTTGCCGCGGCTGCTCATCGCGCCCAGGGAGCCCATCCCGCGGTAGGCCTTGAACTGCTTGCCGTTGACGAAGACCAGCTCGCCGGGGCTCTCCTCGCAGCCGGCCAGCAGGGAGCCGACCATGACCGAGCTGGCCCCGGCGACGATCGCCTTGGCGATGTCGCCGGAGTGCTGCAGGCCACCGTCGGCGATGACGGGGACGCCGGCAGGACCACAGGCCAGGGAGGCCTCGTACACCGCGGTGACCTGTGGCGCGCCGACGCCGGTGACGATCCGGGTGGTGCAGATCGACCCGGGACCCACGCCGACCTTGACCGCGTCGGCACCGGCGTCGACGAAGGCCTGGGCGCCGGCGCGGGTGGCGACGTTGCCGCCGATCACCTGGACGTGCCGCGTGGCCGGGTCGCTCTTGAGCCGGCGGACCATGTCGGTCAGCATCCGGACGTGGCCGTGGGCGGTGTCGGCGACGAGCACGTCGACCCCGGCGTCGATCAGCGTCGTCGCGCGCTCCCACGCGTCGCCGAAGTAGCCGATCGCCGCGCCGACCATCAGCCGGCCGTGGGCGTCGTTGGAGGCCAGGGGGAACTGCTCGGACTTGACGAAGTCCTTGACCGTGATCAGCCCGGCCAGCCGGCCCGCGTCGTCCACGATCGGCAGCCGCTCGCGCTTGTGGCGGCGCAGCAGCGTGGTGGCGTCGTCGCGGGAGATGCCGACCGGTGCGGTGATCAGCGGCATCGGGGTCATCACCTCGTCGACCTTCGTGGTCGCCCACTCCGCGACGGGGGTGAAGCGCAGGTCGCGGTTGGTGATGATGCCGAGCAGCCGGTTGTCGACGTCGACGACGGGGAGACCGGAGACGCGGTACTCGCCGCAGATGGTGTCGAGCTCCTCCAGCGTCCGGTCGGGGGTGATCGTGACCGGGTTGGAGATCATCCCGGTCTGGGTCCGCTTGACCAGGTCGACCTGGTAGGCCTGGTCCTCGGTCGAGAGGTTGCGGTGCAGCACGCCGAGCCCGCCCTGGCGGGCCATGGCGATCGCCATCCGGGCCTCGGTGACGGTGTCCATCGCCGCACTGACCAGCGGCACCTTGATCGTCAGGTCCCGGGTGAGCCGGGTGCTGGTGTCGATCTCGGACGGCGCCAGGTCGCTCTCGCCGGGGAGCAGCAGGACGTCGTCGTACGTCAGCCCGAGGGCGGCGAACTTGTCGGGGACCTCGTCGCTCATGTCACCTTCCGCGGTCGTGCCGGGGCGCCGTCCGGTGCTCGCTCACCGGCTGCGCATCGCTGGGCCCTCGAGTCTATGCCGCTGCGGCACGGCGAGCCGCACGTGGAGGTCGCCGCCGTGCAGGCGCATCCGGCCGCGGAGGCCGAGCGCGTCGAGCAGCGGGAGGGTGCCCTCGTCCGCGGCCGGCGCGACCAGCACCACCTCGTGGGCCCCCGTCGCCAGGGCCAGGCCGAGCGTCTGCGCGAGGACGGCCCGTCCGATGCCGCGGCGACGCCAGGCCGCGCGTACGACGACCGTGAGCTGCGGGACCTCCGGCTCCGGCCCTTCCGCGAGCCGACCGGTCGCCACCACCGTCGAGCCGGCCCGGGCGCGGACCACGGAGCCCGCGACCTCGACATCCACCTCGAGGTCGTCCTCGGGCGGTGGCTCGGCCGCCGCGTCGAGCACCGCGCCGAGGGCGTCCAGGCGGGCCTGCTCGATGCCGGACGGCGCTCCGGGGACGAGCCCCGCGACGACGGCGGCACGCCGCTCGGGCGCGGCGAGGACACGGTGCGCGGCCCGCAACCACCGGACGGTCTCGTCGACGATGCTCTGGTCGGGTCGGGGCTCGACCTCGACCGCCAGGCGGCCCGCCGCACCGATCAGGTCGGCCAGGTCGGTGGCGACCCAGCCGGCGGGGGTCTCCAGCACGAGCTCGTCGCGCACCTCTCCGAGAGCGGGGTGGATCTGCAGGCCGAGCACGTTCACGCCGCGCTCACCGCAGGCGCCGGCGATCCGCGCCAGGGCGCCCGGCCGGTCGGCCGTCGTCGTCCGCACGGTCCACCACATGGCGCCATCCTCGGGCGCGGGTGTGACCGGCTCGCGTCATCGCTGTTGCGGGCGCGAGAACGCCGACGGCCCCTCCGGCAGCTGCCGGAGGGGCCGTCGTACGTCGTCGAGGCGTCAGTGCCCGTGACCGTGGCCGTGTCCGGCCGCGGCGGGCTCCTCCTCCTCGGGCTTGTCGACCACGAGGGTCTCGGTGGTCAGCAGCATCCCGGCGATCGAGGTCGCATTGGTCAGCGCCGACTTGGTCACCTTCACCGGGTCGAGAACGCCCTGCGCGACGAGGTCGCCGTACTCGGCGGTCGCGGCGTTGTAGCCCTGCCCGACGCCGAGCTCGCGCACCTTGGTGGTGACGACGTAGCCGTTCTCGCCGCCGTTCTCGGCGATCCAGCGCAGCGGCTCGTCGGCCGAGCGGCGCACGATCCGCGCGCCGATCGCCTCGTCGCCGGTGAGCCCGAGGCCGTCCTCGAGGACGGAGACCGCGTGCACGAGGGCCGAGCCGCCACCGGCGACGATGCCCTCCTCGATCGCGGCGCGCGTGGCGGACACGGCGTCCTCGATGCGGTGCTTCTTCTCCTTCAGCTCCACCTCGGTGGCGGCACCGACCTGGACGACGCAGACGCCGCCGGCCAGCTTGGCCAGGCGCTCCTGCAGCTTCTCGCGGTCCCAGTCGGAGTCGGTGCTCTCGATCTCCGCCTTGATCTGCGAGACGCGGCCCTCGAGCTCGGCGGCGTCGCCACCACCCTCGACGATCGTGGTGTTGTCCTTAGTGACGACGACGCGGCGGGCGGTGCCCAGCACGTCGACGCCGACCTGGTCGAGCTTGAGGCCCAGCTCGGGGGCGATCACCTGGCCGCCGGTGAGGACGGCGATGTCCTGCATCATCGCCTTGCGACGGTCGCCGAAGGCGGGCGACTTCACGGCCACGGCCGAGAAGGTGCCGCGGATCTTGTTGACGACCAGCGTCGAGAGGGCCTCGCCGTCGACGTCCTCGGCGAGGATGAACAGCGACTTGCCGGTGCCGATCACCTTCTCCAGCAGCGGCAGCAGCTCCTGCACGGAGGAGATCTTGCCCTGATGGAGGAGGACGTACGGGTCGTCCAGCACCGCCTCCATGGCCTCCTGGTCGGTGACGAAGTGCGGCGAGAGGTAGCCCTTGTCGAACTGCATGCCCTCGGTGAACTCGAGGTCGGTGCCCATGCTGTTGGACTCCTCGACCGTGATCACACCGTCCTTGCCGACCTTGTCGAACGCCTCGGCCAGCAGGGCGCCGATGGTCTCGTCACGGCTGGACACGGTCGCGACCGCGGCCATGTCGTCCTTGGAGTCGACGTCGCGGGCGGCCTGGGACAGGGCGCCGGACACGGCCTCGGAGGCGAGGTCCATGCCGCGCTTGAGCGCCATCGGGTTGGCACCGGCGGCCACGGCGCGAAGGCCCTCGTGGACCATCGCCTGGGCCAGCACGGTCGCCGTCGTCGTGCCGTCACCGGCGACGTCGTTGGTCTTGGTGGCGACCTCCTTGGTCAGCTGGGCCCCGAGGTTCTCGAAGGGGTCGTCCAGCTCGACCTCGCGCGCGACGGTGACCCCGTCGTTGGTGATCGTGGGCGCGCCCCACTTCTTGTCGAGGACGACGTAGCGGCCCTTGGGACCGAGCGTGACCTTGACGGCGTTGGCGAGGGCGTCGACGCCGCGCTCGAGCGCGCGGCGGGCGTCCTCGTCGAACTCCAGGATCTTCGGCATTGCTGCTCCTTAGCGGAAGGAAAGTGTGGTGGAACGAGAAGACCGGGACCGCGAGGCGGCCCCGGTCTTCGCGGTGTGTCAGGACCTGAGGTGCCTGGCGCCCGGCTGGCAAGGCGGAGGAGGGAAGGCGACCTGAAGAGCGGAGCGGTCGTCGACCGACGACAACGCCGCCAGCCGGGATGCCAGGTGCCTCAGGAGACGACGGCGAGGACGTCGCGGGCGGAGAGGATGAGGTACTCCTCGCCGCCGAACTTGACCTCGGTGCCGCCGTACTTGGAGTAGATGACCTTGTCGCCGACGGTGACGTCGACGGGGACGCGGTTGCCGTTGTCGTCGACACGGCCCGGGCCGATCGCGACGACCTCGCCCTCCTGGGGCTTCTCCTTGGCGGTGTCCGGGATGACCAGGCCGGAGGCGGTGGTCTGCTCGGCGTCCACGGCCTGGACCACGATCCGGTCCTCGAGCGGCTTGATGTTGACCGACACGATGTCGACCTCCACTTTCAACGATGGGTGACTTGGGATGAGCGGGTCACCGACCTGCCTCACGCGCGCCGTCGCGGGGGTCGCGCGTGCCGGGTCGGTGCTGGCACCCTCACGGGGAGAGTGCCAGTGGCGAAACTAGCACTCAGGTGGAGCGAGTGCCAGACGCCCGGGGCGGCCGCGGCGCTCACCGCCCGCCGCGCGAGGATGCCCGGGTGGACCTCGACGCCTTCCGGTGGCTGCTGACCCCGCCGGGCCAGCAGCTGCTCGAGCGGGCGACCCGGCTGGTCGCGGACGGGGTCCCCGCCCTCAAGGCCGGGGACCGGCTGCGGCGCGACGAGTCGTCGGACCGCGTGGCGACCGCGCTCGGGCAGGTCGAGCTGCGGGCGCGGGCGGAGACGAAGTTCGGCGGGCTGGCGGAGCGGATGTACTTCACCCCCGACGGGCTGGAGCAGGCCACCCGGGTCCCGGTCGCCGAGCACCGGGCGGGACGGATGGCGGCGGCGGCGCCGTCCTCCCTCGTCGACCTCGGCTGCGGTGTCGGCGGGGACCTGATCGCGTTCGCGGCGGCCGGCCTCACCTGCGCGGGCGTCGACCTGGACCCCGTTCGCGTGGAGGTGGCCCGCGCCAACCTGGACGCGCTCGGCCTGGCCGGCGCCGTCAGCGTCGCCGACGCGACGACGATGGACCTCTCCCCGTTCGCCGTCGCCTTCGCGGACCCGGCACGGCGTACGGGCGCGGGGCGCCGGTTCGCGCCCGACTCCTGGGTCCCGCCCTGGGACTTCGTCGAGCGGCTGCTGGCCCGTGCCGCCTGCGTGAAGGTGGCGCCGGGCATCCCCCACGACCTCGTGCCCGAGGGCGTCGAGGCGGAGTGGGTCAGCCACCGCGGCGAGGTCAAGGAGGCCGCGCTGTGGTCGGGGCCGCTGGCGACGACGGCCCGCCGGGCGACGGTGCTCGCCGGGGCGGGTCTGGCCACGCTGACCGACGAGGACGCGCCGCCGGCCGAGGTCCACGCGCTCGCCGAGCACCTCTACGAGCCGGACGGGGCCGTCGTCCGAGCCGGGCTGGTGAGTGCCGTCGCCGCCCAGGTGGAGGGCGGGCTGCTGGACGAGCACATCGCCTACGTGACGTCGGCGGTGCGTCGTACGACACCGTTCGCGACCGGCTACCGGGTGCTCGAGGAGCTGCCGTACCGCGAGAAGCCGCTGCGCGCGGCGCTGCGCGAGAGAGGGATCGGGACGCTGGCCATCAAGAAGCGCGGCGTCGACGTGGTCCCCGAGGTGCTGCGCCGACGGCTGCAGCTGCAGGGGGACACGGAGGCGACGCTGGTCCTCACCCGGGTCGCCGGACGGGGGACGGCCCTCCTCGTGGAGCGGCTGCCGTGAGCGAGCACCCGCGACCCGCGCCGGAGCCCGGTCCCGTCCCCGACGGTCCTGCGGGCCGGGAGCGCTGGATCGCGCTCGCGGTGTGCTGCAGCGCGCTGTTCATGACCCTGCTCGACGTCTCGGTCACCAACGTGGCGCTGCCCTCGATCGCCGACGCGACCGGCGCCGGGTCCAGCCAGCTGCAGTGGGTGGTCTCCGGCTACACGCTGTCCTTCGGCCTGGTGCCGGTGCTGGCGGGGCGGCTGGGCGACGACCACGGCCGACGGCTGATGTTCCAGGTCGGGGTCGGTGGCTTCGTCGTGACCAGCGCGCTGTCCGGGCTCGCCCCGAACGCCGAGGTCCTGATCGCCGCCCGCGTGCTGCAGGGCGTCGCCGGCGGGCTGATCAACCCGCAGGTCTCGGGGCTGATCCAGCAGATGTTCTCCGGGCGCGAGCGCGGTCGTGCCTTCGGTGTGCTCGGCACGAACGTCGGTCTGGCCACGGCGCTCGGGCCGCTGGTCGGCGGGGCGCTGATCGCGCTGGGCGGCCCGGACCTGGGCTGGCGCCTGGTGTTCTTCGTCAACGTCCCCGTCGGGATCGTGGTGATGCTGCTGAGCCGGCGGCTGCTGCCCGTCACCCCGAGCACCGGCAGCCACCGCCTCGACCTGCTCGGCTCGCTGACGCTGGGACTGGCGACCTTCTCGGTCCTGATCGCGGCGATCGAGTACGACGCCGTCGGGCCGCTCGTCCTCGCGCTCGCCGTGCCGGTGCTGGTGCTGCTCGGGCTGTTCGTGCGTCGCGAGGCCCGGCTGACCCGGACTCGCAAGGACCCGCTGATCGACCTGCGGCTGTTCCGGGTGCCGTCGTACACCTCGGGCGTGGTGCTGGCGCTGCTGTTCTTCCCCGCCCAGGCGGGCCTGCCGCTGGTGATGGCGCTCTACTTCCAGCGCGGCCTCGGCTACACCGCGCTGCAGTCGGCCCTGGGCGTCACGGCGTTCGCGCTCGGCAGCGCGACCTCGGCACTGCTGGCCGGGCGGGTCGTGCACCGGGTCGGGCGCCCGCTGGTGGTCGGCGCGGCGAGCACCTTCGCGGTCGGTGCCGTCGCGCTCGCGCTCGTCGCGCGCACCGGACCGACCGAGCACGTCGGGCTGCTGCTGTTCGCGCCGCTGTTCGTGATGGGTGCCGGCTCGGGTGGTCTGATCACGCCCAACCAGGCGCTGACCCTGATGGAGGTCGACCCGGTCGCCGGCAGCACCGCCGGCGGGGTGCTGCAGACGGCTCAGCGCATCGGGCTGGCGGTCGGCCAGGCAGTGATCGGGGCGACGTTCCTGGCCGCGGTCGCGGGGCCGGGCGCGTCCTCGTACGGCACCGCGCTCACCGCTGCCGTCGCTGCCGCCCTGGTCTTCGTCGCCGCGGCGATCGGGGTCGGCGTGCTCGACCTCGTACGCACCCGGCGCCGCGCGTCGTCCTGACCCGCTCTTCGCGGCACACCGTCGGCCGCCTCACCGAACGCGATGAGTCCGGCCCCGCTCCCGGGTCGGTCCCGCCATGGAGACGATCCTCACCGAAGCATTCAGCGACCCCGGCGCCCCGGCGACGCCGTGGGACCTCACCGACCGGCAGCTGGGCGCCGCCGAGCTCTACTGGCTGAGCACGGTGCGTGCGGACGGCCGGCCGCACGTGACCCCGCTGGTCGGGGTCTGGCTCGACCAGACGTTCTGGTTCACCACCGGCGCCGAGGAGCAGAAGAGCCGCAACCTCGCGCACGGCACCGCCGTGGCTGTCACGACCGGGGCCAACCGCTGGGCCGAAGGCATCGACGTGGTGCTGGAAGGCCGTGCGAGCCTGCGGCGCGACCACACGGAGCTGGAGGACGTGGCAGCGGCGTACCGGTCGAAGTACGCCGGCAGCTGGCCCTTCGAGCGCACCGGGGAGCAGCTCACGGCTGGGGGCGGCCACCGAGCGGACCTGTGGGGCGTCGAGGTGACCAAGGTGCTCGCGTTCGCCAAGAGCCCGCACACGCAGACGAGCTACCGCTTCTGAGGCAGCTGGCGCAGCCCGACGACGATCGCGAGGCCGACCAGCACGCCCGCCGCGTCGGCGACGGCGTCGGCGACGTTGCCGTCGCGGCCGATCGGGAGCACGGCCTGGAGGACCTCGGAGACGACCGCCCAGGCGAGCAGCGCGACCAGCACCGCCCGCCAGGACAGCCCGGCTCTCACCCCGGTGACCGCGAGCAGGACGAACAGCACGGCGTGTACCAGCTTGTCCGACACCGGGACGTCGCCGGGGACCTGCGCCTGCGGCGAGAGGAAGGCGTACGCGCTGGCGGCGAACAGGACGGAGAACGCGGTGCGCCAGAGGTCGCGCGGGTCCGCGCCCCAGCCGCCGGGCTGCCGCGGCTCAGGCATCCAGCCCGGCGCGCTCGGCACCGATCGTGGTGTCGTCGCCGTGGCCGGTGTGGACCACCGTCTCGTCGGGCAGGGCGAGCAGACGCGCGCGGATCGAGTCCTTGATCACGTCCTCGTCGCTGTACGAGCGTCCCGTCGCACCGGGTCCGCCCTGGAACAGGGTGTCGCCGGTGAAGACGCAGCCGAGGTCGTGGACGTAGAAGCACACCGCGCCCGGCGCGTGGCCGGGCGTGTGCAGCACCTTGATCGACGCGCCGGCGACCTTGACGCTCTGCTCGTCGGTGAGGTCGACGTCCCACAGCTGCGCGTCGGGGTCGTCCGGGCCACCGTGGGTGAGCTCCCACAGCGGCTTGTCGTCGGGGTGCAGCAGGATCGGTGCGCCCACCTGCTGGCGCAGCTCGGGGGCGACCCGGCTGTGGTCGTCGTGGGCGTGGGTCAGCAGGATCGCCTTGACGCGGCGTCCGCCGACCAGGCGTGTGATCGCGCTCGCGTCGTGCGGGGCGTCGATGACCACGCACTCCTCGTCGTCGCCGACCACCCAGAGGTTGTTGTCCACCTCGTGGGTCTCGCCGTCGAGGCTGAAGGTGCCGCTCGCGACGCCATGGTCGACCCGGAGCGTCATCAGAGGATCACCACCGAGCGGAGGACCGAGCCGTCGTGCATCTTGTCGAACGCCGCCTCGACGTCGCCGATCCCGATCTCCTCGGACACGAACGCGTCCAGGTCGAGCCGGCCGGAGGTGTAGAGGTCGGTGAGCATCGGGAAGTCGCGGCTCGGCAGGCAGTCGCCGTACCAGCTGGACTTCAGCGCGCCGCCGCGGCCGAAGACGTCGATCAGCGGCAGGTCGGGGAGGGTCATGTCCGGGGTGGGCACGCCGACGAGGACCAGCACGCCGGCCAGGTCGCGGGCGTAGAACGCCTGCTTCCAGGTCTCGGGGCGGCCGACCGCCTCGATGACCACGTCGGCGCCCTCGGCGCCCTCGTACGTCCCGGCGCAGATCCGCTTGATCTCCTCGACCGGGTCGACCTGCGAGGAGTCGACGGTGTGGGTGGCGCCGTTGGCCTTCGCGGCCTCGAGCTTCTTCGCGTCGATGTCGACCGCGATGACCGGGCTGGCGCCGGCCAGGGCGGCCCCCGCGACGGCGGCCACGCCGACCCCGCCGCAGCCGATGACGGCCACGGACTTGCCACGGGTGGCGGCACCGGTGTTGATGGCGGCCCCGATGCCGGCCATGATCCCGCAGCCGAGCAGGCCGACGGCGGCCGGGCGCGCGTCGGGGTCGACCTTGGTGCACTGACCGGCGGCGACCAGCGTCTTCTCCGCGAACGCGCCGATCCCCAGCGCGGGGCTCAGCTCGGTACCGTCCTCGAGCGTCATCTTCTGCTCGGCGTTGTGGGTGGCGAAGCAGTACTTGTGCTCGCCCCGCTTGCAGGCCCGGCACTCGCCGCACACGGCGCGCCAGTTGAGGACGACGAAGTCCCCGGGCGCCACCTCGGTGACCCCCTCGCCGACGGACTCGACGACGCCGGACGCCTCGTGACCGAGCAGGAACGGGAAGTCGTCGTTGATCCCACCCTCGCGGTAGTGCAGGTCGGTGTGGCAGACCCCGCAGGCCTGGATCGCCACCACCGCCTCGCCCGGGCCGGGGTCGGGCACGTTGATCGTGACCAGCTCGACCGGCGCGCCCTTCGCCTTCGCCACCACTGCCTGCACCTGCTGCATCCCGGCCTCCTGCGTCTCGTGTCGTCGCGGTCCCGCGAGTGCGGCCAACCTAGCGGCCACGTGTCGGCGGTCGGGGCACCCTAGACGAGGACCTCGGTGACGGGGAGCGAGGAGTCGGCCGGCAGGTCGTACGACGACGGCGTCCGGCCGCGCGCGACCATCTCCGCACCGAGAGCCGCGACCATCGCACCGTTGTCGGTGCACAGGCCGGGGCGGGGCACGCGGACCCGGATCCCCTTCGCCGCGGCGCGCTCCTCGCAGAGCACGCGCAGCCGGGAGTTCGCGGCCACCCCTCCCCCGATGAGGATGTCCTCGATGCCCTGGTCGGCCGCGGCGTCGACGGCCTTGCGGGTCAGCACGTCGCAGACCGCCTCCTGGAACGAGGCGGCCACGTCGGCGACCGGCACCGGCTCACCACTGCGCTCGCGCGCCTCGACCCAGCGCGCGACGGCCGTCTTGAGCCCGGAGAACGAGTAGTCGAAGCGGTGCCGCTCGAGGTCGCGCCGGGAGGTGAGCCCGCGCGGGAAGTCGATGGTGATGCTGCCCTCGCGAGCCGCCCGGTCGATGTGCGGACCGCCGGGGAACGGCAGCCCCAGCAGTCGTGCCACCTTGTCGAACGCCTCGCCCGCCGCGTCGTCGATGGTGGCGCCGAGGGGGACGACGCCGTCGTCCGCGCCGGTCACGTCGGCCACCCGGAGGATCGACGAGTGCCCACCGGAGACCAGCATCGCCAGGCACGGCTCCGGCAGCGCGCCGTGCTCCAGCTGGTCGACGGCGACGTGGGAGGCGAGGTGGTTGACGCCGTACAGCGGCTTGCCGAGGGAGAGCGCCAGCGCCTTCGCCGCCGCCACCCCGACCAGCAGCGCCCCCGCGAGGCCCGGCCCGGAGGTCACCGCGATCGCGTCGACGTCGCCGACCGCGATGCCCGCCGTCTCGCAGGCCCGCTCGACCGTCGGGACCATGGCCTCCAGGTGGGCGCGCGAGGCCACCTCGGGCACGACGCCACCGAAGCGCGCGTGCTCCTCCACGCTGGAGGCGACCGCGTCGGCGAGCAGCGTGTGGCCGTGCACGACGCCGACGCCCGTCTCGTCGCACGAGGTCTCGATGCCGAGGACCAGGGGGGCGTCGGTACGGGTCGGGCTCACCCCGTGATCCTCCCACTCACCGGCTGCCGGCGCTCAGCCCGGGAACCCCGTCGCGGTGCGCTCCAGGATCGGCCCGAGGTCCAGCCCCGGCGGCAGCGTGCCGAAGGCGCCACCCCAGTCGCGGCCCAGCCGCGAGGCGCAGAAGGCGTCGGCCACCGCCGCCGGCGCGTGCCGGAGCAGCTGCGCCCCCTGGAAGACGAGCGCCATCTGCTCCACGACCCGCCGTGCGCGCAGCTCGATGTCGTCGGCGGAGGTGAGCTCCTTCTTCAGCCGGTCGACCGCGTCGTCGAAGCGGGCGTCCGCGCCGCACGCCCGCTCGGCCTCGGCGAAGAGCAGCTCGAGGGTGTGCGGCTCCCTGGCGATCGCCCGCAGCGCGTCGAGCGCCGCGACGCTGCCCGACCCCTCCCAGATCGAGAGCAACGGCATCTCGCGGTACGTCCGAGCGAGGTCGAAGTCCTCGATGTACCCGTTGCCACCCAGGCACTCCAGCGCCTCGTTGACCATCGCGGGCGCCCGCTTGCACACGTAGTACTTCGTCACGGCCAGGGCGATCCGGCGCAGACCGGCCTCGGCCTCGTCGCCGCGTACGGCACGGTCGTTGGCACCGGCGAGCCGGAGCATCGCGGTCGTCGCCGCCTCGGACTCGACCTGCAGGTCGGCCAGGACGTTGCGCATCGCCGGCTGGTCGATCAGCAGCTCGCCGAACGCGCTGCGGTGCCGGGCGTGGTGCGCCGCCGCGGTCACTCCCGCGCGCATCCCGGCGGCCGAGCCGATCACGCAGTCCAGGCGGGTCATGTTGACCATCTCCACGATGGTCCGCACCCCACGGCCCTCCTCGCCCACGAGCCAGCCGACGGCGGCGTCGTACTCGATCTCGGAGGAGGCGTTGGACCGGTTCCCGAGCTTGTCCTTCAGACGCATGAACCGCATCGCGTTCGGGGCCCCGCCGGGCAGGACCCGCGGCACCAGGAAGCAGGTGACGCCCGCCGGTGTCTGCGCGAGGGTGAGGAACAGGTCGCTCATCGGCGCGCTGGTGAACCACTTGTGCCCGCGCAGCACGTAGGTCCCGTCGGACTGGCGGGTCGCGGTCGTGGTGTTGGCGCGGACGTCGGACCCGCCCTGCTTCTCGGTCATCGACATGCCGGCGATCAGGCCGCCCTTGGTCTCGGGGTCGCGCAGCCCGAGGTCGTAGACCTCGTTGGTCAGCAGCGGCTCGAACCGCGCGGCCAGCTCCGGGTTCGCGCGCAGCGCGGGCACGACGGCGTACGTCATCGAGATCGGGCAGCCGTGGCCCGCGTCGACCCGCCAGGTGTAGAACTTCGCGGCGCGGGCGACGTGGGCGCCGGGCCGGTCGTCGGCCCACGGAGCCCCGTGCAGGCCGTGCTCGACGGCGGTGCGCATGAGCTGGTGGTAGGCGGGGACGTACTCGACCTCGTCGACGCGGTTGCCGTAGCGGTCGTGGGTGTGCAGCCGCGGGGGTACGCGCTCGGCGAGCCGGCCCCACTCGATCGCCGCCTCGGTGCCGGAGAGCCGGCCGAGGTCGTCGATCTCGGGCAGGGCCCAGCCGGCCCCCTCGCGCTCCACCCCCTCGCGCAGCGCGGGGTCGGCGGCGGTGCTGTGCCCGACCAGCGGCGGGACCTGGTTGACGACCTCGTGCGTGCTCATCGGCGTCCTCTCCTGGCCTCGGCGCTGGCGTTGGGTGGCCCTCGGGGGCCACCTGCTCCGTCGTGATGTTACATACTTTCTGACAAGTGAGTCCACATCTGTAGCGTGAGACGCTACGACCCATGCCCCACACGCCGCCGACGCTCTCCGCGCGGTCGGTCGCACTCAGCCTGCTGCTGGGCTCCCACCCGGACCCCATGAGCTCCGCAGTGCTGACCCACGCCGGCGAGCACCTCGGCGTCCCGTCGGCCACGACCCGGGTCGCCCTGACCCGCGCCGTCGCCGCCGGGGACCTCGTACGCCGTGGCAGCGAGTACGGCCTCGGCGAGCGGCTGGTCCGGCGTCAGCGGCGCCAGGACGAGGCCGTGCGGGACGCGGAGAAGCCCTGGGACGGCAGCTGGGAGATGGCCGTGGTGGTGGTCGCCGGGCGTACGGCCGCCGACCGCGCGGCGCTGCGCGGCGAGCTCGCGGCGCACCGACTCGCGGAGCTGCGGGAGGGCGTGTGGACCCGACCGGCGAACCTCCGGCGCACTCCTCGCTACGGCGAGGACCCGGTCCTGCGCACGTTCCGTGCCGAGCCCGACGAGCCCGCGGAGCTGGTGCGCTCGCTGTGGGACCTCGACGCCTGGGCCACCGAGGGACGGCGGCTGCTGGACGACCTGCGCCGTACGCCCGACCCGGCTCCACGCCTGGCGGTCGCCGCGGCCCTCGTGCGCCACCTCGCCTCCGACCCCCTCCTGCCACCGCAGCTGCTCCCGGCCGACTGGCCGAGCGAGGACCTGCGCGCGGGGTACGCGTCGTACCAGGCCGAGCTGCGGGTCCTCGCACTCTCGTGAACCTCCGCGCGAGCGGACGAGCCGGGTCAGGGCGCCGTGGGCGTGCGGGCGAGCCGGGTCAGCACGAGGGCGTCGGTGCCGTCGCGGTAGTAGCGGCGCCGGCGGTGGATCTCGCTGAACCCGTTCGCGGCGTAGAACGCCCGCCCGGCCGCGTTCGCCTCCGAGACCTCGACCAGCACCCGCTCCGCCCCGGCTGCGTCGGCGCGCTCGACGGCGGCCGCCAGCAGCGCGCGACCGGCGCCGGCGCGACGTACCCCCGTCGGCACCGCGATGCGCTGCAGGTCGGCGACGTCCCCGGCGACGGTGAGGACGACGTACCCGCCCCCGCCGACCAGCAGGTCCGGCAGCGCGGCGACGACCGACTCGCGGGACCACGCGTCCACCCCGAAGGCCTCCGCCTCGAGCGCCATGACCGCGGTCACGTCGCCCGGCCCGCCGGGCCGGATCGCCGTCACCGGGGGCGCACCGCTCCCGGCGGGGGCGACAGCTCCTGGGCGTCCGGGCGACGGAGGTACATCGGCTCGGGGTCGACGAGCTCGTAGCGCTCACCGACCACCACGTCGCACAGCACCGCCGCGCTGGGCAGCTCCGGCCCGGCGCGGTGCGGGAACGCCTCCGGGTAGAGCACCCCGCCGCGGCCCACGACCAGCGCCTCGGTGGCCGCGTCCGAGGGACGGGTGACGACCGGGCCCGCCGTACGCACCCCTCCGGCGTACACGGCGAGGTAGACCTCCTTGCGGCGCGCGTCGGTGGCCACCACGAAGTCCTCCAGACCCGCGTCGACGGCCTCGGCCGCGAGCACGTCGAGCGTGCAGACGGCGTACGCCGGGACGCCGAGCGCGAACGCCATCGTGCGCGCGGTCACCAGACCGACCCGGAGCCCGGTGAAGGGCCCCGGCCCGGCACCGGCGGCGACCGCGGTGACGTCGGAGGGCAGGGCCCCGACCTCGGCCAGGACCGCCTCGATCGCCGGCGCGAGAAGCTCGCCGTGCCGCATGGCCTCGTCGGCGGTGCGCTGGGCGACGACGCGCTCCCCGTCGTGCAGCGCGACGGTGACCCGCGTGGTCGCGGTGTCGAGTCCGAGAAGCATCAGAGCGCCCCCTCGGCGACGACGGGCGTGATCGAGCGGGAGTGGATGCGGGCAGCGTCGAAGGGCGCGAGGGCGTCGGCCAGCCCTGTGTCGAACCAGCGCTTGCCGAACGGCGTGATCTCCACCTCGCGCGGCTCGGCACCGCTGTCCTCGAGGTCCTCCGGGACCGCGTCGCCGTGCGGACGCAGCAGCCGGATCTCCAGCCGGTCCTCGGCGAGCGTCTCGGCCAGCCCCTCGCCCCACTCGACGACGGTGACCGCCTCGTCGAGGTCGGTGTCGAGGTCCAGGTCGTCGAGCTCCGCCGAGCCGTGCAGCCGGTAGGCGTCGACGTGCACCAGGCCCGGCCCCGACTCCTGCGCGCGGTGGACGCGGGAGATGACGAACGTGGGTGAGGTGACGTCGCCGCGCACCGCGAGACCGGCGCCGATGCCCTGGGTGAGCGTCGTCTTCCCGGCGCCGAGGTCGCCGGACAGGATCACCAGGTCGCCCGGCGCCAGCAGGCCGGCCAGGCGGCGGCCGAGGTCGCGGGTGTCGTCGGGGGTGTCGACTCTCATGCGTACGGGCAGCATCTTGCGCAGGAACAGCTGCGGACCGTCCCGGCCGGCCAGCGTGTAGCCCTGCTTGTTCCAGAACCGCACCGTCGAGGGCAGCTCCTCGCGGGCGATCAGGCGCAGCCCGTTGAAGCGGCGTCGTACGGCCTCGTCCTCGGCCGCCGCGACCACCTTGCGGGCGATACCGGTGCCGCGTCCCTCGGCCAGGGTGCCCACCCGGCGCAGCCCGAGCATGTCCTCGAGCGGCAGGAAGATCAGGGTCGCGACCGGCTTGTCGTCGATCCAGCCGAGCACACCGCCGTGCTCGGCCAGCGCGGCCGCCACGGACTCCTGGGTCTCCTCCATCGCGGTGGCCGGCGGGTCGAGAGCGGGCCGGTCGCCGAAGGCGCCGTGGATCACCGCGAGCACCTCGGCCGCCCGCTCGCTGCCGACCAGCTCGATCACGGGCTCGCTCGTGGACGCGGTCATCGCGCCACCTCCTCGCCGGTACGCACCAGTCGCTCGATCTCGGCCTCGATCAGCTCGGGGTCCTCGAAGAGCACCATGTGGCCGGCGCCCTCGACCTCGACCAGCCGGGACCCCTCGATCCGGGCGGCCATCTTCCGGCTGTGCCCGATCGAGGTGATCCGGTCCTTCGTGCCGCACAGGACCGTGGTCGGCACCGTGCCGAACCGGTCGAGAACGGCGAACTTGTCCAGCGTCGCGAAGGTGTCGAAGAACTCCGCGAGCACCTCCGTCGGCGTGCCGGCCAGCATCTGGTCGAGCAGCTCGACGTGCGCGGCGGGGGCCTCGCCGCCGAAGGCGAAGCGGTCGGCGACGAGGAAGCCGAGGTTGGAGCCCTTAGAACGGGCGGAGTCGATCAGCTCCGGCGCCGAGGCCAGCGCCGCGATCACCCGGGGCGCGAAGAAGCCGCCGAGCACGTCGGGGATCAGCGGCGACAGGATCCGGGCCGGCTTGAGACCCCCGGCGGTCGTCGCGACCAGCGCCACGCCACGGACCCGGGCGTCGAAGGTCTCGGGGTACTGCTCGGCGAACGCCATGATCGACATGCCGCCCATCGAGTGGCCGACGAGCACGACGCCGGGGTCGTCCTCCCCTTCGGGGACGGGCACCATCGTGTCGAGCACCCGCATCAGGTCGTCGCCGAGCTGGTCGATCGTGGCGTGCTCGCGGTCCGAGCGGCCCGACCGGCCGTGCGACCGCTGGTCGTAGAACACCATCCGGTGCCGCCCGCGCAGCGCGCGCCGCTGGAAGTGCCAGCAGTGCAGGTTCAGCGCGTAGCCGTGCACGAAGACCAGCGTCGGACCGGGCTCGCGCGGCGCGCTGGTGGCGTACGGCGCCTGCTCGTCGACCTCCGCGTGCAGCACGACGCCGTCGGCGGTGAGCACCTCGCGGGCAGGCGCCGACAGCGCGGTCAGGTCGTCGACGTCCCGGGCCCCCAGGCGGCGCGCCTTGACCACGCGCCGCTCGACCACCGCACCGGCGGCGACGGCACCCAGCCCGGCCAGGCCGACGCCGGCGACACCCTTCACCCAGGCGTTCATCTACCTCTCTCCTTCGCCAGTGTGGCGCCGTCGCATCCGGCCGCCCACCCGGCTGACGATCTCGTAGCTGATGGTCCCGCACGCCTCGGCCCACTCCTGTGCGGTGGGCTCGCCGGCGTCGCCGGGCCCGAAGAGCACGGCCTCGGTCCCCGCTGGCGGCAGCTCGCCGCCGAGGTCCACCACCAGCTGGTCCATGCAGACCCGACCCCGCACCGGGCGCTGCACGCCGTCCACCCACACCGAGACCGCGTTGCCGGCGTGCCGCAGCACGCCGTCGGCGTACCCCACCGGGACCACGCCGAGGGTGGTGTCCTCCGGCGCGACCCACGTGTGACCGTACGAGACGCCCGCACCCGCGCCGACGGGCTTGGTCAGCGCCAGCCGGGCGCGCACGGTCATCGCCGGGCGCAGCCCGAGGTCGCCGGTGTGACCGGGCGCCGGGTCGAGCCCGTACGAGGCGATCCCGCACCGGACGAGGCCGAAGCGCGCGCTCGGCCGCAGCACGGCTGCGGCGGAGTTCGCCAGGTGCACGACCTCGGGGGCCAGGCCGAGACGGTCGGCCAGCGCGAGTGCGTCGCGGAAGGCGCTCTCCTGGGCGTCGTTGGCGGGGTGCGCGGGCTCGTCGGCGCACGCGAGGTGGGACCACAGGCCCGTGAACCGGATCGTCCCGGCCGCCTCGAGCTCGGCCGCGCGGGACAGCACCGCCTCCCAGTCGGCACGGGCCGCTCCTCCGCGGGAGAGGCCGGTGTCGACCTTGACCTGGACGCGCGCCGGGGTGCCGTCGACCGCTGCGGCGATCTCGTCCAGCTCGGCGACGGAGTACGCCGTCAGGTCGACGTCGGCGGCCACCGCCGCGGCGTAGTCCTCCCCCGGCACCGTCAGCCAGCACAGCACCCGGCCGGTGTCGCCGCCGGCACGCAGGGCGAGGGCCTCGTCGAGTGTCGCGACCCCCAGCCACTCGGCCCCGGCCTCGCGCGCCGCCCGCGCGACGGGCAGCATCCCGTGACCGTAGCCGTCGGCCTTGACCACCGTCATCATCGCCACCGGCCGCTCGGCGGAGGCGATCTCGCGCAGCCGGCCGACGTTGTGCCGGACCGCGTCGAGGTCCACCACGATCTCCGCGCGCGGGACGGTCGGGTTCTCGGGCATGGCCCGACGATTCTAGGAGAGGGTCGACCTCAGCAGCCCACGTACCACCGGCGGGACCGCGTCGGCGACGCGCGCGGCGACCAGCGGCCCGCCGTCCGAGGCCAGCTGGGCGGCGGCCCCGTGCAGCCAGGACCCCAGCGAGCCGGCGTCGTACGACGACAGGCCGGCGGCACGCAGCGCCCCGCACAGCCCGGCCAGCACGTCCCCCGCGCCGGCCGTGCCCAGCCAGGGCGTGCCGGTGGTCGTCACCCGGACCCGACCGTCCGGCGCCGCGCACAGCGTGTGCCGTCCCTTGAGCAGCACCGTCACCCCGAGGTCTGCCGCGGCCCGGCGCGCGTACCCGAGCTGGTCGGCCTCGACCTCGGCCCGGTCGACGTCCAGCAGCGCGGCCAGCTCGCCGGCGTGCGGCGTGATCAGCACGTCGGCGTCGGGCTCGAGCGACCGCACGTGCGCGATCGCGTCGGCGTCGACGACCAGCGGCACGCCGTCGGCCGCCGCCTCGGCGAGCGCCTCGGCGGCGCCCTCGGAGCCGCCCGAGCCGACCACCCAGGCCTGCACGCGACCCGCGCCGACCACGACCTCGGGGTGGACGGCACGCACCTGGTCGGCGGCTGAGCCGACGTACCTCACCATGCCGGCCAGCCCGGTGCCGGCGCCGGACGTGCAGAGGACGGCGGCGCCCGGGTACTGCTCGCTGCCGGCGCGGACGCCGACCACGCCGCGCGTGTACTTGTGGTCGAACGGGCCCGGCACCGGCAGCAGGGCACCGGCGTCCGCGGGCTGCAGCGCCTCGAGTGCCGCCTCGGGCAGGTCGAGCCCGATGTCGACCAGGTGGAGAGCGCCGCACGCCTCGGCCGCCGGGTCGACCAGGTGGGCGAGCTTGTGCGTGCCGAACGTGACGGTGAGGTGAGCGCGCACGTGCGGCCCGTCGACCCGCCCGGTGTCGACCTCGACGCCCGAGGGCACGTCGACCGCGACCACCGGCACCCCGGCGACGTCGGCGAGCGCGGCCACGGCGTTCTCGCGGAGCCCGGGCCGCCCACCGATGCCGAGGATGCCGTCGACGACGACGTCGGGCCGCGCACCCCCGGAGTCGACGACGCGCCCGCCGGCGGCCCGCAGTGCCGCGAGCCCCTCGGCGTGCGCCTTCTCCGAGAGCAGCACCGCCTCGACGCCCGCGCCTCGGCGAGCCAGCAGCGCACCTGCCCACAGGGCGTCCCCGCCGTTGTCGCCCGGGCCGACGAGCAGGCGCACGCGGGCGCCGTACACCTCGCCGAGGAGGTCGGCGACCGCCGCCGCGAGCCCGTGAGCCGCCCGCTGCATCAGCGCTCCCTCGGGCAGCCGCGCCATCAGCTCGCCCTCCGCCGCCCGGACCTGCTCGACCGTGTGCGCCCGCCTCATCCCCCCAGTATCGGGTCGTGTGCCCAAGGTCGGCTCCTGGACCGTCGTGGGGCACACGACCACAGCACTGTGGAGAACCCGGATGTCTTGGCGTCCACCGAGGCAGGCTGCCGCCCATGACGACACCGGTCTGGCACGGGTTGGCGCTCCTGCAAGAGGGCGTGCTGGCCCGCCGCCAGCTCAATTGCATGGGCCTCGACGCTGACCACGTGGCCGCCCAGGTGGCCGCCCGGCGCTGGCAGACGGTGACCAGCACGGTCGTCTGCACGACGACCGGTCCGTTGTCGGTCGCCCAGCAGCGGTGGGCAGGAGTGCTGCACTGTGGCGGCGCATCGCTGATCGGGGTCTCACTGCTGCCGCGGTGCACGGGCTGCGCGGCTGGGACGAGACCAGGTGTGCGTACTGGTGGACGACGAGAGGGCCTTCGAGCCCGTCCCGGGTTTGGCAGCGGTGCGGACGCGCCGCTCGCTGACCGACTTCCGCGAGCCGCGCGGCGAGCTCCCGCTGTGCCGCCTCGAGCCCGCCGTTCTCCTCTTCGCCGCCTGTACGCGCAGCCCCCGGGCCACCGGACTCCTGGCCGCCTGCGTCCAGCAACGCCTCACCACCCCGCAGCGGCTCGTCGAGTGGACCCTGCGGATGCGGCCCCTCCGGCGGTCCAGACAGTTCCAGGCCGATCTCGCCGAGATGAGCAGCGGCGCGCAGTCGGTCGCCGAGCTGGACGTACGCCGGATGTGCCGCCGATTCGAGCTGCCTCTCCCCCGCCGGCAGGTGAAGCGGCGAGACGGGCACGGCCACTTGCGCTACACCGACTGCGAGTGGCCGGTCCCGGGCGGGACCGTCGTGCTCGAGGTCGACGGAGCGTTCCACATGGACGTCGAGAGCTGGGAGCAGGACCTAGCCCGCCAGCGGGCCCTCACGACGCCGGGCAGGCTGGTCGTCCGGGCCACGGCTCACGAGCTGCGCGCCGACCCGGAGCGTGTGGCGGTCGACCTCGTCCGGTTCGGAGTCAGGTCGTGTGCCTGAGGCCGGTCTGTGGACCGGTCACAGGCTCACGACCCCTCGAGGACCACCACCGCGGAGGCGATGCCGGCGTCGTGGGACAGCGAGAGGTGCCAGGTCGCGGCGCCCACGGCGCTCGCGCGCGCCGCGACCGTGCCGGTGAGCACCAGTCGTGGCCGGCCGGAGTCCTCGGACTCCACCTCGGCGTCGTGCCACTCGAGGTCGCCGGGGGCGCCGAGCGCCTTGGCCAGCGCCTCCTTCGCGGCGAACCGCGCCGCCAGGGACTGCACCGAACGCTCGCGCTCGGCGGGGGTGAACAGCCGCTCGCGCAGGGCGGGCGTGCGCTGCATGGTCTCGGCGAAGCGGTCCACGCCGACGACGTCGATGCCGACCCCGACGATCACGGGGACGTCACTCGACCGTGACGGACTTGGCGAGGTTGCGCGGCTGGTCGACGTCGTTGCCGAGCAGCGTGGCCAGCTCGCAGCCGAACAGCTGCAGCGGCACCACCGCGACCAGGGGCTGCAGCAGCGTCGGGACCCGCGGCAGCGACAGCACGGTGTCGGCGTACGACCCCACCTCGGTGTCGCCCTCCTCGGCCAGGACGATCGTGCGTGCGCCCCGCGCGCGGACCTCCTGGATCGCGCTGAGCATCTTGGCGTGCAGCTGGTCGCGTCCGCGCGGCGGCACGATGCAGAAGATCGGCAGGCCGTCCTCGACGAGCGCGATCGGCCCGTGCTTGAGCTCGCCCGCGGCGAAGCCCTCGGCGTGGATGTAGGCCAGCTCCTTGAGCTTCAGCGCCCCCTCGAGGGCGATCGGGAAGCCCGCGTGCCGGCCCAGGAACAGCACCGCCGGCGCGGCGGAGAGGTCCCGGGCGAGGGCGTAGACCTCCTCGGCCTTGGCCAGCTCGCCCTCGACGTGGCCGGGGATCCGGCGGAGCTCGTCGACGACGGCGGCGATCTCGTCGCCGTACATCGTGCCGCGCACCTGGGCGAGGTACAGCCCGAGCAGGTAGCAGGCGATCATCTGGGTGATGAAGCCCTTGGTCGAGGCGACCGCGATCTCGGGCCCGGCGTGGGTGTAGATCACCGCGTCCGACTCGCGCGGGATCGTCGAGCCGTTGGTGTTGCAGATCGCGAGCACCTTCGCGTTCTGCTCCCGCGCGTGGCGGATCGCCATCAGCGTGTCCGCGGTCTCCCCGGACTGGCTGATCGCCACGACCAGGGTGTTGCGGGTGAGGATCGGGTCGCGGTAGCGGAACTCGTGGGCCAGCTCGACCTCGCACGGGACGCGGGTCCAGTGCTCGACGGCGTACTTCGCGACCAGCCCGGAGTAGTTCGCGGTGCCGCAGCCGATGATGACGATCCGGTCGACCTCGCGCAGCTCGTCCTCGCTGATCCGGACCTCGTCGAGCTGCAGCCGGCCGGTCTCGCTGTGGCGTCCCAGCAGCGCGTCGGTGACCGCCCGCGGCTGCTCGAAGATCTCCTTGCGCATGAACCAGTCGTAGCCGTCCTTCTCGGCCGCGGACAGGTCCCAGTCGACGTGGTAGCGCGTGCCCTCGGCAGGCGATCCGTCGAAGCCGGTGACCTCGACCCCGTCGCGGGTGATCGTGACGACCTGGTCCTGCCCGAGCTCGAGCGCCTCCCGGGTGTGCTCGATGAAGGCGGCGACGTCCGACCCGAGGAAGTTCTCCCCCTCGCCCAGACCGACGACGAGCGGGGAGTTGCGCCGCGCGGCGACCACCCGGTCGGGGTCGCCCGCGTCCACGGCGACCAGCGTGAAGGCCCCCTCCAGACGGCGTACGACGGCCCGCATCGCGGTGGTCAGGTCGGCACCGGCCAGCACCTCGCGCTCGAGCAGCTGGGCCGCGACCTCGGTGTCGGTCTCGGAGACACCCTCGACGCCGTCGCGCTCCAGCTCGGCCCGCAGCATCGCGAAGTTCTCGATGATCCCGTTGTGGACCAGCGCGACCCGCCCCGTGGCGCCCAGGTGCGGGTGGGCGTTGACGTCGTTGGGCGCGCCGTGGGTGGCCCAGCGGGTGTGCCCGATCCCGGTCGTGGCGTCGGGCAGCGGGTTCTCGTCGATGGCCTTCTCCAGGTTGGCCAGCCGGCCGGCCCGCTTGTCGGTCGCGATCCGACCGCTGCCGTCGACCAGGGCGACGCCCGCGGAGTCGTAGCCGCGGTACTCCAGCCGGCGCAGGCCCTCGACCACGACGTCCTGCGCACGCTTCGAGCCGACGTACCCCACGATTCCGCACATGGCTGGTGAGTCTAGGGCGAGGGACGTGCCCTCGGCCGCGACCGGCCGCACCCCGCAGCCCGGCATGCGCCACAATCGGCGACCATGGGCCACGGTCAGACCCCACGGGAACACCTGCGGGACTCCTCCCCGTACGTCGAGCTCGACCGCGCCGACTGGGCCGCACTGGCCTCCGAGGGCACCGAGGCGACCGCGCAGCCGCTGAACGCCGCCGAGATCGACCGGGTCCGCGGCCTCGGCGACCAGCTGGACCTGCACGAGGTCGAGGAGGTCTACCTCCCGCTCTCCCGCCTGCTCAGCCTCTACGTCGAGGCGAAGGGCGGGCTGCACCGCAACCAGGAGCTGTTCCTGCGCCGGCCGACGCCGCCGCGCACCCCCTTCGTCATCGGGCTGGCCGGGTCGGTGGCCGTCGGCAAGTCGACGACCGCACGCGTGCTGCAGCAGATGCTGGCGCACTGGCCCGAGCACCCCTCGGTCGCGCTGGTCACGACCGACGGCTTCCTGCACCCCAACGCCGAGCTGGAGCGTCGCGGGATCCTGCACCGCAAGGGCTTCCCGGAGTCGTACGACCGCCGCGCGCTGCTGAAGTTCGTCGTCGACATCAAGTCCGGCGTCGACGAGGTGAGCGCGCCGATCTACTCCCACCTGGTGTACGACGTCGTCCCCGACGAGCGGGTCGTCGTGCAGCACCCCGACATCGTCATCGTCGAGGGCCTCAACGTCCTGCAGCCCGCACGCACCCGCGAGGACGGCCGGACCGGGCTGGCGGTCTCCGACTTCTTCGACTTCTCGGTGTACGTCGACGCCAGCGAGGCCGACATCAAGAGCTGGTACACCCACCGCTTCCTCCGGCTGCGCGAGACCGCCTTCACCGACCCGGCGTCGTACTTCCGCAAGTACGCCGACCTGTCCGACCACGAGGCGGTGGCCACCGCCGACCAGCTGTGGACCACGATCAACGGCCCGAACCTGCGCGAGAACATCGCCCCGACCCGGTCGCGCGCCACCTTGGTCCTGCGCAAGGACGCCGACCACTCCGTGCGCTACGTGCGTCTGCGGAAGCTCTGAGCGCCGGCGGGCGGCTCAGGAGCCGGCGTCGTAGTGCGCCTGCACCCGAGCCGGGGAGAGCGCCGTGCCGTAGCCGGACACGTAGGCCATCGACCCCTTGAAGTAGTAGCTGTTCGGGGGGCCCGAGTCGCCGACCGCCGACCAGCCGCCGAGGTTGTCGTAGCCGATCCGCACGTACCCGTTCGAGACGGGCTCGCCCTTGGTCCAGCTGGTGTTGCTGGCCACGACCTTGCCGTCGACGTAGAGCCGCATGCCCTTGAGGCTCCCGCTGGGGGTCAAGGTGGCCACCGCCTGGTGCCACACGCCGTCGTTGTAGCTCCGCGAGCCGGTGATGACGTGGGCGCCACCGTCGTAGGTGCCGAAGGAGAGCCGGCCGTCGTTGGACATGAACAGGTGCCTGTCGTAGACCCCCGACGCCCCGGTCGACTGGTTGCCGACGCCGACCAGCTTGCCCCCCTGACCCGTGGTCGTCTTGAACCAGACCTCGAGGGAGAGGCTCGTGGGAATGTCGCCGGCGATCTGCGCTCCGGTGAGGTACCCGCTCCCGCCGTCGAAGCTGACGGCACGGTCGCTGTCGCGCTGACCGCAGGGAGCCGCGGAGTCGCGGTAGGAGACGCCGAACCTGGTGTACGTGCCGGACAGGTTGTTGCCGCCGGTGTCCGCGGCCCGGGTGCCCGAGGCCTCGTTCAGCTGGTAGAAGAAGTACGCGGAGTCCGCCCTCGCCGCACCGAGGACGTCGGCGGGTGCGCAGCTCGAGGCCCAGCTGCCGCTGGCCGCGGTGTTCTGCGTGTTCGTCACCTTCGACGAGTACGCCCCCAGCGAGGTCGGCGTGCCGAGCAGGAGCAGCACCAGCCCGGCCAGCACGGCGCCGGCCGCGGCCAGGGTCCGTCCACGACGAGTCACTGCTCTTCCTCCCGCGCGAGCGGGGCCAGCCCCACCACGAGCGTCCACAGCAGGGGGGCCAGGCAGATGCCTGCCACCACCACCCACCACCAGCCGCTGAGGCTGGGCACGGCCGCGACGCTGTAGCGCGTGCCGTCGGAGGGCACGGCGATCCGGGCGACCTCGCCGCTGCGCATCCGGGGCGAGACCATCTCGTCGGCGAGCTGGGCCCGTACCGGCAGGACGCCGGTCGACACGGCCTCCAGCCGGGGCCCGTCGACGGTGTCGGTCACCCCGACACGGTCCAGACCGACCCACGGCTGCATCAGCAGGCAGACCGCCGCGAAGGCGACAGCGGCGCCGACGACCCGGACCGGTGAGCGCCAGGAGGCGCGCACGAGCCCGGAGACCAGCCAGACCAGACCGAGGCCGAGGAGGAGCAGCGGAGCGCCACGCAGGACCCAGCCCACGGCCGGCCAGACCGCCACGACCTTCCCGACCAGGTGCGCCTGGTCGATGCTCCACGGGTCCGCCGCCGGGTTGACGTCGCCCTTGGTACGGATCCCGCCGGCGGACACCTCGACCGCCCGGTGCGTGTAGACCTTCCCCGAGTCGGGCTGGCGGAAGGTGACGAGGTCTCCCACCTGCACGGCGTCGGCCGAGGCCGGACGCGTCAGCAGCAGGGCGCCGACCGGAGCGGTGCGGCCCATCGAGGCGGTGCGGACGTCGTACCACCGCCCTCCCGTGCTCCACCAGACCAGGGCCGTGAGCAGCGTCGCGCCCACGGCGAGCGCGGCGATCACCGCGAGCGCGGTGGATCGTGAACGCAGCACGACGAGCCTCTCTGGTCTGACGGTGGACGGGTGGGACTACTGGTTGAAGGACCAGGTGAGCGCCTGGCTCACGGACTGACCCTGGACGGCGGTCGTCGCGTCCGCGGGCAGGCTGACCACGAAGGTGTAGTCCTGGCTGGCCCCGGCCGCGAGCTTGCCCAGGGAGATCGCGGAGGTCAGGCCGGCGGCGGAGCCGGTGTAGATCGGGGTCCCGGAAGCCGAGGCGCTCTGGTAGATCTTCACCTGGAGGACCGAGCACAGGTTGCCGGCGCTGGTGTTGGGCGTGGTGGGTGTGGACGAGCCCGTGGCGCCGGTGCTGGAAGCGGTGCAGGCGGCGGGAGTCAGCGTGCTGGTGCCGACCGCGACCTGACCGACGTTGTTGAAGGTCACCTTGGTGCTCTGCGAGCCGCCCGGCGTGAGCGGGGTGCCCGTGCCGCCGTACTTGTTGATGTCGGCGCAGGTCGCGGTCGTGTCGTAGCTCTTGCACGTGCTGGAGCCCGAGGTCTCGGTGATCGCCATGCTGGCGCTGGCCGCGGTGTTCGTGCTGTTCGTGATGGTGGCGGTCAGGCCCGAGAGGGAGGCGCCCATCGAGGCGGCGATCGCGATCGTGCCGACCACGCCCGCGGCCAGTGCGGGCCAGGCGAGTCGGCGCCGACGGCCGGGGGTGGAGGTGTGGCGAGCGTGCTTGGTCACGAGCGTGTGCCTTTCGGTGGCGCGGGTTGGTGGTTGAACTGTAAACGACAAACTACAGAAATGTGCAATTCACAAACATGAAGCGCATCTCGCTCGAACCCGACAACCCCCTCGCGTCTGGCACCATCGCCCCGTGCTGCACCTTCAGCTGCGTGTGCCGAGCGACCTCACCGACGAGGTCGTGGCGATGCTCACCGACGACGACACCGTCACCAACGTGGCCGTGCACGCGCACGGGTTCCGGGCGCCCGCCGGGTGCCTGGTCTCCGCCGATGTCGCCCGGGAGAACGCCTCGACCGTCATCGCAGCACTGAAGGAGCTGCAGCTCGACGAGCGGGGCTCGATCGCGATGTGGCCGGTCGACACGATGCTCAGCCGCGACGCCGAGCGGGCGGAGAAGGCCGCACCCGGCGCACCGGACGACGGCGTGGTGTGGGAGTCGGTGGAGAACCGGCTGCGCGCGGACTCCCGCTGGACCTGGTCCTTCGCGGCCTTCATGACCCTCGCGGCGTTGATCGCCGGCGCCGGCCGGATCCTGGACCAGCCGATCCTCATCGTCGGGGCGATGGTGGTCGGCCCGGAGTTCTCCCCCATCGCGGCGTTCTGCTTCGGGCTGGTACGCCTGCGCCCGCGGATGCTGCGCGACTCGACGCTCTCGCTGGTCGGTGGGTTCGCCCTCGCCCTCGTCGTCGGCACGGCGCTGTGGGCGGTGGCGTACGGCCTCGGCGCGTTCACCCGTGCCGAGGCCTCGAACGGCGAGATGACGGACTTCATCGTCAAGCCCGACGGCTGGTCGTTCGTGGTCGCGCTGCTCGCCGGCGTCGCCGGCACGCTCTCCCTGACCACGAACAAGTCCGGCCCGCTCGTGGGCGTCTTCATCTCGGTCACGACCATCCCGGCGGTCGGTACGGCGGCGGTCTGCCTGGCCTGCGGGCTGTGGCTGGAGGCCGCCGAGTCGGCGCTGCAGCTGGGGATCAACGTCGCGGGCCTGCTGATCAGCGGGACGCTCACGCTCCTCGCACTCAAGCAGGTGTGGAACCGGCTCGGCATCCCCGCGGTCAACCGCGACACCATGCTGGCGCTGTCGGCGCGCCCGCGGACCCGGCGACGCGGAGGGCCGCGCTGACCCTCAGCGGGTGATCCGCTCGACCTCGTCGCCGCGGGTGCCGGTCACCCACAGCGTGTGCGCACCCGGCGCGACCGCGACCGTGTCCGGCTGCCGCACCGTCGGGTACGTCGCCACGACCCGTGGCCGCGCACCGGACACGTCCAGCCCGACGAGCCGGTTCTCCGCGGTCAGGGTGACCCAGACCGTCGCGGTCCGGCGGTCCGTCGCGATGCCGTACGGGACCCCGCCGACCTCGGTGCTCCCGACCTCGCGCAGCGGGTCGAGGTCGAAGACCCGGACCCGCCCGGCCGCGGTGTCGACGACGACCTCGCGGTGCCCGGTCGTCGCCGCGGCGTGGGTGGTGCCCACTCCGCCGTGGACCCGGGCGGTACGGGTGAGCGACGGCAGCGCGTAGGTCGTCAGCGAGAAGGTCTTGTCATCCAACGCAGCCAGGACGTCGCCGTCGGTGACCAGCCCACCGGGGCGGGCGAAGCCGGGCACGGTGCCGACGACCCTGCCGCCGCGCACCACCGACAGCTCGTGGCCGAACTCGTTGCCGACCACGACGGCGCCGCCGGCGGTCTCGACCGCGTCGTGCGGGTGCGCACCCACGCCGACCGAGGTGGCCCGGCCGGTCGCGGGGGCGACCTCGTAGAGCCGGTCGGAGGTCTCGTCGGGGACGAGCACGGGCCCGCCCGGTCTGCCCAGCTTCACGTGCCGGGCCTTGCCGGGCAGCGGCACCGCGTGCTCGACGGCCAGGGTCTCCGGGTCGAGCACCAGCAGCCGGTCAGGATCGTGCACCGCGACCGAGAGGGTCCGCGTGCCGGGGTCGTAGACGATGCCCTGGGGCTTCGGCGCAACGTGGGTGACGGTGCCGGCGGGAGCCTCGACCAGGCGCGGTGAGGTGGCCGGCGCGGCCTTCGGGGCCGGCTCCGCGGACGAACCTCCGCCGCAGGACGCCGTGCACGCCAGCAGGGTCGCGGCACCGAGTGCCGCGACCCTCCTCGACGTGCTCATGCCTCGGACGCTACGTCAGACCCCTCGCCCGACCAGGGTGACCGGGACGTTGCCCCGGGTCGCCTTGGAGTACGGGCACACCTCGTGCGCCTTCTCCATCAGCTGCTGCGCGGTCGCGTCGTCGACACCGGGGACCTTGCCGGTGAGCTCGACGGTGATCGCGAACGAGCTCTCGTGCGGCCCGAACCCGACCGCGGAGTCGAGGACGATGCCGTCCGCGCCCGACACGCCGGCCTTCTCGGCCACCGATCCCAGTGCGGTGCGGAAGCAGGCGGCGTAGCCGACCGCGAACAGCTGCTCGGGGTTCGTCCCGGTGCCCGGCCCGCCGGTCTCCTTGGGCGCAGTGAGGTCGAGGTCGAGCACGCCGTCCTCGGTGGTCGCGTGCCCGGTCCGGCCGCCCGTGACGGAGGCGCGTGCGGTGTAGACGATCTTGTCCGGTGTGGTGGTCATGACCGGCCCAACCGGAGGCGGTACGTCGGTGTTCCTGCCGCGGCGGGTCGGGTCCGGTGCGCTACAGCGCCAGGCGCCGTCGTACGACGTCGGCCAGCTCGCCCGCGACCTGCTGAGCCGTCTCGACGTCCGCCGCCTCGACCATGACCCGTACGAGCTGCTCGGTGCCGGACGGGCGCAGGAGCACGCGGCCGGTCTCCCCCAGCTCGGCCTCCGCCTTGGCGACCGCGTCGGCGAGGTCGACGTCGGTCGCGACCCGGGTGCGGTCCACCCCGGCGACGTTGACCAGCACCTGGGGCATCCGCTGGACGACTCCCGCGAGGTCGGCCAGCGACGACCGGGTGACGGCCATCCGGGCCAGCACGTGCAGCGCGCTGAGCAGTCCGTCGCCCGTGGTGGCGTGGTCGCTCATGATCACGTGCCCGGACTGCTCGCCGCCGAGGTTGTGGCCCGACGCCTTCATCGCCTCGAGCACGTAGCGGTCCCCGACAGCGGTCTGTCGCACCGACACGCCTGCGGTGGCCATCGCGCGCACGAAGCCGAGGTTGCTCATCACGGTCGCCACCACGGTGTCCGAGCGCAGTGCCCCGCGCTCGTGGAGCGCGAGAGCGAGGATCGCGAGGATCTGGTCGCCGTCGACGACCTCGCCGGCGGCGTCGACGGCGAGGCAGCGGTCGGCGTCGCCGTCGACCGCGAAGCCGGCGTCGGCGCCGTGCTCGACGACGGCCGCGCGCAGGAGGTCGATGTGGGTCGAGCCGCAGCCGTCGTTGATGTTCAGCCCGTCGGGCTCCGCGGCGAGCGTGATCACCTCGGCGCCGGCGTCGCGCAGCGCCTTCGGTCCGACCTCGCTGGCGGCGCCGTTGGCGCAGTCCAGCACGACGGTCAGGCCGGCCAGCGACGGCTCGATCGTGCCGACCAGGTGCGAGGCGTAGTCCTCGACCGGCGAGGGGTGCGTACGGACCCTGCCGAGCCCGCCACCGACCGGACGGGGCGCGCTCGTCGCGTCCGCGCCCGTCTCGGACTCGATCTCGTCCTCGACGTCGTCCTCGAGCTTCAGCCCGCCGCGCGCGAAGAACTTGATCCCGTTGTCGGGCATCGCGTTGTGCGACGCCGAGATCATCACCCCGAGGTCCGCCCCGAGCCGTGCGGTCAGGTGCGCGACGCCGGGCGTGGGCAGCTCGCCGAGGAGGACGACGTCCACCCCCGCGGACGTCAGCCCGGCGACGACGGCCGCCTCGAGCATCTGCCCGGACAACCTCGTGTCCCGACCGACCACGGCCACGGGCCGCGGCTGGTCGGGGACGAGCGGGTCGACCAGGACGCGGGCGGCCGCGACCGACAACCCGAGCGCGAGCTCGGGTGTCAGGTCGGCGTTGGCCAGCCCGCGCACACCGTCGGTGCCGAAGAGTCTCGTCATAGCTGCAATGGGTCTGGGGCCCGTGGCGGAGTGCCTCGCAAGGCGGAGGAGCGAAGGCGACCTCTGAGCGGAGCGGGTCGTCGAGTGACGACAACGCCGCGAGGTGCCCGCCACGGGCCTCAGATCAGCGCTTGCTGTACTGCGGCGCCTTACGGGCCTTCTTCAGACCGGCCTTCTTGCGCTCGATGACGCGCGCGTCGCGGGTCAGCAGCCCGGCCGACTTCAACGACGGGCGGTTCGCCTCGACGTCGACGGCGTTCAGCGCACGGGCCACGCCCAGGCGCAGCGCACCGGCCTGGCCGGTGATGCCGCCGCCGTGCACGCGGGCGATGACGTCGAAGCGGCCGGCGAGGTCGGTGGTCACGAAGGGCTCGTTGACGACCTGCTGGTGCAGCTTGTTGGGGAAGTACGAGTCCAGCGGGCGGCCGTTTACGGTCCACTCACCGGTGCCGGGGACGATCCGGACCCGGGCCACGGCCTCCTTGCGGCGCCCGGTGGCGGCCGCGGGGGCGATGGTGGCGGGACGGGCCGGCGCGTCCGCGCTGGGTGCACTCTCGGAGGAGTAGGCGACGCCCTGGTCGTCGACCTGGTAGGTCTCCTCGTTCTCGAACTGGTTCTCAGTCACGCGTGTCTACCTTCTCGAAGTCTGTGATGGGTCGGAGAGTTACTGGGAGATCTGCGTGATCTCGTAGGGCTGGGCCTTCTGGGCACGGTGCGGGTGCTCCGGACCGGCGTAGACCTTCAGCTTCTTCAGCATCTGCCGACCGAGGCGGTTCTTGGGGAGCATGCCCCAGACCGCGGACTCGATGACGCGACGCGGGTCCTTCTCGAGCAGCTCGCCGACGGTGTCGGTCCGCAGGCCACCGGGGAAGCCGGAGTGGCGGTAGCGCAGCGACTTGGTCGCCTTGTCGCCGGCCAGCGCCACCTTGGAGGCGTTGACGACGATGACGAAGTCGCCGGTGTCGACGTGGTTGGCGAACATCGGCTTGTGCTTGCCGCGGATCAGGTTGGCGACCTGGACGGAGAGCCGTCCGAGGACGACGTCGGTGGCGTCGATGACGTGCCACTGGCGCTCGATGTCGCCGGGCCTGGGCGTGTAGGTACCCATGGGTGTGTGCCTCATTCGTTCGTGTGGCCCGGTGCAGACGAACCCTGCTCCGGGTGGTGCGCGGTGCTGCAGCGGCTCCTGACGAACACGGCCCGGCTCGATCGCACCAGGGATGGGACCTGGGGTACGTCGTCCGGATCTGCGCGCGCATCCGGTGAGGACGCGGGCGCGGCAGGAGTCGCAGCCGCCAAGAGTACGGGCGGCGTCGCGGAAGGGTCAAAACCGTGAGCCCGGGGTGCCGGCGTGTCACACCCGAGGAATAGGTTGGATGTACCGCGACGAAGATCCGCTAAGGAGCGACACGTGAGCGACACCAACGCAACGGGGGAGACCCTGACCGTGCGGGACAACCGCACCGGCCAGGAGTACGACATCCCGATCACCGACAACGCGATCAAGGCCAAGGACCTCGGCCAGATCAGGCTCGACGACGACACCCCCGGGCTGTGCACCTACGACCCCGGCTTCACCAACACCGCCTCGTGCCGCAGCGCGGTCACCTTCATCGACGGCGAGAAGGGGATCCTCGAGTACCGCGGCTACCCCATCGAGCAGCTCGCCGAGAGCTCGACGTTCCTCGAGGTGGCCTACCTGCTGATCCACGGCGACCTGCCGGACAAGGCGCAGTACGAGCAGTGGGTGCACGACATCACGTACCACACGTTCGTCCACGAGAACGTCAAGACGTTCATGCAGGGCTTCCGCTACGACGGCCACCCGATGGGGATGCTCGAGGCCTCCGTCGCCGCGCTGTCGACGTTCTACCCCGAGTCCAGCAACATCACCGACGCCGACAACCGCAACATGCAGATCGTGCGGATGATCGCCAAGATGCCGACGCTCGGCGCCTGGGCGTTCCGGCACGCGCAGGGCAAGCCGTACGTCTACCCCGACAACGACCTGTCCTACACCGAGAACTTCCTCGCGATGCTGTTCAAGATGAGCGAGCAGAAGTACGAGCCGGACCCGCGCCTGGCGAAGGCGCTCGACGTGCTGTTCATCCTGCACGCCGACCACGAGCAGAACTGCTCGGCCAACGCGGTGCGCTCGGTGGGCTCCTCGCAGGTCGACCCGTACTCCTCGGTGGCCGCCGGCATCGGCGCGCTCTACGGCCCGCTGCACGGCGGCGCCAACGAGGCCGTGCTGCGGATGCTGCGCCGGATCGGCTCGAAGGAGAACATCCCCGGCTTCATCGAGGGCGTCAAGAACGGCGACGAGAAGCTGATGGGCTTCGGTCACCGCGTCTACAAGAACTACGACCCGCGCGCGAAGATCATCAAGAAGACCTGCGACGAGGTCTTCGAGGTCACCGGGGTCAACCCGCTGCTGGAGATCGCCCAGGAGCTGGAGAAGATCGCGCTGGAGGACGACTACTTCATCTCCCGCAAGCTCTACCCGAACGTCGACTTCTACTCCGGCCTCATCTACGAGGCGCTGAACTTCCCCCCGGAGATGTTCACGGTGCTCTTCGCCATCGGCCGCACCCCGGGCTGGCTGGCGCAGTGGCTGGAGCTGGTCCAGGACAAGGACCAGAAGATCGCTCGCCCGAAGCAGATCTACACCGGCGACCGCGGCCTGGAGTTCACCCCGCGCGAGGAGCGCTGGAAGTAGCTCCCGCTCGCCCCGAGCGCCCGCACCTCTCTGCTGGGGTGCGGGCGCTCGTGCGTTGTGGGACGTCGGAGGTCTCGACGCGCTCGCTGGCGCTCGCTGCTCGACCACCGATGGTCGCGGCCGGTGGTCGAGCCCGGCGCACAAGAGGTGGTCGAGCCCGAAGCGAGCGCAGCGAGCGAGGACGTCGAGACCACCCAACCCGCACCAACTCGGGCAGCGACCACCGGAGGTCGAGCCTGTCGAGACCACCCACCCGAGTCCTGGACAGCAATCACCGGAGGTCGAGCAGCCGAGGAGCGCCAGCGACGAGGCGCCCGTCGAGACCCACGCCGGCCTCAGGCAGCGGCCACCGCTGGCGCGTCCACGTCGTCGGCGACGGCCAGCCGGGCCCGGATCACCCGGCGGTGCTGGGTCAGGGCGAGGAGCGCGGCCAGGCAGGTCGTGGTGACGGTGACCGCGAAGGCGGCGGTGTGGCCGTGGGAGTCGCTGAGCCGTCCGGCGAGGCTGGAGCCGAGGGCGTACCCGACGCCGGTCGCGGCGGCCAGCAGCGTCAGCGCGGCGCCGACCCGGGCCGGAGGCACGATCCGCTCGCCGAGGGTGAAGACCGCGATCATGTATGGCGCGACGGCGAACCCGAGGAGCAGCACCGCGAGGAACGCCGACGCCACCGTGTCGACCAGCAGCAGCGGGACCGACAGCACCGCGAGGGCGACGGCCGCCACCAACCAGCGCCGCTCGTGCGGCACGCGCTCGGGCAGGAACGCCGTGGCCAGGCCCGCCGTCACGCTGCCGATGCCGAGAGTCGCGTGCACCAGCCCGGCGAGACCCGGCTGCCCGGCCGCGGTGGTCAGCACGGTGGCGCCGGTCTGGCTCGAGCCGAACAGCACGCCGATGGCGGCCTGCGCGAGCAGGAGCACGACGAACGCACCGGTGACCAGCCGCCCGGAGCGTCGTACGACGGCGCCGCCGGCGGCCGAGGCACCGGTCAGCGCGGCGGTGCGGTGCAGCCCGAAGGCGCAGCCGAAGACCGCCAGCACGGCGGCGGCGATGACCAGCGCACCGGACGGCGAGACCGCCACCGCGACGACGCCGACCAGCGCCGGCCCGAGGACGAACGACGCCTCGTCGGCGGCGCCCTCGTACGAGAAGGCGGCATCCACCAGCCGACGCTGGTGCCCGTCACCCGCGGTGATCGGTCGCCACCGCACCCGCGCGAGCGGGCCGACCTGGGGCAGCGCGAGCCCGGTGACGGCGGCGACGGCGACCAGGCCCGCCTCCCCCACGCCACTCGCGGCGAGGTGGACCAGCACGACGAGCCCGACCGCGCCGAGCAGCGACTGCACGAGGACGACGGGGCGCTGGCCACGCCGGTCGGCCACCGCGGCCGCCACCGGCGAGCCGACGGCGTTCGCGACGGCGAGGGACCCGGCAGCGGCACCGCCCGCGCCGTACGACCCGGTGGCGGTGGAGACCAGCAGCAGCGTGCCGAGCTGGCTCATCGCCAGCGGCAGCCGGCCGAGGAAGGCGACGAGGACGTACGCCGGCCCGGCGAGCGCGAGCAGGCGGCGGTAGGAGGAGAGCGGGGACACAGGGACCTCTGGGTACGGCGCAGCGGCGCGTCGTACCCACCTCCGAGACGCGCACGTACCCTCTGCGGACGCCACTCTACCGCCGCGGACGCGGCCCGGCCGGACGTCACATTTCGGCAACTCCCGGACAACGGTCGGGGGCCTCACCTAGCGTCCTCCCTGCTCGCTCCCGCCGAGGTGACCGTCGGTCCCCGGGAGCCACGGATGGAGTCTCGCGGTGAAGCGTCTGCTCGCTCTGCTCGGTGTTCTCATGATGGGTCTCACGCTGACCTGGACGGCGGGTCCCGCCGTCGCCGTCGCCAGGACGACGACCCGGCCCGCCGCGGTCCCCGCCGCGGACCCTGCCACCCCCGGCCTGGTCCCGGTGAGCCCGGCGCGGCTCCTCGACACGCGCACCACCGGCGGGATGGTCGGCGCGGGCGGCACCGTCACGGTCCAGGCCGCGGGCGAGGGCGGGCTCCCGGGCTCCGGCATCGCCGCCGTGGTGGTCAACCTGACCGTGACGGGGCCCACCGGCCCGGGCTTCCTCACCGCCTACCCGACCGGCTCGCAGCGCCCGGAGGCGTCCTCGGTCAACTACGCCAAGGCGCAGACCGTCGCCAACCAGGCGATCGTCAAGGTCGACGAGGCGGGCTCGTTCACGATCTACGCCTCCGCCGGGACCCACGTGCTGGTCGACGTGACCGGCTACGTCCCGGACGGCGCCGCGTACTCCGCCCTCTCCCCCTCCCGCGTCCTCGACACCCGTACCGGCACCGGCGCGCCCAAGGCGATCGTCAAGGCCGGCGGCGTCGTCCGGCTCAAGGTGACGGGCGCCGGAGGCGTCCCGGACACCGGTGCCGGAGCCGTGGTCCTCAACGTCACCGACACCGCGTCGGCCGGCCCCGGGTTCGTGACCGCCTACCCCGACGGCGCGCAGCGACCGCTGGCCTCGACCCTGAACTACGACAAGGCCCGGACCGCCGCCGGCATGACCATCGCCAAGGTCGGCGCGGGCGGCTACGTCGACCTCTACACCTCCGCGACCTCCCACCTGGTCGCCGACGTCGTCGGGTGGTTCCCCACCACGTCGGACTACACCGCGCTGACGCCCACCCGCGCGCTCGACACCCGTACGGGCGTGGGCCGCGGAGGCGTGAAGACCCAGCTGAAGGCGGGCAAGTCGCTCGACCTGCAGATCACCGGCGTGAACGGCGTGCCCGAGTCGGACGGGGCCACCGCGCCGACCGCCGTGGAGGTCACCGTCACCGCGACCGGGCCCAAGGCGGCCGGGTTCGTGACGGCCTTCCCCTCCGGCGTCGACCGCCCCGGGGTCTCCACCGTGAACTACGCCAAGGCCCAGACCGTGGCCAACTCGGCCACGACCGGTGTCGGGCCGGACGGCAGGATCACCATCTACACCCCCGCCGCCACCCACGTGGTCGTCGACGTCGTCGGCTACTTCTCCGGACCGGCCACCACCACCGAGCCGCCCGCCGGCGGCTACCCGGTGGTCAAGGCGATCACCAGCGGCAACGCCTACCACGGTCCGCCGAGCCTGAGCGCGGACGGCGGCCAGGTCCTCTTCTCGGAGGAGAGCGCGGTCTTCTACGCGGCGAGCCGGGCTGCCGAGACCGGCGACCGCCAGACGCCCGCCGAGCAGACGAGCGCCGACAACGACGCACTGCGCGCCGAGGCCCGCCGAGTGACCGCGGACGACGAGGACGGCGGCGCCCGGCTGCGTCTCTACGACGCGAGCACCGGCACCACCAGCACCGTGGTCGGGTCGCCCGCACTTCCGGCCGACTCGAGCATCGAGGACTACCAGCTCAGCGCGGACGGCCGGTACGTCGTCTACAGCTACGACACCTACGACTACGACGAGACGACCGACGAGGGCTCCTCGACGTACGCCCTGAAGCGGCTGGACCGCACGACCGGTCAGACGCTCGACATCTACAGCTCCACGGCGGCCGACGAGGACTACGTCCCCTCCTCGTCCTTCGCCACCACTCCCGACGGCCGGTTCGTGGCCTACGAGGTGCCGACCGGGAAGTACTGGGAGACCGACGACGACTCCGTCCCGATCGTCAACGTGATGCTGAAGGACCTGAGCTCGAGCGCGAAGCCGGTCCTGGTCAACGAGTCGGGCGTCTCCGCCAACGTCGCGTCCATCGCGGACGACGGGTCCGCGGTCGCCTACGGCGCGTTCACCAAGGCCCAGGCGGACTCCTACCCCGCCGGCAGCAGCAAGGTCTGGAGCCGCACCAGCGGCGCCCGCGTCGCGATCCCCCGGTCGAGCAGCGACAGCGCCGCCCAGCTCGCGCCCGACGGTGACAGCGCGGTCTTCCAGGACCAGAGCGCGGCGGACGCCGTGTACTACCTCGACTCCTGGCGGCGCAGCGGGAACACCTCGACCAAGCTGACCTCGCAGACCGAGCTCGAGGAGTACGGCGGCGAGCAGAGCACCGACGGCCGCTACGTCGTCCACGGCGTGGACTACTACGACGCCGACGACGTCGACGAGGACGGCGAGTTCGGCGACGGCCACCCGGTCGGCATCCGGCTCTGGGACACCCAGACCCGGCGGCTGACCACCGTTGCCGGCGCCGACTCCTACACCGTCGGCCAGGACGACTCGACGATGCCGGTGGCCGGCACGATCTCGGGCGACGGCAGTCACGTCGGGTTCCTCACCGGGCGCGGCCAGGTCGCCCTGTGGGGCCCCAACCCGCGAGACCCGAACGTCGGCCGGGCCCTGGAGGTCGACGAGAGCGACCTGCCGCCCGGTGAGGTGGGTACGTCGTACTCCGGCACCCTGCACGCCCGAGGAGGCAAGGCGCCGTACACCTGGAGCGTGACCGGTCTGCCCGCCGGCCTGTCGCTGGACCCCTCCACCGGGGCCGTCGCGGGCACCCCGAGCGAGGCCTCGGACGAGCCGGTGGAGGTCACCCTCACCGACTCCCGTGGCTCCCAGGCGACCGGCACCGTCGCGCTGACCGTGTACGCCCCGCTCGGCAAGGCGGCCTCGGCCACGGGCGCCGGCTACAGCTGCTCGAAGCTGCAGAGCGGTGCCGTCGCGTGCTGGGGCGGCTCCGTCTTCGCCACGGTCCTGGCCCCCCATGCGGTCAGCGGGCTGCCGCGGGGAGCCACGGTGAGCAAGGTCGTCGCCGGCAGCTACTCCGGCTGCGCCGTGCTGGCCAACCAGTCCCTGTACTGCTGGGACGCCGGCGAGGAGGCGGCCTACCGCCTCTCGATCCTCGGCACCGGCATCGTCGACGTCACGGCCAGCGACGACGCGCCCTGCGCACTGCAGTCCACCGGGGTGGTGCGCTGCGTGGTCTACGACGAGGACGGCGACCAGTCCGTGCAGACCGTGGCGTTCGGCGGCAAGGTCAAGGCGGTGTCCGGTCTGGGCGAGTACCTCTGCGGCACGCTCTCCACCGGGGCGCTGAGGTGTCTCTACGTCGGCTACGGCGAGCCTCCGGTCACCGTGCGCGGGGTCAGCGCGAAGTCGTTCTCCGTCGGGTACGACGGTGCCTGCGCGGTCGTCACCGGTGCCACCGTCCGCTGCTGGGACGGCGACGACGAGGGCAGCCCGTACGCGATCTCCGGCGTGTCGAGCGCGACCCAGGTCGCGACCGACAGCAACCACGGGTGCGCCCGGATATCCACCGGCGCGGTCTCCTGCTGGGGCTACAACGACGACGGCCAGCTCGGGAACGGCACCACCACCGACCCGGCCTCGCCCACCGCCGGCAAGGCGGTCGCCGGGCTCAGCGGGGCGTCCGCGGTCGCGGCCGGCGACGGTCGCTCGTGCGCGCTGCTCTCCGACGGCGGCGTCCGGTGCTGGGGTGCCGCACCCACCGGGGACGGGACCGCGAGGGGCCGGCCCCGGCCGGTCCGGGTGCTGGCCCTCGGCTGAGGTCGTCGCGAGGCGCCGTTCGTCCGCACGGACGGGCGGCGCCTCGCGGACGTTCGGCGGCAGCCGTCGGGCAGCCCCACCCTTTCGTGGGTACGCGGAGTCCGCCATTTCGCTGACACCACACTCAGCGCGCTCTTAGGTTGTCTCCGCCGCACCACTGTCGAGGCGACCGTCGGTCCCACGGTGGTGCGCGGAACGGAGACCCTCGATGCTGAAGCGTCTGGTCGGACTGGTCGGTGCCTTGCTGGTCGCATTCTCCCTGGTGTGGTCGGCCGGCCCGGCGCTGGCCGGTCCCGCTGCGGGTGCTGCTGCCCGGACTCCGGCCGCGACGCCGGCTGCCGATGACGCGGCGCCGGTCCTGGTGCCGGTGAGTCCGGCCCGGCTGCTGGACACCCGCACCACCGGCGGAATGGTCAAGACCGGTGGGACCGTGAAGGTCCAGGCCGCCGGTCAGGGCGGACTGCCCTCCTCGGGCGTGGCCGCGGTGGTGGTGAACCTGACCGTCACCGCCCCCACCGCACCGGGCTACCTCACCGCCTACCCCACCGGCGCGCAGCGTCCCGAGGCGTCCACCGTCAACTACGCCAAGGCCCAGACCGTCGCCAACCAGGCCATCGTCAAGGTCGACGCCACCGGCTCCTTCACCCTCTACGCCTCGGCCGCCACCCACGCCCTGGTCGACATCACCGGCTACGTCCCCACCGGCGCCGCCTACACCCCGCTGAACCCCACCCGGATCCTCGACACCCGCACCGGCACCGGCGCGCCCAAGAAGATCGTCGCCAAGGACGGCGTCGTCCGCCTCAAGGTCACCGACACCGCCGGCGTCCCCGCCACCGGCGCCGGCGCCGTCGTCCTCAACCTCACCGACACCGCCTCGACCGGTCCCGGGTTCGTCACCGCCTACCCCGAGGGCGTCACACGTCCCAACGCCTCGACCCTGAACTACGCCAAGGCCCAGACCGCCGCCGGGATGACCATCGCCAAGGTCGGCGACGACGGGTACGTCGACCTCTACACCTCCGCCTCCTCCCACGTGATCGCCGACGTCGCCGGCTGGTTCCCCACCACCACCGACACTCCCGGCTACACCCCCCTGACCCCCACCCGCGCCCTGGACACCCGCACCCGCAGTGCCGGCCAGCTCAAGGCCGGCACCACCCTCGACCTCCAGATCGCCGGCACCAACGGCGTCCCCGCCACCGGCGCCCCAGGCGCCCCGAGCGCCGTCGAGATCACCGTCACCGCCACCGGCCCCGAGGCCGCCGGCTTCGTGACCACCTACCCCACCGGCGTGACCCGACCCACCGTGTCGACCGTGAACTTCGCCAAGGCCCAGACCATCGCCAACTCCGCCACCACCGGGCTCGGCACCGACGGCAAGATCACCCTCTACACCCCCGCCAACACCGACGTCATCATCGACGTCGTCGGCTACTTCTCCGGCACCGCCGGTTCACCGTCCGGCGCGTACCCGACGATCGCCACCATCACCAGCGGCGACAGCACCGTCGGCACGCCCAGCCTGAACGCCGACGGATCGAAGGTTCTCTACGCCGACGACGGCGACAACTCGACCGACGACGAACCTTCGGCTCAGCGGCGGGCGGAGGAGGGCTCCGACGACCAGGCGCAGCACCAGCAGGAGATCCGCGCCGAGCACGCCCTGCGCGCCGCGGACGACGAGGAGGTGGGCGGTCCGCGCCTGCGTCTGTACGACGCCACGAGCGGTGCCACGACGACCGTGCTGGACTCCTCCGACCTTCCGGAGAACGGGTTCCTCGACACCAGCGGCTACCAGCTGAGCGCAGACGCGAGGTACGTCTTCTACACCTTCGACGACGTCACCTTCGACGATGAGGGTTACGTGTCGGCCGAGAGCCGTGTCCTGGCTCGCATGGACCGGTCGACCGGCCAGAGCACCACGATCACGCGCTTCGACTTCGACTCCGACAACTACTTCGACGAGAACTTCGCCGCCACCCCGGACGGCCGCTACGTCGCCTACGACGAGCCCAGCGGCGAGGACCTCGACAACGCCCACGGCGAAGCGGTCACGCGCGTGATGGTCAAGGACGTCAGCGCGAGCACGGCAGCGGTCCAGGTCAGCCCGCCGGGGACGTCGGCGACCGTCAGCTCGATCGCCGCCGACGGCTCCGCGGTCGCCTACGGCGACTACGCCGAGGGCGACGCGGACGTGTACTCCGGCGGGCGCGCGGAGGTCTGGACCCGGTCGAACGGCGCGAGGACCGCCATCCCGGGCGCGAGCAAGTACAGCAGCGCACAGCTCAGTGCGGACGGCAGCTCAGCCGTCTTCCAGAACCAAACCGCCGACGACGACGTCTACGACCTCTCGGTCTGGAAGCGGGCGACCGGCAGCTCCGCCAAGCTCACCACGGAGGACTCCCTCGAGGAGTACGGCGGTCAGCAGAGCGCTGACGGCCGCTACGTCGTCCACGACGTGGACCACTACGACAGCGACGGCGAGGGCGACACGTACCCGGTCGGGGTCCGGCTGTGGGACACCCAGACCAGCCGGCTGATCACCGTCGCCGGCGCCGAGTCCTACACCCCCGACCAGGACGACAGCGCGATGCCGTACGGGGGTGTGATCTCCCGCGACGGCAGCCACGTCGCCTTCATCACCGGCGACGGTCAGATCGCGCTGTGGGGCCCCAACCCGCGCGACCCCGCCGCCGGTCGCGCACTGGAGCTGGTCGGCGCCGACCTGCCGGCGGGGCTGGTGGGCAAGGCGTACTCGGCCTCCCTCGCGGCACGGGGTGGAAAGGCGCCGTACACCTGGTCCGCGTCGGGCCTGCCCGGCGGCCTGACCATCAACCCGAGCACGGGCACCATCAGCGGCACGCCCACCGCACAGGCCTCCGCGAAGGTCACCGTCACCGTCACGGACTCCCGTGGCACGAGGACGAACGGCCGACAGTCTCTGCGGGTGTACACCGCGGTCGGGAAGGTGGCCGACGTCACCGGCGCGGGCTACACCTGCGCGAAGCTGCAGACCGCCGGTGTGACCTGCTGGGGTGGCGAGCCCGGCGACGCGCTGGCCCAGCGGGCACCGGTGCGGGTCACCGGCCTGCCCGCGCAGCGGACCGTCACGCAGGTCGTCAGCGGCTCGTACACCGGCTGTGCACTCCTCTCGGACAAGACGGTGTGGTGCTGGGACGCCCAGGACAACACCGCCGAGCCGCGGACCGTGTTCGGCTCGGACGTCACCGACCTCGCCGACGCCGACAACCTGTGCGTCGTCATGACGGGAGGGACGGTCGAGTGCCAGGGGTACGACGACGAGGGCGACGAGGTCGCCGCTCCGCTCGACTTCGGCGGCACGGTCTCCTCGATCGAGGGCGGTGGCGGCTACCTGTGTGGCTTGCTCTCCACCGGCGCCGTGCAGTGCACCTACTCCTACTACGGCGACGCGCCGACCACGGTCCGCAACGTGACCGCCTCGTCGATCTCCGCGGGCGGCGACGGTGGATGCGCGCTGCTCACCACCGGCACCGTCCGGTGCTGGGACGCCTCGACCGAGGGCACGAACCGTGCGATCACCGGCCTGGGCGCGTCCACCCCGACGCAGATCTCGACCGACGGCGCCCACGGCTGTGCGCTGAAGTCGGACAAGAGCGTCTCGTGCTGGGGAGACAACTCTGTCGGACAGCTCGGAGACGGCACGGACGACGACCGCGTATCGCGCAATGCCGCGGCCGCCGTCCCTGGTCTCAGCGGGGTGGTATCGGTCATGGCCGGCGACGGCCGCTCCTGCACCGCGCTGTCGGGCGGCAGCTCGCGGTGCTGGGGCGCGGCGTACACCGGTGACGGCACACGTCAGGACCGGTTCAGCCCGACTGCCGTCCTCGGCGTCGGCTGAACGCCCACGAGGCGCCGTTCGTCCGCACGGACGGGCGGCGCCTCGCTGTCTTCAGCGCCTCAGCGCCTCAGTGCCACAGCGCGCGGCCGAGGCGACGCGCGCCGTCGCCCAGGGCCCGCCCCGTGGACACCCAGCGGTCGCGCGCGTCGCGGACGCACAGCCCCGCGACGGCGCCGAGCACGGCGACGGCGACCACCAGGGCACCGGTGAGGACGCTGCCTGCCTGCAGCACGACGGCGTACGCCGTGGCGACCAGGCTCAGGACGAGCAGCAGCAGCGCCCAGGGCAGTACGCGGCTCGCGGGGGAGACCGGCTCCTGCGCGGCCGTCGAGCCCACGTCGGCCCGCGGGGTCGCCTGCTCGCGGACGCGGAAGAGGTCGACGGGGGCGGAAGTCACCGCCACATGGTGCCGCCGGGGCCGCCCGCGATCAAACCGGTGTGAGGCAGGTCCCGCCCTCCCGAGACACTTTCTGAGGCCGCTCCTGCAACGCCGAGGTGGGATACCCCTACGATCGGGCGGGTGCTGATCAGTGTCATCGGATGCGGGTACCTGGGCGCCACCCACGCGGCGGGCATGGCCGAGCTCGGCTTCGACGTGGTCGGGGTCGAGTCCGACCCCACCAAGGTCGCGGCGCTGCGCGACGGGCGCGTGCCGTTCTACGAGCCGGGTCTGCCCGAGCTGCTGTCGCGACACGTGGAGGGTGGGCGGCTGCGGTTCACCGACGACATCGCCGAGGCGACCGACGCCGACGTCCACTTCGTCTGCGTGGGCACCCCGCAGCAGGCGGGGAGCCTCGGCGCGGACCTGACGTACGTCGACGCGGCGATCGAGTCCCTGGCCCCGCTGCTGACCCGGCCGACCGTGGTCGTCGGCAAGTCGACGGTCCCCGTGGGGACCGCGGAGCGGCTGACCGCACGGCTCGCCGAGCTGGCACCCGCGGGCACGGAGGCACTGCTCGCGTGGAACCCGGAGTTCCTGCGCGAGGGCTTCGCCGTCGAGGACACCCTGCGCCCGGACCGACTGGTCTTCGGCGTGACCCATGACCGCGCCGAGCAGACGCTGCGCGAGGTGTACGCCACGGCCCTGGCCGCCGACACGCCACTGGTGGTGACCGACCTGGCCACCGCCGAGCTGGTGAAGGTGTCGGCCAACGCGTTCCTGGCCACCAAGATCTCCTTCATCAACGCGATGGCGGAGATCTGCGAGAAGGTCGGCGCGGACGTCACCCACCTCGCCGACGCGATCGGCCACGACAAGCGGATCGGGCGCAAGTTCCTCAACGCCGGCGTCGGCTTCGGTGGCGGCTGCCTGCCCAAGGACATCCGGGCCTTCCAGCACCGCGCCTCCGAGCTCGGGGTGGACCACGCGACGGCGTTCCTGCGCGACATCGACGCGATCAACCAGCGCCGCCGCGAGCACGTCGTCGAGCTGACCCGCGAGCTCACCGCCGGGGACGACTCACCGCGGGTCGCCGTGCTGGGCGCGGCGTTCAAGCCGGACAGCGACGACGTCCGCGACTCCCCCGCGCTGTGGATCGCCCAGAAGCTGCACACCGACGGGTACGACGTCGTCGTCCACGACCCGGAGGCCATCGGCCCCGCGCGCGCGAAGCTGCCGGACGCGACGTACACCGAGGACCTCGACGAGGCGCTCGCCGGTGCCGACATCGTCCTGCACCTGACGGAGTGGCCCGTCTACCGGCAGATCGACCCCGCCCGGGTCGCGACCCTGGTCCGCCACGCGCGACTCGTCGACGGGCGCACCCTGCTCGACGTGCCCGCCTGGCGTGCCGCCGGCTGGGAGGTCAGGTCGCTCGGCCGGCCCTGACCACTCGCGCCGTGCTCGTGCGCCTGCCCGGCGCGGCGCGGCGCGAGCCCGGCGCTCAGCCGCGCGAGAACGTACGACGGACCTTGCCCTTGACCCGGTCGAGGAACGACGGCGGCGGGTCCTCCGGGCGCCGCAGCACCATCAGGTCCTGCCACTCGGGGCCGGGACCGCCGTTCCACCGGCCGTACTCGACCAGCTCGATCTCCAGCCCGGCCGCGGCGACCTGCGCCCGCACGTGGCCCTCGTCGAAGGCGATGGCCCGCAGCGGGTCGTCCGGGTCGTTGTAGATCGTGACGTCGTCGAGCCGGTGCACCATGGGGTACGCGCTGGTCAGCGCGGCCTCGTAGCTGTCCTCGTCGTAGAGGAACCAGGTCGCGATCACCCGCCCACCCGGCCGCAGGACGCGGCGCAGCTCGCGCAGGTAGCGGTCGACGTCCTCCTTGTAGAAGTGCGTGAAGATGCTGAACAGCACGGCGACGTGGAACCCGTCGCTGCGTGCGGGGAACGTGACGTCCTCGGCCTCGAGCGCCCCGCCCGGGTTGTAGCGGTCGTTGCGCACGTCGATGTGGCGGAAGTGGTAGCCCTCCGCGATCGGCGCCAGGTGGCGGCGCGCCCAGCGGACCTGCCGCGGCATCACGTCGAACCCGACGTACCGGCCGCGGAAGTCGGTGTTGACCATCAGCCCCGTCGCCAGGCGTCCGATGCTGCAGCCCACGTCGAGGACCTCGTCGTCGGGTCGAAGCCCGAGTCGCTGCACGGCGGACGCCAGCTGGGCGGCGTTGGCCAGGAACCTCTCGTCGTCGTTCTCGTTCATGAAGCGCAGCGCCGTCGGGGCGAGCGGCACCTCGACGTCGGTGCCCTTGATCGTGGCTGCCACCGGCTCAGCGCTTCGAGAGGGTACGACGGACCTTGCCCTTGACCCGGTCGAGGAACGACGGCGGCGGGTCGACGGGACGACGCAGGACGACGACGTCCTGGAACTCCGGACCAGCACCGCCGGCCCACTCGCCGTACTCGATCTTCTCGATCTCCAGCCCCGCCGCGGCGATCTGCGCCCGCACGTGGTCCTCGTGGAAGGCGATGGCCCGCAGCGGGTCGTCCGCGTCGTTGTAGATCGTGACCTCGTCGAGGCGGTGGGTCATCGGGTAGACCGACGTCAGCGCGGCCTCGTAGCGGTCGTCGTCGTAGAGGAACCAGGTGGCGACGACCCGACCGCCGGGACGCAGGACGCGCCGCAGCTCACGCAGGTAGAGGTCGACGTCCTCCTTGTAGAAGTGCGTGAAGATGCTGAACAGCGTCGCCATGTGGAAGCCGCCGCTGCGCGCCGGGAAGACGAGGTCCTTCGGCTCGACGGTGCCCGCGGGGTTGTAGCGGTCGTTGCGTACGTCGACGTGGCGGAAGTGGTAGCCCTCGGCGATCGGCGCCAGGTGGCGGCGCGCCCAGCGGATGTGCCTCGGCATCACGTCGAAGCCGACGTAGCGGCCCCGGAAGTCCGTCCCCGCCAGCAGACCTGTCGCCAGGCGCCCGATGCTGCACCCGACGTCGAGCAGCTCGTGATCCATCTGCAGCCCCAGGCGCCGGATCAGCCGGACCAGGTCGTCGGCCCGCGCGAGGAAGCGCTCGTCGCTCTCGTTCATCAGGCGCAGGTTCGACGGCGCCATCGGGATCTCGGTCTGGGTGCCTTTGATGACGGGATTCACCGGGCAGATGCTAGGCCATGCGCCGTCTCGTCCCGGGACGTCCCGGCCACGCGGGCGGACCCGTCCGGCTCAGCGCGCCGTGTCGCGGCGGCGTACGCCCCGGGCGACCCGGCCGCGTACCCGCGAGAGCGCCGCTCGGACCCGTCCCGCGCCGTCCTCGACCGCCTCGGGCTCCGGCGCCTCGAGGGCGTCGAGGAGCTCCTGCAGCCGGAGCACCTCGTCCTGCTCGGCACGCAGCTCGCGCTCGAGCAGGAGGAACTTCGCGCCCGTCTCCGCCTCACGGGCGTGCTCCTCGGGTGACCACGGCTCGTCGTCGTCGGCGGCGAGGACCGCCTCGAGCAGGTCCGGTGCCACCGCGCGCGAGACCAGGTCGGTGAGGTACGTCGCCAGCCAGTCGTCGCGGGTGAAGCCGTCGCCGGCCTCGAGGTCGGCCACCTGGGGCATCCGCAGCAGGAACGACTGGACCAGCCGGCCCTGCTTGGCGCGGCGGTAGTCGGCCATCCCGTGGTGGTTGCGGCTGGGACGCAGCGTGGGACTGGCGTCGTAGCCGCGGCCGGCGTGCATCACCTTGCGCTCGAACTGCTCCCAGGAGCGCCAGGGCAGGTGCAGCACCTCCAGGGCGTACGCCGGCATCGGGCACCCGCGACTCTTGCGGGACACGAAGTGGTTGCCCTGCCGCACGGTGATCTTCGGTGCCCCGATGTGGATCGCGTTCGGCGACGGCTGGGCGTGGATCCCGACCTCGCGGATCTGCTCCTCGGTGCGCTCGTCGCGCCACAGCAGCCGGCCGACGCCTCCGCCGCGCCGTGCGGGCGGGCCGACGAGGTTGGTGACCGGAGCGCTGAACGAGGCCAGCGCCTTCGGCAGCTGCTCGAGCGCCTCACGGACGGTCAGGTCGCGGTCGGCGGCCACCGTGAACTCGTCGGCGTCGATGTTGAGCACCCAGTCGGCACCGTGCTCCGTCGCCGCGCGGCGGGCCATCGTGGTGACCACCTCGCCGTGCTGCTTGCGGTGCTCGGGGTCGTGGTGGAGCTCGACGTGGCCCGCGTCGGCGTAGCGCTGGAGGACCTCCGTGGTCCCGTCGACCGAGGCGTTGTCGGTGACGATGATCAGGTCGACACCCTGGTCGAGGTGGTGCTCGATCGTCGCCGCCACGATGTCCACCTCGTCGCGGACCATCATCGTCGCCACCAGCTTCATGGGCGCCACTGTAGGAGCCTCCCCGCTCACCGCTGCGCCCCCGTGCGCCCGGCCCGGACGGCCAGCGCGTCGTCGAGCAGCACCCGTGCACGGGCGGCGAACGAGTGGTTCTCGGCCACCCACGCGGCGCGCTGACGGCGCACCTCGTCGGTGCCGAAGACCGCGTCGAGGTCGGGAGCGGTGACCAGCTCGCGCAGCTCGGCCGGGGTGTGCGCCACCTGCACGGCGTCGCCGAACACGTCCTCGAGGCCGGGGACCGGGTCGCTGACCACCCGCGCACCCGCCGCGACGGCGTCGAAGAGCCGGTTGGACAAGAAGCCCTGCTCGGCCATGTCGTGCCAGTGGTCGTTGAGGACGACCCCGGCCGACCGGTAGGCGGCGGCGAGCCGGTCGTTGGCGAGGTACGGGGCAGCGAGGAAGCGGTCGGGGACCACGCCCTCCCACTTGGCTCCGATGATCGACAGCGGGAGGTCCTCCTCGACCGCCGCCATGATCAGCGGGCGACCCTTCTTGCGGTGGCTGCCCACGAACAGCGCTCGGGGCCCGGTGTCGGGCACCCCGGCGTCGGGGGTGAACCGCGACGGCTCGGTGGCCTGGAGCAGCGGCACCGCCGGCAGCCCCAGCGCGGCCATCCGCTCGGCGAAGGTGGGACTGGCGACGTAGATCCGGTCCCAGCCGTGCTGGTAGCCCAGCTCCACCATGTCGGGGTGGCTGATGATCCACTGCAGGTTGACCTGGTCGGGCTTCGGCCCGTGGGGCGCGAGCCCGCGCAGCAGGAGTACGACGTCGTCGGTCCAGCCCGTTCGACGTCCCATCTCGCCGCGGCGGTCGACGACCACCTCCTGGCCGAGGGCCCTCAGGGCGTCGGCCAGCACCTCGAGGAAGTGCGTGTCCCCCCAGGCGTCCCCCTCGGGCCCGGCCGGCGCCGGGTTCTTCAGGGCCCAGCGCAGACGGGGCGCCGGCTCGGAGACGCCGGTGAGCGACGCGACGCGCCGCTCGAGCAGCCGGGTGGGCACCAGCACCGGCTCCGCGACGCACACGCGCTGGTCGGGATCGACCACCGACCGGATCTCGTGGCCGAGCACGGCGTAGCCACGGCGGGCCCAGGCCTCGACGTCGTCCTCGGGGAGCCTGCCCGACCAGCGGTCCATCAGCACGAACCGGTTGGCCACCGAGCGCAGGAAACGGCCCGGGCTGCGCGACTCGTGGTGGACGACGACGGAGTCGGGGCACACGACGAACCGCCCGGGCCTGCGCTCCTCGAGCCGCAGGCAGATGTCGACGTCCTCCATGCCGTTGCGGAAGATCGGGTCGAAGCCGCGCAGGTCGACGACGTCGGGCCAGCGCATGACCAGCGCGGCCCCGGTCAGCGCGTGCAGCGGGTCCGCGTCCATCCCGACCGCGTCCTCGACGGGGAAGCCCTGCAGCAGCGGGTGCGGGATCCCGCCGCCGGGCGGGAACACGACGCCGGCGGACTGGACCGCCCCGGTCGGGTAGACGAGCAGCGACTGCACCCCGAGCACGTCGGGGTCCTGCAGCTGCTCGAGGACCGGCTCGAGCCACCCCGGCCGGACCTCGGTGTCGTTGTTGAGGAAGACGACTGTGCCCCCGCGGGCGGCGACGAGCCCGACGTTGTTGCCGAGGGCGAAGCCGTGGTTGATCCCCGCGCGGACCACGTCGACGTCGTCGTACGACAACGCCAGGGACGCGAGGACGGCCGAGGTGGTGACCGGTGCGCCGTTGTCGACGAGGACCACCTGCACCGAGACCGGTCCGCCGCTCTCCCGCGCCAGGTCGCGCGCCTCGACGACGCGCTGCACCGCCAGCCGGGTCATCTCCCAGTCGTGGTTGGTCGGGATGATCACGCTCACCGTGCTGGGGTCGACCGCCCGCGCGGCGAGCTCGGCCCAGTCGACCAGCACCTCGTTGAGCACGGTGTCCGCCCCGCTGGCCAGGGACTCGTGGGCCAGCCAGGGCCGGGCGTTGCCACGGCCGCGACGGCGGTCGCGCGGGTTGCGGCGGATGGCGATCACGCCGAGGCGGTCGAGGTACGCCGGCGCGCCGCCGAGCTCGTCGGCCAGCCGCAGGGCGAGGTCCAGCTCGAAGCCGGTCACCCGGGAGGTGTCGAAGCCCCCGACCGAGCGGAACAGGTCGGTCGCCACGACCTGGGTGCCGAGGTCGGGGGCCAGCCCGAGCCGCAGGCGCTCCGGGGAGGTGGACCGGGTGGCGAAGCGGCGTACGGCGCCGGGCTTGTCGTCGCGCGCCGCGTCGTGGACCCACCGCGCCCCGGCGGCCACGGCCCCGCGGACCGAACGGAGCCGGCCCGGTAGCCAGCGGTCGCCCTCGACCAGCCAGGCGACGTGGGTGCCGGAGGCCTCCTCGACGGCGGTGTTGCGGGCCGCCCACCGGTCGTGCGGCTGCTCGGGCAGCACCCGGATGCGCGGGTCGTCGGGGACGTCGTACTCCTCCAGGGCCGGGACGTCGCGCATCGGCACGACGAGCAGCTCCCAGTCCTGCTCGGTCTGCTCGAGCACGCTGGTCACCGAGCGCGCGAGCCGGTGGTCGCCGTGCTCGGCGAGCAGGACGACGGTGGTCCTCCCCGGGTCGCCTCCGCTCGCGGGCAGGTCCGCGCGGGCCTCGGAGGGCGGAGCGGTCCGCGACCACATCGGCAGCGCCTGCGCCTTCCGGGCGGACCACTGCGTGGCGTCCTCCCGCAGCCACTCGTCGAGCGGGACGTCGGCGAGCCAGTCCACCTCCGACGCGCGTCGTGCGGGCGGCATCGCGAGGAAGTGCCCCAGCGGGCCCTCGGGGTGCTCGCTCGCCTCGGGGTGCCGCTCGAGGTGGCGCCCGGCGTCGAAGAGGGGGTGCGTCCGCGCCTCCCAGTCCCGACGCCGCAGGTAGACCCGCAGCGGGTCGCGGCGGTCGTCGCCGTCCTCGGTCAGCTCCAGCGAGCGACGCGCCACCTCGGGGTCGAACAGCGGGTGCGGGGCGTGTCGGCGCCACCCCCCGCCGAGGTACGACGCCACCGCCTGCTCGCGGGTGAGGTCCTCACCGGCGAGCAGCGCGTACCACTCGTGGTCGAACAGCGCGGTGTCGAGCAGGAGCACGGTGTCGGCGTCGGGCGCGGGCGCCGGAGCGGCGGCCTCCCGGCGCAGTCGACGGACGACGCGACCGGCGAGGCGGCGTGCCGGGTTGTCCCGGAACGGCGAGCTCTGCGCCACGGCGGATCCTCCTTCGCACCACCTGGGGAGCAGGCGGGTCGGCACACGGTCGCTGGCACCCTACCGACCCGCGGGGTGCGCCTATCCTTGCCCGATGCCCGACTCCGCTCCCGGCCCCGCCGCCGCTCCCCGTACCCGGATCAAGAACGCGGTGGCCGACCGGCTCCCGGCCGACACCCGCCGCCGTCTGGGCCGGATCAAGCGCGCCGTCCTCGACCAGCCCGAGCCGGCCCCCTCCGTACCGGCGCCGCGACGCACGAAGGCCGGCCGGCCGATCGCGACCGCGCCCAAGCCCGACGGGAAGACCCGCAAGGAGTACCGCCAGGACCACGTCTTCGGCGAGTCGTCACGCAGCGGCAGGTTCCTCGAGATCGGTCCCGCCCACAACGGCACCCTCCCCCGGCGCGACGGCTTCGACACCCGCAACGTCGACTACCTCGACCGGGCCGGGCTGGTGGCGAAGTACGCCGAGTTCGCGCAGTACGACCCCGACGACATCGAGGAGGTGGACTACGTCCTCGAGGCGGGCGCGGCGCTCGCGGAGCGGATCCCCGAGCGGTTCGACCTGGTGCTGGCCTCCCACGTGCTCGAGCACACGACGTCGCTGGTGGACTTCCTCAACGAGTGCTCGGCGCTGCTGGAGCCCACGGGCCACGTCGCACTCGTCGTCCCCGACCACCGCTTCTGCTTCGACCGCTTTCGCGAGCGCAGCGCGATCTCGCGGGTGATCGACGCGCACCTGCAGCCACCGTCCGTGCACACGCCGGGGACGTTGGCGGAGTTCACCCTCAACGCCGTCGCCCACGGCGACGCCCGGTCCTGGGCGGCCGGCCACCGCGGGCGCTACCGGTTCCTCAACGACGCACCCGCCGCGGTGAGCACGATGGAGAAGGCGAAGGGGCCGGACTACATCGACGTGCACAACTGGATCTTCAGCCCGAACCACCTGCGTCTGCTGCTGCACGACCTCGCCGAGCTCGGGCTGATCGACCTGCGGGAGCGCTACTTCCACCCCACGATCGGGCACGAGTTCTTCCTCAACCTCTCCCGCGACGGCGCGGGTCCGGGCATCTCGCGCGAGGAGCTGGCGCGCCGCGCCGACGCGGAGAAGCGCGGGCTGGACCCGCTGAGGTTCCAGCAGCCGCCCGGCTGACCGGAGCCGTCAGGACCCGAGGTCGTCGAGCAGGCCGAGCTCCGAGAAAGGGACCCGTCCCGCCCAGCGCTCGTGCCAGAGCCGGAGGTTGCCCTCGACCCGGTCGCGGCGACCCTCCGTACCGCGTCCGAGGTGGGTGACGCTCGCCTCGGTGACGACGCGGAAGCGACGCTCGCCGCCGTCGACGGCGCGCAGGCACAGGTCGGAGTCCTCCAGACCGTTCACGAACCGGACGTCGAACCCCTTCAGGTCGACGACGTCCGAGGCCCGCACGGCCAGGGCGGACGCGCTGACCGCGTGCAGGGGGTACGACCCCAGCCGCCGGGCGTCCGCGCCCGGACGACCGGCCAGCAGCGTCTCGGGCGGCTCCTGGGCCCCGGTGAACACCAGACCCGCGCTCTGCACGGTGCCGTCGGGGTGGACCAGGAGCGGCTGGGCGCCCAGGACGTCGGGGTCCTCGAGCGCCGCGAGCAGGGGTGGCAGCCAGCCCGGGTGCACCTGGGTGTCGTTGTCGAGGAAGACGACGTGCTCCCCGCGGGACTCGTGGAACGCGACGTCGGCGCCGATCGCGAGGTTGAGGTTGCACGGAACCGTGCGTACCCGGACCCGGTCCTCGCCGGCGAAGCGGGACCCGAGCACGCCGGCGACCCCGCGTCGCGAGCCGTTGTCGAGCACGACGACCTCGACGTCCGCACCCGGTGCCCCCTCCGGCACCAGGTCGGCGGCGGCGAGCACCGACTCCACCGCGGCGGTCGTCATCGCCCAGTCCTCGAAGGTCGCGATGCACACCGACACCAGCCCGGCCCGCCGCTCGGGAAGCCCGCGCCGCTGCGCGTCCCAGTCCAGGTGGCTGTTGCTCAGCGCGAACCACTGCCAGTAGTCGGCCTCGCTCGTGGTGATCCGGTCGGCCGCGTCCTCGCTGTGGTCGTAGCGGACCCCGACGAACGGCACCAGCCCGATCTCGACCTGCCGTGCGAGGCCGATCGCGAAGTCGTGGTCGACCCAGCGGCGCATCGTGGTGTCGAAGCCGCCCGCCGCCCTCGCGACCTCGGTGGCGACGACCAGGCTGTTGAGGTCGATGTGGTTGCGCACCAGCAGGTGGTCCAGGCCCGCGTCGAGGCAGAGGTAGCGACTGGCCTCGTCCTCGGTCTCGCCCTGGTCGACGACGCAGTAGCCGGCCCGGCGGCCCTCCGCCTCGAGGTAGCGCAGCATCACCTGCAGGAACAGCGGCTCCCAGGTGTTGTCGGAGTCGAGGAACGCCAGCCAGCGGCCCCGCGCCGCCTCGATGCCGGCGTTGCGGGCGGCGCTGACTCCCCCGTGCTCGCGGCGCAGCACCTGCACGCGGGGGTCGTCGTACGCCTCGACGACGTCGGCCGTGTCGTCGGTGGAGCCGTCGTCGACCACGAGCAGCTCCCAGTCCCGGTGCTGCTGGGCCTGGACGCTGGCGATCGCCTCGCGCACCTGCTCGGGACGGTTGCGGACCGGCATGACGACGGTGACCGCCGGCGCGCCGTCCGCGCCCGGGGGCACCGGGTCGCCCTCGGCCCACTGCGCCAGGAAGGCGCCGTCCGCGCTCTCGTCCCACGGCCCACGCGGCCTGGCGGTCCGCGCGGCACGGAAGCGCTGTCCCTCCTCCGCGATCGCCGCCATCCGGCTCCGGACCTCGGCCAGCGGGAGCTGCTGGTGGAGGTACGGCGCGGGCACCGGCGTCGTGTCCGAGGCGTGCTCGAGGAAGTGGCCCATCGCCCGGCCGGGGTGCGCGGCAGCCTCGGGGTGCGCCGCGACGTACGCCGCCTCGTCGATCCACGGCGACGGGTCGCCGGCCTGCCCGTCGAGGTAGCCGAGCAGCGCGTCGGGTCGCTCCCGCCAGCCCTCGGGACGGAACCACTCGGGCTCGAAGAGCGGGTGCGGGGCCAGGCCGACCGGTCCACCTCTGCGCAGGTAGTGCCGGACCGCCGCCCCCTCGTCGGGGAAGGCCGTGCCGGTCTGGATCTCGTAGTAGGCCCGGTCGAACAGCCCGCTGTCGCGGACCCGCTCCCAGGGCGCGGGGCCGTCGGGCTGCTGGGCGGGCTGCTGCTCGGCGGGGTGGTCGCCGTCGGGGCGCAGTCGACGCGCCACCCGGCCGGCCAGCCTGCGAGCCCGGTCGCCCGCGCTCATCCGCGCCCCTCCGACCGGCGACGGACGACTCGGCGCACCCGGCGCCCGACCGCCCCGACCACGCGGACGTCGGGCCGGCGCCTCAGGTGCTGCTCGCGCTGCTGGGCCTCGTCGCGCTCGCGGCGCACCCGCTCCAGGCGACGCCGGGCGCCGCGCAGCTCCTTGGTGGTGGCGCGCAGCTGCTCGTCGCTCTCGTGCTGCTGCTCCCCCGCCGCGTCGATCCCGCGCCGGAGGATGTCGCGGGCCGCCGTGTCGCAGGCGCGGGCCAGCGGCGCGGTGTCGTACGCCTCCCCCGCGGTGCACAGCCACAACGGCTCTCGCGCGTCGATGCCGAGCACGAACGCGAGATCGGCGTCGAAGAGGTCGCCGAAGGCCAGCGTGGTGACGCTGAGTCCGCCCGCGCGCAGCCGGTCCTCGAAGTCGTCGCCGTACCACCGCACGTGGTCGGCCTGGCCGAAGCGCCGCAGCCGCTCCTCCACCGGGGCCGAGGGGTCCTCGTCGGTGGGTCGGCCGGGCCGGCGCGGCACCTGCACCACGGCAGCCCCGCCGGGGGCCAGCACGCGGGCCATGTCCGCCATCGCGGCGGCGTCGTCGGGGATGTGCTCGAGGACGTGGAAGCAGACCATCAGCCCGACGCTGTCGTCGGGCAGGGGCAGGTCGGTCAGGCTGGCCTGCAGGGTGACCGTGCGGTTGTCGGCCGCGGGGTCGAAGTCCATCCCGACGTACGTCACCTCGGCCTGCGCCGCCAGCGCCTGCAGCCGACCGGCCAGCAGCGGCGTCGGCGCGACGTCGAGCAGGCTGCCCGCGGCGACCGCCGCCCCGGCCCCCTCGAGCAGGCAGGTCAGGGCGCGGTGCCGCTCGAGGCTCCCGCACCGCCGGCACGACGCCGAGGGGCGCCCGCCCGGACCCGGGCCGAGTCGACCCAGGTGCAGGCAGACGGGGCAGAGGATGGAGGTGGCGCGGGCGTCGGCGGTCACGTCGTCCTTCGGGGTCGCGTGCGGGGGCACGCCCACCCTAGGGTGCCCGTTCGTGGTCAGACGGTGCGCCGCTCCCGGCTGTCCCAGTACTCCGAGCGCAGGTCGCGCTTGAGGATCTTGCCGGTGGGGTTGCGGGGCAGCGCCTCGATGATGTCCACCGACTTCGGGCACTTGTAGCGCGCCAGCTGGCTGCGGCAGTGCTCGATCAGCTCCTCCTCGGTCGCGCTCGCGCCGGGGTTCAGGCTGACGACGGCCTTGACGACCTCGCCCCACTGGTCGTCGGGCACGCCGATCACGGCGACCTCCATGACGGCCGGGTGCTCGGCCAGCACCCGCTCGATCTCCGGGGAGTAGATGTTCTCCCCGCCGGAGATGATCATGTCCTTGAGCCGGTCCTCGACGTAGAGGTAGCCCGCCTCGTCGACCTTGCCCATGTCGCCGGTGCGGAACCAGCCGTCGGCGTCGATCGCCTCGGCCGTCGCCTCCGGCTTGTGGTGGTAGCCCTTGGTCAGCTGCGGCGTGCGGAACCAGATCTCGCCGTGCTCGCCGCTCGCCACGTCCTCGCCGGTCTCCGGCGAGACGATGCGCATCTCGACTCCGGGGACCGGTGTCCCCGCCGAGACCAGCCGCTCGGTGTGAGCCGGGTCCCGGTGGTCGGCATCCATCAGGTGCGTGACCACGCCGCACACCTCGGTCAGGCCGTAGACCTGCACGAACTCGGTGTCCGGCCAGGCCTCGATCGCCTTGCGCAGCAGCGGCAGCGGCATCGGGGCCGCGCCGTACGTGAAGGTCTTCAGCCTCCCGAACAGCTTCACCGCGTCCTCGCCGGAGCCGAGCACCTGCGCCAGCACCGCAGGCACCAGGAAGGTGCGGTTGGCCCCCTGCATGATCGCCCCCGCCAGCGACGCGCCGTCGGGGTCGCGGGTCATCACGCTGGGGACGCCGTCGTACACGCTGAACATGACGTACGACGAGCCGCCGACGTGGAACAGCGGCATCGCGACGAGGTTCTTGTCACCGTGGTCGAACGCCCACCCGTCGTGCGCCGCGACCGTGTGCGCGAGCAGGTTGCGGTGCGTGATCATCACGCCCTTGGGGTAGCCGGTGGTGCCCGAGGAGTACATCAGCAGCGCGGTGTCGTCCGGCTCGACGTCGGCCGAGCGGTCCTGCGGGGTCGCCGCGGCCAGCAGGGCCTCGTACGCGTCGCCGTCGGCACCGTCCGGCGTCACCTCCACCACGTGCTCGACACCGGGCAGCTTGTCGCGGATCGAGTCCACCAGCGGCACCAGCTCCGAGCCGACGAGCAGCACCGTCGCCCCCGAGTCGTTGAGGGCGTAGTCGACCTCGGCGCCGGCGAGACGGAAGTTGACGATCGCGTTGGCGGCGCCCAGCGACGAGGCGGCCAGGGTCAGCTCGACGCAGGCCGGGTGGTTCTTGTCGAGGAACGCGACGACGTCGCCGCGGCCGACGCCGAGGTCCGCCAGCGCGCCGGTGAGGCGGCGTACGCGGTCGTGCCACTGCGCCCACGTCCAGCTGCGCCCGAGGTAGGTGACCGCCTCGGCGTCCGGGGTGGCCTGCGCCCAGTGGACGAGCCGGTCGTCGAGGAACCTCGGCTCGGGGAGGTCGGAGGTGTCGATCGGGTGAGCGGGCTCGACGGTCTGCGTCACGGTGGGCTCCTCGGTCAGGACGGTGCGCCCACTGTGACACACCGCACAGCACGCACCGTCCCACCGACACGTCCCGCCACGGCGACCGGGACGCGACAAGAGGTCGAGCCACCACGACGGCGGTCACGCCCATGAGACCCCGGACGGTCCACCGCCGACTGCCACCACGAGTGGATCAGCGCAGCGCCTTGCCGATCCGTTTCGCCAGCTTCTCGGCATCGCGGCTCAGCTCACGCGGGATCTCGGGCTCCTCTGCCACCATCTGGCCCAGTGTCCAGCGAACGCCCATGAGGATCTCCGACGAGGTCGCGCCACTGGCGACAGATTCGTCGATGCGACGCGACCACTCCGGCCACCCGGCATCCCACACCCTGACGCCCAGCGCACGCGCCTCGCCCACGTAGTCCTCTGCCACGACCTACCCCTTCGGACCGACCGTCGAGAACCAGTCGATGTTCTCGCCTTCTGGATGATCGTGTCCGCACCCGAGAGATCAGCATCATCCCGGCCGGCCCACCGACACCGGTCGCCATCAGCACCCCGCCGGCCACGACCATCGCGCCGGCGACGTACTCCCAGTCGTGCTGATCGGGTCGCCGCGAGTCCCGTCTCGGGGAGGCAGCACGCTGACGTCGTGCCTGCGAAGGACCTCAGTGTCGAGCCCGACGAGGGCATCCCGAACGAGCGGGAGATCAGAGCCTCGTTCGACGACGCGACGATCACGGTCTATCAGGCCTACTCACCAGACATCGCACGACCGGCAGCACTTCGGGCCGGGACGTTCGTACCGCCCTTCAAGCGTGACCGGATGACCTGGATCAAGCCGTCCTTCCTCTGGATGATGCACCGTTCCGGGTGGGGCACCAAGCCGGGCCAGGACCTCGTCCTCGCAGTACGGATGACGCGGGCCGGCTTCGAGGAGGCCCTCTCTCGAGCGACGTTGAGCTCGTTCGACCCCGGCACTTGGAAGGCTCGGCTGGGCGCAACGGACGTCCGTGTGCAGTGGGACCCCGAGCGCGCGATCTCGCTTGATTCCCTTCCGCACCGTTCGATCCAGGTAGGCCTCAAGGGCAAGGCCGCTGCCCAGTACGTCGACGACTGGATCATCGACGTCGAGGACGTCTCAGAGCTCGCTGGCACGACCCACGCCTCGGGGAACGAGGACACACCGCTCGCGCGACGGACCTGCTTCCGCAGGTGAAGGTGTACCCGATCACCGCTGAGCTGCAGGCTACGACGGGTGCCTCTCAGGTCTGACCGTCCAGGGATCATCTCTTCGAGCTTCTCCTGGTACCGGTGCCGAAGGAGTCGATGACTGTCCCGTCACCGCGCATCTCCCTCACGCATCCTCACCCCGCTGCGAGAACCGGAGCGCCGCCGACCGAATCTCCTCCTCGAAGTGCGCACGGTGCTCGCGGTCGTCGTCCCACTCGCTGACCAGTCCCGCGAAGGTGCGCAGCTCCGGCTCGACCTCCGGGACGAGTCTCGCGATCCGCCACAGAGTACGGGCACCCTCGACCTCGCTCCTCGTACCGAGACCGATGTCCTGGCAGACCGCTCTCGCCGCCAGCAACGCCGCCGTCTCGCCGTCCACCGGGCGCGGCCAGCCGCAGCGCTCACGCCGGCAAGGGCACGATCGACGTCCGCCCCGGAATCGCCGCTCAGCGCTGCGACGTCGACCAGTACGTCCACCCCGTCCTCGCCCGAGGCCACCACGCCGCCAGCCCACTCCACGACAGATCGGGCATCGACCAGATCGAGGAACCTCAGCGCCTCCCACGTGGCCGCTTCACGCACCGAGTCGTGAGCGCTCACCGCGTCTCGCCTCTCGGGCAATGGGCTATTCGGGAACGAGTTCACGGACCCTGCGCCAAGACCGCCGCGTGGAGTGCAGGGCTTCGCCCAGACTCTCGATCTCCGCCACCTCAGCCGGGAAGACCCGGGTGTCGGACTCGTAGATGTTGTCGCAGGCCTCCTCGAAAGCCAGTCCCCACTCACCGGCGCCCCACAATGCTTCCGGCTCCTCCAGCACCCACGGCTCGACGTGGGTGCCCAAAGACGCGAACAACGCCTGACACCGGGCCGCAATCGCGTCCCACCTAATGCGATCGGATGCGCAGTGACGCGTGCCTTCCTCCACGTGCCTCCAGATCGGTCTTCGTGCCGACGGCCTACCGGCGCGCCCACTGGTCACCCGAAGATGTCCGAGGAGGTCACCTGACCTCGAACAAGCAGATCGTCGAAAGCGTCGATCCACGGCTCCAGCCCGAGCGATGCGCGAAAGGCCCGCTCAAGACGGACCGGAGCGACGACCTTTCGCTCGCGCAGGGCGGCGGCCTCAAGCCGAGTTGCCGACCGTCGACGGGTGCCTGAGAAGTCGACGACCTCGACATTTTCTGGCGAACTCACGACCTCCTTGTACGCGGGAAGAGGGATCGACGCCCGTACCTCGGCATGACTCACCACGGACCAGTGCCCAGCATGCACCTTGGCGTCCAGCGACAGAGCCAGGAACAGGAGAGGCGCGGACAGAGCATCCACCGCCCGAGACTCCGCCTCCGCAGCAGGGAAGACGGCGTCGAAGATTGCGAAGTAGTACGCGTCTTTTCCATACAGTCCGACAACTTGACCAACGCCAGCCCTCCCGTCCCCGGTCGGAACGACGAAGACGTCTCCCACTGAGAGCCGACTCACCACAGATCGCCTCCTGCGTCCTGGTACCTGGTTTCGCTCATTTGATGCCGAAGATTCGCGAGTCCACCATCAGGGTTTCCGAGATTGGTCGGTCCTCCTTCACGCCTGATGAAGAACTCCTCCATGCGATCGAGCTCACGGCCGGGGTTCGCTCGGCCCACGACCTCAAACTCGAAGTCAGCGTCCGGATGTGCACGCGCATGCTCGGCCTGCCGTGAAAGGTACCGAGCCTCACTCTTCGCCTGCCCGATATAAGGCTTTGAACCGAGCAGATCCGTTCGACGATAGACGATTCCCTCTGGGACGTGCGGCTCTGGGTGCAGCCTGCCCAACATCCGGCCGCCGGTGGCGGTGACCTTGCCGAGCACCCTCTCACCGGCCGACTTCACCCCGGACCTGACCGCGGTCAACGTGGTCCGAGCAGCCGTACCGGCCCTGGTCGCCATCAGCGCACCCTTGGCCGCCGTCGCTCCCTTGGCCAGGGCACCGAACGGGACAGCGCCCAGCGCACCCGAGACCGCGACCTGACCCCAGTTCACCTCACCGGTGGTCGCCTTCTGGATGATCGTGTCAGCGCCCGCCGAGATCAGCATCATCCCCGCCGGCCCACCGACACCGGTCGCCATCAGCACCCCGCCGGCAACGACCATCGCGCCACCGGCGACGTACTCCCAGTTGTTCTTCAACCACTTGCCGGCCGCGTTCACCGTGCCTGCGATGCCGTTGCTGGAGTTGTACGCCCGCAGCTCGGCATCCGTGACCGGGTGCAACCCCATCGGGTCCAACGAGTGCAACGGGTCGTTGCCGGCGTAGGAGTACGGGTTGCCCGACCACCCCGACCCCGTCGTGGGATCCAGCGGATCGACCGAGAGGAACCCCCGCGACGCCGGGTCGTAGACCCGGTTGCCCATCCACTCCAGCCCTGCCACCGAGAGCTCACCGGTCGCCGAGAGCCCGAAGCCGGCACCCGCCGTCGAGCGGTCCGACCCGGCGTTCTCCGGCCCGGCCCACGGGTCCGGCCCCACCGACCTGGCGTCACGCCACCCCGGATCGGCCCAGGTGCTGCCGCTCGCACCGCTCAGCCCGGTGAAGGCGCCGGCCCGCGTGACCTGCTCCCCACCGAGCGCGAGCAGCCCGTTCCACGGGTTCGCCGAGTCCGCGACCACCTCGACCCCGTCGACGGAGGCCAGCTCACCCAGCGCATCGACCACGAGGTCGGTGCGGGACGCGTCCCCGACCCGGTCCGTCGCCGTGATCGCGGCCAGCCAGCCGGTCGCGGACCAGTCGAAGCCGCGCGTCGAGCCGTCGGCGTACTGCTCGACGGTGCGGCGCCCCGCCCCGTCGTAGCGGTAGGTGACGACGTCCTCGTCGTCGATCCGCACCCTGGTGATCTGCCCGGCCAGGTCGTAGTCCAGGTGACGCGACACCCCGTCGGCCGACTCCGCCACCATCCGACCGGCGGCGTCGTAGCGCCAGCGCAGCATCTGCTCGCCCGCACCCGTGGTGGTCGCGGCGGAGACGAGCTGGTGCGCCTCGTCGTAGGAGTACGAGGTGGACTGGCTCGCCGCGCCGTCGGCCACGTCGACGCGCCGGATCCGCCCCCCCTCGTCACGAGTGATGCCGGTACGGGCGCCGCCCACGACCTCGTGGACGGCGAGGAAGCCGGCGTCGTACGACCACCGCTGGGTGGTGCCGCCGGCACTCGCCGAGACCATCCGTCCGGACCCGTCGCGCTCGATGACGCACGCGCCGAGCAGCGGGTGGGACACCCCGACCAGCCGCCCGGCGGCGTCGCGGGCGTACGACGTCGTCGTGCCGTCCGGCATCGTCAGGGCGGTGCAGGCCCCGTCGGCGTCGTAGGTCCACGACGGCCCCCGGCCGTCGCGGGTCCGCGAGGTCAGCAGCCCACGGGCGTCCCAGACCATCTCGTGCACGACGACCGATCCGTCCGTGCCGGACCGGTCGGTGATCCGCACGCTCCGGCCCGCGAGGTCCCGCTCGATGCTCGAGCGCTCGACTCCGTCGACCCACGTGGAGGCCAGCAGCCCGTGCTCGTCGTGGTGCCACTCGGTGCGCGAGCCGGTCGGGTCGGTCTGGGCGACCTGGCGGCCGGCAGCGTCGTACTCGGCGGTGGTACGACGACCCAGCGGGTCGGTCTCGGCCACCACCCGGTCGCCGCCGTCGTACTCACGACGCGTGACGCCGCCGTCGGGGTGGGTGAGGGCGGTGCAGCGACCGTTGACGTCGTAGGCGTACGCGGTGACCCCGCCGTTGCCGTCGGTCGCGGTGACCAGCTGACCGGCTGCGTCGTAGCCGAAGCGTCGCCGTCCGTTGCGGGGGTCGCGGGCCTCGGCGACCCGGCCGGCCGCGTCGTAGGCGTACGTGGTCGTCCCGACTCCCGGGACCCGGCGGGCAACGACCCGACCGGCGGCGTCGAAGCGGGTCTCGGCGACCTCACCGGTCGGCAGGTGCTGCTCGACGACCCGGCCGTCGGCGTCGTGGACCCGGCGCGTCGTCGCACCGGTCTCGTCGGTGACGCTCTCCACCCGCCCGGCGGCGTCGTAGGTGTAGCCGACCTCGGCCCCGGACGGCCTGATCAGCGTGACGACGCGACCCGCGGCGTCGCGGATCACCCGGGTGAGCCCGCCGACGGGGTCGACGACCTCGACCGGCCGGCCGCAGAGGTCGTAGCGGGTCAGGGTCGTCGCACCGTCCGCGCTGGTCTCGGAGACCAGCCGACCCAGCCTGTCGAGGTCCAGCCGGGTCGAGTCGAGCCCTTCGACCACCTCGAGCGCCAGGCCGTGGCGAGCGTCTCGGATCTCGCGACGCACGCCCGACGGGTCGGTCGTCGCGGTCGGCGCGCCGACGGCGTCGTACTCGGCCCGGCTCACGCCGCCGTCGGGATCGATCGAGCGGACGACGCGACCGAGCGCGTCGTGGGCGAACTCCCAGCGCGAGCCGTCGGGGAGCTCGGCACCGGCGAGGTTGCCCAGGTCGTCGTACGTCCGGCGGATCGCGCGACCGATCGGGTCGATGGTCGCCGCTGCTTCGCCCGCGGAGTCGTACTCGACCTCGGTGCGGCCTCCGAGCGGGTCGACCACCACCGTCTGCCGGCCGGCGGCCGTCTGCTCGTAGGCCCACACCGCGTCGTCGGGACCGGTCCGGGTCGCCAGCAGGCCCGAGTGCTCGTCGTAGGCGTACGTCGTCCGCGCGCCCGACGGCGTCGTCGCGGCGACCACGCGGCCTGCGTCGTCGCGCTCGAGGGTCGCGACGTTGCCCAGGGCGTCGGTCGTGGTGGTCAGCTCGCCGTGGGCGTCGTAGCCGAACACCACGACGACACCCATCGGGTCGGTGACGCGCTGGAGCAGTCCGCCGTCCCACTCCATCCGGGTGAGGCCGCCCTCGGGGTCGGTGATCGTCGAGGGGCTGCGCTGGTCACCGGTGTAGGTCATGGTGGTGACCGCCACCTGGCCGGTCCCTTCGCCGGCATCGACGCTGTCCTCGATCGTGGGGTCGCCGCCGGTGACCTCGACGCGGACCACCCGGTCGGCGTCGTCGTAGTCGTAGGTGACGTCGGCACCGTCGGGGACGACCTCGCGGACCATCCGGCCCCGGTCGTCGTACTCGCGGATGGTGACCGTGCCGTCGCGCTCGGTGACCATCACCGTGTTGCCGTACGCGTCGTAGGCGGTGGACTGGCGCTGGTCGTGGGCGTCGATCACCCCGACCTGACGACCCTTGGCGTCCGCGATCCAGGTGTTCGCCCGCGTCCCGTCCTCGTCGGAGACCACCGTCACCCGCCCCGGGAGGTACGCGAACCGCGTCGTACGACCGAACGGCGAGCGCTGCGAGACCACCCGCCCGTGCTCGTCGTAGACGTTCTCCACCTCGACCACGCCGTCGGCGTCGGTCACGCTCGCGATCCGGTGAGTGGCCTCGTCGTTCCACGCGTAGCGGCGCGTGCCCAACGGGCCCGTCGCGGCGACCAGCAGCCCGTCGGCGTCGTAGGAGTAGCCCACCGAGCGCCCGTCCGAGGCGTGCACCGCGACGATCCGCTCACCGTGCCCGGTCTCGGTCAGGTCCCACTCGATGCTGATCGCGCGGCCACGCTCGTGCGAGAGCGCCACCAGCCGGTCGCCGTCCCAGCGTGCGGTGACCGTCGTGCCCGCACCCTGGCTGACCGAGACCAGCCGTCCGGTGCTCCGGTGGCTCCACCGTCGGCCCTGGTTGTCGGAGACGACCAGCAGCTCCCCCTCGCGGGTCAGCCACAGGCTCTCCCCCTCGGCGCGGTCCCAGCCCTCACCGAGTCGCGGGAACGACACCTGGCGGCCGTCGGGAGTGGTGAACGCCGCCGCCTCGTCGGTGAACGACAGCCCCGCCTCGCACCAGCTCGACCAGCCCCGCCCGTACGGGCCGTCGTGGTCGTGCACCGAGTTGTACGACCGCCGCCACCACAGATCCGCGCAGCCCTGGCCGAACTCCAGGTCGGACTCGGTCTCGACGAAGTTGCCCGTCGCCGTGTTCACCGGGTCGTTGGCGTACCCCGTGGTCGGCGGGTGCCCGATCGCGGTCGGCATCGTGATCGTGATGTCCTGACGCGACGCGTTCACGCCCGCGGCCTGCAGCGCCGCACCGATGGAGGAGTTCGGCAGGCTCGACACGCTGCCCGAGCCGCCCGCCGCGGCGAACGCGTCCGCCACCGTCCGTGCCCAGTGCACGTCGTTGGCGTTCTGGCTCATCCACGTCGAGAACGCCGTGAACACACCGCTGGCGTCCAGGGTGCCCCAGTCGGTGCCCGAGGTGAACTCACCCGCCACCGACGACAGCGACGAAGGCCGCCCGTGCAGCACGCCGTTCAACGTCGAGGAGCCCGTCGCGAAGCTCCTCAGGTCCTCCGGACGCGCCGAGGACGTCCCCCCAGCGCCGCCGCCACCCGACAGCGGCTGACGCTGCTTGGCCGGCGGCGCGGAAGGGTGGTGGTTGATCGGCTCCTTCGGGTCCGGGATCGGGCAGTCGTCGCCGTCGCCGAAGTGGTCGTCCAGCCAGCCGCCGAACCCCCGGTTGTCGTGCTGCTTCTTCCACGCACGCGCATCCGCACGCCGCTTGTTCTCCTCGTGCGCCTCCCGCACCAGGTCGCGCACGTAGCCCGCCGTGGTCCGCAACGCCGAGGCGATCTCCGAGGCGTCCGCCTTCGCGGTGTTCGCGTTGGTCGTGAACAGCTCGGAGTAGTGGCCCTCGAAGTCCTTCATCGCCGTCGTCACGTACGACGCCCGCGACCCCGCCTGCCCGTCGATCTGCGACGCCGAGTGGTCGCACAACCGCTCCAGCCGCCCCGCCGCGTCGAACGCGAACCGCACATCGCTCTCGATGCCCTTCATCGGGTCACCCATGACGACTCCTCACCCTCGTTCTGCACCACGACCGGACCGCACGCTGCGTGCCTCCACCCCGTCCCCCTCCACCGCAGACTGCAGAGGAGGACGGAGAAGCCGCACGCAGCAGCTCAGGAACCGCCGCCGGCCTGCATGATGTTCTGCGAGATCTGGTCCAGCTGGGTACGCAGCTCCTCCAGCTCCTGCTTGGCCTTGTCCAGCGCCGAACGGGTCTCCGGCCACGTCGAGGACCGGAACTTCTCCGCCAGCGGCCCGTCCCACACGTTCGGGTCCGACAGCGTCTTGCCCTGCGCGTCCATCTGCGTGATCTGGTCGGTGAACCCACCGGTGATCAGCGTCCGCAGCTGCTGGATGGCCGTCTTGGCCTCCGGGGTCGAGAGAACACGAGACATGGTGCTACCTCCACTGCCCCGCTTCCGGGGCGAATCGGTTGATCGTCCTGGCTGTGTCCTTCCCGGTCGCCGAGCACTTCAAACCCCTCGGGGAGGACGAGCTGAGATCCGCAGGTCGGACATCCGCGCGAACCACGTGCCGCCGGCGGCCTCGAGCTCGGCCCGCGGGGCGAGACTGCCGCCGTACGCCAGTGCGGTCGTGCCGGCCGCGACCGCACCGGTGACACCGGCGACGCTGTCCTCGACGACGACGCAGCGCGCCGGGTCGGCACCCGCCTTGCGCGCCGCGAGGAGGAACAGGTCCGGCGCCGGCTTCCCGTGCTCGACCTCGACCGCCGAGGAGACCCGGTCGCCGAAGTGCGCGGCGAGCCCGGTGCGCTCCAGCTTGGCCGCGATGCCCTCTGGCGTACCGCTGGAGGCCACGCAGGTGGGGACCCCGGCGACGGCGAGCCGGTCCAGCAGCTCGGGGACGCCGGCGACGGCCGCGAGGTGATCGGCGTACGCCTGCGTGCACCGCTCGACCAGCAGCTCGCCGAACCGTGCGCCCACGTCCGCGCCGAGCCGGTCCCCCACCTCGGCGACCTCCGCGGCGAGGCTGCGGCCCATGAACCGCGCGACCACCTCCGCGGTGCTCATCTCCCAGCCGAGCTCGGCCAGCAGCTGCTGCTCGACCTCGACGGTGAGCGTCTCGGAGTCGACCAGGACACCGTCGTTGTCGAAGATCACGAGGTCGTACGAGCGGAGGTCCAGCGGGTCCTGAGCAGTCACCGGCTCACCCTAGAATCCCCGACGTGAACCGCCGTGGCTCCCTGACCCGGCGCCTGGTCCTCTCCGGCCGGGCGCTGGCGGCATGGAGACCCACCTGGCGCTGGCTGGTCGGGGTGGTGCGCGGGTTCCTGGTCTCCTTCGCCGCCCTGGGCGTGACCTTGTGGGTGGTCCCCGGCGAGCAGGTGCCCGAGGGCGGCACCGAGGCCGTCGCGACGCTGGTCGTGACCGTGCTCGTCGTCGGCGCCCTGCTGCGGCCCTTCCTCACCGCGCTGACGGTGCTGACCGGGGTGGCCGGGCTGCTGGTGATCGGGTTCCTCGCCCAGACGATCATCCTCGGCGTCGCCCTCTCCCTGGTGCCCGGCATCGAGCCGATCCCGGTCCCCGAGCTCGTGGTGGTGGCCTGGTGCGTGGCCGTCGTCGCCGCGGTCCTCAACTGGCTGGTGGACACCTCCTCGGAGGAGGTCTTCCACGGTCAGGTGATGGGCCGCGCCGTGCGGACGGCACGGCAGCGCGAGGTCTCCGGCCCCGGCCTGCTGGTGATCCAGCTCGACGGCGTCGCGCAGCCGCTGCTCCGCCAGGCCGCGGCAGCGGGGGCGATGCCGTTCCTCACCCGCATGGTCCGCTCCGGCGAGCACCGGCTGCGCGGCTGGCACACCGGACTCCCCTCGACGACGCCGGCCGGCCAGGCCGTGCTGCTGCACGGCCAGACGGCTCCGATCCCGGCCTTCCGCTGGTACGACAAGCAGCGCGGCCGCGTGCTGGAGTGCAGCAAGCCCGCCGACGCGGGCGTCATCGAGGGCGACTTCGCCCGCGGCGACGGGCTGCTCTCCCAGGACGGCGTGTCGGTGGCCAACCAGTTCTCCGGCGACGCCGCCTACTACGCGCTGACGATGAGCCACCCCCGGCTGCCCGGCTCCGAGCGCGGCGCCGCCGCCTTCGCCGCGGCGCGCAGCGGCTTCGCCCGGTCCTTCGTGATGCTCGTCGGGCAGATCGCCGTCGAGCTCTACCAGGGGCGGCGGCAGCGGCTGCGCAACGTCGTCCCCCGGGTCCCGCGGCGCGGCGCCTTCGTCCTGCTGCGCGGGCTGACCACCGTCGTGCTGCGCGACCTCGCGGTCTCGATCGTGGCCGACCAGATGGCGCGGGGCGCCCCGGTGATCTACGTCGACTTCGTCGACTACGACGAGGTCGCCCACCACGCCGGCCCGACCCGGCCGGAGTCGCTGCGGACGCTGGAGAGCCTGGACAACCTGATCGGCTTCTTCACCGAGCTCTCCGCCGAGGTCGGGCGCGACTACGAGATCGCGATCGTGTCCGACCACGGGCAGACCCAGGGCAGCACCTTCCTGCAGCTGGAGGGGCGCACGCTCGCCGACGCGGTGCGCGGGATCGTCGAGGGCGCACCCCGCTCCCGCTCCCACGGCACGCCGGCCGAGACGCTCGGTCCGGCGAACCTGCTGCGGGCGAGCGGTCGTCGTACCCTCCTCCCGCCGCGGCTGGGTCGCGGCCGCGAGGACGGCGCCGACCGCCACGACGACGTGCCGAACGTCGAGGTGGTGGCCTCGGGCAGCATCGCGCACCTCTACCTCACCGGGGAGCCGGGCCGGCTGTCCCGCGACGTCGTCGACCGGCTGGTCCCCTCGCTGGTGCCCGGGCTGTGCGCGATCGAGAGCGTCGGCGTGGTGATGACCCGGGACGCCGCGGGCGTGCTGCGCGTCGAGAACGGCCGCGGTCACCGGCTGCTCACCGCCGACGGCTGTGAGGGCGGCGAGGGCGAGGACCCGTTGGCGGCGTACGGCGACCTCGCCGCCGCGGACCTGTACGCCCTCGAGGCCAAGCACCACGTCGGCGACGTCGTCGTGCTCGGCCGCTTCGACCCGGTGCTGACCGAGGTCGCCGCGTTCGAGGAGCTGGTCGGCTCCCACGGTGGGCTCGGCGGCTGGCAGACCGAGGCGCTCCTGGTGCACCCCGCCGACTGGGACGTGCCGGACGCACCGCTGGACGGGATGGCCGTGCACACGGCGCTGTGCGGCCGGCTCGTGCAGCTGGGCCTGCGTACGCCCGAGCCGAGCGAGACGGCCGGCGCGGACGACGCCTCGGACCCGACCCTGCAGGCGGCCCGGTGAGCTCCTCGTGACGGCGCGGCTCGGCGTCACCTGGTGGGGCCACTCCTCCATGTCGCTGCGGCTCGGCGACGTCGTCGTGGCCACCGACCCGCTGCTCTCGCGGCGACTCCTGCACCTGCGCCGGCCCAGCCCGCCGCCACCGCCGGCGGCCGAGACGGCGGACGTCGTCCTCGTCAGCCACCTGCACCGCGACCACCTGCACCTGCCCTCGCTGGACCGCTTCGACCCGTCGATCCCGGTGGTGGTGCCGCGGGGAGCGACCCGGCTGGTCAAGGGGCTGGCCGGTCGTACGCTCGTCGAGGTCGCCCCGGGCGACCGGGTCGAGGTCGCGGGGGTGGAGGTCGAGGTGCACCCCGCGCACCACGACGGCCGGCGCAGCGTGGTCGAGAACGGGGACGCCCCGGCCGTCGGGTTCCGTGTCGACGACGGGCACCGCAGCGTCTGGTACCCCGGCGACACGGGGCAGCAGGACAACTCAGGCGTACGCCCCGTGGACCTCGCCGCCGTCCCGATCGGCGGATGGGGGCCCACGCTCGGCGAGGAGCACCTCGACCCGCGGCAGGCGGCGCAGGCGGTGGCCGACGTCGGCGCGCGCTGGGCGCTGGCGGTGCACTACGGCACGTTCTGGCCGGTCGCGATGCGCCGGCTGCACCCCGCGAACCACCGGTACTTCTTCGAGACGCCGCCGGACCGCTTCCGGGAGGCGATGGCGGAGCTCGCGCCCGACGTCGCGCCGCTGACCCCGTTGCACGGCGTGTCCGTGGAGCTGGTGACATGACACCGGACCTCGGGTTCCTCGGCCTGCTCGCGCTGACCGGGGTCGTGCTGTTCGGGGCCGTCGTCCCGATCGTCCCGACCGGCGCCGCCGTCGCGGCGTCGGCCGTGCTCGCCCGCGCCGAGCACCCGTGGGAGCTGGTCCTCGTGGTCGGCTTCGGCGGCCTGGGCGCCTACCTCGGCGACCTGGTGATGTACGCGATCCTCCGCGCCGCCGGCGCTCCGCTCGCACAGCGGATCGGCTGGCTCCACGCCGACGACCCCGACGGCGCGCTGCAGCGGCTGCGCCACGGGATCGAGGAGCACGAGGTCCGCTCGCTGCTGCTCTCGCGGCTGATCCCGGCCGGCCGGATCCCGGTCCTGCTCGCCGCCGCGCTCGGCGGCTACCCCTGGGGCCGCTTCGTCACCGCCAACATCGGGGCCGCCCTGCTGTGGGCGGTGATGTACTCCCTCATCGGCATCCTCGGCAACACGATCATCCCCGACACCCGCCTCGCCCTCGGCGCCGTCGTGCTCGTGGCCGTCCTCGTCTCGGTGGTCCTCCCCCGGCTCACCCCCAAGCGGTAGTCCCTGACGTTCGTGCGCTCAGTCGAGCGCCACGACCACCCGAACGTCCTGCAGCGCGCCGATGTCGTACGACGAGCTGGACGCGACGCTGCAGGACGTACGAGTGGTTCGCTGTCCGATTCGTCTGCGCGAACGTCAGGGACTACCCACTCAGCCGGCGCGGACTCCTGCCAGGAACGCCGCGATCCGCTCGATGGCCTCCTCGAGCACCTCGACGCTCGGGAGGGTGACCAGGCGGAAGTGGTCCGGGGTCGGCCAGTTGAAGCCGGTGCCGTGGGTGACGAGGATCTTCTTCGCGCGCAGCAGCTCGATCACCAGCGACTCGTCGTCCTCGACGGGGTAGACCTCGGGGTCCAGCCGTGGGAAGCAGTACAGCGCGCCGCTGGCCTTGACCGAGGAGACCCCCGGGATCTCGTTCAGCATCCGGTGCGCCAGGTCGCGCTGCTCCAGCAGCCGGCCGCCAGGCAGGATCAGCTCGTCGATGCTCTGGTAGCCGCCGAGCGCCGTCTGGATCGCGTGCTGCGCGGGCACGTTGGCGCACATCCGCATGTTGGAGAGCAGCGTCAGGCCCTCGAGGAAGTCGGCGGCCCGCTCCTTCGGTCCGCTGACCATCACCCACCCGGACCGGAAGCCGGCCACCCGGTACGCCTTGGAGAGCCCCGAGAACGTCAGGCACAGCACGTCGTCGCCGGTGTACGCCGCGGCGTGGTGGTGCACGGCGTCGTCGTACAGGATCTTCTCGTAGATCTCGTCGGCGAAGACGACCAGGTCGTGACGCCGTGCCACGTCGACGAGAGCCTTGACCACGGACTCGGAGTACACGGCGCCGGTCGGGTTGTTCGGGTTGATGATCACCAGCGCCCGTGTGTCCTCGGTGATCTTGGCCTCGATGTCGGCGAGGTCCGGCGCCCAGTCGGCCTCCTCGTCGCACGCGTAGTGCACCGGCCTCCCGCCGGACAGGGTCACCGCACCGGTCCACAGCGGGTAGTCCGGCGCCGGCACCAGGATCTCGTTGCCGTCGTCGACGAAGGCCTGCAGCACCATCGAGATCAGCTCGGAGACGCCGTTGCCGATGAACACGTCGTCGACGTACGTCTCCTGCAGGCCGCGGGACTGGTAGTAGTTCGCGACCGCGGTCCGCGCGGAGTAGATGCCGCGCGAGTCGGAGTAGCCCTGCGCCTGCGGCAGGTTGTGCACCATGTCCTGCAGGATCGTCTCGGGCGCCTCGAAGCCGAACGGCGCCGGGTTGCCGATGTTCAGCTTCAGGATCCGGTGCCCCTCGGCCTCCAGCCGCTGCGCCTCGACCAGGATCGGTCCGCGGACGTCGTAGCGGACGTCCTGGAGCTTGCGGGACTGCGTGATCGGGCGCGGGGTCATCCTCGGATCCTCTCAGTGGTTCTCGGGGTTTTCTCGGTGGTGGGTCTGCGGCCTCAGCGGGCCCGCTCGACACGGGTCTCGTCCCACACGGGGACGTCGGACTCCCTCACGGTCCCGTCGGAGCCGAGGACGAGGAAGCGGTCGAAGCCGCGGGCGAACCAGCGGTCGTGGGTCACGGCCAGCACCGTGCCGTCGTACGCCGCCAGGCCGGCCTCGAGCGCCTCGGCGGACTCGACGTCGAGGTTGTCGGTCGGCTCGTCCAGCAGCAGCAGCGTGGCCCCGGAGAGCTCGAGCAGCAGGATCTGGAACCGGGCCTGCTGGCCGCCGGAGAGCCGCTCGAAGCGCTGCTCCGCGGCGGGTGCGAGCTCGTAGCGGTCCAGCACGCGTGCGGCGTGCTCGCGCCCCATCCCCCGGCGTCCGGATCCGTCCGGCCCGGTCTCGCCTCGGTGCAGGATCTCGACCAGGGTCCGCCCCACCAGCTCGGGGTGGGCGTGCGTCTGCACGAACCAGCCGGGACGGACGCGGGCGCCGAGCCTGGCCCGGCCAGTGTGGGCCACCGGCTCGACGACCCGGTCGCCGAGCGGGCGGTTCTCAGGCTCGGGGTCCGAGCCGCCGGCCGCCAGCAGCCGCAGCAGGTGGGACTTGCCCGAGCCGTTCGAGCCGAGGACGGCGACCCGCTCGCCGTACCAGACCTCGAGGTCGAAGGGCCGCATGATCTCGACACGCTCGGTCGTTCCTCCCTCGCTGCTCGATCCACGCAGGTACATCCCCAGGTCCTCGCAGACGACCGCACGCTTGCCCGTACGCCCACCGGTCAGCCGCATCGTCACCTGCTGCTCGCGAGGCACCGCCTGCGGTGGACCGGCCTCCTCGAACTTCCGCAGCCGGGTCTGCGCGGCCTTGTACTGCGCGGCCAGGCCGTCGTTGAACTCGGCCTTCACCTTGTAGCGCAGCACCAGCGCCTTGAGCTTGACGTGCTCCTCGTCCCAGCGTCGGGCCAGCTCCTCGAAGCGCTCGAAGCGCGCCCGGCGCGCCTCGTGGTACGACGCGAAGCCGCCGGGGTGGGTCCACACGGTGTTCCCTGCTGCCCCCAGCTCGACCGTGACCACCCGGGTCGCGGTGTTCGCCAGCAGCTCACGGTCGTGGCTGACCATCAGCACCGTCTTCGGCGAGCCGGCGATCCGCCGCTCGAGCCACTGCTTGCCGGGCACGTCGAGGAAGTTGTCCGGCTCGTCGAGCAGGAGCACCTGGTCGGGACCGGCGAGGAGGTACTCCAGCACCAGCCGCTTCTGCTCCCCGCCCGAGAGGGTCGACAGGTCACGGTGCTTGACCCGGTCGTACCCGACGCCGAGGGCCGCGGTGCAGCACACGTCCCAGACCACCTCGATGTCGTAGCCGCCGGCGTCGGCCAGCTCCCCCAGCGCGGTCGCGTAGCGCATCTGCGTGGGCTCGTCGTCGTGCTCCATGAGCAGCAGCTCGCACGCGTCGACCTCGGCGACGGCCGCACGTACCCGCGGCGGCGCCACGGACAGCAGCAGCTCGGCCACGCTCGTGGCACCCGCTGCGACCATCTGCCGCATCACGCCCAGGCCGCCGCTGCGCGTCACGACGCCGGCATGGGGGTCGGACTCACCGCTGACGATCCGCAGGAGGGTCGACTTGCCGGCGCCGTTCGCGCCGACCAGCGCGACCTTGGCACCCTCCCCGACCCGGAAGGAGACGTCGTCGAGGAGCACCCGGCCGTCGGGGAGCTCGAAGCGCACCCCCGCGACGTCGACGTGTCCCACGCGCACCATCGTGCCCGCCGGCGGCGTCGGCTGCCCACCGGGTTTCCCGGCGAGCCGTCATAGGCTGAGCGCCGTGCAGCTGACCTCGATCCGGCGCTACCCCGTGAAGTCGATGCGCGGCGCCGACCTGGACACGGCCGCCGTCGAGCCCTGGGGTCTCGCCGACGACCGGCGCTGGATGGTGGTCGACGAGGACGGCCGCTTCGTGACGGCCCGTGAGCTGCCCCGGCTGCTGCTGGTCACGCCGACGGTCACCGCCGGGGGGCTGTGCCTGGACGCGGCCGACGCGCCCCCTCTCGAGGTCGCCCGACCGGCCGACGGAGGCAGGACCGTCACCGTGTGGCGCTCGACCTTCGAGGCGTACGACGCCGGGCCGGCCGCCGCGGCATGGCTCAGCGACCTGCTGGGGCGTCCGCTGCGCCTGGTCCACCTGGCCGATCCGACCGTACGAGCCAGCGACCCGGCGTACTCCCGCGAGGGCGACGTGGTCTCGCTCGCCGACGGCTACCCGCTGCTGCTGGCCACCGAGGCCTCCCTCGGCGCGCTGAACGACACGGTCCTGGAGAGCTCTGGCGGAGCCGCCGACCCGCTGCCGATGACGCGCTTTCGTCCCAACGTCGTGGTCGGCGGCAGCGCGCCGTGGACGGAGGACGACTGGCGCCGGGTACGGATCGGGGAGGCGACCTTCCGCGTCGTCAAGGGCTGCGCACGCTGCGTGATGACCACCAAGGACCCCGAGACCGCCGAGGGTGGCAAGGAGCCGCTGGCCTCCCTGGCCAGGACCCGGCGCTGGGACGGCCAGACCTGGTTCGGCGTCAACCTGGTCCCCGACGCGCTCGACCCCGCCCACCGTCCGCTGCTGCGGGCCGGTGACGGGGTCGAGGTGCTGGACGTGGTCGAGCCGGGTGGCGGTCCGATCCGCTAGCGCGCAACGCCGTCGGCAAGGTCTCGACGAGCTCGACCACCGTGCTCACCGGCAGCCGATCCGACTCAGTTCTGCAGGTCGTTGGCGAAGTCTCGCGAGCACTGGTCGCGGTCCGCCTGGGTCTGCGCGTTGTTCACGCAGTCCTGGAGGTTCTTGCCGGAGTCGCTGTTCACGAAGAGCACGCCCACGACGATCACGCCGATCGAGATCAGCGCCCCGATCACGCCCAGGACGATGCCGGTGATGGCGATGCCCCGCCCGGTGGCGACGCCTCGCTTTGCTCGGCCGGAGGCCACGATCCCCAGGATCAGCGCCACGAGGCCGAGCAGGATCCCGCCGACGACGGTCAGGGAGAGCAGCAGCGCGAGGATGCCCAGCACGAGTGCGCCGATGGCGAGGCCGGACCCGCCCTTCGGCTGGGCCGGCGGGTAGCCCTGCCCCGGTGCGGGCGGCGGGTACGACTGGCCGGGCTCGACCGGCTGGTCGCCGTACGACGGCGGCTGCTGGCCGTAGGGGTTGTTCTCGGGCGGGGGCGGCGGGCTCTGCGACATGGTGCGCTCCTCTGAGGCGGATCTGTCGGTTTCGGTCGGGTTCGGTCCGTCTGGGCCGGAGCGTATCCGTAAACGCCGCCATCCGTCCCGTCCGACGTGCCGGACCTCGGCGCGAGGTGGCACCATCGCGACCCGTGCCGGTGAACCTCTACCTCGACGTCGACGGCGTGCTCAACGCCGTCAGCCTCGACACGCCCGACTGGGGTTGGCCGGACGCGCAGCTGAGCACGGTCAACGGCTACCCGATCCGGTGGTCGACGACGATGGTCGCCCGCCTGAACCGGCTGGTCGCACGCGAGGAGGTCACGGCGTACTGGCTGACCACCTGGGGCTCCGACGCCGCGGAGCTGCTCGCGCCGGCGCTCGGGCTGGACGCCACCGGCTGGAGCGTCCTCGGCGAGGAGGACCGGGAGCGGGCGATCGACACCCTCGCCCTCTCCGGGACCGCCGGCTGGTGGAAGCTGCAGGCGGTCCGGTCCCACCTGGCGCCCGGTACACCCGCGATCTGGGTCGACGACGACCTGGACCGCGACCCCTCCGCCGTGCGGTGGGCGTACGAGCAGCCGGGCCTGCTGCCCCTCTCGCCGTCGACGTCGCTCGCGCTCACCCCCGCCGACCTGGCCGCGATGGAGGCGCACGTGGACCGCGTCGGCGGTGTGGGAGCGTCGTCCCCGTGATCCGCAACGTCGTGATGGGTCGAGTACGCCCCGGGGCCGAGGCCGCGCTCGAGGACGGCCTGGCCGGCATCGCCGCGCTCGACCTGCCCGGGATGCTGGCCAACCACGTCGGCCGCGACGCCGGGCTGCGTGCCGGCGGGTGGGACTTCGCGATCACCAACGACTGGACGGACGGCGCGGCCTACCAGGCCTACGACGTCGATCCCGAGCACAACGTGCACCGCGCGAGCGTCGTGGAGGCCTGCGAGCAGGTCGCCCGGGTGCAGTTCGAGATCCCGGGCTGAGCGCTCACCCGCGGCGCGCCTCCAGCACCCGGAAGCCCTTCGCGCTGGCCAGCCTCGTCGTCGGCCACCCCTGGTCGCCCAGCCACCCGGCCAGCGAGTCCGCGCCCAGGTTCTTGCCGACCACCAGCACGGCGCGCCCGCCCTCGGCCAGGCTCGGGAGCCAGCCGAGCAGGAGGGCGTGCAGCGCCTGCTTGCCGATCCGGATCGGGGGGTTGGACCAGATCTCGTCGTACGCCGTCTCGGGCGGCGGCATCTGCGTGGCGTCGACCGTACGAGCGGCGTAGCGCTCGTCCACGCCGAGGGAGCGTGCGTTCTCGTTGGCCAGCCGCACCGCCCGCTCGTTGACGTCGACCCCGTCGACCCGTGCGCCGGCCTGTGCCACCGCGATGGCGAGGCCGATGACGCCGTACCCGCAGCCGAGGTCGAGCACCCGTCCGGGCGCCGGCGGCTCGGTCTCGCGCAGCAGCACCGCGGTGCCGATGTCCACCCGGCCCCGGGCGAAGACGCCGGACCCGGACTGCAGGGCCAGGTCGTGGCCCCACACCGTCGCCTCGACCCGCGCCCGCTCGAAGGCCACCGACGGGTCGGCGGAGAAGTAGTGCTCGCTCACGCCTCGCCTCCAGGCTGCAGCGTCAGGGTCCGGACGACCCGTGCGCGGTCGGCCTGCGCGGCGAGGGCGTCGTCGGCGGGGTAGCCGACCTCCTCGAGGACCAGCCCGTGCGCAGGCATCACGAGCACGCCGCCGTCGCGCTCGCCGCGAGCGAGGACGTCGGCGGGCCACGAGGTCCCCCGGCGCCCCTCCCCCACGGCGACCAGCGCGCCCATCAGCGAGCGCACCATCGAGTGGCAGAACGCGTCGGCGCGCACCTCGGCGACCAGGATCCCGTTCAGGTGCCGGGAGCACTCGACGCCGATGAGCGTACGGACGGTGCTCGCGCCCTCGCGCCGCTTGCAGTACGCGGCGAAGTCACGCTCGCCCACGAGCAGGCGCCCCGCCTCGCTCATCCGCGCCTCGTCCAGCGGGCGTCCCCACGCGGTCACGTGCCCACGGGAGAGCGGGTCGACCAGCTCGGGGCGGTCGGCCAGGCGGTAGGCGTAGCGCCGCCACAGCGCCGAGAAGCGGGCGTCGAACCCCGGTGCCGCCTCCCGCACGCCGTGGACCCGGACGTCTGCGGGCAGGACGCCGTTGAGCCGGCGCAGCAGCGTCTGCTCGACCGGCCGGTCGGCGTGCCCCCGGCTCGCCGCCACCGCGGCGGGGTCGACGTCGACGTGGAGGACCTGGCCACGGGCGTGCACGCCGGTGTCGGTACGCCCGGCCACGGTCACCTGGGGCGGGTCGGAGCGCAGCACCGTCGCGAGGGCCGCCTCGATCTCCCCCTGCACCGTCCGCAGGCCGGGCTGGGACGCCCAGCCGTGGAAGGCGCGGCCGTCGTACCCGAGATCGATCCGCAGCCGCACCGCGTCATCCTCGCACCGCGGGGAGGATGATGGCGACGTGCCCGATCCCGTGATCGCCCTCTGCGCGCCGTACCACCACGACGTCCTGGAGACCCAGTTCGCCCGTTACGCCGCGGAGTACGACGTCCGCTGCCACCGCAGCGCGGCGGCGATGACCGCCGACCTGCAGGAGGTCCGGGCCGCTGGCGGCCGGGTCGCCCTGCTCGTCACCGAGTCGGTGCTGCCCGACGAGCCGTTCTACGAGGCCGTCCGCGACTGGCGCGCCGTGGTGCCGACCGCGCGACGGGTCGTCGCCGCGCACTGGGACCACTTCCTGCGTCAGTCCGACGAGCTGCGACCGGGCCTCGCGCTGGGCAAGTACGACGCCTACCTGCTGCTCCCCCGCGGCGCACGGGACGAGGAGTTCCACACCGCGATCACCGAGCTGCTCTCGGACTGGGGCGCCACGGTCGCCGACCCCGAGGTCGTCACGGCGAAGATCGTGACGGACGGCGACGACCCGCTGGCCGTCGGCATCAAGGACTTCTTCGACCGGATGGGGCTGCCGGCGCGCACGTACCCGCCGGGATCGGAGGTCGGCCGGCACGTGCTCGCCCGCCTGACGGAGGAGAGCGGCGAGCGGCCCGCCCTGCCGGTGGTGGCCACCGCCCAGGGCGACGTCGCCGCGGTGACGTCGGTGCGCGAGGTGGCGCGCCGCGTCCACGGCTCCAGCCCGTCGCACGCCGTGATCGACCGACCCGGCGAGACGGTCGACGTGGCGGTGGTGGGCACCGGGCCGGCCGGACTCGCGGCGGCGGTGTACGCCTCCTCGGAGGGGCTGAGCACCGTCGCCTTCGAGGCCGAGGCCGTCGGTGGTCAGGCCGGTACGAGCTCGATGATCCGCAACTACCTCGGCTTCCCCCGTGGGATCTCCGGCATGCGGCTGGCGCAGCGCTCACGCAACCAGGCGATGCGCTTCGGCACCCGCTTCCTCACCGGCTGGTCGGTCGAGGGCCTGGTCCCGGGGCACGACGGCGCGCCGCACCGGATCCGCACCGAGGACGGCGAGGTCGCCGCCCGAGCGGTCGTCGTGGCCACGGGGGTGGCGTACCGCCGCCTCGGCATCGACAGCGTGGAGGACCGGGTCGGCCTCGGCGTGCACTACGGCGCCGCCGTGAGCGCCGCCCGGGAGACCGAGGGTCGCGACGTGTACGTCGTCGGCGGCGGCAACTCCGCCGGTCAGGCCGCGGTGCACCTGTCGCGCTTCGCCCGCTCGGTCACCATCCTGGTCCGGCGCCGGTCCCTGAGCGAGACGATGTCGGACTACCTGGTCCGCGAGCTGGCGTACAACGACCGGGTCGCGGTCCGTCCGTGCGCCGAGGTCGTGGAGGCCGGCGGCCAGCCCACCCTGGAGTGGATCGCCGTCGAGGACGTCGAGACGGGCGCGGTGACCCGGCACGAGGCGGCCGGACTCTTCCTCCTGCTCGGCGCGGCGCCGCACTGCGACTGGATCCCGCCGGAGGTGTGCCGCGACGCGCGCGGCTTCGTGCTCACCGGGCGAGACGTCCCCGCGGCCCTGTGGCGCGACGGGATGCCGCCGGCGGGCCTGGAGTCGGTCGTGCCGGGTGTCTTCGCCGCCGGCGACGTCCGTGCGGGCTCGATGAAGCGGGTCGCCGCCGCGGCCGGCGAGGGCGCCTCGGTCGTGCCGCTCGTCCACAACCACCTCGCCACCCTCGCGCGGGCACGTACCTGAGCAGACGCACGACGGCCCGCCACCTGGGTCCAGGTGGCGGGCCGTCGTCCGTGCAGGCTCAGGCCTTCTCGTCGCCGTCCTCGGCGGGCGCCTCCTCGGAGGCGCCCTCCTCGGTCACGGCCTCGGTCTCGACCGGGGCGTCACCCTCGACGGGGGTCTCGTCGGTGCGGTCGGTCGGCACCTCGGTGGCCTCGGCGGACTCGTCCGCAGGAGCCTCCTCGACCGGCGCGGCCTGGGCCGGCGCCTGGGCGGCCGGCTTCGCGGGGGCCGGCGTATAGGCCTCGGTGACCAGCTCGATGACCGCCATCGGGGCGTTGTCGCCCTTGCGCGGACCGATCTTCGTGATCCGGGTGTAGCCACCGGGACGCTCGGCGAAGGTCGGCGCGATGTCGGCGAACAGCGTGTGCACGACCGACTTGTCACGGATGGTCTTGAGGACCTCGCGACGGTTGTGCAGCGCGACGGCCTCGTCGAGGTGCGCCTTCTTGGCCTTGGAGATCAGCTTCTCCGCGAACGGGCGCAGCACGCGCGCCTTGGCCTCGGTGGTGGTGATCCGGCCGTGCTCGAACAGCGAGGTGGCGAGGTTCGAGATCAGCAGGCGCTGGTGCTCGGGGCTGCCGCCGAGGCGGGGCCCCTTCTTGGGAGTCGGCATCGTGTCTCTCGTTTCTCCCCGGCCGTGTCAGGTACCGGAGTAGATGGTGATGGAACCAGGGACCGTGAGTGGCACCCGGTGAGGGCCCTACGTCGCCCAAGCACTGCGGCGACCAACGGCCAGCGCGGCAGCGTGGCGGACGAAGTCCGACACGCTCGCGCCATCAGATCAGAACTGCTCGTCCTCGAGCGAGCCCTCGTCGTAGTCGTCCTCCTCGTACGCCGCGAGCACGGCGGACGGGTCGAACCCGGGAGCACTGTCCTTGAGGCTCAGGCCCATCTCGTGCAGCTTCAGCTTGACCTCGTCGATGGACTTGGCGCCGAAGTTCCGGATGTCGAGCAGGTCCTGCTCCGAACGACCGACGAGCTCGCCGACCGTGTGGATGCCCTCGCGCTTGAGGCAGTTGTACGAGCGGACCGTCAGCTGCAGGTCCTCGACCGGCAGGGCCAGGTCGGCGGCCATCTGCTCGTCCACCGGGCTGGGCCCGATGTCGATGCCCTCGGCCTCGACGTTGAGCTCGCGGGCCAGGCCGAACAGCTCGACCAGCGTCTTGCCGGCCGAGGCGATCGCGTCGCGCGGCAGGATCGACTGCTTGGTCTCGACGTCGATGACCAGCTTGTCGAAGTCGGTGCGCTGCTCGACTCGGGTGGCCTCGACCTTGTAGGTCACCTTGAGGACCGGCGAGTAGATGGAGTCGACCGGCATCCGGCCGATCTCGTTGTCGGCACCCTTGTTCTGCACCGAGGAGACGTAGCCGCGGCCGCGCTCGACCACCAGCTCCATCTCCAGCTTGCCCTTGTCGTTGAGCGTGGCGATCTTCAGGTCGGGGTTGTGCACCTCGACGCCGGCCGGCGGCGCGATGTCGGCGGCGGTGACCTCACCGGCGCCCTGCTTGCGCAGGTACATCGTGACCGGCTCGTCGTTCTCGGAGGAGACGACGAGCGACTTCAGGTTGAGGATCACCTCGGTGACGTCCTCCTTGACGCCCTCGATGGTGGAGAACTCGTGCAGGGCCGAGTCGACCTTGATGCTGGTGACCGACGCCCCCGGGATCGAGGACAGGAGCGTACGACGCAGCGAGTTGCCGAGCGTGTAGCCGAAGCCCGGCTCGAGCGGCTCGATGACGAACCGCGAGCGGAACTCGTCGACGGTCTCCTCCGACAGGGTCGGGCGCTGAGCGATAAGCACTGAGGTTTTCCTTTCCGAGCCCACCCGCTATTTGACGGGCTCGACTGTGTGGGATGGGCCACGCGGCGATCACCCGCGAGGCCGCAGGAGGGTGGCGGAACCCCCTGCTGTGAGGTGCCGGGCCGCCGCAGCGGCCCGGCACGTGAGGATCACTTCTTGGAGTAGTACTCCACGATCAGCTGCTCCTGGACGGGGATCTCGATCTGCGCACGCACCGGGAGCGAGTGCACGAGGATCCGCATCCGCTCGGGCAGCGCCTCGAGCCAGGCCGGGACGATCCGCTCGCCGTGGGTCTCACGAGCCACGATGAACGGCGTGGTGTCCTGGGACTTCGAGCGCACGTCGATCACGTCGTGCTCGTCGACCTGGTACGACGGGATGTCGACCTTCTTGCCGTTGACCATGAAGTGCCCGTGCACGACCAGCTGGCGGGCGTGGCGCCGGGTACGCGCGAAGCCACCGCGGTAGACCACGTTGTCGAGGCGACGCTCGAGCATCTGCAGCAGGTTGTCACCGGTCTTGCCGGGACGACGGCTGGCCTCGTCGTAGTAGTTGTGGAACTGCTTCTCCATCACGCCGTAGGTGAAGCGTGCCTTCTGCTTCTCCTGCAGCTGGTTGCGGTACTCGCTCTCCTTGATCCGCGCGCGGCCGTGCTGGCCGGGTGCGTAGGGGCGCTTCTCGAAGGCGGCGTCGCCTCCGATGAGGTCCACGCCGAGACGGCGGGACTTCTTCGTGATCGGTCCGGTGTAGCGGGCCATGGGGTCGTCTCCTGTTCGTCTCGGGTCTCAGACGCGCCGGCGCTTGGGCGGGCGGCAACCGTTGTGCGGGGTGGGCGTGACGTCCTGGATGGTGCCGACCTCGAGGCCGATCGCACCCAGGGAGCGGATCGCGGTCTCGCGACCGGAGCCCGGGCCCTTGACGAAGACGTCGATCTTCTTCATGCCGTGGTCCATCGCCCGGCGCCCGGCGGCCTCGGCGGCCATCTGCGCGGCGAACGGGGTGGACTTGCGCGAGCCCTTGAAGCCGACGGTGCCGGCGGAGGCCCACGAGATGACCGCGCCCGAGGGGTCGGTCAGGGTGACGATGGTGTTGTTGAACGTGCTCTTGATGTGGGCTTCGCCCTGGACGACGTTCTTCTTCTCCTTGCGGCGCACCTTCTTGGCGCCCGCACGAGCCTTGGGAGGCATCTGGTTCTCCTACGAGTACGAGTGAGTCTGGTCTGGGTGAGAGGTCAGTGACGCGGCCGAGGCCGCAGGGTCACTTGGCCTTCTTCTTGCCGGCGACGGTGCGCTTGGGACCCTTGCGGGTGCGCGCGTTGGTCTTGGTGCGCTGACCGCGGACCGGGAGACCCATGCGGTGACGGCGACCCTGGTAGGTGCCGATCTCGACCTTGCGCCGGATGTCCGCCTGGACCTCGCGCCGCAGGTCGCCCTCGATCTGGAAGTTCGCTTCGATCTCGTCGCGGAGCTTGACCAGCTCGTCCTCGCCCAGGGTGTGGACGCGCGTGTTGGGGTCGATCCCCGTGGCGGCCAGCACCTGCTGGGAGCGGGTACGGCCGATGCCGTAGATGTAGGTGAGTGCGATCTCGATCCGCTTGTCGCGCGGGAGATCAACACCGACGAGGCGTGCCATGAGTGGCCTTTCTTGGTGGTTCACGGTGGTCTGGTCGTGTCGCGTCCCGCTCGGTCGGAGCAGGTCCCGGCCATCCGTTCCGGAAGTGGTTCGCGGTCTCGGCGATCGACCCGGAGGTCGGGCTGTACCCGGAAGTCGCGCTTGTCGAGACCACTAAGCGATACGTGGTGGATGTATTCAGTTGTGGTGGTGCTGTGTGGCTGGGGTTGTCGCCCGGCTCACCGGGTTTCGACGCGCCCTTCCGGCTTCGCAAGCTCAGCCGTAGGCTTGCTCAACCTGCGGCTGAGACGCCCACGCTCCTTCGTCGCGTGTGCTTCAGCCTTGCCGCTGCTTGTGGCGGGGGTTGTCGCAGATGACCATGACGCGACCGTGACGACGGATCGTCTTGCACTTGTCACAGATCTTCTTGACGCTCGGCTGGACCTTCATGGTCGGAGCCTTTCTCTCGGTGGCTGCTACTTGTAGCGGTAGACGATGCGGCCGCGGGTCAGGTCGTACGGGGAGAGCTCCACCACCACGCGGTCCTCGGGGAGGATCCGGATGTAGTGCTGGCGCATCTTGCCGCTGATGTGGGCGAGCACCTTGTGTCCGTTGGAGAGCTCCACGCGGAACATGGCATTGGGAAGGGCCTCCACGACGGAGCCCTCCATCTCGATCACGCCTTCCTTCTTCGGCATGTCCTCCACAATCTTCTTCGTCGACGTCGTCTACCGTTCGTGCGCCGGCCCGGGAACCTCCCGCTGCTGCGGGTGGACCTCGTCGGGACGACCTGGGCACCTCCGCCGCGCACGCCACCGGAATCCGCATCCGCGGACACTTCCGGGGGAAGTACGACGGCAGCCGTGAGGCAGCACAGGACGCAGCCCACGTTGGGCCGACACGCCAGTGTAGGCACCCGCGGACCGAGAACCCTAATCGGCCGGGGCGCGCGTGGTCCTCAGGACGCCTTGGCGAGCAGCCGCAGCGTCTCCTCGCGGGCGGGTGCCGACGCGAGGTCGGTACCCCGCACGGCCGAGGCCACCGGGTTGACCATGACCTCGTCCACGCCGAACCGCTCGGCCAGCCCGCCGAGCTCGGCGGCGACCCGGTCGGGCGTGCCGACGTACCACCGCTCGCGCATCGCGCGCACCAGCCCCTCGTGCTCGGCGGAGATGCCGACCGTCTCGGCGTCCTCCACGAGCCGCTGGGGCGAGAGCGGGCCACCGGTCCGCAGCGAGACCATCTGCTGCAGCTGCGGCAGCGCGAGCCGCTCGGCCTCCTCCTCGGTCTCGGCCACGACGACGTTGGCGGTGAGGAACGTCGTCGGCACCGACGCGGCGTCGGAGGCGCGGAAGCCGTCACGGTAGAGCGCCAGCGCCTGCTCGGTGCCCTGCCCGGAGAAGTGGTGGGCGAAGACGTACGGCAGGCCGAGCTGCGCCGCGAGCTGCGCGGAGTAGTCCGAGGACCCGAGCAGCCACACCGGAGGGGTGGAACCCGCCTCGGGGGTGGCCCGCAGCGGGTGGGTGCGTCCCTGGACCGTGAGCCCCACGCCGCCGGGCTCGAGCATGGCGCGTACGTTCTCGACGTACTCGGGGAAGCGGGCGACCGCCTGGTCGTCGACCCCGCCGGCACCGTGGCGGAGCGCGAAGCTGGTCACCGGGTCGCTGCCCGGCGCACGGCCGATGCCGAGGTCGATCCGTCCCGGGAACGCCGCCTCGAGGAGCGCGAACTGCTCGGCCACCACCAGCGGCGCGTGGTTGGGCAGCATCACGCCGCCCGACCCCACCCGGATCCGGCTGGTGCGTGCCGCGAGGAGCGCGATCATCACGGGCGGGTTCGTCGCGGCGACTGCGGGCATGTTGTGGTGCTCGGCGACCCAGTACCGGTGGTAGCCGAGGTCGTCGGCGACCCGGGCGAGCGAGACCGAGGCCGCGACGGCGTCGGCGCTGGACTGGTCGCTGCGGACGGGGACGAGGTCGAGGACGGAGAGTCGGGGTGTCACCTCGGCGCAACCACTCCGGCGGTCTCGCGATTCCTGGGCCGCCTCGGCGTCACCGCGCCGAGGCGTCCCGCAGCTGCGCGACGCCGGGTCCCTGCAGGTCCTGCAGCGCGCTCTCGCGCACGGCCTGGAGAGGAGCGACCACCTCGTGCGCGTGCCCCGCGCCCCACACAGCCCACGGCACTGCGGCCCGGCCCGGCCCGGCTCGGCTCGGCTCGGCTCGGCTCGGCTCGGCTCGGCTCGGTGCGAGGATGAGCACGTGCCCCAGGTCGTCGCCGAGCAGTGGGTGGCCGTGGCCACCGAGACGGCGTTCGCCGTCAGCCAGACGACCGGCGAGCTGCGCCTGAGGTGGGACCCCTTCATCCGGCACCAGCACCTGATCGACGCCGAGCACCCCGGCAAGGACGTACGCACGCTGACGAAGGCACGCGTCGGCCCGACGATGATCAGCCGGTACGTCTCCTTCCGACCGCCGTCCTCGGTGGGGATGACGATGGAGCATGGACCGTGGTTCTTCGCCGGCTTCGGCGGGGGGTGGCGGTTCACCCCGGCGGCACGGAACGGTGTCGAGGGCACTCTCGCCGTGTGGAAGTACACCTACACGATCCGGCCGGCCTGGCTGGCGCCGGTCGCGGAGCCGATCGGGCAGTGGCTGCTCGGCCGTGAGATCCGCGCCCGCATCGGGGCGTTCGGACGCGCCTGCGCCGACCCCGAGATCCTCGCTGCCGTCTCAGGCTGACCCCTGGACGAGCGGTACGCCCGGCCGCCGCGGAGTCAGTCGCCGAGCGGTCCGAAGGGCACGCCGAGCCGAGCCAGCTCGCTCTCGCCCCCGTCGAGGGCTGTCAGCACCCAGGCGCCGTGCTCGGTCAGGGTGAAGGTGTGCTCCCAGTGCGCGGAGACGCTGCCGTCGGCGGTACGGATCGTCCACTGGTCGTCGTCCTCGGTCCAGGCGATGCCGCCGAGGGTGACCATCGGCTCGACGGCGAGCGCGAGGCCCGGCTCGAGGCGGGGGCCTCGCAGGGACCGGCGCACGTTGGGGACGTCCGGCGGCTGGTGCATGGCCGTGCCGATGCCGTGGCCGGTGAAGTCCTCGATGATGCCGTAGTCGCCACGCGCGCGGACGTGGTCCTCCACCGCGCCGGAGATGTCGACGACCCTGCCGCCGGGACGGGCGGCGGCGATGCCGACCCACATCGCCTCGCGGGTGACGTCGCTGAGGGTCTCGACCTCGTCGGCGACCTCGCCGACCGCGACCGTGATCGCGGAGTCGCCGTGCCAGCCGTCGACGATGGCGCCGCAGTCGATCGAGATGACGTCGCCCTCGGCGAGGACCAGGTCCCCGGGCACCCCGTGGACGACGACGTCGTTGACCGAGGCGCAGATGCTGCCGGGGTACGGCGGGACGCTGTACCCGAGGAAGCTCGGCACACCGCCGCCCGAGCGGATCCGGTCCTCGGCGATCGCGTCCAGCTCGCCGGTGCTGATCCCCGGACGGACGGCGTCGCGAAGGGTCTCGAGGGTCTGCCCGGTCAGCAGACCGGCGCGACGCATCGCCCGGACCTGGTCGGGAGTCTTGACCTCGACGCCCGGCCGGGACCAGTCGAAGAGACCCACGGGCCTAGCTCGCGGTGACGTCGCGCAGGGCGGCGAGCACCCGCTCGGTCACCTCGGCGACCTCGCCCATGCCGTCGACCTCGTGCAGCAGACCACGCTCGCGGTAGACGTCGATCAGCGGCTCGGTCTGCTCGGCGTAGACCTCCTGGCGGCGCCGGATGACGTCCTCGGTGTCATCGGAGCGGCCGTCGGTCTCGGCGCGCTGGACCAGCCGCTGCACGAGCTCCTCGGGGTCGACGGCGAGCACCACCACGGCGTCGAGCGAGTGGCCGGTGTGCCCGATCATGCCGTCGAGCTCCTCGACCTGGGCGAGGGTGCGCGGGTAGCCGTCGAGGAGGAAGCCCTTCGTGGCGTCGTCCTCGTCGATCCGGTTGCGGACCATCTTGTTGGTGACCTCGTCGGGGACGTACTCCCCGGCGTCCATGTAGCGCTGCGCCTCCTTGCCGAGGTCGGTGCCCTCGGAGACGTTGGCACGGAAGATGTCGCCGGTCGAGATGGCGGGGATGTCGTACGACGACGCGAGCGTGCCGGCCTGCGTGCCCTTGCCGGCACCGGGGGGGCCCATGAGGATCAGACGCATCAGCGGAGGAACCCTTCGTAGTTGCGCTGCTGGAGCTGGCTCTCCACCTGCTTCACCGTGTCGAGGGCGACCCCGACCATGATCAGCAAGGACGTGCCTCCGAAGGGGAAGTTCTGGTTGGCGTTCACCAAGGAGAGTGCGACCAGCGGGATCAGCGCGATGATCCCGAGGTAGAGCGCGCCGGGCAGCGTGATGCGGGACAGGACGTAGTTGAGGTACTGCTCCGTCGGCTTGCCCGCCCGGATCCCGGGGATGAAGCCTCCGTACTTCTTCATGTTGTCCGCGACTTCCTCCGGGTTGAAGGTGATCGAGACGTAGAAGTAGGTGAAGAAGAGGATCAGCAGGAAGAACACCGCCATGTAGAGCGGGTGGTCGCCCCTGACGAAGTGGACCGCGACCCACTGGACCCAGGCCGGCGGGTTGTCGCTGCCCTGGTTGAACTGGACGATGAGCGCCGGCAGGTAGAGCAGGCTCGAGGCGAAGATGACGGGGATGATCCCGGCCTGGTTGACCTTCAGCGGGATGTACGTCGACGAGCCGCCGAACATCTTGCGCCCCACCATGCGGCGGGCGTACTGCACCGGGATCCGGCGCTGCGCCTGCTCGATGAAGATCACCGCCGCGATGATCGCGAACCCGACGACGATCGTGGCGACGAAGATCCACCAGCCCTTGGTCTGGCGGAGCTGCCACAGGGTCGCGGGGAAGGTCGCGACGACCTGGGTGAAGATGAGGATCGACATGCCGTTGCCGATGCCGCGCTCGGTGATCAGCTCCCCGAGCCACATGATGATCGCGGTGCCGGCGGTCAGCGTGATGACCATGATCAGCGCCGTGATCACGTCGTCGTCGTAGAGCAGGTCCAGCTGGCAGCCCTGGAGCAGCTGGTTCGAGCGTGCGAGGGCCACGATGCCGGTGCCCTGCAGGACCGCGAGCGCGAGCGTGAGGTAGCGGGTGTACTGCGTGATCTTCGTCTGCCCCGCCTGACCCTCCTTCTTGAGGGCCTCCAGGCGCGGGATGACCACCACGAGGAGCTGCAGGATGATGCTCGCGGTGATGTACGGCATGATCCCGAGCGCGAAGATCGTCAGCTGCAGCAGCGCGCCACCGGAGAAGGTGTTGATCAGGCTGTAGATGCCGCCGGACTCGGTGGCCTGGGTGAAGCACTGCTGGACGTTGCCGACGTCGACCCCGGGGGCGGGAACCTGGGAGCCCAGCCGGAAGAGGATGACGATCCCGAGCACGAACAGGAGCTTCTTGCGCAGGTCCGGGGTCCGGAAGGCGTTCGCGAAGGCGCCGAGCACGGGTTCCTCTACTTTCTACCGAACGACCCCGTCGGACGACGGGGCCGGCGAGGCCGACGAGCCGGGCGTGACCCGGACCACCAGGGCCTCCGGAAGCCTAACAGGGCAGGACCTCACCGTCGGAGCCGACGTAGGAGGTCCTGCCCTGTCGAGGTCAGGTGGTGGTGCTGGTCCTCACAGCTCGGTGGCGGAACCACCGGCGGCCGCGATCTTGTCCTTGGCCGAGGCCGAGAACTTGTGCGCGGTGACCTGGACGGCGACACCGAGGTCACCGGTGCCGAGGACCTTCACCGGCTGACCCTTGCGGACCGCACCCCGGGCGACGAGCTCGTCGACCCCGACGGCGCCGCCCTCGGGGAACAGCTGGCCGATCCGGTCCAGGTTCACGACCTGGAACTCGACCTTGAACGGGTTCGAGAAGCCCTTGAGCTTCGGGAGCCGCATGTGGATGGGCATCTGCCCACCCTCGAAGGACGCGGGCACCTGGTAGCGAGCCTTCGTGCCCTTGGTGCCGCGCCCGGCGGTCTTGCCCTTCGAGGCCTCACCACGACCCACCCGGGTGCGGGCGGTACGGGAGCCGGGGGCCGGACGCAGGTGGTGGAGCTTGATCGGCATCGCGCTCACCCCTCCTTGATCTCGGTGACCGCCACCAGGTGACGGACGGTGTGGACCATCCCACGAACCTCGGGGCGATCCTCCTTGACGACCACGTCACCGATCCGCTTGAGCCCCAGCGTACGAAGCGTGTCGCGCTGGTTGGCCTTGCAGCCGATGGTGGACTTGAGCTGAGTGACCTGCAGGGTGGCCATCAGACGGTGACCTCCTCGGAGACACCCTCGGGCACCTCGTTGCGGGCCTTGAGCAGGGCGGCCGGGGCGACGTCCTCGACCGGGAGACCACGGCGAGCGGCCACGGCCTCGGGCTCCTCCAGCGAGCGCAGCGCCTCGACGGTCGCGTGCACGATGTTGATCTGGTTCGACGAGCCCAGCGACTTGCTGAGGATGTCGTGGACGCCGGCGCACTCGAGCACCGCGCGCACCGGACCGCCGGCGATCACACCGGTACCGGGAGACGCGGGGCGCAGGAGCACGACTCCGGCGGCCTTCTCACCCTGCACCGGGTGCGGGATCGTGCCCTGGATGCGGGGGACCCGGAAGAAGTTCTTCTTGGCCTCCTCGACGCCCTTGGCGATCGCCGCCGGCACCTCCTTGGCCTTGCCGTAGCCGACCCCGACGGTGCCGTCGCCGTCGCCGACGATGACCAGGGCGGTGAAGCTGAAGCGTCGTCCGCCCTTGACCACCTTCGCGACGCGGTTGATCGCCACCACGCGCTCGAGGTACTGGTTCTTGTCGCCCTGCTGGCCACGGCCGTCACGCCCGCCGCGGCGGTCGCCCCCGGCGCGTCCGCGCTGCGGTCCGCTCATCGGATTGCTCCCTTGTCGTCGTAGCTGAACTGGTGGTGGGTACGCATCAGAACGTCAGCCCACCCTCACGAGCGGCGTCGGCCAGAGCGGCGACGCGGCCGTGGTAGCGGTTGCCGGCCCGGTCGAACACGACCGACTCGACACCCTCGGCCTTGGCGCGCTCGGCGACGAGCTCGCCCACGCGCTTGGCCTTCGCGGTCTTGTCGTCGGACGAGCCGCGCAGGTCGGCCTCCATCGTCGAGGCGTACGCCACCGTCTTGCCGACCAGGTCGTCGACGACCTGGACGGTGATGTGCTTGGAGGACCTCGTGACCACCAGGCGCGGACGCTCCGCGGTGCCCGAGACCTTCTTGCGGCCGCGCACCTGACGCCGCTGTCGCGACGCGACACGGGCGCTGGTGTGCTTGCCGGTCTTGAGTGCGATCGCCATGGTCACTTACCAGCCTTTCCGACCTTGCGACGGACGTGCTCGCCCACGTAACGGACACCCTTGCCCTTGTACGGCTCGGGCTTGCGCAGCTTGCGGATGTTGGCCGCGACCTCACCGACCAGCTGCTTGTCGATTCCCTGGACCCCGAGGTGGGTGGGGTTCTCGACGGTGAAGGTGATGCCCTGCGGCGCGTCGAAGGTGATCGAGTGGGAGTAGCCGAGCTGGAACTCCAGCTGGGTCGGGCCCTTGGAAAGGACGCGGTAGCCCACGCCCACGATCTCGAGCTTCTTCTCGAAGCCCTCGGTGACGCCCAGGACCATGTTGTTGATCAGGGTGCGGGTCAGCCCGTGCAGCGAGCGGGACTCCCGCTCGTCGTCGGGCCGCTCCACCTTGACCGCACCGTCGTCGTCACGGACGACGGTGATGGGGGCGGCGACCGTGTGCGAGAGCTCCCCCTTGGGGCCCTTCACCTTCACGGTGGCCTGCTCGATGCTCACGTCGACCCCGGACGGGACGGCGACGGGCAGCTTGCCGATGCGCGACATTACTCGTTCTCCTCGCTATCCCTGGTCACCAGACGTAGGCGAGGACTTCCCCGCCGACGCCCTTGGAGTTGGCCTGACGGTCCGTCAGCAGGCCCTGGCTGGTCGAGATGATCGCGACGCCGAGGCCGCCGAGCACCTTCGGGAGACCGGTGTGCTTGGCGTACACGCGCAGCCCGGGCTTGCTGATCCGCCGGACACCGGCGATCGAGCGCTCACGGTTGCGGCCGTACTTCAGCGTCACGGTCAGGGCCTTGCCGACGGAGGGGTTGCCCTCGCCGTCGACGTTGTCCTCGACCTTCCAGGAGGTGATGTAGCCCTCCTGCTTCAGGATCTCGGCAACGCCCTCCTTCAGCTTGCTGTACGGCATGGTCACGTCGTCGTGGAACGCCTGGTTGGCGTTGCGCAGACGGGTGAGCATGTCTGCGATCGGGTCAGTCATCGTCATGGTCTGGTTCGTTCTCTCTCGTTGTGGTTTCCCGCCACGTCGGGCGGGACCTGCAGCGTTCGTGGGATGTGGTGGTCACCGGGGCCGCGGACGCGACCCCGAGCGATCACCAGGAGCTCTTGGTGACGCCGGGCAGCTCGCCGCGGTGCGCCATCTCGCGCAGGCACACGCGGCACAGGCCGAACTTGCGGTAGACGGCCTTGGGCCGGCCGCAGCGCTGGCAGCGGGTGTAGGCGCGGACCTTGAACTTGGGCTTGCGGGCCGCCTTGGCCCTCAGACCGGTCTTGGCCATGTCAGTTCTCCTTGAACGGGAAGCCCAGCCGCCGAAGCAGCGCACGTCCCTGGTCGTCGTCGGTCGCCGTCGTGACGACCGTGATGTCCATGCCGCGAGGCCGGTCGATGCGGTCCTGGTCGATCTCGTGGAACATCACCTGCTCGGTCAGCCCGAAGGTGTAGTTCCCCCGGCCGTCGAACTGGCGGTCCGAGAGGCCGCGGAAGTCGCGGATCCGGGGCAGCGCCAGGGACAGCAGCCGGTCCAGGAACTCCCACATCCGGTCGCCGCGCAGCGTGACGTGGCACCCGATCGGCATGCCCTCGCGCAGCTTGAACTGCGCGATGGACTTGCGCGCCTTGGTGACCTGCGGCTTCTGACCGGTGATCGCGGTCAGGTCGGCCACGGCACCCTCGATCAGCTTGGAGTCGCGGGCGGCCTCGCCCACACCCATGTTGACCACGATCTTGGTCAGGCCGGGGACCTGCATCACGTTCGCGATGGAGAACTCCTCGCGCAGGGCGGGGAGCACCTCCTCGCGGTACGTCGCACGCAGCCGGGGGCCGCTGGTGGTCTTCTCGGTGGCGGTGTCAGTCATCAGATCTCATCACCCGTCTTGCGCGCGACCCGGACGGAGCGCTGCGCCTTCCTCTCCGAGCCGTCGGCCCGGCGCTTGGTCACCTCGTCGCGGCGGAAGCCCACACGGGTCACGCCGTCGCCCGAGGTCAGCATCACGTTGGACACGTGGATCGGCGCCTCGGTCGTCACGATGCCGCCGGACTTGCCGCCCCGACCGCCCTGGTCGATCGACTTCGTGTGCTTCTTGATCCGGTTGACGCCCTCGACGACGACCCGGTCGTTCTCGCGGTGGACCGCGATGACCTTGCCCTCGACGCCCTTGTCCTTGCCGGCGATCACCTTGACGGTGTCGCCCTTCTTGATGTTCAGCGACTTGCTCATGACTTCAGAGCACCTCCGGGGCCAGGCTGATGATGCGCATGAACCGACGCTCGCGCAGCTCGCGACCCACGGGACCGAAGATGCGGGTACCGCGCGGCTCGCCGTCGGCCTTGAGGATGACGGCAGCGTTCTCGTCGAAGCGGATGTACGAGCCGTCGGCGCGGCGGCGCTCCTTCACGGTGCGCACGACCACGGCCTTGACGACGTCGCCCTTCTTGACGTTGCCGCCGGGGATCGCGTCCTTGACCGTGGCCACGACGACGTCACCGATGCCGGCGTACCGGCGACCGGAGCCACCGAGCACGCGGATGCACAGGATCTCCTTGGCACCGGTGTTGTCGGCGACCTTGAGTCGCGACTCCTGCTGGATCATTGCTTAGTTCTCCTTGTCGCCCTGGTTCTCGAGACGCCGCCTTCGTGGCGGTGCGAGCCTGGGGGAACGTGATGGGTACGGGGGTTACTTGGCCTTCTCGACGACCTGGACCAGGCGCCAGCGCTTGGTGGCGCTCAGCGGCCGGGTCTCCATGATCTGGACGCGGTCACCGACACCGGCGGTGTTCTCCTCGTCGTGCACCTTCAGCTTCGAGGTCCGACGCAGCACCTTGCCGTAGAGCCCGTGCTTGACGCGGTCCTCGACCGAGACCACGACGGTCTTGTCCATCTTGTCGCTGACGACGAGGCCCTCACGGACCTTGCGGTTCGTACGCACAGACGTGTTCTCGCTCATGCCTTCTCCTCCTGGGCACCGGGCGCGGTGCGGATCCCGAGCTCGCGCTCGCGGACCACGGTGTAGATGCGGGCGATGTCCCGCTTCACGGTGCGCAGCCGCCCGTGGCTCTCCAGCTGGCCGGTGGCCGCCTGGAAGCGGAGGTTGAACAGCTCCTCCTTGGCGTCCTTGAGGCGGGTCTCGAGGTCGACGTCGTTGAGGTCGTCGAGCTCGGCCGCCAGACTCTGCGTCGCCATCAGGCACCACCCTCCCGGGTCACGAACTTGCACTTCATGGGGAGCTTGTGGATCGCGCGTCGCATCGCCTCGCGAGCAACGTCCTCCGGGACTCCGGACAGCTCGAACATCACGCGGCCGGCCTTGACGTTGGCGACCCACCACTCGGGCGAGCCCTTCCCGGAACCCATCCGGGTCTCGGCGGGCTTCTTGGTCAGCGGACGGTCGGGGTAGATGTTGATCCACACCTTCCCGCCTCGCTTGATGTGACGGGTCATCGCGATACGCGCCGACTCGATCTGCCGGTTGGTGACGTAGTGGCTCTCGATCGCCTGGATGCCGTAGTCACCGAACGCCAGCGACGTGCCGCCCTTGGCGGCGCCGGTGCGCTTGGGGTGGTGCTGCTTGCGGTGCTTGACCCTGCGGGGCATCAGCATGAGGTCAGCCCTCCTGTCCGGTCGGAGCCGCCGCCGGGGCGGCGGACTCGGCGGGAGCCGCACCGGTCGCCTCGGCCGGTGCGTTCTCGGTGGCCTCGCCGCCCTGACGGTCGGCGCGGGTCGGCCGGTTGCCACGACCCGGACGCTCGCCACGAGCACCGCGGTTGCGGCCGGGAGCACCGGCGCGCGCGGCCTGGGCCGCCTCACGCTCGGCGCGGGTGCCGGCGACCTCGCCCTTGTAGATCCAGACCTTCACGCCGATCCGGCCGAAGGTGGTCTTGGCCTCGAAGAAGCCGTAGTCGATGTCGGCGCGCAGCGTGTGCAGCGGCACCCGACCCTCGCGGTAGAACTCCGAGCGCGACATCTCGGCACCGTTCAGACGGCCCGAGCACTGGATCCGGACACCCTTGGCACCCGAGCGCATCGAGGTCTGGATCGCCTTCTTCATCGCACGCCGGAACTGCACGCGGCCGGCGAGCTGCTCGGCCACGCCCTGGGCGACCAGCTGCGCGTCGATCTCGGGCTGCTTCACCTCGAGGATGTTGAGCTGCACCTGCTTGCCGGTGAGCTTCTCCAGCTCCGCGCGGACGAGGTCCGCGGTCGCGCCGCGGCGACCGATGACGATGCCGGGCCGGGCGGTGTGGATGTCGACCCGCACCCGGTCACGGGTGCGCTCGATCTCCACCTTCGCGATCCCGGCGCGGGTGAGCTCGGTGTCGCCGACCTTCTTGGTCAGCAGCCGACGGATCGCGACGTCCTCGCCGACGTACGACTTGTAGAGCTTGTCGGCGTACCACCGGCTGCGGTGGTCGATGGAGACACCCAGGCGGAAGCCGTTCGGGTTGATCTTCTGGCCCATCAGGCGTTGCTCCCCTTCGTGGACTTCGTGGACGCCGCGCGGGCCTTCACCAGGTCGGCCGGCTGGACGACGATCGTGATGTGGCTCGTGCGCTTGTTGATCCGGGTGGCCCGGCCCTGGGCACGAGGACGCCACCGCTTCAGGGTGGGCCCCTCGTCGACCCGGGCGGCGCTGACCACCAGGTCGGCGCGGTCGAGGTCCTCGGTCGTCTCGGCGTTCGCCACCGCGGACTCGAGGACCTTGTAGACGGTGTCGCTGGCGGCCTGCGGCGCGAACCGCAGCATGGCCAGCGCGTCGTCGACGGCCAGGCCGCGGACCAGGTCGACGACCCGGCGGGCCTTCATCGGCGTGATCCGGGCGAACCGTGCGGACGCGAAGGCCCCCGGCTCGTCGCCGAGCAGCGACTCGCGGCGCGCGCTGGTGCGCTGACGCTCGGTAACGCTCATCTCGTGTGCTCTCCTCTGAACCTACGTGTGGTGGAGTCCGGCCGCGCTCAGCGGCGGCGGCTCTTCCGGTCGTCCTTGACGTGCCCGCGGTAGGTGCGGGTCGGGGCGAACTCCCCCAGCTTGTGACCGACCATCGAGTCGGTGACGAAGACCGGGACGTGCTTGCGACCGTCGTGCACGGCGAGCGTGTGGCCGATCATGGCCGGCACGATCATCGAGCGACGCGACCACGTCTTGATCACGTTGTGGGTCCCGGAGTCGTTCTGCGTGTCCACCTTCTTCATCAGGTGGTCGTCGACGAACGGGCCCTTCTTCAGGCTGCGCGGCATCTCGTGGCTTCCTAACGCTTCTTGCCGGTACGACGGCGACGGACGATGAGGGCGTCGGAGGACTTGCGCTTGCGCGTGCGGCCCTCGGGCTTGCCCCAGGGCGAGACCGGGTGGCGACCACCGGAGGTCTTGCCCTCACCACCGCCGTGCGGGTGGTCGACGGGGTTCATGACGACACCGCGGACGGTCGGGCGCTTGCCCTTCCACCGCATCCGGCCGGCCTTGCCCCAGCTGATGTTGGACTGCTCGGCGTTGCCGACCTCGCCCACCGTCGCGCGGCAGCGCACGTCGACGTACCGCATCTCGCCGGAGGGCAGCCGCAGCTGCGCGCGCGAGCCCTCCTTCGCGACGAGCTGTGCGGAGTTGCCCGCCGAGCGCGCCATCTTGGCGCCGCCACCGGGACGGAGCTCGATGCAGTGCAGCGTCGTACCGACCGGGATGTTGCGCAGCGGCAAGTTGTTGCCGGTCTTGATGTCGGCGTTCGGCCCGGCCTCGATGGCCTGGCCCTGCACGATGCCGCGGGGGGCGAGGATGTAGCGCTTCTCGCCGTCCGCGAAGTGCAGCAGCGCGATCCGCGCGGTCCGGTTGGGGTCGTACTCGATGTGCGCGACCGTCGCCGGCACGCCGTCCTTGTCGTAGCGACGGAAGTCGACGACGCGGTACGCCCGCTTGTGCCCGCCGCCCTGGTGCCGGGTGGTGATCCGACCCTGGTTGTTGCGACCGCCCTTCTTGGGCAGCGGCTTGACCAGGGACTTCTCCGGCGTGGTGCGGGTGATCTCGACGAAGTCGGCCACCGACGAGCCGCGTCGGCCCGGCGTGGTCGGCTTGTAGTTCCGGATTGCCATAGCTAGTCCTTAAGTCCTCGTCCCCCGGTCAGCCGACCGGGCCCCCGAAGACGTCGATGCGGTCCCCGACGGCGAGGCTGACGATCGCCCGCTTGGTGGCGGGACGACGGCCGATGCCATAACGGGTGCGACGCGCCTTGCCCGGGCGGTTGACGGTGTTCACCGAGGTGACCTTCACGTCGAACACCTTCTCGACCGCGATCTTGATCTCGGTCTTGTTGGCGCTCGGGTGGACCAGGAACGTGTACTTGTTCTGGTCCATCAGGCCGTAGCTCTTCTCGGACACGACGGGTGCGATCAGCACGTCGCGGTGGTCCTTGTGCAGGGTGCTCATGCCTCGGAGCCCTCCTCGGTCTCGGCCTCGGTCACCGCGTCGGCGGCCGGCGGCTCGACGATCTCGGCGGTCTTCACCGCGGACGGCGTGGCGCCCGAGACGAAGGCGTCGTAGGCGCCCTTGGTGAAGACCACGTCGTCGGCGAGCAGCACGTCGTAGGTGTTGAGCTGGTCGACGGCCAGGATGTGCACGTCGGGCGCGTTGCGCAGCGACAGCCAGGTGACGGCGTCCTCGCGCTCGAGCACGACGAGCTTGCGCCGGCGATCGGAGAGACCGGCCAGGCCGGCCAGGGCGGCCTTCGTCGAGGGCTTCGTGCCCTCGACCAGACCCTCGACCACGTGGATCCGGTCGGCGCGGGCCCGGTCGGAGAGGGCACCACGCAGCGCGGCGGCCTTCATCTTCTTGGGCGTCCGCTGGTCGTACCCGCGCGGCTGCGGGCCGTGGACGGTGCCCCCGCCGGCGAACTGCGGAGCGCGGGTCGAGCCCTGACGGGCGCGGCCGGTGCCCTTCTGCTTGTACGGCTTGCGACCACCGCCGCGGACGTCGCCGCGGGTCTTGGTGGCGTGCGTGCCCTGGCGCGCGGCGGCCTGCTGGGCCACCACGACCTGGTGCAGGAGGGCGACGCTGGCCTCGGTGCCGAAGATGTCGGCGGGCAGGTCGACCTTCACGGTCTTGGCGGCCATCAGGCGGACACCTCCAGGGTCTTCTGGCTCTTCGCGGCGGAGCGGAGGACCACGAGACCGCCCTTGGGGCCGGGAACGGCGCCCTTGAGCAGGATCAGGCCCTTCTCGACGTCGACGGCGTGCACCGCGACGTTCTGGGTGGTGACGGTGTCGGCACCCATCCGGCCGGCCATCCGCATGCCCTTGAAGACGCGGCCCGGGGTGGCGCAGGCGCCGATCGAGCCGGGCTTGCGGTGGTTGCGGTGGGCACCGTGGGAGGCGCCGACGCCGGAGAAGCCGTGACGCTTCATCGTTCCGGCGAAGCCCTTGCCCTTGCTGGTGCCGGTGACGTCGATCTCCTCACCGACCTCGAACAGGTCGGCGGCCAGCTCCTGACCGACGGTGTACGACGACGCGTCGGCGGTGCGGATCTCCACGACGTGGCGGCGCGGGGTGACCCCGGCCTTCGCGAAGTGACCGGACTCGGGCTTGTTGATCTTCGTGCCGTCGATCTCGCCGAAGCCGACCTGCACGGCGTTGTAGCCGTCGGTCTCGGGGGTGCGGACCTGGGTCACCACGTTGGTGCCGGCCGCGACCACGGTCACGGGGACGATCTGGGCGTTCTCGTCCCAGACCTGGGTCATGCCGAGCTTGGTGCCCAGCAGGCCCTTCAGGTTGCGTTCCAGGATGCTCATCGTCTCTGCTCCCTGCGTCTTCAGAGCTTGATCTCGATGTCGACACCGGCCGGCAGGTCGAGACGCATCAGCGAGTCGACGGTCTTCGGCGTGGGGTCGATGATGTCGATCAGCCGCTTGTGCGTGCGCATCTCGAAGTGCTCGCGGCTGTCCTTGTACTTGTGCGGCGAGCGGATGACGCAGTACACGTTCTTCTCCGTCGGCAGCGGCACCGGCCCGGCGACGTTCGCCCCGGTCCGGGTCACGGTGTCCACGATCTTCCGCGCCGAGGAGTCGATCACCTCGTGGTCGTAGGCCTTGAGCCTGATGCGGATCTTCTGTCCCGCCATAGGTCCCGTTCGTCCTTGTCTTCTCGGTGGTGCGGTCTGTCTCGAGCGTGTGCGTACCGCGTCGGTCTCGGTCTTCTTCGTCCGACCCCCGCGCTCGGGCGTGTCGTGAGGTCCGCACGTGCGTGACCCGACACGTCCTGCGTACGACCCGGGGGTCGGAGCGGGGGTGCGGCTGAACGGGATCTCCAGGTGCGGCGCGCACGGCGCGACTCAGACGAACGAAGGGAGAACCTGTTCAGGAGTCAACGTGCGCGCCCCGGCCATCCCGGTCGAAGCAACCGCAACAGTCTGACAGAGATCCCCGCGGTGCGCCAAATCGAGCCGGGCGGGCAACTCCCCGAGCCCGGGATCACCCGGGTGCGAGGATGGTACGAGCACTCGACGACGCCGTCCGGAGGACCGTGATGAGCCAGGAGCCACCGCCGCCCGGCGACTCCGTCCCGGGCGCCGGGCCGGTCCCGGCACCCGGTCCCGCCTGGGGCCAGGGCCAGGACCCCACTCCCCCGGCGTGGGCGGTCGCCTCCTCCGCAGGCCCTGCAGGGATGTACGGTCCCGGCGCCCGACCGCTGCACCAGCCGGGCACGGTGCCGTTGCGGCCGCTGACGCTCTCGGACATTTTCGACGCCGCGTTCCGCACGGTGCGGCGCAACCCGAAGGCGACCATCGGGATGGGGGCGCTGGTCGGCACCGCCTTCCTGGCGCTGCCGTTCGTCGTGACGCTGGTGCTGGGCGCGACCGGCGCGTTCGGCACCTCCTCGCTCGCCGACCCGTACGCGAGCGACCCGTTCGGCGACGTCGCCAGCGCGCTCAGCAGCGTGGTCAGCAGCCTGCTGTCCGGGCTCGCGGGGATCGTGGTGGCGGGCCTGATCGTGCCGGTGGTGACCCGCGCCGCGCTCGGGCGCCGGCTCACGATCGGCGAGTCGTGGCGGCTCGCGCGCGGACGGCTGCTCGCCCTGCTGGGCCTCACGCTGCTCGAGGCCCTGATCGCGGTCGTGGCGGTCACGGTCGTGGCGCTGGTCGCGGTCGGCGTGATCGTCGGTCTGGACGAGCCGGTGCTCGGCGTGGTCCTCGGTCTGCTGCTCGGGCTGGTGGCGCTGCTCGGGCTCCTGACGGTCCACGTGCGGTGGTTCCAGCTGGCCGCCCCCGCGCTGGTCGCCGAGCGGCGCGGCGTGCTCGCCGCGATGGCCCGGGCGGGCCGGCTCTCGCGCGGCAGCTTCTGGCGGCTGCTCGGCATCTGGCTGCTGACGGGCATCGTCGCCGGCTTCGTCGGCAACCTGCTCACGGTCCCGCTGAGCGTCGTCGGCGCGATCGGCGCGGTCGCCGCCCCGGGCTCGCTCGGCACCACCGTGCTGCTGGTCTCCGGACAGCTGGGCAGCGTGCTGGCGGGCGCCGTCGTCGGCCCGTTCACCGGCACCGTGGCGGTGCTGCAGTACCTCGACCAGCGGTTCCGCAAGGAAGGCTTCGACATCGAGCTCGTCGCCTGGGCCGAGGGGTCGGACCGGGACGGGTCGGGCCGGCGGTGAGCACCGCCCTCGCGGCGGCGCCCTCCGTCGTGCGCCCGGACCCGGGGCAGGCCCGGCGTCTGCTGGGCGAGGAGCTCCGCGACCCGAAGTACCGTCCCGGCCTGCTCGAGCGCCTGCGCGACTGGCTGAGCGACCTGCTGTCCGGGCGTGACGGCGGGGACCTGATCGGCGCGCTCGGGGTCCCGGTGCTCGTCGTGCTGGTCCTGGTGCTCGCCGTCGGGGGCGCGCTCCTGGTCGGCCGGCTGCGACGCGACCCCGTCGCGCCGACGGAGGACACACCGCTCTTCGACGACGTACGACGACCCGCCGCGGAGCACCGGCAGCTCGCCCGCGCCGCACTGGACCGCGAGGACTTCGACACGGCGGTGGTCGAGGGTCTCCGCGCGACGGCGGCGGAGCTGGCCGAGCGGCGGATCGTGACCGACACCCCCGCCGCGACCGCCCGCGAGGTCGCCGCGGTCGCGGCGCCGCGCTTCCCCGAGCGCGGCGCGGAGCTGGCGGAGGCTGCGCGCGTCTTCGACGAGACGCGGTACGGCGAGCGCCACGCCGACCGCAGCCGCGCCGAGCTCGTGCTGGCCGTCGACGACGGGATCCACCGCACCCGCCCGGCCACGGAGGACCCCGGGTCGTCCGGCCCGGTCCTGGCGGTGCCGCGGTGACCGGTCCGGTCGCCCCGGTCCTGACGCGGGCTCAGGGTCGGCCCGCCCGCGGCCGCCGGTCGACGGTGCTGATCGTGCTGGTCGTGGTCGTCGGTTCCGCGCTGGCCGTCTGGCTCGGTGGTGGCAGCGGGCACGACGGGCCGCTGGACCCGCGCAACCCGGGGCCCGCGGGGGCGGAGGCGACCGCGCGGGTCCTCGCCGACCGCGGCGTCGCCGTCGACGTCGTCCGCGGGCAGGACGCGTTGCTGGACACGGAGGTGGACGCCCGGACCACGGTGGTGGTGACCGACGCGGGCGACCTCGGGACCAGCACCTTGCGCACCCTCGAGCGACACACCCGTACCGCCGGCACGGTGGTGGTGGTCGGCGACGGTACGGCCGTGTCGACGCGCTTCCCGGCCGGGCGCACGGTCGAGCGGTCGGGCGCGCTGGACGCCGACTGCACGGACCGGCTGGTCGCCGACCTCCGCGTCCAGGCCGACCACGACGTCGGCTTCGCCGGTGGCCCGGGCCGGTGCTTCGCGGGCCTGCTGCTCTCCCCTGGCGCCCGGACGCACTGGCTCCCGGCCGGGGGCCCGCTGCGCAACGACCGAGTCCTCGACGGCGACAACGCCGCGCTGGGGCTGCGGCTGCTGGGCCAGCAGCCGCGCCTGGTCTGGTACGTCGCCGACCCGGCCGACGAGCGGGCCGACGACGCCGGGGCGCTGGCGCCGCTGCTCCCCGACTGGCTGCTGCCCGGGCTCTGCCTCCTCGGGGCCGCGGGGGTCGCGCTGCTGCTGTGGCAGGGCCGTCGCCTGGGGCCGCTCGCGCGCGAGCCGCTCCCGGTGGTCGTACGCGCCGCGGAGACGACCGAGAGCCGGGGCCGGCTCTACCGGCGCGCCCGAGACCGCGACCACGCCGCGCGGGTGCTGCGGGCCGCCACCCGACGGCGCCTGGCCCACCGCCTCGCCCTCCCGGCCGGCGCGGGGCCGGACGCGGTCTCCGCGACGGTGGCCGACACGCTGGGCCGACCGCGCGACACCGTCGCCGCACTGGTCGAGGATCAACCGGTGCGGACCGACACGGACCTGGCCACCCTGGGCCGCGACCTGCTCCGACTCGAGGAAGAGGTGCACGACCGATGACCGACCGCACACAGCCCGGCCCCGACGAGGCGCGCGAGGCGCTCGGCGCCGTCCGTACCGAGGTGGCCAAGGCCGTCGTCGGCCAGGACGCGGCCGTCTCCGCCCTGGTGGTCGCCCTGCTCACCGGCGGCCACGTGCTCCTCGAGGGGGTGCCGGGCGTGGCCAAGACCCTGCTCGTCCGCACGCTCGCGGCGAGCCTCGACCTGGACACCAAGCGGGTGCAGTTCACCCCCGACCTGATGCCCGGCGACCTCACCGGCTCGCTGGTCCTGGAGGCGGGAGCGGGCGGCAACGACCTCCGCTTCCGCGAGGGGCCGGTCTTCACCCAGCTGCTGCTCGCCGACGAGATCAACCGCACCCCGCCGAAGACCCAGTCGGCCCTCCTGGAGGCGATGGAGGAGGGACAGGTCTCGGCCGACGGGATCAGCCGAGCGCTCCCGTCGCCGTTCCTGGTCGCGGCCACCCAGAACCCGGTCGAGTACGACGGCACCTACCCGCTGCCGGAGGCGCAGCTCGACCGGTTCCTGCTGAAGGTGCGGCTGCCACTGCCTCCGCGCGAGGACGAGATCGCGATCCTGCGGCGGCACGCGGACGGCTTCGACCCGCGGCGCATCGCCGAGGCGGGCGTACGACGCGTGGCCGGGCCCGAGCACCTCGCCGCCGGCGCCGCCGCCGTGGCGGGCGTCCGGGTCTCCGACGAGGTGGCGGCGTACGTCGTCGACATCGCGCGCGCCACGCGCGACTCAGTCTCCCTCGCACTGGGCGTCAGCCCCCGAGGGGCGACGGCGCTGCTGCGCACCTCACGGGCCTGGGCCTGGCTGAGCGGTCGCGACTTCGTCACCCCCGACGACGTCAAGGCGCTGGCGCAGGCGACGCTCGCCCACCGGCTCGCACGCCGCCCCGAGGCCGAGCTCGAGGGGGTCGACGTCGACCAGGTGCTGGCCACCGCGATCGCCTCCGTCCCGGTTCCCCGCTGAGGCGGCCCGGTGGCGATCACCTGGCGGGTCGGAGCGCTGCTGGCGCTCGGCGTGGTGGCCGTGGTGCTGCTCCCCGCGGCCCTCACCGTCTGGGCCTGGGTGCTCGCCGTCGCCGTCCTCACCCTGCTGGACCGCCGGCTCGCGCCCGCCCCGACCACGCTCACGATCGACCGCACGGCCAGCGACCCGGTCCGCGAGGGCGGGACCGGGAGCACCACGCTCCGCGTCTCCTCGACGGACCGACGGGTACGCGGGGTGCTGCGCGACGCGTGGCAGCCGTCGGCGGGAGCGGGCGGGAACCGGCACACCCTGGACCTGGCGCCCGGCGGCTCGACCGAGCTGCGCACGACGCTCACCCCGACCCGACGGGGCGACCGCGCCACCGACCGCGTGACCGTGCGCCTGCTCGGCCCCTTCGGCCTCGCCGCACGTCAAGCGACCACACAGGTGCCCGGCCGGATCAGGGTGCTGCCCCGCTTCGCCTCCCGCCGGCACCTCCCCTCCCGAGTGGCGCGGTTGCGTGAGCTCGAGGGGCGGACCGCGGTGCAGGTGCGCGGCCAGGGGACGGAGTTCGACTCCCTGCGGGAGTACGTCCGCGGTGACGACGTGCGCAGCATCGACTGGCGGGCCACGGCGCGCAGCACCGGCACCGTCGTACGGACCTGGCAGCCGGAGCGCGACCGGCGGGTCGTCCTCGTCCTCGACACGGGACGGACGTCGGCCGGCCGGGTCGCCTCCGGTGCCGGCGTACCGAGGCTGGACGGGGCGATGGACGCCGCACTGCTGGTCGGCGCGCTGGCCGAGCGGGCCGGCGACCGGGTCGACCTCGTGGCCGGCGACCAGCTCGTACGCGCACGCTTCCGCGGCCGGCCGGGCGCCCGTACGACCGAGCGGCTGCAGGACGTGCTGGCCGACCTCGAGCCCGCGCTGGCCGAGACGGCGTGGCGCCGACTCGTTGGCGCCGTCCAGGGGCTGGGCCGGCACCGCTCGCTGGTCGTGCTGCTGACCACGCTGGAGCCCACCTCCGTCGAGCAGGGCCTGCTGCCGCTGCTCCCCGGCCTGACGGCGCGGCACCGGGTCGTCCTCGCCTCGGTCCGCGACCCGGCCCTGGACCGGCTCGCCCTCGATCGCGGCTCGGCCTCGGCCGGCTACCTCGCCGCCGCGGCAGAACAGGACCTCCACGCCCGCGAGCGCACCGCCGGGCTCCTCCGCACGCTCGGGGTCGACGTGCTCGACGCGGACGCCGACCACCTCCCCCAGGCGCTCGCCGACCACTACCTGGCGCTCAAGGCCCGCGGGCGGCTGTGACCCGGTGCTCGTCAGGCGGCGGTGGCGGCCCGGTCCTCGAGCACGCCGGCCGCGGCGTCGAGGTCTCCGGTCACGCCGCGGAGGACGGCGCGACGGCCGAGGACGTACACGTACGCCAGGAAGGCGACCTCGGCCAGCACCCCGATCCCGATGCGCGCCCAGGTCGGCAGCGGGGAGGGAGTCACGAAGGCCTCGATGACACCGGAGACGAGCAGGACCACGACCAGGCCGAGTGCCACACCTCCGGCCGAGCGACCCTCGGCGGCCAGCGACTCGCCGCGGGTCCGCTCGCCCGGCCGCAGCCACGCCCAGAACAGCCGCAGTCCCGTGCCGGCAGCCACGAAGACCGCGGTCAGCTCCAGCAGCCCGTGCGGGAGGATCAGCCCGAAGAAGACGTCGGCGCGGTCGTGCCCGATCATGATCGACCCGACGACCGCGAGGTTCGCGACGTTGCCGAACAGCACCAGCAGCACCGGCACCCCCAGCACGCCGAGCGCGATGCAGAGGGCGGCCACCCACGCGTTGTTCGTCCACACCTGGGCGGCGAAGTGCGACGCCGCCGACTCGGAGTAGTACGCCGCGAAGTCCCGGTCGACGAGCCGCTGGAGGTCGTCGGGGTCGACCAGGCTCTGCTCGACCTGCGGGTTGGCCAGCAGCCACAGCACCATCACCGCGGTGACCGCGTAGCTCACCAGCATCGTGGTCAGCCACCAGCGCCGGGTGCGGTAGAGCGCCGCCGGGAAGCGCGTGCCGAAGAACCCGGTCACCGCCCTCCACCCGGTCGTGCGCGTGCCGACCATCCGGGTACGAGCGCGGGCCAGCAGCGCGCTGAGGTAGGCGACGACGGCGGCGTCCGGGGCGGACGTACGGATGACGGACAGGTGGGTGGCGACCTCCTGGTAGAGGTCGACCAGCTCGTCGGCCTCCGCGCCGGAGCGTGCGGCGTGGGCGCTGAGCTGCTCCAGCCGGCGCCAGGCCGGGTGGTGCGCGGCGACGTACGCGTCGAGGTCCACGGCCCCACCCTCCCACCGATACCGTGACTGGGGTGGCAGACATCTACGCCGGCCTGGACGCCGACCAGCTGGTCACCGGCGAGGCCGTCACCCTCGAGCTGCCCGCCGCGTCGGTCCCCCTGCGGCTGCTCTCCGGCCTGATCGACGTCGTGCTGTCCGTCGTCCTCCTCCTCGCGGGCTTCCTGCTGACCGGCGCCCTGGCCTCGGACGAGGCGCTCCTCGGCGTCGGCTCGGTCCTCACCCTCGTGGTCGTGCTCGTGGTGCTGCCGACCGCCGTGGAGACCGTGACCCGCGGCCGGTCGGTCGGCAAGCTCGCGGTCGGCCTGCGCACCTCCCGCTCGGACGGCGGTCCGATCTCCTTCCAGCACGCGGTCGTCCGGTCGCTGCTGGGTGTGGTCGAGATCTGGGTGCTGAGCGGGGTGCCGGCCGTGATCAGCGCTCTCGTCAGCCCGCGCGGCCAGCGGCTGGGCGACCACGTCGCCGGGACGTACGTCGTCCGCGACCGGCTCGCGCTCGTCCTCACCCCGCCGGTCCCGATGCCACCGGAGCTCGCCGCCTGGGCGCGTACGGCCGACATCGCCCCGCTGCCGGACCGGCTGGCGGTCTCGGTACGTCAGCTCCTCTCGCGCGGGTCGGGGCTCTCCCCTGCGGCCCGCGAGGGACTCCTCACCCGTCTGGCCCAGGAGGTGCACCCGCTCGTCAGCCCCGCGCCACCATCGGGCACGGCGCCGTTCGCGCTGCTGGCCGCCGTCCAGGCCGAGCGACGCCGGCGCGACGAGGAGCGCCTGCACCGCGAGGCGGCGGTACGCCGTCGCCTGACCGGCCGCTGACGCGTCGTCGGATCAGGCGCCCTCAGGCACGCAGCGCCGCCACCTCGGTGCCGAGCCGCTTGGCGGTGACCAGCGTGTTGCCGTGGTACTCCTGCCCGTCCCACCCGGTGCAGGTGATGAGCAGCAGCCGACCCTTGCCACGGTCCTGCCCGAACAGCGTCGGCGCCTGGGTGGCGATCTGCTTCTTGGAGTACGTCTTCACCGACGTGATGCGGTACTTCGTGCGCTGCACCTGGCCGGAGTACTTCCGGAAGATCACGACCGGCTGGCCGACCTTGACCGTGCCGAGCTTGTCCAGCGCCCCGCCGCCGGTGTGCACCGTGTGCCCGGTGACCAGCGTCTGGCCGGTCAGGGCGCCCGGCGCCGAGCTGCCGCTCCAGTAGCCGACCTGACGCGGGTTGCGTGGCGGGTCGAGCTGGGCGTCCTTGCTCATCTTCACCGAGACCAGCGGCGCCTGGACCTTCAGCGACGGCACCTGCAGCACGTCGCCGGTCGGCGCACCGATCAGCTTGACCGGCGTGGGCGGCTGCGGGCTGGGGTAGATCAGCCCGACCCCCGCGATGCTGAGGGCCACGATGACCACGATCGTCTCGAGCAGGGTGGCCTGTCGGGCGGGCCCGAGCAGGCCCGCCTTCCGGGCCACGACTCTCAGTCCTTGCCGTGGTGCAGCTTCACCTGACGCACGCCCACGCCGCCGGCGGCGACGAGGAACAGCGCGCCGAGCGCGACCATCACGCCGGTCGGGATGGTCGGGTCACCGGCCAGGCCGGCGTCGACCGAGGTCGGCACGTTGCTGCCGCCGTTGCCGCCGTTCCCGCCGTCGCCGGGCGGGTTGACGGCCGGGGTGAAGGTGCCACCGAGGCAGTCGACGTCGCCGACCTGGATCGAGGCGAGCGAGGAGCCGGTCGCGGCCGCCGCCGCGGGGAGCACCTGCGCGTCGAGTGCCGTCTCGTGGATCTGGCTGTCTCCGGTCTTGGTCTGCTTGTTCAGCGTGATGTCGAGGATGTTGTCCTCGATCGGGCCGAGCTGGTCGCTGATCTGCCCGATGATCGGGTTCAGCGTGTCGGCCAGGTTCCCCAGGGCCACACCGAGCGGCCCGAGCAGCTGCGCGAGGGGACCGCTCTGGTTGGTCAGCGAGGTCGTCAGACCGTCGGTGATCGCGGTGGTGAGCGCGCTGAGGTCGGTGACGACCTTCTGGTTCGGCTTCGGGTCGACCGGCAGGGCGACCGTGATCGGGTCGACCGGGGAGTTGGCGCCGAAGTCCAGGGTCAGCCCGGCGTCGACCAGGTTCGCGTCGGCCGTCGTCGCGCCCCGCGTCGCGGTGCACTGGCCCTCGATGGCGTCGGCGCCGACGATCAGCGACGGGTTGCCGATCGCGTCGAGCACCTGCTGGAGCGCGGCCACCAGGGTGTTCGAGATCTGCGCGCTGGCGCCGCGGATCGCGTCGCGCAGCGCGGCCGGGAACGCGTTGACAAAGGTGTCGGTCAGCTGGCCGTTGGCGATGATCCCGGTGAAGGGGTCGAAGTTCTTGAAGGTGTCCAGCGCCCCCGAGTTCAGCGACACCGTGTCGGTGGAGGCGAAGCAGGAGTCGGACGAGCCGACCGCAGCGAGGGTCGCACCCTCGCCGGACAGACCGGCGCACGCGGCCGAGGAGACCACCCTGCCGGCGACGGAGGTGGTGGCGTCCTGGGCGAGCGTGCCCTGGCTGATCAGCGATTGGCTGCCCAGAACCCGGAGCGCAGGATTCTTGCTGCCCGACTCGGTCTGCTTGGCGCCGTCGTTGCTGGCGGCGTACTGCCCGCTGACCGAGTTGCTCATGCCGGCGATACCGACGTTGAGCGCCGAGGCCTGTCCGTGACCGACCTCGTCGGCGGCCAGCGCCGGGGAGGCGGCGAGAACGCCGAGTCCGATGGTGAGGGCGGCGGCCGTGGCGCACATCCCTCCACGCAGTGCTGTCATGTCGTGCTCTCCCCTGTTCGACGCCCGAGTCGACCGTTGTTACTGGTGATTAACGTCCGGCGTCACAGTAGGTTACGTCACAATTTTCCGGAACCCCCGGCCGTCGTCCGGCGGTAGCTCAGGTCGACGATCCCTCGCCCCGCCTCGACCCCACGGCGCTCGAAGCGGGTCAGCGGCCGGGCCTCCCAGCGAGGTACGACACCGCCCTCGAGCAGCGGCTCGGCGTCCAGGACCTCGCGCATCTGCTCGGCGTACGACGCCCAGTCCGTCGCCAGGCGCCACGAGCCTCCCGGGCGCAGCGCCGTCGCCACGGAGCGGGCGAACGCCGGCTGCACCAGGCGCCGCTTGTGGTGGCGCGTCTTCGGCCACGGGTCCGGGAAGAACGTCCAGACCTCCTCGACCGAGCCGGGCGCGAAGAGGTGGGCCAACGACCAGACCGCGTCCACCCCGATCAGCCGGACGTTGCCGACGCCGGCCTCCTCGAGGCGCCACAGCGCGCCGGCGACCCCCGGGCGCCACACCTCGAACGCGAGGACGTTCACCTCCGGTCGGGCCCCGGCCAGACCGACCAGAGCCTCACCGACACCGGAACCGATCTCGACCACGAGGGGCGCGTCCCGGTCGTACCACGACCACAGGTCGAACCCCGGCTGGTCGACCGCATCGTCCGGTACGACCCAGGACCGCGACAGCCGGTCCCAGGCGTCCTGCTCGCGCTCGGTCAGGCGCGCGCCGCGCCGGGAGTACGACAGCACCTCCCGCACCCGTCGACCGTCCTCGGTCAGCCGGACGTGCGGCCTCGCCGGTCGGGCCTGCTCACTCACGGGGCCTCCTCGGCCGTCGGAACGCGACGAAGGCCCCGCCCGGATGGGCGGGGCCTTCGCTGCGAGCGGACCGGGTCAGACCCGGGCTGCACTCGCCAGTGCGCTCACTTGGTGATGTTGGTGACCCGGCCGGCGCCGACGGTGCGGCCACCCTCACGGATCGCGAACTTCAGACCGTCCTCCATGGCGACGGGCTGGATCAGCTCGACGGCCATCTCGGTGTTGTCGCCCGGCATGACCATCTCGGTGCCCTCGGGAAGGGTCACGACGCCGGTCACGTCGGTGGTCCGGAAGTAGAACTGCGGCCGGTAGTTGTTGAAGAACGGCGTGTGACGGCCGCCCTCCTCCTTGGAGAGGATGTAGACCGACGCGTCGAAGTTCGTGTGCGGGGTGGTGGTGCCCGGCTTGATCACGACCATGCCGCGCTCGACGTCCTCGCGCTTGGTGCCGCGGAGCAGGAGCCCGACGTTCTCGCCGGCCTGGCCCTCGTCGAGGAGCTTGCGGAACATCTCGATACCGGTGACCGTCGAGGTCTGCTTGGTGTCGCGGATGCCGATGATGTCGACGGTCTCGTTGACCTTGACGACACCGCGCTCGATGCGGCCGGTGATGACGGTGCCGCGACCGGTGATCGTGAAGACGTCCTCGACGGGCATGAGGAACGGCTTGTCGGTGTCGCGCTCCGGCGTCGGGATCGACTCGTCGACCGCAGCCATCAGCTCGAGGACCGAGTTGCCCCACTTCTCGTCGCCGTTGAGCGCCGGGAAGGCCGCCACCTGGACGACCGGCACGTCGTCGCCGGGGAAGTCGTACTCGGAGAGGAGCTCGCGCACCTCCATCTCGACGAGCTCGATGAGCTCCTCGTCGTCGACCATGTCGCACTTGTTCAGCGCGACGACCAGCGCCGGCACGCCGACCTGACGGGCGAGCAGCACGTGCTCACGGGTCTGCGGCATCGGACCGTCGGTCGCGGCGACCACCAGGATGGCGCCGTCCATCTGCGCCGCACCGGTGATCATGTTCTTGATGTAGTCCGCGTGACCGGGGCAGTCCACGTGGGCGTAGTGCCGGTTCTCGGTCTGGTACTCGATGTGGGCGATCGAGATCGTGATGCCGCGCTGGCGCTCCTCCGGGGCCTTGTCGATCATGTCGAACGCCTCGGTGTTCGGGTTGCCGACCGGGTCCTGGTCGTGCAGGACCTTGGAGATCGCTGCCGTCAGGGTGGTCTTGCCGTGGTCGATGTGACCGATCGTCCCGATGTTGATGTGCGGCTTGCTCCGCTCGAACTTCGCCTTAGCCACTGGGGGCTCCTCCTGTTATCTGTTCTCTGACTCGGGTGTGCCTGGGTGTGCGCGGTTGCGCTGGTGACTCGCGGGAGGCTACTCGCCGCGCGCCTTCTTGATGATCTCGTCGGCGACGCTCTGCGGAACCTCGGCGTACGAGTCGAACTCCATCGAGTACGACGCCTGGCCGGAGGTCTTCGACCTCAGGTCGCCAACGTACCCGAACATCTCCGACAGCGGCACGAGGGCGTCGATGACCATGTCACCGTGACGGTCCTCCTGCGACCGGATCTGGCCACGGCGGGAGTTGATGTCACCGATGACCGTGCCCAGGAAGCTCTCCGGGGTGGTCACCTCGACGGCGAACATCGGCTCCAGCAGGACCGGCTTGGCCTGGCGGACGGCCTCCTTGAAGGCCTGGTTGCCGGCGATCTTGAACGCGAGCTCCGAGGAGTCGACGTCGTGGTACGCGCCGTCCTCGAGCGCCACCTTCACGTCGACCATCGGGTAGCCGGCGAGAACACCGAACTCCATGGCCTCCTGGGCGCCCTGGTCGACCGAGGGGATGTACTCGCGCGGCACGCGACCACCGGTCACGTTGTTGACGAACTCGTACCCGGCGCCGCCGCCGGTCTCCTCGTCGACGCTCGGCGCGATCGAGATGACCACCTTCGCGAACTGGCCGGACCCACCGGTCTGCTTCTTGTGGGTGTACGAGTGGTTCTCCACCGCGCGGCGGATCGTCTCGCGGTAGGCCACCTGCGGCTTGCCGACGGTCGCCTCGACCTTGAACTCACGCTTCATCCGGTCGACGAAGACCTCGAGGTGGAGCTCGCCCATGCCGGCGATGATCGTCTGGCCGGTCTCCTCGTCGGTCTTGACCGTGAAGGTCGGGTCCTCGCCGGTCAGCCGCTGGATCGCGTCGCCGAGCTTCTGCTGGTCCGCCTTCGACTTGGGCTCGATGGCGACCTCGATCACCGGCGCCGGGAAGGTCATCGACTCCAGGATCACCGGTGCGTTCTGCGCGCACAGCGTGTGCCCGGTCTTGGTGTCCTTCAGGCCCTGCACCGCCACGATCTGGCCCGCGCCGACCGACGCGATCTCCTCACGCTTGTTGGAGTGCATCTGGTAGACCTTGCCGATCCGCTCCTTGCGACCGGTCACGGAGTTCAGCACGTTGCCGCCGGACTCCAGGATCCCGGAGTACACCCGGACGTAGACCAGCTGGCCCAGGTGCGGGTCCGAGGCGATCTTGTACGCGAGGCCGGAGAACGGCTCGTCGTCGGAGGGCTTGCGGATGATCTCCTCGTCCTCGTCGTTGACCGCGTGGCCGACGATGCCCTCCACGTCGATCGGCGAGGGGAGGTACTTCACGACCGCGTCGAGCAGGGGCTGGACGCCCTTGTTCTTGAACGCGGTGCCGCACAGCACCGGGTTGAGCTTGTCGGCCAGGGTCGCCCGCCGGATCGCGGCCTCGATCTCCTCGACCGAGAGCTCCTCGCCCTCGAGGTACTTCTCCATCACCGCGTCGTCGGCGTCGGCGAGCGTCTCGAGCAGCTTCTCGCGGTACTCGGCGGCCTGGTCGGCGAGCTCGGCCGGGATCTCCTCGACCGAGTAGTCCTCGCCCATGGTGGTCTCCCCGCGCCAGGTCAGCGCGCGCATGCCCACCAGGTCCACGACCCCGAGGAAGTCGCCCTCGGCACCGATCGGCAGCTGCAGCACCAGCGGCGTGGAGTTCAGTCGCTCGACCATCATGTCGACGCAGCGGAAGAAGTCCGCGCCCGTGCGGTCGAGCTTGTTGACGAAGCACATCCGGGGGACGGAGTACTTGTTGGCCTGGCGCCAGACCGTCATCGTCTGCGGCTCCACGCCGGCGACCCCGTCGAAGACGGCGACGGAGCCGTCGAGGACGCGCAGCGAGCGCTCGACCTCGGCGGTGAAGTCGACGTGCCCGGGGGTGTCGATGATGTTGATCTGGTGGTCCTTCCACCAGCAGGTGGTCGCGGCGGAGGTGATGGTGATGCCGCGCTCCTGCTCCTGCTCCATCCAGTCCATGACGGCCGCGCCGTCGTGGACCTCACCGATCTTGTAGGAGATACCGGTGTAGAACAGGATCCGCTCGGTCGTGGTGGTCTTGCCGGCGTCGATGTGCGCCATGATGCCGATGTTGCGGACGACCTTCAGGTCGGTGGTGATGTCGACAGCCACTGTGTCCAGCTTCCTTGGTCTTGTGGGTTGCGGTGGTGCGGTTCAGGTTGAGTCACGTGCTGGTGACCACGGCGAGGCGCCTGGGCCACCGCGGCGGAGAACCACGAGCGGTGACCGCAGGCGACCTGAACCAGCGTTACCAGCGGTAGTGCGCGAAGGCCTTGTTCGACTCGGCCATCTTGTGGGTGTCCTCGCGACGCTTCACCGCGGCACCGAGGCCGTTGGAGGCGTCGAGGATCTCGTTCATCAGCCGCTCGGACATGGTCTTCTCGCGGCGGTCCTGGGCGTAGCCGACGAGCCAGCGCAGCGCGAGCGTCGTGCCTCGCGTGCCCTTGACCTCGATCGGCACCTGGTAGGTCGCACCGCCGACGCGGCGGCTCTTGACCTCCAGCGCGGGCTTCACGTTGTCCAGCGCGCGCTTGAGCGTCACGACCGGGTCGGTGGCGGTCTTCTCGCGGCAGCCCTCGAGCGCGGAGTACACGATGCGCTGGGCGACCTGCTTCTTGCCGTCGATCAGCACCTTGCTCACCAGCTGGGAGACCAGCTGCGAGCCGTAGACCGGGTCGACGTCGATAGGCCGCCGAGGAGCGGGTCCCTTGCGCGGCATGTCAGCTCTTCTCCTTCTTGGCGCCGTAGCGGCTGCGGGCCTGCTTGCGGTTCTTCACGCCCTGCGTGTCCAGCGAGCCGCGGATGATCTTGTAGCGGACACCCGGGAGGTCCTTCACCCGGCCGCCGCGCACGAGCACGATCGAGTGCTCCTGGAGGTTGTGACCGACGCCCGGGATGTACGCCGTGACCTCGACGCCGCTGGACAGGCGCACACGGGCGACCTTGCGCAGGGCGGAGTTCGGCTTCTTCGGGGTCGTCGTGTAGACCCTGGTGCAGACGCCGCGGCGCTGCGGGGATCCCTTCAGGGCAGGCGTCTTGTTCTTCGACACCTTGTCCTGGCGGCCCTTGCGGACCAGCTGGTTGATGGTGGGCACCTGGTGGTTCCCTTTCTCTGTTTCGCTCTCACGCCGGGGCACGCTGCCGAGGCGGTGTGGTCGTGGGAACTCGCTGTCGCTGCTTGGGGCGGCGACGTCGAGGTGCCCAACGCAACTCGCGACGTGGCTCCACGAGTCGGTCGTGGTGCGGGCGCGCACGAGCGTCCGGATCAACCGGAACGTGGTACGAGACTACCCGTGGCCCGCAGGCGCGGCAAAATCGCTTCCGGCGCACGTGCGGCGGGCCCGTCGTTCAGGAGAGCAGGCCCACCACGATCAGCAGCAGCACACCGAGTGCCGAGCCGATCAGCCACGCGGCGAGTCCCTGGGTGAGCCCGGACAGGGCGGCGAAGCGGCGGTCGAGCCGCAGCAGGAACAAGGGCACCAGGCTGGCGACGACGTCGACGGCGAGGATGACCCCGGAGATCCGCAGCCACAGCGGAGCCAGCGGTACGGGCTGTCGCGAGCGGGCCGGCATCCCCGAGTCCGGCAGCATGGTGAAGGAGCCGGTGAGGACCCGGTCGGCGATCGTCACGACCGAGGCGAGCAGCAGCCCGCCGAGCACCGCCGTGACCAGGCAGAGCCCGATCGCGAGGACCAGGGGGGCGCGGAGCCGACGTCGGTCGCCGACCGCCGCGCTCTGCTGCTCCTCCTCGACCGCACCACTCATCGGACGAGCCTCTCGCGCAGCAGCTCCGCCAGCGTGACCACACGCCGACCGGGCGCAAGATCGGCCAGCTGCGTACGGCACGAGAAGCCGTCCGCCAGCAGCACCGTGTCCGTCCCCGCAGCCCGGACCGCCGGCATCAGCGCGGTCTCGGCGACAGCCACCGACGTCTCGTAGTGCCCGACCTCGACCCCGAAGTTGCCGGCGAGACCGCAGCAGCCACCGACCCGGGTGACGCTGGCGCCCAGCGACTCCAGCAGCCGCTGGTCGGTGTCCCACCCGATCACCGCGTGGTGGTGGCAGTGCGGCTGGGCCACGATCTCGACACCGGTCAGGTCGGGTCCGCTCCAGCCCTCCGCACCGCTCAGGAACTCCGCCAGCGACCGCATGCCCTCGGCCACCTCGATCGCACGCGGGTCCTCGACCAGCTCGACGGCGTCCGAGCGCAGGGTGGCCAGGCAGCTCGGCTCGAGCCCGACGACCGGGACGCCGGAGGCGACGTACGGGTGCAGCGTCTCGACGGCCTGGCCGATGATCCGCCGTGCCGCGCCGAGCTGGCCCGTGGTGATCCAGGTCAGCCCGCAGCAGGCCTTCCCCTCGACCAGGCCGACCCGCAGCCCGCCGGCCTCGAGGAGACCGACGGCCGCCCGGCCGGCGTCGGCGGCGAAGCGGTCGGTGAAGGAGTCGGCCCACAGCCAGACGTCCGGCGTTCTGGCCGCCGCCGCGGCGTCGCGGCTCCAGGGCCGCTCGGAGAAGGTGGGCAGCGACCGGCGCTGGTCGACGCCGGCGGCCGCCTTGGCCACGCGGCCGAGCAGGCCCGAGCGCATGGCCGCGTTGGCCAGCCGCGGGGGCGCCATCCGCGCCCAGCGCGGCAGCTGGCCCAGTGCGTAGTGCGAGCGCGGCCGCAGGCGACGCCGGTAGCGCTGGTGCAGCGCCTCGGACTTGTACGTCGCCATGTCGATGCCGGTCGGACAGTCTCGCGCGCAGCCCTTGCAGGCCAGGCACAGGTCCAGCGCCTCGGCGACGGCATCGTCGGCGAAGCCGTCGACCAGCGACCCGTTGGCCACCTCCTGCAGCACGCGGGAGCGACCGCGGGTGGAGTCCTTCTCGTCGCCCGAGGCGAGGTAGGAGGGGCACATCACCTGCCCCGAGCCCGTGTTGTTCGCGGTGCACTTGCCCACGCCGGTGCAGCGGTGGACGGCGTCGGAGAACGACCCGCCGTCCTCCAGCAGACGCAGGGTCGTACGGATCGGGGCGCCGTGCCGGCCGCGGTCGCGCAGATCGGCGTCGAACGGCGACGGTCGGACCAGCACGCCCGGGTTGAGCAGGTCGGTCGGGTCGAGCACGCGCTTGGCCTGCCCCATCAGCGCGATCGCCTCGGCGGAGTACATCCGGCCCAGCAGCTCCGACCGCGCGCGACCGTCACCGTGCTCGCCGGACATCGAGCCGCCGTACGACGCGACGAGGTCAGCGGACGCCTCGATCACCTCGCGGAAGCGCTGCTGGCCGGAGGCGTCGTCGAGGCGGAAGTCGATCCGGGCGTGGACGCAGCCGTCGCCGAAGTGGCCGTACGGCGCCGCGTCCAGGCCGTGGGCGTCGAGCAGCGCCTGGAAGTCGCGGAGGTACGCACCGAGCCGCTCGGGCGGCACCGCCGCGTCCTCCCAGCCGGACTTGGCCTGGCTGGGGAGGGTGCGCGCGGCCAGCCCGGCACCGTCCTCGCGGATCCGCCACAGCGTGGCCTGCTCGGCCGCGTCGGTCACGATGCGGTGCGGCACCCCGGCGTCCGCGGCGACCGCGCGGGCCAGCGCCTCGGCCTCGCCCGCGCTGTCCGCGGTCACCTCGGCGAACAGCCACCCCGATCCCTCGGGCAGCGGCGGCACGGCGCCGCCGAAGCGGGCCACGACGTCGGTGATCCGCCGGTCCAGCCCCTCGCACGCGACCAGGCGGTGGCCGGCGAGCAGGGCGGGCACGGCGTCGGCGGCCTCGAACATGTCGGGGTAGCCGAGCACCGCCAGCGCGCGGCCCGGGGCGTCGCGGACCAGGCGCACCTCGGCGTCGAGCACGACCGCGAGCGTCCCCTCGGTGCCGGTCAGGAAGCGGCCGAGGTCGCGCCCCTTCTCGGGCAGCAGGTGCTCGAAGGAGTAGCCGGACACCTGCCGGCCGAAGCGGCCGAACTCCGTGCGCACCAGCCCGAGGTGGGCGTCGACGAGGTCCTGCAGGCCGGCATGGCCGTCACGGGTGTCGAGCACGGTGCCGTCGGCGAGGGCCACCCGCATGCCGAGCACGTTGTCGGAGGTACGCCCGTACCCCAGCGCGCGCGAGCCGCAGGCGTTGTTGCCGATCATCCCGCCGATGGTGCAGCGGGTGTGCGTCGAGGGGTCCGGACCGAAGCGCAGCCCGTGCGGCGCCGCCGCGCGCTGCAGGTCGGCGTGCACGACGCCGGGCTGCACGGTCGCGCTCTCCCGGTCGGGGTGCACGGTGATCCCGGCGAGGTGCTTGCGGGTGTCGACCACGACGCCGGGACCGATCGCGTTGCCGGCGATCGAGGTGCCCGACCCGCGCATCGTCACGGGTGTGGCGGTCTCCCGGGCCGCCGCGAGCGCCGCCAGGAGCTCGGCCTCCTCGCGCGGGCGCACCACGACCTGCGGCGGGACCCGGTAGAGCGAGGCGTCGGTGGAGTACAGCGCCTTCGCCAGCGTCGAGTGGTCGACGTCGCCGACGCCGTGAGCGCGCAGTGTCTCGACGACATCGCGTGGGGTGGCGGGAGCGACGGTCACTCCCCCATCCTCCCAGCCGCGAGCGCGCGACCGCGCACCCCTGCGGCTACTCGGGACCGAGCCCGGGATCGAGCACAGGATCCAGCTCAGCCTCCAGCTCGACCTCGTAGCGCCACCGGGGGTCCAGCAGCGCGGCGACGACGACCATCGTCGAGGCGGGGCGTACGTCGGCGAAGACCTCGCCGTGGACCCCTCCGACGGCGTCGGCCTCGGCGGCGTCGACGACGTACTGCCGGGTGCGCACGACGTCGGCCGCCGTCCCGCCCAGGTCGGTCAAGGCGGCGAGTGCGATCTCGAAGCAGCGGCGCGCCTGCACCGCCGGGTCCGGGTCGACGGAGCCGTCCGGCCACACCGGCGCCGTACCGCTGACGTGGATGCGGTCGCCCACTCGCACGGCTCGGCTGAACCCGATGCGGTCCTCGTACGGCGACCCCGACGCCGCGCGGTGCCGCGGCGCCCGGGTCACCACAGCTCCATCGACCGCGTGAGGATGCCGGCGACGTCGTCCTCGGTGACCTCGCGCGGAGCCGTGGCCAGCAGGCGCTGCTGCTGCATCGTGCCGGCGACCAGGTCGTCGACGTCGGCCTCGGCGTAGCCGACGGCGCCGAGCCCGCTCGGGATGCCGATGTCGGCCATCAGGTCGATGAGCACCCGGGGCAGGGTGTCCGGCCCGTCCTCGTACGAGCCGGCCGGCGCGAGGAGCGAGGCGGCGCGCAGGTGCCGCTCGGGCGAGGCCTCGAAGGTGAACCGGAAGGCCTCGGGCGCGGTCAGCGACACCGCCATCCCGTGCGGCACCATCGCCTCGTCGGCGGGGTAGCCGTCCGGGTGGAAGTCGCGCACCCGGCCGGCGATCGGGTACGCGTTCGCGTGCGGGATGTGCACGCCGGCGTTGCCGAATCCCATGCCCGCCACCGTCGCCGCCAGGGCCATGTGCCCACGGGCCTCGACGTCGTCGCCGTGGAGGACCGCGGTCCGGAACGACGAGGCCAGCAGGCCCATCGCCCGCTCCGCCCACGCGTCGGAGATCGGGTTGGCGCCGCAGTACGGCACCCGCTGCTCGGGCCGCTTGCGCTCGTAGTCGGTGTAGGGCCGCGCGGTGTAGCTCTCCAGCGCGTGGCACAGGATGTCCATGCCCGACGCCGCCGTCACGCCGGCCGGCTGCGTGAGGGTCAGCGCCGGGTCGACCACGGCGAGCTGCGGGCGCAGCCGCGGGTGCGAGATCCCTGTCTTCACGTGCTGCGAGAGGACGTCGAGCACGCAGACGGTCGTCGACTCGCTGCCGGTGCCGGTGGTGGTCGGCACCGCGACGAACGGCAGCAGCGGCCTCTCAGGGGTGCGTGCCCTCCCGACGGGCGCGTTGACGTAGTCGAGCAGGTCGCCCTCGTTCGTGCTCAGCAGGTTGACCGCCTTCGCGGTGTCGATCGCCGACCCGCCGCCGACCGCGACGAAGCCGTCCCACGGCCCGTGCTCGCGCGCCCACTCCACCGCCTCGACCAGCGACTCGTCCGTCGGCTCGACGTGCGCGCGGTCGAAGACCACCGCCTCGATGTCGTACGCCGCCATCTGCTCGGCGATGCGCTGCGGGTGTCCGGTGGCGGCCACGCCGGGGTCGGTGACCACCAGCACCCGGCGTACGTCCGAGGCGAAGGTCGAGAGGTCGTAGCCGACCTCGTCGCTGGCTCCCGCGCCGAACTTCAGATGGGGTGCGCCGTAGGTGAAGATCGTCTCGTCCATGGCCGCCAACGTAGGCCGCCGGGGAGCGCGAGCGCCGAGAGGGACCTCACACCGCAGGGCCAGGAAGTTCTCAGCGAGCGTTGCTAGCGTCGCCGAAATGCCTACGACGACCCTCCCGGCGCCGTCCGCGACGACGACTCGTACCCCCGCGCAGTCGGCCGCCGAGGCGCCGGCGAAGCCGTCTCGCGACCCGTTCTTCGACAACGCGAAGTTCCTGCTGGTCGCGCTGGTCGTCGTCGGTCACAGCTGGACGCTGGTGCCGAGCGACAGCACGGTCTCGTGGGTCTACCGGTTCCTGTACGCCTGGCACGTCCCGGCGTTCGTCCTGGTCACCGGCTACCTCTCCCGGTCGATGACCTGGAGCCCGAAGCGTCTGCGCTCGCTGTTCACCACCGTCGTCGTGCCGTACGTCCTCTTCGAGGGACTGCTCGCGCTGTTCCGGACCCAGGTCGGCGGGGAGGACCTGGAGAAGCTCTGGATCAACCCGCACTGGCCGATGTGGTACCTCGCCGCACTGTTCTTCTGGCGCCTGGCCACCCCGGTGTTCACCCGGATGCCCGCGGCCGCCGCCCTGGGCACCGCGCTGGTGATCAGCCTGGTCGGCGGCATCATCGCGCCCTCGGACACCCTCGACATCTCCCGCACGCTCGGCCTGCTGCCGTTCTTCGTGCTCGGCCTGACCTTGCGCCGCGAGCACCTCGCCCTCCTCCGGCACCGGGTCGCGCGCGCCGCCGGGGGGATCTTCCTCGTGGTGCTGCTCCTCGCGGTCCCGCTGACGAGCGCGGTGCCGACCGAGTGGCTCTACTACCGCACGCCGTACGCCGAGCTCGGCGTCTCCCCCGCCGTCGGCGTCGGTGTCCGAGCGCTCCTGCTCGTCGTCGGCCTGCTCGGCGCGGCGTCCTTCCTCGCGCTGGTACCGACCCGGCGCACCTGGTTCTCGGTGCTCGGTGCCGCCTCGCTGGTGGTCTACCTCTTCCACGGCTTCGCGGTGAAGAGCGTCGCCCTGACCGGCTTCCCGGGCTGGGCCGGCGACCACGTGCCGGCGGCACTCCTGCTGACCAGCCTGACGTCCTTCGGCGTCGCGGTGCTGCTCAGCCAGCCGAAGGTGGCCGCCCGCCTGAACCACGTCGTGGACCCGGTCGGCTCGCTGGACCGCCTGGACCACGCGACTCCCTCGAGCGAGCTGGAGCGGCTGCGCCGTCACTCGGTGGTCCCCAGGACGGGCATCGGGCGCTGAACGGCAGGTCGTCCAGCTCCCGCCCGCGTCGTACGTCGGGGGCGTACCCGCCGAGGTGGCGCGGGTAGCGGTCGTCCTGCTCGCCGGGCCGGGGCCGGTGCCGCGGTAGTCGTTGCAGCGTCTCGAGCATCCGCGTGAGCGTGTGGCCCAGCAGGTCGGTGCCCTCCTCGACGTCGGTCAGGCGAGCCGGGTCCAGCGCAGGACCGATCCAGACGTCGGCCGCCCGCCCCCGGGAGAGGTCCGGACGGCGTGTCGGGTCGCCGACGCTGGTGACCTGCTGCGGCCCCCACACCGCCGCCGGCACCAGCGGCGCGCCGGTCTCGCGAGCCAGCGCCACCGCCCCGGGCATGAGCGCACGGACCGTGAACGCGTGAGAGATGCCCGCCTCGGGGAAGACTCCGACCGCCTCGCCCTCGCGCAGCAGGCGCCGCGCGGTGAGGTACGCGGCGGCCGGTGCCGCGCGATCGACGGGCACGTGCCGCATCCGGTCCATCGCCCACCCGACCACCGGGTGGCGCCAGGCCTGCACCTGGGTGAGGAAGCGGACCCGGCGCCCTCGGTCGATCGCCGCCTTCTCCAGGACGACGAAGTCCAGGAAGGAGACGTGGGTGGCCGCCAGGACCACCGGACCCGAGGTCGGCAGCTGCTCGGTGCCGTGGATCCGGAGGTCGAGGTCGAGCAGCCGGAGGGCCGCACGGCCCAGGCCGTTGGCGAGCCGGTAGACGGGCTCGGTCGTGGCCACGCTCACGCGAACGGCGGTCGGTGGTCGACGGCCACCGAACGACGCCCGGCCCACCGCCACACGCGCGCGGCCGCGTCGCGGTCCTCGTCGGTGACGAGGTTGCCCATCCAGCGCAGCGCCAGGGTCATCAGCCAGGTCGAGCGCATGCCCGCAGGCCCCAGCGCCGGCAGCAGCCGGGGCACCGTCACCAGCCCGGCAAGGCGCCTGGCGATGGAGAACGACTCGGCGTAGTGCTCACGCAGCAGCGCCGGCCAGGCGGCGTCGTACGAGCCGGAGTCGCCGGCGAGCAGCTCCGCGGCCCAGCGGCCGGTCTCCAGGCCGTAGTCGATGCCCTCGCCGTTGAGGGGGTTCACGCACCCCGCCGCGTCACCGACGAGCACCCAGTTCGGCCCGGCCACACCGCTGACCGCGCCGCCCATCGGCAGCAGTGCCGAGGTCGGCGCCTGCAGGTCCCCCTCGAGAGCGAACTCCTCGCGCCGCTGCTCGGCGTAGTACGCCATCAACGGGCGCAGCGCCACCTCGGCCGGCCGCTTGGCGGTGGCCAGCGTGCCGACCCCGAGGTTGACCATCCCGCTGCGCTCTCCCTCGCCGTCGCCGAGCGGGAAGATCCAGCCGTAGCCGGAGAGGATCTCGCCGTCCTCGCCGCGCAGCTCCAGGTGCGAGCTGATCCACGGGTCGGCGGCACGCTCCGAGCGCAGGTACGAGCGGCCGGCGACGCCGTACACCGTGTCCCGGTGCCACGTGCGGCCGAGCACCTTGCCCAGCCCCGAGCGCACCCCGTCGGCGACCACGAGACGGTCGCAGGCGATCTCGTACGTCTCGCGGTCCGGGCCGCGGAAGACGACGGCGGCGACCCGGTCGCCCTCACGACGCACGTCGACCGCGCGCGCACCGTCGACCGGCCGCGCACCTGCCGCGATCGCCGCAGCCCGCAGGTGCGCGTCCAGCTCCGTACGTGGGACCGCCGAGCCCCAGTCGGGCAGCGAGCCACCGGGCCAGCGCAGGTGCAGCGTCTGGCCGAACCCGTGGGCCCGCAGACCCACACTGGTCGTCCGAGCGCGCAGCCAGTCCTCGAGACCCAGCCGGCTCAGCTCCGCGACCGCCCGCGGCGTGAGTCCGTCGCCGCAGGTCTTGTCCCGCGGGAACACCGCCGCGTCGGCCAGGACCACGTCGAGCCCGGCACGCGCGGCCCAGATCGCCGCAGCGGAGCCCGCGGGGCCGGCGCCGACCACGAGGACGTCGGTGCGCAGGTCGCTCGCACCCTCGGACGCCGTCACCGCCCCATCCTCGCAGTGCGCGCCAGCGGTCGGCGACCGGCCCGGACAGCGCCGGGCCGACGTGCTCACATCGCGTCGTCGTCGAACTTGGCCTCGGCCTCGTCGTAGCCCTCGGAGTCCTCGAACATCCCCTTCTCGGAGTCGAAGTCGCGCTGCGTGTTGTCGATCTCGACGTTCTCCGGTCGGTTCTCCGGGTCCAGCCGTCGCTCGCGCTCCTCCTCGATGGCCTCGGCGTCGACGTCCTCGGCGTCCGGTACGGCGCCGACCCCCGTGCTCCCGCCGCTGTCCTGGTCCTCGCTCGCGTCCTCGGTCTCGGGGTTCTCGTCGCTCGGCTCGCTCATGGGAGGCAGCCAACGCGGGGGGTGGGCGCTGTGTCAACGGTCACGGCCGGCCGGGGTGCCGTGGTACGACGAGACGCACCCGCCCGGTGGGCGGGTGCGTCTCGTCATGGCGACTCAGCGGTCGGGCTCAGCCCCCAGGGCTCGGCCTGGCACCGTCAGGTGGATCTGGACTGCACCAGCGACCCGCCTCGCAAGCTCGGCGCTCGCAGGTCAGCCCACTCCGGGCCGGCCTGGCACCGTCTCGTGGATCTCGACTGCACCAGCGACCGGGCTCGCGAGCTCGGCGCTCAGCACGTTTCAGGCTGAACTGGCACCGTCTCGTGGATCTCGACTGCACCAGCGACCGGGCTCGCAAGCTCGCCCGGAAGCTGGTGCGCTCGATCCGGGTCGTACTACAGAACTTCGCAGGCTCAGTTCTGGTACGACCCGAAGTCGAAGTCCTCGAGGGCCACGGTCTGGCCGTTGCCGAAGTAGTCGTCGCCGTACGCCGCGTAGTCGGCGACCTGGTAGGCGGCCGCACGGGCCTCCTCGGTCGGCTCCACACGCACGTTGCTGTAGCGGTCCAGGCCGGTCCCCGCGGGGATCAGCTTGCCGATGATGACATTCTCCTTCAGCCCGCGCAGCGAGTCCGACTTGGCGTTGATCGCCGCATCGGTGAGCACTCGGGTCGTCTCCTGGAAGGAGGCGGCCGAGAGCCACGACTCGGTGGCCAGCGACGCCTTGGTGATGCCCATCAGCACCGGACGACCGGAGGCAGGCTTGCCGCCCTCGGCGACCACCCGACGGTTCTCCTCCTCGTAGCGGACGCGGTCCACCAGGTCGGAGGGCAGCAGACGGGTCTCACCGGACTCGATCACCGTGATCCGGCGCAGCATCTGCCGCACGATGATCTCGATGTGCTTGTCGTGGATCGACACGCCCTGGTTGCGGTAGACCGCCTGCACCTCGTCGACGAGGAACTCCTGGGCCTTGCGCACGCCGAGGATGCGCAGCACGTCCTGCGGGTCCGGCGCACCCTGGGTGAGCCGGTCGCCGACCTCGACGTGGTCGCCGTCGGCGACCAGCAGACGAGACCGCTTGGAGACGGGGTACTCCTTGACCTCCGAGCCGTCGTCGGGCGTGATCAGCACCTTCCGGGTCCGGTCGGTGTCCTCGATCTCGACCCGGCCGGCGTCCTCGGTGATCGGCGCCTTGCCCTTGGGCTGGCGGGCCTCGAAGAGCTCGACCACGCGGGGCAGACCCTGCGTGATGTCGTCCGCGGAGGCCACACCACCGGTGTGGAAGGTACGCATCGTCAGCTGCGTGCCGGGCTCGCCGATGGACTGGGCCGCGATGATGCCGACGGCCTCACCGATGTCGACCAGCTTGCCGGTGGCCAGCGAACGGCCGTAGCACTTCGCGCAGGTGCCGGTACGAGCGTCGCAGGTGAGCACGGAGCGCACCTTGACCTCCTCGATCCCGGCCGCGACGAGCTCGTCGATCTTGACGTCGCCGAGGTCCTCGCCGGCCACGGCGAGCACGTCGCCGGTCTCCGGGTGCAGCACCTCGACCGCCGCCGAGCGGGCGTACGCCGCGGTCTCGGCGTTCTCGTCCTTGATGACCGCGCCGTCGACGTCCTTGACACCGATCCGCTTGGGCAGGCCGCGCTCGGTGCCGCAGTCGTCCTCGCGGATGATCACGTCCTGGGAGACGTCGACGAGTCGCCGGGTCAGGTACCCCGAGTCGGCGGTCCGCAGCGCGGTGTCCGCCAGACCCTTCCGGGCACCGTGGGTGGAGATGAAGTACTCCAGCACGGACAGACCCTCGCGGAAGTTCGCCTTGATCGGCCGCGGGATGATCTCGCCCTTCGGGTTGGCCACCAGACCACGCATCGCGGCGACCTGACGCATCTGCATCATGTTCCCGGACGCACCCGAGTCGACCATCATGAAGATCGGGTTGGCACGGTCGAAGTTGGCCTCCATCGCGCGGGCCACCTCGTCCGAGGCCTGGTTCCAGATCTCGATGAGCTCCTGGCGACGCTCGTCGTCGGTGATCAGGCCGTTGTCGTACTGGACCTGGACCTTGGCGGCCTGGTCCTCGTAGCGGCCGAGGATCTCCGGCTTCGAGTCGGGCGTGACGACGTCCTCGATGGAGACGGTGACCCCGGACTGGGTCGCCCAGCGGAAGCCTGCCTCCTTCAGCGCGTCGAGCGAGTTGGCCACCTCGACCTTGGAGTAGCGCTCGGCGAGGTCGTTGACGATGACGCCCAGCTGCTTCTTGCCCACCTCGAAGTTCACGAAGGGGTAGTCCGCGGGCAGGGTCTCGTTGAACAGCGCCCGGCCGAGGGTGGTCTCCAGGCGCAGGGGCTGACCCTGCTCCCAGCCCTCGGGGAGGACGTGACCCACCGGGGGCACGACGTCCTCGAGGTGGATGGTCACCTTGCTCTGCAGGCTGATCTCGTCGCGGTCGAAGGCCATGATCGCCTCGGCGGTGGACGCGAACTCGCGTCCCTCGCCCTGACCGGAGCGGTCGGTCGTCAAGAAGAACAGACCGATGATCATGTCCTGGGTCGGCATGGTGACCGGACGCCCGTCCGAGGGCTTGAGGATGTTGTTCGTCGACAGCATCAGGATCCGTGCCTCGGCCTGGGCCTCGGCGGACAGCGGCAGGTGCACCGCCATCTGGTCACCGTCGAAGTCGGCGTTGAACGCCGAGCAGACGAGCGGGTGGATCTGGATGGCCTTGCCCTCGATCAGCTGCGGCTCGAAGGCCTGGATGCCCAGGCGGTGCAGCGTCGGCGCGCGGTTGAGCAGCACCGGGTGCTCGGCGATGACCTCCTCGAGCACGTCCCAGACCTCGGGGCGCACGGCGCGCTCCACCATCCGCTTGGCGGACTTGATGTTCTGCGCGTGGGACAGGTCGACCAGCCGCTTCATCACGAACGGCTTGAACAGCTCGATCGCCATGTACTTCGGCAGACCGCACTGGTGCAGCTTCAGCTGCGGGCCGGACACGATCACCGAACGACCGGAGTAGTCGACGCGCTTGCCGAGCAGGTTCTGACGGAAGCGACCCTGCTTGCCCTTGAGCATGTCGGACAGCGACTTCAGCGGCCGGTTGCCCGGGCCGGTGACCGGACGACCACGACGACCGTTGTCGAACAGCGAGTCGACGGCCTCCTGGAGCATCCGCTTCTCGTTGTTGACGATGATCTCGGGCGCACCGAGGTCGAGCAGCCGCTTGAGGCGGTTGTTCCGGTTGATCACCCGGCGGTAGAGGTCGTTCAGGTCGGAGGTGGCGAACCGGCCACCGTCGAGCTGCACCATCGGCCGCAGGTCCGGCGGGATCACCGGGACGGCGTCGAGGACCATGCCCATCGGCGAGTTGCCGGTGCGGTAGAACGCGTCGACGACCTTGAGCCGCTTCAGCGCGCGGACCTTCTTCTGGCCCTTGCCGTTGTCGATGATGTCGCGGAGGTTGTCGACCTCGGCGTCGATGTCGAAGGTCTCGAGGCGCTTCTGGATCGCCGTGGCGCCCATGTGGCCCTCGAAGTACTTGCCGAACCACGACTTCATCTCGCGGTAGAGCTGCTCGTCGCCCATCAGGTCCTGGACCTTCAGCGACTTGAAGGTCTCCCAGACCTCCTCGAGCCGGTCCAGCTCACGCTGGGCGCGGTCGCGGACCTGCTTCATCTCACGCTCGGCACCGTCGCGGACCTTGCGGCGCGCGTCGGCCTTGGCCCCCTCGGCCTCGAGCTCGGCCAGGTCGGCCTCGAGCTTCTTGGTCCGCTCCTCCAGCTGGGTGTCGCGGCGCGACTCCAGGCTCTGGCGCTGCAGGGAGATCTTGCCCTCGAGGTCGGACAGGTCGCGGTGACGGGCGTCCTCGTCGACGTGGGTGATCATGTACGCCGCGAAGTAGATGACCTTCTCCAGGTCCTTCGGGGCGAGGTCGAGCAGGTAGCCCAGCCGGCTGGGCACACCCTTGAAGTACCAGATGTGCGTCACCGGGGCGGCCAGCTCGATGTGGCCCATCCGCTCGCGGCGGACCTTGGACCGGGTCACCTCGACGCCGCAGCGCTCGCAGATGATGCCCTTGAAGCGGACCCGCTTGTACTTGCCGCAGTAGCACTCCCAGTCCCGGGTGGGACCGAAGATCTTCTCGCAGAACAGACCGTCGCGCTCCGGCTTGAGCGTGCGGTAGTTGATCGTCTCCGGCTTCTTCACCTCACCGTGGCTCCACGCGCGGATCGAGTCCGCGGTGGCCAGGCCGATACGAAGCTGGTCGAAGAAATTGACGTCGAGCACGTGGCTCCAACCCTTCAGTAGTTCAAAGATTCAACGATTAGGGGGCGGAGGCGCCTCATCGCCCGGCTGGTGCCGGGCGGCGAGGCGGACCTCACACCTCTTCGACCGAGCTGGGCTCGCGGCGGGACAGGTCGATGCCGAGCTCCTCGGCGGCGCGGAACACGTCGTCCTCGGCGTCCTTCATCTCGATGGCCGAGCCGTCCTGGCTCAGCACCTCGACGTTCAGGCACAGCGACTGCATCTCCTTGACGAGCACCTTGAACGACTCGGGGATGCCGGAGTCGGGGATGTTCTCGCCCTTGACGATCGCCTCGTAGACCTTGACCCGACCGGGCACGTCGTCGGACTTGATCGTCAGCAGCTCCTGCAGGGCGTAGGCGGCGCCGTACGCCTCCATCGCCCAGACCTCCATCTCACCGAACCGCTGGCCGCCGAACTGGGCCTTACCGCCCAGCGGCTGCTGCGTGATCATCGAGTACGGCCCGGTCGAGCGCGCGTGGATCTTGTCGTCGACCAGGTGGTGGAGCTTGAGGATGTACATGTAGCCCACCGAGACCGGGTCCGGGAACGGCTCGCCGGACCGACCGTCGAACAGGCTGGCCTTGCCGTTCTCCTTGACCATCCGCTCGCCGTCGCGGTTGGGGAGCGTGGAGCCGAGCAGGCCCACGATCTCGTCCTCGCGCGCACCGTCGAAGACCGGCGTGGCGACCTTGCTGTCGGCCTCGGCCTTCTCGGCGTGGATGTCGATCAGCCGCTGCTTCCAGGCCGAGTCGTCCTTGTCGTCGGACAGGTTGAGGTCCCAGCCCTGCTTGGCCAGCCAGCCCAGGTGGATCTCGAGGATCTGGCCGATGTTCATCCGTCGCGGGACACCGAGCGGGTTCAGGATCACGTCGACCGGGGTGCCGTCCTCCATGAACGGCATGTCCTCGATCGGCAGGATCTTGGCGATGACGCCCTTGTTGCCGTGGCGCCCGGCGAGCTTGTCACCGACCGAGATCTTGCGCTTCTGGGCGACGTAGACCCGGACCAGCTGGTTGACGCCCGGGGGCAGCTCGTCGGGGTCGTCGGTGTCGCGGTCGAAGACGCGGACGCCGATGACGGTGCCGGACTCGCCGTGCGGGACCTTCATCGAGGTGTCGCGCACCTCGCGCGCCTTCTCACCGAAGATCGCGCGCAGCAGGCGCTCCTCGGGGGTCAGCTCGGTCTCGCCCTTCGGGGTCACCTTCCCGACGAGGATGTCACCGGTGGTGACCTCCGCGCCGATCCGGATGATGCCGCGCTCGTCGAGGTCGGCCAGCGTCTCGTCGCCGACGTTCGGGATGTCGCGGGTGATCTCCTCCGGGCCCAGCTTGGTGTCGCGGGCGTCGACCTCGTGCTCCTCGATGTGGATCGAGGTGAGGACGTCCTCCTGCACCAGTCGCTGGGAGAGGATGATCGCGTCCTCGTAGTTGTGCCCCTGCCACGGCATGAAGGCGACGAGCAGGTTGGTGCCCAGCGCCATCTCTCCGTCGTCGGTGCACGGACCGTCGGCGATCGGGCTGCCGTCCACCACGCGCGCGCCGGCCTCGACCAGCGGACGCTGGTTGATGCAGGTGCCCTGGTTGGAGCGGGTGAACTTCTGCAGCCGGTACGTGCGGTGCGTCCCGTCGTCGTTCATCACCTCGACGGCGTCGGCGGTCACCGAGGTGACCACGCCGGGCGCCTGCGCGGTGACCACGTCGCCGGCGTCGACCGCGGCACGGAACTCCATGCCGGTGCCGACCGTCGGGGAGTCGCTGCGGATCAGCGGCACCGCCTGGCGCTGCATGTTCGCACCCATCAGGGCGCGGTTCGCGTCGTCGTGCTCGAGGAACGGGATCAGGGCGGTCGCCACCGACACCATCTGGCGCGGGGAGACGTCCATGAAGTCGACCTCGTCGCGGGGCAGGTCGACGGCCTCGCCACCGCGGGTACGGACCAGCACCCGCTCGTCGATGAAGTTGCCGTCCTCGTCCAGGCGCGCGTTGGCCTGGGCGATGATCTTCGACTCCTCCTCGTCGGCGGTCAGGTGGTGGATCTCGTTGGTGACCACACCGTTCTTGACCACGCGGTACGGCGTCTCGACGAACCCGAACGGGTTGATCCGGCCGTACGAGGCGAGCGAGCCGATCAGGCCGATGTTCGGGCCCTCGGGAGTCTCGATCGGGCACATCCGGCCGTAGTGCGAGGTGTGCACGTCGCGGACGTCCATCTGCGCGCGGTCACGGGAGATACCACCCGGGCCGAGCGCGTTCAGGCGCCGCTTGTGGGTCAGACCAGCGATCGGGTTGGTCTGGTCCATGAACTGGCTGAGCTGGGAGGTCCCGAAGAACTCCTTCAGCGCGGCCACGACGGGACGGATGTTGATCAGGGACTGCGGCGTGATCGCCTCGACGTCCTGGGTCGTCATCCGCTCGCGGACCACCCGCTCCATGCGGGCCAGGCCGGTGCGGAGCTGGTTCTGGATCAGCTCGCCGACCGTACGGATCCGGCGGTTGCCGAAGTGGTCGATGTCGTCGGGGCTGAGCTCGATCGGCTCGCCGGCCGGGTTGGTGACGACCGTGCCCGACGCGTCGGTGAACTCCGACTCGTTCGCGTGCAGCTCGACGACGTAGCGGATGGTGGCGACGATGTCGTCGATGGTCAGCCGCTGCTGGTCGAACGCCTCGGCCTGCCCGAGCTTCTTGTTCACCTTGTAGCGGCCGACCTTGGCGAGGTCGTAGCGCTTCGGGTTGAAATAGTAGTTCTCCAGCAGGGTCTGCGCGGCCTCCTCCGTGGGCGGCTCGCCGGGGCGCAGCTTGCGGTAGATGTCGAGCAGGGCGTCGCGCTGGGTCTCGGTGTTGTCCTTCTCCAGCGTGAGCATCATCGACTCGTACTGGCCGAACTCCTCGCGGATCTGCTCGTTGGTCCAGCCCAGCGCCTTAAGCAGCACGGTGACGTTCTGCTTGCGCTTGCGGTCCAGGCGGACGCCGACGAGGTCGCGCTTGTCGACCTCGAACTCCAGCCAGGCACCGCGCGACGGGATCACCCGAGCGGTGTAGATGTCCTTGTCCGAGGTCTTGTCCGCGTTGCGCTCGAAGTAGACGCCCGGCGAGCGCACGAGCTGGGAGACGACGACGCGCTCGGTGCCGTTGATGATGAAGGTGCCCTTGCGGGTCATCAGGGGGAAGTCGCCCATGAAGACCGTCTGGCCCTTGATCTCACCGGTCTCGCCGTTGGTGAACTCGGCGGAGACGTAGAGGGGCGCGGAGTAGGTGAAGTCCTTCTCCTTGCACTCCTCCTCGGTGTACTTCGGGTCGTAGAACACCGGGTTGTCGAACGACAGCGACATCGTCTCGGAGAAGTCCTCGATCGGCGAGATCTCCTCGAAGATCTCCTGCAGACCGTTCTTCGTCGAGACGTCCTCCCCCGCAGCCTGCCGCTCGGCGACCCGCTCCTGCCAGCGCTCGTTGCCGATCAGCCAGTCGAAGCTGTCGGTCTGGAGCGCGAGGAGCTGGGGAACCTGGAGCGGCTCGGAGATCTTCGCGAAGGAGAGCCGGGGCGGCGGGGTGATGCCGGAGTCGGCAGAGGTGGAGCTGGACGTGCTGGTGTTGCGCGAGGCGGCCAAAGGGGATCCTTCCGAGGCTCACGTCGAGGGAGAAGAGGCGCCGACCGACCACAACCGGCCACCGGGCAGGCAGGAAGCATCTGAAGGCGGGCGCAAACGCTGATAGTAGCCCACGTCCACAGGCCAGCACAAGGCCGGCTCCACGAACCCTTGACCGGGGGCGGAGCCTTGCCTTCCGCGCCCGAGGGCGCCGGTGCTGAGCTGCGACCACTATGCGACGCCGCCCCCGGCCGGTCAAGCACCACGCCGCGCGCCTGTGGGCCGTTCCTCTTCAGTCGATCGCCCGGCGGTCGAAACCGCGCAGGCCGACCGCGGTGAGCACGACGAGGAAGCCGAGCAGGGCGAGGACGCACACCCAGGCCGCGATCGAGCCGACCGCCGGCACCATCTCACCGCGCAGGAGCTCGGCGACGTACGTCAACGGGTTGCAGGCGCAGACCACCTGGAACCAGCGCAGCGAGTCGAGCTGGGTCCAGGGGAACTGCGTCGAGCCGGTGAAGAGCAGGGGTGTGAGCACGACCGCGAAGACCACGTTGATCTTCTGGGCGGTGACCAGGGTGCCCAGCACCAGCCCGAGCGCGGCACCGACGAGGCAGCCCAGCACCAGGCCGACCGCGACCATCGGGACCGCCGACCAGGTCAACGAGACCGAGCCGAGGATCAGCACGCCGAGGGGGAACATCACCACCGCGGCGACCAAGCCGCGCAGCGTCGCGAACAGGATCTTCTCGACGGCGACCAGCGAGGTCGGTAGCGGCGCCAGCAGACGGTCCTCGATCTCCTTGGTGTAGGAGAAGTCGATGACCAGCGGCAGCGCGGTGTTCTGCAGTGCCGTGAGGAAGCCCGTGAAGGCGATGACACCCGGGAGGAGCACCTGGGAGAAGCCGCCCTGGACGTAGCCCAGGTCGCCGAGCACCTTGCCGAAGACGAAGAGCAGGAAGATCGGCTGGAGCAGCACCTGCGCGAGGAACGCCCCGAGCTCGCGGCCGGTCACGAAGACGTCGCGCAGCAGCAGCCCGAGGAACGCGCGGCCGACCGACGCTCGCGGGAGAGGATCACCGGCCGTGGTCATCGCAGGTCCCTGCCCGTCAGCGAGATGAAAACGTCCTCGAGGGTCGGCTCACCGACGCTGACGTCGCTCAGCGTCGCGCCGGCCCGGGTGATCGTCTCGGCGGCCGGCCCGATCACCGCGGCGCCCTCCCCGTCGAGGTAGAGGCGGACCCGGCGCTGCCCTTCCGCGTCGGGGGCGGCGAGGTCCTCACGGCGTCGTACGCCGGGCAGCGCGTCCAGCGTCTCCCCCAGCGTCTGCGCGCCGCCCGCCGGGGCACTCACGGTGAGGTCGAGCGTCGCCTGCCCCGGCAGCGACCGGGTGAGCGCCGCCGGCGTATCGAGCGCGAGCAGCGACCCGTGGTCGACGATGCCGACCCGGTCGCAGAGCTGCGCCGCCTCGTCCATGTCGTGGGTGGTGACGACGACGGTCGTGCCGGCCTCGCGCAGCTCACGCACCTGGTCCCAGACGAAGAGCCGGGCCTGCGGGTCCAGCCCCGTGCTCGGCTCGTCGAGGAACAGCACCTGCGGCCGGTGCATGAGCGCGCGCGCGATCAGCAGCCGCTGGGCCATCCCGCCGGAGTACTGGTCGACCTTGCCCTTGCCCCGGTCTCCGAGCCCCATCCGGTCGAGCAGCTCGTCGGCCCGACGTGCACGGTCGGCGCGGCCCATGCCGTGGTACGCCGCGTGGAAGAGCAGGTTCTGCCGGGCGTTGAGCGAGCGGTCGAGGTTCGCCCGCTGAGGGACGACCGAGAGCACTGTGCGCGCGCGCACCGGGTCCGCAGCCACGTCGACACCCCCGACGCTGGCCCGACCGCCGGTCGGCCGGACCCGGGTGGTGAGCACACCGATCGTCGTGGTCTTCCCGGCACCGTTCGGGCCGAGGAGACCGAAGACCTCGCCGGCCCGCACCGTGAACGAGAGGCCGTCCACGGCGTTGCTCGATCGCTTCGGGTAGCGCTTGACCAGGTCCTCGACGACGACCGAGCTGGACATGGCGACGAGGCTACGTCCACCGGCCCCCGACCGACGAGTCGTAGCCGCTCAGTAGCTGACGATGTTGTCGACCAGCCAGGAGTTGCCCGCGTGGGTCATCGTCACCACGAGCCGGTTCAGCGAGTACGACGGGTCCCCGCCGGCCTTCGTCGTGGTCTGGTTGAGGAAGACGACCAGGCGCACGCGGTCGGGGTCCGCGGCCGCGACCCCGACGTTCTGCACCGACGCCTTGACCACCGCCTGCGTCTTCGCGGCCGGCCCCGGGTCACCGGTCCCCGACTGCTCGATCAGCTGGTCGAAGGTGGAGGTGTACTCCTTGCGGTACTTGTCCGAGAGGAACGGCAGCGCCCGGGCCCGGTCGGCCTTCAGCTGCCGGTAGTCGTAGGAGAGCACCGGGCCGAGGGAGCGCTCGGCCGCGGCCGAGGCCTCCTCACCGGCATCCTGCGACTCGGCGGCCTTGTGCTGCTTCGACCAGGCGATCCCGGCCAGGACGGCCACGGCGACGACCAGCACCGCGAGCCCGGTCGTCAGCAGGACCCAGGACCGCGATGGTCGTGAGCGCGGGGCCTTCTGCTTCTGCTCAGCTGCCACCGCGGGTTCAGTCGACTCCTCCGACGCGTCCGGGTCGTCGACCGTGGTCCACGGCGACGCGGCCTCCGTCGACGCGGCCGGAGCAGCAGCGACCGTCGTCGGTACGACGTCTCCGTCGCCGCCCTCCCCGTCGAGCTCGGCGTCGTACGCCTCGCGCCGGGTCGGGTCCAGCAGGGTGTCGGCGGCGTCGCTGAACAGCCGGAACTGCCCGCTGCCGCTGCCCGGCTCGAACTTGTCGGTGGCCTCGCGCCACGCCTTCTTGATCGTCTCCGGGCTGGCGTCCCGGTCGACGCCGAGGACGTCGTAGTAGGAGACGCTCGGTGTCCGCCGGGCGCTCATGCCTGGCACCCCGGGACGTCCTCGGTGAAGTCGCTGACCAGCCACTTGCCCTTCACCTTCTGCAGGCTGACCTGCATCCGCTTGTACGGCGGCTGCACGCACCCCTTCGAGGTGACGGCGACGTCGTGGATGACGAGGACCGTGGCCGAGTCGTCGTCGATGTCCTGGACGCCGGACGCACGGATCTCGCCCTTGCTGGTGATCTGGATCGCCTGGAGCACCTTGCCGAACTGGTCGTAGTTCTTGGTGAAGTCCGACTTCATCTTGGTGGTGAGCAGCTCGCCGACCCGCTCCTGGTACTCGTCCAGGTCCTTGTAGTTCAGCGCGTCCAGCCGCAGCGTGAACTGCTGGGCGACGTCCATCGCGTCCTGACGGTCCTCGACCGCACTCTGGTCGGACCGCTCGCGGGTGAACATCACCGCGCCGACCGCGACACCGGCGACGAGCAGCACCGCCAGCAGGGCGGGGACGGCGTAGAACCACCACGGTCGTCGCGGTCGCGACTCCTGCGCGGCGCCCTCGTCGGGCACCGCGTCGTCGACGTCGGTGCTGTCCTTCGTCACTGGCTACTCCTGATCGGCCGCCACGGGCGAGAGCAGCAGCCACTTCCACGAGTCCTTGGTACCGAGCGTCTTGGCCGCGCCGCCCGAGTAGGTGACGTCGCTGCCGGGTGCCCGGTCGGTCCAGTCGACCTTGCCCGTTCCCTGATCGTACGTGGCCACCACAGGCGCGCGGTACGACGTCGCGGCCCGCCCCTCGGGGGCGTTCTGCGAGCCACGCGCGTTGGACACGCTCGGCTTGTCGGCGCACCTGACCTTGTCGTTCATCGGGATGTCGGCGCGTCCGTCGGGATCGTTGTAGCCGCCATCGGGCTTGCGCCGCTCGGTCTGGTAGCCGTTGTAGCAGACCGGGCCCTGGGTGAGGACGAGACCGAACTGGGCGTTGTACTGCTGCCCGCTGGTGCCCTCGCTGTCCAGGTCGGTCTTGGCGAGCACGGAGTAGCTGCCCTCGACGACGTAGGGGTAGATCACCAGGAGCTGGCGCAGGCCCTTGAGGTGCTTGACGAACACCTGGCCCGTGGTGGCGACGTTGCTGAGCAGCCGGTTCAGCTCGACCTCGTTCTGCTCGAGGAAGGTGCGTAGCTGGTCGGCGGTGGCGCCGCCGTTGTCGATGACCTTGCGCAGGTCGGGGTCGGAGTCGGCGAGGGTGTTGCTGAACAGCTCCAGGTTGCGGGAGAAGTTCTGCAGCGCCGAGGTCTTGTCGATCTGCGTGCCGAGGACCGTGTCGGCGTCGCGGATCAGCGCGGTGGTGACGTCGAAGTTCGCGTTGGCCTCGCCGATGAACGCGTTCGAGGTGTCGATGATCTGGCCCAGCGACCGGCCGGTGCCTGCGAAGGCGGTGCCGAGCTCGTCGACGGTGGTCTTCAGGTCGTCCTTGGGCACCGACTTGACCAGACCGTCGACCGAGTCGAGGAGTGCGACCGTCGAGGTGGGGATCTCGGTGTCCTTCGACGGGATCACCGACTTGTCCTTCAGGTACGGCTTGGAGTCCGTGCGCGGCTGGAGGTCGACGTACTGCTCGCCGACGGCCGACTTGTTGCCGACCTGCGCGACCGTGTCGGCCGGGATGGTGTCGTCGCCCTTGTCGATCGACAGCACGACGTCGACGCCCTTCTTGGTCAGCTCGAGCGCGGTGACCTGGCCGATCCGGTCCCCCCGGTAGGTCACCTCGGCCCCGGTGAAGATCCCACCGGAGTCGGGGAACTGGGCGGTGACCTTGTAGTCGGTCGTCAGGAAAAGCCGGTCGAGGCGGGCGTAGCGGGCTCCGACGAAGGCCACCCCGATCATCGTGATGAGGGCGAAGACGATCAGCTGGGTCTTGGTCCGTGCGGTGATCACTTCGTGGACACCCCCTGCAGGAGCAGCGCCCCCAGCGTCGAGTTGTAGCCGAGCTCTGCGGCGGTGCCGGCGGGCCCGTTCAGCGGGTCACCCTTGCGGCCGTTGCCGTCTCGTACGGCGTCGGCGACGTCGTAGCCCGTCGGGGCGCGGCCCAGGCCGAACAGTCCGCTCAGCCACCCGCCACCAGAGGAAGACGAGGTCGCCCCCGACCCCGATCCGGTCTGCGGGGATGCGGAACCGGGGTTCTTCTTGGCGGTGCCGCTCGACGAGCCACCGCCCACCAGACCGCCGAGCACCCCTCCGCCGTTGGAGCGACGCTGGGTCAGGCCGGAGAGCGGCGCGGACTGCTGCGACGTCTGCGGGTTGGTGATGACCTGGCCCGCCCCGCCGTTGCCCAGCAGACCGCCGAGAGCGTCCAGCACCTGCTGCAGGCCGGCCTCGCCGATCTTCAGCGCCGGCGCGAGCGCGGTCAGGATCGGCTTCAGTGCGTTGAGCAGCGCCTGGGAGCCGGCCTGGAACTGGTCACAGGCACCGTTCTTCGCCACGAGCTGGCCCAGGACCGCGTTCACAGCCTGTCCGAGCGCGTTGCCGCTGAGCCCCGCGCTGCTGAGTGCCTGGCTGATGACGCCGACGACGAACTTGCACCCGTCACCCAGCAGACCCGCGTCGATGTCCAGCGTGGCGCTGAGGTTCACGTAGTCGCCGAGGTGGATGTTGCGTGCCACCTGCGGGCTGCCGCCCACCGCCTCGTCGACGAAGGGGTAGCTCAGCGCCACCTGGATGGAGTTCGGCAGCGCCGACCCGGCATCGGCGAGCTTGTCGAGCACCGGTCCGAGGTCGTTCACCGTGGCGACGGTGTCGGCCTTGGTCTTGCGGATCACGCGCACGCCGACGTCGGAGAGGTTGTCGAGGGCCCGCAGCGTCTTGACGAGATCCGCGCGCTGGGAGTTGATGGACGCGATCGAGCTCGGCAGCTCGTCGAGGGTCAGCTTGATCGTGGAGTCCTGCTTCTTCGCCGCCACCGCGAGCCGGTTGAGCGAGTCGATGGCGTCGACCACCTGCTGCTTGCGGGCGTCGAGCTGTCCTGTAAACTGCCTGAGCTGCTCGAGGGTGTCGCGCACCTCGTCCTCGCGGCCCCCGACCGCGTTGTTCAGCTCCTGGGCGATGGTGCGCAGCTGGGCGACGCCGCCGCCGTTGAGCAGCAGCGAGAGGGCGCTGAACACCTCCTCCACCTCGGGGTTGCGACCGCTGCGGGACAACGGGATGGTGTCGCCGCCCTGCAGGCGCCCCTCGGCACCGCTGGCGGGAGGGGCCAGGGAGACGAACTTCTCGCCGAGCAGGCTGGTCTGCCGGATCTGCGCCTGCGCGTTGTCCGGCAGGTCGGTGCCCTTCGGCAGCTCCAGCGTGACGTCCGCGGTGTAGCCCTTGAGGTCGATGGCGGTCACCTTGCCGACGCTGACGTCGTTGACCTTGACCAGGGAGTTGGGCACCAGGTCCAGCACGTCGCGGAAGCGCACGTGCACGGTCATCGGGGAGTCCCCGACGCTGGGCCCACCGGGGAGCGGCAGGTCGTAGACGGAGCCCGAGCAGCCGGTCACCAGACTGAGCCCGAGGCAGGCGGACACCGCTGCCATCCCTCGCCGGAACCGTCGCGGCGGCCGAGTCGCCCTCATCGCTTTTCCTCCACGAGTCCGCCGAGGCTGCGGTCGACGTACGAGTCCAGTGCCTGGGTGGGCGTCGAGCTGCGCTTGAGTGCGGGCGCCCTGCCGTTGGCGACGTTGCCGATCGGCAGCGCACCGCCGCCGATGGCGTCGAGCAGTCGCTGGCACTCCTCCCCCGCGACCCCCAGCCCCTGGCACAGCGAACCGGCGAGACCGCCGGGCTTGTTGAGCGCGTCGAGGAGGTTGGTCCGGGTGTCGAGGGTGCCGAGAGCCGGGTTGTAGGCCAGGCCGAGGTTGTTCAGCGCCGACGGCGCCTCCTTGAGCACCTCGTCGAGCTCCGAGCGCCGCTTCACGAAGGTGTCGGTCACCCTCCGCAGGCCGGCGATGTTCTTGGTGAGGAGCGAGCGGTTGTCGCGCACGAAGCCGCGCACGTCGACCAGGGCCGTGGAGAGGCTGCGCAGCGTGGCGGCCAGGTCGTTGCGCTCGCCGGCCAGCAGGTCCGAGGCCTGGGAGAGCGCGTCGTTGAACTGCCGCACGGTGGTGTCGTTGCGGGCCAGGGTGTTGACGAACCCCTCGATCTCCCGCACCGAGCCGAAGAGGTCGTCCTTGTTGTCGTCCAGGGTCTGGCTGAGCCTGGCGATGTCGCCGATGGTCTGGTTGACCTGCTCCCCCTGCCCACCGAAGTTGGCGGCGGTCGACTGCAGGAGCCGGGTCAGCGCCCCCTCCCCGGAGGCGTCCGGCTTGTTGGCGCCCTTCGGGCCGAGCGCGGTCGAGAGCTGGGTGAGGCTGGAGTAGATCGTGTCCAGCTCGACCGGGGTCGCGGTCCGGTCCTCGTCGAGGTGCGCGCCGTTGCGGAGCTTCGCCCCGCCCTTGTACGCCGGCGTGAGCTGGACGTAGCGGTCGCCGACGATCGACGGCGAGATGAGCACCGCCTTGGCGTCCGCGGGCACGGAGTACTTGTCGTCCCAGCTGATCGTCACGCGCACGTCGGTGCCCCGCGGCTGCACCTTGTCGACCTTGCCGACGGGCACCCCGAGGATCTTCACGTCCGAGCCCTCGTAGAGCGAGACCGTGCGCGGGAAGTCCGCGGTGATCGTGTCCTTGCCGCCGCTCGGCCAGAAGACCAGGACGAGCCCGACGACGAGGGCGAGGACGGCAATCACGGCGACGATGCCGAGCTTGCTGGCGATGAGCTTCACGGGGTCGTCCCTCCCGTCAGCGTCGACAGCTGGGAGGTGTCGATCGGCAGGTTCTGGATGATCACGTCGAAGAACGGGCCGTTGCCGAGCGTGTTGCCGAACACGCGGATGAACGGTGCCAGCGAGCGCAGCGCCTGGTCGATGTTGGTCTGGTTGCGGTTGAGGATCTGCACCGTGCCGTCCAGCGACTTCAGGGTCGGCTTGAGGTCGGCCCGCGTCTGGCGGACCAGCGTGGTCAGCTCCTTGGAGAGCCGGGTCGCTGAGACCAGGATGTTGTGGATCGCCTCGCGCCGCGCCACGAGCGCCCGGAGGAGGGTGTTCGCGTCGTCGAGCAGCGTGACGATGTCGCCGTCCCGCGCGTCGAGGACCTTGGCGACCCGTCGGGTGTTCTTCAGCAGCGTGTTGATCTCGGCGTCGCGCGAAGCCACCGTGTCCGAGAGCGCCGAGAGGCCCTTGAGCGTGCCGCGGAGCGACTCGGGGGTGTTCTTGGTGACCGAGGCCAGGGTGTCGAGCGACTGCGCCAGCTGGTCGGTGTCGATGTCCTGCACCGTGTCCGACAGACCGGAGAAGGCGTCGACCACGTCGAAGGGCGAGGTCGTCCGGCTCATCGGGATGGTGCTGCCCTCCTTCATCTGCCCCTTGCCCTGCGGCTGCACGGCGAGGAACTCCTGGCCGAGCAGCGTCTTGATCTTGATCGACGCGCTGGAGTCGGGTCCGAACTTCGAGCCGTCCTCGATCCGGAACCCGACCCGGACGTGACCGCCGCGAAGGTCGATGGAGTCGACCTTGCCGACGCGCACGCCGGCGATGCGGACCTCGTTGTCCGTGGTGAGACCGCCCGCCTCGGAGAAGTTGGCGTAGTAGACGTCCCCGCCGCCGATCAGCGGCAGCTTGCTGGCGTTGAACGCCGCCAGCATCAGCAGGGCCAGGACCAGGATGGAGACGAACCCGATCTTGACCGGGTCGCGCTCGCGGAACGGGGTCGCCATCAGTTCGCCGTCCTCTCCGCGTTGCCGCCGGTGAGCACGGAGGCGTTGCAGCGCTGGCCACCGCCCGGGAACGGGATCTTCAGGTCCGGAAGCCCGTCGACGAGCTTGACCGAGCCCGAGAGCTGGCACAGGTAGAAGTTGAAGAACGACCCGTAGATCGCCGTCCGGCCGATCTTGCGGAGCTTGATCGGCAGGATCTGCAGCTGCTTGTCGACCGAGGCTCCCTGCGCGTTGATGTTGCCGGTGACCCGCCGCAGCTGCTTGATGTCCTGCACCAGTCCGGGACGCACGTCCGTGACCAGGTCCGAGGTCTGGACCGCCAGCGACGAGATGCCGTCCAGCGACCCGAGGATCGCCTGGCGGTCGTCCTTGAGGCCGCCGATGAACTCCTTGAGCCGGAGGATCAGGCTGGTCAGCTCGCCGTCGCGGTTGGCCACCGTGGTCAGCACGTCGTTGAGGTTGGTGATCAGCTCGCCGATGACCTTGTCCCGGCTGGCCAGGGTCTGGGTCACCGAGGCGGTGCTGGCCAGGAGCTGGGAGACCGTGTCCCCCTCCCCCTGGAAGACCTGGATGACCTCGTACGACAGCTTGTTGATGTCGGCCGGGGTCAACGCGGCGAACAGCGGCTTGAAGCCGTTGAAGAGCACCGTGAGGTCCAGCGCCGGCTTCGTCCGCGACATCGGGATGGTCTGGTCGGTCGGCTGACGTCCGGTGTCCCCGACCCCCTCGCTGAGCGAGATGTAGCGCTGGCCGACCAGGTTGCGGTACTTGATGACAGCCTCGGACGACCTGGTCACCGTCGAGGTCTTGAGCACGTCGAAGGTCACCTCGGACTGGTTCCGGTCGTGCACCTCGATGCCCTTGACCTTCCCGACGCGCACACCGGCGATCCGGACGTCGTCGCCCTTCACCAGTCCGGTGGAGTCGGAGAAGATCGCCTTGTAGGTGGTCTTGGACCCGAAGGTGAAGTTGCCGATCACCACGACCAGCAACCCGGTGGCCAGCGCGGTGACGACCATGAAGACGACCAGGCGGGTCGTGTCGCCGGCGGTCTTCTTGTCCAGCAGCTTCATCGGTAGCTCACCTCCGACCCCCGGGCGAGCGGACCGAAGAGCAGCGTCGCGACGTCGCCGACCTCGTCGGCGGGACGGTCCATCGCCGGTGCCACCAACGACCTGACGACCGCCTTCTCCTGCGCGTTGCCGCCCACGACGACCTTGGCGTCGCCGTAGCCCGTCGAGGCGCGGTTCCGCGACGGGTTGCTGCGGAGGTCGTCGTTGTCGGTGGTGCCGTCGTTGAAGTTGGGGATCTTCTGCAACGGGTTGGTCGAGCTGTACGGAGGAGTCGGCAGTGTGCCGCAGTAGGGCGGGTTCTTCGCGCCGTACACGGGGACGTCGCCGGCGTTGTAGGTCCGGGGCTGGCTCGGGATCAGGTTGACGTTGATGTGGAACGTGTAGCCGCGGAACGTCGTGCCGAGCTTCGGCGCGATGTTGGCCAGCCCCTTCAGCAGGCACGGGAACTCGGGCGAGTACGTCTTCAGCAGGTCGACGGTGGGCCGGCTGACCTGACCGACGCGGACCAGGTTGTCCTCGTTGTCGCTCAGGACGCGCTCGGCGGTGTTCGACAGGCCGGTGGTGCTGCGCAGGAACTGGCGCAGGCGGGTCTCTCGCCCCTCGAGGGTGTTCCCGGTCTTCACCGTGTTGCGCAGGGTCTGGGCCAGCGACGGGAGCACGTCGGCGTACGTGTCGGAGACGGTCGAGAGCTTGCCGAGGTCTTCGGTCAGCTGCGGCACCTCGGGGTTGATCCGCTTGAGGTAGCGCCCGAGCGTCACGAGGTTCTCCCCGATCGCGTTGCCCCGGCCCTCGAGCGCGGTCGCGATCGCGTTCAGCGTGTAGTTCAGCTCGGCCGGCTGGACCGTGCGCAGCAGCGGGTAGAGGTCGTTGAGCAGCTCCTCGACCTCGGTCGGCAGGACCGTCTGGGTGATGGTGTCGCCGGTGGCCAGCGCCGTCGACTCCGGGTCGTCCGGGACCTCCAGGCTGACGTACTTCTCACCGAACAGGGTCTTCGGCAGCAGCGCCGCCGTCACGTTCGCAGGGACGTCGCCGATCTGGTCGGGCTGGATGCCGAGCGTGAGCTCCGCACCGTCGTCCCCGTCGCTCTTCATGTCCAGGACCTGGCCGATGATCTTGCCCCGGATCTTGATGTCGGCCTTCTCGGGGAGGTTCAGCCCGACGTTGTCGGTCTTGACCGACACCTTGTCGAAGGAGGTGAACTTCTGGTTGAAGATGGCGTAGACGAACCACACCGCCACCAGGAGCAGCACCACGAAGACCACGCCCAGCGTCCGCTGACGCACCATCTGCCTCATCCGGCCAGCCTCACCGTCGTGCTCGCGCCCCAGATCGCCATGGACAGGAAGAGGTCGATGACGCTGACCGCGACGATCGAGGTCCGCACTGCGCGACCCACCGCGACGCCCACGCCGGCAGGGCCGCCGGAGGCGGTGTACCCGTGGTAGCAGTGGATGAGGATGACGACCACCGCGAAGACGAGCACCTTGCCGAAGGACCACAAGACGTCGCCCGGTGGCAGGAACTGGTTGAAGTAGTGGTCGTAGGTCCCGCTGCTCTGGCCGAAGAAGGTCGTCACCGTCAGACGGGTCGCGAAGTACGACGAGAGCAGGCCGACGACGTACAGCGGCATGATCGCGATGAGCCCGGCGATGATCCGCGTGGTGACGAGGTACGGCAGCGACGGGATCGCCATGACCTCGAGCGCGTCGACCTCCTCGGAGATCCGCATCGCGCCGAGCTGCGCGGTGAAGCCGCAGCCGACGGTCGCCGCGAGCGCGATGCCGGCGATCAGCGGCGAGATCTCGCGGGTGTTGAAGTACGCCGAGAGGAAGCCCGAGAACGCGGCGGTGCCGATCTGGTTCAGCGCGGCGTACCCCTGCAGGCCCACCTCGGTGCCGGTGAAGAACGCCAGCGCCGTGATGACGCCGACCGTGCCGCCGATGACCGCGAGCGCACCCGACCCGAGGGTGGTCTCGGCCAGCAGGCGCAGGACCTCCTTCTTGTACCGGGTGACCGTGCGCGGCGACCAGGCCAGCGCGCGCAGGTAGAAGGAGAGCTGCTCGCCCAGGACGTCGAGGGTCTTCAGCGGGCGCTGGTACGTGGACCGCAGGGTGGAGGTGAGGTTGGCCATCGCGATCAACCCGTCTTCGGCGGGACGAGCTGCATGTAGACCGCGCTCATGACGAAGTTCGCGACGAAGAGCAGCAGGAAGGTGATGACGACGGACTCGTTGACGGCGTCCCCGACGCCCTTGGGCCCGCCGCCGGCGTTCATGCCCTTGTACGAGGCCACGATGCCGGCGATGAGGCCGAAGACCAGCGCCTTGACCATCCCCTGGTAGAGGTCGGGCAGCTGGGCGAGGGCGGTGAAGCTGGCGATGTACGCCCCGGGCGTGCCGTTCTGCAGGACCACGTTGAAGAAGTAGCCGCCCATCACGCCGACGACGCTGACCAGGCCGTTGAGGAAGACCGCCACCAGCATCGCGGCCAGCACGCGGGGCACCACGAGCCGTTGGATCGGGTCGATGCCCAGCACCATCATGGCGTCGAGCTCCTCGCGGATCTTGCGCGCACCGAGGTCGGCGGCGATGGCCGACCCCCCGGCTCCCGCGATCAGCAGCGACGTGGCGATCGGCCCCGCCTCGCGGACGATCGCGAGGACGGACGCGGAACCGGTGAACGACTGCGCGCCGAACTGCTTGATCAGGCCGCCGACCTGCAGGGCGATGACCGCACCGAACGGGATCGCGACCAGCGCGGTCGGGATGATCGTGACCGACGCGATGAACCAGGCCTGCTGGAGGAACTCCCGCAGCTGGAAGGGTCGGCGGAACAGCCCTCGGAAGACGTCGATGCCGAAGGCGAACAGCTTGCCGGCGGTGCCGACGGGGGCGAAGATCCGCGCCGAGGTCAGGGTGGACACGTGCTCACCCTCCGATCGGCCGTGGGGCGGGGCGGCGCACTTCTCACGCTCCGGTGGTCATGGACATGTTCTCCTCGAACGAGCCCGGAGGCGGCGTGACGTCGTGCTCCTTGCACCAGGAGCCGGGGTCGCGCTGGCTGCGCCGGGGGATGCCGTTGGACGGCTCGAGCTGCATCGGGATCGGCGGCAGCGGCGGCAGGTCCTGGTCCTTCTCCGCCTCGAGCTCGTCGGCGTCCTTCTCCTCCGACATGCCGATCGGGCCGACCTTCTGCGCGTTGAGGAACTGACGCACCACCGGCTCCTCCGAGGAGAGCAGCATCTCGCGGGGCCCGAACATGGCCAGGTGCTTGTGGTACAGCAGCCCGATGTTGTCCGGGACCGTGCGCGCGGTGTTGATGTCGTGGGTGACGATGAGGAACGTCGCGTCGATCTGGGCGTTGAGGTCGACGATCAGCTGGTTGAGGAACGAGGTGCGCACCGGGTCCAGGCCCGAGTCGGGCTCGTCGAAGAGGACGATCTCCGGGTCGAGCACCAGACCGCGCGCGATGCCCGCACGCTTGCGCATCCCGCCGGAGATCTCGCCGGGCAGCTTGTCCTCGGTGCCGAGGAGCCCCACCAGGTCCATCTTCTCCATGACGATGTTGCGGATCTCGGACTCGGACTTCTTGGTGTGCTCGCGCAGCGGGAAGGCGACGTTGTCGTACAGGTTCATCGAGCCGAACATCGCGCCGTCCTGGAACAGCACGCCGAACAGCTTGCGGATCTCGTACAGGTCGCGCTCGGAGCAGGAGGCGATGTCGGTGCCCTCGATGACGATGGAGCCCTTGTCGGGCTTGAGCAGACCGATCAGCGTCTTGAGGAACACCGACTTGCCGGTGCCCGAGGGGCCCAGCATCACGCAGATCTCACCGGCGGGGATGGTCAGCGTGACGTCGCCCCAGATCAGCTGCTTGCCGAAGGACTTGCTGAGGCCGTCGACCACGATCTCCACGCCCATGTGCGGATCTCCTTCGGGTGGGGTTCGGGCCGACCGTGCCGGCCGCTGTGCGGTGCGTCATGTGTCGGCAGTCACTCAACGACCAGCGGTGCGTTGGGTTACGTGCCAGTACGCCGGGTGAACTGTACGTCACGCGGTGTCACCGGTCACATGGATGGCGCACTCCGTGGCACTCCGGTTCCGCCCTCCGGACGCACGACGGCCGCCCCACCCGGGACGGGTGGGGCGGCCGGCGTACGACTCAGGAGAGCGTCACTTGAGGGTGACGGTGGCCCCGGCGCCCTCGAGGGCCTCCTTGGCCTTCTCCGCGGTCTCCTTGTTGGCCTTCTCCAGGATGGCCTTGGGAGCGGACTCGACCAGCTCCTTGGCCTCCTTCAGCCCGAGGCTGGTCAGGCCGCGGACCTCCTTGATGACGTTGATCTTCTTGTCGCCGGCGGACTCGAGGACGACGTCGAACTCGTCCTGCTCGGCGGCGTCGCCGCCGGCCTCGCCGCCACCGGCGGCGGCCGGCGCGGCAGCGGCCGCGACCGGGGCGGCCGCGGTGACGCCGAAGGTGTCCTCGAACTGCTTCACGAACTCGCTGAGCTCAAGGAGAGTCATCTCCTTGAAGGCGTCCAGGAGCTCGTCGGTGCTGAGCTTCGCCATGAGTGGCATCCCTTTCGGTTGGTGCGCCGCCGGGGTGGTCCGAGCGGCAGGTGGTGTCGTGCTCGCGGACGAGCAGAGGCCCTCAGGCCTCGGGGGTCTCCTCGGCAGCTGCTGCCTCGGTGGAGTCCGTGGACTCCTCGGTGGCCTCGGGGGCCTGGGCGGCCTCCGCCGGCTCGGCGGCTGCCGGCTCGCCGGCGCCACCTCCCAGCACCGACGGGTCCTCCTCGGCCTTCGCCTGCAGCGCGCCGGCGGTGCGGGCGAACTGCGAGAGCGGGGCGTTGAGGAGGTAGACGGCCTGGCTGAGCGAGGCCAGCATCGCGCCGGCCAGCTTCCCCAGGAGCACCTCGCGGGACTCCAGGTCGGCCAGCTTGGCGATCGCCGCCGGGTCCATCGGGGCCCCGTCGACGTACCCGCCCTTGATGATCAGGGCGGGGTTGGCCTTGGCGAAGTCACGCAGACCCTTGGCCGCCTCCACGACGTCACCGGAGATGAAGGCGATGGCGGTCGGTCCGGCCAGCAGGTCGTCGAAGCCGTCGACGCCCGCCTCCTTGGCCGCGATGCGGGTGAGCGTGTTCTTGACCACGGCGTACTCGGCGTTGCCGCTGAGCGAGCGCCGCAGCTCCTGCAGCTGCTTGACGGAGAGTCCGCGGTAGTCGGTCAGGACAGCGCCGGCGGAGTCGTTGAACTGCTCGACGATCTCCGAGACGTCAGCCGTCTTGTCTGGCCGCGCCATGGGTCTCCTTCCGTTCACGTACGGGCACGCACAGCGCAGCTGCGCACACCCACCCCCGGCAGGGTGCCGGGCGGGTCACCTCGGATCAGCGCCGCAGAACGAAAGAACGTCCTGGGCACAGGGCCTCAGGACGTCGTGCCGACCGGGTCGGCGTCAGTACTGCTCCCTGCGCAGGCCGCCCGCGGTTGCGGGACCTTCGTCCACCCGGAGGTGGGACCGGCGGTCTTCGGTAACAGACGAGAGTGTGCCAGCCGCCGGCCGCGCCTGCCAAATCGGGCTCGGCGCGGTCGGCGGCAGCACCTGGACTCAGCCGGACAGCCCGGGCACCGAGGACTTCGTCGTCGTCTGCCCGGCCGGCGGGGCGGAGACGGAGACGTCGTCGCCGAAGTCACTGAAGGTCACCGATGTCTCGGTCTTGACGTTGCGCACCGCGATGCTCGACTCCAGTCGGCGCAGCAGGTCGTCGTCGTCGACGTTGACGGTGTACGTCAGCGTGTCCGGCAGCTCCTTGGCCAGGGTCTCGGGGAAGCCGATCGCGGCGCCGTACGCCGCACCGGGGACCTCGACCTCGTACGCCCTGGTCGCGGTGCCGTCGATCTCCTCGGTCCCCTTCGGCGTCACCGACGTCGCCTTGCTCAGCGCCTTCAGCTGCTGGGAGGGGTCGCTGTTCCCGCCGAGCTGACCCAGGAGGGCTCCGATGCCGGACTTCGCCTTCGGGTCGATCTTCAGCCACTTGCCACCCGGGACGAGCGCTGCGGACTTCAGGTAGTAGACACCGTCGACGATCCGGGTCTGGACCTCCTGACCGGCGACCGTCGAGGTCGAGTCCACGAGCGGGGTCGACCCGGAGAGGTCGACCTTGCCCTCACCCTTCGTGGCCTGCCCTGCGGCCGTGCCCTGGAGCGTGAAGGTGAACGACCCGGCCTTGTCGATCGCCGAGGACAGCCGGTCGCCGAGGTCGGACTTCGTGAGCGGCTCGGAGCTGCTCGAGCTGCCGGAGCTGCTGGAGCTGCTCGACGCCGAGGAGGTGGAGTCGCCGCCGGACCCTCCGCACGCGGCGGTGGCGGTCAGCGCGACGGCGAGCGTCGCACCGCCGAGCGCGCGGGCGAGGCGACGGCGGGCATGGGTCTGGTCGTGGCGCATGGGGTCCCCCCTGAGGAATCGGTTGAGGGACTGTCTAGCAAAGTCCGGGGAAGGGACGACGGCCCGGCCACCCCTGTGCGGGGTGACCGGGCCGTCGTCCGTCGCGAGGAGGCTCAGGCCTCGTCGGTCTCCGCGAGGTTGCGGGTGCGGTTCGGGTCGACCTGGACGCCGGGACCCATCGTCGTGGAGAGCGTGACCTTCTTGATGTAGCGGCCCTTGGAGCTGGACGGCTTGAGCCGCAGCACCTCCTCCAGCGCGGCAGCGTAGTTCTCCGCGAGCTGCACCTCGGTGAACGACGACTTGCCGATCATGAAGTGCAGGTTGGCGTGCCGGTCGACGCGGAACTCGATCTTGCCGCCCTTGATGTCGGTGACGGCCTTGGCCGGGTCCGGGGTGACCGTGCCGGTCTTCGGGTTCGGCATCAGGCCCCGGGGGCCGAGCACCCGGCCCAGACGGCCGACCTTGCCCATCAGGTCCGGGGTCGCGACCACGGCGTCGAAGTCGAGGTAGCCGCCGCTGACCTTCTCGATCAGCTCGTCGCCACCGACCTCGTCGGCGCCGGCCTCGAGAGCCGCGGTGGCCTTGTCACCGACCGCGAAGACGAGCACCCGCGCGGTCTTGCCGGTGCCGTGGGGCAGGTTGACGGTGCCGCGCACCATCTGGTCGGCCTTGCGCGGGTCGACGCCCAGCCTCATGGCCACGTCGACGGACTCGTCGAACTTCTTGGTCGCGCCGCCCTTGGCGATCTTGATCGCGGCGAGGGGGGCGTACAGCTCATCGGCGTCGAACGCCTCGGCCGCTGCTCGGTAGGTCTTGCTGCGCTGCATGGTGAGTTCCTTCAGCTAGTGATGGCTGTACGGGTGTGGTCGACGGACCAGCGCGGTCCTGCCACGGGGTGGATCTATCTTGCGTACGCGATCGGTTTCGACGCGCTTCGCCCGATTCCTCGCTTCGCTCGGTCTCGTGCGCCGCTGCTCAACCTTCGCGCTTCTTCTCGGCCCTCGCGAGCTCGGACCGAGCGCGCTCAGTCCGTGGTGACGCCCATCGAGCGGGCGGTGCCCTCGACGATGCGCATCGCCTGCTCGACGCTGTTCGCGTTGAGGTCGGGCAGCTTGGTGGTCGCGATCTCGCGGACCTGGTCCTTGGTGAGCTTGCCGACCTTCTGGCTGTGCGGCAGGCCGGAGCCCTTCGACAGGCCGGCGGCCTTCTTGATCAGCTCGGCGGCCGGCGGCGTCTTCGTGACGAAGCTGAACGTCCGGTCCTCGAAGATGGTGATCTCGACGGGGATGACGTTGCCGCGCATCGCCTCGGTCTCGGCGTTGTACGCCTTGCAGAACTCCATGATGTTCACGCCGTGCGGACCGAGGGCGGTACCGACCGGCGGTGCCGGCGTCGCGGCACCGGCCTGCAGCTGGACCTTGACCAGTGCGGCGATCTTCTTCTTGGGAGGCATTGATCTTCCTTCTCTCGTGTGGTCATGACGGGGACTGCGCCCCTGCCACGTGGTGCGGTGTGGTGCTGGTCGTGCTCCCCGGAGGTCGAGACCCGGGGTGGTACGTGGGTGGTGCTGGTGGTGCCTGTCGTGCGGTCAACGGCGGTGTGTCACCGCTTGGCGGATCTCGACAGGTGGCACTGGCCTGCTTGCTTCGCTGCGCAGGTCAGTCGACACCGCTCGATCATGAGCGCTGGTGTGACGCCCGAGCTCCGCTCGGGCGTCACACGCGCTCGACCTGGTCGAAGGACAGCTCGACCGGGGTCTCGCGTCCGAAGATCTCGACGAGGGCCTTGACGCGCTGGCTCTCGGCGTTGATCTCGGTGATGGTCGCGTGCAGCGTGGCGAACGGGCCGTCGACGACCATGACGGAGTCGGAGACCTCGAAGTCGGCCACCTCGACGGTCGGCCGGGGCGCGGCACCCGTCGGCGGCGCGGTGCCCGGCTCGGCGTTCGCCGCGGCGGCCGCCGCGTCCAGCTCGGCCTGGGCGAGGACGGCGGGGGCGAGCATGTTCTCGACCTCGTCCAGGCTCAGGGGGACCGGTTGGTGGCTGTGCCCGACGAAGCCGGTCACCGACGGCGTGTGGCGTACGGCCGACCAGGACTCGTCGGTGAGGTCCATCCGGACCAGGACGTAGCCGGGGAGCACGGTGCGCTTGACCATCTTGCGCTGGCCGTTCTTGATCTCGGCGACCTCCTCGGTGGGGACCACGATCTCGTGGATGTAGTCCTCCATGTTCAGCGAGGTCGTGCGGTTCTCGAGGTTGGCCTTCACCCGGTTCTCCATGCCGGAGTACGTGTGGATGACGTACCAGTCCCCGAACTTCTCCCGCAGGGCCGCGCGGAACTCCTCGAGCGGGTCGGCCGCCGCGTCGACCTCGTCGGCCGGCGCGTCGTCGATCGGGTCGGCCTGCTCGGTGGCGTCACCGGCACCCGCTCCGTCGTCGTCGATGCCCAGGCCGTCGCCGGAGTCGGGCAGCACCGGGGTGGCACCCGTCAGCTCCACCGCCTCGGCGGTGGCGGGGTCGACAGACTCCTCCTCGGAGCTCTCGGGTGCCTCGGAAACGTCGTCGTACTGCTCGGACACGGTGGTGCGTCACCTTCTCGGATCGTGGGCCGGTGTGGCCCGTTGCTGCCGGCCGGCGTCGTGGGACGCCCGGGCCGGTCGGCGTCTGGCTAGTCGGCGAACAGGGCGAAGACCAGCTTGCCGAAGCCCAGGTCGAGGCCGGAGACCAGCGCCATGAAGAACAGGACGAAGACGACCACGACGATGAAGTACGTCACCAGCTGCTGCTGGGTCGGGTAGACCACCTTGCGCAGCTCGGCGACCACCTGGCGGTAGAACGTCAGCGGCGAGGTGCGCTCGCTCGCGGGGGCGTTGGAGCGCCCCGCCGACTTGCCGTCCGCCACGTTGGTGTCCTTCCACGTATGGCTTGGTCTGCCTGGTCTTCTTCTCTGACTCCGCCCACGACTCGTGGGACTCGCAGGGCACGAGGGACTTGAACCCCCAACCTTCGGTTTTGGAGACCGATGCTCTGCCAGTTGAGCTAGTGCCCTACGGCGCTCGCGGGCATGGCGGGACCATGGCTGCTGCGCGCCTCCCGTGAGTCTAGGTCGGGGTCCCAGCCGAAGTCGAACCGGAGGCCGGCACCGTCGCCGCCCCGCGCGGGGTTTGTGACAATGCGGTGGTGAGCGACCACAGCCCGTCCGACCCGTCCCCCCAGCAGCCTCTCACCGACCTGAGCGCGGCCGAGGTCGCGCAGGTGCATGCGCGGCAGACGGCGGCGTACGACGCCCTGCGCGCCCAGGGCCTGGGGCTCGACCTGACCCGCGGGAAGCCGTCCACGGAGCAGCTCGACCTCTCCGACGGCCTGCTGTCCCTGCCGAGCACGACACGGGACCGCTCCGGGGCGGACGTCCGCAACTACGGTGGCCTTCAGGGCATCGCCGAGCTGCGCGAGATCTTCGCCGACCTGCTGGGGATCGACGCGGACCGGATCGTGGCGGGCGGGAGCTCGAGCCTGACGATGATGCGCGACGTGCTGGTCGACCTGATGCTCAAGGGAGCGGTCGACGGCGAGCGCCCGTGGGCGGCCGAGGAGAAGGTCACCTTCGTGTGCCCGGTCCCGGGCTACGACCGGCACTTCACGCTGCTGTCCTGGCTGGGCATCGACACCGTGACCGTGCCGATGCTCGAGGACGGCCCGGACGTCGACGCGGTGGCCCGGCTGGTCGCGGACGACCCGAGCATCAAGGGGATGTGGCTGGTCCCGACGTACGCCAACCCGACCGGGTCGGTGGTGACCCAGGAGGTCGCCGAGCGACTGGTCTCGATGCCGACCGCGGCGCCGGACTTCAAGATCCTGTGGGACAACGCGTACGCGCTGCACCACCTGACCAGCGCCGAGACCAAGAGCGCCGACGTGCTGTCGCTGGCGGCGGTGGCCGGCAACCCGCACCGACCGGTCGTGTTCGCCTCGACCTCGAAGATCACGTACGCCGGCGCAGGGGTGGCGTTCCTGGCCGGGTCGCCGGAGACGGTCGCGTGGTACCTCGGCCACCTCGGCAAGGGATCGATCGGTCCGGACAAGCTCAACCAGCTCAGGCACGCGGAGTTCTTCGGCTCCGCCGACGGCGTGCGCGCCCACATGGCCGAGCACCGCCGGATCATCGCGCCGAAGTTCGCCGAGGTCGACCGGGTGCTGACCGAGCGCCTGGGCGGTACGGGCGTCGCCTCGTGGACGCGCCCCGAGGGCGGCTACTTCGTCAGCCTCGACGTGCTCCCGGGCACCGCCTCGCGCGTCATCGAGCTGGCGGCCCGGGCCGGCGTGGCGCTGACCCCGGCCGGCTCGGCCTTCCCGGACAGCCACGACCCCGACGACCAGAACATCCGGCTCGCGCCGACCTTCCCGCCGCTGGCCGACGTCACCCCGGCGATGGAGGCGGTGACCACCTGCGTCCTGCTCGCGGCCACCGAGAAGCTCACCGGGGCCTGAGCGTGGGCCAGGTGCCGATCCCGTCCCCTCCCCCCGGCAGGCGCGACCTGCGCGCGCTGCCGAAGGCGCACCTGCACCTGCACTTCACCGGCTCGATGCGGCACACCACGCTCCTCGAGCTGGCCGCGCGCGACGGGATCGTGCTCCCCGACGCGCTCGTCGAGCACTGGCCGCCGCCGCTGTCGGCGGCGGACGAGAAGGGCTGGTTCCGCTTCCAGCGCCTCTACGACGTCGCCCGCACCGTCCTGCGCACCCCCGACGACGTGCGCCGGCTCCTGCGCGAGGCCGCCGAGGACGACGTCGCCGACGGCGGTCGGTGGATGGAGATCCAGGTCGACCCGAGCGGCTACGCCGCACGCTTCGGCGGCGTCACGGCCTTCACCGACCTGGTGCTCGACGCGGCCGCCGACGCCGCGGCGACCACCGGGCTGGGCATCGCCGTCGTGATCGCGGCCAACCGGACCAGGCACCCCCTCGACGCACGGACGCTGGCGCGCCTGGCCGCGCAGTACGCCGGCCGCGGCGTCGTCGGCTTCGGGCTCTCCAACGACGAGCGCCGCGGCACCACGACCGACTTCGCCCGCGCCTTCGCCATCGCGGAGCGGGCCGGGCTGCTGCTGGTGCCGCACGGCGGCGAGCTCCTCGGGCCGGCGCACGTACGGACCTGCCTCGACGACCTGCACGCGCAGCGGCTCGGGCACGGCGTTCGCAGTGCCGAGGACCCCGCCCTCCTCGACCGGGTGGTCGCCGACGGCGTCGCGCTGGAGGTCTGCCCCACGTCGAACGTCGCGCTCGGCGTCTACTCCGACCTGTCCTCGGTCCCGCTGCGGGTCCTCCTCGACGCCGGGGCGACGGTCGCGCTGGGCGCGGACGACCCGCTGCTCTTCGGCTCCCGGCTGGCCGCGCAGTACGCCACCATGCGCGCCGCGCACGACCTCACCGACGCCGAGCTGGCCGAGCTGGCCCGGATGTCGCTGCGCGCGTCGCAGGCGCCCACCGACCTGCGGAGTGCCGCGCTCGCCGACATCGACACCTGGTTGGCACAATCCCCCGCATGAGCACTCCTGAGGACCCGCGCTCGGAGTCAGGCGCCGAGGGCTCCCGCTCCGACGACCCGTTCGACCGGCCGCCCAACGAGTCCGGCGAGGGCGTCGACTTCGGAGCACGCCAGGACCCGACGGCGCCGCTCCAGCCGGGCCAGCCGGCCGCCTACCCCGGGGCGTACCCGGGCGCCTCCCCGGGCTCGACCCCCGACGAGGAGGGGTACTGGGCCCGCCAGGCGCGCGAGCAGGGCGAGCGCGCCCAGGCGCCTCAGCCCGGCACACCGCCGCCGGCGTGGGGCGCGCAGCAGCCCGCCTGGGGACAGCAGCCGCCGCCCGCGTACGCGCCGTACGGCCAGCCGCCGGCACCGGCCGGGTTCGCCGGTGGGTACGGCTACCAGATGCCGGCCAACCACCCCTCCGCGACGACCTCGCTGGTCCTCGGGCTCGTCGGGCTGGTCGGCGGCTTCATGTGCGGCATCGGCTTCCTCGTCGCTCCGTTCGCGCTCTTCGTCGGCCGCAAGACCGTCAAGGAGATCGACGCCTCGAACGGTCAGCTCGGCGGGCGCAGCAACGCCCAGGCCGGGTTCGTCCTCGGGATCGTCGGCACGGTCATCCTGGTGCTGGGCGTGCTCGCGGTGATCGCCGTGGTCACCCTCGGCATCGCCGCCAGCAGCTCCTCGGACTACTCGACGTACTGAGCGCTCACGGCAGCGAGCAGCCGACCAGCACCGGCTCGTTGACCAGCCGGATGCCGTGCTCGAGCTCGACGCCGTCGCGGATCCGCGTGGCCAGCGCCAGCAGGTCGCGCGTGGTGCCGCTCCCCCGGTTGGTCAGGGCGAGGGTGTGCCGACCGGACAGTGCGACGCCGCCGAGCGCGTAGCCCTTCGCGAAGCCGGCGTGCTCGATCAGCCACGCCGCGCTGGTCTTGACGCGCCCGTCCGGCTGCGGCCAGGCCGGCGCACCCTGCGGGACCAGAGCGGGGTCGACCACGGGGTTGGTGAAGAAGGAGCCGGCGCTCCAGGTGTCGTGGTCGTCGGGCTGCTCGGGGTCGATCCACATCCCCTTGCCCTGGCGCAGCGCGAGGACGGCACGTCGTACGTCGGCGAGCGGAGCGCGCTGACCGGTCTCGACGCCGAGCGACCGGGCCAGCTCGGCGTACCCGACCGGCGCACCGAGGTCGGCGAGCGCGAGCTGGAAGGTCACCGTCAGCACCACGTGGCGCTGCGGGTCCTCCTTGAAGCGGCTGGTGCGGTAGCCGAAGCCGCACTCGGCGGCGGAGTACGTACGCACGGCCCGGTCGCGCCGGTCCCAGGTCCGCACCCGGGCGACCGTCTGGGCGACCTCCTGGCCGTACGCGCCGACGTTCTGCACCGGAGTGGCGCCGGTCGAGCCCGGGATGCCGGAGAGCGCCTCGATGCCGCACCAGCCGCGCTCGACGGCACTCGCCACGACGTCGTCCCACGGCTCCCCCGCGGCGACCGTGACCGTGGCACCGCTGCAGGCGTCCGCCTCCACCTCGATGCCGCGGGTCGCGACGTGCACGACGTCGCCGTGGAAGCCCTCGTCGGCGACCACGACGTTGCTGCCGCCGCCGAGCACCAGCAGCGAGGTGCCCGACTCGTCGGCGCGCCGGACGGCGGCGAGGAGCTCCTCCTCGGTGGTCGCCTCGACGAGGCGGTCGGCAGGTCCGCCCAGGCGGAGGGTGGTCAGCTCGGCCAGCGCGGGCCCGTCAGACACGCAGCACCGCGGTGGGCATGCCGAGCACCTTGTCCTCGCCGCAGGTCACGGTGAGGGCGAGCGTCGCGCGACCGTCCGCGACCGACTTCACGGTGCCGGCCACACGGACGGTCGTCCCTTCGTCGCCTGCAGGGACGACCACCGGCTTGGTGAACTTGGCGCCGACCTGCTCGACCCGGCCCGGGCCGCCGGCCCACTCCTGGACGGCGCGGGCGGCCAGGGCCAGGGTGTACATCCCGTGGGCGATCACGCCGGGCAGGCCGACCGCGCGGGCGATCTCCTCGTCCTGGTGGATCGGGTTGTCGTCGCCGGACGCGGCGGCGTAGGCGACCAGGTCCGCACGGGTGACGACGTACTCCTGCGGCGGCAGGTCGGTGCCGGGCTCGAGGGTGCTCATGCGCCCTCCCCTGCGCTGTGCACCAGCGTCGCCTTCGCGCTGCACACCAGCGCGCCGTCGGCGTCGGTCACGGCGCTCGTCGTGCCGATGACGTCGGCGCCGCCGAGGCTGCGCACCGTGTCGACGGTCAGGGTCGCGGTCAGCTCGTCACCGACGACGACCGGCCGCTCGTAGGCGAAGCGCTGCTCGCCGTGGACGACCCGGCGCAGCTCGATGCCGACCGACGGGTCGTCCATCAGGCCCCGCATCGCGGCGAACGCGACGACGATCGGGAAGGTCGCGGGAGCCGGGTCCGCCTCGTCCCACGGGGTGCCCGTGGCGGCCGCAAAAGCAGCGACGCGCTCGCGCGTGACGACGTACGTCTCCGAGGGTGGGAACGTACGTCCCACCAGTGACTGGTCGACCACGACGAGCGCGCCTTCGAGGGGCTGCTGGAGGCTGGGCCTCAGCGGGTCTCGCGGTGCTCGGTGTGCCGACGGCAGCGCGGGCAGAACTTCGCCAGCTCCATGCGGTCGGGGTTGTTGCGGCGGTTCTTCTTGGTGATGTAGTTCCGCTCCTTGCACTCCACGCAGGCCATGGTGATCTTGGGGCGGACGTCTGAGCTCTTGCTGGCCACGGTGGTGCCTCGTCTCTGCAGAAGTCGGTGTCGGTCGGGGTGAACCCTTGCGGGTAGCGGGGGCGGGGTTCGAACCCGCGACCTCACGATTATGAGTCGTGCGCTCTAACCGCCTGAGCTACCCCGCCGCAGAACGCCGGTCCTGGTCGGGGTGTTCCCGCCGGACCCGTGCGTCCTCGAGCCCCTTTACGGAATCGAACCGTAGACCTTCTCCTTACCATGGAGACGCTCTGCCGACTGAGCTAAAGGGGCCTGGTCCACGGCACCCTGCACTGGTGCGGGGCCGCTGCCGGTCGGCAACGATACACAGGGCCGAGGAGGAACGTGAAATCGCCGGACGAGCCCTGCTGGTACCTCCCCGACGGCACCGATGCCGAGGGGCGCGAGCGCTTCGTACCGACGGTCTCGACCGCCGGACCGTGGACCCCCGACGCCGAGCACGGCGGACCGCCCGCGGCCCTGCTCGGGCGGGCGACGGAGCAGCTGCTGCCGGCCGACCGTACGGTCGCGAGGTACGCGCTGGACCTCCTCGGCCCGATCGGCCTCGGCCCGCTCGCCGTGTCCGCGCAGGTGCTGCGCCCGGGTCGTACGGTCAGCCTGCTCCAGGCCGAGCTGCACGACGAGAGCACCGGTCGCTGCGTCGCCGTCGCCCGCTCCTGGTCGCTGCCGGCGCACGAGGACGGACCGGGTGAGCCGGCGGCCCCCGGCGACCGGCCCGATGACGGCGTGGAGCGTGGCCGGCCCGCCGGCTGGGGCTCGGGGTACCTCGACGCCGTGGACTGGCGCTGGCTGGCCGGCGGGCTGGAGGAGCCCGGCGCCGGCGCCGCGTGGATGCGACCGAAGGTCCCCCTGGTCGCCGGGGAGGCGATGTCGCCACTGCAACGGGTGCTGGCCTGCGTCGACTCCGCGAGCGGCGTCTCCGCCGCCCTCGACATCAGGCGGTGGGCGTTCATGAACGTCGAGCTCACGGTCACCTTCCTGCGCCCCGCCGAGGGTGACTGGGTACGCCTCGACGCCGCGACCACGCTCGGTCCCGGCGCCGTCGGGAGCACGACCGGGACCGTCAGCGACCTCCGCGGAGAGGTGGCGCGGTCGACGCAGACCCTCCTGCTCCAGCGGCGGTAGTCCCTGACGTTGCGGTGCTCCGTTCGCGCCCGGAGCCACCAGAACGTCCTTCACCTCCCCGCCGGTCGACGTCGTCGTACCGAGGGCGCTGAAGGACGTTTCCGCGGCCCCTGAGGCCGTACGACGACGCGAACGTCAGGGACTACCCGTCCTGGATGCGCCGGAAGGGAGCCAGCTCCTCGATCTCGTAGCCGAGCTCGAGCAGGGTCGCCTCGGAGCCCTGCGGACCCGAGATCATCACGCCCACCGGGTTGCCGTCGGCGGTGGCACCGGTCGGCAGCGCGAGTGCCGGCTCGCCGGTCGCGTTGTGCCACGGGGTGAACCCGACCCAGTCGGTGATCCGGGGGAAGAAGTCGGCCAGCGGCGCGAACGGCTCCAGCTCGCCCAGCGGCCGAGCGGGGTGGAGCAGTGTCGGGCTGAGGACGACGTCGTAGCCGTAGCGGGCGTACAGGTCCTCGGAGATCCGCTGCGCACGGCGCAGCCGGGTGATCGCCTGCGGGAGGCGGTACGCCCGACGGTGCAGGAGCCTCGCGAGCCCCTGGGTCAGCGGGTCCGTCGCGTGCTTGTCGAAGTCCCGGTCCAGGAGCAGCCGGCCACCGTCGTGCAGCACGGCGGCGAGCATCGCCCAGTACGTCGTGAAGTCCTCCTCGAACGACGGCGGTGCGGGGGCGTCGATCGGCTCGACGTAGTGGCCGGCGCCCTCGAGCAGCCGGGCGGTGGCGTTGACCACCGCGAGGGTCTCGGGGTCGGTGCGCCGGTCCCCGATCGACTGCACGACGAGACCGACCACGAGCCGCTTGCGGCCCGGGCGGCGGATGTCCCCGACCGGCGGCAGCCGCAGGTCGCGGTAGGTCTTCTCCGCCTCGCGGAGGAACAGCGCCGAGTCGCGCACCGACCGGGTGAGCACGCCGTCGGCGACGATCCGTACCGGCATGTCGCGGTTGCGCTTGTCGCTCGGCGTCCGTCCGCGCGTGGGCTTCAGCCCGACCAGGCCGCAGCAGTCGGCGGGGATCCGGATCGAGCCGCCGCCGTCGTTGCCGTGGGCGAGGGGGACGACCCCCGCCGCGACGAGCGCGGCCGAGCCGGCCGACGAGGCCCCCGACGTACGCCCCGTGTCCCAGGGGTTGCGCACGGGCGGCCCACCGGGAGGCTCCGCGCTCGGGCTGAACCCGAACTCCGAGAGCCGGGACTTGCCGAGGGCGACCATCCCGGTCGCGCGGTGCAGCCGCGCCCAGTCGCCGTCGGCCTCCGCCGGCCCGGCGACCCAGGCCCGCGAGCCGTGCTGGGTCGGCATCCCCCGCAGGTCCACGTTGTCCTTGAGATACGTCGGGACGCCGGCGAACGGGCCGGTCAGGTCGCCACGCGCCTGCGCACGGGCCTCGTCGTACGCCGCGTGCGCGACCGCGGACAGCTCGGGCTCCACCCTCTCGACCCGCTCCACGGCGGCGTCGACCAGCTCGGCGGGCGAGACGTCGCGGCGCTGCAGACGGCCCAGGAGCCCGACCAGGTCGTCCTCACCCAGCGCGTCGTCGGTGACGGCGTGCACGCGCGGCATGCCCCGACCGTATCCGGGACCTGCGGACTTCGCGCGCCGACCGGGGTCCCGGCTGGCACGATGGCGGCCGTGCCGATCCCGCAACACCTCCCGACACCACGCGAGCTGGACGACCTCGAGCTCCTCCTCAACGGGGCGCTGGCGCCCCGCACGGGTTTCGACCCGGTCGGCCCGGTCACGCTGGCGCTGCCCGACGGTGTGGCCGACGCCGCCCGCCAGGCCGGTGCCGTCGAGCTGACCGACGCCGAGGGGACCCCCCTGGCCCGGGTCGCGGCCGACGGCACCGTGACGGCGCTCGCGCCCCAGGACGCGCGACCGTTCCGGCGGCTCTACCGCGCGCCGACCGAGGTCCGTACGGAGTCCTCCGGCGGGCCGGCCTACGTCGTCCGCGGCGCGCCGACCGCCGACGACCTGGCGCTGCTCGACGGCCCCGCGACGCTGCTCGTGCTGTGCGGCCACGGCACCCCGGTCGGGCTCAGCCCGGTCGGCCTGCTGCGCGTCTGCGTCACCGCCGTCCGCGATCGCGACGACATCTCGGTCGTCGCCGTCCCGCTGGCCGACCACGGTGACGCCGCCGTCGACGAGGAGCTCGCCGTCCGGGTCGCCGGGGCGTACGCCGACGACGTGCGGGCGCTGCCCGGCACCGGCCCGCTCACCGACGAGGTCGCCGCCGCCGTCGCGCTGGACCGGCCACCGCGCGACGAGCAGGGCCTGGTGGTGCTGTTCACCGGCCTGTCCGGCTCCGGGAAGTCCACCCTGGCGCGCGCCCTGCACGACCTCGTCGTCGAGGACGGCCGGCGGACGGTCACCAGCCTGGACGGCGACGTCGTACGACGCCACCTCAGCGCGGGCCTCGGCTTCAGCCGCGAGGACCGGGAGACCAACATCCGCCGGATCGGCTGGGTCGCGGCCGAGATCGCGCGCCACCGCGGGCTGGCGATCTGCTCGCCGATCGCCCCGTTCGCGCAGACCCGCGCCGACGTCCGTGGCTACGTCGAGGACGCGGGCGGGGCGTACTTCTGCGTCCACGTCGCCACTCCCCTGGAGGAGTGCGAGCGGCGCGACCGCAAGGGCCTGTACGCGAAGGCGCGGGCCGGCGAGATCCCGGACTTCACGGGCATCTCCTCGCCGTACGAGGAGCCCGTCGACGCCGACGTCCGCGTCGACACCACCGGGCGGAGCGTCGAGGACGCACTCGGCGACGTGCTCGACGGCCTCGCGAGCGCGGGTCTGCTCGACCTCCGCCCCCACCCCGAGGAGTCCTGATGGGCGACCTGATCACCCTCTCCGCGCTGTCGGTCCTCGTCGTCAGCTTCGGCGTCGGGATCGTCGTCGGGCTCACCGGCATGGGAGGCGGCGCGCTGATGACGCCGGCGCTGATCCTGCTCGGCATCAACCCGGCGGCGGCGGTGGCCAACGACCTGGTCGCCGCCTCGGTGAACAAGTCGGTCGGCGCCGCGGTGCACTGGCGTACCGGCTCGCCCAACCTCCGCCTGGCCGGGCTCTTGATGTGCACCTCGGTGCCGTTCGCGTTCGCCGGCGGGTTCATCGTGAAGTCGCTCGGTGACGAGGGCGCCCAGACCGACTTCCTCACGTACGCGATCGGCGTGGCCCTGCTGTTCACGGCGGCGACGTACGGGCTGCGGATGTACCTCCAGCTGCGCCACGTCACCGCCGGCAACCGGGCCCCCACGACCGCGCCGCGGCTCCGGCCGGTGCCGACGCTGCTGATCGGCGCGATCGGGGGCCTGCTGGTCGGGATCACCTCGGTCGGCTCCGGGTCACTGATCATGGTGGCTCTGCTGCTGCTCTACCCGACGCTGTCCGCGGTGAAGCTGGTCGGCACCGACCTCGTCCAGGCGGTGCCGCTGGTGCTGGCCGCGGCGGTCGGCCACGTCCTCACCGAGGGGGTGACGTGGGCCGTGCTGATCCCGCTGGTCCTGGGCGGCACGCCCGGGACGTACCTCGGCTCCCGGATGGCCTCCTGGGTCTCCCAGTCGGTCATCCGGCGCGGCATCGTCATCGTGCTGACCCTCACCGGGCTGAAGATGCTCGGCGTCCCACCGGAGATCGTGGGGATCGTCGGTGCGGGACTGCTGCTCCTCGGCCCGCTTGCGTGGGGCTGGGTGCGCCAGACCCGGGGGCTGCCGGCCTTCGACAACAACCTCGGGGCCTGGCGCGTCGACCGCGAGAGGTCGGGTTCCGACTAGCGCGCCCACCCGCGCCGAGTCAGCGAGCGCGAATCGCCTCGTCGATCGCGCCGGGGGCGCCGCCGAACTCGTCGGCCTCCTCGCCGACGACCTCGTCGAGGTCCTCGACCGAGTGGCCCTCCTCGTCCATCCCGGCGTCCGCATCGCGCAGGGCGGTGTGGGCCGTGGCCAGGATCGCGACGGCGCCCAGCGCGGTGATCGCGGCGAGCCAGAACGGCACGTGGACGTCGAAGTGCTCGACCAGCTTCGCGGCGACGAACGGGGCGAGACCGCCGCCGATGAAGCGGACGAAGCCGTACGCCGCCGAGGCGACCGGCCGCTCGACCGGAGCGACCACCATCACGGCCTGGGTGGTCAGCGTGTTGTTGATGCCGATGAAGATGCCGGCCGCGATCACCGCGACGATGACGACGGTCCGCTCACCGGGCCAGATCGCGATCGCGGCCAGGTCGACCGCGAACAGCGAGAGCGCGACGTAGAGCGTCTTGGCGGTGCCGAAGCGGGCCTGCAGACGGGGCGCGCCGAGCACCGCGAAGATCGCGACGAAGATCCCCCAGCCGAAGAACACCAGGCCGAGCTGGATGGCGCCGAGGTCCATGAGGAACGGGGCGTACCCGAGCATCGTGAAGAACGCCCAGTTGTAGAGCAGCGCCGCCAGACCCATCAGCAGCAGCCCGCGGTGGCGAAGCGCCGCGATCGGCGCGACCAGTGAGGTCTTGTGGTCCGGCTTCGGCGTGGCCGGCAGCAGGAAGAAGGTCGCGACGAGGGCGATGAACATCAGCACGGCGACGCCGAAGAACGGGCCGTGGAAGCTGATGTTGCCGAGGACGCCACCGACCAGCGGTCCGGCCGCGATGCCGATGCCGAGAGCGGCCTCGTACAGGATGATCGCGCCGGCGAACCCGCCTCGCGCGCTGGAGACGATGGCCGCCAGCGAGGTCGCGATGAAGAGGGCGTTGCCCAGGCCCCAGCCCGCCCGGAAGGCGACGATGCCGGAGATCGAGTCGCTGGCGCCCGCGAGCGCGGCGAAGACCACGATGAGGGCGAGGCCGACGATCAGCGTCTGCTTGGCGCCCAGTCGGCTCGAGACCCAGTTGGTCACCAGCATCATCACCGCCGTGACGACGAGGTAGCTGGTGAACAGCAGCGTCACCTGGCTGGGCGAGGCGTCCAGCTGCTCGGAGATGGCGGGCAGGATCGGGTCGACCAGACCGATGCCCATGAAGGAGATGACGCACGCGAAGGCGACGGCGTAGACCGCCTTGGGCTGGTTGAACAGCCCGCCCTCCTCGTGCGCGGTGTGCTGGTGCGTGTCAGACATGTGCGGGCTTCTCCGTGGTCTCGGCGAGGGTGGTCAGGGCGGGCAGCGCGGCGACGAGCTGCTCGACGTGCGTGGGTGTGAGCCGGGCGAGGCGGTCGACGATGACCTGCTCGTGCAGGTGGCGGCGGGCCTCGACGGCCTGCTCCCCTGCCGGCGTGATCGCCACGAGGCTGGCGCGGCGGTCGGCCGGGTCGACCGACCGGGTCAGGTAGCCCAGCTGCTCGAGCCGTTGCACCAGGCCCGTCATGGACGGCTGGCTCACCGCCTCGAGCTCGGCCAGCGCCGTGATCCGGTGCGGTCCGCCACGCCTGATCCGCGACAGCGTCGCGGCGCCCGTACGGCTGAGCTCGTGCTGGGGAGCGTCGCGGACCACGGTCACGGCCAGCTCGCGCAGCACTCCGGCCAGCGCGGTGGACGTCGGGTTGCTCACGCCCACCAAATTACATCAGCACCCTATGCATCTACCACCGGGCGTGCCGTGAGCCCGCTCACGTCGACCGGGAACGACGAACGGCCGCACGCCCCGAGAGGCGTGCGGCCGTTGCGACGGTGCGTCCGGGAACGGATCAGCCCCGGAACGCCTCCATCGCGTTCTGCATGATGAAGTGCAGGTCGGTCTGGTCGATGAGGCCCACCAGGTTGCCGGCGCCGGGGCCGTAGCCCGCGACCCGCAGCTGCGTGCCGGTGTGCTGCTGGCTCCCGCCGGCCGGAGCCGTGTTGTAGGACACGATCATGTCCGAGCCCTCACGGGTGCGGAGCTTGGCGTTCAGCCCCGGGGTGGGTGCGTCCACGATCTGGCTGGTGTGGGCGTGGTCGGCGGTGGTGATGACCAGCGTGTTGCCGTCCTTGCGGGCGAAGTCGAGCGCCGCGGTGACGGCCTGGTCGAGCTGCTCGGTCTCGCCGATCTGGCCGCACGGGTTGGCCGCGTGGTCCTGCTTGTCGATCGACGCGCTCTCGACCTGCAGGAAGAAGCCCTTGTCGGTGCCGGCCCGGTTCTTCGAGAGCAGGTCGATCGCCTTCGTGGTCATCGTCGACAGCGGCGGGGTCTTGCCGTAGTCCGGGTTGGCCGTGCAGGTACGGGCGTCCCCGTCGGCGCCCGTGGGCGTGGCGTTCAGCGGCGCGAACTTCACCGGCATGTTGCCCTGGGAGAACGTGCCGAGGAGCGGAGCGTCCTGGTCGGCGCGAGTCACGGCCTTGAGCTGCTTGGCGTTGTTGATGACGTTGTAGCCGCGCTGCTGCGCCTGCGCCCGCAGGGTCTTGCCGGCGTACGTCCCGGCCTTGGCCTTCTGGGCGAACGTCGCCGACCCACCACCGAGCGTGACGTCGGGGCGGGTGTCGAGCAGCTGCTCGGTGATCGAGCCCAGCCCGCCGTTCTCCTTGGCGAAGCGGGGGCAGGTGGTCGAGGTCTGGTCCGGGCCGTAGCAGCTGCGCGCGTTCACGCTGGCCACCTGCACGGCCGGCGTCGCGTCCTGGATCTCGGCGGTGGTGACGTCACCGGTCGCCCGGCCGGACTGCTTGGCCCACTCCAGCAGCGTCTGCCGCGGGGTCTCGGCGCGGTTGACCGAGATGGCTCCGTCGTACGACTTCTGCCCGGTCGCCCACGCGGTGCCGGTCGCGGCCGAGTCGGGGTCGTAGTCCGGCTTCCCGGTCGCCTTGTCCACGCTGTAGTGGGTCATCTGACCGGTCAGCGGCAGCGCGTCGAGACCCTTGAAGAACCCGCCGGCCCCCTCGAGGTAGTTGCGGGCGACGGTGATCTCGGAGTCGCCCATCCCGTCGCCGATCAGGAGGATCACGTTCTTGGCGCCGGTGGCGGCGAGCGAGTCCTGGATCAGCTGGGTCTGGTCGGTCGTCTCACGACGCGCGCCGCCGAAGGCGTCGACGGGGCCGGCCGCGGCGCGGCTGATCAGCGGCCGCTCGGCGCTGGGGGCGGACTGGGCGCCGCCGGCCCAGCCGAGCGCGCCCATGGCGACGCCGGTGGCGAGGACGGCACCCACCGCAGGAACGGTGCGGCGGAGGTGGTGGTTCATGGGGGATCCCTTCACGGAGCCTTCACGAGCAACGGGCGACTGCGACCCAATCGGCGCCACGTGACCGTCGTACGACCACCAGGTGACGGGCAGGCGGCACGCAGGCGACGTGCCGGCCGACCCCGAGCCGTGGGACCTGACCGAGTCGGACCGGCCCTCGTCTCGCCTCGACGCACCGCGCCCACAGGACGCGGGAACGGCCGATACGATGGCGCGGCCCGCGACGGTGCTCGCCTCCCGGGCCACCAGCCCCTGCCGAAAGCGATCCATGACTGCTACGCACACGGACTACCAGCTGAGCCAGCTCGACCAGCTCGAGGCGGAGTCGATCCACATCTTCCGCGAGGTCGCCGCCGAGTTCGAGAAGCCGGTGCTGATGTTCTCCGGCGGCAAGGACTCCATCGTGATGATGCGTCTTGCGGAGAAGGCCTTCTACCCGGCGAAGATCCCCTTCCCCGTGCTGCAGGTCGACACCGGCTACGACTTCCCCGAGGTGCTCGAGACCCGTGACCACTGGGTCGACCGGCTCGGGGTACGCCTGATCGTGGCCAGCGTCGAGCAGGCGATCGCCGACGGCGTCGTGGTCGACGACGGCAAGACCCCGCGCAACCGGCTGCAGATCGGCACCCTGCTCAACGCCATCGAGGAGAACGGCTTCACCGCGGCCTTCGGCGGCGGTCGGCGCGACGAGGAGAAGGCCCGCGCCAAGGAGCGCGTCTACTCCCACCGCGACGAGTTCGGCCAGTGGGACCCGAAGAACCAGCGCCCCGAGCTGTGGAGCCTCTACAACGGCCGCCTGCACGAGGGCGAGCACATGCGGATCTTCCCGATCTCGAACTGGACCGAGCTCGACATCTGGGACTACATCGGCCGCGAGCGCATCGAGATCCCCTCGATCTACTTCTCGCACCAGCGCCGGGTCTTCGAGCGGGACGGGATGCTGCTCTCCGAGAGCGAGCACAACCCGCTGCGCGACGGCGAGCAGGTCACCGAGCGCACGGTGCGGTTCCGCACCGTGGGCGACCTGACCCTCACCGGCTGCCTGGAGTCGGAGGCCGACAGCATCGACAAGATCATCGAGGAGATCGCGATCGCCCGGGTGACCGAGCGTGGCGCGACCCGTGGCGACGACCGCTTCTCCGAGGCCGCCATGGAGGACCGGAAGAAGGAGGGCTACTTCTGATGAGCCCGCACGAGACCACCCCTGAGGCCGAGGGCACGCCCACCGAGTCGGCACTCGGGACGGGCCACGCCACCGACGCGCTGCGCATGGACCTGCTCCGCTTCGCCACCGCAGGCTCCGTCGACGACGGCAAGTCCACGCTGATCGGCCGGCTGCTGCTGGACTCCAAGTCGATCTTCGAGGACCAGCTCGAGGCCGTCGAGGCCACCAGCCAGTCCAAGGGGTACGACTACACCGACCTGGCGCTGCTGACCGACGGCCTGCGCTCGGAGCGCGAGCAGGGCATCACCATCGACGTGGCGTACCGCTACTTCGCGACGCCGACCCGCAAGTTCATCATCGCCGACACCCCGGGCCACGTGCAGTACACCCGCAACATGGTCACCGGCGCCTCGACCGCGGATCTCGGCCTGGTGCTGGTCGACGCCCGCCAGGGCCTCACCGAGCAGTCCCGCCGGCACGCCGTCATCCTGTCGCTGCTGCGGGTCCCCCACCTGGTGCTCGCCGTCAACAAGATGGACCTCGTCGACTACGACCAGGCGACGTACGAGAAGATCCGCTCCGACTTCACCTCGTTCGCGGCGAAGCTGAACATCCCCGACCTCGAGGTCATCCCGATCTCGGCACTCAAGGGCGACAACGTCGTCAACCGCTCCGAGCACATGCCGTGGTACCAGGGCTCCAGCCTGATGCACCACCTGGAGACGGTCCACGTGGCCTCCGACCGCGACCTGGTCGACACGCGACTGCCGGTGCAGTACGTCGTACGCCCGAAGTCCGAGGAGTTCCACGACTACCGCGGGTACGCAGGCCAGGTCGCCGGCGGGGTGCTCAAGCCGGGCGACGAGGTCGTCGTCCTCCCCTCGGGGATGACCTCGACCATCGAGGGCATCGACCTGTTCGACCGTGAGGTCGACGAGGCCTTCCCCCCGATGTCGGTGACGGTGCGGCTCGCCGACGACGTCGACGTGAGCCGTGGCGACATGATCGCCCGCGTCCGCAACGCGCCGAGGCCGAGCCAGGACATCGACGCGATGGTCTGCTGGATGACCAACGAGCCCCTGCGCGAGCGGGCCAAGCTGGCCATCAAGCACACCACCCGCACGGGACGGGCGCTGGTGAAGAACATCCAGTACCGGATGGACGTCAACACCCTGCACCGCGACCAGGAGGCCGGCGAGCTCGGCCTGAACGAGATCGGCCGCGTGCAGCTGCGCACCACGGTGCCGCTGCTGGCCGACGCCTACGCCCAGAACCGGACGACCGGGTCGTTCATCCTGATCGACGAGGCGACCGGGGTCACCGTCGGCGCCGGGATGATCCTCGACGGCGCCTGAGCCGGGACCGCCGTGGCCGGGGTCTGCTTCTTCATGCCGGACCTCTCCGGCGGGGGCGCCGAGAGGGTCACGGTCGAGCTGTGCCGCGCGCTGGCTCGTGGCGGTGACCGGGTCACGCTGGTCGTGGGCAGCCGTCGCGGGGCACTCGCCGACAGCGTCCACGACGAGCCCGGCCTGCGGCTGGTCGACCTGGGCGCTCGGCGCACCCTCAGCAGCCTGCCCGGCCTGAACCGGCACCTGCGCCACGAGCGGCCGGACGTGGTGGTCGGCGTGATGGCGCACGCGGGCCTCGTCACCCTCGCGGCGCACGCCGCGTCGCGCGTGCACGCGCGCACGGTCGTGATGGTGCACAACCACATGAGCGTGAGCATCGGTCGCTCCCCCCGGCGCAGGGACCGGGTGCTCCCCGTCCTGAGCGGCCTGCTGCTGCGCACCGCGGACGTGGTCACCGCGGTGTCGCGAGGGGTCGCCGACGACTTCGCCGACCTCACCGGGTTGGACCGCGCCGACATCACGGTGCTGCACAACCCGATCGACGACGCGTGGGTACGACGCCGGGCTCAGGCCCCCCTCCCCGCATGGTGGCCCGGGCCGGGGACGCCGTCGGCCACCCCGTCCGCCCGCGTGGTCGTCGCCGCCGGCCGTCTGGTCGAGCAGAAGGACTTCACGACCCTCCTGCGCGCGTGCGCGCTGCTCGACGACGTCCATCTCGTCCTCGCCGGCGAGGGACCGCAGCGCGGCGCGCTGGAGGCCGAGGTGGAGCGGCTCGGGATCGGCGACCGGGTCAGCCTGCCGGGGTTCGTCGAGAACCCGTACCCGCTGTTCGCCCACGCCGACGCCTTCGTCCTCAGCTCCCGGTGGGAAGGGTTGCCGACCGTCCTGCTCGAGGTGATGGCTCTCGACACCCCGATCGTGGCGACCGACTGCCCGTCGGGCCCTGCGGAGATCCTCGGCGCGGGCGCCTACGGCACCCTCGCCCCGGTCGGCGACCCGGACGCGCTGGCCCACGCGATCTCGACGGCCCTGAGCTCCGGCAGGACGGGGCTCGCGGACCGGGAACCCGCCCGTGCGGCGGTCCGACCCGCAGCGATCACTTCATCATTTCGGGCAATTTGCGGAATTGCCTCGAATTCAGCGTAAAGCGATCTTCCCAGCACGGTAGCCGCCGGCGAGGCGAACCCATCTGTTCGCGGTGAGCGGGATCGCCGCCGACGCACCCGCACCACGTACGAGCGTGTCCGCCAACCCGACGGTGGGCGCCTCCGGGCGGGCGGCGTAGGCCGCGCGAGGGTCGAACACGTGCCCGCTGCCGGTCGACTTCAGCACGACCTTGCCGATCGCGAGGTTGCCGGTGGCGAGCAGGTAGCCGCCTCGGGCGTCGCAGCGGGTCCCCGCGTCGTTGCAAGACTGCCCGGGCACGATCAGGGATCCCTTCTGGCTGGCCCCCGCCCGGAGCACGTTGTTCTGCATGACCACCTGAGCCACCCGCTCCGAACGCACCGCGGAGCTCTGCCACCGGTCGAGGTAGTTGTTGTAGACGTGCGCCTTGCCGTAGCTGACCACCGGCGTGCGGTAGCCGACCCGGTCGAACCAGTTGTGGTCCACGGTCACGGTGGCGCGCACGTCCTCGGCGGCCGTGCTCAGGCTCCCGACCTGCATCGTCTGCTGCTGGTCGGCGAAGTGGTTCCAGGACACCGTCACTGCCGAGCTGGCCTGCACGGCGACCAGCTTGTCGCCGGCCCGCTCGAGCGTGCAGTGGTCGATCCAGACGCGGCTGCTGCGCTCGACGTGCACCGCGTCGCCCTCGTCGTTGCTCGCCGTCCGCGTGACGTCGCCGAAGTCGGTGAGGGTCAGGTTCTCGACGATGACGTTCGTGGCGTCGACGATCTCCAGGCCGGTCAGCCGCGGTCCGGTGAGGTGGACGTCGTGACCGCGGCCGTCGATCGTGGTGTTCGAGGGCACGCGCAGCGGCGCGGCGAGACGCACGGTCATGTCCCGCGCGAAGACCACCCAGGTCGGGCCCGTCCGCGACAGCGCCCAGCGCAGCGAGCCCGGCACCGGTGAGGCGGGGTCGTCACGGTCCGAGGTCACCACGACGACCGCCCCGCCACCACCGCCGGTGGTCCCCGAGGCGAAGCCGTGGGCCCGGAGCCCCTCGACGGACGCCGCGGTCGAGGGCGCCCCGGGAGCCGCGACCACCGACGTCGGTGCGGGCGCGACCGCGGTACCGGGATCGGGGACGGCCACAGGCGCCGGGGAACCGGCCACGGCCAGTGCGGGTACCGAGACGGCGAGGATCGCGGTGACCGGGACGAGGGCGCGGAGCCCGGTGAGCACAGTGAGCACGGGGGAAGACCTCTCGGTGAGCGGTGGCGCGACGATAGTAGGGCAAAACAGTCATATGCCACGGTTTCCCCGGGGATCCCCTCTCCGCGCTCGCCGGTCCGGCAGACTCGTCGCCGCCACGTCCGGAGCAGACCCGAGGGGAGATCAGCCGGTGAGAGTCCCTCGTCGGGTGCACGTCGCGGTGCGCGGCCCCGTCCGCTCGCGGGTACGCGCGGCCCAGGCGAGGCATCCCGCCCTGTCGCCGACGACCCGCCCGGGCCCTCCGGACTTCGTGGGGATCGGGGCGCAGCGCTGCGGCACGTCGTGGTGGCACTCGCTGATCGAGCAGCACCCCCAGGTCGCCCCGCTCGGCATGGGGGCGAAGGAGCTGCACTTCTTCGACGAGGCGTGGCGGGCGGACGCCGGTCCCGTCGCCACGGCCCGGCTGGCGACGGCGTACGCCGCGCAGTTCCGGCGCCGGCCGGGCCAGGTCGCCGGCGAGTGGACCCCGCGGTACCTCCTGGACCCGTGGGCCGTGCCCCGACTCCTCTCCGTCGCACCGCAGGCCCGTCTGCTCGTGATGCTGCGCGACCCGGTCGCGCGCTTTCGCTCGGGTCTCGCTCACGCCTCGAAGACCCGGCCGACCCTCGGACCGGACGACGTCACCGCCGCCTACGCCCGCGGCCTGTACGCCGAGCAGCTCGCGCGGGTCCTCGCGACCGCGCCTCGCGAACAGGTGCTGGTGCTCCAGCTCGAGCAGTGCCTGGCCGAGCCGCAGCGCCACCTGGACCACACGTTCGGCTTCCTAGGGCTCGAGCCGCACCCCGTCCCCGCGGCGCGCGAGAGCGGCAGCCGCAACGCCGCCGTCACCACGACGCCGGTCGACCCCGCCCTGCTCGCGGACGTGCGCGAGGGCTACCGCGAGGACGTCCACCGGCTCGTGGAGCTGGCGCCCGGGAGCATCGACGTCGACCTGTGGCCGGAGACGGTGGAGCAGCGTTGAACCCCGCACCGACCCCGCTCCCCGCCTTCCTGGGCATCGGCGCCCTCAAGGCCGGGACGACCTACCTCGACTCGCTGCTGCGCGACCACCCCGGCCTGTCCTTCCCCACGCACCTCAAGGAAGCCGACTACTTCTCCCGGCACCACCCGCGCGGCGAACAGTGGTACGCCGGCCTCTTCGCGCCCGACGACGGACGCCTGCGCGGCGAGATCTCGCCCCAGTACGTCTCCCACCCCGAGGCTCCCGACCGGGTGCTGGCGGCGAACCCGGAGGTCCGCCTGCTGGTCAGCGTGCGCCACCCGGTCGACCGGGTCGTCTCGCAGTACCGCCACTGGGTGCAGGAGACCGGCTACCGCGGCGACCTCGCCACGTTCCTCAGCGAGCACCCCAACGCCGTGGACCGCAGCCGCTACGCCCGCGACCTGAGGGCCTGGGTGGACCGCTTCGGCGCGGCCGCGATCCACCTCGTCGACCTCGACGACCTCCGCACGGACCCGGCCCGAACCGCACGCACGGCGGCGGAGTTCCTCGGCGTCGCGACGCCCGACACGTGGCAGCCGACGACCACGGGCGAGACGAACGCCTCGGTCGCGCCGCGCTTCCCCCGGGCGTACGCCGCCGCCAAGGCGGTGAGTCGCCGGCTGACCGCCACCGGTCACGCAGGGGTCGTCGACCGGGTCAAGAGCTCGGCACCGGCCCGCGCCCTGAAGCGGGGACGGCAGGGCGTCACGGCCGCCCCGGTCCCGGACGCGATCCTCGCCGACCTCGGCGCGGCGCTCGCCGACGAGGCCGACCGGCTCACGGAGCTGCTGGATCGGCCGGTCGGGACCTCGTGGCGCGCCCCCACGGCGTGAGCCCGCGTCCGCCGCGGGGCCCGACGGGCCGAATTATCTATATTATTGATTGTCTTTAGCGCTGAAGATTGTCTGAATTACCCGATAATTCTGCGCACTTTCGTGGTGTCGCCTAGACGTCTGGACCAGATATCTTCGGAATTCATCCGCTGGACACATTCCGACGATCTACTCCAGGGGCCAGACGAACAATCACGGGGGAGTCCGATGACACTGAGCGCCCTGCCGCACCGCCGGCGGGCGGTGCTCGTCGGCACCACCTCACCCGACGCCGGTGCTGTTCTCCCTCCGCTCGCCCGGGCCGTCCGACGCGCGACCGTCCTGATCGCGCTCGGCGACGCCGTGGTCATCGGGCTCGCCCTCGCCCTGGCCTGGCAGGCGCGCCTCCTGGTCGACCTGGGCCGGCCGGCCGACCCGCAGCTCTCCTTGCTGACCAGTGCCGGCCCCCAGATCCTGGTCGGCTGGCTGCTGGTGCTCGCGCTGCTCGGCGGCTACTCGCGCCGCTTCTTCGGCGCCGGGGTCGAGGAGTACCGCGTCATCCTCACCTCATCCTTCGCGACCGCGGGCCTCACCGGCCTGATCTGCTACCTCCTGCGCATCGAGCTGAGCCGGGGGTTCGTGCTGATGGCGTTCGCGATCGGGACGCCCGCACTGGTCCTCCACCGGTACGGCGTCCGCCTGCTCGTCCACCGCGTGCGCCGCGCCGGTGGGCTGGTCAACCGGGTGATCGCGGTCGGTGGCGCCGGTGACATCGAGGAGATCTGCCGGGTCCTCGACCGCGAGCGGCACCTCGGCTACGCCGTCGTCGGCGCCTGCACCCCCGATCCCGAGGCCGAGTGCCCCGTCGAGCGGGTCGGCGACGTCTCCACCATCCGCTCGAGCTGCGCCCGGGCCGGCGCCGACACGGTTCTCGTCGCCCGTGGCGGCTACGAGAGCTCCGAGGACCTGCGACGCATCGCCTGGGCCCTGGAGGGCGACGACATCGACCTGATGGTGGTCCCCAGCCTCACCGAGGTCGCCGGCCCCCGGATCCAGATGCGGCCCGTCGCCGGGCTCCCGCTCATCCACCTGCGCAAGCCGCAGGTCGACCAGGCGGGTGGGGTCAGCAAGCGGCTCTTCGACGTGGTCGGGTCGCTGGCCGCCCTCGTCGTCCTCTCGCCGGTGATGGTGCTGGTCGCGCTCGCGGTCCGGCTCGAGGACCGTGGCCCGGTGCTGTTCCGGCAGAGCCGGGTGGGGTGGAAGGGCACCGTGTTCCGCTGCCTCAAGTTCCGCTCGATGGTCCGCGACGCCGACCGGCTCGAGCAGCAGCTGCGCGAGGCCGACGGGCACGACGGGGCGCTGTGGAAGAACCGGTCCGACCCCCGGGTCACCCGGGTCGGCGCCTTCATCCGCCGCTACTCCCTCGACGAGCTGCCACAGCTGTTCAACGTGCTCGGCGGCCAGATGAGCCTGGTGGGCCCGCGACCGCAGCAGGCGTGGGAGGTCGAGACGTACACCGGCCACACGCACCGCCGCCTGATGGTGCGCCCGGGGATGACCGGGCTGTGGCAGGTCTCCGGCCGCTCGCGGCTGCCGCTGGACGAGGCCGTGCGCCTGGACCTGTACTACGTCGACAACTGGTCGCTCACCGCCGACCTCGTGATCATGGCCAAGACGATCAAGGCCGTCATCGGCAAGGACGGGGCCTACTGATGACCGCGGCCACGGACCGCCCGGTCCTGCGCGAGCAGAGCCCGACCGATGCTCGTCCGACGGTGCTCTACGTCGCCGGCTCCGGGCGCAGCGGCAGCACGGCGCTCGCCCAGGTGCTCGAGCGCGAGCTCGCCGCCGGCCACGCGGGCGAGGTCCGCTACCTCTGGGACCGTGGCATCGGCGAGGACCAGCTGTGCCAGTGCGGACAGCCCTTCTCCCGCTGCCCGTGGTGGAGCGGCGTGCTGTCCCGCGCTCACGGCGAGGCCCTCGACGGGGCTGCCGGCACGCTGGCCCGGGTGCGCCCCGCCGTCGACCGGATCCGGCGCGTCCCCTCCCTGCTCCGCCAGGCCCGGGCCGGCCAGCCCACTGCGGCGGTGGCGGCTTACGCCGACGTGGTCGTCCCCGTCTACGCCGCGCTGGCGGCGCACGGTGCCCGTGACGAGGCGGTCATCGACTCCTCGAAGGACCCCTCGTACCTCTTCGCGCTCGCCGCCACCGGCCGCATCGACCTGCGGGTCCTCCACCTGGTGCGCGACAGTCGTGCCGTCGCGCACTCCTGGACCCGGCGCAAGCGCCGCCCGGAGATCCACTGGGAGGAGCAGTACATGCGCACCCTCCCGCCGTGGCGCTCCGCCGTGCTGTGGACCGAGTACAACACCGTGCTGGAGACCGCCCGAGGTCTCGGGGTCCCCGTGCTCCGCGTGCGGTACGAGGACTTCGCCACCGATCCCGACGCCACGGTCGGCCGGGTCGCCACCAGCCTCGGACTCGCGCGGCGGCAGCTGGGCACCGCACCGGCCGGCCACAGCTTCTCCGGCAACCCGATCCGCTTCGACGCCGAGCCCGTCCGCGTACGCCTCGACGAGGCGTGGCGCACCGCCCTGGCCGCCGACCAGCGGCGCCGGGTCACCGCACTGACCGCTCCGCTGCTGGCCTCGTACGGCTACCTGGGCCGTACGCGTGGTGGACGATGAGCGCCGCGCGCCGGACGCCGGTGGTCCTCCACGTGGTCCACGGGCTCGGCTCGGGGGTCGAGCGGGTCGTCGGCGACTACGTGGCGGCCACGCCGGAGGCCGAGCACCACGTGCTGCACAGCACCGACCCCAGCTGCCACGGTGCGTCGTGGGCCGGATCCGCCGGCTTCTCCTCCGTGCGCGAGGTGCCTGGCTCGCCCTGGCGGTTCGCCCGGGAGGTGCGACGCGCACGTCGCGACCTCTCCCCCGACATCGTCCACGCGCACTCCTCGGTGGCGGGCGCGCTCGTGCGTACGCTGCTGCCGCGCGCGCACGTCGTCTACACCCCGCACTGCTTCGCCTTCGTGCGTCGCGACGTCCGCACCACCACGCGGGCCGCGTTCTGGCTGGTGGAGGCGCTGCTCGGTCGGCGCACGGCGGCCCTGGCCGCGTGCAGCGCCCACGAGGCCGCGCTCGGCCGCCGCCTGATCCGCCCCCACCGGGTCCACTACGTGCCCAACATCGCCTCGCTCGCGCCGGCGCCGGCCCGGGTCGTCGACGAGGACCCCCGGCCCTCGGTGGTCGCCATGGGCCGGATCGCGCCGCAGAAGGCGCCCGAGAGCTTCGCGGCCCTGGCCGAGGACCTGCGGGGGCGGGCCGACGTCCGGCTGACCTGGATCGGTGCGGGCTCCGCCGAGCAGACCGCCGCCCTGCGCGCCGCGGGCGTCGAGGTCACCGGGTGGCTGGACCACGACGCGGCCACGGCTCGTCTCGCCGCCGCCGACCTCTACGTCCACACGGCGCGGTGGGAGGCGACCCCGCTGACCGTGCTCGAAGCCGCCCGGCTCGAGGTCCCCGTGCTGGCCCGCGACACGGCGCCGATGCGGGCGCTCGACCTGCGCGGCACCTGGTCCGGCCGCGCACAGCTCGCCGACGCCGTCGTGGCCGCCCTGCCCGACGGCGACGTCGCGACCGCTGCCGGGCTGCGCGCCGACGGGCGGCGCCTGAGCGACGCCCACTCGCCACAGCGTCAGCGCGAGGCGCTGCGCGCCTGCTACGCCAGCGTGCTCCCGGCCTGGGGGGACGTACGCACCACCGAGCCGCCGCACGTCAACTCCGAGACCCAGAAGGTGAGCGCGTGAGCACACAGATGATCGGTCAGCGACGGGCTCCACGGACGGCCATGGTGACCGGCGCCGCCGGGTTCATCGGCAGCCATCTCACCGAGGCGCTGCTCTCGCGCGGCGACGAGGTGGTCGGGGTCGACAGCCTCACCGACTACTACGACCCGGAGCAGAAGCGCCGCAACCTCGCGCCGCTCCTCTCGCACCCCCGGTTCACGCTGCTCGAGCAGTCGTTGACCGATCCCGAGCCACTGGCCGTGGCCGCCGGCGTCGACACCGTGTTCCACCAGGCCGGGCAACCCGGGGTACGACTGTCCTGGAGCGAGTACTTCGGCACGTACGTCGAGCGCAACGTGGTCACCACCCAGCGGCTGCTGGAGGCGGTCCAGGGTGGTCGCGCACGGAAGGTCGTCTTCGCCTCGAGCTCGTCGGTCTACGGCAACCAGCCGGCGTACCCGTGCACGGAGGCGGCGCTGCCGACCCCGTACAGCCCCTACGGCGTCACCAAGCTCGCCGCCGAGCACCTGTGCGGGCTCTACGCGCGCAACTTCGGCATACCGACGGTCTCGCTGCGCTACTTCACGGTCTACGGACCGCGACAGCGGCCGGACATGGCCTTCTCGATCTTCCTGCGCAACGCGCTCGAGGGACGACCGGTCACGGTGACCGGGGACGGCGAGCAGGTCCGCGACTTCACCTACGTCGGCGACATCGTCCGGGCCAACCTCGCCGCCGCCGACGCCGACGTCGTCCCCGGGAGCGTGTTCAACGTCTGCGGTCGCGAGTCGGTGACCGTCAACCGGGTGCTGGACCTGATGGGCGAGTGCCTGGGCACTCCCGTGCAGCGGGAGCGGATCCCCGTCGTGGCCGGCGACGTCGAGCGCACCGGAGGCAGCTCGCGGATGGCCGAGGAGCACCTCGGCTGGCAGGCGCAGACGTCGCTGGCCGACGGGATCGCCGCGCAGGTCGCGTGGGAGAGCGCCCGTGTCACCGCACCGGTCTGAGCACGGCGAGGAGCGGCGCCGCGTCCTGCTGGTGATCAACAGCCTCGTCCGCGGCGGCGCGGAGACCCAGCTGCTCGGAGTCGCCCGGGCACTGCGCCAGGCCGGGGACGAGGTGGTCGTCGCGACCCTGCGCGGCGGCAACGACTTCGCCGAGCAGATCGAGGGCGACGGGTTGCAGACCTGGCTGCCGGCCTCGCCCGACGCGGGGTGGGACGTACGCCACGCGGGCCGGATCGTGTGGCGCGCCTGGCGCTGGCGACCGGAGGTCACCGTCAGCTTCCTGTTGCAGGCAACCCTGCTCACCCGGTTGCTGAACGTCCTCGTTCGGCCGCGACGCTCGATCGCCTCGATGCGCAACGAGAAGCTGGAGACGCGGCTGCGGACGTGGCTCTACCGGGTGACCTGCGGGCTCGACGACGTCGTCGTGACGAACTCGCGGTCCGCCGCTCGCACGCTGCGCCACAACGGCACCGTGCCCGACGACCCTCGTCGCATCGTCGTGATCCCCAACGGGATCGACGCAGACGCCGTACGCGCTCGCGCCACGGCCGACCCGGCGCGGACCCGAGCCGCGCTCGGAGTGGCCGCCGAGTCCGTCCTGCTCCTCGGGATCGGCCGGCTCAGTGACCAGAAGGACTGGCCGACCCTCCTCGATGCCCTCGCCCGGACGGACGACAGCGTCTCGTGCGTCATCGCCGGCGAGGGGCCGCAGCGCGAGGCGCTGGAGGCGCTGGCCGCGCGACTCGGGGTGAGTGAACGGCTGACCTTTCTCGGCCTGCGCCACGACGTACCGGACCTGATGGCCGCGGCCGACGCCCTCGTCCTCAGCAGCCGGTACGAGGGCACCCCCAACGTCGTCCTGGAGGCGCTGGCGATGGGGCTTCCGGTCATCGCCTCGGACGTGGGCGCCTGCCGCGAGCTCCTGGAGGGCACCGAAGGAGAGGTCGTGCCACCTGGCGACGCGGCGGCACTCGCGGCCGCGATCGGGAGGCGCCCCCGTCGAGCTGGCGACTCGAGTGCGCCGGCCTCGACGGAACGCTTCGCGTGGGGAGCGGTCCAGCGACAGTGGGTCGCTCTCGTCCACGACCGACGCGCCGGCTGAGACCTCGGTGAGCGATCGCGGGCGAGCCGGCGCCCGCACCTGGTGTCGGGCTGTTCGCCCCGGCCACGGACACATCGCGGGACGGACCGCCCGGGCCGCGATCCAGCATCAGCGCTACGCTCGGCGCCGGCACGGGAAGCGAGGTCGACCTAGCGGCTGGTGCCCGACACTGTGACCGACCCTGCGCGGAGGCGTTGAACCACCATGGCTCACGAGAAGCTCGTCGTCGTCGGACAGGGGTACGTCGGGCTCCCCATCGCCATGCGGGCGGTACAGGTCGGCTTCGACGTGGTGGGACTCGACGTCGACACGATCCGGGTGGAGGCGCTCCAGCAGGGGCGATCGTTCGTCGAGGACGTCAGCGACGACGACGTGGCATCGGCGATCGCCACCGGACGCTTCCGCGCCTCGACTCGGTCCGACGCCCTCGAAGGCTTCGACCACGTGATCATCACCGTCCCCACGCCGCTGAAGGAGTCGATCCCCGACCTCTCCTTCATGCAGCAGGCGGCCGACACCATCGGGCCGTTCGTGACACCAGGAAGCACTGTGGTGCTGGAGTCGACCACCTACCCCGGCACGACAGAGGAGCTGCTCGTGCCGGCCCTGGAGAACGCGTCGGGGCTGAAAGCCGGGCCGGACTTCTTCGTCGGCTACTCGCCCGAACGCATCGACCCCGGCAACCAGACGTACACCTTCGTGACCACGCCGAAGGTGGTGGCGGGCATCGACGCCGCGTCCACGGCGCAGCTGGAGTCGCTCTACGGCCGCCTCGTCGACACCGTCGTCCCGGTGGCCACCCCCAAGGAGGCCGAGCTCACCAAGCTGCTCGAGAACACGTTCCGGCACGTCAACATCGCCCTCGTCAACGAGCTCGCCGTCTACGCGCACTCGCTCGACATCGACGTCTGGGAGGCCATCGAGGCGGCGGCGACGAAACCGTTCGGCTTCATGAAGTTCACTCCCGGGCCAGGGGTCGGCGGCCACTGCCTCCCGGTCGACCCGTCGTACCTCTCCTGGCAGGTGCGCAGGACTCTCGGACAGAACTTCCGGTTCGTCGAGCTGGCCAACGACGTCAACGACCACATGCCCGACTACGTCGTCCAGCGTGTGATGAGTGGGCTGAACAAGGAGCGGAAGGCGCTCAACGGCAGTCGCGTGCTGGCAATCGGCCTGTCGTACAAGAAGAACACCGGCGACCCTCGGGAGTCTCCCGCGATGCGCGTCGTCGAGCTCCTCCACCAAGCCGGCGCCGAGGTGCACGCCGTCGACCCGTACGTCGAGGACCACCTGACGCCGGGCTACATTCACGTGGTCGACTTCAGCGAGGACGAGCTCCGTGCAGCGGACGCGGTCGTCGTGCTGACCGACCACGACAACCTCGACTACGACCTGATCGCCTCCGCGCCGGGATTCGTGCTCGACACCCGGCACCGCCTCGGCGGTCGCCGCGAGAGCATCTAAGGTCTCGACGACCTGCGTCGGTTGCTCCGTGTGGATGCGCTTTGGATCTCGAGGTAGAAGTCGCCTTCTAGCTGCCACAGCCGGCGGCGGTCGAACTCCTCCGCCACGCGTTGGCGTGCCGCTGTTCCCATCCGCCTGCGCAGCGTCCCGTCAGCGCAAAGAGTCGCGAGGGCTCGCACAAGTGCAGAAGTGTCACCGACCGGCACCAGCACACCGGTAACGCCGTCGATGACCGAGTCGACAGCCCCAGTGGCGCGGGTCGTCACCGCCGGTACGGCCGCGGCGGCCGCTTCGAGAACGACATTCGGAAAACCTTCACGATGGGTCGGCAGGCACAAAACGTCGACCCGGCCATAGAGCTCACGGACATCGTCGACGAAACCCACCACGTCCACGGGCAGCCCCTGGCGGCTCAACCTGCTCACCGCCTCGCGAGAGACCTCGTCCTCGAAATCACCGACCAGGAGCAGCTTGCTAGCAATACCGCTGCTTTGCAGAGCCTCGAAGGCATTGCACAGCTCAGGCACGCCCTTGCTCCGGCTCATCCGGCCGACAAACGCAATGACCACTTCGTCTCGGTCGGCAGGAGGCTGGGTGTGAGCGCTCGCTGATCGACGTGTAGCAAAGCGTTCGAGGTCAACGCCGTTGGAGCTTCCGGAGCCCAGCACTCGAAGCTTTCGTGGGGGCGCAAGGCGAAAACCCTCGAGACGGTTGCGAAGACTCGGACTCACCACGAGGGCGGCGTGTGCAGCGCCGCAGGTGATCCACTCGGTAGACCAGAGAAGAAGTCGTCCCGCGCCGCGCGCACCTTCCAAACGCAGTCCTCGCACCTTGTACACCCTGGCGCTCACGCCTGCGAACTGGGCGGCCAGCAGCCCCAGGAGAGCTGCCTTCGGTGTACCGATCGAGACGACGTCTGGGCGGACGTGGCGGAGCAAGCGATACCACCGCCACAAAGCCCGGGCGTCGCGCAGCGGCCTCGGTGCGCGCTCCATCGCTATGTGGTGGAACTGCACGGGACCTCTGTTCGAGCCAATCTGCGCATTGGAGACCACGTGCACTCTCCAACCTCGATCGTCTAAATATTCAGGAAACCCCGTCAAGAGTCTTAATGAGACGGCGTCCGTCACTCCGAGAACAATGGTTCCCGGAGTGTGGCTCTGGGTATCCTGACTCACCGACGAAACCACTCCAGCGTTGCTTGCAGACCTTCGTCAAGGCCGATCGGACTAATGTCTGGGAAGAGCTGTCGAAGCAGGACCCCGTCCGAAGCCGATGCGCGCACGTCTCCGGCCCTAGGGGGCAGGAACTCGCGCTCGACCTCACGCCCAAGGAGCCCTTCCAACACTTCGATGACATCGAGCAAGGTCGTGCTCGTTCCGAATGCGAGATTGACCGGTGTCGAATGAATCACCTGCCTCGAGATTGCATCGATCAGCGTGTCGACGATCGTGTCGACGTAGGTGAAATCTCGGGACTGCAGTCCATCGCCGTGCACGGAAAGAGGCTCTCTGTCGAGCGCGGCCTGGAGAAAGCGCGGAATGACGGCTGCGTAGGGGTGGTTGGCGGCCTGAAATGGCCCAAACACATTGAAGAAACGGAAAGGAAGAACCCGCATCCCATAGCAGTGCCCGTACGCGAGTGTGAGGCCTTCACCCGCCAGCTTGCTGGCAGCGTAGGGGCTCATCGGTGCGGTCCAGTCGAGCTCGGTTCTCGGGAGATTGGGGTTGGAACCGTAGACGGAACTCGAGGAGACGGTGATCACGTGAGGCGTCTCATGGCGACGGCATGCTTCGAGCAAGTTCATCGTTCCGACCGCGTTCACCGTGAACGATCGACGCGGATCCTCGATCGAACGCGGCACGCTGCCCAGGGCCGCCAGGTGCACGACGGCGTCGACACCGTCCATTGCGTCGGACAGGGCATCGTCATCCAGGATCGATCGCTCGATGACCCTCACCTCGACGTCCGCAAGGTTCTGGCGGTAACCCGTGCTGAAGTCGTCGATCACGCGGACCTCCTCTGCACCGCTGCGCTGCAGAGCACGGACGAGATTCGATCCGATGAACCCTCCGCCTCCTGTGACGAGGACGCGCTTACCTGACAGGTCGATCATGAAGACGGAGCCTCCGCGGGAATGAAAAGTCTGTATGTTCGAAGATCGAGTGGACGACCGAGACAACGACAAGAAGCCGAGCCCTCAGAGAGGTGAGACACATTGACCGCCGCTGGAGACCTTCGGGGCCGGGACGTGGTCGCACGGTACCGCACCCCCCTCACGCTACTGAGCGCGATAGTGGCGAGGATCCCCCCCGCGTGGCAGGTGAAGCTGTTCCGCAGCAGCACCAATTCTGACTCTCTTGCGGCACGTGCGCTCCGATTCGCGGTTCTTCGGTCGGTCGCTCGACAGTGCGGTGAGCTCGTCGACGTGCGGTCGCACGCTCTTCTGCTACGCCCAGACCAGATGATTATCGGCTCGAGGGTGAGCATCCACCCGTTCTGCTATCTCGACGGGACCGGCGGCCTACGAATCGGCGACGACGTATCGATCGCCCACGCGGTGTCCATCATGACCACGAACCACACATGGGATTCCAGCGACGTTCCCATTCGCGACCAAGCGGTCAGCGAGGCTCCAACCCGCATCGGATCCGATGTGTGGATCGGCGCAGGAGCTCGCGTGATGGCCGGAATCACCATCGGAGATCACGCAGTCGTAGCAGCAGGCGCCATCGTGACGAGAGATGTAGCGCCGTCAGACGTCGTTGCTGGCATACCCGCCGTCGTGATTAAACGGCGCTAGCAACGTGCCGGGCGAGCAACACGCACCACATGATCCCAGAGCAGAGGGTGGCGCTTGCGTAGGCGACCATCGCGCCGCTCAAACCGACCGTGGTGGCGAAAGTGAGTGGGAGGCCCATGCAAAGCACGAGTTGGAGAATCCTCCCCACCAGCAGCCCTCGACCCGTCAGATTCGTCCTGGCGAACATCGAGAAGATGTGAAGCAGGAAGGTGCCGCTCACGAAGAGGCCGACTGTCGCCGAGTGAGCGCTGAGGGACGTCAAGGTGCCGATGTCGGCGACCTGCCGGACCAGGTCGAGCAGAACCCAGCAGCCGATTCCTGGTAGCGCCGCGGTCAGCATGATCAGCAGGGCGGGCCGGGGCGACACGACCTTGGCCAACGAGACGCCGGCGAGCGCCGGTCGCAGCGGTGTGACGAGGAGTCTCACAGGAGCGGCAGCGTTGGACATCGCGCGGTAGACGCCGAGGCCTTGAACTCCGAGCACAGGGCTCAGCATGAGTGGGGTGCCGATCCCGCTCAGATCAGTGATGACCGAGTCCCGAGCGAGAACCTTGATTGACGCGGCGTGGCTCCGTACCCATGAGCGGGCTGACATCGCACTGACGCCGACCGGCCAGCCGCCTAGAAGAAGTGGCCCGACCCCCGCTGCGATCCACGCCCACGTCAGCGTCTGCAACCCGACCTTCTGGCCAGCGGCCACCGATCCGATGGCGACGGTCAGGGCGAGACCCGCTCCCGCGACATCACCGGCTACCACGTGCAGGTAGCGGGCCTTGCGTACATCGTAGAAACGCGTCGCGACGCGGTACGTCGCCAACCCGACCGCCACGCTTCCCGAGACTGCGATCACGCGAAGATCACTGAAGACCAAAGACACTGCCATCGTGACCGCCACCCCACCCAGCGACACCCACGTCGCAGCGTTCGCGTACGTCTTCCACGACCAGTTCACGCCTGTCCGAATCTCCTCTCGCATCCATGCCTCAGCGACGACTGAGAGGCAGACCGAGCCTGCCAGCGCGCCCAGCAGATACTGGATGGAGAAAAGACCGAAATTGTCGGGTTTAAGGAAAATAAGACCCAGGGCTTGCACCGTGAGGACGTAGATCACGTTGCTTGCGGACCCCAGCGCCAGCTGAGTCCGCGGACGGTGCACCAACATCAGCGAACGCGCTGCGGGTATCGCGATCGCTGTCCCGATGCTCCATCGGACGACCTCGAAGGCCTGAGCGACCCGATGACAGCTCCCAGTGAGGACAGGGGAAGCAGCAAGACGAAGGCGATCGACCGCATCCTCGAGAGGATTCCATAGTTCCCGGTCGACAAAGCAATCATGGCGAGCGTCGCCCCGACCGCGACCACAATGACGAAGGCCGCCCGGCCGAAATCATCTCTTTTACCTTGCCGCATCAGCAAGCGAAGTGCCAGCAACACCGCTACCAGCCAGATGGCGCCCTCGACACCAGCCAGCACCATCACTCCGGACGGTCGGTACTCGGTGGGAAACGGCCCGGCCAAGACCCGCGGCAGTCGGACCAGAACCAAGTCGGAGTACCCTCCGCTCGAGCTGCCACTGAAGCCGCTGTTCGCGCCATCCGACAGACTGACACCTTGCTGGCTAATGGATTCCGCGGAGAGGTCGAATCTTGAGCTGAGCCAGCTCCACACCAGGGGTAGCAGCCCCAGCGCCGGCACGATCAACAGGATCCGCCACTTCATCCTGCCGCTGCGGGTCCGTGGCACCGACGCGACCGCTGCGAGCACGAGGGCGACGCCTAGCCCCGTCGCAACGGTGTCCCTCACGGAAAAGAGTGCAGCGAGAGCGCCGAGGATCATGACCCCGTATCGGAGTCTGCCGGTACGGATCAGCAGCAACGTCCCGTAGAGCGCGCTGCTGGTCAGCAACCAGGTGAGTGACTCTCGAAGCAAGCCGGGAATCCAGATGAGCAGACTTGGACAGCAGCTAGCGATCCATGCGCTCAGACGCACGGCTCGGTCGACCTGAGCCTCCGGCCACTCAAGCAGTCCGCCAAGGTTTTCAGTCGTCCTGGCTACCACCGTTGCCGTCAAGACCAAGAAGATGATGTTGAACAGGATTGGTACCAGAGGCACGGCTCCCACGAAGTGATAGACCCAGCCGATCAGCCAGGGATAGCCCTCCTTGCCGTCAAGTGCGCCTGCCACGCCCCTCGTCCGTCCGGAGGGATCCAGACTGAACGCGACCGCCCGCTCGTGCCAGACAAGACTGTCCTTTGTCAGCTGGGTGCCCGAGAGAAGCTGCCACAGCGTCACGCACCCGGTGGCAACGACACCGGCAGTCAAAGGCACGAGGATCCGTGCCCGTACGGAACTCCGCCCGCACCAGAGGAGAACTTGCCCGAGAAGAAGGATGCACGCGAGAGACGCCAACGCACCGGGCAACGTGGCGAGACCGTCGCTCACTCTCGATTCCACGGATGCCTTCCAACAGCTCGTTTCCAGATGATCTTCGGGTCTGACGTGACTTCACCGTGCGGGCACGCCGCGAACGGTCACCCCGGGCTCGACGTCACGGGTGACACATGCCCCCGCGCCGACGAACCCGCCGTCACCGATTCTCACACCCGGAAGAATGGTCGCATTGGTGCCGACACGGGAGGCATACCCCAACGTGCAGTCGCCAGACACGACGGCCGACGGGTGCAACGTCGCAAGACGCTTGAGATTACAGTCGTGCCCTACTTGCACCGCACGATCGACGACTACATGGTCTCCCACATCGATGTTGCACGCGAGCTGGGCGTAGGCGGCCACGATGACCCCTCGGCCGAGGGTGACCGCCCTTCCCAATGCTGCCGTGGGATGCACCAAAGTAGCAGCGCGAGCGTCGTCGTTCAGCCTCTCCGCCACACCCGCCCGTGCGGTCGGGGATCCGATGGCGATAACGAACATGCAATCTCGGCGGCTCAAATGTCGACCTTCAATACTGCCGAGAATTGGCACCTGCATAGCGTCTGAACGCCGAATATTGTCTTCTGACGGGTTGTCGTCCAGGAAACCGATGAGGTTCCAGCGTCGCGCTGGGAGCGAGGAGTTGATCGCGTCGACTATCCCGACGGCTTCTCGCCCCAAGCCACCGCACCCGATGATCGCTAAGTCGCGGCTCATTGGGCTCTCCCTCTGAACTCTGGCATGGTCGCGCTGCCTTCGGCCACCACGCCGTCGCGTCGCAAGACCCGCGACACGGTCGCTCCCAAGATCATTGCGTCCAACAGGAGGGTATGCGTGTCGACGTACCGCACGTCGAGCTTGAGACGGTCGTCCCAACTGACCGCGTTTCTCCCAGACACCTGAGCCAGCCCAGTCACCCCGGGTCTGACCTCGTGCCGCCGAGCCTGTTCACTGGTATACCGGCCGAGGTACTCGGGAAGCAGAGGCCGCGGACCGACCAAGGACATGTCGCCCCGCAGCACGTTGACCAGGGTCGGCAGCTCGTCGAGGCTGCTGCTGCGCAGAACCCTGCCCAGAGAAGTCATCCGGTCGGCATCCGAGGCAAGCCCTTCACCTGGCTCGGCGAGCCGCATGGTCCGGAACTTGACCAACGTGAACAGCTCGCCGTGTAATCCCGGCCTCACCTGTCGGAAGAGAACGGGCGAGCCCAGTCTCCTGCGCACCAGGAGGGCGACGACCACCTGGATGGGAGCCGTCGCGACCAGGAGCACTGCAGCAGCGATGACGTCCACTGCCCGCTTGATCATGCCCGGTCACCGAGGAAAGCACGGATGGCGGCGCAGACACGCTGACGGTCGTCGGCGGACATGGCCGACCCGCTGGGCAGGTTCAGGCCCTCTGTGAAGAGCCGGTCAGAGACCCCGCTGAGATAGGCAGGCTTGTCCTTGTAGACGGGCTGCAGGTGCATCGGCTTCCACAACGGCCTCGTCTCGATGTCCTCGGCGGCCAGCGACTCCAGGAGGTCGCCCGCGCTCCACCCCGTCGTGGCGCTGTCGACGAGGATGCTCGTCAACCAGCAGTTGTCGTCTGTGTCCGCCGGGTGGCCGAGCACGCGCACACCCGCGGTGTCGGCGAAGAGGTCGACATAGGTGCTGCGGTGGTCACGACGGCGCGCGATCATCGCATCGAGACGGGTGAGCTGCGCGCGACCGACCGCAGCGAGCAGGTTCGACAAGCGGTAGTTGTACCCCACCTCGCGGTGCTCGTAGTGGATCGCGGGCTCTCGCGCCTGCGTCGACAGGAACCGCACGTGTTCGGCCAGCGCCTCGTCGTTCGAGAGCAGCATGCCGCCGCCGGACGTCGTCATCACCTTGTTGCCGTTGAACGAGAGCGCAGCGGCGTCGCCCCAGGCACCTGCGGGCACGCCGGAGTGATGCGCACCGAAGGACTCGGCAGCGTCGGAGAGCACGCGCAGCTCGTGTCGGGCGGCGACCTCGCCGACCGCTGCGTAGTCGACGCACTTGCCCAGGAGGTCCACCGGCACCACGGCGGGCACGCGGTGGCCCGAGCGGCGCAGATCGGTGATGGCCTCGTCCAGCAGCGCTGCGTCGATGTTCCCCGTCTCGGGGTCGCTGTCGACGAAGACCGGCGTCGCGCCCGTGTAGACGATCGCGTTCGCGGTGGCGGCGAACGTCAAGGTCGAGGTCGGCACCATGTCTCCCGTTCCCACCCCCCACGACACCAGCGCCAGGTGCAGCGCCGCCGTGCCGGAGGAGAGGGCGACGGCGTGAGCGACACCCACACGGGCGGCCACCTCACGCTCGAAGGCGTCCACGTGAGGTCCGAGCGGGGCGATCCACCCGGATCGGACCGCATCGACGACGTACTCCTCCTCGAGCTCACCGACGTCCGGCGCAGACAGCAGGACGCGGCTCATCGTGCTCCGTACGGGAATGGCGCGGACGAGCAGCGGGCGCGGCAGCTCTGTGTCATGGGCGGGTCCCGACGGTGGGCCCGGTCTGCTGAGGGAGGTGGGCAAGGTCGAGACAGGCCCTCGAGAGCACGGCAGCCAGCTCGCCGGCACTGCCCCAGGAGGGGAGCTCCCGCGCCAGCAGGGGGGCGTAGGCCGGCACCGCCGTGTGGGAGATGAGGGGATGAGCGCCGCGCTGGTCCGACTCGCCGACCGCGAAGAGCTCCTCGTGCATCTTCTCCCCTGGACGCAGCCCGGTGTAGACGATCTCGATCGGTCGGTCAGCCAGCTCGATCAGCTGCCTGGCGACGGCGTCGATGCTGACCGGCTGACCCATGTCCAGCACGAGCGCCTCGCCGTCGCGTCCGACCGCGCCGGCCTGGATCACCAGCTGAACAGCCTCGGCGATGGTCATGAAGTAGCGAGTGACCTCCGGATCGGTCACGGTCACCGGGCCGCCGGCTTCGATCTGCGCAGAGAACGCAGTCAGGACGGAGCCGCGGCTGCCCAGCACGTTGCCGAAGCGCACGCTGAGGAACGTCCCGGCGGTCTCGGCGGCGACGGCGGCGGTCAGTCCCTCGGCCAGGCGCTTGGAGTAGCCCAGCACCGAGCACGGGTTCGCGGCCTTGTCGGTCGAGATGTTGACGAACCGCTCGACACCGACCTCCTGAGCGGCACGGAGCACGTTGAGAGTGCCCCACACGTTCGTCTTGATCGCCTCGGCGGGTGCCTTCTCCAGCAGGGGCAGGTGCTTCAGCGCGGCGGCGTGGAAGACGACCTCGGGCTCCCGACGGGCGAACATCTCCCGCACGAAGGCGTCGTCCCGAATGTCACCGAGGACGAGGTCGTCGCCTTCGAGCAGCGCCCGCCCGGTGATGCTCAGCTGCACGGCGTGCAGCGCGGACTCGTCGCGGTCCAGCATGATCAGCTCGGCCGGCGCGAACTCGTGCAGCTGTCGGCACAGCTCGGAGCCGATCGACCCGCCGGCGCCCGTCACCAGGACCCGCTTGCCGCGGACGTAGCCGGCGATCGAGGAGACGTCGGTGTCGATCACGCGACGCCCCAGCAGGTCCGCCACGTCGAGGTCGCGGATGTCGCCGACCCCGGCGTGGCTGCCGTGCAGCAGGTCGTCGACGCTGGGCAGGATCTTCGTCTCCAGGCCGGCCGCCGTCGTGGAGGCGGCGAGCCTGCGCACCACCTCGGCGGAGGCGCTGGGGATGGCGATCACCGCGGTGGTCGCGTCGACGCGATCGAGCACCCTGTCCAGCTGCTCGCTGCTGCCCAGCACGGCGACGCCGCGGTATCGGCGGTGCCGCTTGGCCGGGTCGTCGTCGACGAACCCCACCGGCTTCCACGGGCTGTGCGCGTCGGTGATCATCGACAGCACCAGCTGCCGGCCGGCCTCGCCTGCGCCGATCACCAGCGTGGGCACGTCACCGGAGCGACTGACTCGTCGCTGGTCACGCATGATCCGGCGGATGCCACGGCCCCACAGCATGAAGGTGAGCGCCAGGAGCGGCCCGGCAAGCAGCAGCACCCCGTTGCCCGACGGCCGCGCGATCAGCACGACGATGAGGCAGGCGATGCCCGTGAACGCGGCGGTCGTGGTCACCAGAACCACGTCCTCGAAGCTGCCGATGCTGGTACGTCCCTGATGCAACCGGAGCGTGGCTCCCGCAAGCAGGAAGAGCACCGCGCAACCGATGCCCATCGCCAGTGCCATGGGGATCGTCGTGCCACGGGAGTCGCCGATCAGACGCTGCAGCGCGACCAGTCCAACGTAGCCCGACAACCAGCTGAGGGCGTCGAAGGCCATGAGAAGTGCCGTCTTGGAGGACGGGGAGAGCGGCTGGCCGTTCCAGTTACGTCTCACACCAGACTCCCCACGTCGCGGTCCGCGCGTCACCGTACACGTTGAACCTGGCAACAACAGCGCGAAACCAGTGTTACTGGTGTGGCGGCGGTTCGCGGTTTTCGATGGGAATGCCACCTTTCCGGGCTGTGCGCCGGCTCCCGACCTCGCGGGACCTTCTCGGTCCTCGCGCGACCAGGGCGCCCACGAGAGCACCGAGGAACGCACCCGCGGTGTTGGTCACCACGTCGACGGCCTGGGCCGAGCGCGCCGGCAGCCAGATCGCCTGCACCACCTCGACGCCGAGCGAGACCACGAAGCCCGCCGCCGTCCAGTCCCGCCACCCCGGACGCGGCCACACGACGGAGGCCAGCAGCGTCGCCGGCACCACCATGGCGGTGTTGAGCACCGCCTCGACACGACCAGGGACGACCAGGTCGGCAGGCACGCCGACCGCGGTGAGCACGTCGGCGACCCTCGCGACCACGTCCGAGGCCATGGAGGGCTGAGGTGAGAGGGTCGCCACGGCGAGCAGGCCGAGGTAGGCCACGAGCAGCAGCGCCGCCAGCGCCCTCAGGGGTCGAGAGACGCTCAGGCGGACGTCGGCGGGGGCATCGTCGGTGGACGACCCGGAGACGCTGCGCACCGTCGAATTCTAGGTCGCCGACCCCGACGGCGCCGCGGGGTGAGCCGTGCGCACGGGTCGATCGCCTAGGCTCTGCTCCCGAGTGCGCGACCTCGGGCCGCGTGGTGCCGATCACAGACGGATGGCGAACGTGGAGCTTCGGGATTACCTGCGCATCGTGCGACGCCGCTGGCGGGTGATCCTCGCCTGCCTCGTGCTCGTCGTCGCGGTCGCCGGCGTGCTCACCGCGAGAGCCACTCCGCAGTACCAGTCCTCGACGCAGCTCTTCGTCTCCTCGGCGCAGAGCTCGGGCGACGACGACTCCTCGGGCAGCGCCTACCAGGGTGGTCTGGCAGCGACCCAGCGCGTCACGTCGTACGCCCAGCTCGTCACTCAGGGCGAGCTGACGAGCCAGGTGATCGACGACCTCGACCTCGACCTCACCCCGAGCCAGCTGGCGGAGAAGATCACCGCCACGGCACAGCCCGACACCGTGCTGCTGAAGATCCAGGTCACCGACCCCGACCCGAAGCTGGCGCAGCGGATCTGCGGGGCGCTGGCCACGGACCTGCAGGCCACGATCAAGGACATCGAGACGCCGCCGGGGATGAAGCGGCCGCTGCTCAAGGGCACCATCACCGACCCGGCCTCGCTGCCCACCTCACCGGTCTCCCCGCAGGTCGAGCGCAACATCGGCCTCGCCGTCGTGCTCGGGCTGCTGCTCGGTCTGGGGCTCGCCGTGGTCCGCGAGCTGCTCGACACCTCCGTCAAGACCGCCGAGCAGGTCTCCGACACCCTCGAGGCACCCGTCGTCGGAGGGGTGTCCTTCGACTCCGCGATCGCCAAGCACCCGCTGGTGACCGACCTCAGCAGCCACGCGCCCCGCGTCGAGGCCTTCCGTGTGCTCCGCACCAACCTGCAGTTCGTCGACATCGACTCGGGCTCCAAGGTCATCGTCTTCACCAGCTCGGTGCCCGGTGAGGGCAAGTCGACGACCTCCGTCAACGTCGCGCTCAGCATGGCCCAGGCCGGACAACGAGTCCTGCTGGTCGACGGCGACCTCCGTCGCCCGCAGGTCGCTAACCTGCTCGAGCTCGAGCCGGCCGTCGGGGTCACGACCGTCCTGCTGGGCCGGGTCGACCTGGCCGAGGCGGTGCAGCGGCACAGCAGCGGCCTGGAGGTGCTCACCAGCGGGTCGACGCCCCCCAACCCCGCAGAGCTCCTCCAGTCCCGGGCCATGGCCGAGCTCCTGACCCGGCTCCGTGACGAGTACGACGTCGTCATCGTCGACTCGCCCCCGCTGCTCCCGGTCACCGACGCCGCCCTGATGGCCAACCAGACCGACGGAGCGATCCTCGTCGTACGACACGGGTCGACCACGCGCGACCAGCTCTCCGGTGCGGCCGAGCGTCTGCGCGCGGTCGGTGCGAGACCGCTGGGCGCGGTCCTCAACCGGGTCCCGGCCAAGGGCGGCCGGTACGGCTACGGCTACGGGTACGGCTACGGCTACGCGCCGGACCTCACGGGCCACGCCAAGAGTCGCCGCGCGCGGCGGCGCGACCGGCGGCGCAACGAGCCCTCGACCCCGCCGCCGGAGATCTTCACCGACCCGCAGCCCGAGCCTGCCCCGGAGTCCGCGTCCTGGAGCGCCCCGGAGCCGCAGACGGCTCAGGAGCCCTCGCCCCAGTACGCCGAACCGCAGCAGCTCGCGCCTCGCATGCCTCCGCCCCCCTCGCCGCGGCCCGACGATGAGCGGCGGCGTCAGGACTGGGACGCACGCTGGCCCCCCGACGAGACCGAGTGGGACGCTCCCGCTCAGCCCGAGGAGGAGTACTGGGGCCCGCGGAGCTGACCGGAGGATCCGGGCGTCCCCACCGGGCTACGAGCGGCCCAGGTTCGGCCTCACGTGCATGCCCACCTCGGGGTCGACGAGCATCTCCTGCGCGACGGGCATCCCCTCGGCGTCCAGAGCGGCATCGAGGGGCACGTTGCGCTTGACCAGTCCGAGGGCGATCGGCCCCAGCTCGTGGTGCCGGGCCGCACTGCCGACGAAGCCGGACGCACGACCGTCGTAGGTCAGCGGCGTGCCGGGCTCCGGCAACCGGTTCTCCGACCCGTCCAGGTGCAGCAGCGTCAGCCTGCGCGGCGGGCGGCCCAGCGTGTGCACCCGGGCCACCGTCTCCTGACCCCGGTAGCAGCCCTTGTCGAGATGGACCGCCGAGTGCGCGGTGTCGCCCACCCAGCCCAGCTCGTTGGGGATGCTCCGCGCGTCGGTGTCCACGCCGAGGCGCGGCTCACCCCGCTCGATGCGCAGCGCCTCGTGGGCCCAGAGACCGCACGCCGAGCCCGCCGCCTGCGCGTACGTCGTCAGCTCGGTGCGCGGCAGCAGGGAGTACTCCCCACGCCGCCAGACGGTCGCCACCTCGTCGGTGACGTCGGCGACCTCCACCCGCATCATGAAGCGCATCCGGTTCAGGAAGTCCACCAGCGCCGGCGCCGAACCGGGCTCGACGTGAGCGGTGAACACCTCCCCGTCGTCGCTGCCCTGCATCGCGTGCTCGACGTGACCCTGGGGCGACAGCACGAGTGCCCACACCGAGCGTCCCGGCTCGAGGCCCTCGAACTGCTGCGTCGTCAGCGAGTGCAGGTACGCCAGCCGGTCCGGGCCACCGACCCGGACGACACCACGGTGCGAGAGGTCGACGTACCCCTCCCCCGCGACCAGTGCCCGTTGCTCGGTGTGGAAGGACCCGTAGTGCGCCGCGACGCCGGCGTCGCGGCCGTCTGCGGCGACGGCCCCCTCCAGGGACAGCAGCGGGCTCGCGTCGGTGCTCATGACGGGTCCAACGAGCACCGACCGGTGAGGATTCCGGCCGACGACGTGCCGATCAGGAGACGGCGGTCCCGCGACGGCCGTAGTCGTCCTCGTACCGGACGATGTCGTCCTCGCCGGTGTAGGAGCCCATCTGCACCTCGACGATCACCAGGTCGACGTCGCCCTCGTTGGCGATCCGGTGCTTGGCGCCCTTCGGGACGTCGATCGACTCCTCGGTACGGACGACGACCGTGTCGTCCCCGACGGTGCACGTCGCGGTGCCGGCGATGACCACCCAGTGCTCCGAGCGGTGCTCGTGCGTCTGGAGCGAGAGCCGCGAGTGCGGGTTCACGTGGATCCGCTTGATCTTGTAGCCGTCCTCCACGTCGATGACGTGCCACTCGCCCCACGGGCGGACCTCCGAGTCCAGTGACATCGCGCTCGAGCCTCTCGTTGCCGGGTTCCTACTTCGCGAACGGGCTCATGGTCTCAGATGTCGGCGCAGTCCGGGCAGGTTCCGAACACGGTGAGGTGACCCACATCGAGGGCGAACCCGTCGTACCTCTCGGCCAGTAGCGCCGCGAAGGCAGTGACGTCGTCCGCGCTCGCGGTCAGCACCCGGCCGCACCGGTGGCAGACCAGGTGGAAGTGCTCGTGCCCGCTGGTCGAGTGGTAGGTCGGGGTGCGGCTCTCGATGTGAGCGTGCCGGATGACGCCGAGCTCGTCGAGCAGCTCGAGCGTGCGGTAGACGGTGGAGAGGTTGACCGCCTCCGACTGCCTGCGCACCTCGGCGTAGACCTGCTCGGGCGTCGCGTGGCCCAGCGCCTCCACGGCCGCCAGGACCAGCTCGCGCTGCGGGGTGAGTCGGTACCCCCGGGCACGGAGATCCGCCTTCCAGCCCGCGGCTCCGTGCGCGGCCGGGGCCGGCACGGGCACGTCCCCGGCGTCCGCCACGGCTACTGCCTGACCAGCTGCGCGTGCATGAAGGGCTGCAGCTCGTGACCGCCGGCGGTCTTGTCGTGGGCGTAGAGCAGGTCGCCGTTGACGTAGCCGTAGAGGCGCTTGCCGCCGGCGTACTCCTCTGCGGTGGCCGTGCGCGCGACCGCGTCGGTGACGATCTCGAAGCGGGGTTGCTCGGGGTGCAGCTCGCCGTACCAGACGTCGACCACCCCGGTGCTGTGGCTCAGCACGACCTCGAGCTTCCCGTCGGGCTGCGGACGCAGGAAGCCGGTCTCCTGCTCGAACTCCCGGACCAGCTCCCCCTGCTCGTCGACCACCCAGGTGCGGCTCATGTAGTGGATGAAGGGTCGCCCGTCCTGCTGGAAGATCAGCTCCTGACCGAACTGGAAGGGCTCGATGTCGGCGTACTCGCCGTGACCGTTGCCGGCCCAGCGGCCGAGGATCCAGGCGAGCCGAGCGACGTCGGGATGCAGGTTCTCAGGGATCTCGAACGGCATCGGGCCATCGTAGGACGTCGGACGCGGTGGCTCGGTCGAGCCCGCTGGGTAGGTTGCGGGCATGACACGTCCACTGGTGGTGAAGCTGACCGCCGGGCTCGAGGCACCCGAGCGCGCGAACCAGGCGTTCACCGTCGCCGCGGCCGCCGTGGCCGCCGGCGCGCCGGTCTCGATGTGGCTGACCGGCGAGGCGGTCTGGTTCGCCGTCCCGGGTCGGGCCGAGGAGCTCCGGCTGGAGCTGGCGACGCCGCTCCCGGACCTGCTCGGCGTGCTCGGGGGGAGTCTCACCGTCTGCACCCAGTGCGCGCAGCGCCGTGACCTGGTCGGCGCCGACCTGCTCCCCGAGGTCCGGGTTGCGGGCGCGGCCACCTTCGTGGAGGAGGCGCTGGCCGACGACGCGCAGGCGATCGTCTACTGAGACGGCTCCGACGGCCAGGGGCTCAGCGGACCCCGGTCTTGGAGTTGAGGGTCTGCGCGCCGTCGCCGTACTTCGCCACGTAGGTGTCGAGCTCGTCGGCAGTGACCGCGCCGAAGAGCTCCTTGGTGCGGTCCACGTCCGGGATGATGACCGAACCGGCGTCGTTGGAGGCGAACCGCTTCTTCGGAGCGGTGATGAAGGTGATGTCGTCGGAGCGAAGGCCTCGCAGCGACCAGGCGAGCCCTCTGATCTGCGAGTTGGTGAACTGGCTGTCCACCGTGAGATTCGTGGTCACGGCGCGCAGCAGGTCACGGAACCGCAGCGGCTTGGTCAGGTTCCCCTTGGCCCCCGCCTGGTCCAGCGCGGCCCGCAGGAAGTTCTGCTGGCGCTGGATCCGGTCGTAGTCGCCGTTCTTGAGGCCGTACCGGGTGCGGACGTACTTGAGCGCGCGATCACCCTCCAGCGTGGTGTAGCCCTTCTGCCACACCGTGCCCTTCGAGGTCCGCGTCGTCTCCGGGACGTAGACCCGGACACCGCCCAGCGCGGTGGAGAGGTCGCGGAAGCCGTTCCAGTCGATGAGGGCCACGTGCTCCATCCGCAGGCCGGTGAACTGCTCGACGGTCTGGACGGCGAGCGACGGACCGCCGTAAGAGAAGGCGGCGTTGATCTTCTGCTTGCCGTAGCCCTGGACCGGCACGTAGCTGTCGCGCGGGATCGACACGAGATAGGCGTGCTTCCGGTCCGCCGTCAGGTGCAGCACGATCAGCGTGTCGGACCGGTGCGAGCCGGGCTTCCACTTGCCGCTGGCGACCTCCTCGGCGATCGAGTCGCCGTTGTCGCCGTTGTCCACGCCCGCGAGCAGGATGTTCATCGAGTCGTTGCTGGGAGCGGCGGGACGCCCCGCGGCCGGCGGGTCGATCGTGATGCGCGGGATCGAGCCGAGCTGGTGGTTGAGGTACAGCGCGGCGCCGCCGACGACCACGAGCAGCAGCACGAGCAGACCGGCGAACGCGCTCAGCGCCTTGTGACGTCGAGGCCAGCTCCTACGTCGGCGGACGGCGCGACCCTCGGCGGGAGCGTCGTGGTCGGTGCTCGAGAACAGGGGTCCGTCGTTGTCCAGGCGGGTCATCGAGCGCTCCTTCCGGCGAGCCGCGAACATCGTAGGCGACATGCCCCAGCCGGGCGCCGAACCTCGTGAATAGGATGTCCTGCGTGGCTTTCGTCGTGCTCACCGTCTGCGTGGGCAACGTCTGCCGCTCGCCCATGGCCGAGCGGATGCTCGCCCTGCACCTGACGTCGGCGGCCGGTGACTTCGAGGTGCACAGCGCCGGAACGCGCGCCCTGCAAGGCACCGGGATGCACCCCCAGAGCCGTGCCGATCTGGAGGCGGCCGGGGGCACGGGCGACGGGTTCGTCGCTCGCCAGCTGAACGACCCGATGATCCGCGACGCCGACCTCGTCCTCACCGCGACGACCGACGTTCGCGCGCGCGTGCTCGAGGACGTCCCCGGCGCGCTGAGACGCACGTTCACCATCCTCGACTTCGCGGCGCTGGTCGACTCTGCGCCGCGGCTGCTGCCCGCGTCGGACCTGGTGCGGGACGCGTCGGACCGGCGCTCGACGCTGCGGGACGTCGAGCACGACGTGCCGGACCCGATCAACCAGGGGCCCGAGATCTTCGCGATGGTCAGCGACCAGCTGCTCCGAGCCACCAGGACGATCGCAGCGGGGCTGACGGCGTCCCGCTGAGCGGGTCAGCCGCGGCGAGGTCCCCACAGGTAGACCGAGGCGACGGCGGTCAGGTCCGCCGGACCTGGCGTGACCGCGGACAGCCGCAGTCGTACGGCCCTGCCGCTCGCCGGCGGCACGTCGATGATCTGCGCCACCGACTGCGTGTCACCGGTCAGGTCCTGGTGGACCGTGGCTCCGTCGGCGAAGATCCAGTCGACCGCGTCGATCCGGTTGAGGGTGACCCCGGATACCGACCCGGTCGGCATCAGTCCGACCCGCGTGACGATGCTGCCCTCGGGGAGGGTCAGGTCCAGCTCCTCGCCCGTGGCCGTACCGCTGCACGCCCAGCTGGTCGAGGTGTCGCGGTCCAGGGCGTTGCCGGGGACGAACGAGACGGTCTTGCCGCCGGCGTCGGAGACGGTCGGCGGCCGGCAGGTGCTGGTGGCGAGCTGGGGGGTCAGCGGCGAGATGCCCGATCCCGTCGCCGGCGCCGACGTCGTCGTCCGAGCGGGGGTGGACGACGGGCGCCGGTGCCCGTCGGCGCGGCCGAGCGCATAGGCGCCGACCGCGATCACGAGCACGAGCAGCAGCGCCGCCGCGAGGCTCCACGCGTGACGGCGCCACCACGGGCCGCCGGGGGCCCCGCCTCCGCCCGCCCCCTCGTCGCCGTCGTCCCGGTCGCCGTGGGACGCGCTACGGAAGGCCTTCTCGTAGACGTCGGCGTACTCGGGCGGAACCTCGAAGCGCGGGCCCGGCTCAGACATGACTCCAGGACGTGAGGCGGCAGGACCGCCCAGTATTCCAGAGCCGCCCGAACCGGGCCCGCGATCGCTCGAGCACGATCGGTGCGAGGCGTTCTTAGATCTCGACCTCGAGCTCCGCGACGACGCCGGTCTGCGCCGTCACAGTGCGGTCGACGGCGTCGGACTGCGGCGCGAGCACGCGGACGGTCCACTCCCCCGGGCCCGCGAAGAACCGGAACTGCCCGGTCGCCGAGGTCGGGACCTCGGCGGTGAACTCGCCGGTGCGGTCCAGCAGCCGGACGTACGCCGGGGAGGCCGGCTCACCGCTCTTGGTCACGACGCCCTGGATGATGGCCTCCTTGGCGACGTCGATGCCGTCCAGCGAGAGCCCACCGGCGGTGGCGCCGCACATCAGGCGTCACCGGCCTCGTCGCCGAGCGTCACGGGGACGCCGACCAGCGAGCCGTACTCGGTCCAGGACCCGTCGTAGTTCTTGACGTTCTGCTGGCCGAGCAGCTCCTTGAGCACGAACCAGGTGTGCGAGGAGCGCTCACCGATGCGGCAGTAGGCGATCGTGTCCTTGTCCCAGTCGACGCCGGCCTCGGTGTAGATCTCCTTCAGCTCCTCGTCGGAGCGGAAGGTGCCGTCGTCGTTGGCCGCCTTGCTCCACGGCACGTTGGCCGCGGTGGGGATGTGGCCGGCGCGCTGGGCCTGCTCCTGCGGGAGGTGGGCGGGAGCCAGCAGCCGGCCGGCGTACTCGTCGGGGCTGCGCACGTCGACGAGGTTCTTGGTGCCGATCGCCTCGACCGTCTCGTCGCGGAACGCGCGGATCGAGGCGTCCTGCTCCTGGGCGGTGTACGACGTCGCGTCGCGCTGGGGGACCTCGTCGACCAGCTCGCGGCTGTCGAGCTCCCACTTCTTGCGGCCGCCGTCGAGCAGCTTGACGTCGGAGTGGCCGTAGAGCGTGAAGTACCAGTACGCGTAGGCGGCGAACCAGTTGTTGTTGCCGCCGTAGAGCACGACGGTGTCGTCGTTCGCGACGCCCCGGCTCGACAGGAGCTCCTCGAACTGCTGCTTGTTGACGAAGTCACGCCGGACCTGGTCCTGCAGGTCGGTGGTCCAGTCGAGCTTGATGGCGCCCTTGATGTGGCCCTTGTCGTAGGCGGAGGTGTCCTCGTCGACCTCGACGAGGACGATCTTCGGGTCGTCGAGGTGCTCCTCGACCCACTGGGCGGTGACGAGAGAGTTCTCGCGGCTCATGGTGTTCCTTCCTTCGGTGGCTTCTCGGTGGGGTGGTGCGGGACGTACGGACGTCAGGCGGTGGCCCGACGCAGGAGCAGGTAGACCTCGCAGCCCAGGCACAGGCCCGCGACGGCGTTCAGCAGGGCGGCCACGAGGGCGAGCCCGGTCGCGACGGCACCGATCGGCCCCAGCCCGGCCAGGTAGCCGACCAGGCCGACCCCGGCGAAGACCAGGCCCACGGCCTGGGCGAAGCGGAGCGGCTGCGGGTCCTCGAGCTCGGCCGGCGGTGCGAGCCGTGGCCGGACCAGACGGCGGAACACGATCGCCCACGGGCCGTGCTGCACGCCCGCCGCGGCGCCGAGCGCGAAGAGCAGCACCTGCAGCGCGAGCAGCACGACGCCGACGGGACCGGGCGCCGTCAGCAGGACCACGACGAGCACCACAGAGGTGAGCGCGGCAGCGAAGCGCGGACCGCGCGGGTCGACGGAGCTCGACGTACGAGTCGGGGCGTCGTCGAGCGCGGGTCCGAAGTACGGAGAGGTCATGACTGGTTCCTCGAGGATCGCCAAGGGCTGGACAGGGCTGAGGCCCGCCACGAGGCGGACCGACCGTGCCGCGGCGTGCTCAGGCTCGACGGCGCACGGTCAGGCGCATCGACACAGCGACGAGCGCACCCGGCACTGGTCCACCACACGGCGGCGCGTCAGCAGGACAGTCACGGTCGAGAAACTACTCAGCGGCTGCCGCACGGACACCGCGCGTCTCGACTGATGGACAGCCGTCTCGCTGTTCGAGACCTTCACGCGAGGGGCTCCAGGCTCGCGACCACGGCCTGGCGGCTCGGCGCGCCCTGCGCCCGGGACACCTCGCGACCGGACGGGTCGAGGACGAGGGTGGTCGGTGTCCGCAGGACGCCGACGCGTCGGACCAGGTCGAGGTGCTGCTCCGCGTCGACCTCCACGTGCGCGACGCCCGGCACGATCCGGGCCACCTCCGCCAGCGTCCGGCGGGTCGCCCGGCAAGGGGCGCAGAACGCCGAGGAGAACTGCAGCAGCGTGGCGCGCTCCCCCAGCGCATGGGCCCACGGCGTGCCCTCGAGCAGCCCCGGTCCCGGGACGGCCGCGGCCGTCCCCGACCGGCGCGTCCGGAAGCGACCGTCGCGCACCGCGCGCAGCGCCCAGACGCCCAGCACGGCGACCACGGCCACGACGAGGACGACGACACCTGTGCTCACGACGGGCTCAACGCGCTCGGCCCGGTGGTGTTCCCGCGCCTCGCCGGCACCTGCTCAGCCGCCGGCGAAGGGCGGCAGCAGCTGCACGGTCTGCCCCGGCTCGACCGGCACCAGCGTGAGGTCGCCCTTCCCGGCCGGGCGGTCCTCGACCAGGACCGAGCACACGCCCACCACGCGCGTGAACGCCTCGTCGTCGTGGAGCGCGACGACCCGACGCACGACCTCGGCCAGCGTGGTCGCCCCGTCGACCTCCACCACGTCGGCCTCGGTGCCGGCCGCAGCGCGGGCCGAGGCCCAGTAGCGCACCGTGACAGCGCCTTCTGCCTGGTTCGGTCCCTCGTTCACGTGCACGTTCGCTATTCTTCACCCAGCTGCCCCGTACGGGCAGGGTCGTCCGACAAGGAGGTCGGGCACATCTCGGCAGCGTGACCCCAACGAGTCGAAACGGCATCCCACGTGAGCACCGTTCTCCTCCTGACCACCTCCACCCAGCCGTCCGCAGACGTGCTGCCCTCGCTCGGCCTGCTGAACCACCAGGTCCGCGTGCTCCCCGCCGAGGGCGCGGCCCTGCTGGAGGCGCCGGACCACGACGTGGTCCTCGTCGACGGCCGCCGCGACCTGGCGCACGCCCGTGACCTGACCCGGCTGATCCGTACGACCGGCTCGGTGCAACCGGTGCTGCTCCTGGTGACCGAGGGCGGCCTGGCCGTCGTCGCCGCCGACTGGGGCATGGACGACGTGCTGCTCCCGACCGCGGGCCCGGCCGAGGTCGAGGCACGGATCCGGATGGCCACGGGCCGCCTGGCCGCGCAGGGCGAGGACGACCCCGAGGCACGGATCATCCGCTCCGGCGAGGTCGTCGTCGACGAGGCGACCTACACCGCGAAGCTGGGCAAGCGCACGCTCGACCTGACCTTCAAGGAGTTCGAGCTGCTGAAGTACCTCGCCCAGCACCCGGGCCGGGTCTTCACCCGCGAGCAGCTGCTGCAGGAGGTGTGGGGCTACGACTACTTCGGCGGCACCCGCACCGTGGACGTCCACGTGCGCCGTCTGCGAGCGAAGCTCGGCAACGACCACGAGACGCTGATCGGGACGGTGCGCAACGTCGGCTACCGCTTCGTGCTGCCTCCGAAGGACCAGAGCCGCGACACCACGCGCGACCCCGCGCGGACCTGAGCCCTCTCGGGCATCGTGAGACCCTGACCGGGTGACCGAGAGCTTCGACTGGAACGCCCCCACGGGCACCGCGGCCGACGTACGTCGCATCGCCGCGGCCGCGGACGCCGCCGACGGCGTCACCAACCTCAACGAGGCCGCGTGCCTGCACCTCAAGCACCGCGGGCTGTCCGGCGCGCAGCTCGAGCTGGCCGCCGACCCCCGCGACGGCGCCGGGGGCGGTCCCGCCGGCTTCGCGCTCCGTGTGGGCGCCGACCTCGACGTGATCGTCCACCCCGACGCCAGGGGCACGGGTGTCGGCACGACGCTGGCGCGGGCGGCGCTGGAGGGGGTCTCCACCGCGGTCGAGGCCTGGTCCCACTCCGACCACCCGGCGGCGGGACGGATCGCCGACCGCGTCGGGCTCGCGCGGGAGCGAGAGCTGTGGGTGATGCAGCGCCCGCTCGACGCGACCCTGCCCGCCGTCGACCCGCCGGCGTCGTACGTCGTCCGCGCCTTCCGCGACGGTGACGAGGAGGGCGTGCTGGAGGTCAACTCGCTGGCCTTCGCCCAGCACCCCGAGCAGGGGCACCTCACGCTCGACGACTTCCGGGAGCGTCAGGCCGAGGACTGGTTCGACCCCGCGGGCCTGCTGCTGGCGGTCGCCGCCGACGACGAGTCCCGCGTTCTCGGCTTCCACTGGACCAAGGTCCACGACGAGGGCGGCGACCGCTTCGGCGAGGTCTACGTCGTCGCGGTCGACCCGCGCTCGGCCGGGAGCGGCATCGGCACCGTGCTCACCAACGCCGGGCTCGCCCACCTGCGCGAGCGCGGACTGGACCGGGTGATCCTCTACGTCGAGGGCGACAACACCCCGGCGATCACGGTCTACGACCGTGCGGGCTTCACCCAGGCACGCGTCGAGGCGCAGTACGCCGGCGTTCCCCGGCTCTGAGGGACGCTCAGCCGAGCGCCGCGCGCACCTGCTCGGCGATCTGCAGGTTCGCTGCCCGCGACGCCTGGCCGCAGCCGACCACGTTGAAGAACCCGTGGATCAGGCCCTCGTGGCGCACGTGCGTCACCGGGGTGCCGTGCGCGGCGAGGAGGGCGGCGTACTCCTCGCCCTCGTCGCGCAGCGGGTCGAACCCCGCGGTGACCACGAACGCCGGGGCGGTCAGCGCAGGGACGTCGCGGCGCAGCACCATCGAGAGCCGCGGGTCCTCCCGCTGCGCCGGGTCGGTGAGCAGCGCCTCCTCGGCGTTGTCCATGAACCGCGCGGAGAGGTAGAAGCCCTCGGCGTACGTCCGGCGGCTGGGGGCCTGGGCCCGCGCGTCGGTCATCGGGTAGACGAGCAACTGCAGCGCGCAGCGCACCCCCGCCTCGGCCACGGTCAGCGCGACCGACGCTGCGAGGTTGCCGCCGGCGGAGTCGCCTCCCACACCGATCCGCGCCGGGTCCACGCCGAGCTCCTCGGCGTGCTGGACCGCCCAGAGGTACGACGTCACCGCGTCGTCGTGCGGGGCCGGGTACGGGTGCTCGGGCGAGAGCCGGTAGTCCACCGACAGGACCCGGACGCCGGCCTGCTCGGCGAGGAACCGGCAGGGGGCGTCGTGGGAGTCGAGGTCGCCGTACAGGAAGCCGCCCCCGTGGAAGAAGACCAGCAGGCCGGAGGGCCGGCGGTCGCCGAGCAGCGCCCGCGGGACGTAGAGCCGTGCGTCGAGGTCGCCCGCGCCCCCGCCGACCCGCAGCGCGTCGACCCGGCCCACCGGCTGGTGGCCGCCGACGGCGCGTGCCTGCCGGACCAGCAGCGGTCGAGCCTCCTCCAGCGGCTGCTCCTCGACCTTCGGCTCACCGGACACGCGCTGCAGCGTGAGCATCATCTGGGTCTCGGGCTGCAGCCGCTGGCCCTCGCGCACGACGGGTGGCCCGACCAGCCGTCGCTGCAGGGCGGGCGGCAGGTTCATCGCCAGACGCAGCACCGCCGCCTGCACGCGCTCACCGGTCGACGGACTGCTCACGGTCTGCGGCACCGTTCCTCCTGGGCTTGTGGACACCTGGCATTCACCTGCCGGTGGGATGATCCCACCATGACGAACGAGCCCTACCCCGGCCAGGTGACGACCACCGCCGACGACGGCCCGCAGGAGGGCCCGTACGACGGTGGGCTGCGGGTGGTCGCCTCGGAGACCTTCGAGGTGGAGCCGCCGTACGTCCCCGAGTCGGACCTCGACACCGGCGAGCACGACGACCGGTTCCTGGACCGCGAGCTGTCCTGGCTGCGCTTCAACCAGCGGGTGCTGGAGCTGGCCGAGGACCCGACGCTCCCCCTCCTGGAGCGGGCCCGGTTCCTGGCGATCTTCACCTCCAACCTCGACGAGTTCTTCATGGTCCGCGTGGCCGGGCTCAAGCGGCGGATCGCCGCCGGCGTGGCGGTGCGCGCCGCGTCCGGGATGATGCCTCGCGAGGTGCTCGAGCAGATCTACGCCACCGCCTCGGAGCTGATGCTGCGCCAGGCGCGGGTCTTCGACGACCAGCTCGTGCCGGCCCTGGCCGAGGAGGACATCGCGCTGGTCCGCTGGGGCGACCTGGACCCGGACGAGCAGCGCCACTGCAAGAAGCTGTTCAAGCAGCGGATCTTCCCGGTCCTGACGCCCCTGGCCGTCGACCCGGCGCACCCGTTCCCGTACATCTCCGGGCTCTCGCTCAACCTCGCCGTCATCGTCCGCAACCCCAAGACCGGCAAGGAGCACTTCGCCCGGGTCAAGGTGCCGCAGAGCTTCGCGCGGTTCGTCGAGCTGCCCGGGCACCGCTTCGTGCCGCTCGAGGACGTCATCGCCGAGCACCTCAAGCGGCTGTTCCCCGGCATGGAGGTCGTCTCCGCGCACACCTTCCGGGTCACCCGCAACGAGGACCTCGAGGTCGAGGAGGACGACGCCGAGAACCTCCTCAAGGCGCTGGAGAAGGAGCTGCTGCGCCGCAAGTTCGGTCCGGCCGTGCGCCTCGAGGTCGAGGACACCATCGACGCCCAGATCCTCGAGCTGCTGGTCTCCGAGCTCGGTGTGAGCGACGACGAGGTCTTCCGGCTCCCGGGGCCGCTGGACCTGCGCGGGCTGCACGGCGTGGCCGACCTGGACCGCGACGACCTGAAGTTCCCGGCCTTCGTGCCGTCGACGCACACCTCGCTCGCCCCGGTCGAGTCGGCGTCGCCGGTCGACGTGTTCAAGGCGGTCTCGCGCGGCGACGTGCTGCTGCAGCACCCGTACGACTCCTTCGCGACCAGCGTGCAGCGCTTCATCGAGCAGGCCGCGGCCGACCCGCACGTGCTCGCGATCAAGCAGACCCTGTACCGCACGTCCGGCGACTCCCCGATCATCGACGCCCTCGTCGACGCCGCCGAGAGCGGCAAGCAGGTGCTGGTGATCGTCGAGATCAAGGCCCGCTTCGACGAGCAGAACAACATCCGTTGGGCCCGCAAGCTCGAGCACTCCGGCTGTCACGTCGTCTACGGCCAGGTCGGGCTGAAGACGCACTGCAAGCTGTCGATGGTGGTGCGGGAGGAGCCGGACGGGATCCGGCGCTACACCCACATCGGGACCGGGAACTACAACCCCAAGACCGCCCGGATGTACGAGGACCTCGGCCTGCTCACCACCGACGAGCGGATCGGTGAGGACGTCGCCAACCTGTTCAACAACCTCTCCGGATTCAGCCGCAAGCCGTCGTACGACGCGCTGCTCGTGGCCCCGGACTCGGTCCGTACCGGGCTGGTCGAGCAGATCCGCGGCGAGGTCGAGCACCACCGGGCCGGTCGCCCCGCGCGGATCAGGCTGAAGGCCAACTCCGTGGTGGACGAGGCCGTGATCGACGAGCTGTACCGCGCCTCGCGCGCCGGCGTACCGGTCGAGCTGCTGGTCCGCGGGATCTGCAGCCTGCGACCCGGCGTCCCGGGGCTCTCGGAGAACATCCGGGTGCGGTCGGTGCTGGGCCGGTTCCTCGAGCACAGCCGGATCTTCTGGTTCGAGCAGGGCGGCGAGCCGCGGGCCTGGATCGGGTCGGCGGACATGATGCACCGCAACCTCGACCGCCGGGTCGAGGTGCTCACCGCGCTGCCCGGCGCCGACGAGGTGCGCCAGGTCGGGGAGATCCTCGACCTCGCCTTCGACCCCGGCACCTCCGCCTGGGACCTCGACGCCGACGGCAGCTGGACCCGCGCCGTCGCCGCCCCCGGCGAGCCGCCCCTGCGCGACCTCCAGGAGACCCTCATCGCCCGGCACAACCGCCGCCGCTGACGCACCTGCCCGTCGAGTTGCGGGTTCTGCAGGCCCGAGTTGCGGGTTCTGCAGGCCCGGGCCACCTGTGGGATCGGTCAGGCGCAAACTCGATCCTGCAGGGGACGCAACTCAAACCTGCAGAGGGCGCAACTCAACCCTGCAGGGGCGAAGCTCGGCGTTCAGCAGGTGGCGAAGAGCACCGGCCCGGAGGTGATACCGGAGAGCCCCGCCCCGACATCAGGGCGGGGTCGCAGGTCCAGCAGCACGGCGTCCCCGTCGGTACGGCTGCGCGTCAGCCGGTACGTCTCCCCGACGGGCTGCGGGCGGCTCGGGTCCTCGCCGACCACGAGCTCGGCGCGCGGTCGGAGGTTCTCCTCCGCCTGGTCACCGCTCTCGAAGGCCATCGCGACCCGTACGTCGCCGTCGGCGCGCTCGCCGATCACGAGGCTGTCGAGCGGTGCCACTCCTCCCACGTCGGAGACCCGGTCCTCCGCCGACCGCTCGTCCTCGGGCGCGGCCTGCGACATCGACAGGTCGCTGCAGGCGTAGTCGCCGGGCCACACCACGGCCGAGGCCAGTCCCTCGACCCGACCGGCCAGCGCACGCGCCGTGGACCCGGCGTCGGAGGAGGCCAGTGAGTCCGCGTCACCGGTCGCCGAGCGCAGCGCCTTCGCGGCGTACGACGCCGTGTCGCTCGAGACGACCAGGTGCCGGCCGGCGTCGAGCGCGACGTACTGCAGCTCCGGGGTGATCGTCGGGTCGATGCTCGAGACGAGGTCGGCACCGCCGTCCCAGACCCCGTCGTCGCCGGGCGCGTCGTACCCGGCCGAGCGGAGCTTGTCCTCGAGCCCGTCGAAGTCCACCGAGTCGTCCATCCTCAGCACCATCGCGGCACCCTCCGGCGCGATGCCGTACGCCTCCCAGTCGGCGTTCCCCGGACCGAACCCGAGGTTCGTGGCCAGGGCGCTGCCGGAGTCCGCGATGCTCGAGGACGAGGTGAGGTCCCGGTCGTAGCCGCGCTCGAGAAGCGTGTCCACCCGGCTCGCGGCGATCGGCGCGCGACTGCGGGCCACCCGCTCGCGCACCGCGGCCCAGTCGGTGAACGCGACCCGCTTGGTGCCGGCCGGCGCGGTTGCGAGCGCCTGCTGCAGGTCCGACCCACCACGCAGCTCGCGGACCACGAGGAGACCGGCGACGACGACCACCACCACCAGGACCGCCGCCAGCACGACCCGGCGGCGGGACGCGCTGCGGGGCACGGAAGGCAGTCGCATCGGGTGGCCGTCCTCTCCTCGCTGCGGCGGTGTGAGACTAGACCCATGGTGGTCACCCGCCCGGGTCAGGCGACGTTCGGCGAGCCCGCGACGCGAGCGGCGGACGTCATCGCCGCCGGCGCCGTGGTCGTGCGCAAGGGACGGGTGCTGCTGGTGCACCGGCCGAAGTACGACGACTGGTCCTTCCCCAAGGGCAAGCAGGACCCCGGCGAGCACCCGGTGACGACGGCGGTGCGCGAGGTGATCGAGGAGACCGGCGTCGAGATCCGGCTGGGCCGTCCGGTGCGGCCTCAGGCGTACCTCCAGCGCGACGGCCGGACCAAGCTGGTCCACTACTGGCTCGGGTACGTCGTCGGCGACCCCGACGTCGGCCGCTACGAGCCCAACCGCGAGATCGACCGCGTCGAGTGGGTCCCGGTGGAGCAGGCCGAGAGCCGGTTGACGTACCCGCGTGACGCCACCGTCCTGGAGGACGCCCTCTCGCAGTCCAAGCGCACCGGCGTGCTGGCGGTGCTGCGGCACACCAAGGCGCGCCCACGCAAGAGCTGGCGCGGGGAGGACCCGAAGCGACCGCTGGCCGAGCAGGGTGTCGAGCAGGCGCGCGCCGTGGTCCCGCTGCTGTCGGCGTACGCCGTCACCCGCGTGGTCTCCTCGGACTCCGTGCGCTGCCTGCAGACCGTCGCCCCGTACGCCGCCGAGCACGTGCTGGCCGTGCACGGCACCCCCGTGCTGGCCGAGGAGCACGAGCCGGCCGAGGACGTGCCGGCGCTGGTCGAGGACCTGCTCACCTCGAAGGAGCCGACGGTGCTGTGCACCCACCGCCCGGTGCTCCCGGCGGTGCTGGACCGCCTGGGCCTCACCCTCGACGAGCCGCTCTCCCCGGGCGATCTGGTCGTCGTCCACCACCGCAAGGGCGAGGTCGTCGCGGCCGAGCTGCACCCCCGCGACGCCTGACCTCCCCACCGCTCGACCCGATCTGGTTGACGCGACCCACCGCTCGTCGCCGAGTCGGCTCGCACCGTTCACCTCCCGTTCACTGTCCGCGCCGGGTCGATACACCTGCACTGCCTAGGTTCTCCGCGACCGAGCCGCGCACGGCTCATATTCGACACAGGAGAACGACGTGATCCGATCCCCCAAGCGCCTCGCCCTTCCGGGTATCGCTGCCCTCGCCCTGGGCCTCGTCCTGACCGGCTGCGGAGCCGGCAACGAGTCCGGTGGCAGCGGCAGCGGGAGCAGCGACCTCTCCGGCACGCTGCAGGGCTCCGGCTCGAGCGCGCAGGAGGCCGCCATGGACACCTGGCGCTCGTCCTTCCAGGGCGACAACTCCGACGTGACCGTGAACTACGACCCCGCCGGCTCCGGCGCGGGCGTGGAGAAGTTCAACGGAGGCGGCACCGACTTCGCCGGCTCCGACTCCGCGCTGAGCGAGGAGAAGGGCGAGATCGCCGGCGCCAAGAAGCGTTGCGGCGCCGACGCCATCGAGGTGCCCGACTACATCTCCCCGATCGCGCTGGTCTACAACCTCGACGGGGTCGACGACCTGCAGCTCTCGGCCAAGACCGCCGCGAACATCTTCGCCGGCAAGATCACCACCTGGAACGACCCGGCCATCAAGGCCGACAACCCCGACGCCGACCTCCCGTCGACGCGGATCGACCCGGTGCACCGCTCGGACGAGTCGGGTACGACGCAGAACTTCACCGACTACCTGTCCAAGGCCTCCGAGGGTGCCTGGACCTCCGAGCCCGACAAGGTGTGGCCGATCAAGTCCGGCGAGGGTGCGACCGGCACCTCCGGTGTGGTCGCGGCCGTGAAGAACGCCTCCGGCTCGATCGGGTACGCCGACTTCAGCCAGGCCGGTGACCTGTCGACGGCCAAGATCAAGGTCGGCGACGACTACGTCGAGCCGTCCGCCGAGGGTGCCGCCAAGGCGCTCGAGGCCTCTCCGCTGGCCGACGGCCGCCCGGAGAACGACCTCGCCGTCGAGGTGGACCGCACCACGACCGAGTCGGGCGCGTACCCGCTGTTCCTGAGCTCGTACCTCATCGCCTGCCCGACGTACGACGACCAGGCGAAGGCCGACCTCGTCAAGGGCTTCCTCGGCTACATCGTCTCCGAGGAGGGCCAGAAGGCCGCCGCGGAGAACGCGGGCTCGGCGCCGCTGCCGTCCTCGCTGCAGGAGAAGGCCGCGGCGGCGATCGACACGATCTCCGCGAAGGGCTGAGTCGGAGCCTCGTGTCCACCACCGAGCAGCACACCGAGTCACCCAGGTCCGGCACGCGCCGCCTGGGTGACTCGGTGTTCGCCGGCACCGCCTTCGGTGCCGCCTTCCTGATCCTCGTCGCCCTCGCCGGGGTCGCGATCTTCCTGATCGTCCAGGGCGCACCCGCCCTGGGCGCCGGGGCCGACGACCTCAACGGCAAGGGCTCGTTCGTCTCCTACGTGTGGCCCTTCGTGTTCGGCACGCTGTGGGCCGCGGTGATCGCGCTGGTGATCGCCACCCCGCTGGCCATCGGTGTCGCGCTGGCCGTCTCCCACTACGCACCGCGCCGGCTGGCCGCGCCGCTGGGCTACCTGATCGACCTCCTCGCCGCCGTGCCCAGCGTGGTGTACGGGCTGTGGGGCATCGGCTTCCTCGGTCCCCGCCTGGTGCCGGCGTACGGCTGGCTGGCCGAGCACGTGTCGTGGCTCCCGCTCTTCGCCGGACCCGCCTCCGGCACCGGTCGTACGATCCTGACCGCCGGCATCGTGCTGGCGATCATGGTGCTGCCGATCATCACCGCCATCTCCCGCGAGATCTTCGCCCAGGCCCCGCGCCTTAACCAGGAGGCCGCCCTCGCGCTCGGCGCGACGCGCTGGGAGATGATCCGGCTCTCGGTGCTGCCGTACGGCCGCTCCGGTGTCGTCTCCGCGACGATGCTCGGGCTGGGCCGGGCGATGGGCGAGACGATGGCGGTCGCGATGGTGCTCAGCGCCAGCGGCGTCATCACCTTCAACCTGATCTCCTCGACCAACCCGTCCACGATCGCGGCCAACATCGCGCTGTCCTTCCCCGACGCGACCGGCCTGAAGGTCAACGCACTGGTCGCGACCGGCCTGGTGCTCTTCGTGATCACGTTCCTCGTCAACTTCGCCGCCCGCGGGATCGTCTCCCGCGCCGACGCCAAGGTGGGCCGATGACCACGACAGCGCCGCCGCCGACCACGCCCCCGGCCACGCCGCACCTGCCGCTGCGCAGCGCGCGCCTGCCCCGCTCCGCACCGGCGCTCGTCGCCGTCGCCTCGCTGGCCGCTGCCGGCGTCCTCGCGCTGCTCCTCGGCTGGGGGATCATCGCCTGGGCGGTCGTCGCCGGGCTGCTCCACCTGGTCGCGATCACCGTGTGGTCGCGCGCCGTCGAGAACCCTCGCGCGGCGACCGACCGGTTCGTGACCAGCCTGATCTGGATGGCGCTGATCATCGCGTTCGTCCCGCTGGTCTCGCTGCTCTACATCGTGGTCGAGAACGGCGCGGGGCAGATCGACGGCCAGTTCCTCACGTACTCCATGCGCAACGTCGTCGGTGAGGGAGGCGGGATCTACCACTCCCTGGTCGGCACCCTGCTGATCACCCTCGGTGCGACCGTCATCTCAGTCCCGATCGGACTGATGACCTCGATCTACCTCGTCGAGTACGGCGCCCGCTCGAAGGTCGCCGGCTGGATCCGGTTCCTCGTGGACGTGATGACGGGCATCCCCTCGATCGTCGCCGGACTGTTCGCCTTCGCCCTCTTCGCGCTGATCTTCAACGACCCGGGCATCCACTTCGGCATCGGCGGCTCGGTCGCCCTGTCGCTGCTGATGATCCCGATCGTGGTGCGCTCGGCCGAGGAGATGCTCAAGCTGGTGCCCGGCGACCTGCGGGAGGCCTCGTACGCCCTGGGCGTGCCGAAGTGGCGCACGATCGTGAAGGTCGTGATCCCCACCGCGCTGCCGGGCATCATCACCGGGGTGACGCTCGCCGTGTCCCGCGTGATCGGCGAGACCGCGCCGCTGCTGATCATCGCCGGGTCGACCGACTCCTCGAACTTCAACCTGTTCGGCGGTCAGATGTCGACCCTGCCGGTGTTCATCTACTACAGCTACACCCAGCCCGGGCTGAACCCCGAGTTCGCCCAGGGCCGGGCCTGGGGCGCGGCTCTCGTGCTGATCGTCATCGTCATGCTGCTCAACCTCCTCGCCCGCGTGCTGGGCAAGGCCTTCGCCCCCAAGACCGGCCGATGAGCGCCGGGACCGACGACCGCGCGTCGTTCGAAAGGAACACCGACCTGATGGCCAAGAGCATCGACGTCTCCGACCTGAACATCTTCTACGGCAGCTTCCTCGCCGTGGAGGGGGTCAACATGACGATCCCCGCCCGCTCGGTCACCGCGTTGATCGGCCCCTCGGGCTGCGGCAAGTCGACCTTCCTGCGGACCCTCAACCGGATGCACGAGGTGATCCCGGGCGCGCGGGTGGAGGGCAAGGTGGTCGTGGACGGCAACTCGCTCTACGACCCCACGATCGACCCGGTCGAGGTGCGCCGCCAGGTGGGCATGGTCTTCCAGCGGCCGAACCCGTTCCCGACGATGTCGATCGCCGACAACGTCCTGGCGGGCCTGCGGCTGAACAACAAGAAGCTGAAGAAGTCCGAGGCCGAGGACGTCGTCGAGCGGTCGTTGAAGGGCGCGAACCTCTGGAACGAGGTCAAGGACCGGCTGGGCAAGCCCGGGATGGGCCTCTCCGGCGGCCAGCAGCAGCGGCTGTGCATCGCGCGGGCCATCGCCGTACGCCCCCAGGTGCTGCTGATGGACGAGCCGTGCTCGGCGCTCGACCCGATCTCCACCTCGGCCATCGAGGACCTGATCCACGAGTTGCGGACCGACTACACGATCGTCATCGTCACCCACAACATGCAGCAGGCCGCCCGCGTCTCCGAGGACACCGCGTTCTTCAACCTCGCCGGCGCCGGGAAGCCGGGACGCCTGATCGAGATGAGCCCCACGAAGAAGATCTTCTCGAACCCGGACGAAGAGGCCACCGAGGCCTACATCTCCGGCCGCTTCGGGTAGTCCCTGACGTTGTGGTGGTCAGAACGCCGCTTCGACCACCACAACGTCCTGCAGCGCTGACCCTGTGGACAACCACCGCGCCGCTGACGGCGCCGGCGCCATGCTTCTCGGGTGGAGCGCGTCGTCGGCCCCTTCAGCGAGTCGGTCGTGGCGCCGGTCCGGGTGGGCTCCCGTCACCGGGCCGGCCCGATGGCGAGTGAGGTCCGCGGGCCGAGCTGGCGTCGTTCGAGCCGTGGGTGGTACGTCCCCACCTCGGCGCCACTGACGGCCGAGCAACGCATCGTCGAGGCGGCGGCCGTGCTGCGACCGGGTACTGCGGTGACCGGCTGGGCGGCCCTGCGCTGGATGGGTGGGCGCTGGTTCTCCGGCGCCTCGCAGGGCGGACGCGTCCTCGACGACGTCGACCTCGTCGCGATGTGCCGCGAGATCCGCACGCCCCCGGGGGCAAGGGTCAGCCAGGAGCGGCTCACGCCGGCCGACGTCGTCGGTCACGACGGCCTGCCGGTGACCGTCGCCGCGCGGTCCGCCTGCTTCCTGATGCGGTACGCCCCCTCGCTCACCGCGGCGGTGGTGGCCGCGGAGATGGCTGCGTTCTCCGATCTCGTCAGCGCCGACGAGCTCGCCGCGTACGTCCTCGACCACCCGGGCTGGACCGGGATCGAGCGTGCTCGCCGCGCCACCCGGCTGATGTCGGAGAACAGCTGGTCCCCGATGGAGAGCCGGCTGCGGATGCTGTGGCTCAAGCACGGGCTGCCCGCCGTACTGGTGAACCCACCGGTCTTCGACCTCGCCGGACGCCACGTCGCGACTCCGGACCTCCTCGAGCCCGAGTCCGGTCTCGCGGTCGAGTACGACGGCGTCGAGCACCTCGACGTCTCGCAACGCCGGCACGACGTGGGCCGTGAGGAGCAGATGCGTGACGTCGGCCTCGAGTACGTCACCGTGCTGGGCCCAGACCTGGCCGCACCGGAACGGCTTGCCGCGCGCATGGAGCGCGCCGTGCGACGGGCCGCGAGCACGAGACGGGTGCGGTCGTGGACGACGACCCCTCCACCAGGCTGGCTCGGGGCCGACACCGTCGCCGAACGGCGTGCGTTGCGAGCGCGGCACGCCGCATAGGCCGAGCTGAAGGACGTTGTGGTGGCGTGTCGACCCGTTCGACCGCAAGAACGTCAGGGACTACCCGAGCCGGGCGACGTAGTGCAGCAGCAGGTACGCCACCGCAGCCGCCGCGCCCGCAGCGGGGAAGGTGAGGATCCACCCGGCCACGATGGTGCGGGCCATCCCCCAGCGCACGGCGGAGAACCGCTTGGTCGCGCCCGCGCCCATGATCGCCGAGGTGATGGTGTGGGTCGTGGAGACCGGGGCGTGGGCCAGGATCGCCATGCCGTAGAGCACGGCCGCGCCCGTCGCCTCGGCCGAGAAGCCGCGTGCCGGGTCGAGCGCGATGATCTTGCGACCGAGGGTGCGCATGATCCGCCAGCCGCCGGAGTACGTCCCCAGCGAGATCGCGCTGGCGGAGATGATCACCACCCAGAGCGGCAGGTCGTCACCGGACTGCGCCCGGCCGGTGACCAGCAGCGCCAGGAAGATCACGCCCATGGTCTTCTGCGCGTCCTGCAGGCCGTGGCCCAGCGCCAGCGCGGAGGCGGAGACGGTCTGCATCAGCCGGAAGCCTCGCTGCACCTTGTGCGGGTTGCGGCGCCGGAAGATCCACATCACCGCGAGCATCACCGCGAAGGCGACCGCGAAGCCGATCAGCGGCGAGAGCACCATGGGGATGACGACCTTGTCGACGATCGTCGCCCAGTGGACCGTTGCGCTGGCCACGAGCGCCGAGCCGACGAGCCCGCCGATGAGGGCGTGGGAGGACGACGACGGCAGCCCGAAGTACCACGTCACGAGGTTCCAGGTGATCGCCCCCAGCAGTCCGGCCAGCACGATCACCAACCCGTGGACGACGCCGACGCCCGAGGTGCTGATCACCTCGCTCACCGTCTGTGCGACCTCCTGACCCAGCAGCGCGCCGACGAAGTTCATCACCGCGGCGAGCAGCAGAGCGATGCGCGGGGTCAGCGCCCGGGTCGAGACCGACGTGGCGATCGCGTTGGCCGCGTCGTGAAATCCGTTGGTGTAGTCGAACGCGAGGGCGACGACGACCACCGCGATGACGATGGCGAGTTCCACGACCGGCTCAGGTCTCCTTGACGTGGATCTGCTCGACGATGTTCGCGACCTTCTCGAAGGCGTCGATCGCCTTCTCCAACGAGTCGACGACATCCTTCAGCTTGAGCACCTCGAGGGCGTCGTACTTGCCCGAGAAGAGCTTGGCCAGGATCCGGCGGTACGTCTTGTCCCCGGTGTTCTCGAGCCGGTTGACCTCGATCCAGTACTCGTCGAGATCCTTCATCGCCTGCAGCCGCGGCATCGCCTCGGCGGTCAGCTCGGCGCACCGCTGGAGCACCTCGACCTGCTGGGCGAGCTGCTTGGGCAGCCGCTCGACCTCGTAGAGGTTGACCAGGTCGACGGCCTCCTCCATGTAGTCCATGACGTCGTCGAGACCGGAGGCCAGCGAGTAGATGTCCTCACGGTCGAACGGGGTGACGAACGTCGAGTTCACCCGCCGCACGATGTCGTGGGTGATCTCGTCGCACTCGTGCTCGGCGACACGCATCCGCTCGGCGACCGTTGCACGGTCGGCGCCGTCGGCGAGGACCTCGGCGAGGAGGTCGGCGCCGCGCACCAGGCCTCGTGCCGAGTCGGTGAAGAGCTCGTAGAACGTGCCGTCGACCGGACGGAACCGCAGGGCCACGGGTGCACTCCTGTTAGCAGGGTCAGGACACGCCCGCTGACGGGCCGTGGCGAGGGTACGACGCCCGGGTGAACTGCGCCCGCGCCGGGGTGGGTCCCGCCCCGCACGCGAACCGGACGGCTCACGCTGCCGAGGCGTCAGGCGCTCTCGGCCCGGGGGAGCACGAAGGATCGGTCGCCGAGCCCGAGCAGCTCGTCGATCTCCCCGTCGGAGAGGTCGCCCTCGCACTCGTTGGCCGCCACCATGAGCGCGGCGGTGAGCTGGACCTCGTCCAAGAGGTCATGGTCCTGCAGGTCCACCTGCAGCGGGTCCTCGGTCACCGCGCGCCTCCCTCTCGTGTGCGGTGGCGGATCGCGGGACGCGTTCCGCCGAGGACTCATGTCTAAGCCATGGGCGGGCTCGGCGTCCGGCGAACATCCGGTTATCCGCCCGTGTCTAATCCACAGGTATGTGCACTGCGGAGATGTGAAGACCCCGCCCCCGCGGCACGAAGCCACGAGGACGGGGTCGAAGGTCCGGACCCGGTCACCCGGGCCCGGGACGCCTCACAGAGGGCGGACGTTCTCCGCCTGCGGGCCCTTGGGGCCCTGGGTGACGTCGAACTCGACCTTCTGGTTCTCGTCGAGGGTCTTGTAACCCTGCGTCTGGATCGCGGAGTAGTGGACGAAGACGTCGTCGCCGCCATCCTCCTGAGCGATGAAGCCGAAGCCCTTCTCGGCGTTGAACCACTTGACGGTGCCCTGAGCCATGCTGGTGTTTCTCCTTGTTTCACAGGCGAGGGACGAACCACGTCGGCCGCCCCGACAGCGACTGCGGTGTCACGTACGTCCCGCCCCGCCTTCGCAAAGAGAAACGCCGTTGGCCCTACTCACCCCAACGTGCGTTGTGTTGAAGTGCAGCCGCTGCGCGGTCGAGCGTACCAATATCAGCGGCCCTGACCTACCGGTGTCAGGTGACGAGCGGGTGAAATTGTTCGACCGCCCCGGGCGCCGTTCGTGGCCGACGCCTCCCTCTCGCCTACCGTGGGGCCCTGAACCGGACTGCCGGACCGGTCGCCACGCCCTTCGCAGGCGCCCCTTCCGGCTGTCGTGCGACGACTCAAGAGAGAGGGTGGCCCGTCATGAGCGACGGTCGCTCCGAGGACCAGGGCTCCCCCGAGAGCCGCCCCGGCGCCGAGCCGGAGCGCGAGCGCACCACGGCCGCCTCCGACCTGCTCGCCATGTGGGTGACCGGGCGGTCCGCCCCCGAGTCGCCGGAGCCCGCCGTGCCACCGGCCGCGGCGGACGAACCCGCGTCCCGAGAGTCCGCCGAGTCCACTGAGCCCGCCGGGTCCACCGGACCCGCCCAGGACGAGGAGGAGTACGTCGAGTCGTTGTGGCCCAGCGACGAACCCAGCGGCGAGTCGTTCGCCGGTGGTTCGGCGACCGAGCCCGACGGCGGCGAGCAGTGGTGGCCGTACGCCGCCGACCCGGCCACGCCGAGCGCTTCCGAGGACGGTGCGACCGAGGAGCCCTCCGCACCTCCGGCGCCGACGTCGATGGACCCCCGCAGCCTGGACATGACGACGACGGCCAGCTGGACCCTCGCCGACTTCGAGCGCTACGTGCGCAACCAGGAGGACAACGAGCTCGCCGAGTGGATCGGCGACCGGTCCGACCGGTCCGAGCCCACGCCGACCGCCACGGTCGAGGGCACGGAGCCGGTGCAGGACGAGGTCGACGATGCCTTCTCCGCCGCACCGGGGACCACGGCGCCACCCGCCGAGGAGGACGACGAGCAGCTCACGGTCCCCGAGGTCGACACGGTCGACGCGGTCGCACCTGCGCCGACACCCGTCCTCGACACCGCTGCGGCTGCCGCACCGGCCGACGGGATCGGGTCCACCGACGACTCCGAGGACGACGAGTCCGAGGACGACGAGCCCGCAGAGGACGAGGCCGACGTCGAGTGGAACCCACCGGAGGGCGAGGCCCCGGTCGTCGAACGCGCTGCCGAGCCGGCTGACGAGACGCCAGCGCCCGACGAGTGGTCGAGCTGGGACCGGGACGCCCTCCGGGAGCCGACGGTCGAGCCCGACCTCGCCACCCCCGAGACCGCTCCTGAGCCGACCGCCCCCGACCCCGGACAGGCCGAGCTCTTCTCCGACGACGCGCGAGTCGCCGACGAGCTCCCCGAGCCCGCCGACGACGTCTGGCCCGAGGCGCCGGTCGTCGAGCCCGCCGCTGCGCCGGCCGAGGACCCCGAGCCTGCGTCCTCCCTCGCCGCCGTGCCCGAGTCCACGCCGGAGCCCGTCTCCGCGTCGCCCACCTGGGACCTCCGCGAGTGGTACGACGACTACGGCCTGCGGTGGGTCTCCGGCGACGGCGGCTACACGTGGTACTCCGACGACGGCCAGGGCTGGGACGCCGAGCACAGCGCGGTGATCCCGGTCGAGCCCGGGTACGTCCCCTTCCCGGGCGACCCGCGGTCACCGGGCGTGGGCGCGACCTCGACCACGGGGTCCGCCGCGACGGCCCCGGAGCCCGATCCGGCGCCGGAACCGGCCGCGGAGACCGTCGAGCCCTCGTCCCGGGCGGACGCGTGGTCCGCGACCGACGCGGAGCCGACAGCCCCCGCCGGCGCCGCGGCCCCAGCGGACGTCTCGGACCCGGCGGACGCCGACGAGCCCGACGCGCCGCTGCCGACGGGTCTCGCGAACGAGGGCGGGACCGACTCTGCGGACGACGACGTCGACTGGTCCCGCTCGACCCAGGACACCTCGTCGTTCTACGCCGCGCTCGCGACCGACGACGAGTCCACCCCGGAGCCCGCCTCGGCGCGCCTGCGAAGGGGCCGTGCGGAGCCCGAGCCGCTCACCCCTCCTCGCGACGACTCCAAGGGTTTCCCCGAGCACGTGGAGTACAAGCCTCGCGGTGCCCACCGCCCGCTGCTGATCCTGCTGTTCATCGTCGCCGCGGTGATCGCGGTCGGCGCGATCTTCTGGGCCGTGTCCCGCGGCAACCAGGTGGTCTGGGGCATCGCCGCCGGCATCACCGGGCTCACGCTGTGCTTCTGGTGGGGGCTGCTGAGCTGGACGCCGACACTGGTCTCGGTGGACGGGCCGATGCTGGAGGTCTCGCGCGGCTCCGACGGCGAGCGGTTCGACCTGCGCAGCTCGAAGCTGGACATCCGAGTCGACGACGACGTCTACTCCCGCGCCTGGCGGACGACGATCGTGCGTCCCAACGGCACCGAGCTCGTGATCCCGTCCTCCGCGGTCGACGCCGAGGAGTTCTCCCGGATCGTGGCGCACCACCGTGCCGAGGTGGCCCGGTAGTTTGCGGGCCACGGGCCTCTAGCTCAATCGGCAGAGCAGCGGACTTTTAATCCGCGGGTTGTGGGTTCGATCCCCACGGGGCCCACCCGTACGCCTGAGGACGGTCAGCCCTCGGGCGGCCGAGCCTCGTCGTCCGGGGCCGAGGACGCCTCGTCCGGCGCCTCGTCAGACGGCTCGTCAGACGGCTCGGCGGCAGGCGGTCCTCCCCCGGCGGCGACGAGCTGCTCGTCGACGTAGCGGTAGATCACGGCGCCGACCGCGGTGAACGGGACGGAGAGGAACGCCCCGACGACGCCGAAGAGCGTCGATCCCAGCGTCACGGCGAGCAGGACGACGCCGGCGTGCAGGTTCATCGTCCGGCCTTGCAGGATCGGCGAGAGGATGTTGCCCTCGACCTGCTGCACGACGATGATCAGGACCAGGATGATGATCGCGGCGGAAAGGCCGTTGCTGACGAGGGCCACGAGGACCGCGAGAGCGCCGACGGTGAACGCGCCCACGATCGGGACGAAGCCGCCGAAGAACGTGAGCACCGCGAGCGGCAGTGCCAAGGGGATGCCGACGATGACCAGGCCTGCTCCGATGAAGACGGCGTCGATCAGTCCGACGAGTGCCTGGGTACGGATGAAGGCGGCCAGCACCTTCCACGCCCGCCGGCCGACCTCGTGCAGGTGGGCACCGGCCCTCGGGCCGGCCTGACGCTCGAGCCACGGCAGGAACGTGTGCCCGTCCTTGAGGAAGAAGAAGACGAGGAACAGGCAGATCACCAGCGTGATCACCCCGGAGGTGACCGCGTTGACACCGACGAGAAGACCTGCCGCGATCGACGCTGCAGAGTCCTGCAGACGCTTCTGGACCTCGTCGACGAGGTCCTCGAACTGGCTCTGGGTGATGTCCAGCGGCGTCGAGGCCAGCCAGTCCTCGACCTTCTCCAGGCCGTCCGAGGCCTGGTTGGCGACCGCACCGACCTGGTCGACGACCGACGGGGCGAGCAGCGAAAAGACGAGGACGAGCAGCGCCAGCGCGCCCAGGAGAGTGGTGATCGCGCTCAGCGCCCGCGGGAAGCGCAGGTAGCGCTCGAGCACCCGTGCCACCGGTGAGAGGATCGTGGTCACGATCAGCGCCAGCACGACCGGCAGGACGATGCTCCACAACCTGCCGATCCCGAGGCCGAGCACCACCAGACCCGCGGCGACGACCAGCAGGCGCAGCGTCCAGCGCGAGGCCACCGTGAGGCCGTTCTCGATCAGCCGCTCACGAGTCGGAACAGCACGCTCGGCGCCGGAAGAAGTGCTGGGGTCGCTCACCGACGTCACGCTACCGGGCATCTCGGCTGGAGATCCGCCTCGGACCTGCGACGATGTCGCGGTGGCGACCACGACCGAGGAGTCCGCGGAGGAGGGCGGGACCGCCAGGACCCCCTTCGGCTCGCTGCTGCTCGGCGGGTCCGAGCAGAGCCCGATGCAGCTGCGCGTACGCCTGCAGACGCTCCTCACCGTGCTGCTGTCCACCACCAACGCGATCGGTGCCGGCATCGTCTTCGTCATGGCGACCCTCGTCGTGCCCGCTCCGCGCGCCTCGGACGCGACCACGCTGGCGCTGGCGATCGCCGTGCCCGTGTACGTGGTGCTCGCCGTCGGCGCGGGCGCCGTGTGGGGCACCCGCGCCGGGCTGAGATCGCTGCGCTGGGTGATCGACCAGCGTCGTCCCGACGAGGCCGAGCGCCGAACCGCGCTGCGGCTGCCGTGGCGGCTGACCCGGATCCAGGCGGCGTTCTGGACCGCGGCCGTCGTGCTCTTCACCGCCCTCAACCTGCTCATCCAGCCCGCGCGCGCCCTCAGCTCGGGCGTCTCGATCGCCATCGCGGGTCTGATGGTGTCCGCAACGGCGTACCTGCTCTCGGAGTTCGCCTTCCGCCCGATCGCCGCGCTCGCGCTGGCCGACCACTCGCCCTCCGCGACGACCGGCTTCGGCATCCGTCAGCGGATGATCCTGTTCTGGGGCCTCGGCACGGCCGCACCCGTCGTCGGCCTGCTCGCCACCGCGGTGCTGGCGCTGGGCGGCCAGGACGTGACCGTGCGCCGGCTCTCGGTGACGATCCTGTCCCTCGGCGGCGTGGTGCTGGTCTTCGGCCTGCTGATCACCTACCTGAACAGCCGCGCCGTGGTCGAGCCGATCCTCTCGGTGCGCGACGCGCTGCTCAAGGTCGACGACGGTGACCTCGACGCACAGGTCGCGGTGTACGACGGCACCGAGCTCGGCATGCTCCAGTCCGGGTTCAACCAGACGGTCGCCGGGCTGCGCGAGCGCGAGCGGCTGCGCGACCTGTTCGGGCGCCACGTCGGGCGCGACGTCGCCGCGCAGGCCGCGCAGCTCGCCGATGTCGAGCTGGGCGGCGAGGCGCGCACCGTGTCGGTCCTGTTCGTCGACCTCGTCGGCTCGACCGGCTTCGCCGCCGAGCGCGACCCGGGCGAGGTCGTCGAGATGCTGAACCGGTTCTTCGGCGTCGTCGTGCAGGAGGTCGACCGGCACGAGGGCCTGGTCAACAAGTTCATCGGCGACGCCGTGCTCGCCGTCTTCGGCGCCCCGGTCGAGCTCGACGACCACGCGAGCGCCGCTCTCGCGGCGGCTCGCGCGATGGCTCGCCGGCTGCGCGAGGAGGTCACCGAGATCGGGTGCGGCATCGGGGTGGCCACCGGCGAGGCGGTGGCGGGCAACGTCGGCGACGAGTCGCGCTTCGAGTACACCGTCATCGGTGACGCCGTGAACTCCGCCTCCCGGCTGACCGACCTCGCCAAGGACGTGCCCGGCGGGGTGCTGGCCGCACGGGTCAGCGTGGACGCGGCCACGCAGGACGAGGCGTCGCACTGGAGCGACCACGAGCCGGTCACGCTGCGCGGGCGCAACGAGCCCACCGAGACCTCGGTGCTGGCCGATCCCGAGGAGGACTGATGGACCCCGCCGAGGCGAGCAGCCGCGGGAAGGGCCTGCTGCTGGGCTCGTTCCTGCTGATCGTCGGCGGCCTGCTCGCGCTGTACGGCGTGATGTACGACCCGGTCGACGCCGTCGACCCCAGCGGGCTCACGGGGACCCTCGAGGTCACCGACGGCCGGCGCGACCTGTTCGCCCTGATCGCCCTGGTCGGCGTTGTGCTTGGGGCGTGGGCGTCGTACCTCTACCGCGGCAGCGTCGCGATGCAGGTGATGTGCGGAGTGGTCGTGGTGGCCAGCGCCTTCAACCTGGTGGGGATCCTGCCGTACTTCTGAGTGCCGAGGGGCTCAGACGGTCTGCTTGCCGCGCTCCCCGGAGTCGGTCAGCCGGGTCTCCTCCGCCGCGCGCGACTCCAGGTCCTCGCGGGTCACCCGGAGCAGGTCCTCGGCCGCCTCGTGCGCCCCGGGCGCGCTGACCAGGTCGTTGGCGCCTCCCTTGAGCCGCTTGATCGCCGCCCGCGCGAAGATCTGCTGCTCGGTGGAGGTGCGCTCGGCGCGGCCCCGGCCGAGGAAGCTGATCAGCCAGTGGCCGAGCGCGGTGAGCCGGTTCTTGAAGCCGGTCATGTAGACCAGGTGCACGGCCAGCCACATCACCCAGGCGATGAAGCCCGTGAGCTTGAACTTCCCGATGCTCGCCACCGCGCGGAACCGGCTGATGGTGGCCATCGAGCCCTTGTCGAAGTACTTGAACGGCTGCCCGGCCTCCTTGCCGTCCAGGCCGTGCTTGATCTGCTTCGCGGCGTGCTTGGCGCCCTGGATCGCCACCTGGGCGACACCCGGCAGGTGGTCCAGCGCGATCATGTCGCCGACGACGAAGACCTCGGGGTGCCCGGGCAGGGTCAGGTCGGGGTTGACCCCGATCCGGCCGGCGCGGTCCAGAGAGGCGCCGGACTGCTCCGCGAGCGTCCTGCCCAGCGGGCTGGCCTGCACGCCGGCGGCCCAGATCTTGGTGACCGCGGCGATCGAGCGCTCGCTGCCGTCCTTGTCCTTGACGGTCAGACCGCGCTCGGAGACGTCGGTGACCATCGCACCGAGCTGGACCTCGACCCCGAGCTTCTCGAGCTCCTTCTTGCTCTTCTCCCCCAGCTTCTCCCCGAACGGCGGGAGCACCTGCGGGGCCGCGTCCATCAGGATCACCCGCGCCTCGCGACTGTTGATGGAGTGGAAGTCGCGCTTGAGCGTGCGGTGGGCGAGCTCGGCGATCTGGCCGGCCATCTCCACACCCGTCGGGCCGGCGCCCACGACGACGAAGGTCAGCAGGTGGTCGACGTTCTCGCCCTTGGAGGCCAGCACCTCGGCCATCTCGAAGGCGCCGAAGATCCGCCCGCGCAGCTCCAGCGCGTCGTCGATGCTCTTCATGCCGGGGGCGAACTCGGCGAACTGGTCGTTGCCGAAGTACGACTGCCCCGCACCCGCCGCGACCAGCAGCGAGTCGTACGAGGTCACGCTGCGGCGGCCGAGCAGCTGGTGGGTGACGGTCTTGGCGTCGAGGTCGATGTCGGTGACCTCGCCCAGCAGCACCTGCACGTTCTTCTGACGGGAGAGGACCTCGCGCGTCGGCGGGGCGATCTCGCCCTCGGAGAGGATGCCGGTCGCCACCTGGTAGAGCAGCGGCTGGAAGAGGTGGTGGCTGGTGGCTGCGATCATCGTGACCTCGATGTCGCTGCGGTCCAGGGCCTGGGTGCCGAACAGGCCACCGAACCCGGAGCCGATGACGACCACCTTGTGCTTGTGCTGCGACCCGGCCTCGTTCACGACCGATCCCGACCTCTCTGGTGTGACATGAGGGCAACCCTCTTCGATCGCTCCAAGACTCCCACCGCAGGGCCGGTTCGGACCAGCCGGGCCCCGAGCTTGTGCACGGAATCACAAGATGAGAACAGGTCCGGACGGACGAGCACCCCGGACCCATGAGGATCCGGGGTGTCGGCTGGCGACCCCGACGGGACTCGAACCCGCGGCCTCCGCCGTGACAGGGCGGCGCGCTAACCAACTGCGCTACGGGGCCTTGGATGGTGCAGCCCCAGAAGGCTAACCCACGGCGGCGGCGGAGCACGAATCGGCGCCGGCGCTCGCAGCACCGCCGCTGCCCGGCCCCGTGCGCCGACCCGGCGCGGGCCTCATCCCCAGCCCCAGGCGTGCAGTGACGCGTCGTCGATCCCGAAGTGGTGGGCGACCTCGTGGACCACGGTGATCCCGATCTCCTCGACCAGCTCGTCGGCGTCCGTGCACATCGCCAGCAGCGGCCCGCGGAACAGCAGGATCCGGTCCGGCACCGCGAACGTGTACGTCGAGTCGCGCTCGGTCAGGGGCACGCCGTCGTACAGGCCGAGCAGGTCGGGCTCGTCGGCGGGCGCGTTCTCCTCGACGAGCACGACGACGTTGTCCATCAGCCGGGCGAGCTCGGACGGGATGGTGTCCAGCGCGTCCACCACCAGAGCCTCGAACTCCTCCGCGGTGGCCTCCACGCTCCCGATCCAACCAGCCGCCCGGTCACCTATGCTGGCTCAGGCCGCGGACCCGATCCCCGGCCGGGCCCCCATCGTCTAGCGGCCCAGGACCCCGCCCTTTCACGGCGGTAGCACGGGTTCGAATCCCGTTGGGGGTACCGCTCAGCGCCAGGACAGGCTGCGCGCCGCGTCCTGCGTCAGCGCGCCCAGTGCCTCGAAGCGCGCGGGACTGACCCGGCCGACGGGCCCCCAGACGCTCAGCACCGCGACAGGGCGCCCCGCGTTGTCCAGCAGCGGCGAGGCGACGCCCCAGACCGCCGCGTCGTACTCCCCTCGGCACTCGGCGAAGCCGCGCTCGCGGACCCGGCCGAGCTCGTCGCGCAGCGCCGACAGGTCGGTGACGGTCGCGTCGTTGAAGCGCACCGGGTCCGACCCCACCAGCGCCGGCACCTCCTCGTCGGGGAGCATCGCGAGGTACGCCTTGCCGGTCGAGGTCGCGTGCAGCGGGGCGGGGTGCCCCAGCCAGGACGCGATGGTGCTGTCGGGCGGGACGACCTCGCCGAGGTAGGTGAGGGTCGAGCCCTGGAGCGCGGCGAACCCTGCGGTCTCACCGGTCTGCAGGCTCAACCGGCTCAGCACCTGGCGGGCGGACCGGGCGAGCGCGTCCAGACCGGCGGCACGAGCGACCCGGACGGCGCCGGCACCGATCGACCACTGGCCGCTGCGAGCATCGCGGGTCACCATGTCGTGGGCCTCGAGCGTGGTCAGGATCCGCCACACCGTCGCCCGGTTGATCCCGGTGCGTTCGCCGAGGATCTGCGCCGTCGCGTCGGTGGCCGAGGACTCCGCGACGGCGGCGAGCAGGACCATCGCACGGTCCACCGACTGCACGTACGAGGTGCGCACCGCGGACGTCGCGACGCCCGAGGCGACCTCCGGCCCTCCCGACAAGGCCTGCGACATCGTTACCCCCACTTGACCCGATCCGCTTGACCGACCCGAGACCTCATCCTAAGTTCGCATGTCAACCGCATCTGTTCGCATGACGAACGCCGAAGGGGCACCATGACCGACCGAGCCAGTTTCAGCCGCCGCCAGCTCTTCCAGCTCGGAGGTCTGACCGCGTCAGCCATCGGAGCCAGCCAGCTGCTCGCCGCCTGTGGAGGCAGCGACGGAGGCAGCGGCTCCGCGGGCGGCGTGCTCATCCACGGCGCCACCGGCGGCAGCACCAAGGACACCCTCGACCCGCACAGCCCGGTCACGGCGCCGGACATCGCCCGCTGCTGCAACCTCTACGAGCCGCTGCTGTTCTGGGACGAGAACTACCAGATCGCCCCCGCTCTCGCGGAGTCGATCGAGCCGTCCGCGGACGCCAAGACCTGGACGGTCAAGCTGCGCCAGGGCGTGACCTTCCACAACGGCAAGTCCGTGACCCCCGAGGACGTGCTGTTCAGCATCAAGCGGGTGGCCGACCCCAAGGCCCCGACCTCCGCCGGCGTCGCGCTCGCGCCGATCATCGACTTCGACGGCACCAAGAAGGTCGACGCCTCCACGCTCACCATCGCGCTGAAGACGCCGTACGCGGTGCTGGACTACCTGCTCGCCGAGTACACGTTCGGCATCATCCCCACCGACTTCGACATCAAGAAGCCGGTCGGCACCGGGCCGTTCTCCTACCAGTCCTTCACGCCCGGGAAGTCCAGCACCTTCGCGAAGTACGCCGACTACTGGGGCGACGTCGCCAAGATCGACCAGCTGCAGATCCAGGACTTCTCCGACGCCAACGCCCAGATCAACGCTCTCCAGGCCGGCCAGGTGCAGACCGTCGACAACCTGCCGTACAACCTGATCGACTCGGTCAAGGGTCAGGGCGGGCAGGTCCTCGAGACCCAGAGCGGCGCCTGGGTGCCGTTCACCATGCGGGTCGACCAGAAGCCGTTCTCCGACAACCGGGTCCGCCAGGCGATGCGCCTGATCGTGGACCGCCAGCAGATGATCGACCAGGCGCTGTCCGGCAAGGGCACGCTCGGCAACGACCTCTACGCCCCCTTCGACGACGCCTACGCCAAGGAGCTGCCGCAGCGCGAGCAGGACGTCGAGCAGGCCCGTTCGCTGCTGAAGTCCGCCGGCGCCGAGGGCCTGCAGGTGCAGCTGTTCACCGGTGACGACATCGGCTCGGTCGCCCCCTCGGCCGCGGCGCTGTTCAAGCAGCAGGCCAAGCAGGCCGGGGTCGACGTCCGGGTGGTCAAGAAGAACCCGTTCTACGGCGACGACTACCTCAAGTACACCTTCGCGCAGGACTTCTGGAACACCCGCAACTACATCCCGCAGGCCGCGGTGTGCGCGCTGAAGAGCGGGACCTACAACGAGACCCACTTCGACAACGCGAAGTTCGCGGGCCTGATCTCCTCGGCCCAGGCGCAGACCGACGACGCCAAGCGCAACTCGCTGCTGCAGGACGCGCAGAAGATCGAGTACGACGAGGGCGGCTACATCATCTGGGGCTTCCGCCGCCAGGTCGACGCGGTCGCCGCCAACGTCAAGGGCGTCAGCACCAGCAAGTACCTCCCGCTGGGGTCCTACCGGTTCAACAAGGCGACGGTTTCTTGACCTCGGCCCAGGGGCTCGGGGGCGCCGAGCAGATCGAGCTCCCCGAGCGCGCCGACGCGCCCGGGGCGGTCGCTCCCCCGCGCGGGCGCTTCGGCGCCCTCGCCTGGGCGCTGTGGCTGGCCCGCCGGCTCGGCCTGGCCGTCCTCACCCTGTGGCTGGTCTCGATCCTCGTCTTCGTGGCGACCGCCGCGCTGGGCGACCCGGTCCGGGCGATCCTCGGTCGGGACTACGCCGCCAACCAGGCCCGGGTGGACCAGCTGAACGGCCTGCTCAACGCCGACCAGCCCCTGGTGCAGCGGTACCTCAACTGGCTCGGCGGGCTGCTCACCGGTGACCTCGGCACGTCGCTGACCGGGCTGCGACCGGTCAGCGAGCTGATCGGCAGCAGCGTGGTCAACACCCTCGGCCTGGTGCTGGTCTCCGCGGTGGTGATGATCCCGGTCTCCTTCGGCGTGGCGATGCTCTCCGCCAACTACCGCCGCCGGCGGCCCGACACGGTGATCCAGACGATCCTCCTCGGCCTGGCCGGCCTCCCGGAGTTCGTCGTCGGCATCCTGCTCGTCGCCCTGCTGTCGACCAGCGTGTTCCACCTGCTCCCCGCGGTGACGATCTCCTCCCCCACCGGCCACCCGTGGGACCAGCCCCGGGCGATGGTGCTCCCGGTGCTGACGCTGGTGCTGGCGGTCTCGCCGTACGTCGCGCGCATCGTGCGCGCCACCCTGCTCGAGGTCCTCGACTCCGACTACGTCGAGCTCGCCCGTCTCAAGGGGATCCCCGAGGGCGTGGTGATGCGCAAGCACGCGCTCCTCAACGCGATCGTCCCGGGCATCCAGGTGATCGCACTGCAGCTGGCGTACCTCGCCGGAGGGATCGTGGTCGTGGAGTCGGTGTTCAACTACCCGGGGATCGGCAAGCAGCTGGTCGACGCCGTCAACGCCCACGACGTGCCGCTCGTGCAGGCGCTGAGCATGATCATCGCCGCGGTGTACGTCGTGGTGAACCTCGTGGCCGACCTGCTCTCGATCCTGTTCACCCCCCGCGCGAGGACGGCGATCTCCTCGTGAGCGCCACCGAGCAGTCCGCCACCACCTCGGCCTGGTCGCGGTTCGTGCACCAGCGCCGCCTGGTCGTCGGCGCCACGATCACCGTGCTCGTGATCCTGCTGGCCCTCGTCGGCCCGCTCCTCGCCCCCCACGGGGAGAACGAGGTGACCGGCCCGCCGTTCAGCGGCACCGGCGTCTTCGGCACCGACTACCTCGGCCAGGACATCTTGTCCCGGCTCCTCTACGGCGGCGGGATCATCCTGCTCATCGCGGTGCTGGGCACCGTGCTGGGCATGGTGCTCGGCGTCCTGATCGGGGTCGTCGCGGCGTACGCCGGCGGCTGGTGGGACGAGGTGATCATGCGGCTCAACGACGTCACGCTGGCCTTCCCGCAGATCCTGCTCGCCCTGGTCATCCTCACCGCCGTCGACCAGCCGAAGACCTGGATGATCGTGGTCCTCATCGGGGTCTCGCACGCCCCCCGGGTCGCCCGGGTGGCCCGGGGCGTCGCGCTCGGCCTGGTCTCGCGCGACTTCGTGCACGCCGCCGAGGCGCTCGGCGAGCGGCGCAGCCGGGTGATCCTCGCCGAGGTGCTGCCCAACATGAACGCACCGCTGCTCGCCGAGGCCGGGCTGCGGCTGACGTACTCGATCGGGCTGGTCGCCGCCCTCGGCTTCCTCGGGTTCTCCACCGACCCCGACAAGGCCAACTGGGGCCAGATGATCAACGAGAACCGGCTGGCGATCTCCACCCAGCCCTGGGCGGTCCTCGCGCCGGTCCTGATCATCGCGATCTTCACGATCGGCACGAACCTGATGGCCGACGGGATCGCCCAGCTCTCCGACCGCGGACGGGACTGACATGACGACCCTGGACACGACACCGCCCCCCGAGGCCGCCGGCGGCGGGATCACCGTCGCCGACCTGCGGATCGGGCTCACCGCGCGACCGGACGTCGACGTCGTCGACGACATCGACCTGGTGCTGCGGCCGGGCGAGGTGGTCGGCCTGGTCGGTGAGTCCGGCTCGGGCAAGACCACGGTGGGGACCTCGCTGCTCGGCTACACCCGGGCCGGAGCGATGATCGAGCGCGGCAAGGTGCTGTTCGAGGACAGCGACGTGCTGGCTCTCCCCTGGCAGCAGGTACGCCGGCTGCGCGGCGAGGAGATCGCGTACGTCCCGCAGGACCCGGCGTCCGCGCTCAACCCGAGCATCCGGATCGGCAGGCAGATCGTCGAGCTGATGGAGCTGCGCGGCCTCGGCACCGCCGAGAGCCGGCTGCAGGGGGCTCGCGACGGTCTGGCCGAGGTGGGTCTCCCGAACGACGACGAGTTCCTGCGGCGCTACGCCCACCAGCTCTCCGGCGGACAGGTGCAGCGCGTCGCCCTGGCGATGGCGTTCCTGCCCAAGCCGAAGGTGCTGGTCCTCGACGAGCCGACCACCGGACTGGACGTCACGACCCAGGGCATGGTGCTGCAGACGATGGGCGAGCTGTGCCGCAGCCACGGGGTCGCGGCGCTCTACGTCACCCACGACCTCGCGGTCGTGGCCAACATCGCCGACCGCGTCGCGGTGATGTACGCCGGCCAGGTCGCGGAGATCGGTGACCGGGACACCATCTTCGCCCACCCCTCGCACCCGTACACCCGGGCTCTGCTGGACTCGATCCCGCACCTGCGGCAGGCACGGGCGCTGAGCGGCATCCCCGGTCGTACCCCCGCGCCGGGCTCCCGCCCGGGCGGCTGCCGCTTCCACGACCGGTGCGCGTTCGCCGTCGAGGCCTGCGCCGAGCAGGAGCCCGAGCTCAGGGAGCGCGGCCCTGGCCACGAGGTGCGCTGCCTGCGGGCCGGCGAGATCGGTGACTGGGACATCTCGCTGGGCACCGTCCCGGACGCCGACCCCCAGCGCGCCCGCGAGGTGATCCTCGACATCGCCGACCTCGGCGTCTCGTACGGCCGCACGCAGGTCGTCTTCGACGTCGGCTTCGACGTGGCGAGGGCCGAGGTGGTCGCGCTGGTCGGCGAGTCCGGCTCGGGCAAGACGACCATCTCGCGCTGCGTCGGCGGCCTGCACAAGGAGTGGACCGGCACCATCGGCTTCGAGGGCCGGCCGCTGGGCCACGGCTCGCGCAAGCGCAGCGCCGCCGACCGCAAGCGGATCCAGTACATCTTCCAGAACCCGTACCTCTCGCTGAACCCGCGCCTCACGGTCGAGCAGATCGTCAAGCGGCCGATGGAGCTGTTCGGCATCGCCTCGGGCACCGAGGCCACGGACCGGGTCGCCGAGCTGCTCGAGCAGGTCGCGCTCGGGCCCGCCGTGATGCGCTACCAGACCAACCGGCTCTCCGGCGGCGAGAGGCAGCGCGTCGCCATCGCCCGTGCGCTGGCCGCCGAGCCCGACCTGCTGGTCTGCGACGAGATCACCTCGGCGCTCGACGTGTCGGTGCAGGGCTCGATCGTCGCGCTGCTCGACGAGCTGCGGCGCACGCGGGGAATCAGCATGCTGTTCGTGACCCACAACCTCGCCCTGGTCCGCTCGATCGCGGCGCGCGTGCAGATCCTCAGCGCCGGCCGCGTCGTGGAGTCCGGCCCGGTCGCCGACGTGATGGACAACCCGCGCGAGGACTACACCCAGCGGCTGCTGGCCAACAGCCCGCGCATTGACTGAGCCGTCCGGTCCGGAGTCCCGCCTCGCGGGGTTGCAGATGGTCAACCCGCACCTCGCCGAGGGGTCGGGCTCGCTGGGGCGGACGTACGTCGACGTGCCCGGGTCGGGCGAGCCGCTGCCGAGCGACCCCGGTCCGCTCGGCGTCGCGATCGACGGCGCCGGGCGGCGGCACGACCTGGCCGGCTGGCTCGCCGCGACGTACGCGACGTCCCTGGTGGTCGTTCGCGGCGGCACCGTCGTGCACGAGTGGTACGCCGACGGCCTCGGCCCCGGCGACCTGTTCCTCGGCGCGTCGATGACCAAGTCGGCGCTGGCGCACCTGGTCGGCGACGCGGTGGCCGCCGGTGACCTCTCGCTCGATGACCCGGTCGTCGACCTGGTCCCGGAGCTGGCCGGCTCCGGCTGGGCGACCTGCACGGTGGCGGACGTCGCCTCGATGACCAGCGGCGTCGACTGGGTGGAGGACCACCGCGACCCCGACGGCCCGGCGAGCCGGCTGGTGGGGGCGTTCGCGGGGTCCGGTGGCTCGTCGCGCGCACTGCTCACCCGCGTCGGGCCCGCGGAGCCGCCCGGCACCCGCTTCGAGTACTGCACCGCCGACTCCCAGGTGCTCGACTGGGTACGGGAGCGGGCCACGGGGCGGACGTACGTCGAGGCGACCGCCGCGATGTGGCGGACCCTGGGCTGCGAGCACGGCGCGGTGGTCGGCACCGACGACGAGGGCGTGGCCATGGCCGGCGGCGCGCTGGCGGCCACCGCCCGGGACTGGGCCAGGGTGGGACTGCACCAGCTCGCCGGCGGGGAGTGGGTCGAGCTGAGCAGCCGCCCTGCGTACCCCTGGCTCCGCCCGGGACGGCTGCCGTCCTCGATCAGTGCGCTGCTCGGCTTCGGCATGCACTGGTGGCCGCTGGACGACGCGGGCCGCCAGGTGACCGCGGACGGCAGCAGGGGCCAGTTCTGCTTCGTCGACCGCGACCGGGAGGTCGTGGTCGTCAAGACCTCGCAGTGGCCGTACGCCGACCCGTGGGCGGACCGCCAGTACCGCGACCTCAGCATCCTCGGGCTCGCCGCGATCGCGGACGCCGACACCGGCACGACCACCAGCAGCACCACCATCGACAGGGAGGAGCCATCGTGAAGAGGACGATCAACCGGAAGGTGATGATCACCTGCGCGCTGACCGGGGCGGGCGACACCGCCGGCCGGTCCGAGCACGTGCCGGTGACGCCGGAGGAGATCGCCGAGTCCGGCATCGCCGCCGCGCGCGCCGGTGCCACGATCATCCACATCCACGTGCGCGACCCGCAGACCAGGCAGGGCTCGCGCGAGGTCGCGCTCTACCGCGAGGTCGTCGAGCGGGTCCGCGCGAGCGGCGTGGACGTCATCGTCAACACCACCGCCGGGATGGGTGGCGACCTGGTGCTCGACCCGGCCGAGCCGACCCGCTTCGTCGAGGGCACCGACCTGGTGCGTGGCTCGGAGCGCCTGGCGCACGTGGAGGAGCTGCTGCCGGAGATCTGCACCCTGGACTGCGGCAGCCTCAACTTCGGCGAGGGCAGCCTGGTCTACGTCTCCACGCCCGACATGCTCCGGGAGGGCGCGAAGAAGATCCAGGAGCTCGGCGTCCGGGTCGAGATGGAGATCTTCGACACCGGGCACCTGTGGTTCGCCCGGCAGCTGGTCGAGGAGGGGCTGATCGACGCGCCACCGATGTTCCAGCTGTGCATGGACATCCCGTACGGCGCACCGGCCGATCCCGCGCTGCTCTCCACGATGGTCGACCAGCTGCCCGAGGGGTCGGTGTGGGCGTCGTTCGCGCTGGGCCGCATGCAGATGCCGTGGGTGGCGCAGTCGGTGCTGCTCGGTGGGCACGTCCGGGTCGGGCTGGAGGACAACCTCTACCTCTCCCGCGGGGTCAAGGCGACCAACGCCCAGCTGGTCGAGCGGGCGCGCACGATCGTCGAGGCGATGGGCTCGCAGGTGGCCACGCCCGAGGAGGGACGCGAGATCCTGGGCCTGGAGTCCCGCGCATGAGGCCCTCGCCGGAGGACGCCCGTACGGTCACCTGCGTCGGCGCCGGCGTCATCGGCGGCGGCTGGGCGGCGTACTTCCTCGCCCACGGGTACGACGTCGTCGCCTGGGATCCCGCACCGGACGCCGAGGCACGGTTGCGCCACCTGGTCGACGCGGCCTGGCCGGCACTCACCGAGCTGGGCCTGGCGGAGGACGCCTCGCGCGACCGGCTGCGCTACGAGCCGGAGCTCGCCGCCGCCGTCGCCGGCGCCGACTTCGTCCAGGAGAGCGCGCCGGAGGACCTCGACCTCAAGGTCCGGCTGCTCGCCGACCTCGACGAGGCGATCCCCGAGGACGTGGTGATCGCCTCCTCGACCTCGGGCTACCCGATGAGCGACATGCAGGTCTCGTGCGAGCGACCCGGCCGCACCGTGGTCGGGCACCCGTTCAACCCGCCGTACCTGATCCCGCTGGTCGAGGTGGTCGGCGGCAAGGCGACCACGGCCGACACCGTGGCCTGGGCGAGCGAGTTCTACCGCCTCGCCGGGAAGTCGGTGATCACGATGGAGGCCGAGGTGCCGGGCTTCATCGCCAACCGCCTGCAGGAGGCGCTGTGGCGCGAGGCGCTGCACATGGTCGCGGCGGGCGAGGCGACGGTCGAGCAGATCGACCAGTCCATCGTCGACGGCCCCGGCCTGCGCTGGCCGGTGATGGGGCCGATGCTCACCTTCCACCTGGCCGGCGGCCAGGGTGGGATGGCGCACATGCTGGACCACTTCGGTCCCTCGTTGCTCGCCCCGTGGACCCGCCTCGTGGCGGCCGAGCTCACGCCCGCGCTGCGTGACGCGGTGGTCGAGGGCTGCGACCGCGAGGCCGACGGACGCAGCGTCGACGACCTCGTGGCCGAGCGGGACGCCGGGGTGATCGCGGTGCTGCGGGCCCTGGGCCGGGTCTGAGCCGTGAGCGCCGACGACCCGCTCTGCACGTGGCGGGAGGACGTACGTCCCGAGTGGATCGACTACAACGGCCACCTCTCCGAGGCGTACTACGTCCTCGTGCTGGGCCACGCGACCGACGCGGCGATGGAGGTGCTCGGCCTCGGGACGGACTACCGCGAGCGGTCCGGCGCCTCGTTGTTCACCCTCGAGGCGCACGTGCGATACCTCGACCAGATCGGTCCGGGAGAGCAGCTCGAGGCGCGGACCACGGTCATCGGTCACACGTCCAAGCTGCTCCGGCTGTGGCACGAGCTGTGGGCCGACGGCAGGCTGCGTGCCACCGAGGAGGTGCTGGGTCTGCACGTGCAGACCACCGGCGACGACGCACGCAGCGCACCGTTCCCGGAGGACGTCGCCGCCCGGATCGCGGCGGCGCTCACCGACGCCGACCCGGACGCGGGTCGCGCGATCACCCTGTGAGGCTGTGCTCAGAAGCCGCCCGCGGCGATGTTCTGCAGGCGCACCTGGCCCTGCGCGACGCGCTTGCCGTCGGCCTCGGTGACGGTCTCGATCCGCCACAGCTGCTGCAGCCGGCCCTGGTGGACCGGCACCGCGGTCGAGGTCAGCGTGCCCTCGCGGACCGCGCGGAGGAAGTCGGTGGAGTTGTTGACCCCGACGACCTGGCCGCGGTCGCCGTACCAGGTGGCTGCGCCGACGGACGCCAGCGTCTCGAAGACGCTGCAGTGCACCCCGCCGTGGACGATCCCGTACGGCTGGTGCAGCTTCGGCAGCGCCTCCCAGGTCGCGACCACCCGGTCGCCCGTCACCTCCGTGAAGACCAGTCCGAGGTGCCGGACGAACTCTCCGGAGATGTCGCCGGCGATGTCCCCGGTCACCGTGCCGTTCTCACCCGTGCCGTCAGTCATGGCAGCCAGTATCGCGGGGCCGCGCGTTTCGTGGACACCGGCCCGATCGGCTAGAGTCTCGCCCGGTCCCGCACCATGCGGCCAGGTAGCTCAGCTGGTACGAGCGTCCGCCTGAAAAGCGGAAGGTCGGCGGTTCGATCCCGCCCCTGGCCACCCCCCCCCCCGTGTCGATCAGACCCACCGGCAATCGTTGCCGGTGGCCTCGGACGTGGCCCAGCACCTGCGGCCGCTCGCTGGATGTCCCCTCGGCGAGGAGCAGGCCGTGGTAGGTGTACAGACGTGAGCGAATCGGGCGCGCGCGAACCGGTGGCCGCAGAACGGCAGAAGTCGTTCCTCGAACGCTTCTTCTGGCCGATCTTCGTGGTGGTCCTCGTGGTGGTCATCGCTGCGTTCGTCGTCGGGTTCAAGCTCGTCGGTGACAGCTATTCCTCCGAGAGGAAGGAGCTGAACGACAACTACGTCGAGAAGATCGACGTGAGGCCGGGGACCAAGTACTCCAGCGACACCATCATCATCGACGGCGTCTCCCGCTACGACTGCTCGGAGAAGGACGGTCGGCTCGAGTGCGACGACGAGCCCAAGCCGACGCCCGAGCGCTAGGAGGGCCAGATGAGCCGGGTGCGACCCGCGCTGCCCGACGAGGCGCCGACGCTCTCGGCGCTCGCGTTCGAGAGCAAGGCCCACTGGGGCTACTCCGCGTCGTTCATGGAGTCGTGCCGCGCCGAGCTCACCGTCGACCCGGCCGCCTGCGACGGCACGCGGGTCGTCCTCGCCGAGGACGACGAGGGGGTCACCGGGTTCTACCGGATCGGCGGTACGCCCGAGGAGGGCACGCTGGACGACCTCTTCGTCGCACCGGGCCGGATGGGTCGGGGGCTCGGACGGCTGCTCCTCGCGCACGCCGTCCGGACCGCCCGGTCGCTCGGCATGACCTCGCTGTTCATCGACGCCGACCCGCACGCGGTCGGCTTCTACGAGCGCGCCGGCGCGGTCCACGTCGGCGAGGTCGCGAGCGGCTCGATCAGCGGGCGGGTGCTGCCCCAGCTGCGTCTGACCACCGGCTGAGTCAGTCGACGCCGGGCACGATCCGCAGGTCGCGGACCGCGCCGTCGCCGAGCGCGGCGAGCGCCTCGGCGTACGCCTCGCTCGCGTACGCCGCCGTCGCCGCCTCCACGTCGTCGAACTCCACGATCACGGACCGCTGCTCGACACCGTCCTCGAAGACGGCCGCCGGCATCCCCCGAGCGATGAAGCGACCGCCCGCGGCGGCGATCGCGGGACCGGCGAGCTCGGCGTATGCCGCCACCTTCGCCGGGTCGCTGATCTCGCGGTAGGCGCTGATCCAGTACGCAGTCATGCGTCGAGTCTGGCAGCCCGCGCGACACCGGCCACCACCGCGACGTAGACCGCGTGCTGGGCCAGCGAGCTGACCACGACGTCGCGACGCCAGCGCCACGGCGGCGGGGCGCCGCCGACCGTCGGGAACAGCGTCCACGCCATGGCCTGGCAGCCGGCGTAGAACGTCGGCACCGCCGCCGTCGCCGGCAGGCGGGTGCGCAGGAGGTCGTACCCGACGGCGACGGCGGAGCCGTAGCCCCAGTGCGCGAGCAGGAAGTACCCCCGACGCTGCGCCTCGCCGCGCGCCGGTCGGCGCAGGACCGCGCCGACGGCGGTGGCCACGTGCGTGCTCGCGTCGTAGTCGACCGGGTGGTCCAGCCGCGGTCTCAGACGCCGCTCGAGGGTGGTCGTGGCGGTCATCGCGGCGGTCCCCGCCAGCCCGGACAAGAGCGCACGAGTCAGCACGACGCCGATGCTGCCAGGCTGCGAGACCTGCGACACAGGGGGAATCAGAGCCGACCGGTGACGGCTGCGCTGCGTGAACGATCAACCAACCTGCCAGGAGCGACTCGTGACGACAGCCTTCGACCCCATCCGCATCGGCCGCTGGGACCTGCCCCAGCGCTTCGTGATGGCCCCGCTGACCCGCAACCGTGCGCCCGAGGGCGTGCCGGGCGAGCTCAACGCGACGTACTACGGCCAGCGCGCCGGCGCCGGCCTGATCGTCACCGAGGGCTCGCAGCCCAGCGCGGTCGGGCAGGGCTACCTCGACACCCCCGGCTTCCACTCCCCCGAGCAGCTCGCCGGGTGGCGGCTGGCGGCGGACGCCGTCCACGAGGGCAACGGCTACCTCGTCGCGCAGCTGATGCACGCCGGGCGGATCGCGCACCCCGACAACAAGAACGGGCTCGAGTCGGTGGCGCCGAGCGCGCTGCAGGCGCCGGGCGAGATGGTGACCGCGAACGGCCGCACCGAGAACACCGTCCCCCGCGCGCTGGAGACCGACGAGATCCCGGGCATCGTCGAGGAGTTCGTCACCGCCGCGAGGAACGCCGTCGAGGCGGGCCTGGACGGGGTCGAGGTGCACTCCGCCAACGGCTACCTGCTGCACCAGTTCCTCGGGCAGTCCTCGAACGAGCGGACCGACGAGTACGGCGGCTCGCCCGAGAACCGCGCACGGCTGAGCATCGAGGTCACCCGCGCCGTGGCCGAGGCCATCGGCGCCGACCGGGTCGGCATCCGCATCTCCCCCGCGCACAACATCCAGGGCGTGCTCGAGGAGGACCAGGCGGAGACGATCGCGGCGTACCGGACGCTCGTCGACGGCATCGCCGACCTCGGGCTGGCGTACCTCTCGATCCTCGCGGACCCGACCACCGACCTGGTCGCGGACCTGAAGGAGCGCTTCGGCGGCCCGGTGATGCTGAACTCCGGGTTCAGCTCGGTGACCACGCTCGCCGACGTGGAGAAGATCCTCGACGAGGGTCTCGGCGACCTGGTCGCCGTGGGTCGCGAGTTCCTCGCCAACCCCGACCTCGCCGAGCGCTGGCGCACCGGCGCGGACCTCAACGAGCCGAACCCGGCCACGTTCTACGGCGGTGGGGCCGAGGGCTACACCGACTACCCGTTCCTCTCCGAGTCCTGAGGGCAGTACGTCATCGGGCCCGCCGGGAATGACCCGGCGGGCCCGGTTGCTCCCCGGTTGATCAGCCCCCACCACCAGGAGGTCGCATGCGTGCCGTCGTCTACACCCAGCCCGGGGACGCCTCCGTCCTCGACCTCGTCGAGCGCGAGGCGAGTGAGCCCGGCCCCGGTCAGGTACGGGTGCGGCTCGTGCGTGCCGGGGTGAACCCGACCGACTGGAAGTTCCGGGCCGGCGGGATGGGTCCGCTGGCGTTCCCCGAGATCGTGCCCGGGCAGGACGGTGCCGGCGAGGTCGACGCCGTCGGCGCCGGTGTCGAGGACCTCGCGCCCGGTGACCGCGTGTGGGTGATGCTCGCGCAGCACACCCGCCCCGGTGGCACCGCTCAGGAGCAGGTCGTCCTCCCCCGGGCAAACGTGGCGCCGCTGCCGGAGAGCGCGTCGTACGACCTCGGCGCCTCGCTGGGAGTCCCGGCCGTCACGGCGCACCGCGCCCTGACCACGTCGGAGGACTACGGCGACCGGCTCTCGCCGGGCTCGATGGACGGGGCGACCGTCCTCGTCGCGGGCGGCGCGGGTGCGGTCGGGAACGCCGCGATCCAGCTCGCCCGGTGGGCGGGCGCGACCGTGATCACGACCGTGAGCAGTGACGAGAAGGCCGTGCTGGCCAAGGCCGCCGGTGCCCAGCACACGGTGAACTACCGCGACGGCGACACGGCGAGCGCGATCCGGGACCTCGCGCCGGACGGCGTCGACCTCGTCGTCGAGGTGGCGCCGGCGCAGAACCTCGCGCTCGACCTCGCCGTGATCCGGCCGCGGGCGACGATCGCGATCTACGCCAACAACGGCGGCGACGAGGTCACCCTCAGCGTGCGCGAGACGTTCTCCACCAACGTCCGGTTCCAGTGGGTGCTGCTGTACACCGTCGGCGACGCGGCACTGCGCGCGGCCGCCGAGGACGTCAGCGCCGCCGTGGCCGACGGAGCGCTCGCGGTCGGCGACGAGCGCGGCGTCCCGCTGCACCACTACCCGCTCGAGCAGACCCCCGAGGCGCACGCCGCGGTCGAGGCGGGAGCGGTCGGCAAGGTGCTGATCGACGTTTCCGAGGACTGACCCAGCCCGCTCTCAGAGCATCCTCATCCGGGGTGGCTAGCGTCCGGACGATGCCCCCGACTGCCACTCGTACCGTGTCCCTGCTCGTCAACGGTGGAGCACGTCGCGGCCGCGGCACCCTCGCCGCCGCGCACGCCGCCCTCGCGCGCTCCGGGCTCGGGGAGGTCACCGTGCACACCGTCACCGAGGGGGCCGACCTCGCCGGGACGCTGCACGCCATCACGGCCACCGCACCCGACCTGCTGGTCGTCGGCGGGGGCGACGGGACCGTGAGCTGCGCGGCCGGCGCCGTCGCGGGCACGCGTACGACGCTGGGCGTGCTGCCGCTGGGCACCGCCAACGACTTCGCACGCACGTTGCAGATCCCGAGCGAGCTGGACGCAGCGATCCGCACCCTGGTCGAGGGGAAGGTCGTCGACGTCGACCTCGGCCGGGTGGACGGCGCCACGGCCGACAGCCGCGCCCGGGCGTACCTCAACGTCGCCTCGATCGGGCTCTCGACCGGCGTCACGCACGCTCTCTCCCCGCGCGCCAAGCGGCTGCTGGGGCCGGCAGCGTACCCGGTCGCGACCGTGCGCGCCTTCCGCCGGCACCGACCGTTCACCGCGTGCCTGTCGTTCCCCGACGGCGACCACCCCGACCTGGAGATGACCGACCTGCTGCAGGTGGCGGTGGGCAACGGCAGGCACTACGGCGGCGGCAACGCCGTCTCGCCGGTCGCCTCGCTCGACGACCACCTGCTCGACGTGTACGCCATCGGCCGCGGACGCATGCGGGACCACGTCTCGATCGCGCGACTGTTCCGCGACGGGCGGTTCGTCGAGCACGACCGCGTCGTGCACGTGCGCACCCGCCGGGTGCAGGTCCTGACCGACCAGCCGATGCCGGTGAACCTCGACGGCGAGATCGCGGCGCGCACCCCGGCGTCGTTCACCGTCGAGCGCAACGCGGTACGCGTCGTGGTCCCGCACGCCAGCACGGCCGCGACGCTCGACGGTCCGCCCGCGCCGTGACGCGATCCGCCCGCGGTCAGGCCCGCGCCGCGCGCGAGGTCGTCCGGCGCACCAGGGCGACCGCGGCCAGCGGCCACAGCGACTGAGCACCGGCGACCACCCGCTCGACCCCGCCGACCCGCGGGCCGCCGAGCTCGGTCCCCAGCCACGCGGCCAGCGCCCCGAGCCCGATCCCGGCCACCAGCCCGGCGCGCCTGCTCGGCACGTCGGAGAGCAGCGGCCACGCGGCGAGGAGCACGAAGCTCGTGGTCGCCACCGGGACGTGCGCCTGCGACGGCTCGGCGAACACCGCGACCGACGTCGTGGCGACCCCACCCGCGGCGAGCAGCACCCGCGACGCGGGTCGCGCCTCGGTCAGGCCAAGGGCGGTGACCACGTGCGCGACGCCGGTGACGGCGATGCCGGTGGTCATCACCCAGCGGTCGGTGGCGTCGTGGCCCGCGAGGGCGCTGATCGTCTGCGACACCGGGTCGTACGACGCCGGCTGCCGGGTGGCGGCGAGCGTCCAGCCCCCGATCAGTGCCACGGGCGCCACGACGGAGGAGACCAGGACGGATCGGTGCACGAGGCCGATCCTGCCGTACTCCGCCACGCGACGCCCTACCCGCGCCACTCGGCGCGACGCGCCTTGCCCATGTCGTCCCGGAGCCGGCTCGTCGTCTGCTGCCAGGTCGCCGGACGCTGCACCTCGAGCAGCCGCCCGGCGGCCCAGACCCCGATGTCGGCGAGGTCCTCCGGCGCCGTCTCGACGACGGCGTGGACCTGCCCGGACCTCTCGACGACCAGGCAGGAGCGCACTGCCGGGTGCCGCTCGATCACGCCCTCGACGTCGGCCGGCCAGACCGTGCCGTCCGGCGTCCGGACGGCGTCCTCGAGCCGGTCGCCGAGGAAGAGATAACCCTGCTCGTCGAGGTGACCGGCGTCGCCGAGCGTGTGCCAGCCGTCGCGCACCACCGGTTCAGCGCCGAGGTAGGAGTACGTCTCCCGGTCGCGCCGCATCAGCACCTCGCCGGTCTCCCCGAAGCCGCACCCCGTCCCGTCGGCACGGACCACCCTCAGTCGCGTGCCGCCCGTCGGCCGCCCGACCGAACCGGGGTGTGCAAGCCACTCCTCGCCCCCGATGCAGGTCAGGCCCTGCGACTCGGTGCCGGCGTACACCTCCACGACCCGCTCCGGCCCGAGCCACCCCAGCCACTCCCGCTTCAGCCAGGGCGGGCAGCGGGCCCCCAGGTGCAGCACCGACTCCAGCGAGGACACCTCGGCCGAGGCTCGTCGTGGCGAGCGCCAGACAGCGAGCATGCTCGTCGGGGACAGCAGTCCCCACGTGACGTCGTGGGTCTCGACCAGCCGCAGCCACTCAGCCGGGTCGAAGGCCGTCATCAGCACCAGCGTGTGACCGCACATCAGCCCCCGCATCGCGTACGTGAACGGTGCCGCGTGGTGCAGCGGCGCCGCCACCAGCTGGACGGCGTCGCGGGGGACGAACGCCGCCGGGGAACGGTCCGGGTCCCACGTGGCAGGCGCCGCTGCGCGGACGATCTTCGGCCGCCCCGTGCTCCCGGAGGAGGTGGGCGCCTTCCAGCAGGAGGCGGCCAGGTCGGGCAGCTCGGCGCACGGCGGCAGGTCGTCGACCAGCGGCGGGTCGTGGTCGACGAGGAGAGGGGCGGCGGCGAGCTCGAGCACGTCGCGTCGTTCCCCCTCCGGCAGCGACGGCGGGACCGGCTGCGGCGTGGCCCCGGCTCGCCAGGCCGCCACCGCCGCGACGACGAACCCGATCCCACTCTCGAGCACGATGCTCACGTGGTCGTCGACCGCGAGCCCGCCGCGGCGCCAGTGCGCGGCGAGCCGCCGCGTCCACTCCCCCAGCTCGCGCCTGGTCAGCGCGGCCCCGCCGCAGCGCACGGCCACCCGGTCCGGGTCGCGCCGCTCGAGCTCGTCGAGCGCGGCAGCGATGGTCGTCTCGCTCACGGCTCCACGCTAGGCGCCGCGACACGGCGCGGCCGCCCAGCGACGACCACGTAACACGACGCTCACACGAGTGAGCGCGAATCGTATTCCGCTCGGAACCACTGCGAAACAAGGCGCACGTTGACTCTCGTCATGGAACGGACACACGACGCGCACCGGCACATCGGGGTGCTGCCGTCGTACCCCTTCTACGGCGGCCCGCCGATCAGCCCGGACACGACCGCTGTCGCCTCGGTGGAGGAGCTCATCGCGGACCTCGACGAGCACCGCATCGAGCGGACCCTCGTGCTGCCGAACTACGGCGTGCCCGACCCCCAGGCCTCCTTTGACCTCAATCCCCTCGCGCTCGAGGCCGCGCAGCGCGACGACCGGGTGCGGTGCGGGCTGTGGGTCTCCCCCAAGGCCTCCGACGCGTTGCGCAACGACGCGGCGCTCGCACTCGTCGCCGAAGCCGGCGTCGCGGCGCTCAAGACCAGCTTCCTCCTCGGCGGCTCGGTCGACGACCCCGACTGCGCCGAGCAGCTGGACCGGATATTCACCACGGCCGCGGACCACGACCTCGTCGTCCACGTGCACACCTCTCCCGGTGGTGCCTCCGACATCGACGCGATCGGCACGCTCGTCGAGAGGTACGGCGACGCCACGAAGATCCACCTCGTCCACCTCGGCGGCGGGATGAGCGGGCACATGAAGCTGATCGGCGGCCGGTTCTTCGACTGGGTCGAGTCCGGCAAGCAGGTGTGGACCGACACCTCCTGGACGATCGGCTTCGCCCCCGCCTGGCTGGTGGCCGAGATCGAGCGGCGCGGCGTCGGGCACGACCGGGTCCTCTTCGCCACCGACACCCCGTGGGGCGACTACGCCGGCGAGCACGCCCGCCTGGCCGCCGCGGCCGGGGACGGCTCGCTGGCCCGCGCCTTCTTCACCGAGAACTTCGAGTCGCTCTACGGCTGACCCCAGCAGATCCGATGAACCCCACCCACCAGGAGGCACCAATGTCCGTGTACGACGACGAGATCCTCGCCAACATGCAGACCTCGCTGGGAGAGGTCCCGCACCCCTCCCAGGCCAAGGGCACCGACCTGTACGGCAGCACGAAGCTGTTCCCCGACTACCAGGCGTCGGAGGGCCAGTCCTGGCTCACCCTCGTCCACGGGATCCCCCACGAGAGCTCGGTCAGCTTCGTGGCCGTGCTTCAGTCCACCCGCGCGCTGCGCAAGGGCTTCGACACGACCCTCTACTTCTACGGCCCCGGAACGTTGGCCTGCATGGACACGCGCGGGTTCCCCACCACCGGCGACGGAGCCTTCCCCGGCAACCAGAACATGAACGACTCGATCAAGACCTTCATCTCGGAGGGCGGCACGGTCCTGTGCTGCCGCTTCGGCCTCGCGCTGCACGGCTGCCGCGAGGAGGACCTCATCGAGGGCGTCGTCCCGGCCCACCCGCTCGACGTCCAGGACGCCGTCATCCACTTCGCCAACAAGGGCGCGGTGATCAACTCCTGCTACAACCTGTGAGGGACGACCCGTGACGACAGCGCGCTCGACGCGGGTCGACGTCGCGATCCAGGGGATCCGCCTCCTCGACGCTCCGGTGTCGAGGCGGGCGGGAGCCGGGCCCAGCGACGACGGCCACGTGCTCCTCGACGGGGTGGGCGCGGCCATCCCGCTCAACCCCCGCAGCCCGTACTCCGTGCGCGGCGGCAAGCTCCTCCTCGACGGCGCCGACACCGGCATGGGCGTGGAGGCTGTCGCCCGACCGCGGTTCTACGACCTCACCACCGCGGACGGGGTGTCGTACGAGCAGATCGCCCGCCTGCACTCCTCGCACGTCCTGGCCACGACCGTGGTGCAGACCTGCGCACGGTACGACGAGGACGAGCGCTGCCGGTTCTGCGCGATCGAGGAGTCCTTGCGGCAGGGGGCGACCGTGGCGGTGAAGACGCCGGCCATGATCGCGGAGGTCGCGGTGGCCGCGCACCGCCTCGACGGGGTCAGCCAGGTCGTGATGACCACCGGCACCTCCCGGGGCCGCGACCGCGGCGCCACCCACCTGGCCCGGTGCGTCCGCGCGGTGCACGAGGTGCTCCCCGACCTGCCGGTCCAGGTGCAGTGCGAGCCGCCGGCAGACCTGGCCAGCATCACCGAGCTGTACGAGGCCGGGGCCCGCTCGATCGGCATCCACGTGGAGTCGCTGGACGACGACGTACGCCGCCGCTGGATGCCCGGCAAGGGCTCGGTGCCCATGGCGGAGTACCGCTCCGCCTGGGCCGAGGCCGTCCGGGTCTTCGGCTGGAACCAGGTCTCGACCTACCTCCTGGTCGGCCTCGGCGAGGACCCCGACGAGCTCGTCGCCGGCGCCGAGGAGCTGATCGCGATGGGGGTCTACCCGTTCGTGGTGCCGTTCCGGCCGCTCGCCGGGACGCTGGCCACCGACGTCGACGGCGTCGCCGCGCCCGATCCCGCCGTGGTCGCCGACGTGACGTCGCGGGTCGCGGCGGCGCTCCGCGCCGCCGGCATGGCGGGCGCCGACCAGGCCGCCGGGTGCGCGGCCTGCGGCGCCTGCTCCGGCCTGTCCTGCGAGGGGGCGTGATGAGCGGCGCGACGGTCGTCTCACCTGCGTCCTGCGTCCTGACCGGGCCGGCGCCGGGCCCCACGGTGGTACGCGCCGATCCCGGTCGGGACGCCGCCGGCCTGCGGACGTACGCCGCCCTGCGGCACCGCGCCTTCGTCGAAAGCCAGGGGCTCTTCGAGCACCACGACCTCGACGACGCCGACACCGACCCGCGCACCGTCGTCCTGCTGTCCCGCACGGCGTCGGGTGTGGTCGTCGGCGGCGTCCGCCTCCATCCGGTCACCGACGGGAGGGACCTCGGGTGGTGGCAGGGAAGCAGACTGGTCGTCGCACCGGGCAGTGCCCCCGGCACCGGCACCGCACTGGTCCGCGCGGCCTGCGCGACGGCCGAGGACCTCGGCGCGCTGCGCTTCGAGGCGTGCGTGCAGGCCCGCCACGAGGCGCTCTTCACCGGGCTCGGCTGGCAGCGGCTCGCCCCGAGGTCGCTGCACGGCGTGCCGCACGTCGACGTCCGCTGGCCCGTGGGCCGGGTCGCCCGGCTGGTCGCCGCCACGAAGTCGCCGCTCGCCGGTCTGGTCCCCGCGCTCGTCGGCGCCGCCCCGGCCGGGCACGTGCCCGGCTTCCTCGGCGACGACGGGGCACCGCTCGCCGGCACCGACGTGGTCGCCGCGTGCGACGCGATCCTGCCCTCGATGGTCGAGCGCGACCCCGAGTGGGCCGGCTGGTGCGCGGCCCTGGTCAACCTCAACGACCTCGGCGCCATGGGCGCCACCCCGGTCGGGCTGCTCGACGCCGTCGGCGCCCGCGACGCCGCCGCCGCGCGCCGCGTGCTGCACGGACTGGCCGAGGCCTCCCGCGCCTGGGCCGTGCCGGTCCTCGGCGGGCACACCCAGCTCGGGGTGCCGGCCTCGCTCAGCGTCACCGCCCTCGGACGTACGACGACCCCGGTCCCGGGCGGCGGTGGTCGCCCCGGCCACCGGCTGCGCGTGACCGCGGACCTGGGCGGCGGCTGGCGCCCGGGCTACGCCGGGACCCAGTGGGACTCCTCGTCGCACCGCACCGGTGCTGAGCTGCGCGCCCTCGGTGGCGTCGTCCGCACCCTCGACCCGGCGGCCGCGAAGGACGTCTCCATGGGCGGGCTGGTCGGGACGCTCGGCATGCTCGCCGAGGCCTCCGGGTGCGGCGCGGTGCTGGACGCGGCCGACGTGCCGACGCCGGGCACGTCGTCGTACGCCGACTGGGTGACGTGCTTCCCGGGGTTCGCGATGCTCACCGCGCACGAGGACGACGCGGACGTCTCGGGCCTGCCCGGCTTCGTGACGTCGCAGGCGTGCGGGGAACTGACGAGCGGCTCCGGGGTCCGGCTGCGCTGGCCCGACGGCGAGGTGACCGAGGTCCTGACCGGCCCGGTGACCGGGCTGGGGGCGGCGTGAGCACCGCGGTCGCGGCAGTGGCCGCACCCTTCGGTCGCGACGTCGAGGACAACCTGGCCCGCATCGCGTCCCTCGTCGATGACGCCCGTGCGCAGGGCGTCGGGCTGCTGGCCCTCCCCGAGGCGTGCCTCGGTGGCTACCTCTCCGTGCTCGGCGCAGGCCGCGACGGCAGCCACGACGAGTCGCCGGACTCGCTGCCTCCGGCGATGGACCTCGACGGCCCCGAGCTGCGCCGGGTCGCCGAGCTGGCCCGGGAGATGACGCTGGTCGTCGGCTTCTGCGAGTCCGACGGCGCCGAGCGCTACAACAGTGCGGCTGCGGTGACCGGCGACGGGGTGCTCGGTGTGCACCGCAAGGTGCACCAGCCGCTCGGCGAGGACGCCCACTACGCCGCCGGCTCGGAGCTGGCCGCGATCGACAGCCCGGCCGGCCGCCTCGGCCTGCTGATCTGCTACGACAAGGCGTTCCCGGAGTCGGCGCGTGCGCTGGCCCTCGACGGCGCCGAGACGATCGTCTGCGTCTCGGCCTGGCCTGCGTCGCGCACCGCGGCGTCCGACGACCTCGCCGAGGACCGCTGGACCCGACGCTTCACCCTCTTCGACCGCGCACGTGCCCTGGAGAACCAGGTCGTCTGGGTGGCGTCCAACCAGTCCGGGACCTTCGGCTCACTGCGCTTCGTCGCCAGCGCGCAGGTCGTCGGACCCGGCGGCGACGTGCTGGCCACGACCGGTACCGCCGAGGGCCTGGCCGTCGCGCGGGTCGACGTCGCCGCGGAGGTCGCCGCTGCACGGCGGTCGATGTTCCACCTGCGCGACCGCCGACCGGAGGTCTACCCGAGCGGTCAGGAGGCCGTCCTTGCCTGAGATGACGTTCACCGTGCGCTGGCCCGACGGCGTGGTCGAGGAGTGCTACTCACCCTCACTGGTGGTCCACGAGCACCTCGAGGCCGGGACCGACTACCGGGTCGAGGAGTTCTCGCGGCGGGCCACCTACGCACTGAGCATCGCCGGTGACCGGGTGCAGGAGATCTTCGGCTTCGCCTGCACGTCGGCGATCTCCACCACCGAGCAGATCCAGACGCGTGCGGCGGCGTACGCCCCGGACGAGGTGGTGCGCGTCCTCGGCATGCACGACGGCGAGTCCCGTGCCAGGCCGGAGCAGCGGGCATGAGCGGGCCCGAGGAGGTGCCGGTCGTCATCGTGGGTGGCGGCCAGGCAGGGCTCTCGGTGAGCTGGTTCCTGGTGCGCGACGGAGTGCAGCACGTCGTGGTGGAGGCGAACACCGCCGCGCACGAGTGGGCCGACAGCCGCTGGGACAGCTTCACCCTGGTGACCCCGAACTGGCACTGCCGACTGCCCGGCTACGCCTACGCCGGCTCCGACCCCGACGGCTTCATGACACGCGAGGAGGTCGTCGACTGGCTCGCGGGGTACGTGGCCTCGTTCTCGCCGCCGCTCGTCGAGCACACCCGGGTCACGTCCGTGGCCGAGCACGAGGACGGCGGCTTCACGGTCACGGCCGAAGGCCCCGGCGGCGTGCGGTCCTGGTCGGCCGCGCAGGTGGTGCTGGCGACCGGCGGCTACCACGTGCCGATCGTGCCCTCGTGGGCGCCGTCGCTGGACCCCTCGGTGGCCCAGGTGCAGTCGGCGGACTACGAGCGGCCCGACCAGCTGCCCGAGGGAGCGGTGCTCGTCGTCGGGTCGGGCCAGTCCGGCGCCCAGATCGCCGAGGACCTGCACCTGGCCGGGCGTCAGGTGCACCTCGCGCTCGGCGACGCCCCGCGCGTGGCCCGCACATACCGCGGCCGGGACACCATGACCTGGCTGGCCCAGATGGGCCTCTACGACACCCCGGTCGCGTCGTACCCGGGCGGTCTGGCGGCCCGCGAGAAGACCAACCACTACGTCACCGGCCGCGACGGCGGCCGCGACATCGACCTGCGCCGCTTCGCCGCGGAGGGGATGAGGCTGTACGGGATGCTCGCCGACGGGGCCGGCACCCTGCTGCGCTTCCTGCCGACCGCCGAGTCCGCGCTGGACGACGCGGACCGGGTCTACAACTCGATCTGCCGCGACATCGACGCCTACGTCGAGCGCGAGGGCATCGACGCACCGCCGGGCAGTCCGTACGAGCCGGTCTGGCGCCCGGGGTCCGAGACCACGACGCTGGACCTCGCCGAGGCGGGCGTCGGCAGCATCGTCTGGGCGATCGGCTACCGCCCCGACTACCGGTTCGTGCGGGTCGGCGCCTTCGACGGGTCCGGCCGCCCGACCCACACCCGGGGCGTGAGCGCCGTGCCGGGGCTCAGCTTCGTGGGCCTGCCCTGGCTGCACACCTGGGGCTCGGGACGCTTCCTCGGCGTCGCCGCTGACGCCGAGCACGTCGCCGACCACGTCGTCGCCGCGGTGCGCGGCGACCTCGCCGCCCCGGGGGTCGGGCGCTCGTGAGGATCGGGGCGGTCGCCGCCCACTTCGGCCGTGACGTCGAGCGGTCGGTGGTCAAGGTCGAGGGCATCATCGCCGAGGCGCGCGGCGCCGACGTCGACCTGCTCGTCCTGCCGCACGCCAGCCTCGGCGGATACCTCACCGACCTGCAGCACCCCGCCACCGACGACCTGCCACCGGGGCTGCGCGAGGACGGCCCCGAGATCGCCCGGCTGATCGCGGCGTGCGGGCCGCTGGTGGTCTGCCTCGGCTACTCCGAGGCGCTCGACGGCCCGCGCCCGCTGGCCGGCGCAGCCCTGTGCCTGCACGGCGGAGGCGTGCTCGGACGGCACCGCAAGGTCCACCAGCCGCCCGGTGAGCGCAGTGTGTACGCCGCCGGGGACCGGTTCGCGGCCTTCGACACCCCCGTCGGGCGGATCGGCATGCTGATCGACTACGACAAGACCTTCCCCGAGGCCGCGCGGGCCCTGGCGCTGGACGGCGCGACGACGATCGCCTGCCTGTCTGCCTGGCCGGCCAGCGTCACCGACCGGACCCGGCGGCTGACCCACGACCGGCAGTCCCGGCTGTTCGACCTCTACGACGCCGCGCGGGCGGCCGAGAACCAGGTCGTCTGGGTCTCCTCCAACCAGACCGGGCTGATGGGCACGCTCCGCTTCCTCGGCCGGGCGAAGGTCGTGGGTCCGGGCGGGGACGTCCTCGCCCGGACGACCGGCAAGGGAGCGATGGCGCTCACCGACGTCGACGTCGACCTCGAGGTCGCCCGCGCACGACGACAGCTGCACCACCTCGACGAGCTGATCGCGCTCACCGACCGCGTCGACGGAGTCGTCCGATGAGGGTCGCCCTGCTGACCTACTCGACGCGCCCGCGCGGCGGGGTCGTCCACACCCTCGCGCTGGCGGAGGCGCTCGCCCGGCTCGGCGAGGAGGTCCACGTCTGGACCCTCGGCCGCGGCGGCGACACCACGTTCTTCCGTCCCGTCGACCCGGCGGTGACCGTGCACGCGGTGCCGTTCGCCGCGGCCGAGGAGGAGGCGGTCGGCCCGCGGATCGTCCGCTCGATCGCGGTCCTCGCCGACGCGTTCGCCGGTGAGCGTGCGTCGTACGACGTCGTGCACGCGCAGGACTGCATCTCGGCCAACGCCGCGCTGCCGTGCGTACGCACCATCCACCACCTCGACGACTTCGCCACCCCCGAGCTGGCGGCCTGCCACGAGCGGGCGGTCGTCGAGCCCACCGTGCGGATATGCGTCTCGGCCGCCGTCGCCGAGGAGGTCCGCGCCGGCTGGGGGCTGCGGCCGACCGTCATCCCCAACGGCGTCGACGCCGCACGCTTCGAGGCCGGCGCGACGGACGGCGCCGGACGGGCGGCGTGGTCGGACCGGCTCGGCGACTACGTGCTCGCCCTCGGCGGCATCGAGCCCCGCAAGGGCAGCCTGGACCTGCTCGAGGCGTTCGCCCGGCTGCGCGAGCGACGACCCGGGCTGCGGCTGGTGATCGGCGGCGGCGAGACGCTCTTCGACTACCGCGACTACCGCGCCCGCTTCGAGGCCCGCGCCGCCGAGCTGGGAGTGGTGCCGGAGGTGCTGGGCGTCCTGCCGGAGGACGACCTGCCGTCGCTGATCGCCCAGGCCGGAGCGCTGGCGTTCGTGTCCACGAAGGAGGGCTTCGGCCTGGCCGCGCTCGAGGCCCTCGCCGCCGGCGTGCCCGTCGTCGCCCGCGACCTGCCGGTGCTGCGGGAGGTGCTGGGCGAGACGGTGTCGTACGCACGCGACCAGGCGGGCATCGCCACGGCTCTCGACCGCGCGCTGAGCGACGCGCTCGACCCCGCCCCGGGCCGCGCGCTCGCCCGCCGGTTCACCTGGGACGCGGCCGCCCGCGCCCACCGCGAGCTGTATGCGTCGCTCGCCGGCGTACCACGCTGACGGGGCCCGCACCGCGTCCTGGGTCAGCGACTCACGCCCGCTCGAGGCTGATCGTCACGCTCTCGCCGTCGGCCAGGGCCGCGGACTCGCCGTCGACCGGCGCACCGGTGACGGAGTACGACGTGGCCAGCACCTCGCCGGAGATGAGGTCGGCGTACGCCTCGGCAGCGTTGCGGGCCGCCTCGCTGCCGCCGAGCACCAGGCTGATCCGGTCGGAGACGTCGAGTCCGGCGGACCGGCGAGCCTGCTGCACTGCGCGCACCACGTCGCGGGCCAGCCCCTCGGCGGCCAGGTCGGGGGTGACGCGGGTGTCGAGGACGACGAAGCCGCCCCCGGGCAGCACGCCGAGCGCCGTACCCTCCTCGGCGGCCTCGGCGACGGTCTCCAGGGAGTACTCCCCCTCGACCAGCGCCAGCCCGCCCGCGGTGACGGTGCCGTCGGCGGCGACCGACCAGTCGCCGGACTTCGAGCCCTTGATCGCCACCTGCACGTCCTTGCCCAGCCGCGGTCCGGCCGCGCGGGCGTTGACGGTGAGCCGCTGCGCCACGCCGTACGACGACGCCTCGTCGGAGGAGGTGCCGATCACCCGCACCGAGCGGACGTTGACCTCGTCGCCGACGATGGAGGCGAAGTCAGTCAGCGCGTCCGGGTCGGGCACGACCACCGTCAGCGCGGCCAGCGGCAGCCGGGTGCGCAGCTGCTCGGCCTTGCGCAGGGCCGAGGTCGCCGAGCACACCTCGCGCACCTCGTCCATGGCCGCGACCAGCGCGTCGTCGGCCGGCAGCTCCTCGACCGAGGGCCAGTCGGCCAAGTGCACTGAGCGCCCGCCGGTCAGGCCGCGCCAGATCTCCTCGCTGATCAGCGGCAGCAGCGGGGCCGTCGTACGGCACAGCACGTCCAGGACGGTGGCCAGCGTGCCGAAGGCCCCGACGTCGACAGCGCCTGCAGCCGCCCAGAACCGCTCCCGCGAGCGGCGGATGTACCAGTTCGACAGCACGTCGAGGAACGACCGCGTCGTGTCGCAGGCGTCGGCCACGGCGTAGGCGTCGAGCTGGGCGGTGACCGAGGCGACGTACTCCCTCGTCTTGGCCAGCAGGTAGCGGTCCATCGGGTCGCTCGACGCGGTGGACGCCACGGCGTCGTGGCCGGCGGCGTTGGCGTAGAGCGCGAAGAAGTACCAGCTGTTCCACAGCGGGATCAGCACCTGTCGCACCCCGTCGCGGATGCCCTGCTCGGTGACGACGAGGTTGCCGCCGCGCAGGATCGGGCTGGCCATGAGGAACCAGCGCATCGCGTCGGCGCCGTCGCGGTCGAAGACCTCGCTGACGTCGGGGTAGTTGCGCAGCGACTTGCTCATCTTCTCGCCGTCGGAGCCGAGCACGATGCCGTGGCTGATGCAGTTCTCGAAGGCGGGACGGTCGAAGACACCCGTGGCCAGGATGTGCAGGGTGTAGAACCAACCGCGCGTCTGGGCCATGTACTCGACGATGAAGTCGGCCGGGAAGTGCCCCTCGAACCAGTCGTCGTTCTCGAACGGGTAGTGCACCTGCGCGAACGACATCGACCCCGAGTCGAACCAGACGTCCAGGACGTCCGCGACCCGGCGCATCGTCGAGCGACCGGTCGGGTCGTCGGGGTTGGGCCGGGTCAGCTCGTCGACGAACGGCCGGTGCAGGTCCGGGTTGCCGTCGCGGTCGCGCGGCAGGTCGCCGAAGTCGCGCTCGAGCTCGGCGAACGAGCCGTAGACGTCCAGGCGCGGGTAGGCCTCGTCGTCGGACTTCCACACCGGCACCGGGCTGCCCCAGAACCGGTTGCGGGTGATCGACCAGTCCCGGGCGTTCTCGACCCACTTGCCGAACTGGCCGTCCTTGACGTGCTCGGGGACCCAGTTGATCTGCTGGTTGAGCTCGCCCATCCGCGCCTTGAACTTCGTCACCTCGACGAACCACGACGAGACGCCCTTGTAGATCAGCGGCTCGCGGCAGCGCCAGCAGTGCGGGTAGGAGTGGTCGTACGTCTCGCGCCGCAGCAGCACCGTCCCCGGCGTCACCGAGCCCGTGCCCGCCTTGAGGTCGTCGATGATGTGGGCGTTGGCGTCGAAGACCTGCATGCCGGCGTACTCGGTGACCGGCGCGGTGAACCGCCCGTCCTTGCCGACCGGCATCACCGCCTCGATGCCCTCGCGGTCGGTGACCACCTTGTCGTCCTCACCGAACGCACCGGCGGTGTGCACCAGCCCGGTGCCGTCGGTGGTGGTGACGAACTCCGCGGTGACCACGCGGAAGGCTCCTCCGTGACCGCGGTAGTACGAGAACGGTGGGTCGTACGTCGCACCCGCCAGCGCCGCCCCGGTGGTCCGGGCGACCACCTCGGCCCCGGCGAGCTCGCGCTCGTACGCCCCCAGCCGCGCCTCGGCGAGGACGAAGCGCTCTCCGTCCTTTTCCACGACCACGTAGTCGATGTCCTCGCCCACCATCACCGCGAGGTTCGACGGCAGCGTCCACGGCGTGGTCGTCCACACCAGCGCCTTCGCGCCGGCGTGCTCGCCCGAGGTCAGCTCCACGCCGACCGTGACGGCCGGGTCCTGGCGGTTGCGATACGTGCCCTCGTCCATCCGCAGCTCGTGGTTGGACAGCGGCGTCTCGTCGTTCCAGCAGTACGGCAGCACCCGGAAGCCCTCGTAGACCCAGCCCTTGTCGTAGAGCTGCTTGAAGGCCCAGATCACCGACTCCATGTAGTCGGCGTTCATGGTGCGGTAGTCGTGCTCGAAGTCGACCCAGCGCGCCTGGCGGGTGACGTAGTCGCGCCACTCGCCGGTGTACTTCATCACCGAGGCCCGGCAGGCCTCGTTGAACTTCTCGATGCCGAGCTCGAGGATCTCGTCGGTGGTCTTGATCCCGTTCAGGCGCATCGCCTCGAGCTCGGCGGGCAGACCGTGGGTGTCCCAGCCGAACCGGCGCTCGACCCGGCGTCCGCGCATCGTCTGGTAGCGCGGGACGAGGTCCTTGACGTAGCCGGTGAGCAGGTGGCCGTAGTGCGGCAGACCGTTGGCGAAGGGCGGTCCGTCGTAGAAGACGAACTCGTTCGACCCGCCCGGCCCTGCGTCGCGCTGCTCGACGCTGGCGCGGAACGTGTCGTCGTCGGCCCAGTAGGCCAGCACCGCCTCCTCGACCTCCGGGAAGCGCGGGCTGGCGGGGACGTCGTCGCGGCCCGTGGCGGAGACCCGGGGATAGGTCATGGGCGGTGCTCCTGGTCTGGTCGATGTCGTGTCGTGCTGGACACGAGGACGACGAGAGCCGCGGTACCACCTCGATTGCCCCGGGCGGGGCCACTTCGTTGCGGGCTGTGACGGGCCCACCCGTTCGGGTCTACTTGGTCGCCCGAGATGGATCAGTGGACGACTGTTCTTCCGAAGGCTCGCCGCTGATGACGGCTCGAACGCCTCTGAGCGCTCATGCTACAGCCCGCTCCGGTGCCGAGGACGGCGCCGGAGCGGGTGGAGCGGAGCGGGCTGGTTCAGTCGACCGGGCCGCGCTGCTGGGGCACGGCGCCGTTGAGCAGGCCACGGACCTCGGACTCCACGTAGCGGCGGTGCCCGCCCAGCGTGCGGATCGACGTGAGCTTGCCGGCCTTGGCCCAGCGCGTCACGGTCTTCGGGTCGACCCGGAACAGCGCGGCCACCTCGGCCGGGGTCAGCAACGTCTCGGACTCCTCGGGGCGCACGGACACGGCGACCCCCCTTTCTGGACGGGATTGAGTGGATGCAGCGGACGACTCCCCCAAGCCCTTGCGTGCCCGCTTCGAAGGAGTCTGCCACCCTTCGGGGTCATCGCCTACCCCTTGTCGGACTTGTGTGGAGCGGTCCGTCACGCGTGCTGCATGTTTGTGCAGGTCAGAAGTATGAAGCACCCGAAATCTGATCGAAAAATCTTTTTCGTGCGAACCCGGTGAACGACTGCACACCGGGCGAACAGTACAGAACCGTGACATCCGTACGCGCCGGTCTAGGGTCGGGACACACGCGGATGAGCACCACGCACACCCTCGAAAGGCGACAGATGACCCTCGGACCCGACCGTGACCCGGACCGCCCCCAGCGCGACGGCGTGTTCGCCCGGCTCGAGGGGCACGAGCAGGTCGTCCACTGCGAGGACCGCGAGTCGGGACTCCGCGCGATCATCGCCGTCCACTCCACCGCGCTCGGCCCGGCGCTGGGCGGCACCCGGTTCCACCCGTACGCCGACGAGCAGGCGGCGCTCGAGGACGTCCTCGCACTCTCCCGCGGGATGACGTACAAGAACGCGCTCGCGGGCCTCGACCACGGCGGCGGCAAGGCCGTCATCATCGGCGACCCGCGCACCGACAAGTCGGAGGTGCTGCTGCGGGCGTACGGCCGCTTCGTCGCCTCGCTCGGCGGCCGGTACGTGACAGCCTGCGACGTGGGGACCTACTCGGAGGACATGGACGTCGTCGCGCGCGAGTGCGACTTCGCCACCGGCCGCACGGTCGAGCACGGCGGAGCGGGCGACTCCAGCGTGCTGACGGCCTACGGCGTGTTCCAGGGGATGCGCGCCGCCGCGGAGTCGGTGTGGGGTGCGCCGACCCTGGCCGGACGCACCGTCGGGGTCGCCGGTGTCGGCAAGGTGGGCAGGCACCTCGTCCGCCATCTCCTGGAGGACGGCGCCCGGGTCCTCGTCACCGACGTGTGGCAGCCCGCCGTGGACGCCGTCGTGGCGTCGCACCCCGAGGTGAGGGCGGTGCCGGACACCGACGCGCTGATCGCCTCACCGCTCGACGTCTACGCGCCGTGCGCGCTCGGCGGGGCGCTGGACGAGCCGGTCACCGACGCCCTGACCGCGAGGATCGTGTGCGGTGCCGCCAACAACCAGCTGGCCGGCGACGAGGTCGGCGCGCGGCTGCTGGACCGCGGCATCACCTACGCCCCCGACTACTGCGTCAACGCCGGCGGCGTCGTGCAGGTCGCCGACGAGCTCGACGGCTTCTCCTTCGAGCGGGCGCAGCGCCGGGCGGCGAAGATCTTCGACACCACGCGTGAGGTGCTGCGCGTGGCGGACGCCGAGGGCATCTCGCCGGCGGTCGCCGCCGACCGGGTCGCCGAGCAGCGGATCGCCGGCGTCAGCCGGCTGGGCGCGATCCGCGTGGGTCGCTGAGCAGCCGCGGCACACCGCCACGGCGTACGACCGGCGTCACCGCGTCGGTTCGGGGAGGGCCGGCGACGACGCACCGGCCCGCGGTCAACCGCGCGGGCGGTCCGCCCAGTCGTCGTCGCCCGAGACGTCGTCGGAGGCGTCATCAGAGGCTCCGCCGCCGTCGCCGGAGTCTCCGTGGAGCTCCTTCGCCAACGCGTCGAAGTCTGTGTCCTGGCTCCGGTACTTCAGATCGCGAGCGACCTTGGTCTGCTTCGCCTTAGCTCGGCCGCGCCCCATTGGGTCCGACCCCCTCGCAAGTTCGGCCGGGGCCCCTGGGGCTCACCGGTCTGGTGTCAGCATGTCGTAGGTCGAGACTACCCAACGACCGGGCGGTCACGCACGCCGCCCGGCCGGTAAGCGTCCTCGGCACGCGCCGAGGGACCTCAGCGGTGGTCGCCGACCAGCCGCACCGCACCTCGCTCGTCCGCGGCCGCCTCGGTGACCTCTCCGGCGACCCACGCACGGACGCCGTGGTCGCCGAGCAGCGAGACGGCCGCGTCGGCGTCGTCCGGGGCGACGAGAGCCACCATGCCGACGCCGCAGTTCAGCGTCCGCTCGAGGTCGGCACGGTCGATGGACCCCACGTCGCGGACCAGGTCGAAGACCGCCGGCAGCGCCCAGGTGCCGCGGTCGAGGGTCGCGGTCAGCTCCTCGGGCATCACGCGCTCCAGGTTGGCGGCGAGCCCGCCGCCGGTGATGTGCGACATCGCGTGGGTGGCGGTGCCGGCGGCCAGCGCCAGGCACGCCTTGGCGTACACCCGCGTCGGCTCGAGCAGCTCCTCGCCCAGCGTGCGACCGAGCTCGGCGACATCGCGGTCCAGGGCCCAGCCGGCGCGCTCGAGCAGGACGTGACGGACCAGGGAGTACCCGTTGGAGTGCAGCCCGCTTGAGGCCATCGCGACCACGGCGTCCCCGGGGCGCACCAGCGCCGGGCCGAGCAGCGCGGAGGCCTCGACCACCCCGGTCGTGGAGCCGGCGACGTCGTACTCGCCGGGCGCCATCAGCCCCGGGTGCTCGGCGGTCTCGCCGCCGATCAGCGCGCAACCGGCCTGCAGGCACGCCTCGGCGATGCCCTTGACGATGGCGGCGACCCGTTCGGGGACCACCTGCCCAGTGGCGATGTAGTCGGTGAGGAACAGCGGCTCGGCCCCGCACACCACGAGGTCGTCGACGAGCATGCCGACCAGGTCGAAGCCGATCGTGTCGTGGACGTCCATCGCCTGCGCGATCGCGACCTTCGTGCCGACGCCGTCGGCCGAGGTGGCCAGCAGCGGACGGTCGTACGCCTTGAGCGCAGAGGCGTCGAAGAGACCCGCGAAGCCGCCGATCCCGCCGATCATCTCCTCGCGGCGGGCCTTGTCGACCCAGACCTTCATCAGCTCGACCGCACTGTCGCCGGCCTCGATGGAGACCCCCGCCGACTCGTACGTCGCCGACGCGCCGGCGCCTTCGCTGTCCGCGCTCACGGGCGCTCCAGCGCGTCGCCGCCGCCCGCACCGGCCGCGGACCGCTGACCGGCTGCGAGCGGGTTCGACGCCGAGAGCTCGGCCAGCTTCTCCGGGAAGGACTCCAGCAGGTGCTTGCCCAGGTGCTCGGGCTCGGGCAGCTCGACCGGGTAGACGCCGTCGAAGCAGGCCCGGCACAGGCTCTCCTTCGGCACCTCGGTCGCCGCCACGGTGTCCTCGAGGTCGACGTAGCCCAGGCTGTCGGCGCCGATCGAGGCGCAGATCTCGTCGGTCGTGAGGCCGTTGGCGATCAGCTCGGCACGGGTGGCGAAGTCGATGCCGTAGAAGCACGGCCACTTCACCGGCGGGCTGGCGATGCGTACGTGGACCTCGCGGGCCCCGGCCTCGCGCAGCATCCGGATGAGCGCGCGCTGCGTGTTGCCGCGCACGATCGAGTCGTCGACCACGACCAGGCGCTTGCCCTCGATGACGTCGCGCAGCGGGTTCAGCTTGAGCCGGATGCCGAGCTGGCGGATGGTCTGCGAGGGCTGGATGAAGGTGCGTCCGACGTAGGAGTTCTTCACCAGCCCGGTGCCGTACGGGATCCCCGACCGCTCCGCGTAGCCGATCGCGGCCGGCGTCCCGGACTCGGGCACGGGGATCACGAGGTCGGCGTCGACCGGGTGCTCCTCGGCCAGCCGGCGGCCGATCTCCACCCGGACCCCGTGCACCTGGCGCCCGGAGATCCGGGTGTCGGGCCGGGCGAGGTAGACGAACTCGAACAGGCAGCCCTTGGGCTCCGGCTCGGCGAAGCGCATGGTGCGCAGGCCGTCCTCGTCGACGACGACCATCTCGCCGGGCTCGACCTCGCGGACGTACGAGGCACCGACGATGTCCAGCGCCGCGGTCTCGGAGGCGACCACCCAGCCCCGCTCGAGCCGGCCGAGCACCAGCGGCCGGATCCCCTGGGGGTCGCGGGCGGCGTACAGCGTGGACTCGTTCATCCACACGAAGCAGAAGGCGCCGCGGATCTGCGGGAGCAGCTCCATGGCCCGCTGCTCGAGCGTGGTGTCGGGGTGGTGGGCGAGCAGCGCGGTGACCAGGCTGGTGTCGTTGGTCGAGGTCTCCAGGTTGCGCGCGTGGATGTCGAGCTCGCCGTTGCTGCTGGGCAGGCCGGCGACCAGCTGCTGCAGCTCGGAGGTGTTGGTCAGGTTGCCGTTGTGGCCCAGCGCGATCGAGCCGTCCATCGTCGGGCGGAAGGTCGGCTGCGCGTTGTGCCAGGTGCTGGCCCCGGTCGTGGAGTAGCGCGAGTGGCCGACCGCGATGTGGCCCCGCAGCGCCTCCAGCGTCGACTCGTCGAACACCTGGGAGACCAGTCCCATGTCCTTGTAGACGAGGATCTGCCGGCCGTTGCTGACCGCGATGCCGGCCGACTCCTGCCCTCGGTGCTGCAGCGCGTAGATGCCGTAGTAGGCGAGCTTGGCGACGTCCTCGCCGGGAGCCCACACCCCGAACACGCCGCAGGCGTCCTGGGGACCCTTGTCGTGCGGGTCGAGGTCGTGCGTCAGGCGGCCGTCGGCGGGACGACGGCGAGCATTGGCGGCCACGCGCACCACTGTACGGCGACCGGGCCGCGTCGGGTGAACCGCTGGGCGGCGCGAGCCTGCCCTGGGCCGAGCAACGTGACCTAGGGTGCGAGGCACACATCCGTCTCGGGAGGTCCTGTGTCGTCGTACCGTCATCTGCGAGCCCTGGCGCTCGCGCTCGTCGCCCCGTTGGTCGCCGCACTCGCCGTCGGGCTGCCGGCCGGTCCCGCCGGCGCGGCCGCTCCACCACCGGACCTGCTCGCCCAGGTGAAGGCGCTGCCCCACGTGGTCTCGGCCGAGGAGAAGCAGGCACCGGAGGGCTACCGCTACTTCGTGATCGGCTTCTCCCAGCCGGTCGACCACGACCACCCCGACCAGGGCACGTTCACCCAGCGGATGACGCTGCTACACAAGGACGTCTCGCGCCCGATGGTGATGTACACCAGCGGCTACGGCGTCTCGACGACACCGTCGCGCAGCGAGCCGACGCGGATCGTCGACGGCAACCAGATCAGCATGGAGTACCGCTTCTTCGAGCCCTCCCGTCCCGCCCACCCGAAGTGGACCAAGCAGCTGACGATCAAGCAGGCCGCCGAGGACCAGCACGAGATCATCCGGTCCTTCAAGCGGCTCTACACCGCACACTGGCTGACCACGGGCGGTTCGAAGGGCGGCATGACCGCGACGTACCACCGCCGGTTCTTCCCCCGCGACGTCGACGGGACCGTCCCGTACGTCGCCCCCAACGACGTCGTCGACACCAAGGACGTCTACAACGACTTCCTCGACCACGTCGGCAGCGACCAGCAGTGCCGCGACGACCTGACCGCGCTGCAGCGCCGCGTGCTGCGCAACCGCGTCTGGTTCACCGACAAGACCCGCCGGGTGTCGCGGGAGAACCACTACACCTACGACATCGTCGGCAGCCTGCCCAGGGCCATGGAGTCGGCGGTCGTCGACATGTACTTCGCCTTCTGGCAGTACTCCCCCGAGTCCGACTGCGCCACGGTCCCGGACGCCCGCACGGCGACCAACGACCAGGTCTGGGACTTCTTCGAGGCCCACTCCTCGCTGACGACGTACGCCGACCAGCAGGTCTCGGGCTACACGCCGTACTACTTCCAGGCGGCCTACCAGCTCGGCTCGCCCGAGCCGTACGAGACCCGGCTGACGAAGCTGCTGCGCTTCCCCGGCGCCGACGTCGCCGCCACCTTCGTGCCGGCCGACATCCGGCCGAAGCGGTTCGACACCGCGGCGATGCCGGACGTCGACCACTGGGTACGCACCCGCTCGACCCGGATGCTGTACGTCTACGGCTCCAACGACCCGTGGAGCGCCGAGCCGTTCGCCTGCGGCAAGGGAGGCGCCGCGCGCGAGTGCGAGCGGCACTACGTCCCCGGCGGCAACCACGGCTCGACCATCGCGCAGCTGCCCGAGGCCGAGCGGGAGCACGCCACGGACCTGGTGCTGCGCTGGGCCGGGCTGCCCTCGAGCGACGAGGCGGCCAAGCAGATCGCGCGGACGGGGGCACCCGAGCGGGAGCCCGCCCTGGACCGCCGCGCGGACTACCTCGTACGACACGGCGCGTAGGGTGCGCCAACGACGACAGGCCCGGGGCTGCTGCCCCGGGCCCGTCGTCGTGCAGAGGTCACATCTTCGTGGAGCCCTGCTTGATCGCCTCGCGGATCCGGCTGTAGGTGCCGCAGCGGCACACGTTGCGGATCGAGTCCAGGTCGGCGTTGGTGATCGCGCGTCCCTCCGCCTTGACCTTCTTCACCAGTGCGACGGCCGCCATGATCTGGCCGGGCTGGCAGTAGCCGCACTGGGCGACGTCGCGGTCCAGCCAGGCCTGCTGCATCGGGTGCAGCTCCTTGCCCACGGTGTCGGGCAGGCCCTCGATGGTGGTGACCTCGTCGGTCTCCTTGAGGTCCTTGACCTGCACCGAGCAGGGGTTGAACGCCTTGCCGTTGATGTGCGACGTGCAGGCCTTGCAGACGTTGATCCCGCAGCCGTACTTGGGGCCGGTCACGCCGAGGATGTCGCGGAGCACCCAGAGGACGCGCACGTCGTCCTCGACGTCGACGGTGACGGTCTCGCCGTTGAGCTTGAAGGTGTGCTTGGGCATGGGTGGCTCCTCAGTAGGTGTACTGCAGACCGTCGGTCGGCGACTCGGGGATGGGTGGCGAGAACGGCTTGACCTCGAACGCGTCCGGGGTCTGGTCGTGCAGGATCGGGAACCGGGTCGGCATCGTCCCGGTCGCCTTCCAGTACGCGGCGGCGGTCGCGGCCATCGAGGAGGCCACGCCGGCCTCGCCGGCACCGCCGGGCTGCTCGGAGTCGCTCTTCATCACCACGCACTGGAAGTCCAGCGGGGCGTTCCACTGGCGGGTGTAGAAGAAGTTGTCCCAGCTGCCCTCGAGGAAGCTCCCGTTTCGCAGGTGGCTGCTGCTGGTGAGCGCCTGGGCGATGCCGTCGGAGACGCCGCCCATCATCTGGGCCTCGAGACCGCGCGGGTTGATCACCAGGCCGGCGTCGACCACGATCGTCGCGCGCATCACCCGAGGACCGGTGACCGCGTCACGGATCTTCCGGTTGACGGTCTCGGGTCGGCAGTCGAGCTCCACGATCGTGGCCGTGGCCCCCTTGTACTCCTTGTGGATCGCCACCCCCTGGGCCGTGCCCTTGGGCATCGTCTTGCCCCAGTTGGCCACCTCGGCGACCTTGCGGAGCACGGCCTTGGTCCGCTCCTCCTTGAGGAACCGCAGCCGGAACTCGACCGGGTCCATCTTCAGCGCCTCGGCGAGCTTGCCCATCATCAGCTCCGAGGCCGTGCGCACGTCCGGGGAGTAGATGTTGCGCACGCTGCTGGTCGGGAACTGCTCCTGGTTCTTGGTCTCGGTGAGCAGCTGGGTGACGACGCCCATGTTGTAGCCGAGCTCCTGGGTGAGCAGGAAGATCGACTCCGAGAAGCCGAGGTTGCCCAGCCCGGTCGGGAGGTCGGCCGCGAGGTTCGTCAGGCGCTCGCCGAGGCCGTGCCTGAAGTCGGTGGAGACGCCGGTGTGGCGCTGCTCGAAGGTCAGGATCGAGTTGCCCAGCACCGTGGCCCGGATGCGGGAGGTGGACATCGGGTGCGACCGGCCCTGACGCGGCTCGTCGCAGCGGTGCCACATCAGCTTCACCGGCTTGCCGAACGCCTTGGCGGCCCGCGCGGCCTCGATCGCGCCGTCGCTGAACAGCTTGTGCCCGAACGAGCCGCCCCCCGTGATCACGTTGACGGTCACGTTCGTCTGCGGGATGCCCAGCGCGTCGGCGATGTTGGCCTGGGCGACGAGCGGCGACTTCAGCCCCGCCCACACCGTGATCTTGCCGTCCTTGTAGTCCGCGACCGCACAGTTGGGCTCGAGCGCCGCACCGCTGCGGAACATGAACTCGAAGGACGCCTCGACGGTCTTGGCCAGGATCGGCACCTTCGGCACCGCCAGCGGCAGCTGGGCGGCGCGCAGCTGCTTCAGGACGGCCTCGTCGTCCATCCCCTCGACCGTGCCCCTGTTCCAGACCACCTGGAGGGCGCGCACCGCGTCGATGCACTGGCCGAACGTCCGTGCGCGTACCGCGACGCCGGTCGGCAGCGTGGCCACGTGCGTGACACCGGGCATCGCCAGCACGGCGGCGCGGTTCTTGATGCTCTTGGGCTTCCCGTTGACCGTGGGCGGGCGGCAGATCATCGTCGGCAGCGCGTCCTTGACGGCGAGGTCCATCGAGAACTGCTTCTTGCCGGTCACCGCGTCCAGCGCGTCGACCCGGTTGCGGGGCGTACCGATCACCTTGTGCTCGCTGGGCTTCTTCAAGGTGACGTCGACCTTCTCGGTCGACGGGCTGGCCGCCTTGGCCGCCGCCTCGCCGTAGGTCACCGAGCCGCCGCCCGGCAGCGAGATGATGCCCTCCTTGGACTTCAGCAGCGCCACCTGGCCGCCGAGCAGGATCGCGGCCGCGTCGAGCAGACGCTTCTTGGCCAGCGCCGCGGCCACCCGGACCGGCGTGTAGGTCGAGACCGTGGTGTTGGAGCCGCCGGTCAGCTGGTTGAAGAGCAGCTCGGGCCGGGCGGGCGCGAGGCTGACCTGGACCTTGCTCAGCGGCAGGTCCAGCTCCTCGGCGATGATCATCGCCGTCGAGGTGGTGATCCCCTGCCCGACCTCCATCCGCGGCAGCGCGAAGTGGGCCACCCCGTCCTTGTCGACCTCGATGGTGATCAGCTGCGAGGTGGGCAGCGCCGCCTGCGTCTGCAGGTCCTCGAGGTCGTACGCCTCCGCGATCTGCGGGGCCGACGGGATCGGGGTGCCGGACCCCGCGGCCGGGGTCGCCGCGTCGGCCGGCATCGCGCCGGTGGTGAGGTCGGCCGCGACGGCGAGGGTGCTGCCGGCGACGACGTAGCCGACGAAGTGTCGGCGTCCGAGCCCCCCGGGCGCCGCGTCGACCGCCTCCTGCTCGTCCTCGAACTCGACTCCGTCGGTGGGCGTGCGGTGCTGGTCTGTCGTCACGACGCTGTCCTCGTCTCGCGTGGCACCCGGGGTCACCCGGGCGTTCCCTCCCCGCTGACTCACCTCGGGGCCGAACCCGCGAGGTGTGACCCGTCCACAGTGACGACCGACACAGGCGTTGCCAAGGCAGCCTCACCTAAGAACGCCCCCTCCGTCCGTGCAGGTGCACAAACCTGCAGGGAAGGGCCGAAAACGCACGTGCGGGGGTGACTCGCTGGCCGACGACGCAGGTGCGCCTCGGAGTGCGGCAAACGTTTCGCAGACGCGGAGCCTCAGGTGGTCAGCTGACGCAGCAGGAGGGTCTCGGCCAGGATCACCCGCTCGAACTCGGCGAGGTGGAGACCCTCGTTGGCCCCGTGCGCCCGGGTGTCGGGGTCCTCCACGCCGGTCACCAGGACGCTCGCCTCGGGGAAGGCCTCGAGGAACTCGGCGATGAACGGGATCGACCCGCCGACCCCCATGTCGATCGGCTCCGTGCCGTCCCAGGCCTCGCGGAACGCCGCGCGCGCCGCGTCGTACGCCGGGCCGGACGCCTCGATCCGGGTCGCCTCACCGGTGTCGACGACCTCGATCCCGAGCGTGGCACCCCACGGCGTGTGCTCCTCCAGGTGACGCCGCAGGCAGGCGACGGCGTTCTCCGTGGTGTCACCCGGCGCGATCCGCATCGAGATCCGCGCACGTGCCGCGGGTACGAGCGTGTTGCTGGCGCCGGCGACCTTGGGGGCGTCCAGCCCGGTGATGCTGAGCGAGGGCTTGGTCCACAGCCGCTCGACCGCGGAGCCGGTGCCCATCCACTCCAGGCCGGGAGCGGCACCGGACTCCGCGCGCAGCCGCTCCTCGGGGTACTCGACGTCGGCCGCGGGACCGGCGTGCAGGCCCGCGACGGCGACGTCGCCCGCGTCGTCGTGCAGGCTGGCGATCAGCCGGCTCAGCGCGATCAGCGCGTCCGGCGCGAGGCCGCCCCACATGCCGGAGTGGACGGCGTGGTTCAGCGTGCGGACCTCGACGTCGACGCGGACCAGGCCGCGCAGGCTGGTCGTCAGCGCCGGGACGCCGATGTCCCAGTTGCCGGAGTCGGCGATGACGATGACGTCGGCGGCGAGCTCCTCGCGGTGCTGGGCCAGCAGGTCGACGAGGGTCGCCGACCCGACCTCCTCCTCGCCCTCGACGAAGACCACGAGGTTCACCGGCAGGTCGTCGCCCCAGACGCGGGCGGCCGCCAGGTGGGCGGCGATGCCGGCCTTGTCGTCGGCGGCACCGCGACCGTAGAGCCTCGTCCCCCGCTCGGTGGGCTCGAACGGCGGGCTGTCCCAGTCGGCGTGGTCGTTCTCGGGCTGGACGTCGTGGTGGGCATAGAGCAGGACGGTGGGCGCCCCCTCGGGCCCGCTCTTGTGGGCGATCACGGCGGGCGCGGTGCCCTCGGCGGCCCGGGTCACCTCGGTCGCGAAGCCCTCGGCCTCGAACAGCGCACGCACCGCCTCCGCGCTGCGCTCGACCTCACCGAGGCGCTCGGGGTCGGCGCTGACCGACTCGATCCGTACCAGGTCCTCGAGGTCCCGGCGGATGCCGGGGAGGACGTCGTGGACACGGGCGCGGAGGTCGTCGGTGCTCATGGTGTCGACGTTAGTCCCCGTCGAGGGGGAGGAACCCGGTCAGGTCGGTGCGCTCGCCGGAGGCCCGGACGTCGCCGGCAGCGAGCGCGTCGGCCCAGGTCGTACGCCCGGTGGCGAGGTCGACCCAGGTGCTCGCGCCCATCTCGACGACGGCCGGCGGGGTGCCGCGGGTGTGCCGCACCCCGGGCACCACCTGGACCGCGGCGTACGGGGGCACCCGCACCTCCACGGACGCACCGGGCGCGCGCCGCTGCAGCAGGGCGAGGAAGTGCTTGACCAGGGTCCGCAGCACCTCCTTGTCGTCCGACCCGGCGGCGTAGGCGTCCAGCGCGGCCGCGAGCTCGGCGGCGGGGGCGGGGGAGAGGCGACGGGGCACGCACCCCATCCTCCCCTGCGGGTAGGGCGTGAGACACGCCTAGTTGCCAGACTGGGCGCGTGCCCGAGGGAGACAGCGTCTACGTGCTCGCCCGGAGGCTCGACGTCCTGGTCGGGCAGGAGGTGGTGCGCAGCGACCTGCGCGTCCCGGCCCTGGCCACCCGCGACCTGGCCGGGCGCACGGTGCTCGAGCAGGCGACGCACGGCAAGCACCTGCTGACCCGGTTCGGCGGCCCCGACGGCGGCGTGACGCTGCACAGCCACCTGCGGATGGACGGGTCGTGGACCGTCACCCGCCCGGGTCGCCGGCTCCCCGCACACCTGATGCCGGACGTCCGCGTCGTGCTGGAGGTGGGGTCCGGCGCCACGGCGTGGGGGCTGCACCTGCACGACCTCGCGCTGGTGGCCACGACCGCCGAGACGGACCTCGTGGGACACCTCGGCCCGGACCCGCTCCGGCCGGACTGGGACCCGGACGAGGCCGTACGACGGCTCGCGGCGGACCCGTCGGCCCCCCTCGTCTCCGCGCTGCTCGACCAGACGCACCTCGCCGGCCTCGGCAACCTGTGGGTCAACGAGCTGGCGTTCCTGACCGGCCACAGCCCGTGGACCCCGGTCGGAGAGGTGGACCTGGACCGGCTCGTACGCCTCGCGGCGCGCGCCCTGAGGCACTCGGCGACGGCGCCGGGCGCGTACCAGGTCACCACCGGCAGCTCGCGGCACCGCGAGAACCACTGGGTCTCGGGACGCAACCGCCGTCCCTGCCTGCGCTGCGGCACGACGGTGCGGATGGTTCCCGAGCTGCCCGACGACCCCGCGAACCGGCGGACCTGGTGGTGCCCGTCGTGCCAGCCGGGCCCCGGGCCCGAGGCGCGCCGCGGTAGTCCCTGACGTTTCCGCGGACGAACCGGGCACCAGAACGCCGAAACGTCCTGGACTACCGCTCAGGCGCCGCCGTCGGCCGCGACCTCGTCGGGCGCACCCGAGAGGACCGTGGTGTGCTCCCAGGTCGGCTGCGTCAAGGAGGACGAGAGAACGTACTTCGGCAGGGGGTTGATGAAGGCGCCGAGCTCGTCGGCGGTGTTGCCCGGCCAGTACGTCGACCACTCGTCGTACAGCCGACGGCCCATGAGGTACGCCGTCACCTGCTCCTGGTGGGCGCTCATCGCCGCGGCCATCGCCTCGTCGAAGTAGGGGAAGTGGAACGTGTGCGGCGACTCGACGACGCCGTCGAGGGTGGAGAAGAAGGTCGAGACGAGACGGCCCATGACTCCGCTCCCGGGTGCGGTGGTGATCGGTCGCACGGTCCGACCCGGTCCCCGTCCGGGACTCATCGCTGCGGGTCGAACGCCTCCTGGACGGGGTCCTCGAGCGCCGCCGGCAGCGTGGCGGACCAGACCGTGCGCAGCTCGTCGATCCCGACCGTGAACTGGCCGGTGACCTCGAGAGCGTCGCCGTCCGTGGTGCCGAGCTCCGTGCACAGGACGCCCGCAGCCTCGGTCGCGGCCTCGAACGCGGCGTGGTGCTCAGCAGGCACCGTCACCAGCACGCGCGCCGCGGACTCCGCGAACAGCGAGACGAACGGGTCCTCGGGCAGCGTGATCGCCGCACCGACGCCGTTGCGCAGCACCGATTCGGCCAACGCCTGCGCCAGCCCGCCGTCGGACAGGTCGTGGGCGGACGTGAGCAGCCCGTCTCGGACCGCCCCGGCCAGCAGCCCGCCCAGCGCCTGCTCGGCGGCGAGATCGACCGCCGGCGGCCGACCGCCCAGGTGCCCGTGGACGACGTTCGCCCACTCCGAGCCGGAGAGCTCCTCGCGGGTCTCCCCCAGCAGCAGCACGTGCTCCCCGGGGGCTGCGAACCCCGAGTGGACCCGGGTGGCGACGTCGTCGATGACGCCGAGCACGGCAACGACAGGCGTGGGCAGGATCGCGGTCTCGCCGGTCTGGTTGTAGAGACTGACATTGCCGCCGGTGACCGGGATGCCCATCGCCAGGCAGCCGTCCTTGAGCCCGCGGCAGGCCTCGGCCAGCTGCCACATCACGCCCGGGTCCTCGGGGGAGCCGAAGTTCAGGCAGTCCGAGACCGCGAGCGGGCGCGCACCCGTCGTGGCGACGTTGCGGTACGCCTCGGCCAGGGCGAGCTGGGCGCCGGCGTACGGGTCGAGCTGCGCGAAGCGTCCGTTGCAGTCGGTGGCCAGGGCGACCCCGAGGCCGGTCCCCTCGTCGACCCGGATCATCCCAGCGTCGTGCGGCTGGGTGAGGACGGAGCCGCCGCGGACGTAACGGTCGTACTGGTCGGTCACCCACGAGCGGTCGCAGAGGTTCTCGCTGCCCAGCAGCCGCAGCAGCGTCTCGCGCAGCGCAGGCCCGGTCGTGGGCCGCGGCAGCGCCTCGGCCGCGTCGGCCTGCAGGTCGTCCTGGGTCGACGGCCGGGCGACCGGGCGCTCGTAGACCGGCCCGTCGTGGGCGACGGTCCGCGGGTCGACGTCGACCACGGTCTCGCCGTGCCAGTCGACCACCAGGCGCTGGTCGGCGGTCACCTCACCGATCACCGCCGCCTCGACGTCCCAGCGGGCGCAGATCTCGAGGAACCGCTCGGCGTCGGCGGGGTCGACGACCGCCATCATCCGCTCCTGGCTCTCGCTCATCAGGATCTCCTCGGGGCTCAGCGTGGAGTCCCGGAGCAGCACCTTGTCGAGCTCGACGTGCATCCCGCCGTCGCCGGCCGCGGCCAGCTCCGAGGTGGCGCAGGAGATGCCGGCGGCGCCGAAGTCCTGGATCCCGGCCACCACGCCGGCGGCGAACAGCTCGAGCGTGCACTCGATGAGCAGCTTCTCCATGAACGGGTCGCCGACCTGCACCGAGGGCCGCTTCGTGGGCCCGCCCTCGTCGAACGTCACCGAGGCGAGGATCGAGGCGCCGCCGATGCCGTCCCCGCCGGTGCGCGCGCCGTACATGATGACGAGGTTGCCCTCGCCGACCGCTCTCGCGAGGTGCAGGTCCTCGTGCCGCAGGACGCCCACGCACAGCGCGTTGACCAGCGGGTTCCCGAGGTAGGAGGGGTCGAAGACGACCTCTCCGCCGATGTTCGGCAGGCCCAGGCAGTTGCCGTAGCCGCCGACGCCCGACACGATCCCCGGCAGCACCCGATGCGTGTCCGCAGCGTCGAGCGGGCCGAAGCGCAGCGGGTCCATCACGGCGACCGGCCGGGCGCCCATCGCGAGGATGTCGCGCACGATCCCGCCGACACCGGTCGCCGCACCCTGGTGCGGCTCGACGTACGACGGGTGGTTGTGGGACTCGATCTTGAAGGTGACGGCCCAGCCCTGCCCGATGTCGAGCACCCCGGCGTTCTCGCCGATGCCGGCCAGGGTCTTGCCGACGGGCGTCTCCTGCGGGATCTCGCCGAACTGCTTGAGGTGCACCTTGGAGGACTTGTACGAGCAGTGCTCGCTCCACATCACCGAGTACATCGCCAGCTCGGACCCGGTCGGGCGCCGACCGAGGATCTCGCGGATGCGGGCGTACTCGTCGTCGGCGAGTCCGAGCTCGGCGTACGGCTGGACCCTCCCGGGGTCGCTCGCCGCAGCGGCGACGGAGTCGAGCACGTCGGGGTTCGGGTCGCTCGCGGAAGGTGTCACCGAAGGGCCTTTCGACAGCGCGGGTGGACGACGCCCCAACCTACCGAGCCGGCTGTCCCACCTCGCCGTCGCCCGTACCGGGTCACGACGACGACCGCCACCGGCGCACGTCGCCGCGGTCGTCCACGACACGCCGACGACGGTCGTTGACAATTACAGCGTTGTAGTTGTCAGCAACTCCTGTTGCTCATGTGACTTGTGTGATTTCCTCATCGGGTCCGGCGCCCCGTGCGCCCCGTTTCGTCCCCCCGGAGCCTCGTGATGACCTCTCGGACCCCGTCCCTGCGCCCCCGCCGGGCGCGCCGTCTTCTCGCGGCGACGGCGGCTCTCGCCGCGGCCACCACCGGCGTCGGGATCGCCTCGTCCCCGGCACAGGCGTCCGGCGGAGCGCCCGGCGACTTCTACGGTCGCGCCTTCGACCAGTGCACCGCGCCGAGCCAGTCGGCGATGACGGCATGGATGAACAGCTCGCCGTACCGCGGGGTCGGCATCTACCTCTCCGGCGACTCCCGCGGCTGCACCTCGCAGCCCAACCTCACCTCGACGTGGATCCGCACCCAGATCGCGGCCGGCTGGCACCTGCTGCCGATCACCCTCGGCCCGCAGGCGTCGTGCACCACCCGGGAGCGCTACCTCAAGCAGGTCCGGATCAACCCCAGCACGACCTCGACCTATGCCGCCGCCCGCGCACAGGGGACCGCCGAGGCCAAGAAGACCGTCAGCCGCGCGACGGCGCTGGGGATCCCCAAGGGCAGCACGATGTTCTACGACCTCGAGGCCTTCGACACCGGCCGGTCGACCGCCTGCACCGAGTCGGCGAAGTACTTCGTCTCGGCCTGGAGCACCCAGCTGCGCGCCACGGGCTGGAAGTCCGGCTTCTACTCCTCCGGCGCGTCCGGCATCCGGATGCTCGACGACGCACGCGTGCGGACGCCCGGCAAGTTCGCCATGCCCGACCAGCTGTGGATCGCGGACTGGAACGGGCAGGCGACGACCAGCTCGGCGTACGTCCGCAGCGACGGATGGACCCCGCACAAGCGCATCCACCAGTTCCAGGGCGGGCACAACGAGACGTACGCCGGCGTCACCATCAACATCGACTCCAACCACGCCGACCTCGGCCGCGGGGCGTACCTCACCGCCGAGCCGGCCCACCCCGGCGGGATCGGCTGGGCCGCCAACACCTACATCGCCCTCAACGAGAAGGCCACCAACACCGGCCAGATCCGGCTGCTGCAGAGCATGCTGAGCAGCGCCGGCTACTACAAGGGCGCCGTCGACGGCGTCTGGACCCGTCCGCTGTCCGCGGCCGTGGGCACGTTCCGCAAGGAGCACGGCCTCGCCGGCACGTGGGACTGGACCAGCACCCAGTGGATGCAGCTGATGACGCGCGGAGCGACGCCGGTCGTGAAGTACGGCTCGGCCGGCGACGAGGTGCGTCGCGTGCAGCGCGCGCTGAACGCCTCGGGCGTGAGCCGCAAGATCCCGATCAGCGGCGTGTTCACGGTGTCCACACCCGCCGCCGTGCAGGACTACCAGCGCAAGGTGGGGATCAGCCCCTCCGGCGTCGTGAACGCGACCACCTGGGCGGCCCTGACCCGCGGTCGGCGCTGAGCGGCGCTCAGCCACCGCCCTCGAGGAGCACGACGCCGAGGACGAGCACGAGCAGACCGAGGGCCTGACGCCGCGAGGGACGCTCGCCGAAGAGCACGAGGCCGCCGAGGGCCGCGAAGGCGATCGCCGCGCCGGTCCAGGCGGCGTACGCCACGGCGAGGGGCATGCCCTCGGCGACCGCCCGCCCCACCGGGAGGACGGAGCCGGACAGGCCGATGTTCGCCAGGACCACCAGCACCACCCGTCGGCCGCGAGCGGCAGCAGGACCCGCGGCGAGCCGCAGTGCGACCAAGCCGCAGAACTGGGTGACCACGGCGACGCCGATCCAGACCCACGCACTCACCGCCGGCCGACCTGGACCATCAGCACGCCCACACCGAGCGCCAACACGCCGGCCAGCTGCGCCGTCGTCAGGACGTCCCCGTCGACGACGACGCTGAGCAGCGTCGCGGCCAGGAGCCCGCAGCCGGTGAGCAGCCCGTACGCCGCGCCGACCCGCGCGCCCCGCGCGAAGACCCTGCCGATCAGCGCGGTGGTGGCGGCGTACGCGAGGAGGGCGACGAGCAGCGGGCCGGGTCGGGTCAGCCCCTCGGAGGCGCTCAGGCCGGCCGTGCCGGTCACCTCCGCGACGACCGCGAGCAGCAGGAGGACTCCGGTCGGCACGGGTCCGGCCATCGTCCGGTCCGGTCGGGTGGCGCGGGTCTGGGTCCTCGGGGTCTCGGTCGTCGTCACCTCCCAAGCATCGCGACGTCGGTGACGTCAGAAAAGTGATTCTTTCTCGTTCTGTGATTCATAATGACTGAATGCCGATGGATCCGTCCCGCCTGCTCGTGCTCCAGGCGGTCCACCGCACCGGCGGCGTGCTGAGCGCGAGCAGGGTCCTCCACCTCACGCCCTCGGGCGTCTCCCAGCACCTCGCCAAGCTCGAGCGCGAGGCCGGGCTGGAGCTTGTGGACCGGACCCGTCGCGGCGGGGGCAGACCGGTGACGCTGACCGCGGCCGGGCGGGCCCTCGCCGAGCAGACCGCACAGCTGACCGCCGCCATGGCCAGCGTGGAGCGAGAGGCCGACCGCTACCGCGGACAGCGCGGCGGCGTCGTCCGGATCGGCTCCTTCGCCAGCGCGCTGGCACTGCTGGTCGCTCCCGCGGTCGTCTCGCTGTCGCTGACCGAGCCGGCCATCGACCCGCGCGTCGTCGAGGTGACCGGCGGCGGCCTGGACCGGCTCGTGGGCAACCAGCTGGACCTCCTCGTCACCGACCGCCCCCCTGCCGAGATCACCGCCCGGCACCGCGGCGCGGTGGTCACCGAGCTGATGCACGACCCGCTGCGCATCGTGCTGCCCGCCGAGGCCGCCGGGTCCAGCGACGAGGAGATCCTGCGCGGGCCGTGGATCCTCGCCGACGACGACTCGCGCCGTACCCTCGAACGGGTCGCGATCGGCCGCGGCGTGACGCTCGACGCCCGGCACGTCGGCTACGACGCCGGCACCGTGCTCGCGCTGGTCGCCGCCGGCCTCGGCGCCGCGATCAGCCCGCAGCTGACGCTCTCCAACCACCCGAGGGCGCGCTTCGCCGTCTACTCGGGGGCGCTCGACCCCGGCGGTCGGACGATCAGTGTGGTCCACGGCCCGCAGCCGGCACCGGCGGTCGAGCGGTTCGTGGAGGAGCTGCGCCGTCAGGCGAGCGACGCCGAGCAGCCGGTCGCGGCCTCGGCCGAGCCGGGCGACGCGGTCAGACCAGCGCGCTCAGCACCGAGGTGAAGAAGCCGAGCCCGTCGGTGCCGGGACCGCAGAGGTCCTCGACCGCGTGCTCGGGGTGCGGCATCAGCCCGACGACGTTGCCGCGCTCGTTCGCCACGCCGGCGATGTCGCGCTGGGAGCCGTTCGGGTTGCCGACGTACCTCGCGACGACCTGGCCCTCCCCCTCCAGGCGGTCCAGGGTGGCCGGGTCGGCCACGTAGCAGCCCTCGCCGTTCTTCAGCACGATCGTCACCTCCTGGCCCGTCTCGTACGACGACGTCCAGGCGGTGGCGGCGCTCTCGATGCGCAGCCGCTGGTCGACGCAGCCGAAGCGGCGGCTCGCGTTGCGGATCAGCGCACCCGGCAGCAGGTGCGACTCGCAGAGCACCTGAAAGCCGTTGCAGATGCCGAGCACCGGCATCCCGGCGCCGGCCCCCTCGACGACCTTCTCCATCACCGGCGCGAACCGGCTGATCGCGCCGCAGCGCAGGTAGTCACCGTAGGAGAACCCGCCCGGCAGCACCACCGCGTCGACCCCGCGCAGGTCGGCGTCGCCGTGCCACAGCGAGACCGCCTCGCCGCCGGCCAGGCGTACGGCACGGGCCGCGTCGACGTCGTCGAGGGTCCCTGGGAAGGTGACGACCCCGACCTTCACGACACCGTCTCCTCGACGTGCACCGTGAAGTTCTCGATCACCGGGTTGGACAGCAGCGTCTCGGCCATCCGGTGCACCTCGGCGAGCCGGTCCTCGTCGACCTCGCCCTCGAGCTCGATCTCGAACCTCTTGCCCTGGCGCACGTCGACCACGTCGGCGAAGCCGAGCCGGGGCAGCGCTCCGTGCACCGCCTTGCCCTGGGGGTCGAGGATCTCCGGCTTGGGCATCACGTCGACGACGACTCGGGGCACGGGCGCTCCTTCGGGAGTGAGAACGACGCCACGCAGTCTAGGACGGCCGCCGACCCGGCGCGTCCGGGCGCCCACACGTGCCGGGTCAGTCGGTACGCGCGGGCAGGGTGGCCGCGGCGCTGACGTCGGCGCCGTCCGAGCCGTCGTCGTCGGACTCGTCGCCGGTCTCCGGGTGGTACGCGCAGTCGTCCTTGGCGGTCGTCGCCTGCAGCGAGTCCTGCGCGTCGTCCGACGCCGCCTGCCGCGCGTCCTCGCGGGCCTGGCGACGCTGGGCGAGCAGGTCGCGCGCCTCGGACCTGGATGGCAGTGCGTCCGTGGCGGCGCGTACGGCGACGCGGGCACCGACCAGCGCACGCTGGTGGGGGGTCGCCGCCTTCGCCGGTGCGCGCCGGCCCGAGGTGGTGGCCTTCTCTGCGGTGCGGAGGGCCCGCTGCACGGTCTCGTGCACGACGTCGTAGTCGGGGTCGTTCGGGTCGAAGTCCGACGAGCGCTGGAAGACCACCGAGGTCAGCTGCTGGTCCTTCATCTTCAGCGCGGTGTCGACGAACGCGGGGAGCACGTCCTGGGGGATGTCGGTGCGCAGGATCTTCTTCCCCACGCTCGCGAGCTTGGTGTAGCGCAGCAGCAGCTTGGCCGGGTCGGCCTCGTCGACGATCGCGTTGATCGCGCAGCGCTGCCGCTCCATCCGCTTGTAGTCGGTGGAGCCGTAGCGGCCGCGCGTGAACCACAGCGCCTTGAACCCGTCGAGCCGCTTGTGCGGCCCGGGCTGGATGTAGCCGGTCGGCGGGATCCCGGCACTGGTGTTGCCGTTGATCGGGACCTTCTCGTTGACGTTGACCGTGATGCCGCCCATCGCGTCGACGATCTGCTGGAAGCCCTGCAGGTTGACCAGGAGGTAGTAGTCGACCGAGATGCCGAGCGCGCCGGAGACACCGAGCTTGAGCGCGTCGGCGCCCTCGTTGTCCGAGCCCCGGATCGCGTCGGGGTTCGTGGCCGGGACGTTGCGGTAGATCGCGTTCAGCATCGACTCGCCGGGGTCGGTGCCGAGGTCGAACCCGTCGGGGTAGAGGTCGTGCAGCTCGGTGCCGTCCGGGAACGGGACGTCGCGCAGGTTCCGCGGGAGGCTGAACAGCACCGTCCGACCCGTGTGGGTGTCCATCGAGGCGAGGATGACGCTGTCGGTACGGATGCCGGTCCGCCCGACCCCGCCGTCGCCGCCGAGCAGCAGCAGGTTGACCCGCCGCTTGCCGCCCCAGGGGTTGTCACCGCTGCCGGAGATCGTGGGGACCGTCGCCGACTGCGGGTCGCCGGCGATGGTCCGGATCGTGCCCGCCTGCACCGTCGCGTAGTAGCCGGTGGTCGCCAACGGTGCGGTGATCGCCACGGCCAGCGCCATCGTCAGCAGGTTGCCGCCGATGCGCTGCCCGGTCGTGGGCCGCGCGGGCCGGGTCGAGAGGTACGTCGAGACCAGGACGCCGAGCCAGACGACGAGCAGCACCGCGCAGACCACGGCGATCGCCACGAGCTGGCGCGGGACCACGGCGATCTGCGCCAGCTCGCCACCCTTGGCGTGGACGTAGGCGTACCCCACCACCGCGAAGACGACCACGGGCACCACGAACGCCCCGAGCGTCCAGCGCACACTGCGCCCGAACCCCGAGACACGCTGAGCGCGACGCGAGCCCGGGACCCCGGTCCGCGCCCGTTGGGCCGTCACGAAAGCGAAGTGTAGGCGCCTACGACAGCTCGCGCTTCAGGATCTTCCCCGTGGAGGTCATCGGCAGCTCGTCGACGACCTCGACCACGCGCGGGTACTTGTAGTTGGCCATCTGCTCCTTGCCCCAGGCGACGAGGTCGTCGCCCGACACCGAGGCACCCTTCTGCAGGATGACGAACGCCTTGATCTCCTCGCCGTGGCTCTCGTGCGGCACACCGATGACCGCGGCGAGGGAGACGTCGGGGTGCGTCATCAGCACCTCCTCGATCTCGCGGGGGTACACGTTGTAGCCGCCGCGGATGATCATGTCCTTCGAGCGGTCGACGATGTAGTACCAGCCGTCCTCGTCGCGGCGGCCGAGGTCGCCGGAGCGGAACCACCCGTCCTCGATCACCTCGGCGGTGGCCTCGGGGCGGTCGTAGTAGCCCTTCATCACGTTGTGGCCCTTGATCGCGATCTCGCCGACCGCCTCGGGGGTCCACTCGACCTGGTCCCAGCTGTCGCCCTCGAGCAGCGCCATCTCGACCCCGGGGATCGGGATGCCGATCGAACCGGGTCGTACGTCCTCGCCGTAGGGCGAGAAGCTGGCGACCGGCGAGGTCTCCGACAGGCCGTAGCCCTCGAGGATCGTCACGCCGAACTTCTCCTGGAACCGCTTGTGCACCTCGACCGGCAGGGCCGACCCGCCCGCCGCGGCGACCCGCAGGTTCTGGGCCAGGGAGCTGACGTCGATCGAGTCGTCGTCGGCCAGCGCGCCGAGCAGGCCCCAGTACATCGTCGGCACGCCGGCGAAGAACGACACCGACTCGGAGAGCATCAGGCCGAGCGCTGCCTTGGCCTCGAAGCGCGGCAGCATCACCACGGTGCCGCCGAAGGCGAACGCGCCGTTCTGGATGACGGTCTGCCCGAACGAGTGGAACAGCGGCAGCACGCAGAGGTAGGTGTCGGGGTTGTCGATGTCGGCGGCGAAGAGGTCCTTGCCCGACAGCGCGTTGTCGCGCATGTTGCGGTGGCGCAGCTCCGCGCCCTTGGGCTGGCCGGTGGTGCCCGAGGTGTAGAGGATGACCGCGGTGTCGTCCTCGTCGGTGGCCACGGCCTCGAAGGTGGCCGGCTGGTCGGCCATCGCCCGGCCCATCGTCTCGGTGCCCTCGATCGTGGTCTCCGCCCCGGGGTCGGCGGTGATGAGGAAGAACTCGGTGCAGGTGTCGGTCTGCTCGAACCCCTGGTGGCCCTCGGCGCCGATCGGCAGGTCCTCGGTGCCCTGGAAGCAGAAGTACGCCTTCGCGTCGGAGTCGTCGAGGTGGTAGGCGACCTCGCGCGCCTTGAGCAGGACGTTGAGGGGGACGACGGTGCCGCCGGCCTTGATGATCCCGTAGTAGGCGATGGTGAAGTACGGCAGGTTCGGGCAGCTCAGCGCCACCTTGTCGCCCGGCTGGATCCCGCGGGAGGCCAGCAGGTTCGCGACCTGGTTCGCCGCCCCCTGGACCTGCGCGTAGCTCAGGTGGGTGTCCCCGAGGACGATCGCCTCGCGGTCCGGGTGCCGGTCGGCGGTGTCGTCGAGGAGGGCAGCGAGGTTGTACGTCGTCATGGTCGAAACCTACCCGGAGGTAGGTGGCCCAGGTCACCCGTGCTCGAGGCGCACCGGCAGCGCCCGCCCACCAGGTGGTCGAGCCCGACCGGGCGCCAGCGAGGGCGATGTCCGGAGCCTGTCGGAGGGAGGACGTCGAGACCACACGCCGGCGCGCGTGCGAGTCAGCCGAAGCCGCCGCTCCACCAGACCACCAGCAGGGCAACGACCGTCACCACGGCGCCGACCGCCCCGACCAGCCCGACGACGAGCCCGATCCGCTCCGCGGCACCCCGCCGCTCGAGCCAGCCCTGGTCCCGCGCCACCTCGCGCACGATCGTCCGGCCCCCGGACAGGTCGGTGGTCTCCTCGGCGACCTGGTGCAGGCGCCAGCCCTCCAGCTGGTACGTGCGGGAGACGCTCCTGCCGGTGAGGCGACCTGCCGCGACCCCGGCGGAGAGCACCGGCTCCATCTCCCCGCGGCGTCGCGGGTCGGGGCGCCAGGTGAGGGTACGGACGACGTCGGTGATCCGGACCGTCTCCTGACCCTCGTCGACGGCGACGTGGTGGGTCATGGCCGAGGCGTCCGCGCGACGCAGCAGCGGCCACCACTGCTCGTCCTCGACGGCGAGCGAGACGTCGAAGCCGCTCTCGGTCTCGGTGACGACGTACGGCGTCCCCTCCGCGCGGCGGCGCACCTCGTGCAGCAGCAGCGACCGGCTCTTCACCGGGCCGACGACCCGCCCAGCAGGTCCGCGGCCCGGCGCAGGTCGCCCGCGACCGCACCGTCGGCGAGGCGGTCGGCCAGACCCGCCGGCCACCGCCACGGGCCGGTCCCCCGGACGTCCATCTCGACCGACACCGCCGTCCCGGCCCCCTCCGGCTCGAAGCGGAGCGTGAGGTCCGCGGACACGCCGAACCAGCTCCCGGTCTCGGCCCACAGCGTCGGGCGCTGCAGCTGGGTGATCCGCATGTGCGGGCGTACTCCCGCCCAGGTCAGGTCGCGCCAGCGCTGGCCGACGCGCGGCCCGTCCTCGTCGAGCATCTTCACCGCACGGAGGCTGGTCTGCCACGCAGGCCGGTTGCGCGGGTCGGCGAGGTAGTCGAAGACCTCCTCCGGCGGCGCGGCGAAGGTCACGGTCCTCGGCCGGGGAGCAGCCATCAGTACGACTCGCCGGTCAGCAGCCGCCCGGCCTCGGCGTAGCGCTCGCGGGTGCGCTCGACGACCTCCGCGGGCAGGACCGGGGGCGCCGTCCCGGAGTCCTTGTCCCAGCCGGAGGCGGGCGAGAGCAGCCAGTTGCGCACGATCTGCTTGTCGTACGACGGCTGCGTGCGGCCGGGCTGCCACTCGGTGGCCGGCCAGAAGCGGCTGGAGTCCGGCGTCAGCACCTCGTCGGCGAGCACGATCGTCCCGTCCGGGCGCCGGCCGAACTCCAGCTTCGTGTCGGCCAGGATGATGCCCCGCGCGCGCGCCATCGCCTCGGCGCGCGCGTAGACGGCGAGCGTCAGCTCACGCAGCGTCTCCGCCGTCGCTCGACCCACGGTCTCGACGACCGCCTCGAAGGAGACGTTCTCGTCGTGGTCGCCGAGCTCGGCCTTGGTGGCGGGCGTGAAGATCGGCTGCTCCAGGCGGCTGCCGTCGACCAGGCCGGCGGGGAGGTCGATACCGCAGACCGTGCCGTCGGCGTCGTACTCCAGCAGCCCGGAGCCGGTCAGGTAGCCGCGGGCCACGCACTCGACCGGCAGCATCTCCAGCGGCTCGCAGACCACTGCCCGGCCCTCCAGCCCGGCGGGCACGTCGAGCGAGACGACGTGGGCGGGGACGAGGTCCACGAGCTGCTCGAACCACCACAGCGACATCCGGGTGAGGATCGTGCCCTTCCCGGGGATGGCCGGCTCCAGCATGAAGTCGAAGGCGGAGATCCGGTCGCTGGCCACCATCAGCAGGTGGCCGGCGTACGGGCCCTCGGTCAGCCGGTAGAGGTCGCGGACCTTGCCGGAGTGGACGTGCTCGGCGCCGGGGACGTCGGGCGCGGGCGGGATGCTGGTCGGAGCCACGCGACCGAGCCTAACGAGATGCTCGTTCAGACTGTTTGTCTATCGGCATTGCTGTTTATGCTGAAGTGATGAGGCCCCTCCCCCGCCCCGACTTCCTGCTGGTCGGCGCCCCCAAGGCCGGGACGACCGCGCTGCACGCCGCCCTGCGCCAGCACCCGCAGGTCTTCGTGAGCGACCCCAAGGAGCCGAAGTACTGGCTGTGCGACGACGCTCCCCCGCCCGCCTGGCGCGGGCCCGGCGACGCGCACTCCCAGCAGGAGTGGGTCTGGCGACGGCAGGAGTACGACGACCTGTTCCGCCCGGCGCGCGAGGACCAGGTGCGAGGGGAGTCGACGCCGTTCTACCTGTGGAGCCGCGGCGCCCACCGCCGCATCGGTGAGCAGCTGCCCGGAGTCCGGGTCGTCGCGGTGGTCCGCGACCCGGTCGACCGGGCGTACTCCAACTGGATGCACCTGTGGTCCGACGGGCTGGAGCCCGTCGCCGACTTCGAGGCGGCCTTCGCCCGGCAGGACGAGCGGGTGGCTGCCGGCTGGGCGCCGTTCTGGCGCTACCGCGACCTCGGGCTGTACGGCGACCAGCTCGCCCACCTCTACCGCCACGTCGATCCCGAGCGCGTGCTGGTGCTGCGCTACCGCGAGATCGTCGACTCTCCCGGCGCCACGGTCGACCGGGTGTGCCGCTTCCTCGGGATCGACGAGGGCCGGGTGGCGAGCATCCCGCGGGACAACGCGCGCTCGTTCGTGGCCGACGGGCCCCGGACCCGCGCCCTCGGTGCCCTCGTGCGCGGCGGCGCCTGGCTGGGCCAGTTCGCGCCGCCGCAGGTGTGGCGACGCGGTCACGAGCCGCTGGTCCGTGCGCTCGCCGGCTCCGGCGAGGCGGCCAGGCCGAGGCTGAGCGTCGAGCAGCGGGCGCGGCTCGTGCCGGCGTTCGAGGACGACGTGCACCTGCTCGAGCAGCTGACCGGCGAGGACTTCTCGGACTGGGTCTCCGCCCGGAGCCGCGGGTCCTACGCCGACCGCGTCGGTGCGGCGGCGCCGGTCAGCGCAGCATCGTGACCAGGTCGTGCGCACCGTCCGGGCGAGCCGCCTCGACGTAGAACCGGGTGCGCCCGTCGGGCAGCCGCACGGCCGCGGCGTAGCGCAGCGCCCCGTCGGCGTACGGCGAGCGCAGCGGCTCGGCGTCGTCGGGCACCAGACGCTCGCCGTCCCAGCGGGCGACGCCGGTCGTCTCGTACCAGTTCGAGGCGGCGTCGGGACGACCGTCGTACAGCACGACGAGCGGGTCCTCGGCGACCACGGTCGTCACCCTTGCCCCGCGGGCGTCCCAGCGGCCGGCGCGGGGCACGAGCACGTCACCGGCGTCGTCCCAGACCAGGCCGTCGGGGCTGGTGAGCAGGCGGGTGGTCATCCGGTCCTCGGCGTCGGCGACGTCGAGGGGGTGGCAGCACAGCCACATCTCCCACGTACCGTCCGCTCGCCGTCGCACGACGGGATCCTTCACCGCCACGCTCGCGCTGCCCGGCAGGACGATGCGCCGCTCGCCGGTCGGCAGCGCCTCGGGCGTGGGCGCGGTCAGCGAGTCGACCCACCAGTGCTTGGAGCCGGGCGTCGCGCAGGAGAGGTAGAGCCGCCACCCCACGCCGGGCACCGGCACCAGGACCGGGCGCTCGAAGGACTCGGCGCCGAACTCGTCGCGGTGCACCTCCGCGACGACCTCGAAGCGGACGCCGTCCGCGGACCGCGCGACCCGGACCGTGACGCCACGGCCGACGGTCAGCGGACGGCGGTCGCGCCAGGTCAGCCAGAACACCCCGTCGACCAGGACCGCCGACGCTGCGCCGGCCCAGTTGCCCGGCCCGACACCGGGGGCGGGCACCACGACGGTGGCGCCGTCGTACGTCGGCAGCGGGAGCGTGTGGGTGGGCACGTGACCAGGATAGTCGACCCTCCGACTGCACATTTCGGCTTCCCCGGGGTGAGGTGGTCCTCCACCCGGGTGAGGAGACTGTGCGGGTGCCCGAGCTGCCCGAGGTCGAGTCCGCACGGGCGGTGATCGAGGCGTACGCGCTGCACCGCGCGATCGAGGCGGTGGACGACACCGACACGTACGAGTGCCGCCCGCACGAGCCGGGCGAGATCGCGAGCGCGCTGGTCGGACGTCAGCTCTCGGCGGCGCACCGGCGTGGCAAGACGATGTGGTGCACCACCTCCCGCGGCGGGCCCGACCTGGGCATCCACCTCGGGATGAGCGGCCGGATCGTCATCGAGGACCAGGAGGGCGGCGACCCTCAGCGCGGGACGGCCCGCAAGGAGGAGTGGTACCGCTTCTCGCTGACCTTCGAGGGCGGCAGCCGCCTGCGCCTGCTCGACAAGCGACGGCTCGGACGCGTCCGGCTCGACCCCGACCTGTCCGACCTCGGTCCTGACGCGGCCGAGGTGGACCGGGAGGACTTCCGCTCACTCGTCGGTCGCGGCACCGCACCGCTCAAGGCCCGGCTGCTGGACCAGTCGACGCTCGCCGGCATCGGCAACCTGCTGGCCGACGAGGTGCTCTGGCAGAGCCGGCTGGACCCGCGCCGACCCGCGGGCTCCCTCTCGGCCGACGAGCTGGACGGTCTGCGCCGGCGGTTGCGGTCCTCGATCCGCTCGGCGGTGCGCCACGGCGGTGTGCACACCGGCGAGGTGGTGCCGCACCGGGCCCGTGACGGGCACTGCCCCCGCTGCGGTGCGGAGATGGCGCGGGGCACCGTCGGCGGGCGCACGACGTACTGGTGCCCGGTCGAGCAGGCCTAGAGCTCCTCGGCGAGCATCACGATGATGCCGCTGGGGCCACGCAGGTAGCTCAGCCGGTAGACGTCCTGGTAGTTCGCCACGCCGCGCAGCGGGTGGCAGCCGTGCCGGGCCGCGACCTCCAGCGCGGCGTCGATGTCGTCGACGGCGAACGCCACGCGGTGCATCCCGATCTCGTGCGGCCGCGTCGGCTCGGTCTCGATCGCGTCGGGGTGGAGGTACTCGAACAGCTCGAGCGTGCCGGAGCCGTCCGGCGTCTGCAGCATCGCGATCCTGGCGTGGTTGCCGTCGAGGCCCACCGCCGTGTCGGCCCACTCCCCCGAGATCTCGTCCCGGCCGACCACCGTGAGCCCGAGGTCGGTGAAGAAGGCGACCGTCTCCTCGATGTCACGGACCGCGATCCCGACGTTGACGAGAGAGATGGCCATGACCGCGACGCTACCGAGGCGAACGGCCCCACGTCACTGCTCGACCCGGAACTCCCTGGCACCGCTCGCCGGCACCTCTGCGACCTGGACGTCGTCCACCCGTGCTCCGCTCGGCCCGCCCCGGCACCACTCCACCAGCGCGCCGACGGCGTCGCGCTCGCCCTCGGCGCGGGCGGTCACCGCGCCGTCCGGCTCGTTGCGCACCCACCCGGCGACGCCCAGCCGCTGCGCCTGCTGCTGGCAGGAGTAGCGGTAGGACACCCCCTGCACCCGGCCGGTGATCCGCAGGTCGACGGCGTACTCGCTCATCGACCCAGCACATCACGGCTCGCACCCGCCGGGTCGAGTTGCGGGTTCTGCAGGGTCGAGTTGCGGGTTCTGCAGGGTCGAGTTGCGGGTTCTGCAGGGTCGAGTTGTGGGTTCTGCGGGGTCTAGCTGCGGGGCCGCGTGCCCGACCTGCTGGTCGTACGACACGAGGCACCACTCGCGCCGGCAGAACCCGCAACTCACGCCTGCAGGAGGCGCAGCTCAACGGGAAGGGGGCGCGACTAGAGGATCGCGGCGGGGGTGTAGCGCGCGGCCTCGGGGTCGGCGTCGGTCACGGCCTCGACGCTGCGGCACACCTGCTCGACCTGGGCCCGGGCGGCGCCGGTGAACTCGATCGGCTCGGCGACCAGCCGCTCCAGCGCCGCCTCGTCGAGGCCGAGCCGCTCGTCGGCACCGAGGCGCGCCAGCAGGTCGTTGTCCGGGCGGCCCTGGCGCATCTCCAGCGCGACCGCGACCGCGTGCTCCTTGATCGCCTCGTGCGCGGACTCGCGACCCACCCCCGCGCGGACAGCCGCCATGAGCACCTTCGTCGTCGTCAGGAAGGGCAGGTACCGGTCCAGCTCCCGCTGCACCACCGCCGGGAACGCACCGAACTCGTCGAGCACGGTGAGGAAGGTCTGGAACAGCCCGTCACAGGCGAAGAAGGCGTCCGGCAGGGCCACGCGTCGTACGACGGAGTCGGAGACGTCACCCTCGTTCCACTGGTCGCCGGCGAGCTCGCCGAGCATCGCCAGGTTGCCGCGCAGGACGACGGCGAGGCCGTTGACCCGCTCGCACGAGCGGGTGTTCATCTTGTGCGGCATCGCCGACGAGCCGACCTGGCCCTCCGCGAACCCCTCGGTGACCAGCTCGTTGCCCGCCATCAGCCGGATCGTGGTGGCCAGGTTCGACGGTGCGGCCACCGTCTGCACCAGCGCGGAGACGACGTCGAAGTCCAGGGAGCGCGGGTAGACCTGGCCGACGCTCGTCAGCACCGCCTCGAAACCGAGGTGCTCGGCCACGCGGCGCTCCAGCTCCGCGAGCTTCTCTGGATCGCCGAGCAGGTCGAGCATGTCCTGGGAGGTGCCCATCGGACCCTTGATGCCGCGCAGCGGGTAGCGCGCCAGCAGGTCGTCGACGCGGGCCAGCGCGACCAGCAGCTCGTCGGCGACCGTGGCGAAGCGCTTGCCCAGGGTGGTCGCCTGCGCGGCCACGTTGTGCGAGCGACCCGCCATCACGGTGGACTCGTGCTCGGCCGCCAGCCGGGCCAGGCGGGCCAGCGTGGCGACCACGCGGGTGCGTACGAGCACCAGCGACTGGCGGACCTGGAGCTGCTCGACGTTCTCGGTCAGGTCGCGAGAGGTCATCCCCTTGTGGATGTGCTCGTGGCCGGCCAGCGCGCAGAACTCCTCGATCCGAGCCTTCACGTCGTGGCGGGTGACCCGCTCGCGCTGCGCGATCGAGGCCAGGTCGACCTCGTCGACGACGGCCTCGTAGTCCTCGACCACGCCGTCGGGCACCTCCACCCCGAGGTCGCGCTGTGCACGGAGCACCGCGATCCACAGCCGGCGCTCGAGGACGACCTTGTGCTCGGGGGACCAGACCTGCGCGAGGTCGGCGCCGGCGTACCGGCTGGCGAGGACGTTGGGGAGGCTCACGTGCGCCGAGTCTATCGGCGGGTCAGCGGGCGGCGGCGATGTCCGTACGCCACTGGGCGCCGGGGAAGGAGATGCCGCCGACCCCGGCGTAGGCCGCCTCGCGCGCGGCGGCGAGGTCGGCCCCGGTGGCGGTGACCGCGAGGACACGGCCGCCCGCGGTGACCAGCGCGTCGCCGTCGAGCGCCGTCCCGGCGTGCACGACGTCGACGTCGGGACGCTCGGAGACGGCGTCGGTGCCCACGATGACGTCGCCCTTCGAGGACGACTCCGGGTAGCCGGCCGAGGCCATCACCACCGCGACCGCGGCACCGTCGCGGAACCGGGGCGGCTCGACCGAGGCGAGGGTCCCGGTCGCGGCGGCGTGGAGCAGCCCCCCGAGAGGGGAGTCCAGCAGCGCCAGCAGCGGCTGCGTCTCGGGGTCGCCGAAGCGGGCGTTGAACTCGACCACCCGTACGCCGCGCCCGGTGAGGGCGAGGCCGGCGTACAGCAGCCCGGCGAACGGCGTGCCCCGACGCGCCATCTCGTCCACGGTCGGCTGCAGCACGGTGTCGAGCACGTCGTCGACGAGGTCGGCCGGCGCCCAGTCCAGCGGCGTGTACGCACCCATGCCGCCGGTGTTGGGACCCTCGTCGTGGTCGTGGATCCGCTTGAAGTCCTGCGCGGGCTGCAGCGGGTAGACGGTGCGCCCGTCGGTCAGCGCGAACAGCGACACCTCGGCCCCGTCGAGGAACTCCTCGACGACCACCCGCTCGCACGCCGCCGCGTGCGCGACCGCCTCCTCCCGGCGGTTCGTGACGACGACGCCCTTGCCGGCGGCGAGCCCGTCGTCCTTCACGACGTACGGCGCCCCGAGCGCGTCGAGCGCGTCGGCCACCTCCTCGGGTGTCGTGCAGGCCCGCGCCTCGGCGGTCGGGACGCCCGCGGCGGCCATGACCTCCTTCGCGAACGCCTTGGACCCCTCGAGCCGGGCCGCCTCGCGCGACGGGCCGAAGCAGGCGACGCCCGCGTCGCGCACGGCATCGGCGACCCCGGCGACCAGTGGCGCCTCCGGTCCGATGACGACCAGGTCCACGCCCAGCCCCGTGGCCAGCGCGGCGACGGCGGCGCCGTCGAGCGGGTCGACCTCGTGCAGCGTGGCGACCGACGCGATGCCGGGGTTGCCGGGCGCGGCGTGCACCTCGCTCACCGCGGGATCGCGGACGAGCGCGAGGGCTAGGGCGTGCTCGCGCCCTCCGGGACCGACGACGAGGACCTTCACGGTCAGCGACCCTAGGACATTGCCTGGGCCCTGGCGTACCTCGAGAGCACGACGCCGCCGGGCAGCTCCCGGCTGCCGACGAGGGTCAGCGGCAGCGCGGCCCCGCCGAGCAGCGGGATCCCGGCGCCGAGCAGGACCGGGTTGACCTTGAGGTGCAGCTCGTCGATCTCGTCGACGAGCTGGGCGGCGAGGTGGCCGCCGCCGCACAGCCACACGTCGAGGTCCGAGTCCTCCGCCTTCAGCGCGCGCACCGTCGCCAGCGGGTCCGTGGTGGCGGTGACCGTCGGGTCCTCGGGAAGGGAGCGCGTGGTGGCGACGTACTGGCGCAGGTGCGGGTACGCGCTGGTCAGGCCGGCGTCCAGCGCCGGCTCGTGGGTGCGCGCGCCCATCACCACGGTGTCGAAGCGCCGGGCCGCGCCGGTGACGCCGAGCGCGTCGCGGACGTGCGCGGGGCAGGTCTCCGGGTAGTCGGCGAACAGCGCCGCCAGCGTCTGCGGGTCCTGCGGGAACATCGAGAAGTCCCCGCTCGGATCCGCGATGAACCCGTCTGCGGAGACCGCGACGTAGTAGGCGAGCCGGCGACCCACGACTCAGCGCACCAGCTCGTGGCGCACGATGCTGGCCGCGCGCGACGGGCCGACGCCGACCACGGAGATCCGTGCCCCGGACATCGCCTCGACCGTCTCGACGTACGACTTCGCGTTGGCGGGCAGGTCGTCCCAGGTGCGCGCCCGGCTGATGTCCTCGCTCCAGCCCGGGAGCATCTCGTAGACCGGCGTCGCGTGGTGGAAGTCGGACTGGTTGACCGGCATCTCGTCGTGCCGCACGCCGTCGACGTCGTACGCCACGCAGACCGGCACCTCCGCCAGCCCGGTCAGCACGTCGAGCTTGGTCAGCACGAAGTCGGTGACGCCGTTGACCCGGGCCGCGTAGCGCGCGATGACGGCGTCGTACCAGCCGCAGCGGCGGGGACGACCGGTGGTGACGCCGAACTCCGCGCCGGTCGTCCGCAGGAACTCGCCGCCCTTCTCCTCGGGGTCGGTGTCGAACAGTTCGGTGGGGAACGGCCCCTCGCCGACGCGGGTGGTGTACGCCTTGACGATCCCGATCACCTGCTCGAGCCGGGTCGGCGGGATCCCCGAGCCGGTGCACGCCCCGCCCGAGGTCGCCGAGGACGAGGTGACGAAGGGGTACGTCCCGTGGTCGATGTCCAGCAGCGTCGCCTGCCCCGCCTCGAGCAGCACCCGCTCGCCGCGGTCGAGCGCCTGGTTGAGCAGCAGGCCGGTGTCGCAGACCATCGGCGCGAGGCGGTCGGCGAAGGCCAGCAGCTCCTCGACGGTCTGCTCCACCTCGGGCGCCCGACGGTTGTAGACCTTGGTGAGGATCTGCGCCTTCAGGTCGAGGACCCCCTCGACCTTCTGCCGCAGGATCCCCTCGTCGAACAGGTCCTGCACGCGGATGCCGATGCGGTTGATCTTGTCGGCGTACGTCGGCCCGATCCCCCGCCCCGTCGTCCCCAGCCGGCGGGAGCCGAGGAAGCGCTCGGTGACCTTGTCGACGGTGCGGTTGTAGTCGGCGATGACGTGGGCGCTTGCGCTGACCCGCAGCGACGAGGTGTCCACGCCGCGCGCCTCGAGCCCGTCGATCTCCTCGAACAGCACGGCCAGGTCGACCACGACGCCGTTGCCGATCACCGGGGTGCAGCCGGGGGTGAGGATGCCGGAGGGCAGCAGGTGGAGGGCGTACTTCTCCTGCGTCTCGCCGGTGTCGATGACGACGGTGTGACCCGCGTTGTTGCCGCCGTTGAACTTCACGACGTAGTCGACGCTGGACCCGAGCAGGTCGGTGGCCTTGCCCTTGCCCTCGTCGCCCCACTGGGCGCCGATGATCGCGGTGGCCGGCATGTGGTGCTCCCCTGGTGGTGCGTGCCGGGACGACCCGGACGCGTCGAAGCCCCGGTGCGCATCGGCGCCGGGGCTCGTGCGGGCTCACGCTACCAAGACCGGGTCACCCCTCCGGGCTCGTCCGCCGCGCTGGCGGAGTCGGTAGGTTCGCCCGCGTGGACCCGCTGCTGCTGATCGCCAACGCCGGCGCCGGGTCGGCCGAGCGGGAGGCGCTGGAGCAGGCCCTGGCCGTCCTGCGCGCCGAGACCGACGTCGAGGTGGCCCGTACGAGCTCGCCGGGGGACCTCGACGGCGTGCTGCACCGGGCCGCCAGCCGGACGATCGTGGTCGCCGGCGGCGACGGCAGCCTGCACGCGGTGGTCGCCGCGCTGCACCGCCGCCACGACCTCGGCCGCTCGACGCTGGCGCTGCTCCCGATGGGTACCGGCAACGACTTCGCCCGCGGCAACCAGATCCCGCTCGACCCGGCCGAGGCCGCCCGACTGGTCCTCGTCGGCGACGTACGACCCGTCGACCTGCTGGTCGACGAGGTCGGCGAGGTGGTGGTCAACAACGTGCACGCCGGCGCCAGCGCGCAGGCCAGCCGCCGAGGCGCGCGCTGGAAGCACCGTCTCGGCCGGGTCGGCGTCGGCCGCGTCAACCTCGGCAAGCTCGGCTACCCGATCGGCGTGGTGCTGGCCGCGGTGCGGCCGCCGTTCGTCCGGCTCCGGGTCGAGGTCGACGGCGACGTGCTGTGCGACGTGGACCGGCACGTCCTCATGGTGGCCGTGGGCAACGGCTCGACCGTGGGCGGCGGCGCGGAGGTCAACCCCGACGCGACCACCGAGGACGGGGTGGTGGACATCGTGCTCTCGCTCGCCACGGGCCCGCTGGCGCGGTTCGGGTACGTCACCGACCTGCTCCGTACCCGCCAGACCGAGCGCGACGACGTGCTGCACCGGACCGGGAGCCGGGTCACGATCTCGGGCGAGCCGTTCTGGTGCTCGGCCGACGGCGAGGTCTACGGTCCCGAGCGGCACCGCGCCTGGAGGGTGGAGAAGGCGGCGTACTCGATGGTGCTGCCGCCGCGCTGAGGCGTTCGGTGCGCCTCGTGTGCCCGAGCGGTCGCTGTGGCGACCACCTGAGCACACGACTCGCTCACCAGGCGATGAGGCCGCGCTGCTTGTGCCCCACGGTGACCGACTCCGCGGAGATCGCGCCCGCGGCCTCGGAGCACAGGAACACCACGAGGGCCGCGACCTGCGCGGGCGTGGAGTCCCCGGTCATCCCGGTCGCCACCTCGCCCGAGGGCTCCTCGACGACGGGGCCGGGGTGGACGACGTTGACGGTGACCCCGGTCCCGGCGAGGCCGTCGGCGAGGGCCGTCGCCGTCGTGACCACGGCGGCGTTGCGGGTCGCAGCGGTCGCCGAGGCCGTCAGGTAGCTGTGCATCCCACCGAGCTGGACGACGCGTCCCCACCCTGCGGTACGCATCCCGGGCAGGACCGCGTTGGTCATCCGCAGGTAGCCCATCGCCTTGTCCGAGGTCGCCTGCAGCACCTGCTCGGGGTCGTTCGCCCGGTCGGGGTCGAGGGTGTCGGCCGGCGGAGCCGCGGTGTTGACCAGGACCTCGACCGGGCCGTACGACTCACGGACGCTGAGCACGGCCGCGTCGACCGAGCCGGGTTCCGTCGTGTCGAGCACGACGGTCCCGACACCGAGGCCCTCGGCGACCTCGGCCAGCCGGAGCTCGTCGCGCGCGCCGATCACGACGGTCGCGCCCTCGGCGACCAGCGCCGCCGCGACGGCACGGCCGATCAGTCCCGTGCCGCCGGCGACCAGCGCCACCCTGCCCGTCAGTCCCAGGTCCATGACCCCAGTCTGCCCGTCGGCCTCAGACCGGGTCCGGCCTCGTCGGGTCGGCGGGGTCGTCACTCAGGTCGGCGGCCACCCGCGGGTCGTCGGCGTCGGCGTAGTAGTCACCCGGCCGGGTGCGGTCCCTGCCGTTGCCGACCTTGGCGGCGTTGAGCACGAGACTGAGGACGACGGTGACGACCAGGTTGAGGGCGAAGGCCGTCATCGCGATGTAGCCCATGTCGCCCAGCCCGGGGATCTCGGCCAGCGAGCCGCCGAAGTGCTTGCCGGTGGCCGGGTTGATCACCTGGTACGCCTTCACGGTGCCGTACACCATCCCGACGGCCCAGCCCGCCAGCAGCGCCCACCGGTGGAACCAGCGGGTGTAGAGGCTGAACACGACGGCCGGGAAGATCTGCAGGATCCAGATCCCGCCGAGCAGCTGGAAGTTGATCGCGTTGGCCTTGTCCAGGGTGAGCACGAAGACCAGCGCGAACGCCTTGACCAGCAGCGAGACGACCTTGGAGACCTGGGCCTCCTGCTTCGGCGTCGCCTTCTTGTTCAGCCACTCCTTGTAGATGTTGCGGGAGAAGGTGTTGGCCGCGGCGATCGACATGATCGCGGCGGGAACGAGCGCCCCGATCGCGATCGCGGCGAACGCGACGCCGGCGAACCAGTCGGGGAAGAAGTCCTCGAACAGCTGCGGGACCACCAGCTGCGGGTTGGGGTTCCCGTCCAGGCCGGTCACGTCGGTCTTGGCCGCGATGGCCACCCAGCCGAGCAGCGCGAGCAGCCCCAGCACGAAGGAGTACGCCGGCAGGATCGCGGCGTTGCGCCGGATCGTGTTCCGGCTCGAGGAGGACAGGCTCGCCGTCACCGAGTGGGGGTACATGAACAGCGCGAGCGCCGAGCCGAGGCCGAGGGTGGCGTACGCCCAGCCCTGACCCTCGCCGGGGAGGAACGCGCCCGTCGGCTTGCCGGTCGCCTGGTTGACCGAGTCCATCTTCTCCTTGGCCGCACCGAAGATCTCGTGCCAGCCGCCGACCTGCGAGGGCAGGTAGATCACGGCCACGATGATGACCAGGTAGATGAGGATGTCCTTGACGAACGCGATCACCGCCGGCGCGCGCAGGCCCGAGGTGTACGTGTACGCCGCGAGCACCGCGAAGGCCACGAACAGCGGCGCGTCCTTGGCGAACCAGTTGTCGCCGCCGCCGATCCCGGCCACCTCGAGCACCGCCTGGATCCCGACGAGCTGCAGCGCGATGTAGGGCATCGTCGCCACGAAGCCGGTCACGGCGACGGCCAGGCTGAGGCCACGGTCGTCGTACCGGCCCCGGACGAAGTCCGCGGTGGTGACGTAGCCGTGGCGGTGGCTGACCGACCACAGCCGGGCCATGAAGACGAAGATGATCGGGTAGAGCACGATCGTGTACGGCACGGCGAAGAACCCCGCGACGGCGCCGGTGGCGAACATCGCGGCGGGCACGGCGACGAACGTGTACGCCGTGTAGAGGTCACCACCGAGCAGGAACCAGGTGATCCAGGTGCCGAACTTGCGCCCGCCCAGACCCCACTCGTCGAGGGAGTCCAGCGAGTCGGCCCGCTTGAACCGCGCGGCCATGAAGCCGGCGACGGCCACCAGCAGGAACAGCACGACGAGGACAGCGAGGGCGACGCCGTTGATCGAGGAGTCGGTCACCAGCGGCGTCATCGCGCGCCACCCTTCGGCGCGCGGCGCGCGGCCAGCGTCAGCTTGTACGCCGTCCAGGTGAGCCCGGAGCACAGGAACACCCAGAGGAACTGGTACCAGAAGAAGAACGGGAAGCCCCACAGCTCCGGGTCGTCCTTGGCGTACGACGGCACCCACATCAGCGCCACGATGGGGATCAGCAGGCAGATCCCGGCGAGGACCATCTTGGTCCGGTCGGTGCGCGGCACGGGCGGGCTGTCGGAGCCGGGGCTGTCGGCTCCCGGGGGCGTGGTGCTCATGTGGCGGAGGTTACAACGCTTTGGACGGGCCGGGTATTGTGCCCGGCCACTGCTTTCGGAGACCGCGGACCGCCGCCACGGCGGTCGAGCATGTCGAGACCCCTACAGCACGTCGTCGCGGGCAAGGAGGCCGGGCAGGCCGCCGGAGTGGAGGAGCACGACCCGGCGACCGGGCACGCCGTCCGGGCCGTTCAGGGCGGCCACCAGCCCCGCGGCGGCGCGGCCGGTGTAGATCGGGTCGAGGAACACGCCCTCGGTGCGCGCGACGAGCCGCAGCGCGGAGCGGACCTCGTCGCCCACGGTCGAGTAGCCGTCGCCGACCCGGTCGCCGTCGATGCGCAGCGCGCCGTGCGCGACACCCATCCCGGCGAGGAGCCCCTCCACCGCGGCGGCCGCGTCCGGCACGGCACCCGTGTCGACGCCCAGCACGCGGTCGGCACCGAGGCCGGCGACCAGCCCGGCCATCGTGCCGCCGGAGCCGACGGCGGTGACGACCAGGTCGAGGTCGGGGACCTGCGCCTGCAGCTCCTCGGCGCAGCGGACGTACCCGGTCGCGGAGAGCGGGCTCGAGCCGCCGTACGGGACGACGTACGGGCTCCGTCCGGCGGTCCGGCGCTCGGCGGCGACCTGCGCGACGACCGCCTCGGTGTCGCCGTCGCCCACCCAGACGAGCTCCGCGCCGGCGAGCGCGTCCAGCAGCAGGTTGCCGCGCGCCTCGGCGGGCGGGTCGCCCCACAGCACGAGCACGCAGTCCAGGCCGAGGCGGGCTGCGGCGGCCGCGGTGATCCGGGCGTGGTTGCTCTGCGCCGCACCGGAGGTGACCAGCAGGTCCGCGCCCTGCGCGGTCGCCTCGGCCAGCAGCGGCTCGAGCTTGCGGACCTTGTTGCCGCCGGCGCCGAGGCCGGTCAGGTCGTCGCGCTTGAGCAGCAGTGCGTCGGGCTCCGTGCCGAGGTGCGCCGCGAGCCGCGGCAGCGGCTCGAGCGGTGTCGGCCAGGTACCGAGCAGCAGACGGTCGGTCACAGCAGCGCGTCGGCCGCCTCGGCGCTGGAGTCGCGCAGGAACTGCCGGCAGCGCGCCTCCTCGGGCGCCTCGCCGATGCGACCCGCGGCGAGCGTCAGCGCGGCCAGCGCACGGAGGAACCCGCGGTTCGGCCCGTGCGACCACGGGACGGGGCCGTGCCCCTTCCAGCCGTTGCGGCGCAGCTGGTCCAGCGAGCGGTGGTAGCCGACGCGGGCGTAGGCGTACGCGGTCACGTCGTCGACCGCCTCGTCGGCGAGGGCCGCCTCGGCGAGCGTCGCCCAGGCGACCGGCGACTCCGGGTGGCGGCGTACGACGTCGGTCGCCACGGCCCCGCCGGCCAGCTCGGCGGCGGCAGGGTCCTCGGGCAGCAGGGTCGCCGGCGGCCCGGACAGCAGGTCGGGCTGGCTCGGGTGGGACAGGTCGGGGCGCTCGGGAGGCGGGGCGGAGGTGCTCACGTCAACGATTGTCCACACCCCACCTCGCAGGGTCTTGGGCGGTGTCGGAGAGGTGTCGTACGGTGGCCGACATGTCGAACACAGATTCGAGCGACGTCCCCGCCGACGACCGGCACACCAGCCCCGAGGACACCGACGCGATCGGCGCGACCTCCCAGGCCGAGCAGGGCACCGGCACCACCGAGAAGGACCCCGAGCAGTGGGTCACCGGCGACGAGCCGATGACCGGCGCGCAGAAGTCGTACCTCGACACGCTGGCGCGCGACGCCGGCGAGACCCTGCGCGGCGACCTCACCAAGGCCGAGGCCTCGGAGGAGATCGACCGGCTGCAGGGCTCGACGGGTCGCGAGAGCGGCTGAGCCCGGCTCAGGCGCCGAGCGTGTGCCCGCTGGAGGACAGGTGCTCGCACGCCTCGACGACGCGCGCGGCCATCCCGGCCTCGGCGGCCTTGCCCCAGGCACGCGGGTCGTAGGCCTTCTTGTCGCCCACCTCGCCGTCGATCTTCAGCACGCCGTCGTAGTTGTCGAACATGTGGCCCGCGACCGGGCGGGTGAAGGCGTACTGCGTGTCGGTGTCGACGTTCATCTTGATCACGCCGTACGACACCGCCGCGGCGATGTCCTCCGCGCTGGAACCCGAGCCGCCGTGGAAGACCAGGTCGAAGGGGCGCCCGTCAGGGCCCTGGCCGAGCTTCTCGGCGGCGACCTCCTGGGCCTTCTTCAAGATCTCCGGACGCAGCTTGACGTTGCCGGGCTTGTAGACGCCGTGCACGTTGCCGAAGGTGAGCGCGGTCAGGTAGCGCCCCTTGTCGCCGGCACCGAGCGCCTCGATGGTGGCGATCGCGTCCTCGGGCGTCGAGTAGAGCTTGTCGCCCGCCCCGCCCTCGACGCCGTCCTCCTCGCCGCCGACGACGCCGATCTCCACCTCGAGCACGATGTGCGCGGCGGCCGCCTTCTCGAGCAGCTCCTGGGCGATCTGGAGGTTCTCCTCCAGCGGCACGGCCGAGCCGTCCCACATGTGCGACTGGAACAGCGGCAGCTGCCCGTTGCGCACCCGCTCGACGGAGATGTCGAGCAGCGGGCGCACGAAGCCGTCGAGCTTGTCCTTGGGGCAGTGGTCGGTGTGCAGCGCGACGTTGACGGGGTACGACTTCGCCACCTCGGCGGCGTACGCCGCGAACGCCGACGCCCCGGTGACCATGTTCTTGATCGTCGGGCCGGAGAAGTACTCCGCACCACCGGTGGAGACCTGCAGGATCCCGTCCGAGCCGGCCTCGGCGAAGCCGGCCAGGGCGGCGTTGAGGGTCTGCGAGGAGGAGACGTTGATCGCCGGGTAGGCGAAGCCCTTCTCCTTGGCGTTGTCGAGCATCTGGGCGTACGTCTCGGGCGTGGCGAGCGGCATGCGGGTGGCTCCTGCGAGGTCGGGTGCGTCTGCGGATTCGAGCCTAGTGGCTACCGGCCGGTCGGTCTCAGGTCAGTCCGGCGGCGGCGAACGCACGAGCGTAGATCTCGTGGATCAGGCGCTCCTTGCGGGCGTTGTAGGCCATCGTCGACTCCCCCGCCGCGGCCGAGTCGTCGGCAGCCTCCCGCTTGAGCGCGGCGTAGCGGTCGCGGTCCTCGGTGTCGCGGCGCAGGTGGTCGCGGAAGACCCGGTGCTTCCACGGCTCCGGCGACTCGGGGCCGAACACGTGCAGGTTGCTGCGCGGGTCCTGCCCACGCAGGCAGCGGTGGCCGAACCACCACGGCTCGCGCACCCGCAGCTCGAAGCCGAGGGCCTCCAGCGCCGGGAGGTAGCCCGGCTCGGCCTCGGGGTCGGCGACCACGAGGTCGGCGTCGATGATCGGCTTCGCGGCCAGTCCCGGCACCGAGGTGGACCCCACGTGCTGAAGCAGCAGGACCCGTGGACCGAGCGCGGCGTCGAGGCGCGCGGCCAGCCGGTCGAACTCACCGGGCCAGGCGTCGTCGTACGTCACGACGACGGGGGTCTCCTGCGTCTCCTGCCCTCTCACCCACGGCGACTCACCCTCAGGGACGGCGATGGCGGGGAAGGCGACGATGTCGGCTCGGCTGGGCACAGCCCGAGGCTAGCCTCGAGCGCGTGGACGTCTTCACGAGCGCGCGGGCCTCGAGCCTCGACGTCTCGCCGGACCTCGCGTGGGGACGGCTGGTGGCCGGCGGGCCGGGCGCGCACTGGTACCTCGACGCCCTTCCGCTGATGTTCCGCGCCACCCTCGACCGGCTCCTCGGCGGCGAGCCGCTGGTCCGGCCGCCCGACGGCGTCCTCACCACCGGGGACCGCGCCGGCTTCTGGACCGTCGAGCACGCCGAGGACGGCTGCCTGCTGATGGTCGCCCGGGTCAAGGCGCCTGGCAGCGTACGGATCGGGTGCGAGCTGACGCCCGAGAAGGGCGGCACCCGCTTCCGCCAGGAGGTGAGCTTCCACCCCGGCGGCCCGCTCGGGGTCGGCTACCTGCTCGCCGACCTCCCCGCGCGGGAGGTGCTGATCCAGCTGCTCCACTCCCGCACCAGGCGCGAGCTGATCGGGTAGGTCGGCCCGCTGCCCGCTCACCGTCCGTGAGCACCTCACCGGGTCTCGACGCGCTCGCTGGCGCTCGCTGCTCGACCACCCACGGTGGTCGAGCCCGAACCGAGCGCAGCGAGGGAGGACGTCGAGACCACTCACCGTGAGGGGCGCACCCACCTCAGCCGGGCAGGTCGGCGTACGTCCGGATCCAGGCATGCATGGCGACCGCCGCGGCGGCGGAGGCGTTGATCGACCGCGTCGACCCGAACTGCGCGATCGAGAACGTCGCCTCGCACGCGTCGCGGGCCTGCGGGGAGAGTCCCGGCCCCTCCTGGCCCAGCAGCAGGCAGACCGAGCGGGGCAGCGCGGCGGTCTCCAGCGGGACCGAGCCGGGGAGGTTGTCGATCCCCCACAGGGCGACCCCACGCTCCGCGAGGTACGACGCCAGCGCCGCGGCGTCACGGTGGTGGCGCAGGTGCTGATAGCGGTCGGTGACCATGGCGCCGCGCCGGTTCCAGCGGCGGTTGCCGACGATGTGCACCTCGGCGGCGAGGAACGCGTTGGCGGTCCGCACCACGGTGCCGATGTTGAAGTCGTGCTGCCAGTTCTCGATGGCCACGTGGAAGTCGTGCCGGCGGGTGTCCAGGTCGGCCACGATCGCCTCGAGCGTCCAGTACCGGTAGCGGTCGACCACGTTGCGGCGGTCGCCCTCACGGAGCAGGCGCTCGTCGTACCGCTCGTCCGTCGGCCACGCCCCGACCCACGGTCCGACCCCGACCTCCGGAGGGCCGTGCGGCATCGGGTCGTACGGCGCGCTCTCCTCGGCGGCGGGCTCCTCGCGGTCGCCGGGCGTGCGTTCGGTCACGACCGCAGGCTATGACCGCGCCACGCTGGGCCGACTCGCCTACCCTTGGGGGGTGGCTGCTCCGTTCACCGTCGTGCTCACCCCGCTGCTGCTGGGGATCTCCTGGATGGAGCCGGACTACCTGCTCGACACGTTCGGCGGCGCACTGATCTGGTTCAGCCTGGCGATCGTCTTCGTGGAGTGCGGACTGTTCTTCCCGTTCCTGCCCGGTGACACGCTGCTGTTCGCGCTCGGGCTGTTCATCGCCGGCGACCAGATCCACGTGTTCGGCGTCGAGTCGCACCTGGTCGAGCTGATCAGCGCGATGGTGCTGCTGATGGTTGCCGGCTTCCTCGGCAACGTCGCGGGCTACGAGATCGGGCGCAAGCTCGGCCCGCCGCTGTACCGCCACGACGGACGCATCCTCAAGCGGAAGTACCTCGACAACACGCGGTACTTCTTCGAGCGGCACGGCAACAAGGCGCTGGTGATCGGCCGGTTCGTGCCGTTCGTCCGCACCTACATCACCCTCGTCGCCGGCATCACGCAGATGCAGCGTCGTCGGTTCTTCGTCTGGAGCGCGGTCGGCGCCGTCGCCTGGGTCGTCTCGATCACCCTGCTCGGCTTCTTCCTCGGCCAGGTCTCCTGGATCGGCGAGAACCTCGACTACGCGATGATCGCGATCGCCCTGTTCACCGTCGTTCCCCTGATCATCGAGGCGATCCGGCACAAGGCCACGCACGGCGACGACGACAGTGAGCCCGCTCCCGCCGAGGAGCCGAGCAGCGCCGAGGCGCGCTGACCCCACCGCGAGACGTCGCGTGTACGCGCCGCCTCACCGCGAGACGTCGCGTCTACGCGCCGCCTCACCCCGAGACGTCGCGTCTACGCGACGTTTCGGGGTTCAGGCGCGGGCGGAGGCCAGGTCGGCCCTGGTGAGCACCGGGCGCACCTCGAGCCGTACGTCCGCCAGCGGGTTCTCCCCGGCCGGGCTGCGGTCGATCGCGCAGACGACGGTCTCGACGACCGCGCCGGCCTCGCGCAGCGCGTTCGTCGCGTCGCGGACGGCACCGCCGGTGGTGACGACGTCCTCGACCAGCGTGATCCGGCGGCCCTCGACGGACGGCCCCTCCGCGAGCTTGCAGGTGCCGTACTCCTTGGCCCTCTTGCGTACGAACAGCGCCGGCAGCCCGACCCGCGCGGCCAGCGTCGTGGCGATCGGGATGCCCCCCATCTCGAGCCCACCGAGCAGCTCGGTGCCCTCGGGCACGAGGTCGACCATCGCGTCGGCGACCCGGGCGAGGAGCGCCGGGTCGGACTCGAAGAGGTACTTGTCGAAGTACTCGTGCGAGGTCTGCCCCGAGCGCAGCGTGAACTCGCCGGTCAACCGGCAGCAGGCGTCGATGTCGCGGGCCAGGGTGGGGTCGCTCATGCGACGAACCCTAGGGCGTGCCGCGGAACGCGTGGCCGTCGCGAGCGGCGTCCGGTGCGTGCGGTGGCGAGGCGCGGACGTGAAGGCGGGCCGGTGCCCGTCGAGCGACCGCAACGCTGCCAGCGTGCGTGCCGGGCGTCGTGCAGCAGGTCACGCGTCCGCTGGACGCCCTAGGTTGGCGGGCATGGCACGCGCGCACGCAGCCCGGCTGACCGGCTTCGAGACCACGATCTTCGCCGAGCGCTCGAAGCTCGCGGTGGCGACCGGGTCGGTCAACCTCGGGCAGGGGTTCCCCGACGAGGACGGGCCGAGCGACGTGATCGAGCGGGCCGCGCAAGCGATGCACGAGGGGCGCAACCAGTACGCCCCGGGCCGCGGCACCCCCGAGCTGGTCGCGGCGGTGCGCGCCCACCAGCGCGCGCACTACGGCATCGACCTGGCGCCCGAGCAGGTCGTGGCCACCACGGGCGCCACGGAGGCGGTCGCGGCGGCGATCCTCGGGCTGGTCGAGCCGGGCGACGAGGTGCTGACCCTCGAGCCGTACTACGACTCGTACGCCGCGATGGTCGCGATGGCCGGAGGCGTACGTCGTGGGGTGCCGCTGCGCGGACCGTCGTACCGACCCGACCCCGCGGAGCTGGCTGCGGCGATCACCCCGCGCACCCGCCTGCTGCTGCTGAACTCCCCGCACAACCCGACCGGGACCGTCCTCACCCGCACCGAGCTGGAGCAGATCGCGGCCCTGGCGCTCGAGCACGACCTGACGGTGGTGACCGACGAGGTGTACGAGCACCTGACGTTCACCGGCGCCGAGCACGTCCCGATCTCGACGCTGCCCGGGATGGCCGAGCGGACGCTGACCATCTCCAGCATCGGGAAGTCGTTCTCCCTGACCGGGTGGAAGGTCGGCTGGGCGACCGGGCCGGCCGCGCTCGTGGCCGCGGTGGAGTCGGCGAAGAACTGGCTGACCTACACCTCCGGCGCACCGCTGCAGCCGGCCGCGGCGTACGCCCTCGACGAGCGGGTCGCCTGGACCGGCACCCTCGCCGCCGAGCTCGAGGCCAAGCGCGACCTGCTGGTCGGCGGGCTGCGCTCACTCGGGCTGGACGCGAACGACCCGCAGGGGACGTACTTCGTGATGAGCGACGTCGCCGACCTCGGCTGGCCCGACGCCGTCGCGTTCGCCGACGCCCTGGTCGAGCGCGCGGGCGTCGTGGTCATCCCGTGCCCGGTGTTCTACGGCGAGGAGCACCGCGCCGGCGAGGGCCGGCACAAGGTGCGCTGGGCGTTCTGCAAGCGGCGACCCGTGCTCGAGGAGGCGCTCGAGCGGCTGGCCGGGACCGACCTGTCGGCATAAGCCCGGATCAGCCTGGTGCCAGCGATTTGTCAGTTATGGTCCTGTAGTGAATCTCGCTCTCGGGAGAACCCTCACCACGCTGCTCGCCGTACCGGCCACAGCACTCGCTCTCGTCGGGTGCGGCAGTTCGGGCAGCACGCCCGCTGCTGACCGATCAGGGGCGAGCCGGGCAGCCTCGCCGTCGGCGAGCCCGACCGAGCCCGTCGCGTCCCCGACCGTCTCGCGCGCGGAGCAGCGGCGCCTGCAGGCCAAGATCCTCGTCGATGCGCCGGCGAAGGACCTGGTCTGGCGTCACGCCGAGGTCCCGTCGAGCTGGCGCACGATCTCCACGCCGCAAGGCAGCGAGCAATGGCAGATCGGCCGGTCGGCGTGCATCGTCGCCACCGAGCAGCCCGCAGGCGTGGGCACCTCGAAGGAGACCTCGGCCGACGCCGCGGCGAGGTTCGCGCAGAAGTTCGCGAAGGCCTCCTCCTTCCCCGCCGCCACCAGCACCAAGCGCGGCACCTTCCTGCAGCCGCAGATCGTCAACGACGGCGCGCTGAGGGGCAAGGTGAAGGTGGCCACGCTCGAGCAGACTTTCGGTTCGACCATCCACACCTATGCGATGGGCTACATCTCCGGCGACTTCGCGCTCCAGCTCTTCGCAGCCTGCGGCAAGAACCAGTGGAAAGCCAACATCGATCAGATCGAGCAGTTCCTGCAGAACCTGTACGTGTCGACGACCTACTGAGCAGTCGTCGTCACCGCAGGCCCGGCCAGCCGGTGTACGCCTCGGCGAGATACGTCGAGCCGGCCGTCGAGCCGGTGACCATGGCCAGCTCCCCCAGCCGACGCCGCTCGTCGAAGTCGGTGTCCTGCGGCGCGGTGTGCAGCATCGTGGTCATCCAGTACGAGAAGTGCTGGGCCTTCCACACCCGGCCCAGGGCGCGGGGCGTGTAGTCGTCGAGAGCGTCGCGACCGGCGGGTCCGAGGGCACGCTCCAGCACCTCGGCGAGCACGCGGACGTCGGCCAGGGCGAGGTTGAGGCCCTTCGCGCCGGTCGGCGGGACGGTGTGCGCGGCGTCGCCAGCCAGCAGGAGGCTGCCGTGCCGCATCGGCTCGGAGACGGTGGACCGGAACGGCAGGACGGTGCGCTCGACGATCGGCCCCTGCCGCAGCTCGAGGCCGTCGTCGCCCGCGACCCGCGCCTGCAGCTCGGACCAGATCCGGTCGTCGGACCAGGCGCTCGGGTCCTCGTCGGCGTCGCACTGGAAGTACATCCGCTGCAGGTCGTCGGTGCGCTGGGAGATCAGCGCGAAGCCGTGCGGCGAGCGCGCGTAGATCAGCTCCTCGGCGCTCGGCGGGGCCTCGGTGAGGATCCCGAACCAGGCGAACGGGTACTCCCGCGAGTAGCGCCGCAGGCCGGGGATCGCCCGTCGGGTCTCGCTGCGGGAGCCGTCGGCGCCGACGACCACGTCGCACCCGACCGTGTGCGCCGTACCTGCACCGTCGACGTACGACAGCACCGGCCGGTCGCCCGTCACATCGGCGACCCGGCCCTCGCGCACCCCGAAGCGCACGTCGCCGCCGTCGCGCTCGCGGGCGTCGGCGAGGTCGACGAACACCTCGGTCTGCGGGTAGAGCGTCGTCGTCGCGCCGACCAGTCCTGCGAAGTCGATCCGGTGGCTGGTCCCGCCGAAGCGCAGGTCGATCCCCTCGTGCACGCGTCCCTCGCGCAGCACGCGGTCGGAGACGCCGGACTCGACGAGCACGTCGACACTGCCCTGCTCGAGGATCCCCGCGCGGTGGGTCTGCTCGATCTCCTCCCGCGTGCGGGTGTCGACCACGACGGACTCGATGCCCGCGCGGTGCAGCAGGTGGGAGAGCAGCAGCCCGGCGGGCCCGGCGCCGAGGATGCCGACCTGGGTCCGCTCGCTCATCGGGTCAGGAAGACGGTCTCGTCGGGCCCCTGGAGGCGTACGTCGAACCGCAGCGACCCGTCCTCCTCGCGCTCGGCGAGCAGCGTGGCGCGGCGGTCGGGCGCCAGCCCGTCGAGGAAGGGGTCCTGCGCCCCGGGCAGGTAGATCCGCGTGAACAGCACGTCGAGCAGGCCGCGCGCGAAGACCGCGACCGCGAGCACCGGCGCCCTCCCGTCGACCGGTCCGGGTTCGACGGTGGTGAAGGAGTAGTGCCCTCCGGGATCGGTCGCGCAGCGACCCCAGCCGGTGAACACCGACCCGTCGCGTCGCAGCGCGCCCTCGACCTGCGGCACCCGCCCGGCGGCGTCCGCCTGACGGATCTCGAGCAGCGCGTCGGGCACCGGTTCGCCCGCGCCGTCGAGCACCCACCCGTGCAGGCGTACCGCTCCTGGGGTGGCGGGCGGCACCAGGCGGTGGTCGTCGTCGTACGGCAGGGCGTAGCCGAAGAACGGGCCGACGGTCTGGCCGGGCGTGGGCGGCAGCGGCTCAGGCACGGTCGTCCTCCTCGAGCGGCGTCGCGTGCGAGCCCGTGAGCACGATGTCCCAGCGGTAGCCGGTGGCCCACTCGTGCGTGGTCACGTCGTGGTCGTACGACGCCACCAGCCGCGCGCGGGCGGCCGGGTCGGTGACCGACTGGTAGATCGGGTCCAGCGCGAACAGCGGGTCGCCGGGGAAGTACATCTGCGTGATCAGCCGCTGGGTGAACTCACGACCGAACATCGAGAAGTGGATGTGGGCCGGGCGCCAGGCGTTGCGGTGGTTGCGCCACGGGTACGGGCCCGGCTTGATCGTGGTGAACCGGTAGGTCCCCTCGTCGTCGGTCAGGCAGCGACCGACCCCGGTGAAGTGCGGGTCGAGCGCCGCGGGGTGCTGGTCGCGCTGGTGGGCGTACCGACCGCCGGCGTTGGCCTGCCAGATCTCGACGAGCTGGCGGCGGACGGGCCGGCCCTCGCCGTCGAGCACCCGCCCGGTGACGACCGTCCGCTCGCCGACGGGCTCGCCTCCCGCCTGGATGGTCAGGTCGGCCTCCATCGGACCGACGTCGGAGTGCCCGAAGACCGGCCCGAGCAGCTCGGCCGCCTCCGGGTCGGCCGGCTCGGGGTCCTTCGTCGGGTGGCGCAGCACGGAGGAGCGGTACGCCGGGTAGTCCAGCCGCGGCTGCCTGCCGGCCGCACCGTCGAGGGTGGCGATCTCCTCGCTGACCTGTGCCTGGGAGTCGAGGGCGGGAGTGGTCGCGGTCACAGAGCCGACGCTACGACTGCGCCTCCTCGCTCACGATGGCGCAGCTTCCGCCCAACGAAAGCCTCATCGGCCACGACGTCATACGACCTGACTGTCAGGGCGACCACCTCGTATGACGTCCCGAGCGACGGGAGCGGTGGTCAGCGCAGGACGACGGTCCGGCCGCCGTTGAGGAGGACGCGGGAGTCGGCGTGCCAGCGGACCGCACGGGCGAGCACCTGGGCCTCGACGTCGCGGCCGGCGGCGACCAGGTCGGCCTGGGTGTACGAGTGGTCCACGCGCACCACGTCCTGCTCGATGATCGGCCCCTCGTCCAGGTCGGCGGTCACGTAGTGCGCCGTCGCACCGACCAGCTTCACGCCGCGCTCGTACGCCTGGTGGTAGGGCTTCGCGCCCTTGAAGCTGGGCAGGAAGGAGTGGTGGATGTTGATCACCCGCCCCTCCAGTCGGCGGCACAGGCCGTCGGAGAGCACCTGCATGTAGCGCGCCAGCACGACCAGGTCGACGCCGAGCTCGTCGACGAGCCGGACCAGCGCGGCCTCGGCCTCGGCCTTGCCGTCCGGCGGGACGGGCACGTGGTGGAACCCGACGTCGTAGGACGCGCACAGCCGCGCGGCGTCGGGGTGGTTCGAGGCGACCCCGGCCACCTCGACCGGCAGCGATCCGGTCGAGGCGCGGAAGAGCAGGTCGTTGAGGCAGTGCAGCTGCCTCGACACCAGCACCAGCACCCGGCACCGGGTCGCCGCGGCCCGCAGCGAGACGGTCATCCGGTGACGACGCACCACCGGCTCGAGCGCCGCACGGACCACGGACACCTCGCGCGGCTCGGCCACAGACACCGCGACGCGCAGGAAGAACAGCCCGGTCTCGGGGTCGCTGAGCTGCTGGCTCTCGACGATGTTGCCGCCCTGGGCGACCAGGGAGCCGGAGACGTCGTGCACGATCCCGGGCCGGTCCGGGCAGACGAGGGTGAGCACGAGGTCCCGGGCGGCGCTGCTCACCCGGCCATTGTGGTCACAGTTGGCTCACGAGCGTCCGGCGCTGGCAGGATCAGCGACTGACACAGACGTACGGGAGGTGGGCGCCGGTGCCGACGAACTACATCGACGGGCAGTGGGTGGCCGCGGCAGAGGGTCGTACCCGCGAGATCCACTGCCCCGCGGACGGCGCCCTCGTCGGCACGGTCGACGAGTCCGGTCCGGCCGACACCGACGCGGCGATCGCCGCGGCACGGCGCACCTTCGACGACGGCACCTGGGCGGCCGTCCCCGCCTCCGAGCGCGGGGCGCTGCTGCTGCGGGTCGCCGACCTGCTCGAGCGGGACAAGGCGGAGCTCGCCCGCGCCGAGGCGCTGGACACCGGCAAACGCCTCGTCGAGGGCGAGTACGACGTCGACGACGTCGTCACCGTCTTCCGGCACTTCGGCCGGATCGCCGACGCCGACGCGGGCCGGGTCGTCGACACCGGCAACCCGGGTGTGGTCAGCCGCGTCGTCCACGAGCCGCTGGGCGTCTGCGGGCTGATCAGCCCGTGGAACTACCCGCTGCTGCAGACCTCGTGGAAGGTCGCGCCCTGCCTGGCCGCCGGCAACACCTTCGTCCTCAAGCCCAGCGAGATCACCCCGCACACCTCGATCCTGCTGATGCGCGTCCTCGAGGAGGCCGGGCTGCCGGCCGGGGTCGGCAACCTCGTCCTCGGCACCGGCCCCGAGGCCGGCGCGGCGCTGGGTGAGGACCCACGCGTCGACCTGGTGTCCTTCACCGGCAGCCTGAAGGTCGGCAAGCAGCTGATGGCCGCGGCCGCCGGCACCGTGAAGAAGGTCGCGCTCGAGCTGGGCGGCAAGAACCCCAACGTCGTGTTCGCCGACGCCGACTACGAGACCGCGCTCGACTTCGCCCTCACCGCGGTGTTCCTGCACTCCGGCCAGGTCTGCTCCGCCGGGGCGCGGCTGGTGGTCGAGGAGTCGATCCACGACCGCTTCGTCGCCGACCTCGTCGAGCGTGCGCAGCGGATCCGCATCGGAGGCCCCTTCGACGAGTCGGCCGAGACCGGACCGCTGACCAGCGCCGCGCACCGCGACAAGGTGGAGGCGTACGTTGCCGCCGGGATCGCCGAGGGAGCGACGCTGCGGTGCGGCGGCGCTCGGCCGCAGGGGGCGTCGTACGACGACGGGTTCTACTACCTGCCCACGATCCTCGACGGCTGCACCAGCGACATGAGCGTCACTCAAGAGGAGTCGTTCGGGCCGGTGCTCACCGTGGAGACCTTCCGCGACGAGGACGAGGCGGTGCGGATCGCCAACGACTCGATCTACGGCCTGGCCGGCGCGGTGTGGACCCAGGACGCCGGCAAGGGCCAGCGCGTGGCGCAGCGGCTGCGGATGGGGACGGTCTGGATCAACGACTTCCACCCGTACGTCGCCCAGGCCGAGTGGGGCGGCTACAAGCAGTCCGGCACCGGCCGCGAGCTCGGTCTCGCCGGGCTGGAGGAGTACCGCGAGACCAAGCACATCTGGCACAACATCGCCCCCGAGCCGCAGCACTGGTTCCAGGGTTAGGAGACTCATCGTGGACAAGCAGTACGACTACGTCGTCGTCGGCGGCGGCTCCGCCGGCGCCGCGATCGCCAACCGGCTCTCCGCCGACGCGGGGACGAGCGTGCTCGTGCTCGAGGCCGGTCGCTCCGACACGATCCTCGACCCGTTCATCCACATGCCGGCGGCGCTGCCGTTCCCGATCGGCAGCCGGCTCTACGACTGGCGCTACGAGACCGACCCCGAGCCGTTCATGGGCGGCCGGAAGGTCTTCCACGCGCGCGGCAAGGTCCTCGGCGGGTCCAGCTCGATCAACGGGATGATCTTCCAGCGGGGCAACCCGATGGACTACCAGCGCTGGGCGGCCGACCCCGGCATGGAGACCTGGGACTACCTGCACTGCCTGCCGTACTTCAAGCGGATGGAGGCGCTGCACCTCGCCGACGGGTCCAACGGCGCCGACGACTGGCGCGGCGGCGACGGCCCGCTGCACCTCGAGCGGGGCAAGGCCGAGAACCCGCTGTTCGACGCGTTCTTCGCCGCTGCGCAGGAGGCGGGCTACCCGCTGACCGACGACGTCAACGGCTACCGACAGGAGGGCTTCGCGCGCTTCGACCGCAACGTGAAGCGGGGACGGCGCTGGTCGGCCGCGCGCGCCTACCTCCACCCGGTGGAGAAGCGGTCGAACCTCACCATCGAGACCCTCGCCCGGGTCACCAAGGTGCTCACCGAGGGCAACCGCGCCGTCGGCGTCGACTACGTCCGCGCCGGCCGCGTGCGTCGAACGGTCCGGGCCGGCGAGGTGATCCTCTGCGGCGGCGCGATCGCGACCCCGCAGCTGCTCCAGCTCTCCGGCATCGGGGACCGCTCGCTGCTCTCGACGTACGACGTACCCCTCGTGCACCACCTGCCCGGCGTCGGGGAGAACCTGCAGGACCACCTCGAGGTCTACATCCAGTACGCCTCGAAGCAGCCGGTCTCCATCGCGCCCGGGCTGCGCTGGAGCCAGCGGCCCAAGGTCGGCTTCCAGTGGCTGTTCCAGCGCAAGGGCCTCGGCGCGACCAACCACTTCGAGGGCGGCGGCTTCGCGCGCAGCAACGACGACGTCGACTACCCGAACCTGATGTTCCACTTCCTGCCGATCGCCATCCGCTACGACGGCAGCTCGCCCACCGAGGGCCACGGCTACCAGGTGCACATCGGACCGATGTACGCCGACACCCGCGGCTGGGTCCGGATCAGGTCGCGCGACCCGAAGGTCCACCCCTCGATGCAGTTCAACTACCTCTCGACGCCCAACGACAAGCGCGAGTGGGTCGAGGCGGTGCGCGTGGCCCGCGACATCCTCAACCAGCCGGCGTTCGCGCCGTACAACGACGGCGAGCTGTCGCCGGGCGCCGCGGTGGAGACCGACGAGCAGATCCTCGAGTGGGTCCGCAAGGACGCCGAGACCGCGCTGCACCCCTCCTGCACCGCCAAGATGGGCCCGGACAGCGACGAGATGGCCGTCACCGACCCCACCTCGATGCGGGTGCACGGCATGGAGGGCCTGCGGGTCGTCGACGCGTCGGTGTTCCCGTACGTCACCAACGGCAACATCTACGCCCCGACGATGATGGTCGCCGAGAAGGCGGCCGACCTGATCGCCGGCAACACTCCCCTCCCGCCGGCGGACGTGGCTTACTACACCCACCGGGGCGAGCGCCCACTCTGGCCCGAGGGCGACCCGCGCAACGACGCGCCGCCTGCCTGAGGGCCGACGCACCACAGCTGAACAACGACGGGAGCGAAGACGATGACCGATCTCGAGACCGGCCCGGACGTCCTCACCGACGGACCGGACGACCGCGGACCCGAGGGCGTCACCCGCCCCCTGGTCAACCGCCCGGTGTTCCTCACCAGCGCGAGCATCACCGTGGCGGTCGCCCTGTGGTGCGTCGTCGCACCCGACAACGCCGAGTCGGTCCTCGGCTCCGTCGTGGGCTGGGTGACCACGTGGTTCGGCTGGTACTACATCACCCTGACCACCGTCGTCCTCGTCTTCGTGATCTACCTGGCGGTCTCGAAGTTCGGGCGGATCCGGCTGGGGCCCGAGCACTCCCGGCCGCAGTTCAGCACCGGCGCCTGGGCGGCGATGCTCTTCGCCGCCGGCATCGGCACCGACCTGATGTTCTACGCCGTCTACGAGCCCGTGACGCAGTACCTCACGCCCCCGACCGGGCAGGGCGGCACGGTCGACGCCGCCCGCGAGGGCCCGGCGTGGACGCTGTTCCACTACGGCCTCTCGGGGTGGGGGCTGTACTCCCTGATGGGGATGGCGCTGGCGTACTTCGCCTACCGGATGAACCTGCCGCTGGCGGTGCGCTCGGCTCTCTACCCGCTGATCGGGAAGAAAGTCGACGGACCGGTCGGGCACGCCGTCGACACCGCGACCGTGCTCGGCACGATCTTCGGCGTCGCGACCTCGCTGGGCATCGGGGTGGTCAGCCTCAACGTCGGGCTCAACCTCATCTTCGGCATCCCCAACGGCCTCGCCGCACAGGCCGCGCTGATCGTCCTCGCCGTCGTCATCGCCACCCTGTCCGCGGTCAGCGGCGTGGACAGGGGCATCAAGGTGATCTCCCAGGCCAACGTGCTGCTGGCCATCGTGCTCGCCGTGTACGTCCTGGTCACCGGGCGCACGGCGGACCTGCTGAACTCCCTCGTGCTCAACGTCGGCGACTACGTCCGGCTCTTCCCGGACATGACGATGCAGACCTTCGCCTACTCGGGCAGCTCCGGGATCAGCGACTGGATGAGCACCTGGACGCTGTTCTTCTGGGCCTGGTGGATCGCCTGGGCCGCCTTCGTCGGGCTGTTCCTCGCGCGCATCTCGCGCGGGCGCACGATCAAGCAGTTCGTGGCCGGCACGCTGCTGATCCCGCTGTCGTACATCATCATGTGGGTCTCGATCTTCGGCAACGCCGCGCTGGAGGAGATCCGCCGCGACGGCAACGTCGACTTCGGCAAGGTCGTGTCCTCCTCCGGCGGCCCCGACCAGGGCCTGTGGGCGCTCCTGCAGGAGTACCCCGCCTTCACCTTCGTCGCCGGCCTCGCGATCGTCGTCGGCCTGCTGTTCTACGTGACCTCGGCCGACTCCGGCGCCCTGGTGATGGCGAACCTGTCCTCGCGGCTGCCCAGCGCCGACTCCGACGCCCGGCCCGGGCTGCGGATCTTCTGGGCCGCGGCGACCGGCGCCCTGACCCTGGCCATCCTTGCTGCGGGCGGAATCTTCGCGCTCCAGTACGCCACCATCATCGTCGGGCTGCCCTTCGCGTTCGTGATGATCGGGGTGATGTGGGGGCTGCACCGCGCGCTCTCGGTCGAGGTCCAGATCGCCGAGTCGCGCGACAGCGTCATGCCCGGCGTCCTGTCGGGACGCAGCGGCGCCCCGGCCGGGTCCGGCGGTCGCATCCCGTGGCAGTCCCGGCTGCGCCGGGTGCTGAGCTTCCCCTCCCGCGAGAAGGCCGACTCCTTCCTCGCCGAGGTCGTCGAGCCGGCGCTGTCGGAGGTCCGCTCCGAGCTGTCCACCCACGACACCGGGGCCGAGGTGCGCCGAGGCGTCGACGAGGACGGTGAGCCCTTCGTCGAGCTGGTCAGCTCCGACGTCGAGCGGTCGTTCGTCTACCGGGTTCAGCACCGGGAGGCACCCGTGCCGGTCTACTCGGGTCGGGTGTCGCACGCCGGCGACGTCTACTCGCGGCTCGAGGTCTTCCTGCTCGACGGCGGACAGGGCTACGACGTGATGGGCTACACCCACACCCAGCTGATCGACGACGTCCTCGACCAGTACGAGCGGCACCTGGCGTTCCTCCGCGTCGCCGACTCCGGCCCGGCCGGCTGAGCGCGGCGGGCGGCGTCAGAAGACCGGCGACCGCCCCCGCGACGTACACCGGCCGGGTAACGATCCGATCAATACCGCCCCGGACGGACGCACGTCCGGGTTACCTTCGCCCCTGTTGTTCTCACGAGCGACACCCATCCCTGCCCCCGATGGAAAGCGTTGCCTGTGAACGGACTGCCCTTCTTCGACTACCTGTCCGCCTACCGCGACCAGATCATCCTGCGCACCGAGCAGCACTTCCAGTTCTCGGCCTACGTCATCGTCGGTGCCGTCGTCATCGGCCTGCTGATCGCGGTGCTCACCTACCAGTCCGGCATCCGGGGCAACTTCGCCATCTCCACCGCGGCCATCGCGTTCACGCTCCCCGCGGTCGCCCTCTTCGGCTTCCTGGTCTCCGTCTTCGGCCAGAGCCTGTTCGGCGCCGTCTACCCGCCGGTCGTGCTCTACGCCCTGCTGCCCGTGCTCCGCAACGGCATCGTGGGCCTGCAGTCCGCCGACCCCGCCGTCATCGACGCCGCTCGCGGCATGGGGGTCGGGCCGTGGCGCATGCTGTGGCAGATCCGCTTCCCCATCGCCTGGCCGCTGATCCTCGCCGGCATCCGCGTCTCGGCCCAGCTGGCGGTCGGCATCTTCGCCATCGGCGCCTTCGTCGTCGACGTCGGGCTCGGCACCTACGGCTTCGAGGCGCTGGACAACCTCGGGTCGGTCAACACCGGCAACGAGGCCATCGTCTGCATCGTGTTCGTCGCCCTGGTCGCCCTGGTCTTCGACGCCTTCTTCGTGATCGTCCGCTACTTCACCACCCCCAGGGGGTCCCGTGCCTGAGAACCAGCCGCCCGCATCCGCCGCGACCGACGCGCAGCCCGGCGTCCCCATCGAGCTGTCCCAGGTCACCAAGATCTACCCCGGTCAGGACACACCGGCCGTCGAGGCCATCGACATGCACATCCCCGCCGGGGAGCTGGTGGCCTTCGTCGGCCCGTCCGGGTGCGGCAAGACCACCACCATGCGGATGATCAACCGGCTGATCCGCCCCTCCTCGGGCACGATCACCATCGGCGGGGAGGACGTGGCCGGGCTCGACGACGTCACCCTGCGCCGCCGGATCGGCTACGTCATCCAGCAGATCGGCCTGATCCCGCACCTGAGCATCGCCTCCAACGTGGCGCTGGTGCCCCGGCTGCTGAAGTGGGACAAGAAGCGGATCGACAAGCGGGTCGACGAGATGCTCGAGGTCGTCGGCCTCGAGCCGGGCCAGTACCGCAACCGCTACCCCCGCCAGCTCTCCGGCGGTCAGCAGCAGCGCGTCGGGGTGGCCCGGGCGCTCGCCGCCGACCCGCCGATCATGCTGATGGACGAGCCGTTCGGCGCCGTCGACCCGATCACCCGCGGCCGGCTGCAGGACGAGTTCCTCTCACTGCAGCAGCAGCTGGGGAAGACGATCGTCTTCGTCACCCACGACTTCGACGAGGCCCTCAAGCTGGGCGACCGGATCGCGGTGCTCCGCCAGCGCTCGGTCATCGCGCAGTTCGACACCCCCGAGGCGATCCTGGCCAACCCGGCCGACGACTTCGTCCGCGGCTTCATTGGCGAGGGGGCGGCGCTCAAGCGGCTGCACTTCGAGCGGGTCGACTCCCTCGACCTCGGCGGTGGCGGCGAGGACGGCCCGGACAGCGTCGACGTGTCCTCCTCGCTGCACGCGGCGCTGGACCTGATGGTGGGCAAGGGCCTGCGGTCGGTGAGCGTGCACCGCGACGGGCGCCCGGCAGGCCACGTCGACGTCGCCTCGATCCTCGCCCGGGCGCACCGCGACCCCGACGCAGTGGAGGCCCGATGAGCCTCGACACCGCCTCGAGCATCGACTCCGCGAAGGGCGCGGCCGGTGCGCAGATGAGCCGCCGGAGCACCCGGGAGGGCAGGGCGGTCCTCACCTGGACCGACCTCGTGGTTCCCGTGATCGTCGTGCTGGTCGGCGTGGTCGTCTTCGTGTACGTCCACCAGCAGTCGCTGGACACGATCGAGTCCAACATCCTGAACACCGAGACGCTGACGAAGTACACCGTCCAGCACGTCTACATCAGCCTGTCCATCGCCGTGCTGGTGATGCTGATCGCGGTGCCCCTGGGCGTCCTGGTCACGCGGCGCCGCACCCGCTGGCTGGCGCCGTTCGTCCTGGCGGCCGGCAACGTCGGCCAGTCGGCGCCCAGCCTCGGCCTGCTGGCCCTGGTCGGGATCTACGCGATCGGCTTCTGGGCCGTGGTCTGGATCCTCACCGCGTACTCCGCGCTCTCGGTGCTGCGCAACACGATCGTCGGCCTCGAGGGCATCGACCCCGGCGTGCTCGACGCGTGCCGCGGGATGGGCATGTCGCCGCTGGCGATCCTGCTGCGCGTCGAGCTCCCGCTGGCGGTGCCGGTGATCGGTGCCGGCGCACGGACGGCGCTGGTCCTCGCGGTCGGCACCGTTCCGCTCGGCTACGCGCTCAACGCCGGCGGGCTCGGGCTGCCGCTGTTCAGCGCGATCAAGACCAACCGCCCGGTCGCGACGCTCACCATCGCGGTGATGATCGCGCTGCTCGCGCTGACCATGGACTGGCTGGCCGGCCTGCTCCAGCGCACCTCGACCCCGCGTGGCATCCGCTGACCCTCTCGGGTCCCACTCCCCGCACCACGTCACCACCCACCGAAGGGAACCAAGAAGATGATCAAGCCAGGCAAGCACGTCCTCGCCGGACTCGCCGTCGCGACGCTGAGCGTCGCCGGCCTGTCGGCCTGCGGCTCGCTCGACGAGAGCTCGGGAGGTGGCTCCTCCGACGTCGAGGCCGGCTCGGTCGACCCGACCGCTCTCAAGGGCGTCACGGTGAAGGTCGGCTCCAAGGAGTTCGACGAGCAGCTCGTGCTCGGTCAGCTCACGCTGGCCATGATGAAGGCGGCCGGCGCCGACGCCGTCGACGAGACCAACACCAAGGGCAGCACGCAGGCGCGCGAGAAGCTGATCCGGGGCGGCAGCGACGTCTACTGGGACTACAACGGCACGGGATGGATCAACTACCTCGGCCACGACAAGCCGATCCTGGACTCGACGAAGCAGACCGAGGCCACCGCCAAGGAGGACCTCGCGAAGAACAACCTGGTGTGGGGTCCGGCGGCGCCGTTCAACAACACCTACGCCTTCGCCGTGACCGAGGACTTCGCCAAGAAGACCGGGGTGAAGACGGACTCCGACATGGCCGCGTACATCGCGAAGAACCCGAAGTCCACGGTCTGCGTGGAGTCGGAGTTCGCCGCGCGGCCCGACGGCTACCCCGGCTTCAAGAAGGCGTACGGCATCACCGGCGGCTCGCTGAAGAGCCTCGGCACCGGTGTCGTCTACACCCAGACGGCGAAGGGTGCGTGCGACTTCGGCGAGGTCTTCACCACCGACGGCCGGATCGGCAACCTCAAGCTGCAGGTGCTCGACGACGACAAGACGTTCTTCCCGCTCTACAACGGTGTGCTCGTGGAGCGTGCAGACTTCGTCAAGGAGCACCCGGAGGTGCAGGAGGTCATGAAGCCGCTGGCCGAGAAGCTCACCACCGAGGTGATGCAGGACCTCAACACGAAGGTCAGCGCCGAGGGTCTGCCCCCGGCCCAGGTCGCCCAGGACTTCTTGAAGAAGGAGGGCTTCATCAAGTAGCCCTCAGACGCTGAGCCCCGGCGAGCCCGTGGCCGACCGCGCCGGTCGGTCACGGGCTCGTTTCGTCTCAGGGGCCCTTCGGGGCGGCGTACCACTGCGCGGCCGGGCGGCTGATCAGCCGGCTGATCGCAAAGGCGCAGGCCAGGCTGACCAGGATCAGCGGCACGGCGCCCAGCGCGCCGAGGATCCCCAGCAGCGCCGCGCACGAGGCGGAGACGATCAGCGTCACCCGCGCCCACCCCCGACCGGCGAAGGCGAGCACCGCCAGGACCACCGCGACCAGCGCCCACAGGAGCACGAGCACCAGCACGACCTGGGCCGCGGTGACCAGCTCGTCGACGGTGATCCCGGCACTCGCCATGGCCTGCTTCTGGTCGGAGTCGGCCAGCGCCTGCTCGACCTGGTCGCGGACCTCGCCGCGAGTGCCGGGCACGAACGTGCTGACCAGCGAGACCAGCGTGAACACCGCGACCAGCCCGGAGACCACCCAGGTGGTCACGCAGGCGATCACGACCTGGGTGGGACGGGTGAGCGGCTGCGCGGGGACGGCCTGCGGCGGCACGGGCGGGGCGCCGTACGTCCCGGCGTACGCCGCGGGCCCGCCCTGGGCGGACGGAGGCGCGCTCGGCGGAGGGGCCTGGAAGGGCGACGGACTCGGCGGCTGCTGCCCCTGGGGCGGTGCCGTCGGCGGGGTCGGCCGCTCGCGCGGCGCTCGCCCGGCGTACCAGTCCCGGGCGGGCTCGCTCCACAGCAGCACGGCCCCGGCGAGCACGAAGCCGGCCAGGAACGCGTCGACCAGCAGCCCGACCAGCATCAGTGGCACCGCGAGCACGGTCATGGCGACGCGCGCGCCCTTGTCGCGACGGGCGGCGAAGACGACGAGGACGAGGATCGCAGCGGCCAGCGCGGCGGCCACGAACAGGCCGACCCGGGCCAGCCCCATCGCCTGCCCCAGCGAGAGGCCGAGGCGCTCACCGAGGTCGTCCCGGGCGAGGAAGTCCGCAAACCCGTCGCGCAGGTCGACGGAGTTCCACCGCGAGAGCCGGTCGCCGATGCTGATCAGCATCACCAGGCTCGCCGTCCCAGCGACGATCGCCGCCATCGTCACCTGCTGCGGGCGCTTCAGCTTCTCGCTCACCGCGCCATTGTCGCGGATCGCCGCAACCATGCCGTGGGTCGTGTGCCTGAGTGGCTGCTCCAGCGACCACTCAGGCACACGACTCGCTCAGCCGACCGAGAGCGTCAGCTCGTCACCGTCCTCGGGGTGGTCGACGACGACGTGCTGCCCGTCGGCCACCTCTGCGCCGATCAGCATCCGGGCGAGCGGGTCGCCGATGGAGGTCTGCACCAGGCGGCGCAGGGGGCGGGCGCCGTACAGCGGGTCGTAGCCGGTCTCGACCAGCCACGCCTTCGCCGCGTCGGTGACGCTCACGGTGATCCGCCGCGGGGCGAGCCGCGCGTCGAACGCCGCGAGCTGCAGGTCGACGATGTGGGTCAGGTCGTCGGGCGTCAGCGCGTCGAACATGACGATCTCGTCGAGCCGGTTGAGGAACTCCGGCTTGAACGCGGTGCGGACGACCCCCATCACCGACTCGTGCTTGGCCTGCTCGTCCAGCGCGGGCTCGACGAGGAACTGCGAGCCCAGGTTGGAGGTGAGGATCAGCAGCGTGTTGCGGAAGTCGACGGTACGACCCTGACCGTCGGTCAGGCGCCCGTCGTCGAGGACCTGCAGCAGGATGTCGAAGACCTCGGGGTGGGCCTTCTCGACCTCGTCGAGCAGGACGACGGAGTACGGCCGGCGGCGTACGGCCTCGGTGAGCTGGCCGCCCTCGTCGTAGCCGACGTACCCGGGAGGTGCACCGACCAGTCGCGAGACCGAGTGCTTCTCGGAGTACTCGCTCATGTCGATGCGGACGACGGCCCGCTCGTCGTCGAAGAGGAAGTCCGCGAGCGACTTGGCCAGCTCCGTCTTGCCGACCCCGGTCGGCCCGAGGAAGAGGAACGAGCCGGTGGGCCGGTTCGGGTCGGAGATGCCCGCGCGGGAGCGGCGTACGGCGTCGCTGACCGCGCTCACCGCGGCGCGCTGGCCGATCAGCCGCTCGCCGATGATGTCCTCCATCCGCAGCAGCTTCGCGGTCTCCCCCTCCAGCAGCCGGCCGGTGGGGATGCCGGTCCAGGACTCGACGACGTCCGCGATCTCCTGCGGCCCGACGTTCTCGTTGACCAGCCGGTCGGTGACCTCCGCCTCGGCCGACTCGGCGGCCTCGATCTGCTGCTCGATGGCCGGGATCTGGCCGTAGAGGATCTCCGAGGCACCGCCGAGATCACCCTCGCGCTGCATCCGCTCGGCCTGGGTACGCAGGGCGTCGCGCTGCTTGCGCAGCTCGCCGGCGCCCTCGAGCGAGGCCCGCTCGGTCTCCCAGCGCGCCTCGAGCGCGCGCAGCGTCTCCTCGCGGTCGGCGAGGTCTCCACGCAGCCGCTCGAGCCGGTCCAGGGAGGCGTCGTCGGTCTCGCGCTCCAGCGCCAGCTCCTCCATCCGCATCCGGTCCACCTGCCGGCGCAGCTCGTCGATCTCGACCGGCGAGCTCTCGATCTCCATGCGCAGCCGCGAGGCCGACTCGTCGATCAGGTCGATCGCCTTGTCGGGCAGCTGGCGTCCGGTGATGTAGCGGTCGGAGAGCATCGCCGCCGCGACCAGTGCCGCGTCGGTGATGGTGACGCCGTGGTGGGCCTCGTACTTCTCCTGCAGCCCGCGCAGGATCGCGACGGTGTCCTCGACGGACGGCTCGCCGACGTACACCTGCTGGAAGCGGCGCTCGAGCGCCGGGTCCTTCTCGATGTTCTCGCGGTACTCGTCCAGCGTGGTCGCGCCGATCATCCGCAGCTCGCCGCGGGCCAGCATCGGCTTGAGCATGTTGCCCGCATCCATCGCCCCTTCGGAGCCGCCGCCCGCACCGACGACGGTGTGCAGCTCGTCGATGAAGGTGATCACCTGGCCGGCCGAGGACTTGATCTCGTCGAGGACGGCCTTGAGCCGCTCCTCGAACTCGCCGCGGTACTTCGCGCCGGCCACCATCGCGGCCAGGTCGAGGCTGAGCACGCGGCGGCCCTTGAGGCTGTCCGGCACGTCGCCGGCGACCACGCGCTGCGCGAGGCCCTCGACGACGGCGGTCTTGCCGACGCCGGGCTCGCCGATCAGCACCGGGTTGTTCTTGGTGCGGCGCGAGAGCACCTGGATGACGCGCCGGATCTCGGAGTCGCGGCCGATGACGGGGTCGAGCCCGCCCTCCTCGGCACGCGCGGTGAGGTCGACGGCGTACTTCTCCAGCGCCTCGTACGTCGCCTCCGCGTCCTGGCTGGTGACCTTGCGGTCCCCGCGCATCGCGGTCACCGCGGCGCGCAGGGCCTCGGCGCCGGCACCGGCGTCGGTGAGCAGCGTGCGGGCGGGGCTGTCGACCTCGACCAGGGCGAGCAGCAGGTGCTCGGTCGCGGCGAAGTCGTCGCCCATCGACTCGGCGAGAGTGATCGCCTGGGCGAGCACGCGGGTCAGCGAGGCCGAGGCCCCGGGCGTCTGCACCGAGGAGCCGGAGGCCTTGGGCAGCCGGGACAGCGCGTCCTCGGCCGCGCGGCCGACCGCGGCGGGGTCGACGCCGGCCTTGTCCAGCAGCGTCGGCGCGATGCCACGCTCCTGGCGCATCAGTGCCGCGAGCAGGTGCTGCGGCTCGGTCTGCACGTTGCCGGCGGTGGTGGCGGAGGTCTGGGCAGCGTTGATGGCCTCGACGCTGCGGGTGGTGAACTTGGAAGCGTCCATGCGCGCGGGTCCTTTGCTCGTGCGAGAAGTCGATGATCGCGCAGGGGCTCCGGCGCGTCACTAGGACAACGTCAGGAAACTTGAGTCTGTTCCACTCAAGTCTGAGGATCTGTGCGCTCCAGATGCGCCGAGCGCGCCGCGCTACTTCTCCGGCGGCGCCTCGTGCGCAGGCACCTCGACGGGGTCGTCGTCCGAGGCGAGCGCCGTGCGGCAGAAGTCCTCGCCGAACGGCGTGAGGTGGATGCTGCGGCGCACGACCTTGGCCATCTTGACCGAGTGCAGCGCCTCGAGGACGTCGGGCTGCGCCTCGAGGACCTGGTACGGCGCCGGGTCCGAGAGGCTCTCGCGGGAGAACCACACCAGCCCGAGTCGGAACAGGTTGTTGAGGTAGGCGGGGACGTCGTCGGCGTAGCGCAGCCCCGCGCGCGAGCCGATCATCGTCAGGCCGGGTGCGATCAGCCGCGACGACATCATGCCCGCGGGCCCGCCGGTGCGTACGTCGACGGCCGGCTGCGGGCCGGCGCGGTAGAGGTGGGCCAGCACCCGCGCCTCGTCGGGCGACAGCTCGTCCAGGATCCGGTCGTACGCGGGGTGCGCCTGGGCGTCCGCCTCGACGTCGCGCGAGCGGAGCAGAAGCTCCTCGCCGCGCTCGCGCAGCCGCTCCCGGGTCGCGTCGCGGGGAGCCGCGACCGCTGGCGTCGCAGCTGCGGGGTCCTCCGGCATCACCTCGGCCTGCACCAGCGGTCGGGTGGCCAGGGCCAGCGCACGCGGCAGCGCGACACCCTCGGCGAGCTGGCGCCCGACCTCGACCACGACGCCGACACCGACCCCGAGCTCGCGGGCCAGCTCGGCCGCGGTGTCCGGGTCCCGCACGGCCTGGGCGATGCGACGGCTGAGCCGGAACCCGGCGACCAGACCCCACTTGCCGGTGTTGAACCAGGCGCCGGCGGCCAGCCGGGCGAGCCCGGGGACGGACTCGGCGATCTTGTCCAGCTCGATCGGCGGCAGCGCGGGGAGGTACTCGTCGTAGCGGCCGTTGCGCCGCTCCTGGCTCGCACTCATCACGCCCCTCCGACGCCGAACATCGCCAGGTGGAGGAACCCACCGGCCAGGCCCATGATGGCCCCGTGGGCGTAGAGCATCCACTCGTCCTCACGGATCGCGGCTCGCATCATCTCCACGAAGTCGGTGGCGGGGAGCTCCTTGGTGCGCTGGGCGATCAGCGTACGGACCTTCTCGCCCTGCTCCTTGGAGAACTCGGGGTCCTGGAAGGGCGTGATCGTCCGACCGACGGCCTCGCGGGTGACGGCCTCGCGGATGGTGTCGTACTCCCGGGTGCCGACGACGACGCGGACGGCACCGCGCAGCGGTCCCGCCGCCCGGTCGATCGCCGGGCGCAACGCATCGGCGAGCAGCCGACGGGTGCGGTCGCCGGAGGGCCCGTTGAGCAGGAAGTCACCGATGTTCTGCAGCGTGATCACGTCGTCGGCGATGATCTGCGCGTACACCTCCGCGGCCTGGTCCTGGCGGCGCGGGAACAGCCCCTGCACGGGTACGCCGAGGATGCGCTCGCGCTCCGGCGGCTCGAAGATCAGCCACATGCCGAGTGCGTTGGTGACCCAGCCGACGACCACGCCGAGCACCGGCAGCAGCCACCACTGGCCGAACCAGTGGTCGACGACGGCGACCGGGACACCGAGCAGGAAGCCGAACACGAAGCCGAAGCGCACCATCAGGTTCAGCTCCCGCTGGCCGAAGTCCCGGAAGATGGAGACGACGAGCTTCGGGTTCTTCTCGAAGTGGTCGATGACCATCAGCTTGGGGTCCAGCAGCTGGTCGATGTGGACGCCGATCTGGTCGGTGACCTTGCCGATGATCCGCGGCAGCTGGTCCTGCACGCGGGCGTACACGGCTTCCTTGATGGGCCTGGGCAGGTCGCGCCACAAGCGCGGTCGCTCCGAGCGCATCACCTGGTCGACCAGACCCGGGACGTCGGGCCGGAACGTCTCCACGATGTGCTCGGCGATCCGGTCCGGCTCGAGCTGCTGGTAGAACTCCGCCGGCGTCCCGAGCTTGGAGATCGCCTTGTCGACCGCGATCGAGCCCATCTTCGCCGCGCGGGCGGGGATGATGCCCTGCCAGCCGAGGCCGCCCTGCGCGAGCCCTGGCACCTCCTGCACCTTGCGCGGCAGCAGGCTGGCCAGCTCGCGCATGCCGGGGATGCGTACGCCGTGGAAGCGGATCGGGTTGAACAGCATGATCAGCCCGGTCCAGTTGATCAGGTAGCCGACGACACCGGTGAACACCGGGATCGTCGCGACGTGCAGCCAGTCGGCGTCGCGCAGGAACCAGTCGATCTCGAGGACGGGAACCACCCCGGCGCACCGCCTTTCGCCACACGCGTTCGGCGGAGGTTACCGCGACGTGACGTCCGCCGTCCCCCGCCGACCGGACACGGCAGGACTCACTGGCTCCGCCGAGCGACGGAGAGGGGACGAGCCGTACGACCGATGCGCAGCGGACGGACTCGGGCGCAGGATGGCGACATGCTGATCGCCGAGGACCTTCTCCTGCTGCTGCTCGACGACGAGAGCGGCCGGCCCGCGAAGGCCAGCCACCTCCCCGTCGCCCTGGGCGGCGCCCTCCTGGTCGACCTCGTGCTCGCCGAGGCGGTGCAGCTCGAGCCGAAGCAGGGCCTCCTCGGGTCGGCGACGGTACGCACCACGGGCACCGCGGTCGAGGACCCGCTGCTCGGCGGGGCACTCGCGGTGGTCGAGGAGAAGGCGCGCAGCCCGAAGGCCCTCGTCGAGCGGCTCGGGAAGGGCTCGAAGGAGCGGGTGGCCGAACGTCTCGCGGACCGCGGGCTCGTGGAGAAGCACGAGGGGAAGGTGCTCGGCCTATTCCCAACCCGACGTGGCCAGCCGCCGATGCGTCGTACGAGCAGAGCCTGCGCAGCACCCTGACGACGGCACTGGGCACCGGGCACGTCACCGACCCGCGTACGGGTGCGCTGATCGCGCTGCTCTCCGCCATCGACCACGCCCCGAGGGTCGTCACCGACCCGAGCCTGTCGAACCGCGAGGTGCGCAGCCGGGCGAAGCAGATCGCCGAGGGCGAGTGGGCCGCGAAGGCGGTCAAGGACTCCATCGACGCCGCGATGGCGGCCACCGTCGCCGCGATCTCCGCAGCCACGGCCGCGTCGGTCAGCGCCGGCTCCAGCTGACGGTCACGACGCACCACTCGACCCGGTAGGGGGCACCACTCGACCCGGTAGGGGGCACCACTCAACGGGGCGGACGGTCCTCGAAGGGCGACGGGGCGCTCGGGCGGAGCGCAGGCAGGTTGGGACGGTGCTCGCGCAGGGCGCCGACGGCGGTGTCCAGCGCCTGCTGGAGGCGGTCGGCGCGGCGCCGCAGCTCCGCGTTGCGCGACTGCAGCGCCGCCACCTGGTGCTCGAGCTCGAGGATCCGCTTCACGCCCTCGAGCCCGATGCCGGTGGCGGTCAGCTCCGCGACCTCGCGCAGCAGCTCGATGTCCCGCAGGGAGTAGCGCCGGCCGCCGCCGCCGGACCGGCCCGGGCTGACCAGGCCGATCCGGTCGTAGGTCCGCAGCGTCTGCGGGTGCAGCCCGGTCAGCTCGGCGGCCACGCTGATCACGTAGACCGGCACCCCCGGACCGGGCGCCTGCGGCTCGCGGGCCATCACGCACCGGTCCCGGCGGAGGCGAACAGCGCGGCCCGCGGGTCGGCGCCGTCGCTCGCGGCCCGGAAGGCCTCGGCGGCCTCGCGCTGAGCAGTGGTCGGCGCGCCCGGGACCTGCACCTCGACGGTGACCAGCAGGTCGCCGCGGGTGTTGTCCTTGCGGTGGACCCCGCGACCGCGGACCCGCATCGTGCGCCCGCTCGGGGTGCCGGGCGCGACCTTGAGGGTCACCGGAGCGCCCCCCAGGGTGGGCACCTTGACCTCGGCCCCGAGCACCGCCTCGTCGAAGGTGATCGGCACCTCGACGGTCAGGTTGTCGCCCTTGCGGGCGAAGACCGCGTGGCTGCGGACGTGGACCGTGACCATCAGGTCGCCGGCCGGACCGCCGTTCTCACCGGCGGTCCCCTTGCCCTTGAGCCGGATCTTCTGCCCGTCCTTGACCCCGGCCGGGATGCGGGCCGACACGGTGCGGTCGGAGACCCCGCGGCCGGTGCCGTGGCAGGTCGGGCACGGCTCGTCGTACACCAGCTGGCGGCCGTGGCACTGCGGGCACGGCTCGTTCATCATGAACCCGCCGCTGACGCTGGCCACCGAGCCCGCACCCTCGCACGTCGGGCAGACGTGCGGCTTGGTGCCCGGCTTGCCGCCGGTCCCGCGGCAGGTGGTGCACGGCGCGTCGCTGCTCAGCCGCAGCTTCAGGGTCGTGCCCTCGACCGAGTCCGCGAACGCGATGGTCGTCTCGGTCTCCAGGTCGGCGCCCCGTCGAGGCTGCGCCGCACGGGTACGACGGCCGGCGCCGCCGCCGGCCGCGCCGCCGCCGAACATCCCACCGAACAGGTCGGAGATGTCGAAGCCCTGGTCGGCGCCGGGGAAGCCCTGGCCGCTGGTCCCGCCGCGGCCGTAGCCGCCACCGAACCCGCCGGGGAAGCCGCCGCCGGCTCCCCCGCCGAAACCGCCCCCGAAGCCACCCGAGGCGACCTGCTCGCGCAGGTCGTCGTACTCCTTGCGCTTGGCCTTGTCGCCGACGACGTCGTACGCCTCGGCGACCTCCTTGAACCGGTCGAGCCGCTTGGCGTCGTCGGGGTGGGAGTCGGGGTGGTTCTCCCGCGCCAGCTTGCGGTACGCCTTCTTGATCGCGGACGCGTCAGCGTCCTTCGGCACACCCAGGACGGCGTAGAAGTCCTTGGTCGCCCAGTCCGCACTGCTCATCGCGGGTCACCTCCTCTCTCCCTGTACAGCTGAGTCGTGTTGCTCCTCGCCGACACGCGGCTCGTCCACCGCACCCAGGCGCTCAGGCAGGTCCGACCACCGTCACCTTGGCGGCTCGGACGACGCGCTCGCCGATCCGGTAGCCCGCCTGCGCGACGTTCTCGACCGTGGTCGACGTCGCCTCGGCGTCCTCGCGCTGCATCAGCGCCTCGTGCTGGTTGGGGTCGAACTCCTCGCCCGGCTCGCCGAAGCGGACCAGGCCGAGCCCGGTCACCACCCGGTCGAGCGAGTCGGCGACGGCCTTGAATCCGCCGGTCACCTCGCCGTGCTCGCGGGCCCGGTCGATGTCGTCGAGCACGGGGAGCATCGAGGAGAGGACGGTGTACGTCGCGTTCTCGCGGACGAGCTCCCGGTCCCGGTCGACCCGCCGCTTGTAGTTGACGTACTCGGCCTGCAGGCGCTGCAGGTCGGCGGTCCGCTCGGCGAGCTGCGTGGTGGCCTGGTCGGCCCCCTCGGCGCCGTCGGGCGCCTCGGTCACGTCCTGCGGCTCCAGCGGGCCACCCTCCTCGACCCAGTTGTCGACACCGGAGGTGCCCTCGCCGGACGCGGCGCCCGCGTCCGCCGGCGCCTCCCCGGCGGGGGGAGCCGCGTCCTGCGGCTCCCCCTCGGGGTTGGTCGGGTCCTGGGTCACTTGCTCTCACCCTTGTCGTCGGCGTCCTCGTCGACGATCTCGGCGTCGACGACGTCGTCGTCGTCACCGGCCGCGTCCGCGGCACCCTCGGCACCGGGAGCGCCCTCGGCACCCTCGGCCCCGGCGTCGGCGTACAGCGCCGCGCCGAGCTTCTGGCTGGACTCGCCGACCTTGGCGACGGCCGCGTTGATGGTGTCGACGTCGGCCTCCTCGTCCTCGAGGACCTTCTTCAACGCGTCGACGTCACCCTGGACCTCGGTCTTGAGGTCGTCGGAGAGCTTCTCGTCGTTGTCGGCGATGAACTTCTCGGTCTGGTAGACCAGCCCGTCGGCCTGGTTGCGGGCCTCGACGGCCTCGCGGCGCTTGCGGTCCTCGTCGGCGTACTGCTCGGCGTCGGCGACCATCCGGTCGATCTCGTCCTTCGACAGCGCGGAGCCGCCGGAGATCGTCATGGACTGCTCCTTGCCGGTGCCGCGGTCCTTGGCCGAGACGTTGACGATGCCGTTGGCGTCGATGTCGAACGTGACCTCGATCTGCGGCACCCCGCGCGGAGCCGGCGGCAGGCCGGTCAGCTCGAAGTTGCCCAGCGGCTGGTTCTGCGCCCACATCTGGCGCTCGCCCTGCGCGACCTTGATCTCCACCGACGGCTGGTTGTCGTCGGCGGTCGAGAAGACCTCGGACTTCTTGGTCGGGATGGTGGTGTTCCGCTCGATCAGCGTGGTCATCACCCCACCCTTGGTCTCGATGCCCAGGCTCAGCGGCGTGACGTCGAGCAGGAGCACGTCCTTGACCTCGCCCTTGAGCACGCCGGCCTGCAGGGCCGCGCCGATGGCGACGACCTCGTCGGGGTTGACGCCCTTGTTGGGCTCCTTGCCGGTCAGCTCCTTGACCAGGTCGGTCACGGCGGGCATCCGGGTCGAGCCGCCGACGAGCACGACGTGCTCGATGTCGGACAGCGAGACGCCGGCGTCCTTGATGACGGCCTGGAACGGCTTCTTGGTCCGCTCGAGCAGGTCGGCGGTGGCCTTCTGGAACTCCGAGCGGGTCAGCTTCTCCTCGAAGTGCAGCGGCCCGGACTCACCGTGGGTGATGTAGGGCAGGTGGATCGTGGTCTCGCTCGAGGAGGAGAGCTCGATCTTCGCCTTCTCGGCGGCCTCCTGCAGCCGCTGCAGGGCGATCTTGTCCTTGCTCAGGTCGACGCCGTTGCTGGACTGGAACTTCTTGACCATCCAGTCGACGATCTTGGCGTCCCAGTCGTCACCACCGAGGTGGTTGTCGCCGCTGGTCGCCTTGACCTCCACGACGCCCTCGCCGATCTCCAGCAGGGACACGTCGAACGTGCCGCCGCCGAGGTCGAAGACGAGGATCGTCTGGTCGGTCTCGCCCTTGTCCAGGCCGTACGCGAGCGCCGCCGCGGTCGGCTCGTTGACGATCCGGCTGACGGTCAGGCCCGCGATCTCGCCGGCCTCCTTGGTCGCCTGGCGCTGGGAGTCGGAGAAGTACGCCGGCACGGTGATCACCGCGTCGGTGACGTCCTCGCCGAGGTACGACTCCGCGTCGCGCTTGAGCTTCTGCAGGATGAACGCGCTGATCTGCTGGGCGTTGAACGACTTGTCGTCGACCTTGGTGGTCCAGTCGGTGCCCATGTGGCGCTTGACCGAGCGGATGGTCCGGTCGACGTTGGTGACCGCCTGACGCTTGGCCACCTCCCCGACCAGCACCTCGCCGGACTTGGAGAACGCGACGACGGACGGCGTCGTGCGCGCGCCCTCGGCGTTCGAGATGACGGTGGCCTCGCCACCCTCGAGTACGGAGACGACGGAGTTCGTCGTCCCCAGGTCGATACCGACCGCACGTGCCATGTGGTGCTACCTCCGTGTGCAGGCTCCGCGGCGTGGGCGGAGCCGATGGGTTGCGTCTGTGGTCTGTCAGTGACGATGTCATCGTCACGGCTGCCAGTGTGTCAAAGGACTTGAGTCGCTTCAACTCAACTGTTCGCACTGGACACAACGGAGGTCCAGGGTCGGTCATTCCCAGGTCGAGCAGCCGTTCTCCAGCACGCTCCTCCTGGCCGGTCGCCGTCGCGGTCCTGGCGCTCGTCGTTCCCGAGCTCGCCGAGCAGGTCCTCGACAGCGCCCGGGACTCCCGCACCAGCGTGGACGCCCGTGACGTGGACAGGGCAGCACCGTCTTGCGCGACCACGAGCACACGCGGCGAGCGCACACTGATCGTCATCAACCGGTCCAGCTCAGCTCGAGTTGGCCTTCGCCTGCGCTTCCCTTGCCGCCGACACGATCGCCCGCTCCCCCTCACCCAGCAGCGCACGGACCTCCGGGAGCCGGCGATAGGCCTCGTTCACCTCACCCCTGCCGACGCACACCCTCGGGTGAACACCCACCAGAGAGCCCACGAGCATGATGGTCCGCTGATCGGGAGGCGAGTCGCTCGTCAGCGCTGCCCGCACCCTCCCCGCCAGCTCGTCGCGTCGCGAGAGCGGAGTCGGGAAGTAGCGGCGCACGGTGAAGAGGCCCAGTCGCTTGCGCTCGTCCTCCGCGAGCTGACCAGCGAGCACCATGCGCTGCAGGACGGCCTTCGTCTGGGGGAGCACACCGAGCAGCGAGGTGACCTTCGTCGACTCGATCCCGGTTCCGATCGTCACCAGCGCCTCGTCGAGGTCCTCGTCGCCGAGCGGCGAGGGATCGATGATCTCGACGCGTGCCTTCGTCCCGGTGCCGGACACGCCGAGCCGCCCCTCTGAGACCAGCTCGATGAGAAGGGCGCAGGGCGCGACGAGCCTGCCCCCGTTCCACACCGTGCCGTTCGCGGGGTTGATCGCCACCGCCAGCGCCTGGCGTGCCAGCGAGGGCTCGCCACGCGCTTGCGCGTCGGCGAAGGCCTTCTCGTGCTGCTCGGCGAACTCCCTGGCCTTGCGAAACCGGTCGAACATCGTGGATCGTCCCCCTCTGGTTGGCACCTCGCCGCTGATGGCGAGCCCCACCACGTGCGCCGGAACTTAGCTAGTCTCGCGCTTGACGGAAAGCAGTGCGACCGACTGGTCGTTCCCGGCGGGGGACTTGACAACGCCCTTGTCGTCGCCGAGGGTGCACGGGCCCCAGCCGTGGTCGGGCGGTAGACCACCGAGACGGTGGCGACCGCGGTCGTCGCACCAGATCGGAACCGGTCGGTCGGACCGGGCAGCGCAGAGCGTGGAGGTCCGGACGTGGAAGAAGCTCGACAGGTCTCTTGGCTGGAGCGATTCTTCTGGCCTCTGCTGGTCGTCGTCCTCGCCATCATCGTCGTCGTCTTCGTACTGGTGTTGAGGTGGTCGAACGAGGGCACCCAGGACCTCAAGTCCGAGCTGAACAAGCGATATGTCGAGAAGATCGACTTCATGGACAACAACAGGGTCAACGGCACGTCGCAGCGAGTCATCGTCATCGACGGGGATCCCCGCTACGACTGCAAGGAGAAGAACGCGCGCCTCACCTGCTCCGACGACCCCCAGCCGACTCCGCGACAGTAGTCGGAGGCGTTGCACGTCGCTCGCGTCAGCCGAGGATGCCGCACACCGGGCCGCGGAGAGTCCTCTCGGCTAGACGGCCGAGATGTCTCCGCCCGAGTCGTCCTTCTCCCGCGCGGACCTGACGGCGTCGATCAGGACGCGGTAGTCCTCGTGCGTCTGCGCGACCACCGCTTCACCGGCACGGCGCGAGGCCTTGATGTCGGAGGCAGCCACGAAGCAGCGGTACGGCACCAGCTCATCGAGCACCGCGACGAGCAGTGCCGTCCGCTCGTCCGGCGCCCTGCCTGTCCGCAGCGTGCTGTGCACACGGTCGAGCAGCGCCTGCCTCCCGGCGGTCGGAGCAGGCACGAGGCGACGCTTGGTGAGCATGCCGAACCGCGTGGACGACTCCTCGACGAGCAGGCCCTCTCCGAGCAGGCGCCCCACCAGGTCCTCCGCACGCGGGAGGAGTCCGGCCTCCCGCACCACCTTCGCGGCGCGGCCCTTGTTCAGCCTGCGCAGCGCGCGATCCAGCTCGTGGTCCCCCAGCGCATGCGGGTCGACGACGCTCACCATGGCCTTCTTGCCCGTGCCCTCGACCGCGATGCGTCCCTCCAGGCGCAGCTCCACCAGCAGAGCCGCCCTGACCGCCCAGTCCGCCCCGTCCGAGGTGCGGCCACGATCGGGGTCGAGGCCGACGACCAGCACGTCGCAGGCCAGCGACCGGGTCGCGCGCGGCTCGACGGGGTCGTTGCTGACCTGCTCGAACTCCGAGGGCTCCCTGAGGACCCCCTTGTCCATCAGACCCTTGATGACGCGCTCGATCATGACGAAATCCCCTGGTCCCGCGTGCGGTCGCCGGCTCGTGCGGTGCACCAGCCGGCGCTTGACCCCATCGTGGCACCTCCATCGCGGCAGCGTCGCGAAGTTCGGACCGCGCTCGACCGCGTGAGCGGCGAGCGCGGTCCGCGCCGACTAGTGGGCGATCAGGCTGGAGATGCCCTTGCCCGCCGGGCTGGACCAGCCCGACCCCATGTGCTTGGACAACGCGCCACCTGCCGCCTTGCCGCCGATCTTGTCGTAGTCGACACCGGGGTCGCCGTCGGTGACCTGGCGGATAAACTCGCCACCCCCCGCGCCGTACGCCGCGGTCCCGGTCTTGATGCCGAACGACGACGTGTGCCCGGCGGCCGTGCCGAACCCTCGGTACAACCCGCCGGTGAACCTGTGGTTGCTGGCGACATCGTCGAAGTGGCTGACGATGTTGCCCTTCACTCCCTTGGCGATCTCGTCTCCGCGGGCGCCGATGTGGGCAGTGAACGTGCCGGCGGCAGCACCGCCGAACGCCTTGCCCGACAGTGGGTCGGCGCCGCCGGCCACCTGGTAGGAGTAGCCCTCGGCCGCGCCCAGCGCGACCTTCGTCTTCGTGCCGGCCTTCCCGATCACCGCCACCTTCTCGGCGTTCTTCATGAACATGCCGGCCTTGCCGATGAAGACCCCCTTGCTGGCGATGAAACCGGCCCCGCCGAAGGCGCCGGACACGAGGGACTGCTTGTAGTTCACGCTCCCGGTGGTGGCCTTCTGGATCAGCACGTCCGTGCCGAAGGACGTCAGCATCGCGCCTGCCGGCCCACCGACGCCGGTGGCCATCAGCGCCACACCGGCGACCGTGGCGACGCCGCCGACGACCCAGTCCTTGTTGCGGTACCACCACGAGCCCTTCGCGGCCTCCTTGAGGTCCGCCTCGGACACGGGCTTGAGCCCGGTCGGGTCGAGGGCGTGCATCGGGTCGTTGCCCGCGTAGGAGTACGGGTTGCCCGACCACCCCGCTCCGGTCACCGGGTCGAGAGGGTCGACCGAGAGGAAACCACGCGTCGAGGCGTCGTACACCCGAGCGCCGAGCCACTCCAGGTCGCCGAGCCTCAGCTCGCCGGCCGCGGTCACGCCGATCCCGTCGGGCAGCCCGAGGAGCGTGGGTACGGCCGCCCCCGCGGCGGACCAGGGATCGGTGCCGTACGTGCGCGAGGTGCGCCAGCCCGGTGCGCTCCACTGCTCGCCGATTCCCGTCAGTCCGCCTGTGGTGACCACCGGGGTGGCCCCGATCTGGACCAGCGCGGGGGCATAGGTGTCGGCCGCGTCCCAGAACACCGGCACGTCGTCGACCGACGAGAGCCGACCCGAGGCGTCCACGTGCAGACGGATGCGGTTCGAGGTCCCACCGGACTCGTCGAGCACGGACTCCAACGAGCCCGTCGGCGCCCACCCGAGAACCCGGACCCGTCCGTCGGCGTACTCGGTGCGCACTCGGCGCCCGGCCTCGTCGTAGGAGTGCCTGGTCATTCCCTCGGCGCCCGCGACGGACACGAGCTGGCTCGCCGCGTCGTAGGAGAACTCCCGGTCGCCCGAGGCCGAGGACTCCGCGACCACCCGGCCGGCGGCGTCGTAGCGCCACCGGATCGGCGCGTCGCCGGTCTGCGACGCGATCAGCTGCCGGGCGGCGTCGTAGTCGAACGTCGTCGCCTCGCCGCCACGGTCGACGCGTAGGATCCGGCCCTCGTCGTCGCGGTCCACGACGGTGCGCACCGCCCCGTCCACGTCAGTCACGCTGTGCCCGACGACGAAGCCGTCGGCGTACTCCCAGGACTGGATCAGCGCGCCCGCCGTCGCCGCGACGACCCGACCCTGCGCGTCGTGCTCGAAGCTCGCGCGGCCCAGCAGGGGGTGCTCGACCGCACGCAGCCAGCCGGAGACGTCGTCCCAGCGGTAGTCGACGCTGCTGCCGTCGGCCAGGGTCATCGACGTACGGCGCCCCGCGGCGTCGTACTCCCACGCCTGGCTCACGCCGTCCCTCGTCTCCCGGACGAGCTGGCCCCGCCGGTTCCACTGCGAGCTCAGCGCGACCACGCGACCGTCGTCGCGGGTGCTGTCGGTCGTCTCGACCGACCGACCCCTCGGGTCCCAGGTGTGCGTCGCGATCGTGCGCCCGTCGATGCGGGCCTCGACCACCCGGTCGGCGTCGTCGTAGACCCACTCCGTACGACGCCCCGACGCGTCCTCCTGCCAGACCTGGCGACCACCCGCGTCGTAGCCGGCTCGGAACGTCCGCCCGAGCGGGTCGGTCTCGGCGATGCAGCGGTCCATCGAGTCGAACTCACGACGCGTCACGTTGCCCAGCGGGTCGGTGATCGTGGTGGCGCGGCCGAGCGCGTCGTAGTCGTAGCGGGTGACGCCGCCGTTGCCGTTGGTCGCAGCGGCCAGCTGGCCGGCCGCGTCGTAGGTGAACCGGCGAAGCCCAGTGGCGGTGTCGTGCGCCTCGACGACTCGACCGGCCGGGTCGTAGCGCACCCGAGTGCCCCCGACACCGGGGGTCCAGCTGGAGACGACCCGACCGCAGGCGTCGTACGCGGTGCGGCCGACCTCACCCGTCGGGTACGTGCACCGCACCGGCAGGCTGTCGGCGTCGTACTCGATGGTGGTGCGGTTGCCGGCCGGGTCGACCACGGCGCTGCGGCGACCGCAGACGTCGTACTCGTAGCGCGTGACCAGGCCCGTCGGGTCGGTGACGGCGACGGCTCGTCCCGCGGCGTCACGCTCGATCCGGGTCAGACCGCCCTCGCCGTCCAGGAGCTCGACCGCGCGGCCGCAGCGGTCGTAGGTCGCCAGCTCGACAGCCCCTTCGACGTCCTCGGAGATCGGCCGTCCGAGCGGGTCGAAACGCTGTGTCACCGTGCCGGAGGCATCGGTCGTGACGACCGTGCCCGCGGCCTCGTCGGTGACGGTCGTGCTCTGCCGGCCCAGCGGGTCGGTCGTCGAGACGACGTCCGTGACGGAGTTCCAGGTCTGGCTCCAGGTGAGACCCTCGGGCGACGAGACGGACGTCAGACGAGACAGCGCGTCGTAGGCGTAGCGCCAGGTGCTGCCGTCCGGGAGCTCGACCGAGGACAGGTTGCCGAGGTCGTCGAGGTGCCGCGTGGTGGCCCGCCCGAGCTCGTCGACGAAGCGCCGCCCCTCGCCGTCGGCGCCGTACTCGATGCCGCTGCGCGCGCCGGTCGGGTCGACGACGGCACTCAGGCGGCCGCCGACGGTGTGCTCGTAGCGCCACACCGCGCCGTCCGGGTCGCAGCGCTCCTCCAGGCCGGCGGGTCCGTGGACGTAGGTGGTGCGGTGACCGCTCGGGGTGCTCGAGGCGACGATGCGACCGCGCTCGTCGTACTCGAGGCGTGCGGTGTCGCCCGCGGAGCTCGTCGTCGCGACGAGGTTGCCCTGCTCGTCGTGGTCGAAGGCGAGCGCGACGCCCGTCGGGTCGCTGAGGCGGACGAGGTAGCCGTTCACCCACTGCAGCCGGGTCTCCCCACCCTCGGGGTCGACCACGAGGGAGGGCTGCCGGTCGTGGTTGTCGTAGGAGAAGACCGTCTCGGCGCCGTCCTCCGTGGTGGCCCGGACCAGGCGGTCCTGGGCGTCGTACTCGAAGGACATGTCCGACCCCGAGGGCGTGACCTCACGCACCACGTGACCGCGATCGTCGAACTCGCGGACGAGAGCGGAACCATCGCGCTCGGTGACCACCACCTCGTTGCCGTGCTCGTCGTACGCCCGCGACTGGCGGTCGCCGTCGGAGTCGACGAGGCCGATCAGGCGGCCCCGACCGTCGTGGATCCAGGTGTTGGCCCGGGTGCCGTCGACGTCGGCGACCTCCGTGACGTGGCCGGGGAGGTAGGTGTAGCGGCTGACCCGCCCGTGCGGCGAGCGCTGCGTGGTGACGCGAGCCTCGTCGTCGTAGGTGTTCTCGACCTCGACCACGCCGTCGGCGTCGACGACGGCCTCGACGAGGCCTGCGTCGTTCCAGCGGTACGTCCGCGTGCCCAGGTCGCCCGTGACGGCGACGAGGCGGTCGTCCTCGTAGGAGTAGGTCACGGTGCGGCCGTCGGAGCCCTCGGCGGCGACGACGCGCTCACCGTCCCAGACCAGGGCGATCGAGCGGCCCCGCTCGTGGTCGAGACGCACCAGTCGCCCGTCCTCGTGGGAGAGGCTCACCATCGTGCCGACGCCTCGGTCGTGCGACAGGGGCACACCGGACGTCGTGAAGCGCCAGGTGCCGCCGTCGTTGTCGGTCAGCCGCAGCTCGCCCGCCTGCTCGTCACGAGCCAACCACAGCGACTCGCCCAACGCGCGGTCCCACCCGCCGCCGAGCCTCGGGAACTCCGAGGCGCGGCCGTCGGGATGGGTGAACGTCGCCGACTCGTCGCCGAACGTCAGCCGCACCTCCGGCCAGCTCACCCAGCCGGTGCCGAACGCTCCCGCCGCCGAGACGAACGAGTTGTACATCCGGGTCAGCGTCAGCTCGCTGGCGGCACCCGGGAACACGAGGTCGGTCTCGGGCTCGACGAAGTTGCCGGTCGCGGCGTTGACCGGGTCGTCGGAGTACCCGGTCGTCGGGGCGATGCCCATCAGCATCGGCGACGTCGCCGGGATGTCCTTGCGCGAGGCAGGAACTCCTGCGGCGTTGAGCGACTGCTGGAGCGCCGCGTTGGAGACCGTCACCATGCCGCCCGAGCCGCCCGCCTCCTCGAAGGCGCCGGCCACGGTGTTGACCCAGGTCTTGTCCTGCTGGTTGTACTGGTTGTAGGTCCGGAAGGCGTTGTAGACGCTCGTCCCGTCGATCTTGGTCGTCTCGCCCGTGCCCCAGTCGAAGCCGTTGGTGAAGTCGTCGTTGAGACCGCTCAGGGTCCCCGGCTTCCCGTGCAGGGACTCGATCTGGCCGCTGACCCCGGTCACGAAGTCGCGCAGCTTGTCCGGCCGCGCCGACGACGTGCCGCCGCCCCCACCACCGCCACCGCCCGGCGGAGGAGTCTCGCGGTCCTTGGCGTTGGCGGAGACGACGGCCGGCGGCGGCGGGGACTTGGGGCCGTCGTTGGGCGGTGGTTCGTCACCGCCGAAGTCGCTCCACGTGATCTCGCTCTTGTCCTTGTCGTGCCGCTTCTTCCACTCCCGCGCGGCCTTGCGACGAGCGTTCTCCTCCGGCACGATCGAGACGAGGTAACGGACCGCCTTCGCGACGTCGCCGAGCGCAGTGGCGATCTCGTGACCGTCGGTGTTGGCCTGGGTCTGGTTCTGCTGGAACAGCTCGGAGAAGCGACCCTCGAAGTCCTGCATCGCCGTGGTCGTCGCCGAGCTCCGACCCGTGCACTGGGTCCGGATCGTCGAGGCGGCGTTCTCGCACCCCGTGGCCAGCGCGTTCGCCGCGCCCATGTCGATCTTGACGTCGGGCAGTCCCGCCCAGTCGCTGGTGTCCACCATGGAGAGTCCTCGTCTCGCTTGTCGCCGCTGTTGATGGCCTGCTCGGCCCGCACGTCCACCCCGCTCCCCCGCGCCACGTACTCGGGCGCGGGGAACCGGAGAAGTCGTACGGAACGACTCAGGAACCGCCGCCGGCGGACATGATGTTCTGCGAGATCTGGTCCAGCTGGGTACGCAGCTCCTCCAGCTCCTGCTTCGCCTTGTCCAGCGCCGAGCGGGTCTCCGGCCACGTCGAGGACCGGAACTTCTCCGCCAGCGGCCCGTCCCACACGTTCGGGTCCGACAGCGTCTTGCCCTGCGCGTCCATCTGCGTGATCTGGTCGGTGAACCCACCGGTGATCAGCGTCCGCAGCTGCTGGATGGCCGTCTTGGCCTCCGGGGTCGACAGCACACGAGTCATGGGATGAAACCTCCTCCACGCCCCGCAGGGCGAATCTGGTTGAACGTCTGTGGGGGCATCCTGCCCAGTGACGAACCATTTGAAACCTGTTCGGCCGAAAAAGATCCGAACGGTTCTCGTGGGCGACCACGACCCGGGCTCGCCACGTCTCCAGCGCAGGCGCGGCAGCCCGGGCACGTCTCAGCCGAACATCTCCGTCGAGCGGAGCCGCTTGAGGATCTTCAGCCGCTCACGGGTCTGCGGCCACCGGTCCGCCGCGAACCGGCGCTGCAGGTCGGGCAGCACCTCGCCGAGGAGTGCGGCGTAGCCGTCGTCGAGGACCGCAGAGCGCTCCCGCTCACCGGTGTAGAGCCGACGGACCAGGTCGATCGGGAACCACTCGTCCCCGCCGTCGGCACGTCGCTGCAGATCCAGCAGCAGCTGGCTGCGGTCCTGGACGATCCGGATCCGCAGGTCGCCGCCCTCGACGACGAGGGCGCCGTCGCCGCCGTTGTGGTCGGTGACCTCGGAGCGCACCAGCTGGAACCCGCCGTCCCACAAGTAGCTCATGTGCTCGACGACGAAGGCGTCGATGCGGTTAACCACGTCACCCCGGGCACGATGCGGTCGCCGTGCGCGATCCGGTCATCGAGGACGTGCTGGTCGTACTCCCACGGATCCTTCCCACTCGGCGCGATGTCGTCCCACCGGCCGCCCATGAGGCATAGCCTGCACCTCGCGACCGACCGTGGCGAGGTCGTCGTACCAGCCCTGTCGCGCAGCCCACGCACCCGGAGGCGAGTACGTCCATGACCGAGCGCGACGAGGTCGAGGTCTGGCCGCTGTGGGGGCGGATCCTGTTCCTCACCGTCGTCGCGCTGGTCCTGGTCGCAGCGCTCGTCGCAGCGATCGGCGGCGGCTTCCGGCTGACGTGGGGCGCTGTGCGGATCTACGTCGCCGCCGCGATTCTCCCGGGTCTGCTGGTGCTCGGCGTCGTCGAGGTGCTCCGCCGCCACTCGTTGCACCTGTCCTCGCAGCTCGGCGAGGCGCTGAGCGCCCTGGCCCAGGAGACGGCCGGCGAGGCGCAGCTGCGGGGGGTGTCCACCGGCGCCGCTCGCGCGCGCGACCAGCTCGACCGCGGCGACTACCGCGCAGCGCTCGCCACGATCACGAACCTCGAGGAGCAGGCCGAGCGCACCGGCGATCCCGCCCTCGCGTCCCGTGCGGAGTCGCTCGGCAGGGACGCCTCCCGTCTGCGCCGCTCGCTCGCCGCGATGGAGCGCCAGGGGCGCTGAAGACTGCAGACGGCCCCGGGGGCCGCTGGGAACGCCTCGGAGGTCCTACCCTCGCAGGATGACCCGCACCGACGCCGCGCCGTCCGGACCACCTCGTGCGGCGGTCGTCGTCACCGGGACCGAGGTGCTGACCGGTCGCGTCACCGACCGCAACGGCCCGTTCCTGGCCGAGCGCCTGCGCCAGCTCGGGGTCGACGTCGGCCGGGTGGTCGTGGTCGGTGACCGACGCGACGACCTGGCGTCGGCGCTGTCGTACCTCCTCGACGAGCACGACCTGGTGATCACCTCCGGCGGGCTCGGTCCGACTGCCGACGACCTGACCGTCGAGGTCGTCGCCGCCGTGCAGGGACGCGTCGTACGCCACGACGAGGCGCTCGAGCAGCGCATCCGGGACCGGGTCGCCGGCATCGTCCGGCGGCGCGGCTGGAGCACGCCGACCGCGGTGCTCGAGGTAGGGACCCGCAAGCAGGCGATGGTGCCCGAGGGTGCCCACGTGCTCGAGCCGGTGGGGACCGCGCCCGGTGTCGTGGTCACCCCCGCGTCCGGCGAGGGAACGCCCGTCGTGGTGCTGCCCGGGCCGCCCGGCGAGCTGCAGCCGATGTGGGCCGCCGCCGAGGCCGACGACCTGGTGCGCGCCGTCCTCGACCGCGGCCGCGAGATCCGGCAGGGCACGGTACGCATCTGGGGGCCGCCCGAGGCCGAGCTCGCGGCGCTGCTGCGCGACCTCCAGGAGGAGACGGGTAGCCCGCTGGACGAGCAGGGTCTCGAGATCACCACCTGCCTGCGCAAGGGGGAGCTGGAGGTGGTCACCCGGTACGCACCGGCGGCCTCGCCGGCGTACGAGCGGCTCGTCGCCGCCCTGCACGACCGGTTCGGCGACCAGGTCTTCGCCGACGACGCCCGGTCCGTCGACGACGTGGTCGCCGAGGCGCTGCTCGCCCGGGGCGAGACGGTCGCGACCGCCGAGTCGTGCACCGCGGGCATGCTGGCCGCCCGGTTCGCGGACCGGCCGGGGTCGTCCGCGTACCTCCTGGGCGGGCTGGTCACGTACGCCAACCAGGCCAAGGTCGACCTCGCCGGCGTGCCGCAGCAGCTGCTGGACAGCGTGGGCGCGGTCAGCGCAGAGGTGGCCGAGGCGATGGCCGTCGGCGCACGCGAGCGGGTGGGCTCGACGTACGGCATCGGCGTGACCGGCGTCGCCGGACCCGACGGCGGGACGGCCGGGAAGCCGGTCGGCCTGGTCCACGTGTGCCTGGCCGGGCCGTCAGGGACCCGGCCCGTGGAGCTGCACCTGGGCGGGCCGCGCGACGAGATCCGGCTGCGGACGACCATCGCCGCCCTGCACCTGCTGCGGCGCGAGCTGGAGGACTGAGCCGACCGGTCACACTCCCGTCACCCGCCGCTCGCCGCGAGGTGGGAAACTGGTGCCATGGCGAAGACCAAGCCGACCCCGACCACCGTCGTCCTGTTCGGCGCGACCGGCGACCTGTCCCGGCGCAAGCTGCTGCCCGGCATGCTGCACCTGTTCGAGACCGGGCTGGTCTCCGAGCTGCAGGTGGTCGGCACCTCGCTGGAGGAGTTCGACCGCGACAGCTTCGTGAAGTTCGCCCAGGAGGCGGTGGAGGAGTTCGGCGACGCCTCCGACCGCAAGGCGTGGGACGAGTTCGCCCCCCGGCTGCACTGGGCTCCGAGCAGCGGCGCCGCCGATCTCCGCAAGGCGGTCGACGAGGTCGAGGAGGAGACGGGTACGGCCGGCAAGGCACGCCGGCTGCACTACCTGAGCGTGCCGCCCAAGGCCGCGCTCCCCGTCGTGCACGAGCTCGACCAGGCCGGGCTGGTGGAGAACAGCCGGATCATCATGGAGAAGCCGTTCGGCACCGACCTCACCTCGGCCGTCGAGCTGAACGCCCAGCTGCACGAGGTGTTCGACGAGGAGCAGATCTTCCGGATCGACCACTTCCTCGGCAAGGAGGCGGCCCAGAACATCCTCGCCTTCCGCTTCGCCAACGGGCTGTTCGAGCCGATCTGGCACCGCAACCACATCGACCACATCCAGATCGACGTGCCCGAGGAGCTGGGCCTCGAGACGCGGGCGAAGTTCTACGAGTCGACCGGCGCGTTCCGCGACATGGTCGTCACCCACCTCTTCCAGGTGATGGCGTTCACCGCGATGGAGCCGCCGACCTCGCTGAGTCCCGAGGCGATCACGGAGGAGAAGAACAAGGTCTTCCGCTCCCTGCAGCCGATCCAGCCCGAGGACGTCGTGCGCGGCCAGTACGTCGGCTACAAGGGCATCGAGGGAGTCGACCCGGAGTCCGACACCGAGACCTTCATCGCGCTGCGCTGCTACATCGACAACTGGCGCTGGGCCGGGGTGCCGTTCTACCTGCGGACCGGCAAGGAGATGGCCGAGGGCGCACGGATCATCTCCATCGCCTTCAAGGAGCCGCCGCGGTCGATGTTCCCCCGAGGGTCCGGCGTCGGCGACCACGGCCCCGACCACCTGACCTTCGACCTCGCCGACCGGGCGAAGATGTCGCTGTCGTTCTACGGCAAGAAGCCCGGTCCGGGCATGAAGCTGGACAAGCTGTCGATGCAGTTCGCGATGCAGGACACCGGCTGGGCGGGCGCGGTGCTGGAGGCGTACGAGCGGCTCATCTACGACGCCATCCGCGGCGACCGCACGCTGTTCACCTCGGCCCAGGGCATCGAGCGGCTCTGGGAGGCCTCGACGCCGCTGCTGGAGAACCCGCCGGTCGTACGCCCGTACCCGAAGGGCTCCTGGGGCCCGAACCAGATGCACCAGCTGATCGCGCCCGCCACCTGGCGGCTGCCGTTCGAGCGCACCTGGCGCGACCCCGACGCGAACGGCTCCTAGCGGAATACGCGCAGAGGTGAGTCGTTGCGCCTGACATGGCTTCTGAGATCCCCGACCTGACCCTGAACAACGGCAGCACCATCCCGCAGCTCGGCTTCGGGGTCTTCCAGGTCCCTCCGGAGGACACCGCCGAGGTGACCGCGAAGGCGCTGGAGGTCGGCTACCGGCACATCGACACCGCCGAGATGTACGGCAACGAAAAGGGCGTCGGTGAGGCGATCCGCGCCAGCGGCATCCCGCGTGACGAGATCTTCGTGACCAGCAAGCTCAACAACGGCTTCCACGAGCCCGACGCGGCGCGGCGGGCGTTCGACCAGACGCTGGCCGACCTCGACATCGGGCACGTCGACCTGTTCCTCATGCACTGGCCGCTGCCGACCCGCTACGGCGGTGACTTCGTCGCGACCTGGCAGACGATGACGGAGTTCACCGGCGACGGCCGCGCTCGCGCCGTCGGCGTGTCGAACTTCCAGCCCGACCACCTCCAGCGCATCGCCGAGGAGACGGGCGTGCTCCCCGCGGTCAACCAAATCGAGGTGCACCCGTACTTCGCCAACGAGGCGGCCCGGAAGGCCAGCACCGACGCCAGCGTGCTGGTCGAGGCCTGGTCGCCGATCGCGCAGGGTGGGGTGCTGAAGGACCCGGCCATCACGCAGATCGCCGAGCGCGTCGGCAAGTCCCCGGCGCAGGTGGTGCTCCGCTGGCACCTCCAGCGCGGAGACGTCATCTTCCCCAAGTCGACGCACGAGGAGCGGATGCGGGAGAACATCGACCTCTTCGACGTCGAGCTGAGCGCGGACGACATGGCCGCGCTCGACGCGCTGGACAAGGGCGAGGAGGGCCGGACCGGCCCGAACCCGGACACGTTCGACTACATCCCCGACTGAGTCCTCCAAGTCGCCGAGGGCCGGACCACCGTCACGGTGGTCCGGCCCTCGCTGCGTCAGATCGCCGCCGGCTCGCCCGTCGCCGCGGCGATGTTGTTGTGCTGCACGCGGATGTCGTCGCGACCCTCGTGCAGCGCCTGCTGCAGCCGGTCGAAGCTGGGCTTGAACTCCTCCCACGCCGTGCGGAACTTCTCCGAGTTCGCGCCCTTCCACACCGTCTGGTGCAGATGGGCGTCGCCCTTGGACTTCATCTCCGACGCCTGGTCACCGAGCTCTCCCAGCCCGCGGTGCAGCGTGCGCAGCGTCTCCAGGTCGCCACCGACCTCAGCCATGTCAGGCCCCTCTCGTTGCTCGCGAGCGACACCGGTTGCGCCGTCCGCCCCACCAGGATCACCGCGCGGCGCCGTCCGCGGCACCCACGAGCGTCGAGCTGTGGATAACCCCGTCGGTCCGCCTCGCCGGTCCCCTCCCGCCGTTAGCGTGACGAACCCGGACGCCGGTGCGGCGGCCGGCTGGACGCACCCGAGGGGGACCGACCGTGCGACTGCTCCTCACGCTCGACGACGGTGCCGACCTGCGCGACGTGGTCGTCGACGCCGGTGACAGCCCGAGCGTCGGCGAGCTCGCCTCGGCGCTCGGCTGGGCGGGACCGCTGTTCTGCGGGGACGAGCGGCTCGATCCCGCCCTGCCGCTGGCCGACAGCGTCGTACGCCACGGCAGCGTGCTGCGCGACGGCGCACCTGCACGGGACCTCGGCACCGCGCCCGGCGGCGTGGTCGAGGTCCGGGTCACCAGCGGACCGGGCACGGGTCGCGTCGTACGCCTCAACGCCGGGAGCTATGCCCTCGACGCCGTCGTGCCCCGTGCCGGCGGACGGCTCCGGGTCGCTCCGGACGGCCGGGTCAGCCTCGAGCCCGGGGCGACCCCGCTGCGGCTGGACGGGGACGACGTCTCGTCCTCGGCCGACTGGCGCCACGGCAGGCAGCTCTCGGTCGGGGAGGTCCTGCTGGAGGTCCACCCCGTGCGCGCACCCGACGCCCCGCTGACCCCGGGCCCCGGTGGAGCGACGCTCGACCTCACCCGTCCGCCGCGGCTGCGGCCGCAGCGGCGCACGACGGCGTTCAGCCTGCCACCCGAGCCGAAGCGGCCCGACCGGCCGCCGTTCCCGCTGGCGATGATGCTGGTGCCGGTGCTGATGGGGGTCGTGCTCTACCTCGTGACGCGCAGCGCCTACTCGCTGATCTTCCTCGGCATGTCGCCGTTGATGGCGCTCGCCAGCTTCAGCACGGGGAGCCGCCATCAGCGACGCAGGTGGCGCGGCGAGGTGCGCGAGTACGCGCGACGGACGGCCGCCGTGCGCGACGCCGCACGATCCGCGCTGGTCGAGGAGCGGACGGCGCGGCGGCACGGGCTCCCCGACGCCGCGGCGCTCCTGGTCACCGCGGTCGGGCCGCGGGCCCGGCTGTGGGAGCGGCGACGCCACGACCCCGACTTCCTCCTCGTCCGGGTCGGCACCGCGGACCAGCCCTCGGAGGTGACGCTGCAGGATCCCGCGCGCGAGAGCCACGAGGGCCTGCTCACCTGGACCGCCCCGGACGTGCCGGTCTGCGTCCACCTGACCGAGGCCGGGGTCACCGGCGTCGCGGCCGAGGGACCCGTACGCGTCGGGCTCGCGCGGTGGATCGTGGGCCAGGCGCTCGTCCTCCACTCCCCGGCCGACCTGCAGGTGGTGGTGCTCACCACGAGCAGCGACGAGTGGGGCTGGCTGCGCTGGGTGCCGCACGCCCTCGACGCGACCGGCGCAGTGCGGGTCGCGGCGGAGGAGGAGAGCACGGCGCGCCGCCTCACCGAGCTGCTGGCGCTCGTCGAGCGTCGCCTCGCCGCGCGTGCGGAGAACCGGTCGGTCGACGAAGGCCCGGTGCTGGTCGTGATCGACGGGTCGCGGCGGCTCCGGCTGCTGCCCGGTGTGGCAGACCTGCTCCGTCGCGGACCCGGCGTCGGCATCTGCTTCGTGTGCCTGGACACCGAGGAGCGCCTGCTGCCCGAGGAGTGCCGGGTCGTGGTCGACGTCGACGCTGCCACGGTCCGCACGACCGGGGCGGCGACGGTGGCCGACGTACGCGGTGAGCAGGTCTGCGCCGCGTGGGCGCAGCGGGTGGCTCGTGCGCTGGCACCGGTGCGCGACGTCGGCGACGCCGGCACGGACGCGCTGCCGCGGACGTCGCGGCTGCTCGACGTGCTCGCCACGCCGCTCACCGCCGAGGCTGTCCGCTCCGGCTGGGAGCAACGCCCGCGCTCCACCGGCGCGGTGCTCGGCCAGACCGAGGACAAGACGTTCGAGATCGACCTGGTCCGCGACGGTCCCCATGCTCTCGTCGCGGGCACCACGGGCGCCGGCAAGTCCGAGCTGCTGCAGACGCTGATCGCCTCGCTGGCACTGGGCAACCGTCCCGACGAGCTGACGTTCGTGCTGGTCGACTACAAGGGCGGCGCGGCGTTCGCCGACTGCCGCGACCTGCCGCACACGGTCGGGATGGTCACCGATCTCGACGGGCACCTGACCGCGCGTGCCCTCGACAGCCTGGGCGCGGAGCTGCGCCGTCGCGAGGCGGTGCTCGCGCGGTCCGGGGCGAAGGACGTCGAGGCCTACCTCGACGCCCGCGGACCCTCCGACCCGCCGGTGCCGCGGCTGGTGATCGTCATCGACGAGTTCGCCGCTCTCGCCACCGAGCTGCCCGACTTCGTGACCGGTCTGGTCGACGTCGCCCGGCGTGGGCGCTCGCTCGGGGTGCACCTGGTGCTCGCGACCCAGCGACCCGCGGGCGTGGTCAGCGCCGAGATCCGCGCCAACACCGCCCTGCGGATCGCGCTGCGGGTCACCGACGCCGCCGACTCCCAGGACATCATCGACTCGAGCGCCGCGGTGGACATCGCCGCGGCCACGCCGGGGCGGGCGCTCGCACGCCTCGGCACCGCAGCGCCGGTGGCCTTCCAGACCGCCCGGGTCGGTGGGCGAGCCGGGCCGCGCGCCCTGGACCGGGTCCGGGTCGCACCCATGTCGGCGGCGGGCGAGTCGCTCGACTCCGGCGGGGAGTCGTCCGACGGGCCGAGCGACCTCGCCCGGCTCGTGGCGGCGGTGCAGGAGGCCGCGACGCTGGTCGACGTACGCCCTCCGCAGCGTCCGTGGCTGCCGTCGCTGCCCGACGTCGTCGTCCTCGACGACCTCCCACCGGCGACCGAGCCGCTCGTGCCGTTCGGGCTGGCCGACGTCCCGACCGAGCAGCGTCGCGAGAGCGCCGTCCTCGATCTCGCGGCCGGCAGGCACCTTGGCATCGTGGCCGGGCCGCGCGCCGGTCGGTCGACGGCGCTGCGATCGATCGCCGGTGCGATCGGCCGGTCCAGCAGCCCCGAGGACGTCCACCTGCACGCCGTCGACTGCGGGGCGAACGCCCTCCTCCCGCTGGTCGCGCTCCCCCACGTCGGCGTGGTCGTCACCCGTGACCAGCCGGACCGGATGACCCGTCTCGTGGAACGCCTGCGGAGGCTGGTGGCCGAGCGGCAGCAGACGCTGGCAACCGACGGCTTCGCCGACGTCGCGGAGCAGCGCGCGTCGGCCGCTCCCGCCGACCGGATGCCGTACGTCGTCGTCCTGCTCGACCGGTGGGAGGGCCTGGTCGCGGCGTACGACTCCGTCGACGGCGGGGCCGTGGTCACGGCCTGGCAGCAGCTGATGCAGGAGGGTGGCGCTGTCGGAGTGACCGTCGTGGTCACCGGAGACCGCAGCCTGGGCGTCGGCCGGATGGCCGCACTGCTCGACGACCGGCTGGTGCTGCGGACGCCGGAGCAGGGCGACTACGCCGTCATCGGCCTGCCCGCCAGGCAGGTGCCGGAGTCGATGGTGCCGGGGCGTGGCTTCCGCGCCGCCGGGCTGCGGGAGACGCAGGTGGCGCTGCTCGACACCGACCCCTCGGGGACTGCGCAGGTCGCGGCGGTGCAGCGGATCGGGCGCGAGGCCACGACGCGGTGGGCGGACGTGCCGACCACCCGCCGTCCTTTCCGTCTCGACGTCCTGCCGGTGCGGATCGGGCTGGAGGAGGCACTCGACCTCGCTGGGCCGGCAACGGACGAGCTCGTGCTCGCGGTGGGGGGCGACACCCTCGAGCGGCGCGGGCTCGATCCGCTGCGCCACGGACCCGGCCTGCTCGTCACCGGGCCGCGACGCTCGGGGCGCTCCACGGCCCTGCGGACGATGGCGACGACCGCGCTGCGACAAGGCTGGGAGGTGGCGGTGGTGACACCGCGGACCAGCCCGCTGCGCAGCCTGTGCGCCGAGCCCGGGGTGCACGGACCGTTCGACGAGGACAGCGACCCGACCGCGGTCGCCGAGCTCCTCGCGAAGCTGCGCGACACCGACGTGGCGACGATGACGCTGGTCGACGACGTCGAGCTCGTCGGGGTCGACGGCTGGCTGCCGGCCCTGCTCGAGCGGCACTTAGAGGGCCTGCGCGACTCCGGCTCGGTGCTCGTCGCCGCGGGCTCCCCGGCCGAGCTGGCGTCGGTCTACCGCGGCCCGGTCGTCACGCTCAAGCGCTCCGGGTCGGGTCTGCTGCTCTCACCGCAGGCGTCGACCGACGCCGACCTGTACTCCGCGCGGCTCCCCCGCTCGGCGCTGGGACAGCTGCTGCCCGCCGGTGCGGGCTACCTGATGACCGCCGGACGTGCCGAGCGGGTGCAGGTGATCTGGCCGGGGTGACCGCCGCTCGGCGGACGTGCGACAGGGCCGGGCTCCCACGCGGGGAGCCCGGCCCTGGTCGAAGGCGTACGGGTCAGGCGTCGTCGTCGCCGCGCGGGACGTCCGTCGGGCCGTCGGAGTCACGGCCCGGGTCGGGGTCCGAGTCGGCGCCGACCGTCTCCAGCGGAGGCGTGTCCGGCACGTCGCCGCGCGGAGTGCCGTGGAACGTGAACGACTGCTCCGGGCCCTCCTTGTCGTCGACGTCGACCAGCACGATCTGACCCGGACCGACCTCGCCGTAGAGCATCTTCTCGGCGAGGACGTCCTCGACCTCGCGCTGCACCGTCCGGCGCAGCGGACGCGCACCGAGCACCGGGTCGAACCCACGCTTGGCGAGCAGGTCCTTCGCACCCTGGGTCAGCTCGATGGACATGTCGCGGTCCTGGAGCCGCTTCTCGACCGACTCGACCATGTTGTCGACCATCTTGATGATCTGCTCCTGCGACAGCGGCGGGAAGACGATCATCTCGTCGACGCGGTTGAGGAACTCCGGCCGGAAGTGCTGCTTGAGCTCCTCGTTCACCTTGGCCTTCATCCGCTCGTACGAGCCCTGGGCGTCGCCGGCCTGGTTGAAGCCGAGGTTGACGCCCTTGGCGATGTCGCGCGTACCGAGGTTGGTGGTCATGATGATGACGGTGTTCTTGAAGTCCACCATCCGCCCCTGCGAGTCGGTCAGGCGACCTTCCTCGAGGATCTGCAGCAGAGAGTTGAAGATGTCCGGGTGGGCCTTCTCCACCTCGTCGAACAAGACGACGGAGAACGGCTTGCGACGGACCTTCTCGGTGAGCTGGCCGCCCTCCTCGTACCCGACGTAGCCGGGAGGCGAGCCGAACAGCCGCGACACGGTGTGCTTCTCGGAGAACTCCGACATGTCGAGCTGGATCAGCGCGTCCTCGTCGCCGAACAGGAACTCCGCCAGCGTCTTGGACAGCCAGGTCTTCCCGACGCCCGAGGGGCCGGCGAAGATGAACGAGCCACCGGGACGCTTGGGGTCCTTCAGGCCCGCACGGGTACGCCGGATCGCCCGCGAGAGCGCCCTGACGGCCTCCTCCTGGCCGATGACCCGCTTGTGCAGCTCGTCCTCCATGCTGAGCAGCCGCGTGGACTCCTCCTCGGAGAGCTTCACGATCGGGATGCCCGTCGCGACCGCCAGCACCTCGGCGATCAGCTCGTCGTCCACCTCGGCGACCGTGTCCATGTCGCCGGCGCGCCACTGGCGCTCGCGGTCGGCCTTCGCGTTGACCAGCTGCTTCTCCTCGTCGCGCAGCGACGCGGCGGCCTCGAAGTCCTGGCCGTCGATGGCGCCCTCCTTGCGACGGCGCACGTCGGCGATCTTCTCGTCGTACTCCTTGAGGTCCGGCGGCGCCGTCATCCGGCGGATCCGCAGCCGCGACCCGGCCTCGTCGATCAGGTCGATCGCCTTGTCGGGCAGGAACCGGTCGGAGATGTAGCGGTCGGCCATCGTGGCCGCGGCGACCAGCGCCTCGTCGGTGATGGTGACCCGGTGGTGCGCCTCGTAGCGGTCGCGCAGCCCCTTGAGCATCTCGATCGTGTGCGCGATCGAGGGCTCCTGGACCTGGATCGGCTGGAAGCGTCGCTCCAGGGCGGCGTCCTTCTCGAGGTACTTGCGGTACTCCTCGAGGGTCGTCGCACCGATCGTCTGCAGCTCGCCGCGGGCCAGCATCGGCTTGAGGATGCTGGCGGCGTCGATCGCGCCCTCGGCCGCACCGGCCCCGACGAGGGTGTGGATCTCGTCGATGAACAGCACGATGTCGCCGCGGGTCTTGATCTCCTTGAGCACCTTCTTCAGGCGCTCCTCGAAGTCACCGCGGTAGCGGGAGCCGGCGACCAGGGCGCCGAGGTCGAGGGTGTAGATCTGCTTCTCGTGCAGCGTCTCGGGCACGTCGCCCTTGACGATGTCCTGCGCGAGACCCTCGACGATCGTCGTCTTGCCGACGCCGGGCTCACCGATGAGGACAGGGTTGTTCTTCGTGCGCCGCGAGAGGATCTGCATGACCCGCTCGATCTCCTTCTCGCGCCCGATGACCGGGTCGAGCTTGCCCTCCTGGGCGGCCTGGGTGAGGTTGCGACCGAACTGGTCGAGCACCAGGCTCGAGCTCGGCGCCTGCTCCTGCTGCCCGGCGCCGGACGCCGCGGTCTCCTTGCCCTGGTAGCCCGAGAGCAGCTGGATGACCTGCTGGCGGACCCGGTTGAGGTCGGCGCCGAGCTTCTGCAGCACCTGGGCGGCGACGCCCTCGCCCTCGCGGATCAGGCCGAGCAGGATGTGCTCGGTGCCGATGTAGTTGTGACCGAGCTGCAGCGCCTCGCGCAGGGACAGCTCCAGCACCTTCTTGGCGCGGGGGGTGAACGGGATGTGGCCGCTGGGGGCCTGCTGGCCGGGGCCGATCGACTCCTCGACCTGGGCGCGCACGCCCTCCAGGGAGATGGACAGGCTGGTCAGCGCCTTGGCGGCGATGCCGTCGCCCTCGTGGATCAGCCCGAGCAGGATGTGCTCGGTGCCGATGTAGTTGTGGGAGAGCATGCGGGCCTCTTCCTGGGCCAGCACGACCACCCGCCGTGCACGGTCGGTGAACCGCTCGAACATGGGCACGCTCCTCGCTTCGCTGCAGTGGGGAGTACGACGGGACTCGCCGTCGAGCTCGAGTCGTACAACTGCTCGTTCCACACTACGTGTTCCCTCACGATGGACCCGCTCCGTCCGCCAGGGGCGAACAGACCACCCGTACGGGCCGGAGCCGGACCCGTACCGTGGCCGCGTGAGCGAGGGCCGCCTCCCCGCGCTGGACGGGCCGGTGCTGATGGACCAGGAGTGGCGCGACGCCGCCTTCCTGCACTGGCGGGTCGACCCCGCCGTGGTCGCACCATGGATGCCGAGCGGTGCGCGGGTCGACGTCCTCGACGGGGCGACGTACGTCGGCCTGATCGGCTTCGTCATGCACCGCGCCGGCTTCGGCAGCGGCCGGCCGGTCCCGTTCTTCGGCGACTTCGTCGAGGTCAACGTACGGCTCTACTCCACCGACGCCGCCGGCCGGAAGGGGGTGGTCTTCGCGTCCCTCGACGCCGAGCGGCTCGCAGTGGTGGGCCTGGCCGGCCTGCTCGGGGTCCGCTACCGCTGGGCGCGGGCCGACGCGCGCCGGGAGGACGAGCGGTTGACCTACCGCTCGCAGCGGCTCGCCCCGCCGCACCGCGGTGCGCGGACCGACCTGGTCCTGCGAACCCGCGACGAGCCTGCCGACGACGCGCTCTCGGTCTTCCTCACCGCCCGGTGGTGCATGCACACCCAGGTCGCCGGCCGAGGCGCGTACGTCCCCAACACGCACGAGCCGTGGCCCCTGCGGGTCGCCGAGGTCGTCCGGTGCGAGGACGGGCTCGTCGCCGCCGCGGGGCTCGGGGGCCTGACCGCTCGTGCGCCGGACTCGGTGCTCTGGTCGCCCGGCGTGCGCACGCGATTCGGTCTGCCGCGGTGGGTCTGACTCACGCCTCGCCCGGGCGCACCAGCCCACGCTCGTAGCAGAAGACCACCGCCTGCACCCGGTCGCGCAGGGCGAGCTTGCGCAGCACCTCGGCGACGTGGCTCTTCACCGTCTCGGCGCCGACGACCAGCGAGTCGGCGATCTCGGCGTTCGACCAGCCCTGCCCCAGGAGCAGCAGCACCTCGGTCTCGCGCGGGGTGAGCCGGTGGCCGGCCAGCGCGGCACGAGGCTCGCTTCGGCGTACGCCGAAGTCCTCGACCAGCCGACGCGTGACCCGCGGTCCCAGCAGCATCGACCCCTCGCCGACCAGGCGCACCGCCTCGACCAGCCGCTCGGCCGTGACGTCCTTGAGCAGGAAGCCGGAGGCACCGGCGCGGATGGCGTCGAAGACGTACGCGTCGAGGTCGAAGGTGGTCAGCACCAGCACCCGGGTGGCGTGCTCGGCGGTGATCCGGCGGGTCGCGGCGATGCCGTCCAGCACCGGCATGCGTACGTCGACCAGCGCGAGGTCGGGTGCGCTCTGCTCGACCAGCGCGACCAGTGCGGCCCCGTCGTGCGCGGTGCCCACCACCTCGAGGTCGTCCTGCGCGTCGAGCAGCGCGGCGAAGCCGGCGCAGATCGCCGGCTGGTCGTCGGCCAGCACGACCCTCACGCCGGCAGCACCGCCTCGACGACCACGTCGCCGCCACGACGATCGACGCTGAGCGTGCCGTCGACCGCCTCGACCCGTTCGCGCATGCCGGTCACACCGCGCCCGGCGACGATCGGCGCGTCCTCGTCACTCCGGTTGGTCACCCGCAGCCGTACCCCGCCGCCCACCCGGCCGCAGCCGATCTCGACCGGGGCGCCCGGCGCATGCCGGCGTGCGTTGGTCAGCGCCTCCTGCACCAGGCGGTACGCGACGTAGCCGCGCGCGGGGTCGAGCACGTCCAGCGCCTCCAGCCCCTCGACCGTCACCGGGCCGGCCTGCCGCGCCCCCTCGACGAGGCCGGAGAGATCGGCGACGCCTGGCTGCGGCGCACGCTCGGGCGTGCCGTCGTCGGCGCGCCGCAGGATGCCGAGCACGCCGCGCAGCTCGTCGAGCGCCCGCCGGGAGTCGTCGGCGATGTCGGCCAGCACGACGCGCGCCGCCGGGCTCAGGTCGTCGACGGTGTACGGCGCGGTCTCGGCACGGACGGCGATCAGCGAGACGTGGTGGGCGACCACGTCGTGCAGGTCTCGGGCCAGCCGGGACCGCTCGCCCACCAGGGCCGTCTGGTTGGTGGCCTCGAGCCGGTCCGCGGCCAGGGCTCGCAGCTCGGCCTCCCGGACACCCCGCTGCCGGAACCACATCACGGCACCGAGCACCAGGACGGCGGCCACGGCGTAGAGGGCGACCGTCGTCCACGCCTCCCCCGCACTCTGGTACTCGGCGCTGGACTGCGCCCCGTCCGGCGCGACCACCACCGCCCCCAGGGGATAGGTCGCAGCGAGGAGCACCGCGACCACGCCCGCGAGCCACGCCCGTCGCGGACGTGCCCAGGTGGCCACGGCCATCACCGCGACGAGGGCGACGTACGTCGTCACCGTCCACATCGAGGTGTAGAGGAGCAGGACCGCGGCGGGTGCCGCGACGAGCAGGAGGGGGACGAGGACCTGGCGCAGGGCCAGCACGCAGGCGCCCGCCGACAGGAGTGCCGTCACCACGTTGAGGGACCCGAACAGCGCCGGGGCCCGGTCGCCGTTGAAGACGTCGCCGCCGATCGCGGGGGTGGCCACAGCGAGGTAGAGGACGGCGAGCGCTGCGATCGCGGCGAGCACGACGTAGCGGCGCGGGATGTCAGCGAGCCGAGCAGCGGTCTGGGTCATGGCACTCACCCTGGGCGACCACCCCGGACGTACGACACCCCCGAGCCGGGGAACTGCGTTCCCCGGCCGGGGGTGTCGTACGCGGGGTCTCACGAGACGCTCAGTGAGCGGACTCGTAAGCCTCCTTGACCTCCTTGGGCAGCCGCCCCCGCTCGGGGACGTCGAACCCGTTGCCGCGCGCCCACTCACGGATCGCGGTGGCGTCGCTGCTGCTGCGAGGGGCCGCGGCCGCGCTCTTGCGGGTCGCGGAGCGCCGACCGGCGGGTCGGGCGTGGCCGACGTACGGGGCGAGCGCGTCGCGCAGCTGCCCGGCGTGCTCGGCGGTGAGGTCGATCAGGTACTCCTTGCCGTCGAGCCCGAAGGAGACGGTCTCGTCCGCCTCGGACTCGTCGATGTCGTCGATCAGGACGATGTTGACTTTCTGTGCCATTAATTCCCTCCCGAGGAACGTGTCGAATCACTCCGGAACAACATTACTGCATCGGGAAGCCGAATAACGATTCACGCACGCATTGGCAATCATTCCAACTCTGGCCGCAGCAACGGGAAGAGAATGGTCTCCCGAATGCCGGCACCGGTCAGCAGCATCACGAGGCGGTCGACACCGAGGCCCATTCCGCCGGCCGGCGGCATTCCGTGCTCCATCGCCCGCAGGAACGACTCGTCGAGCTCCATCGCCTCCGGGTCACCGGCCGCGGCCAGCAGCGACTGCTCGGTGAGGCGCTCGCGCTGGATGACCGGGTCGTTGAGCTCGGAGTACGCCGGCGCCAGCTCCACCCCGTTGATGATCAGGTCGAAGGCCTCGTTGAGGCCCCGCTCGCTGCGGTGCGGCTTGGCCAGCGGCTTGACCGCGGCGGGATAGTCGGTGACGAACGTCGGCTGGATCAGGGAGTCCTCGACCAGCTGCTCGTACAGCTCGACGACGATCTCGGCCGGGCCCCAGCCCTCCGCCAGCGCCACGTCGTGCTTCTCCGCCAGCGCGCTGAGCTCCTCGACGCTGGTGTCCACGGTGACGGTGGTCCCGGTCGCTTCGGAGACGAGGTCGAGGATCGGGGCCTCGCGCCACGGCGCCTCGAGATCGATGGTCGACCCGTCCCGGCCGGTCACGGTCGTACGACCCACGGCGCGGGCGGCATTGATGACCAGATCACGGCACAGCTGCTTCATCGTGTCGTAGTCGCCGTACGCGCAATAGGCCTCGAGCATCGAGAACTCCGCCGAGTGGGTCGAGTCGATCCCCTCGTTGCGAAATGTCCGCCCGATCTCGTACACCCGGTCGACGCCGCCGATCATGGCCTTCTTCAGGTCGAGCTCGAGAGCGATCCGCAGCAGCATCGGTTGGTCGAAGGCGTTCAGGTGGGTGCGGAACGGCCGCGCGGCCGCGCCGCCGTTGGTGAGCTGGAGCACCGGCGTCTCCACCTCGACGTAGTCCTGGCCGTCGAGGGTCGCGCGCAGCGAGCGCAGCACGGCCGCCTTGGTGCGCACCATCTCGCGGGCCTCGGGGCGGACCACCATGTCGAGGTAGCGCAGCCGGACGCGGGCCTCGTCGGAGAGCTCGTTGTGCTCGTTGGGCAGCGGGCGCAGCGCCTTGGCCGCCATCACCCAGCTGCGCGCCTGGACCGACAGCTCGCCGCGACGACTGGTGATCACCTCGCCGGTGACGCCGAGGAAGTCGCCGATGTCGACCAGCGCCTTGAAGTCGTCGAGCGCCTCCTCGCCCAGGTCGGCCAGCGAGAGCATCACCTGCAGCTCGGTGCCGTCGCCCTCGCGCAGCCGGGCGAAGCAGAGCTTGCCGGTGTTGCGCTGGTGGATCACCCGGCCGACGACGGAGACGACGTCCCCGGTGTGGGTGTCGGGCTCCAGGCCCTGCGCGTCGTACGTCGACCGCACCTCGCCCAGCGAGTGGGTCCGGGGCACCGAGATCGGGTACGCCCCGGCGCCGGAGTCGACCAGTCGCTGCCGCTTCTCCTGGCGCACGCGGACCTGCTCGGGTGCGTCGGACACGGGGGCCTCAGGCGTCTGGTCACTCACGGCGGGTCAGCCTAGTCGCCGGCCCACGGCCGGTAGTCCAGGACGTTCTCGTGGTCATCGGGCGGGATCGACCACCAGAACGTCAGGGACTACCGGTTGCGGGCGAAGACGAGCTCGAGACCGAGGAGGGTGAGCCACGGGGAGTGCGCGGTGAGGCCGTCGATCTCGTCGACCACGACGGGTGCCAGGCCGCCGGTGGCGACCACTGAGACGTCGTCGGGCTCCAGGCCGAGCTCGTCGACCATCCGCGCGACGATCCCCTCGACCTGGCTCGCGAAGCCGAAGACGATCCCGCTCTGCAGCGCCTCGACCGTGTTGCGGGCGATCACCGTGCGCGGGCGCGCCACCTCGACCTGGCGCAGCTGCGCACCACGCCGCCCCAGCGCGTCCAGCGAGATCTCGATCCCCGGGGCGATGGCGCCGCCGACGTACGCACCGCGCGCGTCGACCACGTCGAAGGTGGTCGCGGTGCCGAAGTCGACGACGATCGCGGGACCCGGGTGGTACGTCGCGGCCGCCAGCGCGTTGACGATCCGGTCCGCCCCGACCTCGCGGGGGTTGTCCATGTGGACGGGGACGCCCGTGCGTACGCCTGGCTCGACGATCACCGCGGTCAGCCCGGCGAAGCGCCGCTCGAGCATCTCGCGCCACTCGTGCAGCACCGCCGGGACGGTGGCGCAGACGGCCACGCCCTCCAGCCAGCGCTCCGGCTCCTCGACGGCACCGGAGGACACGGCGGCCGACGACTCCGCGAGGAGACCGCGCACGAGGACCGCCCACTCGTCGGCGGTCCTCCGCTCGTCGGTCGCCACCCGCCAGGTGTCGAGCACCTCGCCGCCGCGCAGCAGACCGAGCGTCGTGCGCGAGTTGCCGATGTCCGCGCAGAGCAGCGTCCCGGGAGGGCCGGCGGGCTGGGTCACGACAGGTCCAGCCCGAGGTCCAGCACGCGCACGGAGTGGGTGAGGGCACCGGTGGAGATGAAGTCGACGCCCGTCGCGGCGACCTCGCGGGCGCGGTCCAGGGTCAGCCCGCCCGACGCCTCCAGGCTCGCGCGGCCGGCGGCCAGGCGCACCGCCTCGGTCATGTCCGCCACCGACATGTTGTCCAGCAGGATCCGGTCGCATCCGGCCTCCAGCAGCGCGCGCAGCCCGTCCAGGTCGTCGACCTCCACCTCGACGGGGATGTCCGGGTACGCCCGGCGTACCGCGTCGTACGCGGCGACGACGCCGCCTGCGGCGACCACGTGGTTGTCCTTGACCAGCGCCATGTCCGAGAGCGACGTGCGGTGGTTCAGGCCGCCGCCGCAGCGGACGGCGTACTTCTGCAGCGCCCGCCAGCCCGGCAGCGTCTTGCGGGTGTCGAGGACCCTGGCCCGCGTGCCGTCCAGGGCACGCACCCACTGCGCGGTCGCGCTGGCCACCCCGGAGAGGTGGGAGAGGAAGTTCAACGCCGTGCGCTCGGCGGTCAGCAGGCCGCGCACCGGGCCCTCGACCCGGAGCACGACGTCGCCCGGCGCCAGGGCGGAGCCGTCGGGCAGCCGCTCGGAGACGACCACGTCGTCACCGATGACGGTACGGAAGACGAGCTCGGCCACCGCGCCGCCGGCGAGCACGCCGGCCTCCCGCGCGCCGATCGTCGCGGTGCCGTGCTGGTCGGCCGGGATCGTCGCTACCGAGGTGACGTCGCCGGGGCCACCGGCCGGCCGGTCCTCGTCGAGCGCGCGCAGCACGGCGGCCTCGATCTCGGCGGCCGGCAGACCGGCCGCCGTCAGCTCCTCGTGGACGTCGTTCAACGCGAGACCTCCTCGGCGTGGTTCGGGCTCCAGAGCGTCGCAGGTGCCCCGGCCGTCAGGACGACGTCGAGGTGCCCCTGCCAGCCGACGTCGTCGCGGTCGGGGAAGTCGTCGCGCCAGTGCGAGCCGCGGGTCTCCTCACGGGCCTGGGCCGCGGCGGCGAGCGCGCTCGCCACCGTCAGCAGGTTCGTGGCCTGCCACGCCGCCGCACCGGGGGTCGACCCCGGCGTCGCCGCCAGCGCGGCGAGCCGCTCGCGCGCCTGCGCCAGCCCGTGGGCCGAGCGGAGCACCCCGACGCGCGCGGTGGTCTCCGCCTGCAGGAGAGGGACGACGTCCTGCCCCACGAGCCCCTCGGGCCGGGCGTCGAGTGCCGGCACGGTCGGCGCGGGCAGGCCGTCGCGCAGCAGCGCGTCCGCGATCCGGCGGGCGAAGACCAGACCCTCGAGCAGCGAGTTGGAGGCCAACCGGTTCGCGCCGTGCACCCCGGAGCAGGCGACCTCACCGGTGGCCAGCAGACCGGGGACCGACGAGCGGCCGTCGAGGTCCGTGGCGACCCCGCCCGAGGCGTAGTGACAGGCGGGGGCGACCGGGATCGGCTCCCGGGCCGGGTCGACGCCGTGCGCGCGGCACACGGAGAGGATGGTGGGGAAGCGCCGCGCCCAGAATGCCTCGGCCTCCTCGTCGGTCCTCGCACCGCCGATCCGGGTGGCGTCCAGCCACACGTGCGGGCGGTCCTCGGCGTGCATCCGCCGCGTGATCGCCTTGGCCACCACGTCGCGCGGCGCGAGGTCGGCCAGCTCGTGCTCGCCGCGCATGAAGGCGGCGCCCGACCAGTCGCGCAGGACGGCGCCCTCGCCGCGTACGGCCTCGGAGACCAGCGGCTGCTGGCCCTCGGCGTCCTCGCCCAGCCACATCACGGTGGGGTGGAACTGCACGAACTCCAGGTCCCGCACCACCGCCCCGGCGCGCAGCGCGAGCGCGACGCCGTCGCCGGTGGCCACCGACGGGTTGGTCGTCTGGGAGAACACCTGCCCGAGACCGCCGCTGGCCAGCACGACCGCCCGCGTACGCAGCAGGCCGACGCCGTCGCGCTGCCCCTCGCCCAGAACGTGGACGGTGAGCCCGGCGACCGCGCCCGCCCCGTCCAGCGCGAGGTCGACGGCGATCGCGTGCTCGACGACCTCGATCCCGGGGGCGGCGCGCACCGCCGCCACCAGCGCCCGCTGGATCTCCGCGCCGGTCGCGTCGCCACCGGCGTGCGCGATCCGGTCGCGGTGGTGGCCGCCCTCACGGGTCAGCGACAGCTCGCCGCCCGACTCGTCGAAGTGCGCGCCCTGCGCGATGAGCTCGCGGACCGCCTCGGGGCCTTCGGTGACGAGTACGCGTACGGCGTCCTCGTCGCACAGCCCGGCGCCCGCCACCAGCGTGTCCGCCAGGTGCTCCTGGGGGGTGTCACCCGGGCCGAGCGCCGCCGCGATCCCGCCCTGCGCCCACCGGGTCGACCCGGCCGAGAGCAGGTCCTTGGTCACCACGAGCACCCGCAGCACGGGGTCGTTGCCACTCAGCCGGAGCGCGGTGGTCAGGCCCGCGACCCCGGAACCGACGACCACGACGTCGGCCTCCTGCTCCCAGCCGGGAGCGGGCGCGGCCAGCCGCGCGGGCAGGCCGCTCACCGGGGGTCGCGCGTGTCCCAGTGCGCGGGGCCGGATGCCGCGCCGGCGTACGTCACGTCCCCGCGCAGCAGCCCCGTGCCGGGCAGCGCCTCGGCCGGGTCGCCGCCGGTGCCGGTGATCCGGTTCTCGGAGTCGACGAAGACGACGTGCGGGACGTGCTCCTTCGCCTCGGCGCTCTCCATCTGGCCGTAGGCGATGAGGATCACCAGGTCACCCGGGGCGATCAGCCGCGCCGCGGCACCGTTGATCCCGAGCACGCCGGAGCCGCGCTCGCCGGCGATGGTGTACGTCTCCAGCCGGGCGCCGTTGGTGATGTCGACGATGTGCACCAGCTCGCCGGGCAGCAGGTCCGCGGCGTCGAGCAGGTCCGGGTCGACGGTGACCGAGCCGACGTAGTGCAGGTCGGCCTGGGTGACGGTCGCGCGGTGGATCTTGGACTTCATCATCGTGCGCAGCATCAGGGGTTCCCTCCGTACGGGTGTGTGGCTCCCTGGGCTGGTTCTCGGCCCAGGACGAGGTCGGTGTTGTCGAGCAGTCGGGTGGCGCCGACGCGGGCGGCGACCAGCAGCCTCGCCTCGCCGGTGGCGGGGGTAGCGCCGAGGTCGCTCGCGCGCAGCGAGAGGTAGTCGACGTCCACGCCGGGTACGTCCAGCTCCGTGCGCGCCGCGGCCAGGACGGCGTCCGCACCCGACCCGGCGGCGTCGCGGCCGGCACGCAGCGCGCGGGAGAGCGCGACCGCGGTGGCGCGCTGGTCGGCGTCGAGGTAGCGGTTGCGCGAGGACAGCGCCAGCCCGTCGGCCTCGCGCACGGTCGGCGACCCGACGACCTGCACTGCGAGGCACAGGTCCTCGGCCATCCGCCGGATCAGGGCGAGCTGCTGGTAGTCCTTCTCGCCGAACACCGCGAGGTCGGGGCGGACCAGCCCGAACAGCTTCGCGACCACGGTCAGCACGCCGTGGAAGTGCGTGGGGCGCGAGGCCCCCTCCAGCTCGGCGGCCAGCGGCCCCGGGTCGACGGTGACCTGCGGGTCGCCGCCGGGGTAGACCTCGGCGACCTCGGGGTGGAACACCACGTCCACCCCCTCGGCCGCGCAGAGCTCGAGGTCGGCGTCGAAGGTGCGCGGGTAGCGGTCGAGGTCCTCGCCCGGCGCGAACTGCATCGGGTTGACGAAGACCGACACCACGACGGTGCCCCGGGCCCCGGCGTGCTCCCGCGCCGTACGCATCAGCGAGGCGTGACCCTCGTGCAGCGCCCCCATCGTGGGCACCAGCGCGACGGGACCGGAGCCCGCGCCGAGCAGCGCGGCGAGCTCCGACCGGCTGCGCGCGAGGGTGGGCCGCGCCGCCACCGCGGCGCTCACCGGACCTCGCCCCCGGTCGCGGCACGGTGGGCACCCGCCTCGGCCGCGTCGAGCAGCGCGACGAGGCTGGCCCGGCGGATCGGCAGCAGCCGTCCGTCGAGCACGGCGCGGTCGGCGGTCGCGCGCGCCAGGGCGACGTACGACGGCAGCGCCGCGGGTGAGTGCGTGGCGACCTGCTCGAGGTGCGCGGCCACGGTCTGGACGTCCCCACGGACGATCGGGCCGGTCAGCGCGGCGTCGCCGTGCTCCAAGGCGTTGTCCAGGGCGGCGGTGAGCAGCGGTCGCAGGGTGCCGGCCGGGTCCTCGATGCCGGCGGCGTCGAGGAGCTCCCTCGCCTCGGCGACCAGCGTGACGAGGTGGTTCGCGCCGTGCGCCAGGGCTGCGTGGTAGAGCGCGCGGCGCTCCTCGGCCACCCAGACCAGCCGGCCCTCGAGGTCCGCGGCGAGCGACTGCACCAGCGCGCGGGTCTCGTCGGTGTCGGCGGCGGCGCCGAGGACACAGCCACTCAGTCGGGGCAGGTCGAGCGACGTGCCCGTGAACGTCATCGCGGGGTGCAGCGCGAGCACCCGGGCGCCGACCCGGCGGGCGGGCTCGAGGACGGCGAGGCCGTGCCGGCCCGAGGTGTGCAGGACGACCTGTCCCTCGTGCAGCGCACCCGCGTCGGCGAGCGTGGCGACCACGTTGCCGAGCATGTCGTCGGGGACCGTCAGCATCAGCAGGTCGCACGAGCGGGCGACGTCGGTGGGCTTGAGCAGGGGCACGCCGGCGAGCAGCGCCGCTGCACGGGCGCGCGAGGCCGAGGACTCGCCCGCGGCCGCCACCACCTGGTGGCCGGCGTCGCGCAGGCGCGCAGCCAGGACGGCACCGACCTTGCCGGCACCGACAACCCCGATCCGGGTCATCGCAGTTCGCCTTTCCGTTCCAGTCCCGCGAGGGGTACCAGACATCTCGACGAGGCCGAGCCTAGTCGCGGACGGTCTCGGACGACAGGCGTTCGATGGTGTCCGCCGTCACACGGCTCCCCAGGCCACCGCGCGCGACCCGGGCCCGGTCCGCGCCCTCGAGCACGAGTCGCCGCGCCTGGGCGGGCTCGCGGTGCGGGCCGGCCACCGCGACGAGGCCGACCGGGGTGTCCGCGTGGACCGTCGCCACGTCCAGCACCCGTTGCAGCGGGCCCTGGGTGGCACGGAAGGACTGCACCCGCGCGAGGGGCACCACGTCGGTCTGGCGCGCGAACCAGCCCGAGCGCCCGACGACGAGGTCCTCGCTCACGCCGAAGCCGAGCCACCGCCGGCTGATCGGGGCCAGCCAGCCCGCGCGCCGGGGCGGCAGGGTGGTCGCGACCCTGCCGAGATCGCCGGGCCGGGCGCCGATGAGGTCCTCGGCCATCCGCCGGACGAGGTGTCTCGGCGCCACCGGGAGCGCCACGCCGGTCGAGTCCTCGTCCGACTCCTTGACCCCGCCGCCGGCCACCGAGAGCTCCAGCCTGGCCAGGCCGAAGGGGCGGTGCAGGACCGGCTCGACGATCCGCACCCCCTGCAGCCGCTCCACGTTGAACGTCCGGGTGCTGACCCCGAACAGCCCGTGGCGCACCTGCAGCCCCGACGGCACGGCGCTGACGGTCCAGTCCCACCAGTCGGAGGCCTTGCGCCCGAGCGAGACGGCCGCTCCCAGGAGGCTGAGGACGCCGACCCCGAAGGCGCCGAAGGGGATGCCGCCGATCAGCAGACCGACCACCACCAGCACGACGACGACCAGGCCGATCGTCTCGGGACTGAGCAGCACGCCGACCAGCTGCCAGCTGACCGGCACCCGGACGAGCAGCCGGGCGGGCGCCTCGGTGCTCGGCTCCGCGGCCTCCTCCTCGTCGCGGGCGCGGTCGCGGCGGGCGAGGAGCGTACGACGTACCTCGTGCGCGTCTGCCTCGGAGAGGTAGGCCAGCCGGACCTCCGACTCGTTCGTCGCGGTCTCGATCCTCAGCTCGGCCAGGCCCAGCACGCGCGCCACCAGCGGCTGGTCGACGCCGATCTCGAGGATCCGGTCCAGCCGGACGCGGCGGGAACGGCGGTTGAGCAGACCGGTGTCGATGCGCAGCTCGTCGGCGGTGATCCGGAAGAAGGTGCGGTACCACGACAGCCCGCCGAAGACCGCGCCTGCGAGCAGCACGAGGACGAGGAGACCGAGGACGATGCGCAGGTCGCCCTCCTGGACGACCTCGCGGCCACCCGCGAAGACGACGACGACGAGGAAGATGCCCGACCGGGCCAGCGGAGTCAGCGGGGACAGCCTGCGCAGGTCGCCGTCGGCCGCGGGCGGCGGGTCCACGGGGCCCGAGGGCCCCTCGGCGCTCACAGACCCGACTGCTCGGCGGACCCGAGCTCGGTCAGCCGGTCGCGGAGCCGGGCGGCCTCCTCGGGGCGCAGGCCCGGGATCCGCGCATCGGTCGCGGGGGACGCCGTGTGCAGCTGGACCGCGGCCAGGCCGAAGGCCCGCTCGACCGGCCCGACGGTGACGTCGACCAGCTGCATCCGGCCGTACGGCACGACGACCAGCCGTCGCACCCAGGCGCCCTTGGTGACCCAGAGCTCGTCCTCGCGCTCGGCGTACCCCCAGTTCGCGACGTTGCGTCCCACCAGCCACCACAGCCAGCCACCGACGGCCGCCACGACGACCAGGACGACCAGCCCCACGGGCAGGTGGACCACCAGGGCCGCGACGACCACCAGGATCGCCAGCACACCCACCCCGACGGCCAGCAGCACACGGCGCATCACCGCCAACGACGGCTGCACCCGGGTCCACTCGGTGCCGGGCGGGTCGAAGAGGTCGTCCACGCCGCTCAACCTAGCCTCGCGCTCCGCCTGGCGCCCAGGCTCAGGGGCGGTCCCCGGCGGGGGTGAACGCCTCGATCGCGTCGACGTCGCTGTTGGCGGCACGGACGTACTCGTCCGCCCACTCCCGGCGTCCGGGGTACGTCGAGCCGGCGATCACCTGCGCGACCGTCGCGTCCACGTCGATCCCGGTGTGCCGCAGCGCGACACCTCCGTCGTCGAGGAGCGCCCACGCACCGCCGGGGCGGCCGTACGGCATCCCCACGCTGCCCGCGTTGACCACGAGCCGCCGGTCGAGGAGCCGCACGAACGGCATGTGCGTGTGCCCGCAGACCACCGTGCGGTGGCCCTCTGGCAGCTCGCCGAGAGCCGCGCGCCAGCGGCCCACCGGCGAGTCCACGAGCACCAGCTCGTCGTCGCGCCGCGGGCTGCCGTGGCAGAACACGACCGGGCCGAACCCGGACACCTCGAGGACGACGGGGTGGGGCAGGCTCTCGAGCAGGTCGACCTGGGCGTCGGTGAGCTGGTCGGCCGCCCAGGGGGTGACCCGGTCCGGCACGTCGACCGCGGCGCCGCGACGCAGCGCGACGAGCTCGCGGTCCGCGTTGCCCCGGACCAGCAGGACCCGCGACCCCTCGCGCTGCAGCCGGTCGAGGACCTCGCGCGGCTGCGGGCCCGAGGCGTGGTCACCGGTCACCACCACGAGGTCGGCCGCGCGTACGTCGGGCTCCTCGAGCACCGCCTCCAGGACGGGGAGGACCCCGTGGACGTCGGACAGCACGGCGATCGAGCCGTACGTGCTCCCGCCCGTGCTAGCCACGACTCAGGACGACCTCGTCGGACCACGGGTGCACCAGCACGTCGCCGTCGTACGTCGGCCCCTCGGCGTCGAGCCGCGCGACCCACCGCTGGAGGTCGGCGCGGCGGTCGCGGACGGTGAGCCAGCCCATCAGCCGCTGCTGGGGCGGGACCCTCGTGCGCTCGAACGGGACGGTGCCGTCGTGCCAGATCCGCCGGGTGCCGTCGCGCAGCGTCGACCAGTAGGCGTCGTCGGCCACGGTCGCCCGCCGGAAGTGCTCCCACATGTCGATCGGGAGCACCTCGGTGAACAGCGTCTCGGCGAGCGTGGCACCGCCGTGGGCGAGCACCTGCGCGACCGTCATGTCCTTGGTGGTCATCCGCTCGACGAGGTTGGTCTGCTCCCAGCGGACCTGCGTGGCCGAGGTGCGGTCGGGGCGGACGCGCCAGACGTACACCGTCTCGGTGAGCACGTCGAAGTGCCGCGTCTTCAAGAACGCCTGGGTCAGCGCGACCTGGTCCTGGTAGCGGGTGCGCTCGGGGAAGTGGATCGGCTCGGTGCCGTCGGCACCGGTGAAGAAGGCGGTGCGGAAGACCTTGTTCCACACGAAGATGTCGGCCAGCAGCAGCGGCGCGTCCTCGATCCGCAGGCCGAACCGGTCCTCGCCGTGGTTGCGCTTCATCAGCGGGGTGACGAAGCGGCGCGGCTCGGCCCGGTCGCTCTCAGGACCCTCCGGCGGGAGCTCCTCGCGCACGGCGTTGCCGACGACGAAGTCCGAGCCCGTGCGCCGCAGCGTGCGCAGCATCGTCGTCCACGCGTCGGCCGGCAGCACGTCGTCGCCGTCGGCGAAGGTGAGGAACTCCCCGCGACACGTCGGGACGGCGGTGTTGCGGGCGATCGAGACCCCGGAGTTCGGCTGCGTCATGACGCGCACGCGCGGGTCGCGGGCGGCGTACCCGTGCGCCACCGCGAGGGTGTCGTCGCTCGACCCGTCGTCGATCACCACGACCTCGACGTCGCGCACCGGCTGAGCCAGCAGCGTGTCCATCGTGGCCGGGAGCCAGCGCGCGACGTTGTAGACCGGCACCACGACGCTGAGCAGCGGCCCGTCGTGACCGGGGCTCGCGCGCAGCGGCCGGACGCGGTCACGGGCACTGCGCAACAGCCCTCGACGCTCGGCCACTGAGCCTCCTGTCCGCTGTCGGCAGCCCGGCGGTCGTCGTCGTCCGCGGGCCGCGCGCCACCCTACGGGAGCAGACGCGCGAGACTGGCCCCGTGCTCCCCTACTCGTGCGTCGACGTGTTCACCGACTCCCTCGGACTGGGAAACCCGGTGGCGGTGGTGCATGACGCGGACACGCTCACGCCCGCGCAGAAGCAGCTCTTCGCCCGGTGGACCAACCTCTCCGAGACGACGTTCCTGCTCACCGCGACCGACCCGGCCGCCGACTACCGGCTGCGGATCTTCACGCCCTCGCGCGAGCTCCCGTTCGCCGGGCACCCCACCGTCGGGTCGGCACGGGCCTGGCTGACAGCGGGCGGGGTGCCTCGGGCAGACAGGCTCGTGCAGGAGTGCGGCGCCGGCCTCGTCGAGGTACGCCGCGAGGGCGACCGGCTCGCGTTCGCCGCGCCGCCGCTGCTGCGCGGCGGGCCGGTCGAGGCCGAGGACGTCGCCGCGATCGCCGGTCAGCTGGGGGTCGGCGTCGAGGAGGTCGTGGACGCCCAGTGGTGCGACAACGGCCCCGGGTGGGTGACGCTGCTGCTGGAGAGCGCCGAGCGCGTGCTCTCGCTGGACCCGGGCCCGCTGACCGGTCCGTTCCCGCACGTCGGCGTCGTCGGGCCGCACCCGGCCGGGCCCGAGGTCGACCTCGAGGTGCGCGCGTTCACCGAGACCTGGGAGGACCCGGTGACCGGCAGCCTCAACGCCGCGATCGGCCAGTGGCTGGTGCCCGCCGGGCGCGTCGGGGCGTCGTACGTCGCCGCCCAGGGCACGGCGCTGGGCCGCCGCGGCCGGGTGCACGTCACCACCGAGGCGGGCCGCACCTGGGTCGGCGGGGACACCGTCGTCGGGGTGCGCGGCGAGGCGGACCCGGGGACGGCGCCGTCGTGACGACCCGCGGCCGGCTCGTCGCCGGCATGGCCGACGCGATCGTCGAGAAGGGCTTCCCGGCCACCACCGTCGCCGACGTCGTACGCCACGCCCGGACGTCGCGGCGGACCTTCTACGAGCACTTCGCCTCGCGCGAGGACTGCTACGTCGCGCTGCTGGCCGACCTCAACGAGCAGCTGATCGCCCGGATCTCGGCAGCCGTCGACCCCGCCGCGGACGTCGCCACCCAGGTGCGTCAGGCCGTGCAGGCCTGGATCGACGGTTCGGAGGAGGAGCCCGCGCTGACCCTGACCTGGATCCGCGACTCCGCCGGGCACCCCTCCGCGCGCGACATCCAGGTGCGCTCCCAGGAGCGGTTCGTCACGCTGGTGCGGCAGATCGCCTCGGGCCCACGCTTCCGCGCCGAGCACGAGCTGCCGTCGGTCGCGCTGACGGTGATCCTCGTCGGCGGTCTGCGCGAGCTGATCGCGACCCAGGTCGAGTCGGGTGAGCCCTTGGCGGACATCGTCGAGGTCGCTGTCGACGCGGTCCTCGGGCTGCTGGCGACCGTCTGAGCGCGCCCCGCCCTCTCGCGGCGGGTCAGGCGTGCTTGCGGAGCTCGGTCCGCTCGGCGCCCGCCACGCGTCCGGCGTGCTCCTCCCAGGCGAGGAGCGCCTGGACCGGGTCGGACTCGAGCCGCGCCCACTCGGGCAGGGACGGACCACGCTCACCGAGGCGTACGGGCAGGGTCTGCTCGTCCTCGCGGGACTCGCTGACGGCGTAGGCCTCCATCGCGGCGTAGCGGTCCTCGGCCTCGCCGAGGCGTCGTCGTACGTCGCCCAGCATCGCCTCCGCGCCGCTCGCGCGCCGCTCGGTGTGCCCCAGCGCCTCGCGCAGCCGGTCGTGCTGCCGCGTGGTCTCGTCGGCCCGGCGGGCGAAGAGGTCGCGGTACTCCCGCGCCAGGTCCCGTCGCTCGACGGCGTTCGCGCGGCGGGCGGCGAGCAGCTCACCGCGGACGAGGAGGTACGACGTCGTGCCGGCGGCGAGCGCCGCGACGGCGGCCACCGAGACGGCGAGCAGGTCGCCCAGGACGACGGCCGCGACGACGACCACGCCGGCGAGGACCAGGAGCGAGAGCGCGCCGGTCAGCCGCGCGCTGCGACGGGTGCGACGTCCGGACGCTGCCATGTCGCGAAGACTAGGTCTCCTTGTCGTCCTCGCGGACGCGACACGCCCGCTCGAGCAGCAGCCCGGCGACGACGAGCAGGACGCCGCCGACGACCGCCACCAGGGCACGGACCACCCGGTCCCCGGTCAGCGGGGTCACCGGGACGCCGAGCTGGGAGAGCGCGTAGCCGGCGTACCCGCCCACGACCAGCGCGCCGACGACCGCCGCCGCCTTGCCCAGCACCATCCGGTTGACGGCCTGGTACGGCTCCATCGTCGCCCGCCGCTTCACGTCGCCCTTGGCCACGGCGCGCTGCAGCACCAACCAGGTCCGCAGCGCGACGAAGCCGACCGCGAGCCCCAGCAGCCACACCACGACCACGCCGGACCAGCCCACCAGCGGCTGCGGTCGGCCCAGCGCAGCGGCCACGGGACGGATCGCCCACCCCGCCACGGCAGCCACGCACCCGGCGACCACCAGCGGACCCGGACGGGTCGGACGCGCGGTGGGCCGACCGGGGGGCTGCTGCTCGGGACTCACGAACCGATGTCGAGTCCGAGGTCGTCGCGTCGGGTCACACCGGCCATGCCGATGCCCTCGAGCAGCTCGCCGACGGGGCCGACGCCGGGGATGGAGGCGTCCGGCTCCAGCTCGTACCAGGGCGCGAGGACGAAGGCCCGCTGGTGCGCCCGCGGGTGTGGGAGCACGAGCTGGTCGTCGTCGGCGCGTCGCTCACCCACGACCACCAGGTCGACGTCGAGGGTCCGCGGGGCGTTGCGCTCGCCGCGCTCACGGCCGTAGGCGTCCTCGATGGCCAGCGCCCGCTCGAGCAGCGTGTGCACGGCCAGCGTCGTGTCCAGCAGCACCACCGCGTTGAGGTAGTCCCCCGCCCCCTCCGGCGCGTCGACCGGCTCGGACTCGAAGACCGCCGACACGTCGGTCACCCACACCTCGGGGGTGTCGCGCAGCGAGTCGACCGCCCCCTGCAGGTTGTTCTCGCGCTCACCGAGGTTGGACCCGAGCGAGATCACCGCACGGCGGATGGGGTGCATCTCGCCGGTCAGGGTGTCGGTGTCGGGGATGTTGGGGTTCGGGGTCTCGGTCACGTACGGCTCCGGGTGATGGTCAGGGCGACGTCCGCGAACGTCGCGTCGATGGGGGCGTCAGGCTTGTGCAGGGTCGTCTCCACCCATTCCACCCGGGGGTCGCGCAGGACCACGTCGGCTACGCGCTGGGCCAGGGTCTCGATCAGGTCGACAGGCTCCGACGTGACCGCTTCGACCACGTCTGCGACGACCTTTCCGTAGTCCACGGCGTCTTTCAAGTCGTCCCCGGCGGCAGCGGGCGCGGTGTCCACACCCAGGACGAGGTCGACCACGAAGCGCTGTCCGTCGCGCTTCTCGAAGGCGAAGACGCCGTGGTGCGCGAACACCTCGATCCCGGTGAGCGCCAGTCGGTCGGTCATGCGGACGGGCCCTCCTGGTCCTCGGGGAGCAGCCAGCGTTCCACGACCCGCAGCGCGTCCAGCGCCTTGCCCGCCTCGTGGACGCGTACGGCCCACACGCCGGCCAGCGCGGCGACGGTCGTCAGTGCCGCGTTGGCGTCCTCGCGCTCCAGCGCGGGGCGCGGCGTCCCGTCCGCGGAGGCGAGGAGGGTGCCGAGGAAGGACTTGCGGCTCGACCCGACCAGCACCGGCAGGTCCAGCACGGCCAGGGCGTCGAGCCGGCGCAGCAGCGCCCAGTTGTGGTCCGCGGTCTTCGCGAAGCCCAGGCCGGGGTCCACGGCGAGACGATCCGCGTCGATCCCCGCCGCGAGGGCCGCGTCGACCCGCTGCCCCAGCTCGGTGACGACGTCGGCGACGACGTCGTCGTACCTCGCGTGGCCGGCCATGACGTCGGCGTGCGCCCGCCAGTGCATGGCGACGTACGCCGCGTCCGCGTCGGCCACGACGTCCAGCACGGCCGGGTCGCCCAGCCCACCGCTCACGTCGTTGACCATGCGGGCGCCCCGTTCGAGCGCCGCGGCGGCCACCTCCGAGCGCATCGTGTCCACCGACACCGGCGCCCCCTCGGCGACCAGCGCCTCGATCACGGGCAGCACCCGGTCCAGCTCCTCGACGACCAGCGGACGGGTCGCCCCCGGCCGGGTCGACTCCCCTCCGACGTCGAGCAGGTCGGCACCCTCCTCGAGGAGCTGCAGCCCGCGCGCGACGGCGAGGTCGGGGTCGAGCCAGCGGCCACCGTCGGAGAAGGAGTCCGGGGTCACGTTGACCACGCCCATCACCAGCGGCCGGGTCCGCCGCGGCAGCCCGGCGACCGCGGCGGGAGGCAGCGGGGTGATCACGCTCAGCGCCGCTGGGCCTGGATCAGCGACATCGCCTCGGCCCGGGTCGCCGACGCGGTCATCTGCCCGCGCACGGCGGAGGTGATCGTCCGAGCTCCGGCCTTGCGCACCCCGCGCATCGTCATGCACAGGTGCTCGGCCTCGATCACCACGATCACGCCCTGCGCCTCCAGGATCTCCACCAGCGCGTCCGCGACCTGCGTGGTCAGCCGCTCCTGGACCTGGGGCCGCCGGGCGTAGACGTCGACCAGCCGGGCCAGCTTGGACAGCCCGGTGATCTTGCCGTTCGGGTTGGGGATGTACCCGACGTGCGCCACCCCGGTGAAAGGCACCAGGTGGTGCTCGCACATCGACCACAGCTCGATGTCCTTGACCAGCACCATCTCCTCGTGACCGAGGTCGAAGACGGTGGTGAGGACGTCCTCGGCCCGCTGGTGCAGGCCCCGGGTCATCTCCTCGTACGCGCGCGCGACCCGGGCCGGGGTGTCCCGCAGACCCTCGCGGTCGGGGTCCTCACCGATCGCGAGGAGCAGCTCGCGCACGGCCGCCGCGGCACGCTCGTGGTCGTACTCCTTCGCCGCGACCATCGGGTCGCTGACCGGCCCGATGGACGACGTCATCGCGGCGTCACTCCGGTGCGTTCCCGGACTCGCGGGAGCTGCCCGGGTACGGCGACTCGCCGTGCGAGTCGGCTCCGCCCGGACCGGGCGGGGTCAGCACGACGCCGCCCTCCTCCGGCTCCGAGCCGTTGACCCCGTTGGACGAGGCCGCGATCACCTTCGCGGGGATCTCCACCGGCGGGATGGCCGAGGGGATGCGGTCCGGCGACCCGGTCCACGCCGGTCGGGCGTCGCGCTTGTGCAGCGGCTCGAAGATCGCCGCCACGGCCGCCTTGTCCAGCGTCTCGTGCTCCATCAGGTTCAAGACGAGATCGTCGAGGACGGCGCGGTTCTCCTCGAGGATGTCGAAGGCCTCCTGGTGCGCGCCGGTGATCAGCGCCTTGGTCTCCTCGTCGACCATCGCGGCGACGTCCTCGGAGTAGTCGCGGCTGTGCCCCATGTCGCGGCCCAGGAACGGCTCGGAGCTGGAGTCGCCCAGCTTGATCGCACCGAGGCGCTCGGTCATGCCGTACTGGGTGACCATCGAGCGGGCGAGCGAGGTGGCCTTCTCGATGTCGTTCCCGGCGCCGGTCGTCGGGTCGTGGAAGACCATCTCCTCCGCCGCGCGGCCGCCGAGCATGTAGGCGAGCTTGTCCAGCAGCTCCGAGCGCGTCTGGGAGTACTTGTCCTCGTCGGGCAGCACCATCGTGTAGCCCAGCGCCCGACCGCGCGGCAGGATCGTGATCTTGTGCACCGGGTCGGAGCCCGGCAGCGCCGCGGCGACCAGCGCGTGGCCGCCCTCGTGGTAGGCGGTGATGAGCTTCTCCTTCTCGCTCATCAGGCGGGTCCGCTTCTGCGGGCCGGCGATGACCCGGTCGATGGCCTCGTCCATCGCCGCCTTGTCGATCACCTTGTTGCCGTTGCGGGCGGTGAGCAGGGCGGCCTCGTTGAGGACGTTGGCCAGGTCGGCGCCGGTGAAGCCGGGCGTACGACGGGCGACGCTGGTCAGGTCGACGTCCTCGGCCATCGGCTTGCCGCGCGCGTGGACGCCGAGGATCTGCTCGCGCCCGGCCAGGTCGGGGGCGTCGACGCTGATCTGCCGGTCGAAGCGGCCCGGGCGCAGCAGCGCCGGGTCGAGGATGTCGGGACGGTTCGTGGCCGCGATCAGGATGACGCCGCCACGGACGTCGAAGCCGTCCATCTCGACCAGGAGCTGGTTCAGGGTCTGCTCGCGCTCGTCGTGGCCGCCGCCCATGCCGGCGCCGCGGTGGCGGCCGACGGCGTCGATCTCGTCGATGAACACGATCGCGGGGGCGTTCTCCTTGGCCTGCTCGAACAGGTCACGGACCCGCGAGGCACCGACGCCGACGAACATCTCCACGAAGTCGGAGCCGGAGATCGAGTAGAACGGCACGCCGGCCTCACCGGCGACCGCGCGGGCCAGCAGCGTCTTGCCCGTACCGGGCTGGCCGTAGAGAAGGACGCCCTTGGGGATCTTGGCGCCGACCGCCTGGAACTTCGCGGGCTCGGAGAGGAACTCCTTGATCTCGCCGAGCTCCTCGATGGCCTCCTCGCAGCCGGCCACGTCGGCGAAGGTGGTCTTCGGCATGTCCTTGCTGATCGTCTTGGCCTTGGACTTGGCGAACTGCATGACCCGGCCGCCGCCGCCCTGCATGGAGTTCATGAACCAGAAGATGACCAGCAGGATCAGCACGATCGGCAGGAAGCTGACCAGCAGGGTGCCGATCACGCTGCCCTTGGCCAGGTCGCCGTTGTACGACTCGATCTTGTTGTCGTCGATCTGCTTCTGGACCTCGTCGACCAGACCACGCTGCGTGCCGGCGACCCAGATGGCGCTGACCTTCTTGCCGTTGTCGAGGGTCGCGTCGATCTTCTGGTCGCCGCCGACGAAGGTGATCTTGTCGACCTGGCCGGAGGTGATGTAGCTGCGCATCGTCGAGGTCTTGACCTCTTCGGGGCCGCTGCTCGAGGAGACCAGCTGCAGCAGCAGCAGGACCCCGGCCACGGCGACGACGACCCACAACCACGGGCTACGGACGAAGCGCTTCACGTTCACCTACTCCGGCCCCGTGACTGGACTGTCGCCCGGGACCCCTCTGGGAGAAACCGACGGTACACGGATCGAAGAACGTTCGAACCCGCCGGTCGCGTTCCCGGAACCGGCGTTCACCCGTGGCGAACAGCCCTCGGGGTGGGCCGGGGAGCCTCCCGTGGAGCCCTCAGGAGTAGACGTGCGGCGCCAGCGTGCCGACGTCGCGCAGGTTGCGGTAGCGCTCGGCGAAGTCGAGGCCGTACCCGACGACGAACTCGTCCGGGATGTCCCACCCGACGTACGCCACGTCGAGGTCGACCTTGCCGGCCTCGGGCTTGCGCAGCAGGGTCGCCACGCGGACGGACCTCGGGTTGCGCGAGGACAGGTTGGAGACCAGCCAGCTCAAGGTGAGCCCGGTGTCGATGATCTCGTCGACGATGAGCACGTTGCGGCCCGAGATGTCGGTGTCGAGGTCCTTGAGGATCCGCACCACACCCGAGGACTTGGTGCCCGAGCCGTACGACGACACCGCCATCCAATCCATCTCCAGGTGCCGGTCCAGCGCCCGGGACAGGTCGGCCATCACCATCACCGCCCCGCGGAGCACGCCGACCAGGAGCAGGTCCTCGCCCTCGTAGTCGGCGCGGATCCGCGCCGCCATCTCGGCCAGCTTGTCCTGGATCTCCGCCTCGGTGAAGAGGATCTCGACCAGGTCACCCTCGACGTCGGCTGCGTCCATGCCCGGCAGCCTTGCACACGTGGCCGCCCCCGGCGTCAGCGACCGGTGAGCAGGCCGACCGCCGCGGCCATGGCGGCCAGGCACAGCGCGATCACGAGCGTGCAGGCCAGGATGCCGACCGCCAGCCCGGCGACGCTGGTGGGCATCCGTCGCGACCACGGTGATGCCTCGGACGCCTCGGACGCCTCGGACGCCTCGGGCTCGTCCAGAGTCGAAGGGTCGTCGTCACTCGGCACGCGCGACAGCATGCCAGCGGCGTGTGTGCGGCAGGATGGCCGCGTGAAGCTCCTCCGACGGTTCGGTGTCGAGGCCCTCGGCTGGCTGCTCGTGGTCGTCGGCATCGCTGCCCTGGTGCTGCCCGGGCCGGGCCTGCTCGCACTGTTCGCGGGCATGGCGCTGCTGTCCACGCAGTACGAGTGGGCCGAGCGCCGCCTCGAGCCGGTCAAGCGCGCGGCGCTGCGCACGGCGGCCGACGGCGTGGCCACGGTCCCCCGGATCGTCGCCTCCTGCCTCGGGGCCGTCGCCCTCGCCGCCGTCGGGGTCGTCTGGGGCCTGCACCCGCCGAGCCCGTCGTGGTGGCCGCTGCCGGAGAAGTACTGGCTGCTCGGCGGCTGGGGCACCGGCGCCACCCTGATCGCCTCCGCCCTGATCGCGGCCGCGACGATCGTCTACTCGGTGCGGAACTTCCGCGGGAAGTCCGAGGCCGAGCAGGAGCGGGTCATCGACGCCGCCGTCGAGCCCGACTGACGGCCTCGCGGACACCTCGCCGGCCCTCGACGCGCTCGCTGGCGCTCGCTGCTCGACCACCTCAAGCGCGACCACCCGGGTGGTCGAGCCCGACTGACGGCCCCGCGGACACCTCGCCGGCCCTCGACGCGCTCGCTGGCGCTCGCTGCTCGACCACCTCGAGCGCGACCACCCGGGTGGTCGAGCCCGACTGACGGCCCCGCGGACACCTCGCCGGGTCTCGACGCGCTCGCTGCTCGGCCACCTCGAGCGCGACCACCTGGGTGGTCGAGCCCGACCGAGCGCCAGCGAGGGAGGACGTCGAGACCACCGCGCGCGCCCCTAGTCGGCCAGGGCCCGGATCCGGGCGTCGAGGGCGCGACGGTCCGAGCGAGGGACGCGGGCCTCGACGACCTCGATGCCGCCGTTCGGCGAGGCGAGCGCCTGCTGCAGCTCGGGCAGCGACTCGACGCGCCAGTGCGGGGTGCGGCTGGCGGCGCACAGCGCGGCGAGGTCGGTGCCGTGGGGGGTGCCGAAGAGCCGCTCGAAGGCGGCCGCGTACTCCGGCGCGCCCTGCTCGAGCCCCGCGAAGATCGAGCCGCCGTCGTCGTTGACCACCACGACGGTCAGGTCCGGGCGCGGCTCGCCGGGACCCAGGACGAGCGCCCCGGCGTCGTGGAGGAACGTCACGTCGCCGATCAGCGCGTACGTGTGTGCGTCGGGGCGGCTCAGTGCCACCCCGACCGCCGTCGAGACCGTCCCGTCGATGCCCGCCAGCCCGCGGTTGGCCAGCACCTTGCGGCGCTCTCCCACCGGGTGCGCACGCCCGACGAGGTCGAGGTCGCGCACCGGGTTCGAGGCGCCGACGACGAGCTGGTCGCCCGGGCGGAGGGCGCGGCTGACCTCGCGGGCGACCGCGTGCGGGCCCAGCCCGTGGGTCGCGGCCTCGGTGTCGACGAGCGCGTCGAGACGTCGTACGACCTCGGCGTCGCGCCCGCGCCACTCGCCGAGCCAGGCGGGGTCGTCCGGGTCGGCGACCAGCGTGACCTCGGGCCCGACCTCCACGGCCACCGGGTGGGGGCGGCGGGGCCACCGGCCCCGGGCGCGCACCGAGACCACCTCGACGTCGTCGCGCGCCAGCAGCCGGGTGACCGGCCGGGAGAGCGTCGGGTGGCCCAGGACCACGACGCGCTGGACACGCGCACCGAGGTCGGTGGCCAGCAGCAGGCGGTACGCCCGGATCGCGTGGTCGCCGGTCCGCGAGCCGCTGGACGGCTCGGCCAGCAGCGGCCAGCCGGCCCGCTCGGCCAGCCGCCGCCCGGCGGGACCGGCGTCGTCCCCGGCGACGACGACGGTGCGGGGCCCGAGCCCGAGCACCTCCCGGTGCGACGCCTGCTCGTCGGGCCGCTCCGGGTGGGACGGCTCCGGGACCCAGCCGAGCGCGTCGGGGACGAGCGGCTCGGCGAGCTGCACGTTGAGGTGGGTCGGGGCGTCGCGGGCGATCGTCAGGTCGGCGAGGTCCTCGGGCGCGGCCACGTCCACCGTCGGGGCGGCGTCGGCGTACATCCCCACCTGCAGGGTCGTCTGGTTCGCGCCGGTGCCGCGCAGCGCCGCCGGACGGTCGGCGGTCAGCGCGACGAGGGGGACACCGGCGTGGGCCGCCTCGAGGACGGCCGGGTGCAGGTTCGCCGCGGCCGTGCCCGAGGTGCACAGCACCGGCACCGGGCGGTGCGACCCCTTGGCCAGGCCGAGCGCGAGGAACGCCGCGGTCCGCTCGTCGGTGCGCGTGTGCAACCTCAGCCGGCCCGCCCGCTCAGCGTCGTACGCTGCGAAGGCCAGCGGCGCGCTGCGCGAGCCGGGGCACAGCACGAGGTGCTCGACGCCGGCGTCGAGCAGCCGGGTGAGCACGGCTCGGGCCAGGCCGGTGGCGTCGGCGGCGTCGGGGGCGCTCACACCAGGTCCTCGACGGCGGCGAGCCGCTCGGTCCAGTGCGCGGTGCGCTCCGGGTCGGCCGCCAGCCGCCGCAGCGCGGCCGGGTCGGGCACGGGCCGGCGGACCGGCAGCGCCCCGTCGACCGGGAGCAGCGGGTCGGCGACGAGGTCGTCGGTGAGCAGCTGCACGGTGGCGAGGCCGCAGGCGTACGGCAGCTCCGGCAGCGCCGCCGCGAGCGCGACGCCGGCGGCGATCCCGACCGAGCTCTCCAGCGCGCTGGAGACGACCACCGGCAGCCCGATGTCCGCCGCGATCCTCAGGCACGCCCGGACCCCGCCCAGCGGCTGCACCTTGAGCACGGCGACGTCCGCGGCGGCGAGGTCGCGCACGCGGTACGGGTCCTCCGCCCGCCGGATCGACTCGTCCGCCGCGACCGGGACGTCGACGAGTCGACGCACCGCGGCGAGGTCCTCGACGGACGCGCACGGCTGCTCGACGTACTCCAGCCCGCCGGCCGCCCGGTCCAGGGCGCGGACCGCCTCGACGGCCGCGTCGACGTCCCACCCGCCGTTGGCGTCGACCCGGACCCGCCCGTCGGGCCCGAGGGCGTCACGGACCGCCTCGACGCGGGCGAGGTCGTCGCCGAGCGTCTGGCCGGGCTCGGCCACCTTGACCTTGGCGGTCCGGCACCCGCCCGCCGCCACGATCCGGTGCGCGCGGTCGGCGCCGGTCGCGGGGACGGTGACGTTGACGGGGACGGTGTCGCGGACCGCCTCCGGCCACGGCTCGTACGCCGCCTCGCGCGCCGCCTGGAGCCACGGCGCGGCGACGGGGGCGTCGTACTCCAGGAAGGGCGAGAACTCACCCCATCCCGCCGGCCCCTCGAGCAGGACGCCCTCGCGGACGGTGATGCCGCGGAAGCGGGTGCGCATCGGCACCGACCACACGTGCACGCTCACGCCCCCACCAGCTCCCGCAGGCGCTGGCGGTCGGTCTTGCCGTTGGCCAGGAGCGGGAGCGCGTCCACGCGACGCACCTCGCGCGGCGCCCACGTGCGCGGGTGCTCGGCCGCGACCCAGTCGCGGGCGGCACCGAGGTCGAGACGACCGACGACCACGGCGACCACGCGCTCGCCCCACTCGGGGTCGGGGACGCCGAGCACCTCGGCCGTCTCGACGTCCGGGTGCTCGCGCAGTCTCCGGGCGACGGCCGCGGCCGGCACCTTGACCCCGCCGGTGTTGACGACGTCGTCCACGCGACCCAGGACGCGCAGCCGTCCGTCGGGCTCGATCTCGGCGAGGTCGGAGGTGCGGAACCAGCCGTCGACGAGGGTCTCGGCGGTGAGAGCGGGGTCGGCGTCGTAGCCGTCGAAGAGCGTGGGCCCGCCGACGAGCAACCGTCCGGCAGCATCGGTCCGCAGCCGCACCCCGTCGAGCGGGTAGCCGTCGTACACGCAGCCGCCGGCCGTCTCGCTGGAGCCGTACGTCGTCACCACCCGTACGTCCGCGGCCTCCGCCCGCGCACGGAGCGCGGGGTCGAGCGAGGCGCCGCCCACGAGGACGGCGTCGTACGACGCGAGCAGCGCGGCCTCGTCGGGGTCGGCGAGCATCCGGACCAGCTGCGTCGGCACGACCGAGACGTAGCTGCGTGTCTCGTGGCGCGTCAGCGACTCGTCGGGCGCCGCGCCGGCGAGCAGGGCGCGGACCACCACCTGCACCCCGGCCACGTACGACGACGGCAGCAGCAGCGTCCACAGCCCGGGTCCGCCGAGCCGCTCGTGGGTCGCGGTGGCGGACGCGACCACGGCGTCCCGGGACAGCGCGACCCGCTTGGGCCGCCCGGTCGAGCCGGACGTCTCGATCAGCAGCGGCGCGGGGGCCTCGGCGACCAGCCAGTCGCCCAGCAGCCCGACCACCTCGGCGGTCGCCCCCACGACCGGACGCAGACCCGCGCGCTCACTCACCCTGCGAGGCTAGTCGCGCCTCCCGGTGACAGAATCGCGCCCCGTGGCGACGACGGCGCAGTGGATCGAGGGTGCGCGTCCGCGCACGCTGCCGGTGGCGGTCGCGCCGGTGCTGGCGGGTACGGCGGTCGCGGCGTACGCCGGCGACCCGGTCTGGTGGAAGGCCGTCCTGGCGCTGGTCGTCTCCCTGGCCCTGCAGGTGGGCGTCAACTACGCCAACGACTACTCCGACGGGATCCGCGGCACCGACGACGAGCGGGTGGGCCCGCTCCGGCTGGTCGGGTCCGGCGTCGCCTCGCCCGGGCACGTCAAGGCCGCGGCGTTCGCCTGCTTCGGCGTCGCCGCCGTCGCCGGCCTGGTGCTCGCGGTCGCGACCGCGTGGTGGCTGGTCGTCGTCGGGGTGCTGTGCATCGTCGCCGCCTGGTACTACACCGGCGGGTCGACGCCGTACGGCTACCTCGGCCTGGGCGAGGTGATGGTGTTCGTGTTCTTCGGGCTGGTGGCCGTGGGCGGGACGACGTACGTCCAGCTCGCCGGCACCGGCCGCTCCCCCTGGACGGCGACGCTGGCGGCAGCGGTCGCGATCGGCGCCCTGGCCTGCGCGATCCTCGTGGCCAACAACCTGCGCGACATCGACTCCGACACGGTGGTCGGCAAGCGCACCCTCGCGGTGCTGCTCGGCGACCGCCGCACCCGGACGCTCTACGCCGCGCTCGCCCTCCTCGCCCTCGCCGGCGTGGTCGTGCTGGCGGCGGTCACCTCGTGGTGGGCGCTGCTCGGCCTGGTCGGTCTGCTCCCCGTCGCCCGCGCGACGCGCACCGTGCTGCGCGGCGCGCGCGGCCGCACCCTGATCGCCGTCCTCGCACAGACCGGCGCCGGCGACCTGCTGCTCGGCGTCGGGGTCTTCGTGGGGCTGCTCGTCGCCTGACCCGGGCCGCGGCAGGGTGGAGCCGTGGAGCTGACCCTCGACGAGCTGCGCGCCGTGACCGGCTACGCCCTTGCTCGGGCCGAGCGGGTGCTCCCGGTCTTCGAGGCGAGCCGCTCCGACGACCACCGACCGCGTCGCGCGCTCGACGCCGCGGCGGCGTTCGCCGCCGGCGGACGTCGTACGGCACTGCTGCGCACGAGGGCCGCGGACGCCCTCCGGGCCGGCCGCGAGTGCCCCGACGAGGCAGCGGCGCTGGCCGCCCTCGCGGCGGGGGACGCGGCCGCGTCGGCGTACCTGCACCCGCTCGCTCACGCGACCCAGGTGCCGCACCTCCTGCGCTCGGCGGCACTGGCGGTGCGGGTCGCGGAGCTGACCGACGGGGCCTCGGTAGACGAGGCGCTGCGCGACGCGAGCGACGCGGCCGGGCCGGTCGTGCGGGAGGTGCTGCGGCGCTACCCGGGGCCCCCGGACGGCGGCGGCCGCACCGGGGCGCTGGTACACACGCTGGACGCGTTGCTGCGCTGAGTCAGCCGGTCGGTGCCGGCGGCGGGTCACCGCCGGTGTCGCCACCCTCGCCCTGCTGCTTGCGGTGGGCGTCGCGACGGCGCTCCCAGTCCAGCTGGCGCAGGAAGTCCTCGTCGTCGTCCGGACCGACGGGCCCGCGCGGACCGGCCGGCTGCTGCGGACCGTCGTTGCGCCGGTTGATCGCCCAGAACACGGCATAGATCACGGCCGCGAGGAGGAGGATCACGAACAAGAACCGGACCACGCGAGAAGACTAAGCACCCCGCCCAAGGGGTGTCAGGCGACCGCGGTGGGGCGCGTCCGTACGCTCGGAGGCGTGAAGGCGTTCTGGAGCTACACCCTCATGCGCATCGGCCTGTTCGTGGCCTCGTTCGCCGTCGTCTGGGGCGTGTACGCGATCGTCGCCGACCGGATCAACCTGATCGTCGTGGTCCTCCTGGCCGCCGCGATCTCCGCGGTCGCCTCGTGGAAGCTGCTCGAGGGCCCCCGTGAGCGGCTCGCCGAGAACGTCCAGGCCCGGGCTTCTCGCGCCACCGAGCGCTTCGAGGAGATGCGCTCGAAGGAGGACGCGGACTGAGCGGTCGCGCGGCTCGGAGGTCGACGTACCTACCGGCGCGGGACCGGCCAAGAGGAGCGTTGCGACCGCGCCGGTGCTCTCGTTGGGTACGTCGAGCTACGACCAGCGCCGCGTCGTGCGGCGCCAACGGAGGGCGGGCCTAACCCCCGACGCTGCGGACGATCAGCTCGGCGGCGTACGAGTGCTGGCTGCCGGCACCGAAGAAGAAGTTGATGCCGACGAAGTTGAACCACAGCGTCGCCAGCCCGACGAGGGCGACGATCGCGGCGCGGCGGCCCTTCCACCCGGCCGTGGCGCGGGCGTGCAGGTAGCCGGCGTACACGACCCAGGTGATGAAGGCCCAGACCTCCTTGGGGTCCCAGCCCCAGTAGCGGCCCCAGGCGTACTCCGCCCAGATCGGGCCCGCGATCAGCGCCGCGAAGGTCCACACGGGGAACGAGAAGGCGTGCCAGCGGTACGCCAGCCGGTCCAGCGCGTCGAGGCTCGGGATCGAGGCGAGCCAGCCCCGCGCGGTGCCGTGCTTGGTCTGCGAGCGGTCCTTGACGAGGTAGAGCGCCGAGCAGATGCCGCCCATCGTGAAGGCGCCGGTGGCGGTGATCGCCGCCAGCACGTGGATGACCAGCCACGGCGACTGCAGCGCGTCGCGCAGCGGCACGACGGGCTCGTACAGGAACAGCACGTCGACCATCAGCACGACGAGCACGAAGACCGACAGCACGGGCGCGAGCCAGGCCAGCTTGAAGCGCTTGTACGTCACGAGGAACAGCGCCACGACCACCCAGGTGGCGGTCAGCGTGAACTCGTACATGTTGCTCCACGGCACCCTGACCGGGTCCGCGGCCAGGCCGCGGGTGACCAGCGCGAGCAGGTGGATCACGGCGGCGACGACGGTCAGCGAGACCGCGATCCGCTTCCACAGGTCGGCGCGGTCCGACCCGCCACCGACGGTGTCCTGCGCCGGAGGGTCGGCGACCGCGACGCCCCCGGCCGTTCCGGTCGACACGGCCGCCGGCGTGGCGGCGGCGACCTCGCGCGGGCGGGTCACCCAGGCGGCGAGGTGGGACAGGAACACGAGGAAGTAGACGAACGCGCAGGCGGCGACCGCCTGGTTGCTGAGGACTTCGAACTGGTCGTGGCTCACGTGCTCTCCTCGCGTTCTCCGGACGTGCCCGCCGTCGCTGCCGCGGGGTCGAGCTCGCGCTGCAGCCGGTCGAGCGCACCGGCCAGGTCACCGCCGCTGGAGCGGTCCAGCCCGGCCAGCGTCACGATCGTACGGTCCCCCTCGCGGCGGGTGCGCAGCCAGACCCTGCGGGGTCGGATGAACAGCGACCCGCACAGCCCGATCAGCGCCAGGATCGTGCCGCCGAGGGCGACCCCGGTCCCCGGGGTGCTGCTCACCTGCAGCCGCACGAACCGGCTCAGCCCGTCGAAGGTCACGCTGCCCAGCCCGTCGGGCAGCTGCTTCGTGGCCCCCATCGGCAGGTCGATCCGCAGCGGCTTCCCGTCGGCGTCCCGGATCGGCTTGAGCCCCTTCTTGTCCAGGGAGTACACCGACTGCGGGTCGCCGGAGTCCAGGCCGAGGTCGCCCTCGTAGGCGAGCATCGAGATCGCCGGGTTCTTCGCGTCCGGGTAGGCCGAGAACGGACCGGTCGCCTGCGTGAAGGCGTACGTCGGGTAGAACTCCCCCTCGAGCCCGATCTGCTCGGGCAGCGCGTCTGCCGCCTTGACCACGCCGAAGGACCGGAAGTCCGCGCTCTCCGGGAGGAAGACCGTCGACTTCGGCGTCACGACGTTGCCCTCACCGTCACGGACCGTGATGTGCGGGGCGTAGCCGTGCCCGATCAGGAAGACCTTGGTGCCGTCGACGTTCAGCGGCTTGTTCACCCGGATCCGCGTGTCCGTCTCCGCGGCGGTCGGCGAGGACCGCACCCCGAGGTCCGCGACGAACTTCTGCGCCGACCCGGCTCCACGGCCCTTGGTGATGAAGCGGACGTCGAACTTCTTCACGTCCACGGTGAACGGCTTGAGCGAGCCGGCCGAGAAGAGGGCGCCGGGATCGAAGTCGTCGTACTGGCTCACCGAGTTGGAGAACCCGTCGCCGGTCACCACGATCACGCCGCCCTTGAAGCCGAGCAGCGCGCCCCAGGCGAAGCCGACCAGCACGACGAGGATCGCCAGGTGGAAGATCAGGTTGCCGGCCTCGCGCATGTAGCCGCGCTCGGCGGAGACCACGCCGGCGGCGTCGTCACCGCGCACGCGGTAGCCGAAGTCCTTGCCGACCACCCGGCGGGCCCGCTCGAGGAAGGTGCCCTCGTCGTCGGGCACCTCGAAGACCCGGTGCTCCGGGAGCCGTTCCAGGCGCCGGGGCGCGGAGGGCGGCTGCGCGCGGGCGGCGCGCCAGTACACCTTCGTCCGCGGCAGGATGCAGCCCACCAGCGAGATGGTGAGCAGGACGTAGATCGCGGCGAACCACGGCGAGGCGTAGACGTCGAACAGGCCGAGCTTCTCGTAGATCGGCGTCAGCGAGGCGTGGTCGGTCTTCCAACGGGCCACGCGCTGCGGGTCCACGCCCTCCTGGGGTACGACGCTGCCGGGCACGGCGGCGAGCGCGAGGAGGAACAGCAGGATCAGCGCGGTCCGCATCGAGGTGAGCTGGCGCCACGCCCAGCGCGCCAGCGCCACCGGTCCGAGGTCGGGCGGCAGCGGCTCGGCCTGCCGGTCGACGCGCTCGGTGACGTCGGTCATCAGATCCCCGGGGTGTAGCCGACGAGGAACGACGCCTGCATCCACGCGATCATCGCGTCCCAGGCCCCGGTCACGAGCAGGACGCCGACCACGACGAGCAGCCCGCCGCCGATCCGGGTCACCCAGGCCTGGTGGCGGCGCACGACCCGCAGCGCGCCGAGGACCTTGCGCCAGGCCAGCCCGGCGACGACGAACGGCACGCCGAGACCGAGGCAGTAGGCGAACGCCAGCACCGCTCCGCGCGTCGGCGAGGCGTCGTTGATCGACAGCCCCAGGACGGCGCCCAGGGTGGGGCCGACGCAGGGGGTCCACCCCAGGCCGAAGATCACGCCGAGCAGCGGCGCGGCGGCCAGTCCGACCGCAGGCACGCGGTGGATGCGGACGTCGCGCTGCAGCAGCGGCACCAGGCCCATGAAGGCCAGGCCCAGCAGCACGATGACGACTCCGGAGACCACCGAGATCGCCCGCTGGTGCTCGATCAGCAGGTCGCCGACACCGCCGAGCGCGGCGCCGAGCGCGACGTAGAGCACTGCGAAGCCGAGCACGAACAGCAGTCCGCCCAGCACCATCCGACCCCGCTTGGCGCTCTCCAGGTCCGCACCGGACAGGCCGGTCGCCCAGGACAGGTAGCCGGGCAGCAGGGGCACCACGCACGGCGAGAGGAACGACACGAGCCCGGCGAGCATGGCGACCGGGACGGCGAGCAGCAGCGTCCCGGAGTACGCGATGCCGGCGAAGTCCTGCCCGATGTCCAGCGGGGTCATCCGGCGTCCTGCACCAGCTCGGCCAGCGTCCGCGCGGTCGGGACCGCGCCGACGACGGTGGCCGCCAGCCGACCCTTCGAGTCGATCACCAGCGTGCTCGGGATGGAGACGGAGGCGGTACGGCCGGGGGTACGGAGCAGGCTGCGCCCCGTGGGGTCGTAGAGCGAGGGGTAAGGGACCTCGAAGCGCCGCTCGAACGCCTTCGCCTGGTCCTGCGCACCGGAGTCCCGGATGTTGATCCCGAGGAAGGCCACGTCCTCGCCCAGCCTGCGCTGCGCAGCGACGAGGACCGGCGCCTCCTTGCGGCAGGGCGCGCACCACGACCCCCAGGTGTTGACCACCGCCGGTCGGCCGGCGGCGTACGAAGCCAGTCGCAGCTGCTTGCCGTCGAGCGTCTCGCCCTCGATCGTTCCGATCGGCTTGCGGTCCGACGGGGAGACCTGCGAGATGCTGCCCGTGCCCGTGACGTAGCCCTTGACGCCCGTGCCGTCGGTCCCGCAGGCGACCAGGACCGGCGCCAGCAGCAGGCCGGCGGCGGCAGCGAGGAGGCGGCGGGAGGCGATCATCGGGGGCCGTCCACCTCCGCCTCGGCGGCCTCCTCCTGCTCGCTGCCCGGCGCGACGCCGGGCAGCATCTCGCCGGCACCGCCGGAGGAGAAGTTCGCCCGCCGGTCGGCGACCGGGATCAGGTCCGCGGCGGGCTCGGCGTAGCCGACCGCGACCACGTCCGTGCCGTCCTCGCCGCCGAAGACGACGGAGGTGACGCTGCACAGCGTGCACTGGCGACTGCGTGGGTCGTGCCAGAGCCGGCGGCCCTCGGCGTGCAGCCGGCACACCCACACCGGCAGCTGGTGGGAGACCAGGACGGCTTCGTGCCCCTCGGCGGCGGCGCGCGCGTCGAGGACCGCGGCCCACATCCGGGCGGCGACCTCGTCGTACGCCTCGCCCCACGACGGGCGGAACGGGTTCCACAGCTTCGGCCAGGCCTGCGGGTTGAGCAGCAGCCCGCGGCGGATCGTGAAGCGAGCGCCCTCGAAGAAGTTCTCCGACTCGATGATCCGCTCGTCGGTGCCGATCTCGAGCCCGAGCAGCGCGGCGAGCGGACCCGCGGTCTGCTGCGCGCGCTCCAGGGGCGACGCGGTCACCGCGACGACGTCACGGGTGGCCAGCGCCTCACCGACCCGGTCGGCCATCGCCTCGCCGCGGCGGGAGAGCCGGTAGCCGGGCGCCCGGCCGTACAGGACACCGTGCGGGTTGTAGACCTCGCCGTGGCGGACCAGGTGGACCGTCGTGCCGGGGGCGCTCACGAGGCGGAGGCCCGGGCCGCGGCCTCGGCGGCGGCCGGCAGCGCGTCGACGACCTGCTGCACGTCGGCGTCGGTGTGCGCGGCGGAGACGAACCAGCACTCGAAGGCGCTCGGCGGCAGGTGGACGCCCTGGTCGAGCATCGAGTGGAAGAACGCGGCGTACGCCGGGACGTCCTGCTCGCTCGCACCGTCGAAGTCGACGACCTCGTCACGGCCGGTGAAGAACACGCTGAACATGCTCGAGTCGTGCTGCACCAGGTGGGGTACGCCGGCGGCGGTCAGCGCTTCGTGCGCGGCGCCCGAGATCGCCGAGGACACCTCGTCGAGGCGGGCGTACACCGAGTCGTCGGCCAGGCGCAGCGTGGCGAGCCCGGCTGCCGTGGCGACGGGGTTCCCCGACAGCGTGCCGGCCTGGTAGACGGGACCGTCCGGCGAGAGCACCGACATCACGTCGGCGCGTCCACCGAAGGCCGCGGCCGGGAAGCCGCCGCCCATCACCTTGCCGAAGGTCATCAGGTCCGGCGCCCAGCCCTCGACGGCCCCGTCGAGGCCCCACTGGCCGCTGCGGCTGACCCGGAAGCCGGTCATCACCTCGTCGGAGAGGAACAGCGCACCGTGCCGGCGGCAGGTCTCGGCGAGGAAGCCGTTGAAGCCCGGCTCGGGCGGGACGACGCCCATGTTGCCGGGGGACGCCTCGGTGACCAGGCAGGCGATCTCGTCGCCGCGCTCGGTGAAGACCTTCTCGACCGCGGCCCGGTCGTTGTAGGGCAGCACGATCGTCGCCGCGGTCGCCGCCTCGGGAACGCCGGGCGTGCCGGGGATGCCGAAGGTGGCCAGCCCGGAGCCGGCCGAGGCGAGCAGCGCGTCGAGGTGGCCGTGGTAGCAGCCGGCGAACTTGACCACGAGCTCGCGCCCGGTGAACCCGCGCGCCAGGCGTACGGCCGACATCGTGGCCTCGGTGCCGGAGGACACCAGGCGCACCCGCTCGACCGGCGTCCGCCCGACGATCTCCTCCGCGAGCTCGACCTCGGTCCGCGTCGGGGTGCCGTACGACGTGCCGCGCCCGACCGCCGCCGTGGCCGCGGCGACCACCTCGGGGTGCGCGTGACCGAGCAGCATCGGCCCCCACGAGCCGACCAGGTCGACGTACTCGAGGCCGTCGACGTCGGTGAGCCGGGCGCCCTGCGCGTGCGCGATGAAGCGGGGAGTGCCGCCGACGGCGTGGAAGGCACGGACCGGGGAGTTGACCCCGCCGGGCGTGACCGCGCGGGCGCGCTCCATCAGCTCCTGCGACGCGACAGGATCGACGGGGCCGCGAGCGCCTGAGGGGGCAGCAGCGGATCCGGACACCTCAGCATTGTGTCCGTCGCCCCACGGGCAGCCAAACCCACCGGTGGGCAGAATGCCGTACTGGAGCGTAACCTCGGCCACACTCACGCGTTGACGTGACGAGGGTTACCCCTGGCGGAGGGGTAACGGGGAGAGCAACAGAAGGTAGTGCGGTCCATGGCATCGAAGAAGCTGACTCGTCGCCAGAAGGCGATGACGATCGTCCCGCTCGCCATCGTGTGCGGCGTCTGGACCGCGAGTCTCGGCGGCCTCGGCGCGGCGACCGCGGTGGACGCGAAGATCGAGCCGAAGCTCCCCGACGGCGCCTCCGTCCCGTCCGAGGCGATCCAGGCGCCGGCCAACGTCTCGCTGCCCGGCGTCGTCGCCCCCGGCGTGCCCAACGGCGCGACCGACTCGGTCGTCGACGGCGCCTCGACCAGCGGCATCCCGTCCGCGGCGCTGTCCGCCTACCAGCGCGGAGCCCAGATCATCGACTCCGCCGACACCACCTGCAAGATCCCGTGGGAGCTGATCGCGGCGATCGGCCGCGTCGAGTCCGACCACGGCCGCTACGGCGGCAACGTGCTGTCCGCCCAGGGCGTGAGCACGCCGGGCATCTACGGCATCCCGCTCGACGGCACCAACGGCACCATCAAGGTGCCCGACACCGACGCCGGCCAGCTCGACAAGGACCCGGTCTGGGACCGCGCCGTCGGCCCGATGCAGTTCATCCCCAGCACCTGGTCCTCGGTGAAGGTCGACGCCGACGGCGACGGCCAGCGCAACCCCCAGGACATCGACGACGCCTCGCTCGCGACCGCCGTCTACCTCTGCTCCGGCTCCGACGACCTGTCGACGACCGCCGGCCAGCGCGCGTCGGTCTACCGCTACAACCACAGCCAGTCCTACGTCGACCTCGTGCTGCGGCTGATGCAGGCGTACTCCCAGGGCGACTACACGGCCGTCCCGAACAGCACCACCTCCGGCTCGCTGTACTCGCTGACCAGCGAGGGCGGGACGACGTCGTTCGGCAGCGGCAGCAGCAAGGCCGGCGCCAAGGGCGGCAAGGCCGGCAAGGGAGCGACCGGCGGCGGCTCCGGTAAGGCTGGTACCCCCGGGACGGCAACGGCGCCTGGTTCGTCGGCCACAAGCCCGAGCAGCCCGAGCAGCCCGGCGGGTCCTAGCGGCCCGAAGGGCCCCAGCGACAATCCCACCAAGAAGGCCGGCGATGCCACCAAGAAGGCGGTCGAGAACGCGACCAACGGCTTGAAGAAGACCGTCGACGACACGATCAGCGATCTGAAGGCCCAGTCGCTGTGTATTGGCGCGAACAAGCAGATCGAGAATTTCCCCAAGTTGTTGAGTCAGTGCGTGGCGGATTTGACGGTCAAGACCCTGTCCGACGCGACCGCCAATGCTCGAAGCGTGGTTGGGACACTTCTCGAAGACGTGCTCGGACTCGGCGGCATCCTCGGCCGAAACAGCTGACCTCGACCACCGGAGGTCGAGCAGCGACCGAGCGCTAGCGAGGGAGCGGTCGTCGAGACCGGCGACCGTACGCCTTGAGGCGACCTCAGCCCAGCGCGTCCCTCACCAGCCGGTCCGACAATCCACGCACCCACGCCCGCGCGGCGGGGTCGTCGGCCTGGGGGTCGGGGTCGGCGATCTCCTGCCCGTCGAAGTACCGCCCGCTGACGTCGTCCAGGTCGGCGTCGGCGACCAGGCGCCAGACGGCGTCGAGGCCCTCCTCGAGCGTGCTCTGGGCGGGCAGCTCGGTGTCGCGGACCATGGTGGTGTCCATCATCGTCGCGGGGTGGACCGCGTTGACGCTGACGCCGGTGCCGACGAGGTCGGCGGCGAGGTCGAAGGTGGCCATCACCTGGGCGAGCTTGGCGCGGCGGTACGCCTTCAGGCCGCTGTAGCCGCTCTCCGTCAGCGGGTCGTCGGGGTCGAGCGCGAGCTGACCGGCCGAGGCGACCTGCACGACCCGGGAGGGGGCGCTGGTCTCCAGCAGCAGCCGCAGGCGCTGGGCCAGGTGGTAGCCGGCGAGGTGGTTCACCGCGAACCGCAGCTCGATCCCGTCCTGGCTGGTCTCACGGGGCGCGTCGGGCGGGCCGAAGCCGACCCCGGCGTTGCTGACCAGGCAGTGGAGGGCGTCGTACTCCGCGATCACGGCGGAGGCGAGGGCGTCCACCTCGCGCAGCGACGCGAGGTCGGCCACCACGGTGTCGATCGCGACGCCGTGCTCCCGGTCGACCTCCTCGACGAGGTCGGCCAGCTTGCGCGGGTCGCGCCCGTGCGCCACGACCAGCGCCTGGTGCTCGGCCAGCCGGTGCACCAGCGCCCGGCCGAGGCCGTCGGTCGCGCCGGTCACCAGGACGGTCTGCTCGCTCAGCTCTCGCACGGTGCCGAGGCTAGCGGCGCCTCAGCGGCGGGGCAGCACCACGGCGGGTACGGGCGAGTGCCGCAGGATCCGGGTCGCCGTCGAGCCGAGGAAGACGCTGGCCACCTGGCTGTGCCGGCTTGAGCCGACCACGAGCAGGTCGCCGTCGGCCCACTCGACACCGTCCAGCGCGGAGGACCAGCGCTCCCCGGTGACCAGCCCGGCGCCGGAGACGGGGACCGGGTGGTCGCCCGACGAGAGCGCGGCGCGGACCTCGTCGTGGGTCTCACGGACCTGCGCGCGCCAGGCGTCGTACACGCCCTGGTCGGCCAGGGCGCCGAGGGCAGAGCGGCGACTCGGCCGGACGCCGAACGTCACCACCTCGATCTCGGCTCCCAGCCGCTCGGCCAGGGCCCGCACCTTGGGCGCCAGCGCGACGTCGCCGCGAGTGGGCTCGACGGCGAGCACGATGCGGGTGAGCCGGTCACCGACCGGGTAGCCGCGGGGGGCGAGCGCGACGGGGACCTGCGACGAGTGCACCAGCCGGTCGGAGGTGGACCCCAGCGAGATCCGGCCGACGCTGCCGACCGACGCGGAGCCCACGACCAGCAGGTCCGCTCCCCGACGGGCACCCTCCTCGGCCAGGGCGGCCGGCACCGAGCGGCCCGAGCGGACCACCTCGGTGACGGCGACGTCGTCGGGCAGCTCCGCGCGGGCCTCGGCGATCGCCTCGCGCGCGGTCTCGGTGAGGTACGTGCGCCACTCCGCCCCCACGTCGTGGCCGTCGCGCAGGGTCGGGGTGTCGTAGGAGTCCTGCACCACGCAGCACAGCACGAGCGAGTCGTCGGTCGAACGGGCCAGCCGGGCCGCGAGGTTGAGCCCGGACCGGCTGCGCGACTCCGGCCCGAAGCCGAGGACGACGCCGCTCATCGCCGGCTGCCCGCGGTCTCGCCGCGGCCGACGCGGGAGTGCCGCATGCCGTAGGCGAAGTAGACGACGAACCCGAGCAGCAGCCAGACCAGGAACCGCAGCCAGGTCTCCACCGCCAGCGACGCCATCAGGCCCACGCAGCTGAGCACCGACAGCGGCGCCACGACCGCGACCAGCGGGGTCCGGAAGGGACGCTTCATCTCGGGCTGGGTACGACGCAGCACGAGCACCGCGACCGACACCACGACGAACGCGAACAGGGTCCCGATCGAGACCATCTCCGAGAGCACCGAGATGGGGATGAAGCCGGCGAGGACCGCCACCGCTGCGACGGTCAGCCCCGTCATCAGCACCGGGGTCCCCCAGCTGGGGTGGATCTTCTTGAACATCGGCGGCAGCAGCCCGTCGCGAGCGATCGCGAATCCGATCCGACCCATGGCGACCATGTCCACGAGGATCACCGAGGTCAGGCCGGCCACGGCCGCGACGCCGATGAGGATCCCGGCCCACCCCAGGCCCACCTGCTCGAAGACGTCGGCCACCGCGTCGCCCTCGGAGAGGTTCTTGTAGAACACCATCCCGGTGATCACCAGGCAGACGCCGACGTAGAGCAGCGTCGAGATGCCGAGGGTGCCGAGCAGGCCCAGCGGCATGTCCCGGGCGGGCTTCTTGGTCTCCTCGCCCAGGTTGGCGACGGCCTCGAAGCCGGAGTAGGCGAAGAACACGACGGCGGCGGCGACGAAGACGCCGGCGATGCCGTACGTGGCCGGGGAGATGCCGGAGACGAACTGCCACAACGGCGCCTTCAACGTCTGCGAGGCGTCGTCGTCCCCGGGCACCGCCTTGGGGATGAACGGCGAGAGGTTGCCGCCCTTGACGTAGAACGCGCCGGCGACGATCACGAAGAGGCAGACCGACACCTTGATCACGACCAGGCCGTTGGTGACCCACTTGGACTCGCGGATCCCGCGCAGGGCGACGTACCCGAGCACCAGGGTGATGAAGATGGCGCCGACGTTGACGATCGACCCCTCCTCCGCGAACCAGGCCGTCGGCAGGTCGAACACACCCGCCAGGTAGCCCGACCAGCCGCGGGCGACCACGGCCGCGCCGAGCGCGAACTCGAGGATCAGGTCCCAGGCGATGATCCAGGCGAAGATCTCGCCGATCGTCGCGTACGCGTAGGTGTAGGAGCTCCCCGCCGTCGGGACCGCCGAGGCCAGCTCGGCGTAGCACAGTGCGGCGAGCAGGCTGACGAACCCGGCGATGAGGAACGAGATGACGATCGCCGGACCGGCGTTCTCCTTCGCCTGCAGACCGGTCAGGGTGAAGATGCCGGTCCCGATCACGATGCCGATGCCGAAGCCGATGAGGTCCTTGGTGGTGAGGTTCTTCTTGAGCTGGCCGTCACCCTCCTCGGGATCGGCGTCGTTCTGGTGGATGACCTCGTCGACGCTCTTGGTCCGGGTCAGGGACGACAGGAAGCTCATCGCTGAAGATTAGGGCAGCCCGAGGGCCCGGGCGAGTGCCGCCACACCGACCCCGAGCAGGACGACGCCGAGGAAGGGCACCCGCAGGGCCAGCGCCGCGGCGGCGACGCCGAGCGCGAGGAGCCGCGAGTCGAGCGCCAGATCGGTGCCGTCCGCCACGGTGTTGGTCGCGGTCAGTGCGGCGAGGAGCCCGACCGTGACCGCACCGGCCACGTGCAGGGCGCGCGGGTTCTCCACCACGCGGAGCGGGACGAGGAAGCCGGCCAGCTTCACGACGTACGCCGTCGCGCAGGCCGCCAGCAGCCACCCCCAGCTCACGAGCGCACCCAGCCGATCGCGGCGGCGACCACCGCGGCGAGAAGGATCGGCAGGCCGGCCGGCAGCACGGGCACGGCGACCACGGTGACCAGCGCGCAGACCACCGCGACGGCCCAGCCGTCCCGGTCGACCAGCTTCGGCCAGAGCAGGGCCAAGAAGGCCGCGGCCGCTGCCGCGTCCAGCCCCCAGCGCCGGGGGTCGCCGAGGGCGTCGCCGGCGACGGCGCCGAGCGCCGTGAAGAGGTTCCACAGCAGGTAGACGCCCAGACCGGCGGCCCAGAAGCCGCGCCGCTGCTCGTCCGGGTCGTCCTGCGACACCGACGTCGCGGTGGACTCGTCGATGGTCAGCTGGGCGGCGACCAGCCGTCGCCAGCCACGGGGGCGGAGCATCGCGCCGACCTGGACGCCGTAGACCGCGTTGCGCAGGCCGAGCAGCGTCGCCGCACCGTACGCCGTCACCGGTGCGCCACCGCCTGCCACCACCCCGACCAGCGCGAACTGCGAGCCGCCGGTGAACATCAGGAGGCTCAGCGCGCAGGTCTGCGCGACGCTCAGCCCGGCGGTGACGCCGAGCGCGCCGAAGGAGACGCCGTACAGGCCGGTCGCGGTCGCGACCGCGAGGCCGGTACGGGTCGCGGGGCTCGAGCGCACGAGGTCGACGGCGGACACACGTCTAGGCTGAGGGGATGAACAACGTTCGTCAAGATGAACGAAACGATCATCTCACCGAACAGACCGTGGCGTCCCGGATCGGCGCGGCCGTCCACGCCCACCGCACCGCGGCCGGGATGAGCCTCTCCGAGCTGGCCCGGCGGGCCGACGTCGCCAAGTCCGGGCTGTCCCAGCTCGAGTCCGGCCGCGGCAACCCCGGCGTGGAGACCGTGTGGGCGCTGGCGACCGCCCTCGGTGTGCCGTTCTCGGCGCTGATCGACCCCACCGAGCCGGAGGAGACGCTGGTCCGCGCCGGCGAGGGCGAGGCGACCCGCGCGGACGCGGCGACGTACGCAGCGGTGGTGCTGTCCCACTCCCCCGCCGGCGTGCGCCGCGACCTGTACCGCATCGACGCCGAGCCCAGCCCGGCCCGCGTCTCCGACCCGCACGCCGGCGGCACCGTCGAGCACGTCGTCGTGGTCACCGGCCGCGCCCGGGTGGGCCGCACGGAGGACCCGGTCGAGCTGGGCGCGGGCGACTACCTGCGCTACCCCGGCGACGTCCCCCACCTGTTCGAGGCGCTCGAGCCCGGCACCAGCGCGGTCCTCGTCTCCCAGCAGGTGTAGCGGTGCTCGCGCGGCGCGTTCACCGCACCGGGTCTCGACGCGCTCGTCGCTAGCGCTCCTCGCTGCTCGACCACCTCGGTGGTCGAGGTGGTTGAGCAGCGACGAAGGAGCGCGTCGAAACCACCGTGCCCGCCCCGCGAGCGGGCGTCAGCGCGGCAGGAGCCGCTGGGCCGCCTCGAGGGCCCAGTACGTCAGCACCAGGTCGGCGCCGGCCCGACGGATCGACGTCAGCGTCTCCAGGATCGCGGCGTCACGGTCGATCCAGCCGTGGGCGGCGGCGCCCTCGACCATGGCGTACTCCCCGGAGATGTTGTACGCCGCCACCGGCACGTCGACGGCCTCGCGCACGGCGGCGATCACGTCGAGATACGCCAGCGCGGGCTTGACCATCACCATGTCGGCACCCTCGGCGACGTCGAGCAGCGCCTCGCGCACGCCCTCGCGGCCGTTGGCCGGGTCCTGCTGGTACGTCTTCCGGTCGCCGGTCAGCGAGGAGTCGACGGCCTCGCGGAACGGGCCGAAGAAGGCCGAGGCGTACTTCGCGGAGTACGCCAGGATCGCCGCGTCCGTGTGGCCCGCGGCGTCGAGCGCCGCCCGGATCCGGCCGACCTGGCCGTCCATCATCCCCGAGGGGCCGAGCACGTGGGCGCCGGCGGAGACCTGCGCGAGGGCCATCGCGGCGTACACCTCGAGCGTCGCGTCGTTGTCGACCGTGCCGTCCTCGGCGAGGACACCGCAGTGCCCGTGGTCGGTGAACTCGTCGAGGCACAGGTCCGCCATCACGGTCAGCTCGTCGCCGACCTCGGCGCGGACGTCGGCCAGCGCGAGGTTGAGGATGCCGTCGGGGTCGATCGCACCGGAGCCGGTGGCGTCCTTGCGCTCGGGCACCCCGAACAGCATGATTCCGCCGAGCCCCGCCTCGGCCGCCTCGGCAGCGGTCCGGCGCAGCGTCTCCCGCGAGTGCTGGACCACGCCCGGCATCGACGAGATCGGCACCGGCCGGTCGGCGCCCTCGCGGACGAACGCCGGCAGGATCAGCTGGGCGGGGCGGACGTGGGTCTCGGCGACCGAGCGCCGCAGCGCGGGCGTACGGCGCAGCCGCCGCGGCCGGACGGCCGGGAAGGAACCCTGGTCAGCGGGCATTCAGGAGCTGGCCTTGCGCCGCGCCGCCGGGCGTCGCTCGGACGGCTTGGTGACCGGCTGCCCGGCCTCGACCATCTCCTCGCGGCGGGCCCCGGCGAAGTCGGCGAGACCGTCGACGAGCTCCTCCACCGACGGCGAGGACGCCATGACGTCCACCCGCAGGCCGTGCTCCTCGGCGGTCTTGGCCGTCGCCGGCCCGATCACCGCGATCACGGTCGAGGCGTGCGGCTTGCCGGCGATGCCGACGAGGTTGCGCACGGTCGAGGACGAGGTGAAGACCACCGCGTCGAACTTGCCGGTCTTGATCGCGTCGCGCACGGGCGCGGCCGGCGGAGCGGCGCGGACGGTGCGGTACGCCGTCACGTCGTCGGCCTCCCAGCCGAGGTCGACCAGCCCGGCGACGAGGTTCTCCGTGGCGATGTCCGCACGCGGCAGGAACACCCGGTTGATCGGGTCCAGCACGTCGTCGTACGGCGGCCAGTCCTCCAGCAGCCCCGCAGCGCTCTGCTCGCCCGACGGGACGAGGTCGGCGCGGAGCCCCCAGGCGGCGATCGCGTCGGCGGTCTTGTCGCCGACAGCGGCGATCTTCAGCCCGGAGAAGGCGCGGGCGTCCAGGCCGTACTCCTCGAACTTCTCGCGCACCGCCTTGACCGCGTTGACCGAGGTGAACGCGATCCACTCGTAGCGGCCCTCGACCAGTCCGCGCACGGCCTTGTCCATCTGCTGGGGGTTGCGCGGCGGCTCGACCGAGATCGTCGGCACCTCCTCGGGCACCGCGCCGTAGCCGCGGAGGCTGGCCGACAGCGCGCCCGCCTGCTCCTTGGTCCGAGGCACGAGGACCCGCCAGCCGAACAGCGGCTTGGTCTCGAACCAGGACAGCGTCGGGCGCAGGTCGACGACGTGGCCCACGACCGTCACCGCGCGGGTCGGCAGCTGGCTGCCGGCGGTGTCGGCGACCAGGTGGCCGAGGGTGGACACGATCGTCTCCTGGCCGGTGGTGGTGCCCTCGGCGGTCACGGCGACCGGGGTGTCGGCGTCGCGACCGGCGGCGACGAGCTTGTCGGCGATGGTGGCCAGCTGCTCGCCCGCCGCCAGGACGACGAGGGTGTCGTGGTGGGCGTGGGCGGCCCAGTCGACGCCTCGGTCGCCGGCGGAGACGACGACGAACTCGCGGTGGTCCTTCGAGGTCACCGGGATCCCGGCGTAGGCCGGCACGGCCGTCGCCAGCGAGACGCCCGGCACGACCTCGAAGCCGATCCCGGCCTTGACGACCTGCTGGGCCTCCTCCGGGGAGGAGCCGTGCACGAACGGGTCGCCGTTGACCAGCCGGACGACCTTGCGACCGGCCTTGGCCGCCTTGACGACGACCTTGGCCCGCTGCGCGCGGGTGAGCGGCTGGCCGTCCTCGCCGAAGCTGGCGTCGACCAGCTCGGGGCCGCCCTCGGCCGACCCGACGAGCGACTGCACCAGTGCGACGTGCTGGGGGTTGTCGGTGACGACGACCTCGGCGCCCCGCACGAGCTCGACGGCGCGCACGGTCAGCAGGTCGGGGTCGCCCGGGCCGCTGCCCACGAAGGAGACCCAGCCGCGGGTCGTCGGGGGGGTCTGCTGGTTCTTGGTCACGTCACTGCCTCGCTGGGAGTCGGGTGCCCGTGCGGGCCTGTCTCGTCGTCCTGCATGAGCTCGGCGGCGCCCTCGCCGAGCATCTCGGTGGCCAGGTCGTGCCCGACCCGGCCGGCGTCCTGGGTCGGGCCCGAGCCCGAGCGGCGTACGGCGACCGCGCCGTCGTGGGACAGCGCCACCGCGCGCACCCACAGCTCCTCGCCGTCCTCGCCCTCGACCACCTCGGCGAGCGCGCCGACGGGTGCGGAGCAGCCCGCCTCGAGCCCGGCCAGCACCGCACGCTCGGCGGTGACGGCGGCCCGGGTGCGCGGGTCGTCCAGGTGGGTGCGGAGCTCCTCGGCCAGCGGGTCGTCGGCCCGGCACTCGACCGCGAGCGCGCCCTGCCCCGGTGCCGGCAGCACCTGAATCGGGTCGAGCAGCTCGGTCGCCTCGGGGGCCCGGCCGAGCCGGGAGAGCCCGGCGTGGGCGAGGACGACACCGTCCAACTCGCCGCTGGCCACCTTGTTGATCCGGGTGTCCACGTTGCCGCGGACCCCGACCAGCTCCAGACCGAGCCCGAGGGCGTGGATCTGGGAGACCCGCCGCGGGGAGCCCGTACCGACGACACTGCCGACCGGGAGCTCGCCGAGGGTCATGCCGTCGCGCGCCACGAGCACGTCCCGCGGGTCCTCACGAGGGGGTACGGCGGCGACCTGCAGGCCCTCGGCGGGCGCGGTCGGGAGGTCCTTGAGCGAGTGCACCGCGACGTCGACGCGGCCCTCGAGCAGCGCCTCGCGCAGCGCACCGACGAACACGCCGGCACCGCCCATCGAGGCCAGCGGCGCCGAGGACGCGTCCCCCTCGGTGCGGATCTCGACGAGCTCGACCTCGCGGCCGGTCGCCGCGGCGAAGGCGTCGGCCACCTGGCCGCTCTGGGTCCGGGCGAGCAGCGAGCCGCGCGTGCCGAAGCGAACAGCAGCGCGCTGCGTCTGTGTCCCACTCATGCTCACACCTCCCCGGGCCGGGTGACGGCGTCGACGGCCTCGGGGTCGAGCGCGAACAGCTCGGCCAGGGCGGCGGCGTACGAGACCGCCCCGTCCTCGTTGGCCAGCTCCTTGACCCGGACGGTCGGCTGGTGCAGCAGCTTGTCGGCGACCCGCCGGACCGTGTGCAGCACCTCGGCCCGGGTCGTCGGGTCGAGGCCGGGCAGCTTGTGGTCCAGGCGCTCCATCTCGGCCTCGACGACGCCCGTGGCCATGCTGCGCAGGGCGACGACGGTCGGGGTCACGCTGGCCGAGCGACGCGCGGCCAGGAACGCCTTCAGCTCCTCGGCGACGATCCGGCGCACGCCGTCGACCGCCGCGCCGCCGTCGGTGTGCTGCAGCTCCTCGGCCAGGCTCCTGAGGTTGACCAGGGTCACCCCGGGCAGGTCCGCGACGGCCGGGTCCACGTCGTGCGGCAGGGCGAGGTCGGCGACGATCAGCGGCTCGGGGTTGCCCAGGCGTGCCGCGGCGACCTGGCCGGCGTCGAGCACCTGCCCGGACGACGCCGTGCAGGAGATGAGGACGTCGGTCGTGGCCAGCTCGGCGGGGATCGCGGAGAGGTCGACCGAGCGGGCGTCGTACTGCCCGGCGAGACGGTCGGCGTTGGTCGGCGTCCGGTTCGCGACGGTGAGCTCCGCGCCCGCCCGGCTGGCGGTGCCGACGGCCAGGGCCGCCAGGGACCCCGCGCCGATGACCAGGACCCGCTTGCCGGCGAGGTCACCGAAGTGGGTGGCGGCCTGCTCCATCGACGCGGTGACCAGCGAGGGCGCGTAGCGGTCGATGTCGGTCTCGGCGTGCGAGCGCTTGCCGACCCGCAGCGCCTGCTGGAAGAGCAGGTTCAGCGACGCACCGACGGTGCCGCCCTCCTGGCCCTGCCTCAGCACGTCGCGCACCTGGCCGAGGATCTGGCTCTCCCCGACCGCCATCGAGTCCAGGCCGGACGCGACCTGGAGCAGGTGCGAGACGGCGCCGTCGTCGTAGTGCACGTAGAGGTGGGGGACGAACGCCTCCGGCTCGCCGCCGGCACGCTCGCACAGCAGCCGGGAGAGCGCCTCGACGCTGCCGTGGAAGCGGCTGACGTCGGCGTAGACCTCGACGCGGTTGCAGGTGGCCAGCACCGCGGCCTCGGAGACGTGCTCCTCGTGGACCGCGTCCACGGCCAGCTTGCTCGCACCGGGCTGGTCGAGAGCGAGCTGCTCGAGCACCGCGACGGGTGCGCTGCGGTGGGAGATCCCCACGACGAGGACGCTCATTCGGGGCCCCCTCGGCGTCGTTCGGAGGAGCGGAGCGGAGGAGACGGACGTCGTGGGGTGTTCATGCGGTCTCCACCTCTGCGGCCACACCGGCGAGCAGGTCGTCGACCGGTTCCTCGCCAGGGCCCTGCCGCTGCTCGTGGTAGGCGAGGATCTGCAGCTCGGTGGCCAGGTCCACCTTGCGGACCAGCACCGTCTCCGGCACCGAGAGGACGGCCGGAGCGAAGTTGAGGATGCTGCGGATCCCGGCGGCCACCATCGCGTCGGCGACCTCCTGGGCGGCCAGGGCCGGGGTCGTGATGACCCCGATGCCGGCACCGTTCTCGACGACGACGTCGGTCAGGTCGGCGAACGGGCGGATCGCCAGTCCGGCGACCTCCTGGCCCGTACGGGCCGGGTCCGCGTCCAGCAGCGCCACCGTGGAGAAGCCGCGGGAGCGGAAGCCCGACGAGCTGGCCAGGGCGTGGCCGAGGTTGCCGATCCCGACGATGACCACGGGCCAGTCCTGACTCAGCCCCAGCTCGCGGGTGATCTGGTAGCGCAGGTACGCGACGTCGTAGCCCACCCCGCGGGTGCCGTACGACCCCAGGTGCGAGAGGTCCTTGCGCAGCTTCGCCGAGCTCACACCGGTGACGGCCGCGAGGTGCTCGCTGGAGCAGGTGGACGCTCCGGAGTCCGCCATCGAGGTCAACGCCCGGAGATACACCGGAAGTCGGGCGATCGTCGCCTCGGGGATCCGGGAAGTGGTCACAGCTGAAGAACTCCACCGTCGCCCCGGGCCGGGTCCGGCCCTCACGAAGGCGGCGTGCTGCTCACCATAGGAGGATCGTGAACGCGCGAACAAACCGAGAGCGGGCCGGGCTACCACATGTGGTGATGGTCACCACACCCCACCCCCTCACCGCCGGGCGGACAGGCTGTGCCGCAGCCGCGCCTCGTCGACCCGCCAGAAGTCGTGCCGCTCGCCGTCGACGAGCGTCACCGGGATCTCCTCGGCGTACGACGCCAGCAGGTCGTCGTCGCCGGTGATGTCGACCTCGACGAACGTCTCCTCGAGGTCGGCGCAGACGCGGGCCACGATCTCGAGCGCCGCCTCGCACAGGTGGCAGCCGGGCCGGCTGTAGACCACGACGCGAGGCTCGGGGCGGGAGGCGTCGGCGGGATCGGGCACCGCTCGATCCTGCCACGCCGCGCCGGGCGGACCCGGAGGCGTGAGCGGCGTCCTACGATCACGTCGTGGCCAAGTCCGCACGCCCGCGTCCCCTCGATCTCACCCGCCGGTCGGTGCTGGCCGGAGAGGCGGCCGCCGCGGACGTCGAGGTCGAGGCCGCGCTGCGGGTGCCACCGGACCCGAGTGCCGCGGCGTTCTTCGACGTGGACAACACGATCATGCAGGGCGCGTCGATCTTCCACCTGTTCAAGGGGCTCCACCAGCGGGAGTTCTTCACCACCCGCGAGCTGGCCGGGGCGGCCTGGAAGCAGGCGTGGTTCCGGGTCGCCGGCTCCGAGGACCCCGAGCACATCGCCCAGACGCGTGCGGCCGCGCTCGGCTTCATCGCGGGCCACCCGGTGAGCAAGCTCGAGGAGCTGGGCGAGGAGATCTTCGACGAGGCGATGGCCCACCGGATCTGGCCGGGCACCCGGGCCCTGGCCCAGCGCCACCTCGACCGCGGTGAGCGGGTCTGGCTCGTGACGGCCGCACCGGTCGAGATCGCGCGGATCATCGCCCGGCGGCTCGGGCTGACCGGCGCCATGGGCACCGTCGCCGAGCACGTCGACGGCGTGTACACCGGCTCGCTGGTCGGCGACATGCTGCACGGCCCCGCCAAGGCCGAGGCGGTCGGCGCCCTCGCCACGCGGGAGCGGCTCGACCTCAGCCGGTGCTCGGCGTACTCCGACTCCTCCAACGACCTGCCGATGCTCGAGCTCGTCGGCCACCCGACGGCCGTCAACCCGGACCGCGCGCTGCGCGAGCACGCACGCCGGGAGGGGTGGCCGGTGCGCGACTACCGCTCGGGTCGTCGCGCGGCGCGGACGGGTCTGGCCGGGGCCGCCCTCGCCGGAGCTGCGACCGGCGCCGTCGCCGGGGGCCTCGCGATCCGGCGGCAGACCCGCCGCTGACCGAACGGGCCCTCGCACAGCGGTGTCCGATTCGGTGGTCGCCACGCCGTGTCGCGATCTACAGTGAGGCGAACGTCTCAACGCATGCCTGACCGGGGAGGGAGGCGGAGGTGCTCGAGCGTCCGCACGACGGCCTCGACGCGCTGCGTCGCGCCCTCGCCCGGGTGCTCGCCGACCCGTCCCTCGCGCTCCCCACCCCGGCGCTCGCGGGCGGCCCCCCGGTCCACCGGAGGGCGGGCCTGCCGGGTCTCCTCGCCCACGAGACGGCGGCCGACCCGAGCACGGGGACCCTCGACCGGCCGCCGGGTGAGCCCGCCGACCACGACCTGGCCGTCTCCTCGGCGGAGGACGAGGCCGAGCGGAGCCGGCTGATCGCGCTGGTGGAGCTGGCCCGCGGCGGGGACAAGGACGCCTTCGGCCTCCTGTACGACCACTACCAGCCCTCGGTCTACCGGTTCCTCTACTACCGGCTCGGCGTCGTGCAGCTGGCCGAGGACCTGACGGCCGAGACCTTCTTCCGCGCACTGCGCAGCATGAACGGCTTCCGCTGGCAGGGCCGTGACTTCGGTGCCTGGCTGATGACGATCGCGCGGAACCTGACCGTGGACCACTACAAGTCGAGCCGGACGCGCCTGGAGCAGACCACCGAGGACATCGGGACCCTGGACGCAGCCACCGACGGGCCGGAGGCCGACGTGCTCGCCTCGCTCACGAACGAGGCGCTGCTCGACGCCGTCCGCGCGCTGCCCGTCGACCAGCAGGAGTGCCTGACCATGCGTTTCCTGCAGGGACTCTCCCTGGCCGAGACCGCCGAGGCCATGGAGCGCAGCTCCGGCGCCATCAAGCAGCTGCAGCTGCGTGCGGTGCGCAACCTCGCCAAGCACCTCCCCGAGGAGTGGCGATGACCCCCCGGGCACTCGGCGCACGCCCCGGTCCGACCCGTGGGGTCGGACTCGTAACCTCCGCACCCCGTGAGTCGTTGTCGCGGTGGGGAGGCTCGCACCACGAGCTGAGTAGGACCAGACCATGATCGACTTCTCGGGGCCTGCGGCCCTGCGCGCACGACCGGCCGAGCGGTTCGCTCGGCTGATCGACGAGGGCGCGGGTGCGACCGGGCCCGCCGACGCGGCGCTGATCGACCTCGTCGGCGCACTGCGCGCGCTGCCCGAGGCTCCGGCGCCGTCGGCGTCGTACACCGCGGACCTGCGTGAGCGGTTGATGGCCGAGGCCGACACCGCCCTCGTCCCCGCCGAGCCGCAGCTCCTCCTGCCCGAGGTCTCGCGCAGCGGGCGCGCCCGCCGACGCGCCACGGTGGCCGCGGCCGCGGCCGTGCTGGTCGGCAGCACCGGCGGCCTCGCCGTCGCGGCCCAGGGCACCGTCGAGGGCGACCCGTTGTACGGCGTCAAGCGCGGCATCGAGGCGATGACCACCTCGATGAGCCTCTCCGAGGCCTCCCGCGGCCAGGACTACCTCGACCAGTCCCGCACCCGCCTCGCCGAGGTCTCGACGCTGATGGCCGACGACCCCGACGTCTCGTCGCGCACCGCTGACGCCGTCCGCTCCACCCTGGCCCGATTCGCCTCGAGCGCTGCCGAGGGGTCGGACCTGCTGTTCACGAGCTACCAGCGCGACGCGTCGGCCGACCACGTCGCCAGCGTCCGGTCGTTCGCCGGGACGTCGATGCGCGACCTGGACGCCGTCGCCGCCGAGGCACCGCCGAGCATGCAGGACGCCCTGTCCGAGGCGGCGACGATGCTCACCGACCTGGACCAGCAGGCGCGCGTGCTCTGCGCCGCGTGCGGCGCCCGTGAGCCGCTCGCGCTCACCACGACCCTGGAGCCGGCGTCGGCCAAGGGTGCGCTGGACCGGCTGATCGAGTCGGGGACGGCGGGTGCGCGCCCCGCCTCGCCCGCTCCCGGTGCGAAGCGGTCGCAGCCCGCGACGTCGCCGTCGGGCAGCACGACGGCTCCGGGGTCGTCGAGGTCGCCCGCCCCGGCGTCGACGACGGCACCCGGCACGGCCGCCCAGAAGCAGGCCGGGAAGGCCGCGGGACGAGCGAGAGGTACGACGTCCTCGGCCCCGGCACTGGACGGTCTGGTCAAGCTTCCCGGCAGCCAGTCCGGTGCTCCGTCGGTGATCGACCTGGACAAGCTGACCAAGGACCTGACCGACGGGCTGACGACGACCACGAAGGGCCTGACCGACGGGCTGGCCAAGGGCCTGAACGGCTCTCGCACGACCCCCTAGGGTCGAGCACGTCCTAGGGGCGTTGCTCCCTAGGCGCCGAAGACCGACGACCTCTGCATGAGCAGGGAGTACAACGACCGCTGGATCGACTCGCGGACCTGGTCGGTGACGTTGAAGGCCAGCATCGGGTCCTCGGCGCCGCCGCTGCCGTAGGAGTCGGTTACGGATCGGCTCGCCGAACTCGATCAGCCACTTCGAGGGCAGCGGGATCAGGCCCAGGGGCCCGAGCCACGGGAAGGTCGGCGTGATCGGGAGGTACGGCAGCCCCGCCAGCCGCGCCAGCGACGGCACGTTGCCGATCAGCGGGTAGATCTCCTCCGCGCCGACGACGGCGGTCGGGATGATCGGGACGCCGGTGCGGACCGCTGCGGAGACGAAGCCGCCCCGGCCGAAGCGCTGCAGCTTGTAGCGCTGGGAGAAAGGCTTGCCGATCCCCTTGAAGCCCTCGGGCCAGACGCCCACCAGCTCGCCGGCGCGCAGCAGCCGCTCGGCGTCCTCCTGGCAGGCCAGCGTCCCGCCGCCCTTGCGGACCAGCTCGGAGACGAACGGCAGCGCGAACACCAGGTCGGCGGCCAGCGGCCGCAGGTCCCGTCCCGTGTGGTCGTTGATCGTCACCGCGGTCATCAACCCATCCATCGGGACGGTCCCCGAGTGGTTGGAGACCATCAGGGCACCACCCTCGGCGGGGATGTTCTCCAGGCCGCGGACCTCGATCCGGAACCACTTGCGGGCGATCGGCCGCAGCGCGGTGAGGAAGAACCGGTGCGCGAGCTCGGGGTCGAAGCCGAAGTCGTCGACCTCGTAGTCGCCGGTGATCCGACGCCGGAGGAAGGCCAGCACCTCGGCCAGCCGGCGCTCCCACGCCTCGCCGAACATCTCCTGGGAGGCGGTGGTCAGCGCCTGCGCCCACTCGCGGACGGGGATCCCCTGCTCCCCCGCCGGGGCGGGGCCGGTGGGCTCGACCACGCGGACCGACGGGCGCTCGGGCTCCGGCGCCGCAGCGTCCTCGGCCCCGTCGTCGGGTCGCGCCGGCGGGGCCGCCGAGCGCTGGGACCGGCCGGGAGCGAGGTCGCGGGAGGAGGCGGACGGACGCGCACGGCCTGTCCCGCGGCCCGGCTTCCCGCGGGTCCCGAGCGGCCGGTCCGGGTCGCCCATCGCGATGATCTCGGCGTCAGGCACCGGACTCGCCCTTGGTCAGCAGCTGCCGCACCGAGCCCTCCGCGCGCGCCACGCGGGGCGCCGCGAGCAGTCCGGGCCGCAGCGAGGCCCCGAAGTCGGCGACGGCCTCCGCCGTGGAGTACGACGCGGAGAACCCGAGCGCGTCGCGGCACCGGGTGGTGTCGAGGACCCGTCCGTACTTCACGAAGGCGACCAGCTCGGGCGGGAAGTCGCCGAGTCGTGCCGATCGGGCCGCCTGGCCGACCCGGGCGACCGCGAACGACGGCATCGGCAGCGGGGGGCGGCCCAGCCGGCGGATCACCTGGCTGAGCAGCAGCACGCCGTCACCGGCGACGTTGAAGGTGCCGTGCACCGGCTTGGTCGTCGCGTGCTCGAGCACACCGAGGACGTCCTGCTCGTGGAGGAACTGCAGCCGTCCGTCGAAGCCGACCACGGTCGGGATCGCCGGCAGCCGGAGGTACTGCGTGATCGGCGAGACGACCTGCGGCCCGATCACGTTCGCGGCCCGCAGCATGGTGACCGTGACGTCGGGCCGCCGACGGGCGAAGCCGCGGACGTACGTCTCGACCTCGTTGACGTCCTTGCCGAACCCGGAGCGCGGCAAACGGCGCGGCTCGCTGTCCTCGGTGAAGATCGCCGGGTCGCGCGAGGACGCGCCGTACACCGTGCTGGAGGACTTGACCACGAGGTGGCGCACCGTCGCCGACTGCTGGCAGGCGGCCAGCAGCTGCATCGTCCCGATGACGTTGAGCTCCTTCATCGAGGAGCGGCCGGCGCTGTGGCTGGCCACGACGTTCATGTGGACGACCGTGTCGACCTGCTCGCGCGCGATGATCTTGCCGATCACCGGGTTGCGGATGTCGGCGCGCACGAAGTGCACACCGGCGTCGTCACCGCGCGGCGGCCGCACGTCGACCCCGATCACCCGGTCGACGTCGTCGCGGGTGACCAGCCGACGCGAGAAGCGGCGGCCGAGGTCGGTGGCGACCCCGGTGACCAGCACGACACGACCCACGCGAGGCGCCCCTCCGGTTGGTGCGGCCTGATCGGCCTACTTGCCGAGCTTGCGGCGCTGGACCCGCGTCCTCTTCAGCAGCTTGCGGTGCTTCTTCTTGGCCATGCGCTTGCGGCGCTTCTTGACGACAGAACCCACGAGTGGACCTTTCACGACGACGTACGACTTCGGGTCTCCTGCCGGAGGGACCGGCAGAGCAACGCCGCCAGCCTAGCCGCCGGGACTCGGGCGGGCGAAACGCGGTGGTGCGCCGGTCAGCCGGTCTGGAAGAAGGAGCCCTTGAGGTACTCGTTGACGTCGCTCTCGCTGACCCGGAAGGAGCGCCCGACACGGACCGCCGGCAGCTCACCGGAGTGCAGCAGGCGGTAGACCGTCATCTTGGAGACGCGCATGACCGAGGCCACCTCGGCCACGGTCAGGAACTTGACCTCGGAGATGTCCCCGTTGAGGTTCGAGCTCATCTGCACACCACTTTCGCACTGGCGCGGAAGGCTCCGCGCGTCGTTCAAGTGAGGATAGGGCCTCGTGTGACTGTTGGGGAAGTCGAACCCCATTAATCGTCTCAGTCAGCTCACAGGTGCGGGTCCAGACCGTTGAGTGGGAACGCCGCCTGACGGGTCGCGTGGACCGTGCGGTCCAGCCAGGTGTCCGGGTTGTAGCCGTTACCCCACGGGTCGAACCGTGGCTCGACGCCGTCGGTCATCCGCAGCGGCGCGTCCTGGCCCGTACGGTCGCGCACCAGCCGGCGCCAGTCCTCGGGCGTCTCGAGCGCCGAGTCCAGCGGACGGCCCGCCACGACGCCGAGCAGGTGGGTCCAGGCGCGGGGCACGACGTCGACGACGGCGTACCCGCCACCACCGGTGGCGACCCAGCGCCCGTCGGCGACCTCGTGGGCGAGCTCGTGCAGGGCGGCGTACGCCTGCCGCTGGCCGTCGACGGAGAGCATCAGGTGGCCCAGCGGGTCGTCGCGGTGGGCGTCGCAGCCCTGCTGCGTCACCAGCACCTGCGGGGAGAACTCCCGCAGCAGCGGGGGGACGACGGCGTCGAACGCCCGCAGCCAGCCGGCGTCCGCAAGCCCGGGCGGCAGCGCGACGTTGACCGCAGCACCCTCCGCATCGGGGCCACCGACGTCGTGCGCGAAGCCGGTGCCCGGGAAGAGCATCTGGCCCGTCTCGTGCAGTGAGACGGTGAGGACCCGCGGGTCGTCCCAGAACACCTTCTCGACGCCGTCGCCGTGGTGGACGTCGAGGTCGACGTACGCCACCCGCTCCACCCCCTGGGACAGCAGCCAGGTGATCGCGACCGCCACGTCGTTGTAGACGCAGAACCCGGAGGCCCGGTCGGGCATCGCGTGGTGCAGCCCGCCGGCGACGTTGGCGGCGTGGAGGTACTCGCCCTCCCAGACCAGCCGGGCCGCCTCCTTCGTGGCCCCCACGACGTGGCGCGCCGCCTCGTGCATCCCGACGAAGGTCGGGTTGTCCTCGGTGCCCAGGCCGAGCCTGGCCTCGACCCGGCTCGGGTCGTCGCTGGAGCGTCGTACGGCCTCGATCAGCTCGGGGGTGTGCACCGTCAGCAGGTCCTCGTCGGTGCCGTGCGGCGCCGGGACCAGCGGGAGGCCGTGCGGGGAGTCACCGCCCTCGAGCACACCGAGCTGGCCGGCCAGCCGCATCGTGAGGTCGACGCGCACGGGGTTCATCGGGTGCGCCGGACCGAAGTCGTAGCCGGTCAGCGACTCGTCGAAGACCACGCACGCTGAGCAGGCTTCCGGGCGGGGCTCCATGCCGGGGACCCTACCCACGACGCCGTTCGCGCGATCACTCGCCGGAGAGCTCCCGGGAGCGGTTGGCCGCGGCCTCCATCGCCGTCATGAACGCCGCGCGGACCCGGTGGTCCTCAAGCTGGCGGACCGCCGCGGCGGTGGTCCCGCCCGGGGACGTGACGCGCTCGCGCAGCACCGTCGGGTGCTCACCGGTCTCGCGCAGCAGCTTCGCCGAGCCGGACACGGTCTGGACGACGAGGTCGGTCGCGGTCGCCCGCGGCAGGCCCAGGCTGACGCCGGCGTCGATCATCGACTCGACCACGTAGAAGAGGTACGCCGGGCCCGACCCGCTGATCGCCGTGACCGCGTCGAGCTGTCCCTCGGGGACGCGCGCCACCTTGCCCGTCGTGGCGAGCATCTCCTCGACCCGCGCCAGGTGCTCCTCGTCGCAGTGGCTGCCCGGCGCGATCGCGTGCATGCCCTCGTCGACCAGGGCGGGCGTGTTCGGCATGGCCCGGACGACGGGCAGCCCGTCGGGCACCCGGGCCTCGATGAAGCCGGTGGTGATGCCGGCGGCGAGCGACACCACGAGCGTGCCCGGGCGCAGGGACGCACCGACCTCGGCGAGCACGGCGCCCATGTCCTGGGGCTTGACCACCAGCAGCACCGAGTCGGCCTCGGCGACCGCCTCGGTGTTCGCCAGGACGGTCACTCCGTGCTTCTCGGTCAGCTGCCGCGCACGGTCGGGCCGCTTCTCCCCGACCCGCACCTGGTCCGGGGACAGGCCACCGGACAGCAGGCCCGCGAGCAGCGCCTCGCCCATCACCCCGACTCCGAGGATGGCAACGGTCATGGCTCAGCCCTTCGTGAGCAGGGATCGGGCGAAGAAGGTCAGGTTGCTCGGGCGCTCGGCCAGGCGACGCATGAGGTAGCCGTACCACTGCACGCCGTAGGGGACGTAGACACGCATGGTCTCCCCCGCGTCGGCCAGCCGCTCCTGCTCGGCGGGGCGGATGCCGTAGAGCATCTGGTACTCGTAGGAGTCCGGGGTACGGCCGTGCCGGCTGGCCAGCGCGCCCGCGATCTGCACCAGCTGGGGGTCGTGGCTGGCCACCATCGGGTAGCCGGCGCCGCCCATCAGCACCTTGAGGCAGCGGACGTACGACAGCGAGACCTCGTGGCGCTCCTGGTAGGCGACCCGGGCGGGCTCGTCGTACGCGCCCTTGCACAGGCGCACCCGCGAGCCCTCGTACGCGAGGTCACGGCAGTCCTGCTCGGTGCGGTGGAGGTAGGCCTGCAGCACCGCCCCCGTCTCGGGGAAGTCGACCCGCAGCGTGCGCAGCGTCTCCAGCGTGCGGTCGGTGGTGGTGTGGTCCTCCATGTCGAGGGTGACCGTGGTGCCGAGCTCCCGCGCGGCACGGCAGATGGTGCGCGCGTTGGTCAGCGCCAGCGCGTCGCCCTCGGAGCCCAGCGCCTGGCCGACCGCGGACAGCTTCACCGAGACCTCGGCACCGTGCGCGAGGTTGTGCGCCGCGAGCCCGGCCAGCAGGTCGACGTACGCCTGCGTGGTCGCGTTCGCCTGCGCGACGTCGGTGGTGTCCTCGCCGAGGTAGTCCAGCGTCACCCGCCGCCCGGTGCCCACCAGCTCCTGCGTCGCCGTCACCGCGTCGGCGTTGGACTCGCCCGGCACATAGCGGCGCACGATCCCGCTGCTCACCGGCATCGTCTCGGCCAGGTGCTTCACCCGGTCGCTCTTGGCCAGCCAGAGGATGGAGTCGCGCAGCACGGCGACACGGTACGCCCTCCGGACGAGGTCTCGACGCCCGCTCGCAGACAGCCGGGAGGTCTCGACGCGCTCGCTGGCGCTCGCTGCTCGACCACCTCGGTGGTCGAGCCCGACCGAGCCCTGCGAGGGAGGACGTCGAGACCTCAAGCGGTGGTCGAGCCCGACCGAGCCCTGCGAGGGAGGACGTCGAGACCTCCGCACTCGTGACCTACTGCGGCGACGTGGCGAAGTGCAGCCGGGCGAAGGCGAGCGACTCGGCGAGGTCGCGCTCGCGGTCCTCGCGGCTGCCGGACTTGCGGGTGTTCACCTCGGCGACGATGTGGCCGGTGAACCCCTCGTTCGCCAGGTGCTCGAGCAGGGGGCCGACGGGCATCGCCCCGCGACCGGGGACGAGGTGCTCGTCCTTGGCCGACCCGGAGCCGTCGGTCAGGTGGACGTGGCGCAGCCGGTCACCGAGGCGCTTGCACATGTCGACCGGGTCGGACTGGGCGGTGGCGGCGTGGGAGAGGTCGACGGTGGTGTTCGCGTACGACTCCTCCGAGGGGTCCCAGCCGGGGACGTACACCTGCACCTCGCGCTTGGAGGTGGCGCGCCAGGGGTACATGTTCTCCACGGCGAAGGCGATGCCGGTCTCGTCCTCGAGCCGGGCGATCCCCTCGACGAAGCCGGCGGCGTAGTCGCGCTGCCAGCGGAACGGCGGGTGCACGACCACGACGTCGGCCGACAGGTCGCGCGCCATCCGCGCCGAGCGGCGCAGCTTCTCCCACGGGTCGGTGCCCCACACCCGCTGCGTGATCAGCAGGCAGGGTGCGTGCACGGCGCACACCGGCACCTGGTGGTAGTCGACGAGGTGGGCGATCTGCTCGGTGCTCTGGGAGAGGTCGTCGAGCGCGACCATGACCTCGACGGCGTCGTACCCGAGGCGGGCGGCGTACTCGAAGGCCTGCGCCGGCGACTCGGGGTAGACCGACGCCGTGGACAGAGCCATCAGCGGGCCCGTCGACCCGCTCACGAGAGCGGGTCGCCGGAGTCGTCGGGGTCCTGGCTGGTGATCTGGTCCAGGCGGCGCAGGATCACGCCCTCGCGCAGCGCCCACGGGCAGATCTCCAGCTCGCTCAGGCCGAAGATGTCGAGCACCGCGTCGGCGACCAGGGCGCCGGCGAGCATCTGGTGGGACCGGCTGGCGGAGACGCCGGGCAGGCCGGCGATCTCGTCGTCGCTCATCTCGGCCAGCTTGGGGATCCAGCCGCGCAGGTCCTCCGCCGACAGCGTGCGCGGCACGAACTCACCGTCGCTGGAGGGCGCGGCACCGCAGATCCGGGCGAGCGAGCGGAACGTCTTCGAGGTGGCGACGGCGCGGTCGGGGGTGCCGGCGCGCAGCAGCTTGCCGGCGTCCTCGGCGACCGCCGAGCGCACCAGCTTGCGCAGCGCGCGTACCGAGGCCTCGTCGGTCCCGCCGGCGAGGTGGTCGCGGGTCAGCCGGGCGGCACCGAGCGGCATCGACCAGGCGACGTCGGGGGCCTCGTCGCCGCCGCCGGCGACCTCGAGCGAGCCGCCTCCGATGTCGAAGACGGCGAGGCGACCCGAGGACCAGCCGAACCAGCGTCGTACGGCCAGGAAGGTCAGCCGCGCCTCGTCCTCCCCGGGGAGGACGTCCACGACGACGCCGGTCCGCTCGGCCACGTGGGCCAGGACCTCCTCGGCGTTCACCGCGTCGCGGACCGCGGAGGTCGCGAAGCCCACGGTCTCCGCGCAGCCCTTGTCCTCCGCGACCTCCAGCGCCTCCGAGACGAAGTCGGTCAGCGCCTCGACCCCCTCGGCGGACACCGCCCCCGCGTCGTCGAGGTGCTCGGCCAGCCGCAGCCGCCGCTTGTGGGAGAAGGCGGGCGTCGGCGCGGCTCCGCGGTGGGCGTCCACGACGAGCAGGTGCCCGGTGTTGGACCCGATGTCGAGCACGCCGATGCGCATGGGCCCCAAACTACCCGGGGGCTACGGTGTGCCCCGTGCCCGAGGTCGACCTGGACTTCCCCCGTGCGTGGGTCGAGTTCCCCGACCCCGCCGACGACGACCAGGTCTTCCGCTGCGACCTGACCTGGCTGACGTCGCGCTGGAGCTGCATCTTCGGCCAGGGCTGCCCCGGCATGTACGACACCTCGCCCGACGCGGGCTGCTGCACGCTGGGCGCCCACTTCAGCGACGACGAGGACCAGGAGCGGGTCGCCGGCTGGGTCGAGCGCCTCGACGACTCCACCTGGGAGCGGCGCCCCCTCGCCCTCGACGAGGCCGGCGACGTGGCCCGCGCGGGCTGGGTCGAGGCCGAGGAGAACCCCGAGGACCCGGAGACGCCCGAGCTCAAGACCCGCGTCGTCGACGGGGCGTGCATCTTCCACAACTCGCGCGGCTTCGAGGGCGGCTACGGGTGCTCGCTGCACGCGCTGGCGCTGCGCGAGGGGGTCTCGATCGTGGAGACCAAGCCGGACGTGTGCTGGCAGCTGCCGCTGCGGCGCACCTTCCGCGACGTGGAGCGGCCCGACGACACCTCGTACACCGAGGTCTCGATCGGGGAGTACGACCGCCGCGGCTGGGGCCCCGGCGGCCACGACCTGGACTGGTACTGCTCGGGCAACACCGAGGCCCACGTCGGCCGTGAGCCGGTCTACCGGACCAACCGCGACGAGCTGGTGGCCCTGATGGGCCGGCCGGCGTACGACGTCCTCGTGCGGCTGTGCGAGGAGCGCGAGGCCGCACGCGCCGCCGGAGCCCCGCTGGCACCGCACCCCGCGGACCCCGCACCGTCCGACGGCTGAGACCGCGCGTCTTGCATCGCGGAGCGACACACCCCGGTGTCGAGTGAGATCCGTCGCACCCTCACAATCGTCGGCATGCGTTTGGACCACCTTTCGTTCGCGGCCGGGCCGGGCGGACTCGAGGCCACCTCGGAGCGGCTCTCGGACCTGCTCGGCGAGCCGTTCCGCGACGGTGGCGTGCACCCACGCTTCGGCACCCGCAACCGCGTGCTCCCGCTGCGCGACCGGACCTACCTCGAGGTCGTCGAGGTCCTCGACCACCCCGCCTCGGACAAGGCGCCGTTCGGCCAGGCCGTCCGCGCCCGCTCCGAGCTCGGTGGCGGGTGGATGGGCTGGGTCGTCGCGGTCGACGACATCACCGAGCTCGAGCAGCGCCTCGGCCGCGAGTCGGTCAACGGCAACCGGCACCGCCCCGACGGCAGCGAGCTGCGCTGGAAGCAGCTGGGCGTGAAGGGCCTGCAGTCCGACCCGCAGCTGCCCTTCTTCGTCGAGTGGCGCTCCGAGCGCGGCGACCACCCGAGCAGCGGCGCCAGCGGCGAGATCTCCTTCGCCTCGCTCGAGATCGCAGGCGACCCGGAGCGGGTCAGCGAGTGGCTCGGCCAGCCCGTCGAACGGCCGCTGGAGGACGTCAAGGTGGACTGGGTGGCGCCCAACGGCACCCCCGGCGTCCTGGCCGTGCAGTTCCAGACCGCCACGGGCATGGTCCGGATCTGACTCCCCCTCCACGGATCTCGCGGGGCGCGGTCCGCAGCCCCAACATCTGGGAGCACCCGGCGGTCTACGAGCTGGAGAACCGCGCCGCGGACCCCGACCGGCTGATCGAGCAGACGATGGCGGGCCTGGCCCCCTGGGACGACCGCACCGTCCTCGACCTCGGGTGCGGCTCCGGCTTCCACCTGCCGCGCTGGGCGGACTCCGCGTACGGGCGCGCGCAGTCGGTGATCGGCGTCGAGCCCCACGGCGGGCTGGTGGCGATGGCGCGCCGGCGCACCGCGGGCGAGCCGCGGATCGACGTACGCCAGGGCAGCGCGACCGACCTGCCGCTCCCCGACGCGAGCGTGGACGTGATCCACGCGCGGTGGGCGTACTTCTTCGGGCCGGGCTGCGAGCCCGGTCTGCGCGAGGTCGACCGGGTCCTGCGCAGGGGCGGGACCGCCTTCGTGATCGACAACGACGGCAGCCGGAGCACGTTCGGCGGCTGGTTCCGCCGCGGCTACCCCGACATCGACCACGACCGGGTCGTCCGCTTCTGGCGCGCCCGGGGCTGGGAGCGCCACCCGCTGACCATCCGGTGGTCCTTCACCCGGCGTGAGGACTTCGAGGCGGTCGTACGCATCGAGTTCGACCGGCGCACGGCGGACGCCGTGCTCGCCGAGCACCTCACGCCGCCCGGTGACGGGGTGGAGGTCGACTACGCCGTCGACCTGTGGTCGCTCACCCGCTGACCGACGAGCCCCGGACCACCAGCGACGGCGCGAGCACCGTGCCCTGCTCGGGCGCGGGCGCGCCGGCGAGGGTCTCGTGCAGCAGCCGGACCACCTCGACGGCCACGTCCTCCAGCGGCTGCCGGACCGAGGACAACCCCGTCACCTGGGCCACGGCGGAGTCGTCGAACCCGACGACCCCGATGTCGGTGCCCGCGCGCAGCCCCCGCTCCTCGAGCGCCCGGAGGACGCCGACGGCCATGGTGTCGCTGGCGCAGACGAACGCCGTCGCGCCGATCCCGATCCGCTCGTGGGCAGCCATCCGGGCCGCGTCGGCGTTGTCGGTCAGCCGGCCGCCGAGCCGCTCGGTGGGCTTCTGCGCGCGGCTCATCGCCGCCTTCCAGCCCGTGCGCCGGTCCTCGCCGATCCGCGAGGACCGCTCCCAGCCGAGCCAGCCGATCCGCTCGTGACCCTGCTCGAGCAGGTGCGCGGTGGCCAGCCTCGCCCCGGCCGCGCCGTCGACGTCCACCCAGGCGTGGTGGGCACGCGGGTCGTCCCACGGGCGCCCGAAGGCCACGAAGGGGGCGTCGCGGTCCTGCAGCCACGCCGCCTGCGGGGTGCCTGCGTAGGTGTCGGTGAGGACGAAGGCGTCGACCGCAGTCGAGCGGAGCAGGTCGTCGTACCCGTCGAGGGGATCCTCGGGGTCACCGGAGAAGAGCAGGATCTGGTGCCCGGTCTCGCGGGTGGACTCCACCAGCGTGTGCAGGAACCGGTCCATCAGCGCGTTGGCCGTGCCCTCCTGCGCCGGCTCGAAGCGCAGGCCGATCAGCCGGGAGTTTCCGCTGCGCAGCTGTCGCGCCGCCCGGTTCGGGGTGTAGCCGACCTCGGCGATCACCCCGAGCACGCGGTCCAGGGTCTCGGGGCGCAGCAGCTCGGGGTTGTTCAGCGCGTTGGAGACGGTCTGCCGGGACACCCCGGCGCGCGACGCGACGGTGCTCAGCGTGGGCGGAGCGGTCTCGCTCACCACCTGGCCCCCTTCCGTCACGTGCTGGAACGTTCCAAGGCTAGACCGTCCCGCCGCACGCCGCGCCGGGCGCCGACACCACCGGCACCGACGACGAACTGTCGGACCTCTCGCCTACCGTCCTCGTCATGGCCAAGAGCACGCCCCGACCCCGTCCCGCCTACCGCTGCAGCGAGTGCGGCTGGGAGACCGCGAAGTGGGTCGGTCGGTGCGGGGAGTGCCAGGCCTGGGGCAGCGTCGCCGAGACGGCCGCGCCGAAGAGCCGCGTGGAGGCGGGCCCCGTGACCCGTGCCGCGGTGCCGATCGGGCAGGTGCCCGTCGAGGAGTCCGCGGCCCGCGACAGCGGCGTGGCCGAGCTCGACCGCGTGCTCGGCGGCGGCCTGGTCCCCGGGGCCGCGATCCTGCTGGCCGGGGAGCCCGGGGTCGGCAAGTCGACACTGCTGCTCGAGGTCGCCTCGCAGACCGCGCGCACGAGGCAGCGCACGCTCTACATCACCGGCGAGGAGTCGGCGGCCCAGGTCCGCCTGCGGGCCGACCGCACCGGCGGCGTGCACGAGGAGCTCTACCTCGCCGCGGAGACCGACCTCGGCGCCGTCCTCGGCCACATCGAGGAGGTGCGTCCGACGCTGCTGGTGATCGACTCCGTGCAGACGATCAGCGCCGCCGACGTCGAGGGCGTGCCCGGCGGCGTCTCGCAGGTCAAGGAGGTCGCGGCGGCCCTGATCCGCACGGCGAAGCTGCGCAACATCACCGCCGTGCTCGTCGGCCACGTGACCAAGGACGGCAGCATCGCCGGACCCCGCGTGCTCGAGCACCTGGTCGACGTGGTGCTGCACTTCGAGGGCGAGCGCAACTCCCGGCTGCGCCTGGTGCGCGCGGTCAAGAACCGCTACGGCCCCGTCGACGAGGTCGGCTGCTTCGACCTCTCCTCCGACGGGATCGTCGCGATCGCCGACCCGACCGGCCTGTTCCTCGACTCCCACCACGGCACGATCCCCGGCACGTGCGTGTCGGTGGCGATGGAGGGGCGTCGTCCGATGCTGGCCGAGGTGCAGGCGCTGGTGGCCGAGACCGGCGCGGAGCGCCCCCGTCGTACGACCTCCGGCGTCGACGGCTCGCGCGTGGCGATGATCCTCGCCGTGCTCCAGCAGCACGCCGGCATCCGCCTGACCAGCCACGACGTCTTCGTCTCCACCGTCGGCGGCGCACGACTGGTGGGCAGCGCCAGCGACACCGCCGTGGCCCTGTCCATCGCCTCGGCGACGGCGCAGCGAGCGCTCGGGCAGCAGACGGTCGCCATCGGCGAGCTCGGCCTGTCCGGCGAGCTGCGCCGGGTCCCGGACCTGACCCAGCGCGTGGCCGAGGCCGCCCGCCTCGGGTTCCGGCTCGCGGTCGTGCCCGCCGAGCGGCCCGAGAGCAACGGCCGCAGCCGGATCGTGGAGGGCATGCGCGTGGTCGAGGTGGGTCACCTGCGTGACGCCCTGCGCCTGGTCGGCCTGTCCGGACGTGCCAGCGAGGTCGCGTGAGCCCGGCCACGAATACGGCCTGGGCCGGTTCGAGCGAATCACCTTAGACTCCCCCGCGGGAGGTCGAACGATGCATCACGATGACGAGCAGGAGCGGCTGCGGGCGACGCTGGCCACCATCGCGCCCGGGACCGCCATGCGCGACGGGCTCGAGCGCATCCTGCGGGGCCGCACCGGCGCACTGATCGTGATGGGCCACGACCGCACCGTGGACGCGCTGGCCACCGGCGGCTTCCGTCTCGACGTGCCGTTCACCTCCACCGCGCTGCGCGAGCTGGCGAAGATGGACGGCGCGATCGTCCTCTCCGAGGACGGCTCGCAGATCCTGCGGGCGGCCGTCCACCTGATGCCCGACTCCTCGATCCCGAGCGAGGAGACCGGCACCCGGCACCGGACCGCCGACCGCGTGGCCAAGCAGACCGGCTGGCCGGTGATCTCGGTGTCGCAGTCGATGCAGATCATCGCGGCGTACGTCGGCCAGACGCGGCACGTGCTCGAGGACACCGCCTCCATCCTGTCCCGCGCCAACCAGGCGCTGGCCACGCTGGAGCGCTACAAGAACCGCCTCGACGAGGTCTCCAGCGCACTGTCCGCCCTCGAGATCGAGGACCTCGTCACCGTGCGCGACGTGGCCGTCGTCCTCCAGCGGCTGGAGATGGTGGTCCGCATCGCGCGCGAGATCGAGGGCTACGTCCTCGAGCTGGGCACCGACGGTCGCCTGCTCTCGCTCCAGCTCGACGAGCTGATCACCGGTGTCGAGCTGGACCGCGTGATGGTGGTGCGCGACTACCGCCCTCGGCTGCGCCGGCGCCGCTCCACCGAGGAGATCCTCGACGCGCTGGGCAGGCTCGGACAGGGCGAGCTGGTCGACCCGGGCGCCGTCGCCGCGGTCGTCGGCCTGCCCTCCACCGAGCCGTTGGACTCCGCGCTCACCCCCCGCGGGCACCGGCTGCTCGCCCGGGTCCCCCGTCTGTCGATCCTCGTCGCCGACCGGCTGGTCGAGCACTTCGGCTCGCTGCAGAAGCTCCTCGCCGCCTCCGCGGAGGACCTCCAGCTCGTCGACGGTGTCGGCGAGCTGCGGGCGCGAGGTGTGCGCGAGGCGCTCACCCGGCTGGCCGAGTCCAGCGTGGTCGACCGCTACTCCTGAGGACCCGGGCTCAGCCCTTCGGGGTCTCCACCGGCTTGGTCGGCTTGGGCTTCGCAGTCTTCGTGACCACCGGTCGCGGCGGGACCCCGAGCGCGAACTGGACGTCGCTCTGCTGGCCGCCGTACGTCGCGGCGACGACGTGGTAGCTGCCCGCCCGCGCCCACGCGGTGCCGCCCGCGCAGCCCTCCGTGGAGCGCCGCCCGGACCACGCGAGGTTGATCGCGGTGGCCTTCTCGTCGGTCGGCCGCACCGTCACCGACGTGGCGGGGATCGCGGCCGGGCAGTCCTGGCTGGACCAGATCCGGTCCGAGCCGCTGGTGATCTTGGCGACCACGGTCTTGGCCGACACGGCGAGGGTGCAGGCGTCCCCGTCGGTGGTCAGCACCAGCGGGATCGTGACCGCGCTGCCACCCACGGTCTGCTTCGGGGCCGCCCGGACCGTCACGTCCTTCGGGTCGCACAGACCGGTCGCGGCCGACAGCGCCTTCCCCGACCTCTTCGGCGCGGTCGACGGGGTCGTCGACGGCGCGGTGGAGGGCGAGGCCGAGGTGGACGTGCTCGGCGAGGGGGTGCCCGTCGGGGACGCCGGTGCCGCGGCTGTCACCGCACGGTCGGAGGGCTGGTCGTCGCCACCGAAGGAGCCGACCAGGGCCACCAGCCCGCCGACCAGGAGCACCGCGAGGCCGACGACCAGACCGCGGCGGAACCAGTACACGCGCGGGGGCAACGGGCCTCGGGGCCGAGTGACGGGGCTCGGGTTGCTCACTGGTGCACCGTAAGCACCGCCGTGCCCGGGATCGGGGAGGCCACGCGGGGGCACCGCGCCTGCTCCGTAGCCTGGGCTGGCCATGACGACCCTGCACGACACGCTCCTGGACTGGTACGACGACCACCGCCGTGACCTGCCCTGGCGCCGGCCCGAGGCATCGGCGTGGGGCGTCCTGGTCAGCGAGCTGATGCTGCAGCAGACGCCCGTCGCGCGGGTGCTGCCGGTCTGGGAGGCCTGGCTGGAGCGCTGGCCGACGCCGGCGCGCCTGGCGGCCGAGTCGAGCGGCGAGGCGGTGCGCGCCTGGGGCCGGCTGGGCTACCCGCGGCGGGCGCTGCGGCTGCACGCCGCAGCGGTGGCGATCACCGAGCGGCACGGCGGCGAGGTCCCCGACGACCACGCCGCGCTGCTGGCGCTGCCGGGCGTGGGCGACTACACCGCCGCGGCGGTCGCGTCGTTCGCCTTCGGCCAGCGCCACGTCGTGCTGGACACCAACGTCCGCCGCGTCCTCGAGCGCGCCCTGGGCGGGCGCGCCTTCCCTGGGACGTCCCCGACCCGGCCCGAGCGCGACCGCGCCGCCGCGCTGCTCCCGGACGACCCGGCGACGGCGGCCACCTGGGCGGTCGCCGTGATGGAGCTCGGCGCCCTGGTCTGCACGGCCCGGCGGCCCCGCTGCGAGCAGTGCCCGCTCAGCGGGACGTGCCGCTGGCGGTCCGCCGGGTTCCCCGACGCCGAGGCGCCGCGTCGGGTGCAGACCTACGACGGCACCGACCGCCAGTGCCGTGGCCGCCTGCTGGCGGTCCTCCGGGACAGCCCCGGCAGCGTGGCCGCCGACCGGCTGGACACGGCGTGGGCCGAGCCGGTGCAGCGACGGCGAGCACTGGACTCGCTGCTGGCCGACGGACTCGTCGTCCGCACCGAGCGCGGCCGCTACGCGCTGCCCTGAGCCAGGGCCAGCTCGCCGAGGTCGAGCGCACCGGTACGGTCCACCGCCAGCCGCCACCGCGCCTCGGGGCTGTCGCCGACGACGAGCACGGCCACCGACGCCTCCCGGCTCTCGACCAGCGCGGTCAGCCGTCGCGCGACCGCGGGGCTCGGCGGGGACTGCAGCACGAGCACCCGCAGACGCCGGTCGCGCACCGGTGCCACCCGGCCGACCAGCACGTCGTCCGGGACCGGCTCGTCCACGCCGCCCAGCAGCTCCGGCGCCGTGTCCGGGTCGGTGGGCGTCGAGACCTCCAGCTCGGCCACGGTGGTGCGTACGAGCAGGTCGCGGACCGCCTGCAGGGCCGTCCGCCGCGCGAGGGCCGGGTCGCCGCCGAGCGAGACGAGCCCGGGTGCACGACCGAGGTCGACGAGCACGTCCGAGCCGTCCTCGACGGCCAGCCGTACCACCGCGGCGTACGACCCCGGCCTGGATGCCACGGGCAGGTCGTCACCCGCCACCGACCACCACCCGTCGCTGCGCCGCACCCACGGGGCCGGGAGGTCACCGGCGACCAGGACCCGGACCTCACGGTCCGCGAGCCGGACCGCGTAGGCCGCAGCAGGCGCGAGCGAGGCGAGCGCACGACCGAGGAGGTCGACCCGGTGCGGCCGGACCGGCGCGTGCGGCCGCGGCGTTGGGGAGCGGCGGCCCCGCACCACCCACGTGGCACGGGCCAGCGCGAGAGCACCGACCAGGATGAGCAGCACCCCCGCGAGCCCGGTCATGGCCTCGGTCTACCCGGGCGACGGGCCACCGTCCAGCGACGGCGTCGCCGCCTGTGGACAACCGTCGGGGTCAGCCCCCGACGGTGACGGTGACCGGGTTGGACGCGGTTCCGGTCCCCTGGTCGAGCACGCGGAACCTCTGCTCGCCGTTCTGCGAGGTGACGACGTAGGTCGAGAAGTCGTCGCCACGCACTCGCACGGTCACGTCGGCGAACGGCTGCCACGAGCCTCCCGTCCGTCGCTGCACCTGCAGGACGGTGCCGTCCTTCCCGGCGTACTGACCGGTGAGGTCGATCTGCTGCCCGGGCGCGACCTGGGACTGCCCGGCCGCGAGCGTGAGCTTGCCCTTCGGCTTCTCCGACGGCGACTCGCTGGGCGACTCGCTGGGGTCGCCGGAGGTGGTCGAGGACGGCGCACCCGAGGGCGTCAGCGCCACGGTCGGCAGCGGCGAGCGCGACGACCCGCCCGCCGGCAGGTCGGCGGTCGGCGACTCGTCGCTGCCGACCCCGAGCGCACTGACCACGACGAAGATCCCGCCACCGAGGACCAGGCCGATCACCACGGCGATCCCGACGATCTTGACCAGGGCACTGGCCATCGCGCCCTCGTCGGGCACGTGTGCGGGGTCGCGATCGTCGTCGCGACTGTCGTGCTCAGCCACCGAGGCCGTCCCTTCCGAGTGCGCTGGTCGTGTCCGGACCAGGGTAGTGCCAGCGAATCAGTCAGAGGTAGACCGCGAGCCCGCCCGCAGTGCCTTCAGGCCCCAGCCGCCCAGGACCGCGGCGATCACGAAGTTGACCACGATCAGCACCGAGTGCGCGACGTAGTAGCCGGTGGGCTCGCCGTCGGTCGTCGCCAGCGCGACGATGAACCGCGCCCAGGTGAGGACCAGCCACACCGCGACGACGAGCAGGACCACGGCGTGCTTGCGCTCGAGCTTCACGCCACGAGCGTACGGGCCACGGACACGCCTCAGGAGCGCGGCAGCGACCGGCCGATCGCGGCCAGCGCCGCGAGCGTGGCGGCGATCCCGCGCCGGGTGTCGGGGTCGCGCAGCCGGCGCAGGAGCGCGAGCGGTCCCTCCGGCCGGCCCGAGGCCGCGGCGACGGCGTCGGCGCGGGCCTGTCGTACGCCGGCCGCGACGCGGGCGGACTCGTCCGGGTCCAGGTCGCGCAGCGCCCCACCCAGCTCGATCGCCGAGCGCAGGGCGTTGGCGTCCATCGACTGCAGCAGGGTGCGCAGCAGCTGGGGGTACGCCCGGGCCCCGCCCGCCATCACCCGCAGCAGGCCGCTCTCGTGCAGCGCCTGCACCAGGTCGTCGACCTCGTCGCGAGCACCCGTGTCCTCCGGCACCGGCGGGAGGTAGCTGATCGGCTCGGCCACTACGCCTTCGCCCCCTTCGGCTCGGTCTCGGTGGGTGGCACGTAGTCCTCGCGCTCCCACTTCAGGTCCACCCGGACGCCCAGCTGCGGTGTCGGGTGGCCGTAGCGGTGGTGGTGCGGCGGCAGCGGCGACCCGGTCGGCACGTCCTCCCGGTCCCGCGCACCGTGCCGTGCCCGGTCGGCGCCCCGACGCCAGCCGCCGCGCCGCTCGATCGGGCCGTCGGTGCGCTCGACGCGGGCCGAGGTCTCCTTGTACGCCGGCGTGTGCGAGTCGGGGTCGGTGTCGTTGGAGGTGAGCCGGTTGATCTCACCGGCCTGCATGGGGACGTACACCTCGCCGTCGGCGACCTCGTCGGAGAGCAGGATCCGCGCCGACATCTCGCCGCTGGGACTGATCAGCTTCACCCAGTCCCCCGTCCTCAACCCGCCCTGCTCGGAGGCGGTGCGCTGGGTCATCTCGACGTACGTGTCGGGCTCGATGCGCGAGAGACCCTCCGAGCGCAGCGTCATGTTGCCCTCGTGGAAGTGCTCCAGCGTGCGGCCGTTGTTGACGTGGAGCGGGTACTCGTCGGTGGTCTGGTTGACCGGCTCGCGGAACTCCAGCGGGTAGAGCCGCGCCTTGCCGTCGTCGAAGTGGAACGACTCCTCGTAGAGCAGCGGCGAGTCGGTGCCGTCCTCGGCGACCGGCCACTGCAGCGAGCGGTAGCCCTCCAGCCGCTCGTAGCTCACCCCGGCGAACATCGGGGTCAGGTCGGCGATCTCTCCCATGATGTCGCTCGGGTGGGTGTAGCCCCACTCGGTGCCCATCCGCTCGGCGATGCCCTGCAGGATCCGCCAGTCGGCCCGGGCCTCGCCGATCGGGTCCATCGCCTTGTTCAGCCGCTGGATGCGCCGCTCGGTGGAGGTGAACGTGCCGTCCTTCTCCAGCGAGGCGGCGGCCGGCAGCACCACGTCGGCGAACTCACAGGTCCGGGAGAAGAACAGCTCCGAGACCACGAGGAAGTCCAGCTTGGTCAGCGCCTCCTGGACGTAGTTGACGTTGGCGTCGACCAGGGAGATCTCCTCGCCGATCACGACCAGGCCGCGCAGCGAGCCCTCCTGGATCGCGTCGACCATGCCGTGGTTGTCCAACCCGCCCTCGAGCGGGAGCCGGTCGATGTGCCAGGCCGCGGCGAACTTGTCGGCGACGGCCTCGTCGGAGACGGGCTGGTAGCCGGTGTAGAAGGTGTTGATCGTGCCGAAGTCGCTGCAGCCCTGGACGTTGTTGTGCCCGCGCAGCGGGTACGCGCCCGTGCCGGGCCGGCCGTAGTTGCCGGTCACGAGCAGCAGGTTGGAGATCGCCGTCGAGGTGTCCGAGCCCATCGAGTGCTGGGTGACGCCCATCGCCCACAGCGCGCACACCGACTCGGCCGCGGCGATGGTGCGCGCCGTGCTGCGCAGCGTGTCGGCGTCGATGCCGGTGCGCTCGGCGGCGTACTCGATGGTGTACGCCGCCAGCGACTCGCGGTAGTCGTCGAGCCCGTTGACCCGCTGCTTGAGGAAGTCGTCGTCGGCCAGCCCCTCGTCGAGGATGTACCTCGTCATCGCCGACATCCACACCAGGTCGGTGCCGGGCGCGGGCTTGAGGAAGATCTCCGCCCGCTGGGCCATCTCGTGGCGGCGCAGGTCGGCGACGACGTGCTGCTGCCCGTGGAGCTTCTGGGCCCGTCGCAGCCGCGAGGCGATCACCGGGTGCGAGGCGGCGGTGTTCGTGCCGACCATGATCACCAACGACGCGCGCTCCATGTCGCTGATCGAGCCGGAGTCGCCGCCGTACCCGACGGTGCGCCACAGGCCCTGCGTCGCCGGCGCCTGGCAGTAGCGCGAGCAGTTGTCGACGTTGTGCGTGCCGATCACCTGCCGGGCCAGCTTCATCGTCAGGTACGACTCCTCGTTGGTCGCCTTCGAGGAGCCGATCACCCCGAGCGCGTCGGCGCCGTGCTCGCCCTTGATCGCGCCGAGCCGCTCGGCGATGACGTCGAGCGCCTCGTCCCACGTGGTCTCGCGGAACCGCTGCCCGTCGCGGACCAGCGGCTTCGTCAGCCGGTCGGAGGCGTTGATGTGGTCCCAGCCGAACTTGCCCTTGACGCAGGTGGAGATGGAGTTGGCCGGTCCGTCGTACGACGGCTGGATCTTGAGGATGTCGCGGTCGCTGGTGACCACGTCGAACGAGCAGCCGACCCCGCAGTACGTGCAGACGGTCTTGGTGACGTCGTTGACGCTCATCCGGGCCTTCGCCTCGGCGTCGGACAACGCGTACAGCGGCAGGTAGCCGGTCGTCGGCTCGACGTCCTTGACGAGGTCGATGGCCAGCTTGCGCACGTCACCGGGCCAGTCGGTCATCAGCCCGTGCTTGCCGAGCATGGACTTCTCCATCAGGGCGTTGCACGGGCAGACGCTGACGCAGTGGCCGCACGAGACGCACGAGGACTCCCCCGCCGGGACGCCGCCGTCCCACAGCACCCGCGGGTCGTCCGAGCCCCAGTCGATGGACAGCGTCTCGGTGACCTGGACGTCCTGGCAGGCCTCGACGCAGCGGCCGCACAGGATGCACTGGTCGGGGTCGTAGCGGTAGAACGGGTGGCTGTCGTCGACCTCGTACGGCTTCGGCTCGAACCCGATCGTCTCGTGGGTCAGCCCGGTGGCCTCGACGCCCTTCTTGAGCGTGCAGGCACCGTCGTTGTGGTCGCAGACCGTGCAGTACAGCGTGTGCTTGCGGACCAGCCGCTGCCCGGCCTGCTCGCGCGCGTCGGCACTCGCGCCGCCCAGGCCCACCTCCAGACCGTCGGTGGCCGGTGTCGCGCAGGCGCGGACCACCTCGCCGTCGATCTCGACCGCACAGGTGTCGCAGGTCTGGATCGCACCGAGGGCCGGGTGGTAGCAGACCGAGGGGAACGTCCCCGGGGTGCCGTCGCGGCTCACCAGCGCTTCGATCAGCGGTCGGCCCTCGACGGCGGTGAGGTCGCGACCGTCCACGCGGACGGTGACGTGCCGGTCCGGCGGGGCCGCGGCGTCCTCGGAGAGTGGCGCCCAGGTCGCCCGGCGGTCACGGTCCTGCTCAGGGCTGAGAGTCACTCGGACAACCTACGTCGCCCAGGTCACATCGCCGAAGACCCTCTGGGAGGGTGGCCGCATGGAGTTCTCGGAGGTCGTCCGGCGCCGACGCATGGTCCGCAGCTTCGACCCCGAGCGCGCGGTGGACGAGGCCGTCGTACGCCGGATGCTCGAGCACGCGACCCGGGCGCCCAGCGCCGGGTTCTCCCAGGGCTGGGCCTTCCTCGTCCTCGACACCCCGGCCGACCGGGAGCGGTTCTGGACCTCCACCGGGATCACCGGCGAGGAGGACAACCGCTGGCTGCGCGGCATGCGCAGCGCCCCGCTGCTGATCGTGGCGCTGTCCTCGAAGGAGGCGTACCTGGACCGGTACGCCGAGGACGACAAGGGCTGGTCGGACCGGGACGAGGCCCGGTGGCCGGTGCCGTACTGGGACGTCGACACCGGCATGGCCAGCCTGCTGATCCTGCAGACCGCGGTGGACGAGGGTCTCGGCGCCTGCTTCTTCGGCATCCCGGCCGACACCGTCGGGGCCTTCGCCGCGGAGTTCGGGGTGCCCGGCACGCACCGACCGGTCGGCGCCATCGCGATCGGGCACCCGGCCGCAGGGGGCGCTCGCGGCTCCGCCGCCAGGCGTACGCGACGTAGGTTGGACGACGTCGTCCACCGAGGGAGCTGGTGAGCCCATGACCGACCGTCCCGACGACCGCCCGAGCGAGCGCGAGCCACGCACCGGCCGCGCCGCGGCGCGCAACCGCGCCGAGCACCAAGCGTCGTACGTCGACCAGCAGGTGCGCCTGGCGATGGCCAGGGGCGACTTCGACGACCTGCCGGGGGCCGGGAAGCCGATCGAGGGTCTCGGCGGGCGGCACGACCCCGACTGGTGGGTCAAGAAGATGGTCGAGCGGGAGCAGGTCAGCGTGCTGCCGCCGGCGCTGGCCCTGCGCCAGGAGGACGCCGATCTGGACGCGACCCTGGACCGAGAGACCGCGGAGAAGGTGGTCCGCGATCTGCTCGAGGACTTCAACCGCCGGGTCGTCGAGGCCCGCCGGCAGCTCCAGGGCGGCCCCCCGGTCATCACGAAGCTGCGCGACGTGGACGCCGAGGTGGCCGCCTGGAAGCAGCGGCGCGGCCGCTAGGGCTGGCTCGGCGGCTCCTCGAGGCGCCACTTCTCGTCGGTGTCGGCGTCGTCGGCCGTCTCCGCCTGGACCGCCGCGAACTCCGCGGTGCTGGCCTCGGCCATCTCCACGGCCTCCTCGTCGTCGACCGCGGCCGGCGGCGAGCCCCACATCTTCATCCCGTTCGGCTCAAGCAGGAACCACACCGCGACGGCGCCGATGACGCCGGCGGCGACGAGGTAGTACCCGGGCCAGTTCAGGTCGCCCGTGGCCTTGACCAGTGCGGCCACCACGGTCGCGGTGGTGCCGGCGAAGATCGAGATCGAGACGTTGAACGCGATCGACAGACCGGCGCCGCGGACCTTGGTCGGGAACAGCGACGGCAGCGTCGAGGGCATCGTGGAGCTGAACAGGATCAGCAGCAGACCCATGATCAGCAGCCCGACCAGCTGCGAGATGAAGGACCCCTGCCGGATCAGCAGGATCATCGGGACGCCGAGCACGATCAGCCCGATCGCACCGGTCCAGGCGATCGGCTTGCGGCCGATCCGGTCCGAGAGCAGCCCGATGTAGGGGATCGAGAGCATGGCGACCACGAGCACGACGATCTGCAGCACCTGAGAGACCGTGTCGCTCTGCCGGTCGGTCTTGGGCAGCGTCTCGGTGAGGTACGTCGGCATGTACGCCGTGAGCATGTAGTTGGTGACGTTCCAGACGATCACCAGGCCGGAGCAGACGAGGACGAACGGCCACAGCCGGGCCAGCTCACCGGCCTCCTGCGCCGCACGGTTCTCCTTCTCCCGCTCCTCGCTCTCCTCCTCCATCGCCCGGAAGGCGGGGGTGTCGGCGAGGCGGCTGCGCAGGTAGATCCCGACGAGACCGAGGGGCAGCGCGAGGAAGAACGGGATCCGCCAGGCCCAGGACTCCAGCTGGTCCTCGGTGGTCAAAGCGCTCACGACCGTCACCATGATCGCGCCCATGAGGTAGCCGGTGAACGTGCCGAACTCCAGCCAGGAGCCGAGGAAGCCGCGCCGGCGGTCGGGGGCGTACTCGGCGATGAAGGTCATCGCATTGCCGTACTCACCGCCGGTGGAGAAGCCCTGGACCAGCCGGCAGGCCAGCAGCAGCAGCGGGGCGGCGAAGCCGATCGAGTTCTGGCTGGGGATCAGGCCGATGGCGAAGGTGCCGAGCGCCATCATGATCATCGTGATGGCGAGCACCTTCGTGCGTCCGATCCGGTCGGCCAGCGGACCGAAGAACATCCCGCCGAAGGGCCGGATGAGGAAGGCCACGGCGAAGGTGCCGAAGGTGGCGATCTGGCGCTGCGACTCGGGCAGGCCCGAGAAGAAGACGGTCTCGATGGTGGTCGCGAAGTACGCGTAGACGCCGAAGTCGTACCACTCGGTGACGTTGCCGATCGCGGCGGCGGCGATCGCCTTCTTGATGATGCCGGACTCGGTGACTGTCACCTCCTCGGCGGACCACGCGCGGGGCTCTTCGGTGGGTACGAGTACGGCCACGGGCCGGACCTTTCGTCGACAGCAGGGAAGTGCCGGGCACGGGTGGACGAGGAGTCCACGAGGCGCCCCCGGGCGGCGCTCAAGACTGCTACCGATCGTTGCCGGCGTCAAACGTCACCCGGTTCGACGGGCACCCGTACGGGGGTCGAGACTGGTCGCGCCATGTCTCCTCAGCCCACCGACCGCGTCCCGCCGGAGGAGGTCTACGCCACCTTCGACCTGGCCCTGCGGATCGGCGAGGTCCTGCAGTCCTCCGGTGCCGGAGCCGGCGACGTGGCGGCGCAGATGAGCAACGTCGCGCTCTCCTGCGGACTGCGCGGGGCCAACGCGGACGTGACCTTCACCGAGCTCGCGATGAGCTACCAGCCGCGGCAGGCCGAGCCGGTGCTGCTGCAGGTCCGGCAGGTGCGCTACCGCGAGACCGACTACGGCGACCTGACCTCCGTGGACCACCTGGTGCGCGACCTCGCCGAGGGCCGGATCGACCGCGAGGAGGCCGCTCAGCGCCTGAACCGGATCGTCTCCACGGGGCGCACCCGGCCGCGCTGGGCGACCACGGCGGGCTCCGGCCTCGTCGGCGGTGGTCTGGCGGTGCTCCTCGGCGGCAGCTGGCTGGTCATCCTCCTGGCCCTGGGGACCGCGGTCGGCATCGACGTGCTGCAGCGCCGGATGGCGCGCCGCCGGCTGCCGGCGTTCTACCGCCAGGTGGCAGGCGGGCTGTTCGCCACGATGGTCGTCGTCGGCGTCGTCGCTCTGGGGGTCGACCTCAGCCCCTCCCGGCTGGTCACGTCGAGCATCATCGTGCTGCTGGCCGGCGTGAACTTCCTCGGCGCCATCCAGGACGCGCTGACCGGCTACCCCGTGACCGCGGGCGCCCGGATCCTCGAGGCCCTGATGTCGACCGCGGGCGTGATCGCGGGCGTCTCCGGAGGGTTCCAGGTGGCCGGCGTGCTCGGCGTCGACCTCGGTCCGGTGCGCTCGGAGGTGCTGGGCCTGGCACCGGCGCCGATCTCGATCCTGGGGGGCGCGATCACCGCCGGCGCCTCGGCGTACGCCGCGTACGCCCCGCTGCGCTCGGTCGCACCGATCGCCGTGATCGGCGGCGCTGCCATCGCCGTCTACCAGCTCGCGCTGGACAACGCCCTCGGGGCGCCGTGGTCGGCGGCCCTGGCCGCGCTGCTGGTCGGGCTGGTCGCGTTCGCTGTCGCCGCCCGGGTCCGGATCCCTGCCCTGGTCGTGGTGGTCACCGGCATCATCCCGCTGCTGCCCGGTCTCTCGATCTACCGCGGGCTGATCGACCTGACGACGGGCGGCAACGGGATCTTCTCGATGGCCAGCGCCGCCACCATCTCGATCGCACTGTCGTCCGGCGCGATCCTCGGCGAGTACCTCGCCCAGCCGCTGCGGCGCGAGGCGCACCGGCTGGAGAACCGGCTCGCCGGGCCGCGGCTGGTCGGGCCGCTCTCGGTGCGTGCGGTCCGCCGGCGGCGCAAGCCGAAGCAGCCCACCGCGGAGTGAGGGCTCAGCCCTTCGGCGTCGGCTGGTCGTCGTCGCGGGGTCCGAAGACGCCGATCCGGTCCAGCACCTCGTCGGCCAGGCCGGTGCCCCACGCCCGCAGCTGGGTGCGCGAGCGCCGGGAGAAGGCCGCCCGGAACAGCTCGTACGGCGCCACCCGGTCGACCAGCTCGGCCGCCCGGCTCTGCGCGATCGCGTCCACGACCGGCTGCCAGTAGCGCTCGGCGGGACGGTCCAGCCCGAGAGCCTCGTGCAGGTCGGCCAGGTGAGTGGCGATGTCGTACACGACCGGCGCGCGCTTGACGTCCTCCAGCAGCGAGGCCACGACCGCCTCCTGGTTGCGGGCCAGCTCGGCGGTCAGGTCGAGCACGGACCGGCCGCGCCGCTCGACGACGTGCCGCGCGGTCCACTCCGGGCCGGGTGCGCCCTCGGTACGCCCGCTGACCGTGTCCGCCGGACCGCCGGCGAGGTGGGCCAGCACGTCGCGCACGCTCCACTCGGGCGTGCCGGGGACGAACGCCGAGAGCTCCTCGGGCGTGAGGCGTCGGGCCAGCTCCGTCACCGCGGCCACGTGGTCGCGGTACAGCTGGCCCCAGTCCGTGCCCCGGTCGCCTCCTGAGTCCTGCACGGGGCGACCCTACTGCGGTGTCATCGGTGGTGCCGTGTGCGTCCGGGCGGCCGCGCGGTGCGACCACGGCGAGGCGTCTCGCCACGCCTCGCCCAGGTCGGTGCGCTGGCCGTCCCCCCAGAACCGCGGCAGGCCACGGGCCTCGTTGAGGGCGGCGGCGACCGCCAGGAGCGTGCTGGCCAGCCCGCGGCGTCGCGCCTGCGGAGCGACGTAGATCTGGTCGACCTCGCCCGAGCGCGGGTACCACCGGACGGCGGCGAGCTGATCCGTGCCGGTGACCGGCGGGTCACCGTGCCCGCCGCCCGCGCGCAGGCTCCACGCCGGTACGTCGTGGCCGGAGAAGACCATCACGGTGCTGGCCGGGGGCGAGGCCGCCGGCTCCGGCACCTCGACGAACCAGGGGGCGTCGTACGTCGTGCGCGAGCCGCCGTGCACCTCGACCGCGACGATGGCGCCGTCGTCGTACGTCACGACGACCCGCGGGCTGTCCGCCACCCGCTCCGCCGCCCGGTCGACCGGGAGCTCGACGACCTGATCCGCAGGGGTCGGCCCGTCGGCTCGTACGAGTGCGAACCAGGCCACGGACCCGTCGGATCGCAGCGCCCGGCACCGCCACCAGTCGGACGCCCGGTCCCCCGTCACCGGGTCAGACCCGCGTACGCCGTCGGGACACCACCGTCACGAGACCTCCGGCGGCGACCAGACCCGCGGCGACGCCCAGCAGGGCGGCCTCGGGTCCACCGGTGTCGGGCAGGTTCCCCGTCGCCGGTGTCGCCGTGTCGACGGCGGAGGAGGTGGCGGTGCGAGCCGCGGCGACCGAGCCCCCGCCGGAGGACGGGGTGGAGGGGGTGGAGGGGGTCGCCGGCGCCGCCGGCGTGCCGACCTGCACCGAGACCCGGCCGGTGGCGCTGCCGTTGGCGGTGGTGAAGGTGTAGGCGAAGGTGTCGACCCCGGAGAAGCCCGCCTGCGGCACGTACCGGACGACCGGCCCGCCCACGATCGCGGCCGTCCCCGCACCGCCACCGGAGGCGACGAACGACGCGGTGCCGTGGCCGGGAGCCGTGGACACGCTGTAGTCGGTCAGCGGCGCACCGTTGCCGTCGTCGTCGTTGGCGAGCACGTCGACGTCGACCGGCGCGCCCACCTCCGTCGTGGCCTCGTCGCCGGACGCGCGCGGTGGCGTGCCGTTGTCGGTGACCACCAGGTCGCTGCCCTGGCACGGGATGTCGATGTCGAGCCCGGGGATGGTCCCCCCGCCGGTGCAGCTCTCGACCGACACGGCGGGGCCCGCGACGAGGCCGGCGTTGGCGCCCTGCTGCGTTGCGGTGACCGTGCCGCCCTGCGGGCCGGTGACGTAGCCGTCGCAGAAGCTCGAGCCGTCGGCGCCGGCGGTCCCGGTGGTGCAGGTCTGCGGGTCGCCGCCGTTGGTGAACGTCACGGTGAGCTCCGTGCCGGCCGTCGTCGTGCCCTCCGGCACGTAGGCACCACTGGCGATCTGGACGCCGACGCGGTACTTGCCGGTGCCGAAGTCGGGTGCCGGGGCGGCCAGCGCGCGCACGTCGCCCTCGTCGTCGGCGGCCCCGGAATCGTCCGACGGGGTGGCTGCGGGGGTGGGCGTGGCCGACGGCGCGTCGTCGGCGGCGTCGTTCTCGCGCGGGTCCTGGTCGTCCCCCGGCTGCGTGACCTCGGCGGACGGGTCCGCCGTCGGGTCGGCGTCGCCGGTCGGACTCGGGCCCGGGCTCGGGCTCGCCGGCGACGTCTGCTCGGCACCGGGGGCCGGGGTCACCTCGTCGGTCACGGGACCCGTGGTGCTCTCGACGCCCGACCCGTCCGCGTCGTCGGCCAGGGCGGCCGAGGGAGCGCCGACGAGGACCAGCACGCCCAGCGTCGAGGCCGCGGCGAGGACCCTGCGGCGGGTGCGGCGGGAGGTACGTGGAGCGGCGGTCATCATCGATCTCCGGCTGGTACGGGCGCAGGTCGCGCCGAGGGGGGAGGACTCGCGCAGACTAGGGTCGCTCGGCGAGGAGCGAGGGCGAATGGCGCCCTGTCTAGCCCGCCAGCTCAGGCCGCGTCGGCCCCGGCCGGCTGTGCCGGCTCGAGCGTGGGCCGCGGCGTCGGACCGGCGATCTGGGTGAGAGTGCCGGCCAGGTGGTGCAGGTGGCGTACGACCGGCTCCTCGTCGCGCCCGGTGGAGCGCTCGAACAGGGCACGGTCCCCCGCGCGCACCTCCTGCCCCGCTTCCGGTGCCGCCGCCCCCACGCCGACGCTGGTGAGCTCCTCCGCGGCGTGCGCCAGGGCGCGGGCCGCCGGGGCCACCTCGACGTCGGGGACGGGGCGGCGCTGCAGCGCGAGGCTGAGCGCCCGGCACTGCGAGACCGCCGCGACGTAGAGCTGCAGCCGGCGGCGCGAGGACGTGCTGGAGTTGCCGGGGATCAGCGGCCGCACCAGTGGCCGGTAGACGAGCGTCAGCCGCCGGGCGTGGTCGTCGAGCGTCCGGGTGAGCGCGTCGAGGTCGACGCGCGCGCCGTCGGCGTACGCCGCCGCGCCCTGCAGCATCTCGCTCATCGCCGTGAGCAGCTCGTCACGCGCCGCGCGCACCGTGTCCCGGGTGGACAGCGGGGTGAACAGCAGCGCGACCGCGACGCCGGCGATCGCACCGACCGCGGTCTCCCCGAGCCGCAGCGCGAGCAGCGAGTCGCTGAAGGTCCCGAGCACGGTGTAGAGCTGCCCCAGCAGCACCGTGATGAAGAAGGTCATCGCGGCGTACGACACCTTCTGCAGGTAGAAGGCCAGGAAGATCGAGACCAGGATGGCGGCGAAGATCGCGGGGGTGTGCCCGATGGTCACGTGCGCCAGGCCGATCGCGGCAGCGATCCCGACCAGCGTCCCGCCGACGCGCGCCGCGCCCTTGAGGAACGTCTCCGAGCGGGTGCCGGTGCCGGTGAACGTCACGAAGGCGGCGATCACCGCCCAGTAGTAGCGCTGCGGCGAGAGCAGCGTGCCGGCAGCGATCGCGATGACGCCGGCGATGGTGACCTGGACGGCCTGGCGAGTGCTCATCGACAGGCCGAGCAGCGGGTTGAACCTGCCACCCCTGGGTCGTACGTCCCGGGCGACCGCCGGCGACCCCGCGAGGCCGCCGAAGACGAGTCCGGTGGCCGCCTCGAACTCCTCCTCGCCGGGGTCGACCTCGGGCGGGCTGGCCGAGGCGACGTCGAACTCGAGGAACTCGCGGACGGCGTGCGCGAGGTGCAGCGCCGGCCACCAGCCGCTGTCGTCGTCGGCGTGTCGGCCGACGAGCCGGTCGCGTACCGCCTCGCCGTCGTCCTGCAGACGGCACGCGGCGGCCACGGCCGCCAGGTCCCGCCGCGCGGCGAGGTGGTCCAGCACGGTCCAGCCCCCCTCGACCAGGCGCGGGTCGGCGCCGCGGAGCGTGACCGCGGCCCCCGCGAACCGGTCGACCGCCTGCTGGGTCTCCAGCAGGCGCCGCCGCAGCGCGCTCGCCGACCAGCCCTCGGGCACGGCCCCACGCTCGGCCGACCAGGCCTCGGCCAGCAACGAGGTGCTCGCCATCGCCGCCTGGGCGTCCTGGAGCCGACGCATCGCCCTGCCCCGCCGATCGGTGCCCTCGGTGGTCTCGAGCAGGTCGGCGGCCCGCCGGGCGACGCTGCGGCCGGTGGTGAAGAAGGCCGCGAGCGTCGTCTTGAGCACCGCACGGGGGTTGGTGCGGAAGACGGTGGTGCTCAGCAGCAGCACCCACGCCGTCGAGGCCACCGCCGCGACCAGCAGCTCGGGTACGAGGTCCAGCGTCGCGCGGAGAAAGGTCGCGAAGAAGAACCCCATCCAGCCCATGAAGCCGTAGAAGAACCAGGACAGCCCGAAGCGGCGGACGTAGACCGCCAGGAAGAGCGTCACGGCGAAGCCGATCACCTGGTAGAGCTCGCGGCCGGCGGTGAACGTCGCGGGGATCACCCCCACGGCCACGGCGACCGGGAAGAAGACGGCCGTCTTGACCTTGCCCCAGGTGTCGGTGCCGTTGAGCGCGTTGGCGCCCAGCATCGCGACCACGGCCCCGAACATCGCGGCGACGAAGCCCGCTTGGCCCTCGTACCCGAGGAGCGCACCGATGCCGAGCTGCACCGGGATCGCCGTCCCGACGCTGACGACGGCGGCGAGCGCGCCCCGCAGGCGGCCGAGACCCGGGTCGGAGACCCGGAACCGGTCACGGACCTCCACCAGCAGCCAGAGCGTCCGCCGCCACGGCCCGGGGGCTGCGTGGCGGGGAGCGGACGATGACATGGCTTCCATCATCCCCTGTCGGTGCCCCGTTTCACAGTCCGGAGAGTGAGACCTCCGTCCCGGGATCTGGGACGGAGGTGTCTGGTGATCCTGTGACCAGCACCGTGGACCGCCCCGGGCCGGCGTCCGTCTCCGACGCCCGGCGATGGGGGATGCTCGCCGCCGGCACCTTCGCCCAGGCCGGCTCCGCGGTCGCGATCCACGGGCCGGCGTTCCTCATCCCGACGCTGCACCGCGAGCTCGGGTACAGCCTGGCCGCCGCCGGCGCGGTCGCCGCCGCACCGACGGTCGGTGTGATGGTCACCCTGGTCGCCTGGGGACTCTTCGTCGACCGCTACGGCGAGCGGCTCGCGCTGGGCCTCGGACTCGCGGGCACGGCCGCCTGCTCCGTCCTCGCCGTGCTCACCCGCGACCGGATCGGGCTGCTCGTCGTCGCGATCGGGCTGGCCGGCGCGTTCGCGGCGAGCAGCAACGCCGCGAGCGGGCGGGTCGTCGTGGGCTGGTTCCCGCCCGAGAGGCGCGGCCTGGCGATGGGCATCCGGCAGATGGCCCAGCCGATGGGCGTCGGGATCGGCGCCGTGGGGATCGCGGTGATCGCCGAGTCGTACGGCGTCGCGTCCGCGCTCTGGCTGCCGGCCGCGATCACGGCGCTCGGTGTGGTCGCCGTGCTCCTGACCGTCATCGACCCGCCCAGGCCGGACCGGCGTACGACGCGGGTCGCGAACCCGTACCGCGAGGACGCCTACCTCGCCCGCGTGCACGGCGTCTCGATGCTCCTGGTCGTCCCGCAGTTCCTGGTGTGGACGTTCTCGCTGGCCTGGCTGGTCGACGACCGGGGCTGGTCCGCCGGCGCCGCCGGCGCTGTCGTCGCGGTGGCGCAGGTCGTCGGTGCGCTCGGGCGGATCGCCGTCGGCGCCTGGTCCGACCGGGCGGGTGGGCGGATGGGGCCGCTGCGCCTGGTCGCCGTGGGAGCCGCCGCGAGCATGCTCCTGCTCGGCCTCACGGCCGGGCTCGACTGGGCCGTCGCCGTCGCACTGATGGTGGTCGCGACCGCGGTGACCGTCGCCGACAACGGCCTGGCCTTCACCGCCGTCGCCGAGCGAGCCGGTCCCTTCTGGTCGGGCCGGGCGCTCGGGCTGCAGAACACGGGCCAGTTCCTCGTCGCCTCCGCCGTCCCGCCGGTCACCGGCCTGGCCGTCGCCGGCTGGGGCTACCCGGCCGCCTTCGCCGCCGCCGCCGTCTTCCCGCTGCTGGCGATCGCGCTGGTGCCGGTGCGCGACGAGGCGCCGCCGAGCTGACCCGACCCGGACGGCCCTGTCGGCGCTCGCGCCTAGCGTCACGGCCATGGATCTGCACCTCGCCGGACACCGCGCCCTCGTCACCGCCTCCACCGGAGGCATCGGCGCCGCGATCGCCCGCTCGTTGGCCGCGGAGGGAGTGCGCGTCCTCGTCCAGGGTCGCTCCGCGGAGGCGGCCGGCCGCCTGGCTGCCGAGATCGGCGGCGAGGCACTCCCCGGCGACCTGACCTCGCCCGGAGCCGCCGAAGACGTGGGGCGTCGGGCCGCCGAGCGCGGCGTCGACGTCCTCGTGCACAACCTCGGCCCGTTCGCCGAGCACACCTGGGACGACGCGACCGCCGCGGACTGGAGGGCGTCCTACGACGGCAACGTCGTCAGCCTGGTGCGGCTGCTGCAGCCGCTGCTGCCCTCCCTGTCCGCCCGCGGCTGGGGCCGGGTGGTGACCATCGGCAGCCGAGCGGCGACGACGCCGCTGCCGACGATGGTGGAGTACTCCGCCGCCAAGGCCGCCGTCGTCAACCTCACCAGCAGCCTCGCCCAGCACCTGGCGGGGACCGGCGTGACGGCCAACGTCGTGAGCCCGGGCGTCATCGCCACGCCGGGCCTGCGGGAGATGTTCGCCGACGACCCCTCGCGAGAGGCGTCGTACGCCCCCAACCCGGCGGGGCGCCTCGGCACGCCCGAGGACGTCGCCGCGGCGGTGACGTTCGTGTGCAGCCCCGTCGCCGACTACGTCAACGGCACCGAGCTCCGCGTCGACGGCGGGATCAGCCCACTCGCCTGACGGACCTCGTCTAGTGGGGCAACCCGCGCCGGTCGAGGACCTGCCGGTGCATCGCGTGCAGCTCTGCTGCGGCGTCCTCGGTCCGCGCCGAGGAGCGGGCCGCCACCGGGTCGAGGTGCTGCGCGAGGTCGGCCATGCGGTCCGGGTCCAGACCCCACTCGGCGGCGCCCTGCCGGCTGCGCCGGCCCGTCAGGTCGGGCAGCCGGAAGACCGGGGCGGAGCCGCGCGACGGCACCCGGGTGACCACGGGCTCCTTGCCCTCGGCGCCGGCCTCGAGCTCGAGCGCCCGCAGCACGGAGGCGGCGTACGCGTCGTGACCCGGGGCGGTCGGGTGGAAGGACTCCTCCAGCGGCAGGGAGACGCCGTGGATCCAGGGCTCGTCGTCGCAGACCGCGTGGCCGCTGAACGAGTCCCGCACCGGCGCGAACCCGAAGCCGGCCGCGTCGCTCAGGCTGCGCACCAGCGCGTCGATCTCGTCGGCGACGGCGTTGAGCCGCTCGATCTCCGAGCGGGTGAAGAACGTGACGAGCTGGCAGTCCTCGGCGGCGAACAGGCGCGGGTACCCGGTCACGACGACCGTCGCCTCCGGCGCCCGGTCGCGGACCTCGCCGTAGAGCAGGCGCAGCCGGTCGGGCAGCTCCTCGCGCAGCACCCGCAGCGCACGGTCGATGTCGTCGGTCGAGTCGTTGAGCCAGGCCGGTGACGCGGCGGCGACCAGGACGGGGGTGAACCCGATGTCGTTGCCGCCGATGGTGAGGGTGACCCATCCGGTCTCGGCGCTCAGTGCGGCGAGCTGGGTCTCGCGCACGTCGGCGACCGTCGCCCCGATGCAGGCGGCGTACGACAGGTCGGCACCGGCCGCGCGCGCCACGCGTACGGGGTAGCCGCGCTCTGCGCGCCAGCAGGTGTCGACGCGATCGCCGCCACCGACGCCGGCGGCGTAGGAGTCCCCGAGGGCGACGTACGTGCTCATCCGCGCAGCGCCTCCCGGATCCGGCCCGCCACGAGGTCCAGCCAGGGCCGGGCCTGCTCGGGCGAGGACAGGAAGTAGTGGTCGGCGTGCGGCACCACGTGGTGCTCGGTCGCGACGCCGGCCTCGGCCAGCCGGGCGGCGTAGGCGTCGCCCTCGGCGCGCAGCAGGTCGTGCTCGGCGGTCAGGACGAGGGCGGGAGGCAGACCCTCGAGCCGGCCGGCGAGCAGCGGGGAGGCGTACGCCTCGGCGCGGCGCGAAGCGTCGGTGAAGTAGGTCTGCCGCACGCTCGCGATCAGACCCGGCGTGATCATCGACCGCGCGCCGGTGACGGTGCGCTTGGCGTCGTCGGCGACGTCGGTCGAGGGGACGCCGAGGACCTGCAGCACCGGGGTGACGCTGCCCGCGTCACGGGCCTGCAGGGCGGCGGACGCGGCGAGGTTGCCACCGGACGAGAACCCGCCGACCGACACCGGTTCGTCCCACTCGCCCGCTGCCCAGAGCACGGCGTCGTGCACCTGCTCGTGCGCGACCGGGTAGCGGACCTGCGGTGCCACGCGGTAGTCGGGCAGGACGACCCGGCACCCGGCCTCGGCGGCGACGAAGCGGGCGAGGAAGTCGTCCATGCTCGGGTAGCGCATCATGAACGCGCCACCGTGCAGGTGGACGTGGGTGCCGCGGGCTGCGGGCGCCTCGTAGACCCAGGCGGGGATCCGGCCGTGGCGGGTCCCCAGTCGCACCCGGCGGCGCGGCAGGTCGGCCCCGGCCAGCGTCAGGCCGCGGCCGTAGCGGACGAACAGCGGCGCGAGCTTCTGGTTCACCCAGGCCGACGCGTCGGCGGACAGCGACATGCAGGCATCATGCCCGGGTGCCCCGACAGGTCCCCCGCTCCACGAACAGGGAGACCGACCGGGAGATCCTGCGGCTCGGATTCCCCGCCCTGCTCGCTCTCGTGGCCGAGCCGCTGTTCCTGCTGGCCGACTCGGCCGTGGTCGGCCACCTCGGCACGGCACCCCTCGCCGGCCTCGGCATCGCCGGCGCCGTGCTGCAGACGCTGGTCAACCTGTGCGTGTTCCTCGCGTACGGCACGACCGCGGCGGTCGCGCGACGCCTGGGGGCCGGCGACCTGCGCGGCGCGCTCGCGCAGGGGCTGGACGGGACCTGGCTCGCGGTGACGATCGGGATCGTCGTGACGGCGGTCGGCGCGGGGCTCGCCGAGCCGCTGGTCGCACTGCTCGGCGCTCACGGGGACGTGGCGGAGCAGGCGACGACCTACCTGCGGATCGCCGCGTTCGGCGCCGTCCCGCTGCTGGTGATGCTGGCGACGACCGGGATCCTGCGCGGCGTCCAGAACACCCGTACGCCCCTCGTGGTCGCGGTCGCGGGCAACCTGCTCAACGTCGTGCTCAACGTGGCGCTCGTCTATGGCCTGGACCTCGGGATCGCGGGCTCCGCGATCGGGTCGGTCGTGGCGCAGGTGCTCTCGGCCGCGGCCCTGCTGGCAGTCGTCGTCAGGGTCGCCCGTCGCGAGGGCGCGTCCCTGCGGCCGCGGTGGCTCGGCGTCCGCGCCTCGGCCGGCGCCGGGGTGCCGCTGGTCGTCCGCACGCTGACGCTGCGTGCCGCGCTGCTCGTCACGACGTACGCGGTCGCCACCGCCGCGACCGGTCGGGCCTCCGAGGTCGATCTCGCCACCCACCAGCTGGCGACGACGGTGTGGGGCTTCCTCGTCTTCGTCCTCGACGCGGTCGCGATCGCCGCGCAGGCGCTGACCGGCAAGGCGCTGGGCGAGGGCGACGTGGCGTCCGTACGACGGCTCACCGACCGGATGGTGCGCTGGGGCTGGGTGTCCGGCATCGGCACCGGCGTGCTGCTGGCCGCCGTGAGCCCGTTCCTGGGTGCGCTGTTCACCCCGGACCCCGAGGTGCGCTCGCTGCTCGTCCCCGTGCTGCTGGTCGCGGCGCTCGGCCAGCCGGTCGCCGGGGTGGTGTTCGTGCTCGACGGGGTCCTGATCGGCGCCGGCGACGGGAAGTACCTCGCGGTGGCGGGGACCGTGGTGCTGGTCGTCTACGCACCGGTGGTGCTGGCGCTCGCGGCTCTCGGGCTCGGCGACCTGGTGCTGGTCTGGGTGGCCTTCGCGGCCGTGTTCATGGGAGCACGGCTGGTCGTCCTGCTGGCACGGGCGCGCGGCACTCGCTGGATGGTCACCGGCGCCTGATCGGCCCCTGGGGGTGCCCCGGAGCACGGGTTACTCGCCGGTAGTATTCGGCTCGACCCTTCTCCCCGGCCGACGGCTCGGTGTCCGGCCACCTAGGCTGCCCCTCGCATGCCCCCCGCGTCGGGGACGGTGCCGGCAGTCCGACAGGAGCAGTTTGATGGTGCAGCTACTCGCCCAGATCATCTCGATCGGCATCGCCGTCGTGGGGACGACGATGTTCGTCCTCGCGATCCGGAAGATGATCGGCGTCTTCGGCATCGGCCAGAGCGCCCACCGCACGAACCGGCCGGTCCGGCGCGGCGTCACGCTGCTCAAGGAGTCCTTGGGCCACACCCGGATGCTGCAGTGGACCTGGGTCGGCGCCGGCCACTGGTTCATCATGGTCGGCTTCGGCCTGCTGTTCTTCACCCTCGTCACGGCGTTCGGCCAGCTGTTCAGCCCGGACTTCGCGCTGCCGGTCATCGGCCGCTGGTTCATCTGGGAGTGGCTGACCGAGGCGGTCACCGCGGTCATGCTGGTCGCGATCGTCGCCTTCATCGGCTACCGCGCCACCCGACCCAAGGAGCGGGTACGTGGCCCCCGCGGGCGGTTCTTCGGCTCGACGATGTGGTGGGGCTACTTCGTCGAGGCCGTGATCCTGCTGGTCGGGCTGTGCATCGTGCTGCTGCGCGGCGCGGAGTACGCGATCGCGAAGTTCGGCGACCACCCCGACCACGCGTCGTACATCCACTTCCCGCTGTCGTACCCGATCGGCCAGGCGCTCGACGGGCTCTCGGAGACGACCGTCGCGAACATCATCTTCGTCACCGCGACGGTGAAGATCCTCGTGTCGTTCGTCTGGATGATCACCATCTCGCTGACCCCGACGATGGGCACGGCGTGGCACCGCTTCCTCGCCTTCTTCAACATCTTCCTCAAGCGCGACGCCGACGGGCGTACGGCGCTGGGCGCGCTGCAGCCGATGACCTCGAACGGCGAGGCGATCAACTTCGAGGACCTCGAGGAGATGGACGAGGACACCGTCCTCGGCGTCGGCTCGGTCGAGGACTTCTCCTGGAAGGGCATCCTCGACTTCACGACCTGCACCGAGTGCGGTCGCTGCCAGAGCCAGTGCCCCGCGTGGAACACCGACAAGCCGCTCTCGCCCAAGCTGCTGATCACGGCGATGCGCGACCACGCCCACGCCAAGGCGCCGTACCTCCAGACGCCCGAGGGCGAGCGCGAGGAGCTGCTGACCGGCAACACCGCCCTGGCCACCGAGGCCGAGCGCCCGCTGGTCGGCGACACCGGCGACGAGTGGTTCTACATGCCCGAGTCGGGTGCCGCGGTCATCGACTCCGATGTGCTGTGGAACTGCACGTCGTGCGGTGCCTGCGTGCAGCAGTGCCCCGTGGACATCGAGCACGTCGACCACATCGTCGACATGCGGCGCTACCAGGTGCTGGTGGAGTCCAACTTCCCCGCCGAGCTCAACGGCCTGTTCAAGGGCCTGGAGAACAAGGGCAACCCGTGGAACATGTCCGCCTCCGCACGGATGGACTGGGCCAAGGATCTGCCCTTCGACGTCAAGGTCGTCGGCGAGGACGTCGAGAGTCTCGACGAGGTCGACTGGCTGTTCTGGGTCGGCTGCGCCGGGGCGTACGAGGACCGCGCGAAGAAGACCACCCGTGCCGTCGCCGAGCTGCTCGACATGGCCGGCGTCTCCTTCGGCGTGCTCGGCAACGGCGAGACCTGCACCGGTGACCCGGCGCGACGTGCCGGCAACGAGTTCGTCTTCCAGGGCCTGGCCACGCAGAACGCTGAGACGTTCAAGGAGTACAAGGTCAAGAAGGTCGTCTCGACCTGCGCCCACTGCTTCAACACGCTGAAGAACGAGTACTCCGAGTTCGGCGTCGAGCTCGAGGTCGTCCACCACACCCAGCTGCTCAACCGGCTGGTGCGGGAGAAGAAGCTGACCCCGGTCGCCGCCCAGGGCGGGACGCGGTCGGTGACGTACCACGACCCCTGCTACCTGGGGCGGCACAACCAGGTGTACTCGCCCCCGCGCGAGCTGCTCGACGTCATCCCCGACGCGAACTTCGTCGAGATGCCCCGCAACTCCGAGAAGTCCTTCTGCTGCGGCGCCGGCGGCGCGCGCATGTGGATGGAGGAGAACATCGGCGAGCGGATCAACATCAACCGTACGAAGGAGGCCGTCGACACCGGCGCCGACCAGATCGCCGTGGGCTGCCCCTTCTGCCGCGTGATGCTCTCCGACGGACTCACCATGGAGCAGTCCAAGGGCGACGCCCGCGAGGAGGTCGAGGTCCTCGACGTCGCGCAGATGCTGCTCGCCTCGATCAAGGGCGAGGCGCCGAAGAAGGCGCCCGAGAAGCCGGCCGCGAAGAAGGCGGACAAGAAGGCGGAGGCGAAGGCGGCTCCGACCGCCGAGGACACCAAGGACGAGCCCGAGGCCGGAGACACGACCCAGACCGAGGACACCGTCACCGACACCGAAGACGTCGGCCCCCTGGCCAAGGCCTCGGGCGGCACGTCGCTCTTCGACGACGCCCCTGCCGACGACGAGGCCGGGCCCGACGCCGACGAGAAGCCGGCCGGGCAGAAGTCCGGCGGCTCCCTGTTCGACGAGGGCGACGAGGAGCCCGAGGCGAAGACGGAGGAGAAGACCGAGCAGAAGCCGGCGGAGGAGAAGTCCGGCGGCGGCTCGCTGTTCGACCTCGGCGGCGACTCCAGCGCCGAGGCCGAGCCGCAGAAGGCGGAGCCCGCGCCCGAGGAGAAGGCCGAGGAGGTGGTCGAGCCCGACGCGAGCGCAGCGAGCGAGGACGACGAGACCACCGACAGCGCACCTGCCGACGCCGGCGACTCTTTCGGCAGCGGCTCGCTGTTCGACCTCGGCGGCGACGACTCGACCGAGCCCGAGCCGGCCGCGGACAAGCCGGAGGACACCGCCGGCGACTCCACCACCGACGAGAACGTCGACCGCACCGAGGACGACGCCGACACCTCCACCGAGACCGACGAGGCCGAGGACGAGGCCGAGCCGAAGACGGAGGCGGTCGAGCCGGACGCGAGCGCAGCGAGCAAGGACGACGAGACCACCGACACCCAGGCAACCGCCCCAGCCCCCGCCAC